>NZ_CP107853.1:11462913-12694370 GCF_036013525.1 Nonomuraea sp. NBC_00507
CAGATCGGCCACGACGAGCGCACGCACAAGCTCGACAGCCTGGAGAGCATGCGGGAGCCCCGTGTCCGCTAGACCTTCTCGGGCTCGAGGACCGCGACGGGCCGGGCGGGGCGCAGCACGGTCATCGCGAGCAGCGCGGCGGCCACGCAGAACGCGGCGCCCACCCATGAGCCGAGGTGCATGGCGGAGGTGAAGGCCTCGTTGGCGGCCTCGGGGAAGCCCATGAGGTGGGCGGCCCCGATCGACTCCCTGGCCTCGGCGGGCAGTTCGGCCGGCATCTGCGAGGTGTACTGCCCGGCCAGCACGCTGCCGAGGATGGCGATGCTCAGCGCTATGCCGACCTGCTGGACGGTGTCGTTGAGCGCCGAGCCGACGCCGGCGTGCTCCATCGGGATCGCGCCCATGAGCGAGGCGTAGGCGGACGGGCCCGCCAGGCCGCCGCCGATCCCCATGAACACCAGCCCGGTGAGCAGCGGCAGGTATCCGGTGGTCATCGCCATGACGACGAAGCCCCCGGCCATCAGCAGCAACCCGGAGCCGATCAGCACCCGGTTGCTCACCTTCTGCCCGAGCCCGGCGCCCACGCCGTTGAAGACGGCCGCAGCCACGGCGTAGGGCAGCATGGCCAGGCCCGCCTGCATCTCCCCATAGCCCAGCACGAACTGGAGATACTGGGTGAGCATCAGCATTACGGCGCCCGCGCCGAAAGCCATCAGCAGGATCGAGAACGACGCGCCGCTGAAGTTGCGGTTGGCGAACAGGTGAAGCGGCAGCATCGGCTGCTCCCGCGTGCGCTCCCAGACCACGAAGGCGGCCAGAGCGATGACGGCCACCGCGATGACGGGGATGTTCCACTCGCGCTCGATGATCACGTAGACGGCGGCGGTGAGGCCGACGATCGACAGCACCACGCCGACCGGGTCGATCTTCCGCCCGGTGCTGCGGCTCTCGGGCATGAGGACGACCGCGGCCACGATGGCGACGGCCGCGATCGGGACGTTCAGCAGGAAGACCGAGCCCCACCAGTAGTGCTCCAGCATGAATCCGCCCAAGGTCGGACCCGACACCATGCCGACCAGGGCCACGGCGCTCCAGGCGGCCATGGCCTTGCGCCGCTCGGCCTCGTCGAACACGGTCATCAGGATCGACAAGGTGGACGGCATGACGAGCGAGCCGCCGATGCCCATCAGGCCCCGCGCGGCGATCAGCTGCCATGGCTCGGTGACGAGCACGGCCAGCAGGGACGCGCCGCCGAAGAACACCAAGCCGATGATGAGGAAGCGGCGGCGGCCGTACTTGTCGGACAGGCTGCCCGAGGTGAGCAGGAGCCCGGCGTAGGCCAGCACGTAGGCGTCGATGATCCACTGGATGTCTGACGGGGTCGCGCCCATTTCCTCGTTCAGGGAGGGGATGGCGAGGTTGAGCACGGTGTTGTCGACCACCAGGACCAGCAACGCCAAGCACAGGACGACGAGAATCCACCAGCGACGGGGGTCTCGTACAGTGTTCGAGTTCACTCGCACACTGTACGACAACTCTCGCACGGTGTGCGAGTACATTTATCCTGAGGGTATGAGCGCCAAGCAGTTCACCTCCGTCTGGACCCGCGATCCGCGGAAGACCACGAGCCCGGGCCGCAGCCGCGAGGAGATCGTCAGGGCCGCGATCGAGCTGCTGGACGAGGAGGGGCTCGGCGGCCTGAGCATGCGTAAGCTCGGCGCCAAACTCAGCGCCGGCGCCACCAGCCTCTACTGGTACGTCGCCAACAAGGACGAGTTGCTCGAGTTGGCCTACGACGAGATGTGGGGCGAGCTGAAGGTGCCCGACCCCAAGGAAGTGGGCTGGCGCGAGGCCACCTCGGTCCTGGCTTACAGCATGCGCGCGGCGATGCTGCGCCACCCGTGGTCGGCCGACCTGCTCGGCCGGATGCCCGCCCTCGGCCCTCAAGCGATCCAGGTAGCCGACCGGATGCGCAAGATATTCGCGGCAGCCGGATTCACGGGCATGGACGTCGACTACGCCGCCGCCACGGTCACCGCCTACGTCTACGGGACGACGCTCCCCGAGATCGCCTGGAACAACGCGATGGCCGGTCACGAATACGACCCGGACGAGATGCGCGCGACGCTCAGGAAGGCCGCCAAGGACTTTCCCGACATTCTCGAGCGCACCAACTTGGAAATTTACGACGATCCCACCACCGTCCGCGCGGTGGCTTTCGACTTCGGGCTGGTGTCGGTGCTCGACGGCCTTGAGCGACGGCTGGCGTCGTAGCAGGATCCGGGGCATGGACGATTTCCGTGCCGCCCGCGACTTCCTCCTCCACGCCGACCTCTCCACCGCCCGCCGCGACTTCCGCTGGCCGGAGCTCACCCGGTTCAACTGGGCGCTCGACTGGTTCGACGGGGTCCTGGCCGCCGAGACGCCCGACGCCGTCGCGCTGAAGATCGTGGGGTCGAGCCAGGCCGCCTACACCTTCGCCGGGCTGTCGGCCCGTTCCAACCAGGTCGCCAATTGGCTGCACGAGCAAGGGGTGCGCCGGGGCGACCGGATCCTGCTCATGCTGGGCAACCAGGCCGAGCTGTGGGAGGCGCTGCTGGCCGCGATGAAGCTCGGCGCGGTCATCATCCCCGCCACGACGTTGCTGACGGCCAAGGACCTCGTCGAACGCATCGAGCGCGGCGGCGTCTCGCATGTGATCGCGAACGCCGCCGACGCGGGCAAGTTCGGCGCCGGGGAGTTCACGAAGATCGCTGTGGGGGACGCCTACAACTGGCTGCCGTACCACGAGGCGTACGAGGCGCAGGAGGACTTCACCCCCGACGCGCCGACGTCGGCGGGCGACACGTTGCTGCTCTACTTCACCTCCGGCACCACGTCCCAGCCCAAGCTGGTCGAGCACACGCACGCGTCCTATCCGGCCGGGCACCTGTCGACCATGTTCTGGATCGGGGTGCGGCCCGGCGACGTGCATCTCAACGTGTCCTCGCCGGGGTGGGCCAAGCACGCGTGGAGCAACGTGTTCGCGCCGTGGAACGCCGGGGCGACCGTGCTGGTCCACGACTACCAGCGTTTCTCCGCCCCGGCGCTGCTGGAGGTGCTGCGGGACGAGCGGGTCACCACGTTCTGCGCGCCGCCGACGGTGTGGCGGATGCTGATCCAGGAGGACCTGGCGGCATGGAAAGTGCCGTTGCGGACGGCCGTGGCCGCCGGCGAGCCGCTCAACCCGGAGATCATCGACCAAGTGGCCAAGGCGTGGGGCATCACGATCAGGGACGGCTACGGCCAGACCGAGACCACCGCGCAAATCGGCAACGCGCCCGACGAGCCGGTCAAATCCGGCTCGATGGGACGCCCGCTGCCCGGCTATGACGTCGTGCTCCTCGACCCGGTCAGCGGTGAGCCGGGGAACGACGGCGAGATCTGCCTGCCGCTGGACGAGCGCCGCCCCCTGGGGCTCATGGCGGGATATGTCGGTGGATCTGCCGAAGCCACGCGGGGCGGTTATTACCACACCGGTGACGTCGCCACCCGTGACGAGGACGGCTACATCACCTACGTCGGCCGGACCGACGACGTCTTCAAGGCCTCCGACTACCGCATCTCGCCGTTCGAGCTGGAGAGCGTGCTGCTGGAGCACGCGGCCGTCGCGGAGGCGGCCGTGGTGCCCGCCCCCGACCCGGTGCGGCTGGCGGTGCCGAAGGCGTACGTGACGCTCGCACCGGGGTTCGAACCCGACGAGGAGACCGCCCGGTCGATCTTCGAGCACTGCCGGCGGGAGCTGGCGCCGTACAAGCGGGTGCGGCGGCTGGAGTTCGGCGAGCTGCCCAAGACGATCTCCGGCAAGATCCGCCGCGTCGAGCTCCGGGTGCGGGAGCCCCGGCTGGAGTACCGCGAAGAAGATCTTAATTCCTGACACAGCGTAAATGTCTGCATAACCGTTCTTACAGATTGATCGGCTAGGCTCTGCCCCGTGCTGCCCACCATTGCCGACGTCCTTGCCCTGGAGACCGTTCGCCGGGGCGGCCCGCGCGTGGTCGCGGGCGGGGACCGGCTGGACACGAAGGTGCGATGGGTGCACGTCGGCGAGATCGCCGACATCGCCAGCCTGCTGCGCGGCGGCGAGCTGGTGCTCACCACGGGTGTCGCGCTTCCCGAGGACCCGGAGAAGCTCGCCGACTACATCGGCGAGCTGTCCGCGGTGGGCGCGTCGGGCCTGGTCGTGGAGCTGGGCCGCAGGTTCGTACGGGAGCTGCCGCGCGCGGTGGTCAAGTCGGCCGAGGAACACGGGCTGCCGGTCATCGTGCTGACCAGGGAGACCCCGTTCGTGCAGATCACCGAGTCCGTACACGCCCGGATCATCGACATCCAGCTGGAGGAGCTGCGGGCCTCCGAGCAGCTCCACGAGGTCTTCACCGAGCTGTCGGTCGAGGGCGCCTCGCCGACCGAGGTGCTCGCCCAGGTGGCCCGGCTGTCGAACCGTCCGGTGCTGCTGGAGAACCTCGCGCACCAGGTGCTGGCCTGCGAGTCCGCGGGGCGCGACGCGGGCACTCTGCTGGCCGGGTGGGAGACCAGGTCGCGGGCGGTGGCCCCGGTCGAGCGCACCGCGTACGACCCGGCCTCGGGCTGGCTGGTCACCACGGTCGGGGCCCGGGGTCAGGACTGGGGCAGGCTGATCCTGATCTGCGACGCGGCGCCGTCGCCGCGCGATCTGGTGCTGGCCGAGCGGGCCGCCACCACACTCGCCCTGGGCCGGCTGCTGGAACGCCATCAGGAGTCGCTGGAGCGCCAGGCCCACGGCACGATCATCACCGGCATCCTGACCCATGCCTACTCTGACCCCGACGAGGCCGCCGCGCGCGCCCGCGCGGTCGGCGTGCCGCTGACGGGACGCAAGCTGGTCAGCGTGGTCATCAGGCCGACCGACCTCGCCGACCAGGCCCTGGACGGCCAGGCGCAGCTGGGCGAGCTGGCCGAGGCCACCGCCGGCGCCTGTCGTGACGCCCGCCTGCCCGCCCTGGTGGGGGCGCTCGATCAGGAACGTGTGGGCGTGTTACTGCCGCTGCCGCCGCGAACGCAGGCCGAGGCCGCCCTGACGGCGCTGGCCGAGCGGCTGCGCATGTTGTGGCGGCCAGGATCGGCGTTCGTGCTGGCGGCCGGCTCGGTGGTGGAGTCGATCAGGGACGTGCGCCGCAGCTTCCTCGAGGCCGAGCAGGTGGCCGACGTGGCGGTCCGCCAGCCGGACGGCCGGGCCTTCTACCGGCTGCCCGACCTGCGCCTGCGCGGCCTGCTGCACCTGCTGCGCGACGACGCGCGGCTGCAGACGTTCGCCGAGCGGGAGCTGGGACCGCTGCTGGCCCACGACGCGCAGCGGGGCGGCGACCTCACCCGGATCCTGCGCACCTATCTGGACGCGGGCCGCAACAAGGCCGTGGCCGCGCAGAAGGCTCATTTGTCCAGGCCCGCCTTCTACGATCGCCTGCGCCGCCTCGAGCGCATTCTCGACACCGACCTCGACGACGTCGAGTCGTGCCTGTCGCTCCATGTGGCCCTGCTGGCACTGGAGTCCTTCCGCCGGGAGAGCCGTTGACCGCGCAGATGTGTTGGAATGGGCGATATGTCTGACGTGTTGATGCCGGACCTGGCCGACCTCGGCCGCATGCTCGCCACCGCCGGTGCGTTCTCCGTGCCTGTCCATGACGTGCGGCTGACCCCGGATGAGCTCGATCCCGAGCAGATCGTCGCGGGCGACCCCGCCACGTCGTCTCTGGAGCTCGGTGGAGGCCGGGGCATCTGGGAGATCACCCCGGGCGTCGTCACGGACGTGGAGCGGGACGAGATCTTCGTGGTGCTGTCGGGCCGTGCCACGATTGCCGTCGAGGGCGGCACCACGATCGAGGTCAGCCCTGGAGACGTGTGCTTGCTGGCCGAGGGCGCCAGGACCACGTGGATCGTGCACGAGACGCTGCGCAAGGTCTATCAGACGCGTTAGGCCCCGTGCTCGACCTCCTGGACCTGAACAACCGGGTCGCGGCCGGCGGCAGGGTGCCACCGTCGTCAAAAGCCCATAGCCTCCCTGACCTCGTCGAGGGTACGGATCGCGCGTTCGCGAGCACGCTCGTTGCCCACGGCCAGGATCTGCCTGACGTCGGCCTCGGTGTGCTCGCCGCGGCGTCGCCTGATCGGCCGCAGGAACTCGTTGACCGCCTCGGTGACCAGGCGCTTGAGCGCGGCGGCGCCGCCGTACCCGATCTCGTCGGCGATGTCCTGCGGCGGGCGGTCCAGGCAGAGGCCCGCCAGCGTGAGCAGGTTCGCCACCTCGGGGCGGTGCGTCTCGTCGTAGGTGATCAGCCGGTCGGAGTCGGTGCGCGCCTTACGGATCAGCGCGGCCGTCTCGTCCTCGGTGGCCGCAAGGTCGATCGCGTTGCCGCGGCTCTTGCTCATCTTGCCCCCGTCGAGCCCTTTGAGCAGCGGCCGCTCGCCCAGCATCGCCTCCGGTATCGGGAACACCTCGGCGTAGCGCTCGTTGAAGCGGCGCGCCACCAGCCGCGTCACCTCGACGTGCGGCAGCTGGTCCTTGCCGACGGGCACGAGCGTGCCCTTGCAGAACAGGATGTCGGCCGCCTGATGCACCGGATAGGTGAACATCAGGCCGCTGACCGCCTGCTGCGAGCTGTGCGCGATCTCGTCCTTCACCGTGGGGTTGCGGCGCAACTCGGCCACCGACACCAGGCTCAGGAACGGCAGCAGCAGCTGGTTGAGCTCAGGGATCGCGCTGTGCTGGAAGATCGTCACCTTGGCCGGATCCAGCCCGACGGCCAGGTAGTCGAGCAGTAAATCGGTGATGTTGCGCTGGATCTGGCCGGGCAGGTCACGATCGGTGATCACCTGGTAGTCGGCGACCAGGACGTACATCGGGTAGGCGTGCTGCAGTTTCACGCGGTTGGCCAGCGAGCCGAAGTAGTGGCCCAGATGCAGCCGGCCGGTCGGGCGATCGCCCGTGAGCACCACGTCGTTCATGAGGGTCTTCTCCTTTGAGGTCGATGCCGTCTCGGAGAGGACCCGCACACATATCCGAAGGGCCGTCCCGGAGACGGCCCACGCATGCGAAATCAGCGGCCGTCTGTCGGCCGCCACCACATGCAGATGCGTGTCATACACAAATTGTATCCACAAGTGATGTCAATTCCGTAACCCCTGCATTTGTTTAGCGTGTTCGCCTGCCCCGGCGACCATGATCTCGCCACTATGGTGCGGTCCCTTTACTGCCCTCTGGAGAGTTCATGTCTCGACGCACCATCGCCGGCGGCCTGGCCATAGCCGCGGCGATCACTGTCACCACCCTGCCTGCCGCGTCGGTCGCGGCGGAGCAGGTGTCGGTGAAGTTCCCGTCGGCCAGGTTCCCGCTGGGCGCCCGGCCCGTGCCGACCAAGACCATGACCGCCGTGACGCAGGGGATCGACCTCTACGACGTGAAGGCCGGCACCTCGACCGACGGCTACACCCTGACCGTACTGATGCCGAACGGCCGCGACTCGGGCACGCTCCCGAACGCCGAGACCAAGGTCGCCGAGGTGGAGGCCATCGGGGAGACCCCCAGCCTGCAGGAGATCGTGCGGCCCGCCGTGGCCGACTCGCCTGCCAAGACCGAGTACATGGTCCGGGTCGGCCTCTGGCCGCTCAAGGACAAGAAGAAGGCCGATAAGGCGGCCAAGAAGTTCGCGGACGCGGGGCTGAAGGTCAAGGTCGACTACCTCGGCGACGACGGGTTCAAGACCACCGGCCCGTGGAACGTCAAGGTCGTCATGATCGACGCCGCGACCTTCCGCGGCTCGTACGCCGCCTCGCTCGGCACCAGCGTCGCCAAGCGGGAGACCGTCTCGTCCATGACCAAGGCCGCCAAGGCCGTGGTCGGGGTCAACGGCGGCTTCTTCAACATCCACACCGCCAAGGAGCTGCGCGGCGAGCCCCTCGGTGCCTCCGTGGTGGGCGGCCGGCTGCTGAGCGAGGCCGTGCCCGGCCGTTCGGCCGTGGTGCTCAAGGGCCGCACGGCCAAGATCACCGAGCTGGAGACGAGGGTCACGGCGATCTCACAGGACGGCGAGCGGTCGGTCATCGGCGGCATCAACCGGGCCGCCGCGGTGGACGAGCTGGTGCTGTACACGGAGGAGTACGGAGCCAACACGCCCGCCGGCGGGACCGACGTCGTCATGGACGCCAACGGCAAGGTCATCGGCGTGCGGGTCTCGGGCGCGGCGGTGGCCAAGGGCACGCGGGTGCTGCACGGCAACGGCGTGGCCGGCGAATGGCTCAGCCAGCACGCCTGGCAGGACTGGACGGTCAAGGTCGACACCAAGGTCGTGGACCTGCGTACCAAGAAGGCCCTCGAGCTGACCCCGGACCTGCACGTGGTCGCGGGCGGCGTCGGCCTCGTCAGGAACGGCCAGGTGAAGATCACCGCCAAGCTCGACGGCCACGACTCCATGAACATGATCCTGCGCCGCCACCCGCGTACCCTGCTCGGGGTCACCAGGAATGGCAGCCTGATCCTGGCCACCATCGACGGCCGGCAGCCCGGGGTCACCGTGGGGGCGAACTTCCACGAGGCGGCTCAGTTCATGCGGTGGCTGGGCGCGCGGCAGGCCATCAATCTGGACGGAGGCGGGTCGACGGCGATGGTCGTCGGCAACAAGCTGGTCAACCGGCCGTCGGACGGGGCGGAGCGCGCCGTGGGCGACGCTCTGCTGGTCCTGCCGCAATAATCCTGATCCACTAGCTCGCTCGAGCACGTTGGTACGGGGCCCGTGTGAACGTCAGCGGACCCCGTACCCCGCTCACGGAGTTATTGGCAGTCCCACGCGCGGGCCCCACCCGTTGCGACCCCGCTTACGGGGCCACCGGCAGTCCTGTGTCCGGCTTTATCGCCTTCATCGCTACATGAGAGGTCACCTGCGCCACGCCCGGCAGCCCGGAGAGCGTCTCGGAGTAGAACCGCTCATAGGCGGCCAGGTCGGCCACGGCCACGCGCAGCAGGAAGTCGGGGTCGCCGAACAGCCGATGCGCCTCCACGACCTCCGCCATGCCGGCCACCTGACGCTCGAACTCGGCCACCGTGTCATGATCTTCATATCTCATGACCACCGTCACGAACGCCTGGAATCCCCGCCCCACCTCGGCCCCGTTCAGCAGCGCCCGGTAGCCGCGGATGACGCCGGACTCCTCAAGCCGGCGCACGCGGCGCAGGCACGGCGAGGGTGTGAGCCCCACCCGGTCGGCCAGCTCCGTGTTGCTGAGCCGCCCATCCTGCTGCAGCTCCTGAAGTATCCTGCGATCAATCCGGTCCACAGCGCAATATTCTGCCACTCCGGGCCTCTCAGCAGCATGGATCCACCATCGGGTGCCAACCCGTCTGGGCTACCGTCGCAAGGGTCACAGGGAGGTGGACCTTGTGGATCCCCGATTGCTGCTGCTCTTCCTGGGCATGGACGTGCTGCTGATCTTCACGCCGGGCCCGGACATGTTGTACGTGATGGCCCGCTCTCTCGGGCACGGCCGGCGCACCGGACTGACGGCGGTGGCCGGCATCTGCTGCGGCTACGCGGTGCACACCGTGCTGGCCGCGGCCGGGCTGGCGGCCACGTTGCGCGCCGTGCCCGCCGCCTTGCCCGTGATGCGCTACGCCGGCGCGGCATACCTGATCTTCCTCGCCGTCCGGACCCTCATGTCGCTGCGTCAGGTGGCGGGGCGGCCCGGCGTCGGCCCCGCCCCGGAGCAACCGACCGGTGCGGTGTTGCGGCAGAGCATGCTGACGGCCCTGCTCAACCCGAAGGGGCTGCTGCTCTACCTGTCGCTGATGCCGCAGTTCATCTCACCGGGTACGGGCGTGCCGCTGGCCGTGCAACTGACCGCGCTCGGGCTGCTGCACGTGGTGAACTGCGCCATTCTGTACGGTCTGATCGCCGTGGCCACGGCACGAGCGAGCCACGCCCTGACCGGCACACCGAAGGCCGCCCGTCGCATCTCGGCCGTGTCTGGCACGATGTTGCTCGTGGTTGCGGCCGCCACGCTCGGCGCCCACTAGGCCGGAGCATCTTCCCGCAACGCGCTCTCGCCCGCACAACGCAGAAAGGGCCCCGACACGTGATGTGTCGGGGCCCTTTCTATAAAGATTGTCCGGCGGTGACCTACTCTCCCACACCCTCCCGAGTGCAGTACCATCGGCGCGGGGAAGCTTAACTTCCGGGTTCGGAATGTAACCGGGTGTTTCCTTCCCGCCATAACCGCCGTAACCCTGAGAAACAGCCTGTTTGCTGTCTCAGAATTGCGTAGTGGACGCGAGCAACGACTAGAAAAGTCTGCTTTGTGGTCAAGTCCTCGGCCTATTAGTACCGGTCAGCTCCACGCGTTACCGCGCTTCCACCTCCGGCCTATCAACCCGGTCGTCTACCGGGGGCCTTACCCACTCTCGTGGTGGGAGACCTCATCTCAAGGCGAGCTTCCCGCTTAGATGCTTTCAGCGGTTATCCCTTCCGAACGTAGCCAACCAGCCGTGCACCTGGCGGTACAACTGGCACACCAGAGGTTCGTCCGTCCCGGTCCTCTCGTACTAGGGACAGCCCCTTTCAAGTCTCCTGCGCGCGCAGCGGATAGGGACCGAACTGTCTCGCGACGTTCTAAACCCAGCTCGCGTACCGCTTTAATGGGCGAACAGCCCAACCCTTGGGACCTACTCCAGCCCCAGGATGCGACGAGCCGACATCGAGGTGCCAAACCATCCCGTCGATATGGACTCTTGGGGAAGATCAGCCTGTTATCCCCGGGGTACCTTTTAGCCGTTGAGCGACACCGCTTCCACATGCCGATGCCGGATCACTAGTCCCAGCTTTCGCTCCTGCTCGACCCGTCAGTCTCACAGTCAAGCTCCCTTGTGCACTTACACTCGACACCTGATTGCCAACCAGGCTGAGGGAACCTTTGGGCGCCTCCGTTACTCTTTAGGAGGCAACCGCCCCAGTTAAACTACCCACCAGACACTGTCCCCGATCCGGATCACGGACCAGGGTTAGACGTTCAAAACGACCAGAGTGGTATTTCACCAATGACTCCACCCGAACTAGCGTCCGAGCTTCCCAGTCTCCCACCTATCCTACACAAGACGCTCCAAACGCCAATGTCAAGCTGTAGTGAAGGTCCCGGGGTCTTTCCGTCCTGCTGCGCGTAACGAGCATCTTTACTCGTAGTGCAATTTCGCCGGGTCTGCGGTTGAGACAGCGGGGAAGTCGTTACGCCATTCGTGCAGGTCGGAACTTACCCGACAAGGAATTTCGCTACCTTAGGATGGTTATAGTTACCACCGCCGTTTACCGGCGCTTAAGTTCTCACCTTCGCCAACTTGCGCTGACTAAGCGGTCCCCTTAACGTTCCGGCACCGGGCAGGCGTCAGTCCGTATACATCGTCTTACGACTTCGCACGGACCTGTGTTTTTAGTAAACAGTCGCTTCCCCCTGGCCACTGCGACCCCCACCAGCTCACAGAGCTAGTCCGATCACCAGCAGAGGTCCCCCTTCTCCCGAAGTTACGGGGGCAATTTGCCGAGTTCCTTAACCACAGTTCACCCGATCGCCTTAGTATTCTCTACCTGACCACCTGAGTCGGTTTAGGGTACGGGCCGCCACAACACTCACTAGAGGCTTTTCTCGGCAGCATAGGATCATCCACTTCACCACAATCGGCTCGGCATCACATCTCACCCACAAGTGCTGCGGATTTGCCTACAGCACGGGCTACATGCTTACCCCAGGTCAACCATCGCCTGGGCTGGACTACCTTCCTGCGTCACCCCATCGCTTACCTACTACCCAATCAGGTCGAGCGTTCAGCCTCACCCACACTCCGAAGAGCGTTAGGGACTTAAGGACTCTTAGTATCAAGGGGTTCGATATGGGCGCATTGAAGCGGGTACGGGAATATCAACCCGTTGTCCATCGACTACGCCTGTCGGCCTCGCCTTAGGTCCCGACTTACCCTGGGCGGATTAGCCTGCCCCAGGAACCCTTGGTCATCCGGCGCGAGGGTTTCTCACCCTCGATTCGCTACTCATGCCTGCATTCTCACTCGCACAGCCTCCACAACTAGATCACTCTGCTGCTTCACCGGCTGCACGACGCTCCCCTACCCACCCAGACTACGTCTGAGTGCCACGACTTCGGCGGTGTGCTTGAGCCCCGCTACATTGTCGGCGCAGAATCACTTGACCAGTGAGCTATTACGCACTCTTTCAAGGGTGGCTGCTTCTAAGCCAACCTCCTGGTTGTCTCTGCGACTCCACATCCTTTCCCACTTAGCACACGCTTAGGGGCCTTAGTCGGTGATCTGGGCTGTTTCCCTCTCGACTACGAACCTTATCGCCCGCAGTCTCACTGCCACGCTCTCACTTACCGGCATTCGGAGTTTGGCTGACGTCAGTAACCTTGTCGGGCCCATCGGCCATCCAGTGCTCTACCTCCGGCAAGAAACACGTGACGCTGCACCTAAATGCATTTCGGGGAGAACCAGCTATCACGGAGTTTGATTGGCCTTTCACCCCTACACACAGATCATCCCCCAGGTTTTCAACCCTGGTGGGTTCGGTCCTCCACCCAGTCTTACCTGAGCTTCAACCTGCCCATGCGTAGATCACTCCGCTTCGGGTCTACAGCATGCGACTCAAACGCCCTCTTCAGACTCGCTTTCGCTACGGCTCCCCCACACGGGTTAACCTCGCCACACACCATAACTCGCAGGCTCATTCTTCAAAAGGCACGCAGTCACATCACACACAAGGCGAACCTCATGTAAGCTCCTACGGCTTGTAGGCACACGGTTTCAGGTACTCTTTCACGACCCCTCACCGGGGCACTTTTCACCTTTCCCTCACGGTACTCGTGCACTATCGGTCACCAGGGAGTATTTAGGCTTACCAGGTGGTCCTGGCAGATTCACACAGGATTTCTCGGGCCCCGTGCTACTTGGGATCCCCTCAAGAAGCCTTCAAGATTTCGCCTACCCGGCTCTCACGGTCTACGGCAGCCCTTCCCAGAGCTTTCAACTACCTCGAAGGTTTATCACTTCTTGCAGACTCGGCAGAGACTGCCAGAGGGTCCCACGACCCCGGACGTGCAACGCCTGCCGGCTATCACACACGCCCGGTTTAGCCTCATCCGCTTTCGCTCACCACTACTCACGGAATCACTCTTGTTTTCTCTTCCTACGGGTACTGAGATGTTTCACTTCCCCGCGTTACCACCAACCGCCCTATACATTCAGGCGGAGGCAACACCACATGACTGGTGCTAGGTTTCCCCATTCGGACATCCCCGGATCAACGTCTGGTTGGCGACTCCCCGAGGCTTAACGCAGCCTCCCACGTCCTTCATCGGCTCCTGATGCCAAGGCATCCACCGTGTGCCCTAAAAAACTTGGCCACAAAGATGCTCGCGTCCACTATGCAAATCTCAAACAACAAACAGCAACCGGATCCCAACCCGCAACCGCGAGCTGTTCACCGGTCCTGTGTCCGAAGAAACCGAGCGCAATGCCCGTTCCCTCAGGACCCAACAGTGTGTCCAGCCGGCACGCACCCCCACGATCCCCGTTCCCACTCCGCTGTCACCAGCGACGGTACTAACGGACGGACAATGCGTCCCTGCTGAGTAGCCAGTGCTCCACTAGTGAGCTGTCACCCCACCACACGTTCGGTGGCGATGGGTGAAGATGCTCCTTAGAAAGGAGGTGATCCAGCCGCACCTTCCGGTACGGCTACCTTGTTACGACTTCGTCCCAATCGCCAGCCCCACCTTCGACCGCTCCCCCCAGCAAGCTGGTTGGGCCACGGGCTTCGGGTGTTGCCGACTTTCGTGACGTGACGGGCGGTGTGTACAAGGCCCGGGAACGTATTCACCGCAGCGTTGCTGATCTGCGATTACTAGCGACTCCGACTTCATGGGGTCGAGTTGCAGACCCCAATCCGAACTGAGACCGGCTTTTAGGGATTCGCTCCACCTCGCGGTATCGCAACCCTCTGTACCGGCCATTGTAGCATGTTTGCAGCCCAAGACATAAGGGGCATGATGACTTGACGTCATCCCCACCTTCCTCCGAGTTGACCCCGGCAGTCCCCCATGAGTCCCCACCACCCCCGAAGAGGCGTGCTGGCAACATGGAGCAAGGGTTGCGCTCGTTGCGGGACTTAACCCAACATCTCACGACACGAGCTGACGACAGCCATGCACCACCTGTCACCCAGTCCGAAGAGGGCCCCATCTCTGGAGCTTTCCGGGTGATGTCAAACCTTGGTAAGGTTCTTCGCGTTGCGTCGAATTAAGCAACATGCTCCGCCGCTTGTGCGGGCCCCCGTCAATTCCTTTGAGTTTTAGCCTTGCGGCCGTACTCCCCAGGCGGGGCGCTTAATGCGTTAGCTCCGGCACGGAGATCGTGGAAGACCCCCACACCTAGCGCCCAACGTTTACAGCGTGGACTACCAGGGTATCTAATCCTGTTCGCTCCCCACGCTTTCGCTCCTCAGCGTCAGGTAAGGCCCAGCAAGCCGCCTTCGCCACCGGTGTTCCTCCTGATATCTGCGCATTTCACCGCTACACCAGGAATTCCACTTGCCCCTGCCTACCTCTAGCCGGCCCGTATCCACCGCAGACCCGCAGTTAAGCTGCGGGCTTTCACGGCAGACGCGACCAGCCACCTACGAGCTCTTTACGCCCAATAATTCCGGACAACGCTTGCGCCCTACGTATTACCGCGGCTGCTGGCACGTAGTTAGCCGGCGCTTCTTCTGCAGGTACACGTCAACTTCGTCCCTGCTGAAAGAGGTTTACAACCCGAAGGCCGTCATCCCCCACGCGGCGTCGCTGCGTCAGGCTTCCGCCCATTGCGCAATATTCCCCACTGCTGCCTCCCGTAGGAGTCTGGGCCGTGTCTCAGTCCCAGTGTGGCCGGTCGCCCTCTCAGGCCGGCTACCCGTCGTCGCCTTGGTAGGCCACTACCCCACCAACAAGCTGATAGGCCGCGAGCCCATCCCCAACCGAAAAACTTTCCACCACCACCCGATGCCGGAGGCGGTCGTATCCGGTATTAGACCCAGTTTCCCGGGCTTATCCCAGAGTCAGGGGCAGGTTGCTCACGTGTTACTCACCCGTTCGCCGCTCGAGTACCCCGAAGGGCCTTTCCGCTCGACTTGCATGTGTTAAGCACGCCGCCAGCGTTCGTCCTGAGCCAGGATCAAACTCTCCAAACAATGTCTGTCCGGATGAATCATCCAAGCAATAACCGTCAAAAATGACGGGGTCATACATGTGTGATGCACATGCACTGGCTTTTAACACACTGTTGAGTTCTCAAGAAACGGACGCGTTTTCCGGCGTTTCGTTTCGGTCTTGCGTTATGTCTTAATTCTTACATCCCCTCGAATTCCTGTCAAATTGACCGGACTCGCGAGAACTGCGGGAATTAAGTCGCGCCCCGTTTCCGGGACAACCCCTCTAACTTACCAGCCCTTGAGAGTGGACGCGAACGTCCACCGGAGTGGAGAAGTCTGGAGGCTGTCCCCGAAGCGAGGCCGGCGATCATGCCGTCCCCTCGGGACTGAAGAACTGTATGTGCGCCTCCCGGAACCGTCAAATCGGCGGTTCCGGCATCCGGCACCCGGGCATTCACACCGGGTAATCGCAAGGGAGCGCACGTGAACACTCTGCCCAGGGCACTCATCATCCTGGTGGGCATCGCCGGCGCGGTCATCACCCTGTTCGGGCTCCGGGAGGTCGCCTCGATCGCCGGCCCGGTCGTGCTGGCCCTTGTCCTCGTCATCGCCGTCGCCCCGGTGCGCGGCTGGCTCGATGCCCAAGGGTTGCCCGTCTGGGTGCAGGTCGCGGTGCCGTTCTCCGTCGTCGTGCTGGTGCTGCTGGCCATGGTGGGCATCCTGACGATCTCGGTCACCCAGCTGACGTCGCTGCTCCCGGCATACGGGAGCGAGTTCGAGCAGTTGCTCGCCGACGCGCAGCGGTGGGCGGCCACCTACGGGCTCGGCACCGATGTGTTCGACCGGGCGCTGGACGCGTTCGACCCGAGCCGGTTGTTCGAGCTCGCGCAGGGCCTGCTCGGGAGCTTGATCGGCGTGCTCTCGGCGAGCTTTCTCGTGGTGGTGTTGTTGCTGGCGATGTGTCTGGACGCGCCGGTGATGGCCAGAATTCTCACCGCAGGGGAAGAGAACAGACCCCAATTGGTGACGGCGCTCGCCACGTTCGCCCACAAGACGCGGCGCTATCTCATCGTCTCCACGGTCTTCGGGCTCATGAACGCGATTCTCGACGTGCTCGCGCTGTCGCTCCTCGACGTGCCGTTGCCGCTGCTCTGGGGGGTGCTGGCGCTGATCGCCAACTACATCCCGAACATCGGGTTCGTCATCGCGTTGCTGCCGCCCGCGATGCTCGCGCTGCTGGACGGCGGCGTGCGGACCATGGTGCTCGTCGTCATCGCCTATATCGTCATCAACGTCGTCATCCAGTCGTTCATTCTGCCCAAATTCCTGGGTGACGCGGTGGGACTCTCGACGACGATGACGTTCATCTCGTTGCTGGTGTGGACTCTGGTGCTGGGGCCGTTGGGCGCCATTCTGGCCATCCCGTTGAGTCTGCTCGCCCGGGCCTTGCTGATCGACAGCGACCCGAGCGCCAGGTGGGCCCAGGCGCTCGTGTCAGGCAGGCACCCGTAGGGGTGAGACCAGCCGTCCCATGGACACCCCGCTCAGCCGCTTGACGTCGTGGGACAGGTGGGCCTGGTCGGTGTAGCCGCTCGTGGCGGCGACCTCGGCGAGGGGCATGCCGGCGCGGGCGAGCCGCAGCGCGTGCTGGAAGCGGACGATGCGTTGCAGGGTCTTGGGCGCGTAGCCGAAGGCGGCCACGGCGCGGCGGTGCAGGTGGCGATCGCTGAAGCCGAGGTCCCAGGCCACTTCGGTCACCGTGCGCCCGGCCATGAGTGCCCTGGCGATGGCGGGCGCGGCAGGGTCGGCGGCGGCCGAACGGGACAGGCGCCGCTCGACGGCCGCGCGCATGGCTTCCAGACGCCATTCGGGCCGGGAGGCGCAGGACTCGTCGATCGGCAGACCGGGCAGAGCGGACAACGGGACCCGCTGGTCACGCAGCTCGTGGACCGGGGCCCCGAAGACGTCGCCGACCGCGCCGGGCTTGAACCGGATGCCGATGAAGGTGTCGCCTGCCGCCATGGCCGTGGGCATGGGGCCCGTGTCAGGTCCGGCCACGAACAGGCCCTCGGGGCCCCAGATGAGGTCGACGCAGGCGTCGGGCACCACGAGCTGGGTGGTGTCCGACTCGCTGACCTGGTGCCACACGCAGGCGACGCGCCCGGCGAGGTCCGGGCCGGGAGGCCGTTCCTCGTACATGGCTCCAACGTATGCCACCCCACCGACAGAACCTCAGGGCAGCCGCCCGTACGCGCGCAGCGTCTTCAGTCTCTGGACGGCGAGGTATCCGCCCCATTCGTGCTCGACCACCGGTGTCCAGATCAGCCAGTTGAGGCCCCACTTGTCGTCGTCGAATCGCGGGTCCATGAAGGCGTCGAGATGGGCGTCCAGGACGTCCTGGGTGAACAGCGGCAGCCGCAGCGGCTCCGGCGCGAAGTCCAGCGGGAAGTGCACCTCCCCCGGCGTGTCCGGATCCAACGCGACCGTGGCCAGGATGGCCTCGCGCAGCCGGGCGAACTCGGCCTCCGCCCGATCCCGCTCCGGGACCAGGTTCAGGAAGGTCACGATCGCGCGGGCTTCGTACGGGCTGGTCTCCTGAACGGCCGCGATGCGCGACCAGCAGAAGTCCGTGGCGGTGGCGAGCCAGGGGTGTGTGATGCCGTGCTTGTGCAGCAGTCCGGCGATCGACGCCGTGGGGATGAGGTTTCCAGGCGGATCGTCATCGGTCTGCCACCACGGCGCCCTCAAGGTGTCCCTGACCGACGGCAGGACGAACGGCACGCCTCCGTCGGCCGCCGTGACGCCGGCCAGGTAGTCGCAGGCGGCCGGCACCATCGGCGAGTCGAAGGCGGCGAGCTCGTCCAGGATCCAGAACGCGACCTCGACCGGTTCGGGCTGGCTGCCCGCGCCCCGCAGGTCGGGTTCGAGCGCGTGGCCGAAGCCGCCGTCGGGGTTCTGGTGGCAGCGCAGCACGTCCAGCGCCCGCTCCCGCGAGCCATCCCGGAACAGCGCCTCGAAGCGCAATCGGTCGATCAGCCTTCCGTGCAGCTGAAGATATGTCTCTGCCCGGTCCAGCACGTCCATGAGTCGCGGCCCTTCCCTCGTGGTCCCTCCGCGCGACGCTACCCTCGCCGCCCGGCGGCTCACTTGTAAGAATCGGACGCATGGAAGACGGAGTAGGTCGCCGGGGAGGTCACGGAGTGGCCAGGGCCTCGGTCGGCGACATCCTGGCGGCGCGTACGGCCGGGTAGAAGCCTGCGATGCCGCCGATCACGAGCGTGGCCAGCACGCCGCCGGCCATGGCCCAGACGGGCACGATCGCCGGCCAGCCCTGGAAACCCGCGTACGCCCCTGTCACTCCGATGCCGAGCAGCACGCCGCCGACGCCGCCGATGGCCGACAGCAGCAGCGACTCGGCCAGGAACTGGAGTCTGATCTGGCCCTTGGTCGCCCCCAGGGAGCGGCGCAGACCGATCTCGGCACGCCGTTCCAGGACCGAGATGACCATCGTGTTGGCCACGCCCACGCCGCCGACCAGCAGTGCGACGCCGCCGAGGCCGAGCAGGAGGGCGTTGAGCGTGGCGTCGGTGGCCTGCTTGGCGGCCAGCACATCGGAGGGCCTGGAGACCTCGACCTCGTTCGGCTTCTCGGGGTTGGCGGTGGCGCCGAGCACGTCGCTGACCGCCACGACGTGGTCTTCCTGCGCTCTGGCGTAAATCGTGGTCGCGTATCCGTCGAACTCCAGCCGTTCCTCCGCGACCGGCCAGCCGACGAGGGCGGCCGTGTCGAGCTCGGGCGCCAGCGGCGCGGGGGCGAGCACGCCGACGATGGTGAACCATTGGCCGCCGAGCCAGACCCGCTGGTCGGGGCCCGCCTGGACGACGCCGAGCCGGTCGGCGGCCTTGGCGCCGAGCACGGTGGCCGGGTAGCGGTGGGTGGCCGCGTTCAGCCAGGCGCCGCTGACCACGGTGACGCCGGTGTCCTGGAGCAGGTCGAGCCGGGCGGCGGTGACGGAGATGCTGCCGGTCTCGGCCGCGGGGATGTGGTCGTTGCGGTAGACCTTGGCGGGCGTCGTGCCGGTCGCGGTGACCGACGTGACAGGGGCGATCTGCCCGATCATGCCCTCGGCTTCGGCGGGCAGGTGGGACGCCTCACCGAACAGGGTCTGCCCCGGCGACACGGTGAGCAGGTTCGTGCCGAGCGCTTCCAGCTGCCGGTTGAGGTCCTCCTGGCTGGAGGCGGAGATGCCGACGACGCCGAGCATGGCGGCGATGCCGATGGCGATGCCCAGCGCGGACAGGAACACCCGCAGCGGTCTGGCCCGCAGTCCGGCCCCGCCGACTCTGACCACGTCGCGCGGGCGTAGGCGGGATGTTGTGAGCACTGTCATGTCCTGGCTCCCTCAACGAGTTCACTGCGCGCCTCCGGCACGACGCGGCCGTCGAGCATTTCGACCTGCCTGGGTAGGGAGGCGGCGATGCCGCGGTCGTGGGTGATGATGACCACGGTGGTGCCGGCCGCGTGCAGCTCGCGCAGCAGCTCCATCACACCGGCGCCGGAGCGGGAGTCCAGGTTGCCGGTCGGCTCGTCGGCCAGCAGCAGCTCCGGGTTGCCCACGACGGCGCGGGCGATGGCCACGCGCTGGCGCTCGCCGCCGGACAGCTCGTGCGGGCGGTGGTCGATCCGGTGCTCGAGACCGACGCGTTCCAGTGCCTCGTAGGCGCGCAGCCGCCGCTCGCGCAGCGACGGTCCCCCGTACAGCAGGCCGTCGGCCACGTTGTCCAGCGCGGGCACCCCGGAGGCGAGGTGGAACTGCTGGAAGACGAAGCCGATGGCGTTGCCGCGCAGGGCGGACAGCTGCTTGTCGGTGAGCGCGCTCACGTCGTGCCCCGCGATGCGGACGGTGCCGCCGGTCGGGCGGTCCAGGGTGCCGATCATGTTGAGCATGGTGGACTTGCCCGAGCCCGATGGGCCCACGATGCCGACGAGCTCGCCGTACTCGATGTCCATCGAGACGCCGCGGAGCGCGGCGACGCCGCCGTACAACTTGCTGACATCACGCAGTTCGACGATCACTTGGGCACCGCCACGGTCATGCCCTCGTCCACGCCGGTGACCTCGACCTTGCCGTCGGCGAACATGCCGGTCTCGACCGGGACGTAGCGCGTGGACGAGCCCTCCACGACCTGCACGCCGTAGCCGCCCTCGGCCAGCGCGACCAGCGCTCCGACGGGCACGGCCAGGACGTTCTCGCGCTGCTCCGCGACGATCGTGACGTCCACGGGGGCGGCGTCGAACGACTTCTTCAGCCCGCTCACCGACACCGTGACCTCGACCGTGGTGGCGGTGTCGTTGCCGCTGCCGGTCTCGGTGGCGACCTTGCCGACGCTCGCGACCTTGCCCTTCACGGTGCTGCCGTCGGGCAGCTCGACGGTGGCCTGCCGGCCCTTCTTGACCAGGTGCTCGTCGGCCACGTCGAGGTTGACGAGCACCTCGCGGGTGGTGCCGGTGGCGGTGAGCACGGGGCCGCTCGCGGTGTCTCCGAGAGCCTTCTTCAGCTCGGCGACGCGCAGGGGGCCATCGGCGACGACGACGTCGCCGGGCTGGACCACGCCCGTGACGTCGTGGCCGAGGTCCTCCTGCCAGTCCTCGACGGCCTCCCTGGTGGCCCAGGTGAACTCGTTGTCGACGTCGAAGCCGGTGTAGCCGAGCTTGTCGAGGTTGCGTTCCAGCAGCTCGACGTCACTGCCCGTGACGCCGTCCTGCAGGGTGCGGTAGAGGGGCATGTCGCCGTACAGGAGGGGGCGGCGGTCGGCGTCCTCGCTGTAGACGCCGCGGCCTCGGGTGATGGTGGAGCCCTCGCCGGGGAGCCAGGTGATCGTGCCCTGGGACTTGGCGGCGATGGTGATCGCGTCGCCGTAGCCGAGGCTGCCGTCCACGGTCGTGGTCTCGGTGAGGGTCGTACGGCTCACCGTGGCGGTGGCGGGGGGCGTGCGGGCGGCGGTGGTCGTACCGGCGACGTTGCCGCCGAAGCCCACGGCGGCAGCCGCGACGGCAGCGGCGAGCAGCGCGGCTCCGCCCGTCCAGGCCAGGACGCGCATCGGGCTGCGGCGGCGCGGTGGCAAAGCACGGGTGGCGCGCGCAGTCTTTTCCTCGATCTGGGTCACGTGGTCTCACCCGTTCTGGGGAACTTGTCCTGGCACGCGTCGAACGCCTTCTGGAACTGGGGGTCGTCGCGGTTGAAGTTGCGTCCTTCGCCGCTGCCCATGGTGCCGTCGGGGTTGGGGTCGGGCATGTCGACGCCGTTGTCGCGCATGCACTGGGCGAACTGCCGCATCTGCTCGATCTGCTCGGGGTTGAGCTGCGTGCGGTCCCTGGACGGCGCGTAGTCGCGGCAGGCCTCGATGGCCTTCTGGACCTTGTCCCTGTCGACGTCCTCGCCGAGCTGCCTGAGGCCGCCGCCGCCGTTGGGATCGGGGTCCTCCATGGGGATACCCTGCTCGCGCATGCACTGGGCGAACTTCATGCCCTGCTCCTGGGGGTCGGCGGTGCCGGTGGGCGTGGCGCCTGAGCTTGCCGGGGGCGGGGACGCGCTCCTGGATACGGAAGCGACTCCGGTGCTGCCCTGCTGGCCGGCGCAGCCGACGGCCAGTGCGGCGAGCAGGGCCGTCGCGACGATTGTCCGTTTCATGCTCCCGAATGTGCCGAGCGCGCTTCAATGCGAGCTGGGAGCCACCTCGGAGTCGGGTAGGAGCACGCGGAAGGCGGCGCCCTTGCCCGGCGCGGTGTCGAGTTCGACGCGGCCGCCGTGCGTGCGGACGATGGCGGAGACAATGGCCAGGCCCAGCCCGGCGCCGCCGTCGGCCCTGGATCTGCCCTGGCCGACCCGGTAGAGGCGGTCGAACAGGTGGGGCACGTGCTCGGGCGGGATGCCGGGCCCGGTGTCCGCGACCTCGAGCACGGCCATGCCGTCCGACCTGCCGACCTTGACGGTGATCGCGGCGTCGGGCGGCGTGTGGTAGAGCGCGTTGCCGATGAGGTTGGCGGCCACCTGGCGCAGGCGGGCCTCGTCGCCCACGATCGAGACGGGCGCGAGGGGGCCGCCGAACCCGCCGAGCCTGACCTGCCGCTCGGGCACCCGTACGCGGGCGTCCCTGATCGTGTCGGCGGCCACTTCGAGCAGGTCGACGGGGTGCCGGTCGAGCGGGCGTTCCTCGTCGAGCTGGGCCAGCGTCAGCAGGTCGTTGACGAGCACGCCCATCCTCGCGGCCTCGTCCTCGATCCTGCGCATCGCCTCGTCGGCGTCGCCGCCGCCCCTGCGGTGGAGCTCGGCGAAGCCGCGTACGGAGGTGAGCGGGGTGCGCAGCTCGTGGGAGGCGTCGGCGAGGAAACGCCGCATGCGGGCCTCGGAGTCGGTCCTGGCGGCGATCTCGGACTCCAGGCGGTCGAGCATCACGTTCATGGCCCGGGCCAGCCGACCCGGTTCGGTGTGCGGGTCGTGGGCGGGGGCGCGGCGGGAGAAGTCGCCGCGGGCGATGTGCCCGGCGGTGGCCTCCATCCTGGTGAGCGGGCGCAGGCCGAGGCGTACCACGGCGGCGGCCGCCATACCGAGCAGGAGCAGCACGAGCGCGCTCACCGCGACGGCGATGGCGATGGCCGCGGTGAGGTTCTGCTCCAGCTCGGCCAGTGACTGGGCGAACACCGAGACGCTGCCGTCGGCCGCCTCGACGGCGCGGATCCGCCACGACGGGCCCGAGGTGCCGGGAACGGTGTAGGCGACATCGGTCCTGATCTCATCGAGGACGGGACCGGGCTCGCCGGGTGCGGAGCTCCGGAACTGCAGCGTGCCGTCAGGGTTGTAGATCATCAGCTGGATGGCGGCGAACCGCCTGGCGAGCGTGTCGAAGTAGTCGTTCCCCGTGATCTGCCTCTGGGTGAGCATCGGGAGGCCCCTGACGGTGGCGGCCCTGGAGATCTGCGCCAGCTGCTCGTCCACGCGGCCGATCATGGTGTCGCGCAGCAGCGTGACGCCGACGACGTTGGAGAGCACGAGCGCGACCGTGGTGAGGCCGAGGATGGCCATGACCAGCCGGGTGCGCAAGGTCCAGGTGGCGGGTCTCATCGTGGGGTCCTCAGCGTATAGCCGACCCCGCGTACGGTGTGGATGAGCTGCGGCTCCCACTTGTCGATCTTCTTGCGCAGGTAGTAGACGTACGACTCGACGATGCTGGAGTCGCCGTCGAAGTCGTAGCGCCAGACGCTGTCGAGGATCTGTGCCTTGCTCACCACGCGGCCGGCGTTGGTCAGCAGGTATTCGAGGAGGTTGAACTCGGTGGGCGACAGCTCGACCGGCACCCCGGCCCGGCGCACCTCGTGGGCCTGCGGGTCCAGCTCCAGGTCGGCGTAGCGCAGGACGTCGTCGCGCGGTACGGTGCGGCTGCGGCGCAGGATGGCACGGATGCGCAGCACCACCTCCTCCAGGCTGAACGGCTTGGCCACGTAGTCGTCGGCGCCCAGTGTGAGCCCCTGCACGCGGTCCTCGACCTGGTCGCGGGCGGTCAGGAACAACACGGGGATCCGCTCGCCGAGCCGTCTGGCCACCTCGAACCCGTCGAAGTCGGCCAGCATCACGTCGAGCACCACGATGTCGGGCTTGAACTCCCTGGCGGCCGTCACCGCCTCCGCGCCCGTCTCCGCGGTCCGCACCTCGAAGGAGACCAGTCGCAGGGTCTGCGAGAGCAGGGCGCGGATGTTGGGCTCGTCGTCCACGACGAGCACCCTGGCGGGTCGATCCATGGTTAAAGGAATACCCGAGCCAGCTCAATGCCAGCTCAAAGGCATCACTTCACGAAGAACACGGGACCACGCGGTCTGAACGGCAGCGATGCGCCCTGCGGCACCAGGAACGCGTGCTCCCTTCGGACGCGCAGCACGTCGCACCCGCCGTCGGTGATCACCAGGATGGGCCCGTCCGGTGGGAAGTCGTCGGCCTGCTCGAGCATTCTGACGCCCGGCTGAAGAACGGTGCCGCCGCGGCCGCGCACTCTGACCTTGCCCGCGATGTCCTCGACCGGCAGGTAGCCGGCGTCGTAGGCGGCAGCGTCGCAGAAGACCACGCGGGCGCGGGGCACGTCGCGGGCCGCGGCGTAGGACGCGATCGCGCCTAGCGCCTTGCCGAGCAGCTTCACGTCCATGGAGCCCGAGGTGTCCAGCACGACCCCGAACGTGGCCCTGCGCACGACCTCCTCGGGGCGGATCCAGCCGGGGCGCGGGATGCCGGGACTCGACGCCTGCCGGCGCGATGCGCGGGCGTAGGAGCGACGCTTCTCCTCGGGCTGGAAGTGCTCGTCGAACCAGCGGGCCAGTTGGGCGTCCCAGGGCAGCGGCGGCTGGTCGAGCGCGCGGATCTCCTCCTCGAGACCTGCGGGCAGCAGGCCTCGCCCGTTGCTCTGGTGGTAGGCCAGGCCGGTGCAGAGCGCATTGCGGTAGTAATCGTCGAGGTCGACGTAACCGCCGATGCGGCGGGGCGGGCGGTCGAGCACGTCGCCGAGCCCGCGCCCGCGCAGGGTGGCGAGCTTGCGCAGGCGACGCAGGTCAGTGGCGATGTGGTCGTAGACCGCCTCGGCGGACATGCCGCTGAGCGACTGGTCGAACAGCAGCCCTTCCGGCATCTGGCCCACAGCCATCTCGGCCAGCCAGCCGTTGATCACGTAGTCGCAGGCGACGTTCCACAGGTAGGGGTCCCGCAGGCCGCACCGCTCCCCGTGGCGCAGCGCGGCGTGCAGCATCTCGTGGGCCAGCACGAAGCGCCATTCGTCCTCGGTGTGCTGGGCGAGCGGGTTGATGTAGATCTCCCCCGCCTCGGCGCTGACCGCGGCGATCGAGATGGACCAGCCCCTGGCCAGCTCCGCGTCGGAGACGATCTTCATGCCCGCGGCCAGCGCGCCGAGCAGCGGGTAGGAGGAGGTGAACCAGCGCAGCGCGAGGTCCCACGGCCCTTTGACGTGCCCTTCGACGGGGGTGCGCGGCTCGCCGGCCTGGTCGAGCGCGCTGGTGGCGGCCTCGGCGACGCCGATCGCGAACGACCGCTGGAAGTCCATGTAGTCGGCCAGCTTCGCCGAGCCGATGCGGAAGTCGGGCTCCCCCAGCGGCTTGAGCGGGGCCGGGACCCCGAGCCTGCGCCACTGCTCGGACAGCGTCACCTCGTCGTTCTCCGGCAGCTCGGCGGGCAGCAGCCAGGGACAACTCCCGATCTTCAGCGTGCGCAGGAACCGCTCCACGGCCAGGCAGCAGGCGGCGTGGTAAGCGGGATGAGGGCGGTCGCCGTCGACGTCCCTGGGCGCGCAGGTGCGCGGGTCGGCGTGGCCGAAGCCGAGGTGCAGCAGGAGGTGGGCGAAGACCCAGGTCCACTCCTCGGCCGGGGCGCGGCGCTTGGGGTGGAAGCGCACGTCGCCGTCGTCGGCGACGATCGCCCAGGTGTCGTTCGCCAGCTCACCCTCGTCGGCCTCCTCCAAGTGGGGGTAGAAGACGCGGAACAGCGGCTGCTTCGTGGTGGCCCGCCAGCCCTTCATGAGCTCGGCCCGCCACGGGTCGACCTTGGCCTTGCGGCGGCCGCTCATGACCGGGCCGCCATCAGCCGCGGCACGTCCCTGCCGACCTCGACGAGGAACCAGGTGGGCAGCGCGGGTGCGCCGTCGGCGTTGTTGGCGATGACGAGCTGGGCGCACTCGAGGGAGATCTCGGCCAGCTCGACCAGCAGCGTCTTGGCGCGGAAGCCGAGGTCGCGACCCCGGGAGGAGGCTCCGCGTTTGTCCGCGGGCAGCTCCTTGATCAGGCGGGCGCGGAACGCCTCGGCCAGGAAGTAGAGCAGGTCGCGCTCCTCGGGCGCGCGCGGCCAGGGCGCCTCGCCCTTGAGCACGGCCTCCAGGTCGTACGCGTGCCGCACGGTCTTGATGTAGGCGCGGAACGCCGAGGCGTGGGTGGCGGTGAGCGTGCCGAACGCGAGCATGGCGATCGTCTCGTCGGACACGTCGTCGCCGTAGGACAGGAGCACGTCGGAGAGCATGTGCCAGGCCCGGGGCGAGGAGAACGTCTCCTCGGTCTTCGGCGGCTGGCTCCACAGGTGGTCGGGCCGCTGCACGAGGTAGTCGACGATCCACGGGTGGATGCCGTTGGCCGCAGCCCACTTCAGCCAGTCATCGGCCGAGGCCCGCAGGTGGACGTGGACCAGCCGGTTGATCAACGCGGAGGCCATCGGGCGGGCGAGGGCGTTGTCGGTCGCCCGGTTGCCCGCGCCGATCACGACCGAGCCGGCGGGCAGCTCGTAGGTGCCGATCCTGCGGTCGAGGATCAGCGAGTAGAACGCCTTCTGCACCTCCGGCGCCGAGGCGTTGAGCTCGTCGAGGAACAGGCAGTAGGGCTCGTCGCGGGCGATCGACTCCGGCGGCGCGAACCGGCTGCGCCCGCCCACCAGCTCCGGCACGCCGATCAGGTCTTCGGGGGCGAGCTGGGTGCCGAGCAGCGTCACGCACTCCAGGCCGAGGGAGCCGGCGAACTCGCGGACCAGCGAGCTCTTGCCGATGCCGGGCGCGCCCCACAGGAACACGGGCCGGACCACGGCGACGTGCAGCAGCAACTCGGGGAGCTGCGCCGGGGTGACCGTGACCGTTGCCTGCACGCTGTCCAGAGTGACGAACCAGGCGCCGCTCGCGCATCACATTTAATTGCGTTGCCCGGGTGCCGGGCCGCTGCCTACTGTGGCGGGCATGACATGCATGTGCGCTTGCCCGATGTTCATTCGCATCCGTCACGGCCGGGCTCTGGCCCGCTAGCGGACGCGATCATCTGAGGCTGCGCGTCCGCACGCGTGCCCAGGGCCCTTCGAGACCCCATTCATCTCGAGGACCCGAAGGGGCAGCGCTGTGGCGCGGAATTTCGCACACGGTAACTATTCACACACCCAGAAGAACGCCAGGAACAGCGGTGGCGGCCGCACGCCCAGAGACCGGGCGCGGCGCACGCTCTCGCAGAATTTCCTGGTCGACAGGCATGCCGTCGACCTGATGGTGAAGGCCGCCGCGCCCGAAGGGCTCGTGCTGGAGCCGGGCGCGGGGGAAGGCGTGCTCACCTTGGCGCTGGCCGAGGCGGGCGCCAAGGTCGTCGGCTACGAGATCGATCCCCTGCTGGCCGGGAAGCTGAGCGCGCGGACCCGTAGCGATCCCCGGATCGACGTGGTCAGGGGCGACTTCACGGCTGCGCGGGCGCCGCGCGAGCCGTTCGCGGTCGTGGGCAACATCCCGTACTCGGTGACGTCGAAGATCGTGGACTGGTGCCTGCGGGCACCTGGCCTGACCTCGGCGACGTTGCTCACGCAGCGGGAGTACGCCCGTAAACGCACCGGCGACTACGGCCGCTGGAGCCTGGTCACGGTGGAGTCGTGGCCGTGGTTCGACTGGCGGCTCGGCGACACGATCGGCAGGGAGAGCTTCCGGCCCGTCCCGGCGGTCGACTCGGCGATCCTCCTGGTCAGGCGGCGGCCCGAGCCGCTGGTCCAGGGCCGTCGTTCCTATCAGGAGCTGGTCGAGCTGGGGTTCGGCGGCGTCGGAGGATCGGTGCGGGCCTCGCTGAAGACCCGTTACCCGGGGGTGGACGCCGCGTTGAAGGCCGCGGGCGTGGCCCGCGACGCCGTCGTGGGCCACGTGCACCCCGATCAGTGGATCACGTTGTGGGAGCGGCTATGCCGCTGAGGTGAGCTTGGCCTTCGCCGCGGTCTCCACGGCGGGGGCCAGGCCGGGGGCCGGTGCGACGCGCCGGCCCCAGGGCATGGCCAGGAACAGGATCGGCAGCAGCACGATCGACGCCCGCGACCAGTCCTGGTGCAGATACCACCACGTGGTGACGTCGAACTGGGTCATGTAGAGGTAGCCGTAGCCGGCCCAGAGCGAGACGCCGATGATGGCCGGCCAGGCGAACCTGGTGGGCCTGGCGATCAGGAACGGCATGAACCACAGCAGGTATTGGGCGCCCAGCCGGGGCGTCACCACCATGAAGATCAGCAGGATGGCCGTGGTCAGGTCGATCGGGTCGGCCCGCCGCCAGACGAAGAGCACCGCGATGACGCACACGTAGATGAGGTTGGTGCCGAAGGAGGCCAGCTCCGGGATCAGCGCCCAGTCGCCGCCGGTGAACCACGGCGTCCAGCCCCATTCGCCGATGATCGGCCGGATGTCCTGGATGGTGTGGATGACCGCGGGGATCTGGTCGAGCGACGTGCCCGCGAAGATCGGCAGCGTGACCAGGAAGAAGATCGGCACCATGCCGGTGGTGAACAGGGCCGCGACCCGGGAGCGCAGGTTGGGCAGGAGCAGCAGCATGCCGGGGATCAGCCAGATCGGCCAGCTCTTCGCGCACAACGCCAGGCCCATGAGCAGCCCGGCCAGCGCGCCGCGCTTGACGTGGGCCAGGTCGTCGGCGCCGGGCAGGAGGGCGCGGTGCAGCATGCCGCCACTGCCGATCACCCGCGGGATCGAGGCACGCACGCCGTAGGCCGCCAGGCCGCGGCGCACCTTGGCGATCACGTCGGTGGTCATGCCGGGACGCTCGGGCTCGCCGGGGCCGCGGGCGACGACGAACGCGGCCACGCCGAACACGAGCGCGACCGGCTCGACCTGGCCGTGGACGGAGGCGATGAGCAGGGCGAGCGGGTTGAGCGCATATTGGAAGGCGCGGAGCGACGCCTTCGGGCCGCCGGCCAGCTTGGCCACCAGCGGGATGAGCACGATGTCGGCGACGACGGTGACCAGGCGCCCGGCGTATTCCCACGGGATGCCGAGCCACAGCAGGATGCCGTACACGTAGGGGATGGTCGGCAGGAAGTGCCAGCCTCCCTCGCTGGCCAGCACCGGGTCCTCGCCCCGCAGCACGGCCTCGCCGGCCGGCTTGAAGCTCTCCATGAAGTCGACGGGCTGCCATGAATCGATCGCCGAGGTGTACATGATGAGCACGCGCACCGCCACGCCGACGACGATGGCGGCGATGAGCGGAGGCCGCCAATCGCGCCATTGGGCGATGAGAGCGAGCATGACACCGGCGACGAGGACTATCCCCGTGAGGACTGCGTAATCCATGGCGGGATCTAGCCTGCCGCATCCACCCGAGTGCCGCCACCTGGGGTTCCGATTCTTATCCCCGACATGCCGACACGTTTCGCGATACGGCACCACGGTCTGTGTTCAACTTTTTGCATGGGGGGATCGCAGGTCAACCAGGCACTGGTGAGGCTCTACTTCGAGGTGAGAGATGGGCTGCGCGACCCGGTCGCGGCCTGGGCGAAACTCACAGGGAACTCACAGCAATATGTCCGGGCGAGAGGCGAGCGGCGAGTGCCGCTCGACGACGACACCGCGGCCGAGCTCGCCGCGGCGGCGATCGTGCACACCACCGCGCGGCACGGCGCGGATCGGGTGGCGGCGCTGGCCACCTCACCGCTGGCGCGGATCGTCGGCGGGCTCGGCGGCGCGGTGCTGACCGAGCATCCGTGCGCGCCCGAGCAGGTGCTGGGACCGCGGTTCGCCGGTCCGCGGGCCGAGGACTGGGCGCGGGCGGCGTACGTGCTGCTCTGGGGCGAGAACAACCGGCTCGTCCGCACCGCCGACACGCCCTGGGTGATCGCCGGGCGGTACAAGGGGCAGAAGGTGGTCGCGATCGGCACCCATCCGACGCGGTTGTCGGACGAGACGCTGGTCGTGCGCCCGGGCACGGACGGCGCGCTGGCCATGGCCATGGGGCACGTGCTGCTCAAGGAGTTCTTCCTGGACCGCACGCCGTTCGCCGGGCATGCCATGGAGCGCACGGATCTGCCGTTCCTGGTGCGGCTGCAGCCCAGGAACGGCGCGTACGTGCCCGGCGGGGTGCTCGGGCGGGTCTGCGACCGGCTCACCGTGTACGGCGGCGAGGCGGTCGAGGTGCTGCTGCCGCGCTTCGACGACGGTCCTGGGGTGCTGCGGCGCGGCGTGCCGGTGGTGCGGGACGGCGACGACCTGGTGACGACCGTGTTCGACCTGCTGCTGGCCGTGTACGGGGTGGCGCGTCCCGGCCTGCCCGGCGCGTGGCCTGCCGGGTACGACGACCGCGCCGAGCCGTACACGCCCGGCTGGCAGGAGGCCTGCACCGGCGTGCCCGCCTCGCGCACCCTCAAGATCGCCCGCGAGCTGGGGGTGACGGCGGAGAAGACCGGAGGGCGGTGCGTGATCGTGCCGGGCCGGCTGGAGACCCCGCACGCCGACACCGCCTACCGGGCGATGCTGGCGCTGCTGGTGCTCACCGGGTGCGGCAGCGGGTGGGCGCAGGCGAGCGGTGTGGGGATCCCGCTGGTGCCGTACCTGTGCCTGCATGCCTGCGGCGAGGACCGCTCGGACGTGGGCGCGCTCAGCTGGGCGCTGGCCGAGGGGCTGTTCGCGCACCGCACGTCACGGTCGGTGCTGCTGGAGGCGGTGCGCGACGGCTGGCCGATGGCGCCGCCGCCGCGCGTGCTCGCCCTGCCGCGGCCGATCTACCCGCTGCCGCCGGACGTGGATCTGCTCATCGGGCCCGACGACCACTGCGACCTGTCGCCCCCGGACGCCGAGCTGGTGGCCGGCGCGGTGGCCAGGCTGACCGGCAGCCCGGCCGTGGCCGAGCCGGACGGCGACCGGGCGGCCGGGCGGATGCGGCTGCTGGTGGACCACGCCTGGATGCACGAGTACGGCGAGGCCCTGCCGACGTATCGTCCGCCGGGCCTCGGCGTCCCGCTCAAGCCCACTCAGCTCGTTATGTGAGCCCCCGCGCAGGCCGGGTCGTGGCTCAGAAGCCGGCGGTGATCCTGGTGAACTCCCAGTCGGACTGGGCGATGCCGCTGCAGTTCGACACCACGCCGCCGCCCGGGCAGGGACGGTCGCGGTTGACGGACCAGTACGCGAACCTGGTCAGGCCCCGGGCCTTGGCCCAGTCACGGATCTGCGTCCAGGTGGCCGGGGTGGTGAGCTCCTGCTGGTCGGACAGGCCGTTCATGCCGGAGATGCCCATGCGCGCGTACGCCTGCGCGTCGCTCCAGCCGAACGCGCTCTTCAACGCGTTCTTCAGCCCCTCAGAGGCGTTGACGGTGTCCTGGTAGATGTTGGAGCTGCCGAAGTCGAACGGCATGATCGTGTAGTTGTCGATCGGCACGCCCAGCGCCCTGGACTGGTTGATCAGCCGGATGCCGTGGGCGTTCGGGCCGGTCCTGGTAGTGCCGAAGGTGACGACGACCTTGACGTTCGGGTTGTTCTGCTTGACGATCTTGAGGCCGTTCAGGATGCGGTCCTGGACCGTGTAGTTCTCGAACTCGTCGGTGTTCTCGATGTCGAAGTCCACGACGGCGGGGCCGACGGCGTTGATGACCTGCTGCACCGCGTTGGCGAACGCCTGCGGTGTGGAGCAGTTGGGGCCGAGCTTGTTGCCCGACCAGCCGCCGAAGGAGATCTGGACGTTGCCGCCCTTGGACTTGATCGTGTTGATCGCCTGCTGGTCGGCGCCGCCGGTCAGCGGCCGGTTGCCGTCCCAGGCCGGGGTGCAGCCGCCGCTGGACAGGATGAAGGCCATCGTGAACGACCTGACGCCGGTCGCATCCATCACGGTGCCCGGGTTGGGCGGGTTGCCCCAGCCCATGTAGAGGTAGGGGGCGCCGGCCATCTTGGTGGGGTTGGTGGGCGGCGGGCCCGAGGAGGTGGTGGCGGTCACCGAGTTGCTCACGCCCGACAGGTTCCCGGCCGCGTCGCGGGCACGCACGGTGTAGGTGTAGCCGGTCGAGGGGTTCAGGCCGGAGTCGGTGTACGTGGTGCCCGTGGCGGTGCCCACGTGCGTGCCACCGCGGTAGACGTTGTAGCCGGTCACGCCCACGTTGTCGGTGGAGGCGTTCCAGGCCAGCGAGACGCTGCCGGAGGTGACGCCGGTCGAGCGGAGGCTGCCGGGCACCGACGGCGCGGCGGTGTCGCCGCCTCCCCCGGTGCCGGCCTTCCAGAGGGCGGGCACGTTCGGCGGCTCCCAGCCGGGCTGCGAGGTGTGGGCCTGGAGGCAGACGTAGTCGACGCCGTTGTGGGTGACGACCGCGCCCACGGCGTAGGAGGTCCACGGGGCCCAGGCGGCGGCCATCTGCTGCACCGCGCCGTGGGCCGCGGGCGCGGCGGTGACGAGGCCGGCGCCGGTCAGGGCAAGTGCGGTGCCGGCCAGTAACGCGGTCAGCTTGCTGCGAAATCTCATGGCATCCCCTGGAGGTGCGGCTTGACGGTCTTGGAGAACGACCAGTTGTTGCTGGCGTCCCAGTTGATGGACCAGGTCATCGCGCCCCTGATGTCCGGGTAGGCGCGCGGTGGCACGAAGGTCCCGCAGCTGGTCCGCTTGGCCAGGCAGTCGAGTGCCTGGTTGACGAGGGAGGGCGACACGACTCCGCCGCCCGCGGCGCCCGGCCCGGCCGGCAGGCCCAGCGCCACCTGGTCGGGGCGCAGGCCGTTCTCCAACTGGATGCAGGCCAGCGCGGTCATGAAGTTCACCGTCCCCTGCGCGTAGGCGAAGGACTGGTCACAGCCGAGCATGGAGCCGGAGTTGTAGAACTGCGTGTGGACGACGGTGAGGATGTCCTTGATCGACAGGGCGAGCTTGAAATACTCCATTCCGGTCGACTGCATGTCGATGGTCTGCGGGGCCATCGTGATGATCAGATCGGCGCCGGCCTTCGCGCGTAGCGCCCGGAGGGCCTGGGCCATATAGGTGGCGTTGAGGCCGTTCTCCAGGTCGATGTCCACGCCGTCGAAGCCGTAGCTCTGCATGATGGCGTACACGGAGTCGGCGAACCTGGTGGCCGCCGCAGCGTCGGCGACCTGCACCCGCCCGGCCTCGCCGCCGACCGACAGGATGACCTTCTTGCCCCGCTGGTGCAGGGCCTGCACGTCGGCCTTGAACTGGGCGTCGGTGTAGCCGCCCACCGCCGTGGCCAGGCCGGGATCGACCGCGAAGACGACCTCGCCGGGGGTGGCGGTGGCCTCGCCGAACGCGATCGCGACCAGGTCGTACTCGTTCGGCACGGCCGAGAGCTTGAGCTCGGCCGCGGCGTTGACGAAGTTGTGCCAGTAGCCGGTGAGGAAGTGCTTGGGCAGCGTCCCGCCGCCGCCCGTGCAGCCGGTGGTGGTGGCGGTGGCGTCCCGCCCGGGCGACTCACCCTGGGCGTTGTACGCCTTGACCGTGTAGGTGTGGGTCTCGCAGGCGCCGAGGCCGGAGATCGTGGCCGTCGTGCCGGTGATAGTGGCCTTGACGGCGGCACCCTCATAGACGCGATAGCCGGTCACCGTGCCCGAGGACGCGCCCCAGGTCAGGGTGATGGCGCCCGCGGTCGCGGTGGCGCTCGCCGCCCCCGGTGCGCCCGGGACGCCCGGTGTGGTGGTGCCGCCGCAGGAGGCGCCGTTCAGTGTGCAGCCGGTGATGCCGGGGAAGTTGCCCGGGCTGCCGTTGAAGCCGAAGCTCGCGCTGGCGCCGGCGGCCAGCGTCCCCGCCCAGCTCGGGTTGGTGAACGTGTAGTGCTGACCGTTGCGGGTCATGACCGCGTCCCACGCGGACGGGATCGAGTAGCCGGCCGGGACGTCGAACTGCACGTTCCAGCCGTTCATCGCGGTAGTGGTGCCATTGGTGACGGTGACCTTGCCCTCGAAGCCCGAGCCCCAGTCGGAGACCTTGACGAAGGTCGCGGTGGCGGTGGCCGCCTGGGCGGGCGGCGCGGCGAGCAGGCTCAGGGCGAAGGTCGCGAACGCCACGAGGATCGCGCGGTGTTTCACGGGTTTTTTCCTTTGGGGAGTGACGTGCCGCACGGCTCGTGCCGGGGGGTGAGAGCGCGAGCCGTACGGCACGGGCAGAGGCCCAGGGTTAGGGCTTTGCGGGGGTTGTAAGAGTTTGTCCAGGTGAAGATTACTTTTAGGAAAGTTTCCTAAGAGTTATCGCGATCGTAGCTTTGACACCCCGCCCTTACAAGACCCAAAAACACGGCTCCGCCGTACGGGACGGCGATCCCGTACGGCGGAGCGCGGTGTGTTCTACGGCTGCTGGGTGATCCTGACGTCGTCGACGCCGGCCTCGACCAGGGAGGCCCCTGAGGCGTCGGCGGCGTCGATGAGGATGCGGACCGTCTGGCCCGCGAAGGCGTTCAGGCTCGCGGTGGCCGTGGCCCAGGAGCCGTTGCGGTTGGAGGCCGCGCCGGCCTGCTGGAACACGGTGGCCGTGGTGGTGCCCACGACGCGGACCCTGAGATAGTCGGCGCTGGAGGAGTTCGAGCCGTGCGCCAGATACCACGACAGGGACAGGTTGAGCGCGCCGGTGGACGGCAGGGTGATCGGCGGTGACTGGATCGAGGTGACGCCGCCGTCGATGTCGTAGGCGCCTGCCGAAGAGCCGGCCAGCCGGCCGGTCACCAGATCATTCGCGCCGCTGACCGTCGTGCCCAGTTGCTTGGCGCCCGACGACGTGGTGGCCTCGGGGTCACCGCGCTCCCACTGGCCGAGGGTCGCGGTGTCGGTGCCGCCCGGGTTGACGGTCCAGCCCGTGGCCGTCTCGAACGTGTCGGAGTAGACGGTCACCGGCGGGTTGCCGGTGCCGCAGTACTGGGCCTCCTTGCCGATGATCCGGTAGACGCAGTCGGAGTATTCGAGGAAGCGCAGCACGGCCTCCCTGTTGCGGGTGGTCTGGGGGACGATCGCCTCGTCGGGCGGGTAGAAGCCGGGACTGGAGCCGGTCGGGTACATCTCGAACGTGAAGCTGAAGATCTTGTAGACGCCCCACATCCAGTCGTCGATGGTGCCGTCGGTGATGTAGAGGTCGCTGGCCTGCTCCGGTGTGTAGCCGTTGGTGGAGGCCATGTTCTGGCCGAGCGTGGCGTGCGCGTCCCGGTCGTCCTGGGTCAGGCCCGGCGCGGTGTCGTTGAAGGTGTAGCCGTAGGGCCACAGGATGAGCTCGCTGTAGGTGTGCCAGTCGATGTGCGACTTGATCTGCTGCACGCCGCCGACGACGCGGCTGCGTACCCAGTTGGCCGCCGCCCTGACCTCGGGCGCCGACTCCGCGCTCGCGCCGCGGTAGGTGTCGCTGGACGTCGAGCCGGAGGAGCCGCCGCAGCAGCCCCAGTTGTAGGCCCAGTTGCGGTTCATGTCGGTGCCGACGGCCGTCGAGCCGGAATTGGGCTGGCGGTTCTTGCGCCAGGAACGGTAGGAGCCGGTGGCGATGTCGTACTCGCCGCCGTCCGGGTTCATGTCGGGCATGATCCAGATTTCCCTGGAGTTGACCAGGTTCGTGATCCTGGAGTCGCTGCCGTAGTTGTCGGCGAGCAGGTGCATGATGTACAGCGCCATCTCGACCGTCAGGTGCTCGCGCGCGTGCTGGTGGGCGGTGAAGAGCACCTCGGGCTCGGCCTCGTCGGCGCCCACGTTGTCGCTGATCTTGATGAGCCGCAGTGCCCTGCCCTCGTAGGAGGTGCCGTACGTCGTCTGGCTGACGATGTTCGGGTGGGCCGCGACCAGGGCATTGATGTTCGCGGTCATTTCCGCGTAGTTGTGGTAGGCGGAGTCCGCCGGCGGGAAGTCAAACGCGTCGACGGACGGGGGTGTCGGGCGCGGGACCTCCGCAACCCGGTAGCCGAGCCGCTTGATGGCGGCGACCTCGGCTTCCGTGGCCGTGACCAGGACCGAGTCCGCGGTCACCTCCTCGATGGCGGCGCCGGTGGCGGCGACGGAGCTGCGCTGCTGGGCCGTGGCCGGGCCCTGCACGCGGTACTGCTTGTTGGGCGGTGGCTCGGCGGAGGCGCCCGCTCCTGTCATGCCGGTGAGGCAGATCAGGCCTAGGGCCGCCAGCAGGATGACTAATCGGCGTTTCACCACGTCCTCCTCAGACGCTCGGGACTCGGATGTTGACCGGCGCCTGAACTGAGAGTGAAGATGCGGCGATCGCCGGGAAAGGCCCAATTTTCCGGACGTCCGGATCTCTGCAAGGTGTTGCCAGGTGAATACCGGCGCGGCCGGTGCACCGGATACGGCCCTACCTCACGGGCCGCAGAGCGCCTGAGACGCCATCCCGACCCTCCGCTCGGGTCCGTGCGACGAGCCCTACCGTAGCTGTGCGTGATGCTTCGGGATCAGCACGCGAAGATTGATCGGCCACGCCGACTACTACGCATCCGACGGCCCTTCCGCCACTGACGCTTGGCAGAGACAGCGCGCGATCTTCACGCGCAGCGGATCCGTGGCGGGGAGGTTGAGTTCGTCGGCGATGACGAGGGCTTGGGACCAGGCGTCGCGGGCGGCGGCCGGGTGCCCGGCGGCGTGGTGGTTGTCGCCGATGTAGGCCAGGCCGATGGCCGTGCTGTGTCTGTCGCCCGTCCGGCGGAACAGGATGAGGGCCTGGTGGTAGCAGTCGATGGCTTGTTGATGCTCGCCAAGTTGGTGGTGGATGTATCCGATGCTGTCCCAGATGTGGGCTTGGCCGTTGAGGTCGAGGGTCTTCCTGGCCAGGTCGAGGGCTCGCCGGCAGTGTATGAGAGCCTCGGTATGGTCGCCGAGCTGAGCGTGGAACCAGCCGACGTTATTGAGGGCGGCGGATTGCCCTCCCTGATCGTCGATGGCCGCATAGTGCTCGAGACTGTTGGAGGAGTGGTCAAGCGCCTCGCGATGGCGGTGTTGGGCCCCCAGGACGCGGGCGAGGGCTTGATGGGTGCGGGCCTGGCCGATGTGGCTGCCAAGCTGTCCGAACACATTCAGCGCGAGGTGGAAGTGGCGGACGGCCTCGGCGCGGTCGAGAGCGGCATGGGCGAGGCCGAGGCCGAAGCGTGCGTTGGCTTGTCCGGCTCGGTCGCTGTGGCGTTGTGCCGCGCTCAGGGCGACGGTGTGGACGGTGGCCAGCAGCGGCCAGTGTCCCTGCCGGTCGAGGGACGTGGTGAGCGTCGAGGCGAGCTGCCAGGTATGGGTGTCGAATCCGGTCGGGGTGTGTTCGACGATGGTGAGGAGAACGGGATGCTCGGCAGCGAACCAGGCCAGAGCCTGTTCATAGTCGGTGAGTGTCTCCAGGACGGTGCCCGGAGCCGGCGGGTCGAGAATGATCATGCTCTGCTTGCGGTTCAGGAGAGAGCTGGCCGTGTCGGCGGTGTGCAGGTAGTGGTCGAGCATCCGGTGCGTCGCCGCGCGCCGGGCATCGTCGCTCTCGTCGGTGGCGGCCAGCTCCGCGGCGTAGGCGCGGAGCAGGTCGTGGAGGGAGTAGCGGCCCGGGAGGAGCTCGTTGATCAGGTGTACACGGGCGAGTTCGGCCAGCAGGGCACGGGCGCGTGCCGGCGGCAGGCCGGCCAGGCTGGCCGCCGCCGGCAGGACGATGTCCCCCTCCGGGTGCAGGCCGAGGAGCCGGAAGAGACGGGCGGCCGCCTCACCCAGCGCTCGGTAGGAGCAGGCGAAGACGGCTCGGATCTCGGTGACCGGGTCGCCGCCGTCGAAGGTGTCCAAGCAGCCGGCGCTTTCTTCCAGCTCACGGCCTAGCGCGGCGAGCGGTAGATGGGGTTGGGCGGCAGCGCGGGCCGCCACGATGGCCAGCGCCAACGGCAGCCCGGCACACCGCTCGATGATCGATGCCACGGCGGTGGGCTCGGCGGCCACCCGGTGCGCGCCCAGGCGATCCGTCAGCATATTGCGGGCTTCGGGAGCGGTGAGCAGATCGACCATGAGCAGGTTCGCGCCCTCCACCGCGGCCAGGCTGGTGAGCCGATCGCGGCTGGTGATCAGTGCCAGGCAACCGGGCGCCCCAGGCAGAAGCGGGCGGACCTGCGAGGCATCGCGGGCGTTGTCCAGCATCACTAGTACCCGGCGGCCGTTCAGCAGGCTGCGGTACAGGCCCGTCTGTGCCTCCAGGCTCGGCGGAATGCCGGCCGGAGCGCCGATGGCGTCCAGGAACCCTCGGATGGCCTGTGCCGGGCTCACCGCGGATCCGGTGGGGTCGAAGCCGCGGAGGTTCACATACAGCTGCCCGTCGGGGAACCGCTGCGCGGCGCGGTGCGCCCAGTGCACCGCCAGTGTGGTCTTGCCGACTCCGGCGGTGCCGGAGACCGCGCAGACCACGGCACCGGCCGGGTTCGCCTCGGCCAGGACTGCGTCCAGATGGGCTAGCTCACGCTCACGGTCGGTGAAGCCCGCCACGTCCGGCGGCAACTGTGCCGGCCGCGGGGCGCCGACCAGCGGCCCGCTGGTGCGGGCGCCCAGCAGTCGGGGAGATTCCCGTTCATCGGCGAGGCGGTCGATCAGGGTTCCAGTCACCTGTGCACGCCCAGACAACAAACTCGGCCGCGGCCGTTTGACCGCCTCGGCGGTCTCCCGGTTGGTGGCACGCAACGCGGCCGTTCGCGTCAGCAACTCGCGGTAGGCCTCATCCCATGCCTGCCGGTCACCCAGGTCACCACGGAGCGGCAGGCCGTGTTCCATGGCGATCCGAATGCAGGTGTCGACAAAGACCTCGAAGTGGTCCTGCTCGGGACGTGCCGGCCGGGTCCGGCTGGTCATCCCGGCGATGGTGCTGCGCTTCAACCGCGGCGGCGGCTGGCCCGTCCTCCGCCGCGGTGTGGCGGCACTGGCGACGCCCAGGCCTCGGACCGAGACGCCCGCCGCATCCCTGAGCGCCCGCAGCCGCTCGGAAAACTCCGGTCGCGGATCCAATCCATCACCCATCTGAGTGCCCCGCCCGCCCCTCGAGCACCGGCCTGGCCGGCATCGAGTGTCCGGCGCGCCGGACACTCGCCCACGAGCGAAGCATAGAGCGCTACCTGTGCGTTGTTGAGGGGCCCTGGATGATGCGTCCGGAGATATCGCCGGACAGCCGGCCGTCGTGGTCAAGTGGCATCCACGGGCCGCTCACAGCAATCGAGATGCGGCGAAATCGGGGATATGCCGCGTCCGGGATCCACCTTCCAGGGCAACACTCAGAACACGGGGGAAGAGTATGAGCATCAAGAACACGTTCGGCCGAGCTGCGGGCATGATGGCCGCCGCCGTCGGGATCGTCGGGCTGAGCCTGCCCAGCGTGGCGTCGGCGAGCACCGCCCAGCCTGCGGCGGCCACGGCGGAATGGCGCCTGCCCCGGGCAGGGGACACCTGCGCCTTCCGAACCGTCAAGACCGGCAACTACCTGACGGCGGTCGGCGGCGGCGGGCGCACGACAGACGTGCTCCACACCGACGCGACACAGATCAGGGCCTGGGAGAAATTCACGCTCATCGATTCGGGCGACAGAGCAGGCAAGAGAATCCGCTACGGGATCAGGACCAGCACCGGGCACTACCTGACCGCCATGGGGGGAGGCGGCCGCATCACGGACGTGATGCATTCGAATGCGACAAAATTACGAGCCTGGGAGAAATTCACCCTCGTTCCCGCGGGGCGGGGCATGTACGCGATCCGCACGATCAACGAGCACTACCTCACGGCCGTGAGCGGAGGCGGCCGCATCACCGACACCATCCACTCGGACGCAACGACGGTGCGCGAATGGGAGAAGTTCCGGATCATCTGCAGCAGGTAGTCGTCAGGCCGCCTATGGCCCATCGCCGAGCGCTCTGTACCGGGAGTGTGCCAGAGGCCCCCACCGCATGGTGGGGGCCTCTGGAGTCAGAAGTCGTCAGGGGTGCGGATGCGGTCGCGGACCCAGACGCCGGCCGGCTTGAGGCGGGAGGTGCCGGCGAACGGGCCGCTCGGGCAGGTGCCCTCGGTGAAGACGGCGCCTGAGCGGAAGTCGTCCGAGAAGTTCCAGTTCACCCAGCTGATCTTCTTCTGCGCCATCAGATCCAGGTACTGCTGCGCCCGGGTGAAGTTGTTCGATCCGTCTCCGGAGGCGGTCTGGGTGCCGAACTCCGTGACGAACATCGGGATCCGGTCGGCCGCCCGGGACAGCGCGTTGAGGTATTCGGTGCCGTGGGAGGCGGCGTAGAAGTGGAAGGTGTACATGATGTTGGTCGCGTTCACCGGGTTGTTGATCACCTCGGTCTCAGTGGCGCCATCGGAGACGCCCAGGGACGACCAGGCGCGGGTGCCGATCAGGATGGGGGTCTCCGGGTCGTACTGCCTGATCACCGGGATGAGCTGGTGCGCGTAGTTCCTGATCGTGGACCAGGAGACGCCGTTGGGCTCGTTGGCGATCTCGTAGAGCAGGTTGTTCTTGCCGTTGTGCCGCTGGGCGATCTCGGTGAAGAACGTCCTGGCGCGCGACAGGTTGTAGTTCGGGTCACCCGGGGTGAGCATGTGCCAGTCGACGATGGCGTACATGCCGCGCGCGGTCGCCTGCTCGATCAGGTTGTGCACCCGGTCGGTGAAGAGCCGCGGGTTGGTCTCGTAGCCGTCCTCCTGGATGTACATGGAGATGCGCAGCACGTCGGCCTTCCAGTCGCCGGCCAGGGCGTCCAGTGAGGCGGTGTTGAGGCACTGGTAATACCACTGCAGGCCGTGCGAGCTCATGCCGCGGAGCTGGATCTCCTTGCCGTTCTGGTTGCAGAGCTTGATGCCGCACACCCGCAACTGCCCGTTGGCCTGCACGGGCGTGCCGCCGCTCGACGGGGTGCCGACCACCAGGCGGTCCAGGTTCGGGCCGCCGTTCACGGTGGTGGCGGTGGCGCGGACGGTGTTGGCGCCGGCGTTCAGCGTCGCGGTGAGCGTGGTCTCCTGCCAGGTGGCCCAGGCGCCGGTGCCCGGGAAGTCCCGGTTGGTCGTGGCGCCGTTCACGGCGATGGCCATCGGGCGGTTGGTGGTGGTGCCGTTGGCGTACCGGAAGGTCAGGGTGGCGGGGCCGGCGGTGGCGGCGGTGACGGTGAACTCGACGTACGAGCCGGTGGCGTTGGCGTAGTTGACGAAGCCGGTGCCGCTGTAACCGGCGTGGTTCGACTCGACCGCGCCCTGGGAGATCGTGGCGTTCTCGGCCTCGTACGTGGTCGCCGCCCGGGCGGGGGCCGCGTGTAAGCAGGCGATGACGAGCGCGGCCAGCGTGGCGAGCCGCAGGGATCGAAGCATGGGCGAGCGCTCCCCTTGTTGATTAGGAAACTTTACTAACAAGCAAGGGGAGCGTAGATCCGCACATGGTCAACCGACAAGACCCAAATTTTGACCGGCCTGGTCAAGCCTGCAGAACGGTGATGATCCCGGCGGCCACGAGCGCCACCGCCCACATGCGGTCCACGTTGAACCAGGCGCGTCGGAGCACGCTGAGCCCGGCGATCTCGTAAACGATCAGTGCGACCGTCCCGGCGACCAGGAACATGGCAAGGGTGTGCAGGGCCGCCACCCCCAGCCCTCCCGACATGGCATGACCGGCGTGGCCCTCGGCGTGCAACCCGGTGAGTACGGGCAGCAACATCAACCCGGCCCCGTGCGCGGACGACATGAGGAATGACCACCCGGCCAGCTGCCACAACGACAACCGCATGCCCACCCACCGGAAGTGCCGCTTGGACAGCAGGCGCCACAGGCCGAAGGCCACCAGCGCCACGCCGCCGCCGATCGACAGCACGGCGCCGGTGACCAGGGAGCCGGTGGCCGCCACGACGAGCGCCACCAGGGCCACCGAGCCCAGATGCCCCAGCGCGATCATCGGGATCGACTGCAGGAGCCGGTCCCTGCTGCGCTCCTGCAGGCCGCGGGCGACGGCGAAGAGCCAGCCCATGGCCGGGTTCAGGCCGTGGAAGGCCCCGAGAAGCAGCACCGCAGTAGCGGTCACGGATAGCAGTAGGAGTCGGAGGAGGCGTCCCCACCCTGCAGGCGTACCTGGTGGGGGCGTAGGCCGCGGAAATCGTCACCGTGCGGGAAGAAGCGGGTGTCGAAGGCGAACCCGTCGGTGTCGATCTTGGCCATCCAGGCGCCGACGCCGTCCGGATAGAACTGGTCGTCCCAGGCGCCGTACAGGGAGTTGGTGAGGTAGACGCGGCGGCCGTCGCGGCTGACCTCGACCATCTGCGGGCCGCCGCGCAGGCCGAGCCCGGGCTCGGCCGGGTGCGGGACCTGGCCGACGATGCCGCCGATCCGTAGCGATCCCAGCTCCACCGGCTGGTACGGATCCGACACGTCGTACTGCTTGATCTCGCCGGTGCCCCAGCACGAGACGTAGAGCCGCTGGTCGTCCACCGAGAGCGCGATGTCGGTCACGAGCGGGGGCACCGCGCCGAACGGCTGCAGCAGCGGCGGCAGGCTGCCGGCGTCGGCCGGTTCCGCGGGGATGGAGATGACCTTGCGGACCTGCCATCGGCCGTCCTCATGGAACCAGAGCCACACGGAGGCCGACAGGTCCTCGACGCTGACGGCCACGCCGACGAAGCCGTACAGGCGGGTCGGGTCGTGGGCGGGGCGCAACTCCAGCGGCATCTGGTGCTGGTCGCCGAGGTCGACCTCCTGGACGTGGGTCCGCTTGCGGAGGTCCCAGAAGTGCAGCTTATGGCCGTATTTCCGGCCGAGCAGCAGTTCCCCGACCAGCCCGTCCTCGATCATGGACGGTGTCCCCCACTCCGAGGACACCAGCACGTCGTGGTTGATGTGCCACCAGAAGTCGTAGGCCAGGTACTGCGGCCCCCGCTCCAGCTCCCACTGCCCGATCACCTCGAAGGTGGTGTGATCGAGCACCGCGATGCCGCCCGGCCCGTCCTGCCCGTTCGCGCCGCCGAGCGCCGACACGTACAGGCCCTCGGGGCCGCAGTGCACGGTGTGCGGACGCGAGTAACCCGCGCGGTGAGCGAGGATCTCCGGTTCGACGACCTTGACCAGCTCCGGGCTGATCCGGTCCTTGGTGTCGTAGATGTGGATACGCGAGGAACGGAGCCCGGGCACGACCAGGTAACGCCGCTCGACGTGCGGATGCGGCGCATTGGGGCACAGGGCGCTGCTGCACGCGTTCCAGCCGAAGTGGTGCAGCTCGTCACCGGTGTTCGGCAGGTCCGTCCAGCCCGCGACCGTGCCGTAGCCGGGTGAGGAGGGATCGGTGTCGATGACGGCCAGCGCGTCCGGCCGCTGGGCGGTGCGGTCGAAGGCGGCGACGTAGGCCAGTTGCTCGGGCGGTGCGCCGGCCGCGTCCCTCGGCGAGGGGTAGAACGTGGGATCGGGAGTCCAGAGTGTCATTACTCCAGGTATAGACCGATTCCCGACCCGGTCAATGGGTATTGAGCTGCTGGATGCGGCCGACCATCTCGTCCGGGTCCCCGTCGAAGGGATGCCAGAACACGTGGTCCACACCCAGCGCCCGGGCCTCGGCCAGGTCCTCGGCCACCTGCTCCGGCGAGCCGGTCAGCGGCATCCGCTCGTCCAGCGGCCGATCCGTGATCACCCCATTGACCTGGGCGACCAGCGGCCCCTGGCCGCCCTTGCGGTACGTCTCGACGGACTGCCTGAGCTGGTCCCAGGCGAACACCACCACCGTCAGCCCCAGCCCGAGCCTGGCCGCCCGCTCGATGGCGGCCGGTGCCGCCGCCCCCGCCAGCAGCGTCAGCCCGGTGGGCTTGGGGGCGATCTCCGACTCAGGGATGGTGTAGAAGCGGCCGTCGAAACGTACCGGGTCAGGCCCCCAGCAGGCGCGCATGGCGGCGAGGTGTTCCTCGAAACCGGCGCCGCGCCGTCTGGCGGGGATCCCCGTCGCGTCGAACTCCTGCTGCATCCACCCCTGCCCCAGGCCGATCACGGCGCGCCCGCCGCTGAGCCTGTCGAGCGTCGCCAGGCGCTTGGCCAGCACGACCGGGCTGTGGAACAGCGCGTCCACGACGCTCGTGCCGAGCCTGATCGTGCTGGTCTTGGCCGCGACGTACGCCAGCGTCTCCAGCGGGTCGTACACCAGCGCATTGTTGTCGGGCAGCGGCATGGACTGGTCGGTGCCGGCGAACACCGCCTCGGCCGGCCGCAGGAGCCGCTCGAACGCCCACACCGCGCCCAGCCCCGCCCGCTCCGCCGCCAGCGCCACCCTGACGATCGCCTCCGGGTCCGCCTGCCGCCCCGACGTAGGGAGGCCGATTCCGAGATCCATCTGTGGCTCCTCTCTGCTCGCTGGATTGACCGTGATGACAACGAGAAGTCATCGGTTTACAGGGGCTCCCTTTCGTGATGCATTCGGGCCATGAGCGTGCAAGGCACTTGTGATCCAGGGTTCTCCCAGGTCGCGGAGGAGTTCGAGGCCAACCTCGCCACCCGCGGCGAGGTGGGCGCGTCGGTGTGCGTGATCGTGGACGGCGACGTCGTCGTCGACCTGTGGGGCGGGCAGGCGGCGCCCGGCCGCCCCTGGGAACGCGACACCATCGGGCACGTCTGGTCGTGCACCAAGGGCGCGACCGCCTTGTGCGCCCACATCCTGGCCGGGCGCGGCGAGCTCGACCTGAACGCGCCGGTCGTGCGCTACTGGCCCGAGTACGGCGCCAAGGGCAAGGAGGCGACGCTCGTCCGTCATCTGCTCGCCCACCGGGCGGGACTGCCCGCGTTCCGGGAGCCGCTGCCTCCGGGCGCCTTCTACGACTGGAAGCTGATGGCCGACCGGCTCGCGGAGGAGGAGCCGTTCTGGGTGCCGGGCACCGCACACGGGTATCACGCGCTGACGTTCGGCTATCTCGTCGGCGAGGTCGTCCGGCGGGTGAGCGGGCGCTCGCTCGGCACGTTCTTCCGCGAGGAGGTGGCCGAGCCGCTCGGGCTGGAGTTCTGGCTCGGGCTGCCTGAAGAGCAGGAAGGCAGGGTCGCACCGACGATCCCCGCCGACCCTCCGGAGGTGCCGCCCACGTTCTACGTCAGGGCCTTCACCGATCCCACCTCGGTCCCGGCGCTGCTGCTGGCCCACGAGGGCGGCTTCATGGCGCCCGGGGAGTCGGACAGCCGGGCGGCGCACGCGGCCGAGCTCGGGGCCGTCGGCGGGATCACGAACGCGCGGAACCTGGCGGGCCTGTACCGGCCGCTGTCGCTCGGCGGGGGCGAGCTCGTCAGCCGCGAGCAGCTCCAGATCATGGCGCTGACCGAGTCGGCGGGCACGGACGCGGTGCTGGCCGTGCCGATCCGCTTCTCCCTGGGATTCATGAAGGCCGCGGACAACCGATATCTGCCGGGGTCCGACAGCGAGGGCGCGCTGTTGTCGGCGACCGCGTTCGGGCACGCGGGGATGGGGGGATCCGTCGGGTTCTGCGATCCACCGGCCCGGCTGGCCTTCGGCTACACGATGAACAAGCAGGGCGCGGGGCTCGGGATTAATCCGCGGGGGCAGGCCATGGTGGACGCGACCTATCGGACGCTGGGCTATCGCCAGCTCCAAGGAGGCGTTTGGTACATATAGTTCCATGTTCTTCGGCATCACGGACTTCTGGGCCTATGTGATCGGCGCCTTTCTGATCATCCTCCTGCCCGGCCCGAACTCCCTCTACGTCCTCAGCTTCGCCGCCCAGCACGGCGTGCGGCAGGGCTACCGTGCCGCGGCAGGCGTCTTCGTCGGCGACGCGGTGCTGATGGTCCTGTCCGCCGCCGGCGCCGCGTCCCTCCTGCGCTCGAACCCGGTGCTGTTCACGATCGTCAAGTACGCGGGCGCCGGCTACCTGGCCTGGATCGGCTTCCAGATGATCAGGGGCGCCTGGCGGTCGCGCCGTGCCCTGGCGGCCGAGGAGGCGCCGGCGCCGGTGGAGCATCAGCCGCGCCCGTTCCGCAAGGCCCTCATGATCAGCCTGCTGAACCCGAAGGCGATTCTGTTCTTCATCTCCTTCTTCGTCCAGTTCGTGGACCCTGCGTACGCGACGCCGGCGCTGTCGTTCCTGATCCTCGGCGCGGTGATCCAGGTCTTCAGTTTTCTCTACCTGACGTCGCTGATCTTCGGCGGAACGTTCCTGGCCGCTCAGTTCCGCCGGCGCCGACGGCTCAGCGCCGGTCTGACCTCGTGCGTCGGGGCCGTCTTCGTGGGATTCGGCGCGAAGTTGGCCACCGCTTCACTCGGCTGAAAGCGTGGTTCAAGGCTCTGCTGATTTCGTAGGAAACAGATGGAACGTGCACAAAGAGGCGGTCGCACTCCTGCGGCTCGGGTACGGTAGGCCACCGGCGTGCTTCCCGGGGACGCAGGGGTCGCCGCATCGGTTAGCGCGTGCGGTCCATCCGGATAGCCTGGTCCCTCGAAGCCCGGGTAGTCGCTGATCGTCGGCCTATCTGCGGAGCAGCCTTGAATCATCCCCCTGTCGCCCTCCCCCGCCTCACCGCCCTCGCCCGGCAGGCGGCCCCCCGGCTGCTCGAAGGCGTCGTGGCCCCGCTGGCGGTCTTCTACTTGGCCATGGTCGTTCTCGGATTCAAGTGGGCGCTCGTCGCGACCGTCGCCTGGGTCTACCTGGGCGTGGCGTGGCGGCTGGTCAGGCGGGTCAAGGTGCCCGCGACGATGTGGCTGGCCTCGTTCGCGATCACGATCCGGGCGCTGGTGTCGTTCTGGACGGGCACCTGGATGTGGTTCTTCATCCAGCCGGAGATGGGCACGATCTGCATCAGCATGGCCTTCCTGGCTTCCGTGCGGCTGAACAAGCCGCTCGTGCAGAAGCTCACGCTCGACTACATCCATCTGCCGTCGGCGGTGCTCAAGCACGAGCGGATCCGCCGGTTCTTCGCCAGGATCACGTTGTTGTGGGCGTTCGTGCTGCTGATGAACTCGACGTTGAGCATCGCCCTGGCCGTCTATGAGTCGCTGGCCGGATCACTGGGCGCCTTCATGATCCTGCGAACCTCAGCGGTGGCCGTGATCAGCGGTCTGGCGATCGCCTTCTCGATCTTCGCCTTCAAGCGGGTGCTGCACCGGCTGCACGTGGCCCACGCCTGACCGCTCCCTCCTCCCCCGTACGGGGAAGCTCGACGGCCAGCTCGAAGCCGCCCGCGACGGGCCCGGCGGTCAGCGTGCCGCCCACCAGCCGTACGCGTTCCCGCAGCCCCGCCAACCCCAGACCGCCGGGCCGCGCGCTGGGCCGGGAGCGGGGCGGCCCGTTACGCACGCTCACGCGGTGGGGTGCGACCGTGACCCGCACGGCGGCCCCGGGGGCGTGCTTGGCGGCGTTGGTGAGCCCTTCCTGGACCACGGCGCGCGCCAGGCCGGGCACCGGCTCGCCGTCCAGGTCGAGGGTGATCGCCATGCCCGAGTCCCTGGCCCGCCGCACCAGCTCGGCCACGTCCTCGTCCACGGGCGACAGCGGCGAGGCGTCGGCGTCCTCGCGCAGCAGCCCGATGATCTGCCGCAGTCGCTCCGTGGCGTCCGCCGCCGCCACCCGCAGCTCCCCGGCCGCCCTGGCCTGACCGGGATCGAGCCCGGGAGCCAGCTCCAGACCGGCGGCCCGGACCGCGATGAGGGCCAGATCGTGGCCGAGCGAGTCGTGCATGTCTCTGGCGATCCTGGCCCGCTCCCGCAGCCGCGCCTGCGCCTCGGCGGACAGCCTGGCCTGCCGCCGCTGCTGCAGCAACCGCCGTCGCAGCAGTCCCAGGAGGTAGGGCACGAGGTAGGTGCCGAGCACGCCGGTGACCATGGACACCCACAGGGCCAGATCGCCGCCCATGGCCAGCACCACGCCGATGCCGACGGCCGTGATCAGGCCGAACGCCGCGAGCGCCGGCCACGTCCTGATCAGCCGCCGGCCCGTGAGGTAGGCGTACCACATGATGAACGGCGAGGTGGGCAGCAGCGGGAGGATCTTCACATTGCGTCTGGGCATCAACCAGCTCAGGTCCACGGTGGCGAACCCATCGCTGAACCGCCACGGCCCGAGTGGCAGCAGCAGCACCAGCGCGGCCAGCGGCCAGCGCCGTCCGACCAGCACCGCCACGGCGGCGAGCGCGAGCCGGGGCGCGGTCACCATGCCGAAGGCGGCCGGATCCTTGAGCGGATCGGGTCCCATGGCGGCGATGAAGATGCCGAGGACGACCCAGAGCAGCAGGTCGTAGACCACCTGGCGGCGGCTCTCCCGGCGCAGCGAGCGCAGACGGTTCACGGCACCGACGTTATCCCCGCGTGGTGGATGCCGGACCTCCTCCAAAGGCAGGAGGCGGCCCTGACGAAAGTCAGGGTAGAGCGGAGCGCACCGTCGAGGTATGGCTAGCCCCACCCCGAAAGCGCCTACCTCCACTCCTGCGTTCAGCTGCCCGAACGGGTTGGATCGATGGTGTCACCCGGAGGTCGCGTCACCGACCCCGACCAAAGTCGGGGGTGGTGCCTGCCGATCGTCCGATGTGCCATGACCTGCGGAGTTTCTACCTTCAAGGGGTACCGGCCCTGACCCGCATAGGGGACAGGTCCGCGTTCGACCCGGGGCATCCCCGATGTCCCGGACCGTCGCACACAGAGACGCTGTGTGAGTGCCCTAAGGATCGGAGTACACGCTCATGTCGCACGCCATTCTCGACCTGATCCATCAGGCGATGTCGTCACCGTGGTTATACGCGGCGCTGTTCGGCCTGGCCCTGCTCGACGGGTTCTTCCCGATCGTGCCGGCCGAGACGTCGGTGATCACGGCGGGGGTCTTCGCCGCGTCCGGGGAGACGAACCTGGCCCTGGTGATGGTGGTCGCGGCACTCGGCGCGTTCGCGGGTGATCACATCTCTTATCTGATCGGCAACAAGTCCGGCGGCAGGCTCAGGAACAAGAAGGCGTTCATCTGGGCCCGCGACGCCCTGGCGGAGCGGGGCGGGCTCGTCCTGGTCGTGGCCAGGTACATCCCCGGAGGGCGCACCGCGACCACGCTGACCATGGGCGCGGTCCGCCATCCGCTGCGCTCGTTCACGTTCTTCGACGCGATCGCGGCGAGCTCGTGGGCGGTGTACTCCGGCCTGATCGGGTTCTTCGGCGGGATGGCGTTCGAGAACGACCCGATCAAGGGTCTGCTGCTCGGCCTGGGCATCGCGGTGTCCATCACCGGGGTCGTGGAGCTCGTGAGATGGCTCAGGAAGCGACGCGCCATCCAAGCTTCTCCAGAACGACTTCCAGCGGACACGTCCGTTTGACACAACCTGGCAACCATCCGTCTGAAAGGAGTGCTGATGACTGTGCTGGCCGCGGCGATCGCCCTGGTCGGTTCGCTGTTCTTCGCGCTCGGAGCCGCCCTGCAGCAGTTCGAGGCCGCCGGCTCGGCCAAGCCGGGACTGCTCGCCCTGCTGCGGAGGCCGCGCTGGCTGTTCGGCGGCGCCTCCATCGTGGTGGGTGGCGGCCTGCACATCGTCGCGCTCGGACTCGGCCCGCTGACCATCGTCCAGCCGATGGGCGTGGCCAGCCTGCTGTTCGCCCTTCCCATCGCCGCCACCCTGCACGGGCGCAAGCCCTCCCGCCAGGAGCTGGGTGCGGCGGCGGTGGTGGCGGGCGGGCTGATCGTCCTGGTCCTGATGATCCCCGAGTCGGAGGGGCCCACCCGCCTCGACCCCAACGGCGTGCTCACTCTGCTGGGGGTGGCCGGCGTCGCGGCGGTGCTGCTGTGGGCCGGCTCCCAGGTGGTCTCGCCCGCGGCCCGGGCGGCACTGCTGGCGACCAGCTCAGGCGTGCTGTACGGCGCCACGGCCACGCTCATGCGGGTGCTCGTGGACGGCACGTGGAACTGGTGGTACCTGCTGGCGTTGCCCGTGCCGCTGCTGCTGGCACTGGTGATGTTGCAGCGGGCCTACGCCGTCGGCCACTTCGGCGTCTCCTTCGCCTCGCTGCAGATCGCCGACCCGCTGACCGCGGTGGCGTTCGGCGCGCTGCTGCTCGGCGAGCCGCTGCCGACCGGGATCGCGCCGATCGCAGCTGCCGCGCTCACCGCCGCGGGCACCGTCGCCCTGGCCCGGACCAGCCCCTTGGAGGCCCGCAACGAGCTCGCCTGATCCCATGCTCGCCTGCTTCGTTTCTTTCGGCCCCGTTCGTCTTCCGGCCCTCCCCCAGCCGGGTTCTCGTGTGAATTTGGAGTCACCGTCATGGCCATGCCCCTACACAGCGTTACCGCCCGTGCCGATCTTGCCCCCGCGCCCGAACGCCCCCGCCGTGTGCTGATCTCGACCGACACCTACCCGCCCGACGTGAACGGCGCGGCGTACTTCACCCACCGCCTGGCCACGGGCCTGGCAGCGCGCGGCAACGACGTGCACGTGGTCTGCCAGTCCGACGTCGGCCCGGCCAGCGCCGAGGTCGTGGACGGTGTGATCGTGCACCGGCTGCGCTCGGCCCCGATCCTGCTCCACCCCACCATGCGGTTCACCGTGCCGACCCGGCTCGACCGGCTGGTCGCCGACATCAAGCCCGACGTGCTGCACACCCAGGGTCACTTCGTGGTCGGCCGGGCCGCCATCGCCGCCGCCCGCCGCGTGGGCGTGCCCGTCGTGGCCACCAACCACTTCATGCCCGACAACCTCTTCCAGTTCGTGCACCTCCCGGACCGGCTGCGGGTGAAGGCGGGGCAGCTCGCCTGGCGCGACTTCAACCGGATCTTCAACCGGGCCGATCACATCACCACGCCCACCCCGCTGGCCGCCAAGCTCCTGGCCGACCAGGGGTTCGCGCGTACCGTCGAGCCGGTGTCCTGCGGGATCGACCTGGGCAGGTTCCACCCGCACACCGAGCCCAAGGCGTGGGCGCGCAAGCTGTTCGACCTGCCCGACCGGCACACGATCCTGTTCGTCGGCCGGCTGGACGAGGAGAAGCGCCTCGACGAGCTGGTGCGCGCGCTGCCCCTGGTGCTCAACGAGACCGACGCCCAAGTGGCGCTCGTCGGCAAGGGCAACCAGCGCGGCGAGCTGGAGAAGCTGGCCAGGCGCATCGGCGTGGCCGACCGGGTGTTCTTCCTCGGCTTCGTGCCCGACGAGAGCATGCCGCAGGCGTACGCGGCGGCCGACGTGTTCGCCATGCCGGGCATCGCCGAGCTGCAGAGCATCGCCACGCTGGAGGCCATGGCCACGGGCCTGCCCGTGGTGGCCGCGGACGCGATGGCGCTGCCGCACCTGGTGGACGACAACGGGTTCCTGTTCCAGCCGGGCGACGTGGTGGGGCTGGCCAGGCACCTGACCGGCATCCTGGCCGACGACGATCTGCGGGCCAGGCTCGGCAAGGCCAGCAGGGAGCTGGCGCTCACCCACGACGACCAGTCGTCGCTGGCCCGGTTCGAGACGATCTACGACGAGGTGGCGCGATGACCCCACGGCAGAGCGTCTGGGGCACCTTACTCGGCACGGTGGTGTCGGCGTGCGCGCTCGCGTACGCACAGGTCGCCCTGCCCGCTCAGCCGCTGCTCAGCGACTACGCGCTCGTTAACGGCGGGCTCGTGCCGGTGCTGATCGGGATGCTGGCGCTGGCGGGGGCGTGCCTGTGTCTCGCGTACGGGCTGGCGGGGGCCGACCCGGCGCGTACGGCGGCCACCCGGGTCCTGCTGCTGGCCGGGGCCGCAGGCCTGATGATGAGCGCGATCTTCCCGACGGATCCCGGCAGCTCGCAGGTCGGCTCGCTCTCCGGCGAGATCCACCGCTGGTCGGCGGCGGTGGTGTTCACCTCGCTGCCGGTCGCCGGCTGGACCCTGGTGAGGGGCCGGGCGGCGATGCCCCTCTGGAACGCGGTCCGGGCCATGAGCGTGGCCTCCGCGCTGACGCTGGCGGCGTACCTGGCGGCACACCCCGCCACCATCACCTCGCCGCTGATCAACGGTGTGGCCTACTACGGGCCGCTCGAACGCGCCGTGGTGCTGGCCGAGATGGTGCTCATCATGGTGATGGCGCTGGCATCCGCCGCCGAACGGCCGGCGATGGCCAACCGGACCGCGCCGGCGAAGCCCACCTCCGAGACGGCCGGGCCCGAGGAGGAGCGGATCGCCGCCTGACCGCGGGCGAGCATACTTCGACGCCCGTCGAAAGAACCTCCTCCTAACGTGGGTACCATGCTCATCACCCGCCATGCCGAAGCCCGGACGGTCCTCGATGACCCCAGATATGTGCCGCCTCCCGTGTCCCAGGACGGCCGGGAGGGGACGCTCGCGTGGCTGCGGGCGCACGTGTCGCGGTTCAGCACCGGCGACTCGCACGCCCTGCGGCGCCGCGCGGTCGTCGAGCGGCTGGCCGCGCTGGACCCCGCCGAGCTCCGATCCGCGGCCAGGGCCATGACCCTGGAGCGTGGCGGCGCGTGGCGGGGCGTGCCGACGCAGGTCCTCGGGGCCGCGCTCGGTGTCAAGGACACCGCCGCCGTCCCGGCCGCGGCGAGCGGCTATCTGTCGGGCGAGGAGAGCCCGGAGGCCGATGCCGCCGTCGCCACCCTGCTCGACCAGGCCGACCTGCCGGCCGTCACGCTGCTGCTGCAGGCGTACGCCGCCACGGAGGGACTCATCGAGAACGCGCTCAGGCACGCCTCCTGCGACGCCGCACGCCCGGCCGCCCAGCCGAGCCCGCCCTCGTCCGCCGCGCCGCACAGCACCTGGACCAGCGTCGATGTCGAGGCCCTGCTGCACGAGACGCTCCGGCATGATCCGCCGCTCAAGGCCAGCCGCCGGCTGGACACCCGCACCGGTGGTGAGGTGACGATCGACCTGGTGGCCGCCAACCGGGACCCCGGCGTGTTCACCGATCCCGACCGGTTCGACCCGACGCGAGGCCCGGCCCCGCACCTGACGTTCGGCCACGGCCTCCGCCCGTGCCCGGCCCCCGGCCACGCGCTCGCCCTGGCCGCCGGCGTCCTGGAGGGACTGCTGTGACTGCTGTGAATTTCCGCGACCTGCACCGTCCCGGCGACCCGCTGCTGCTGCCCAACGCTTGGGACTACGGCTCGGCCGCCGTCCTGGCCGCGCAGGGGTTCCCGGCGATCGGCACGACCAGCCTCGGCGTGGCCGCCGTGTACGGCAAGCCGGACGCGGCCGGCGCCACCCGCGCCGAGACGATCGAGCTGGCGGAGTCGATCAAGAACCTCGGCGTCCTGGTCACGGTGGACATCGAGGGCGGCTTCAGCGACGACCCGGCCGAGGTGTCCGACCTGGTGGCGAGCCTGGGCGCGCTCGGCGTGGCCGGCGTCAACCTGGAGGACGGCCGCCCCGACGGCACGTTGCGCCCGATCGGCCTGCATCAGCGCATCATCGAAGCGGCCAAGGGCCACGGCGTGTTCGTCAACGCCCGTACCGACACGTGCTGGCTGCGGACCGGCGACACCCGTGAGCGGGTCCGGGCGTACGGCCACGCCGACGGGATCTTCGTACCGGGGCTGAGCGATCTCGGCGAGATCGCGGAGGTGGCGGCGAGCACGCCGCTGCCGCTCAACGTGCTCTACCAGCCGGGCGGCCCCACGACGGCCCAGCTCGCCGCGGCCGGCGTCGCCAGGGTGAGCACCGGGTCCCTGCTGTACCGGGCGGCTATCCAGGGCGCGCTGGCGACGGTGCTCGGCATCCGCGGTGAGCCGGCACCCCCGATGCCGACCTATGCGGAGATGACCGCGTTCTTGCCGTAGCCGCGATAATCGACGCATGCGCTTCCAGATCCTCGGGCCCACCACCGCGCTGGGCGAGGACGGCGAACCCGTCGCGCTCGGCGGGCCCCGGGTGCGGGCCCTGCTCACGCTGCTCGCCCTGCACGCCGGGCGCATCGTCGGCGCGGAGCAGCTCGTGGACGGCATGTATGGTCCGCGTCCCCCCGAGGGCGTGGCCAACGCGCTGCAGTCGCAGGTGTCCAGGCTGCGGCGGGCGCTGGGCAAGGACGTGGTGGAGTTCCACCCGGCCGGATACCGGCTGGTCGCCGACCCGCAGGACGTGGACGCGCGGCGGTTCGAGCAGCTCGCGCAGGCGGGCAGGCAGGCGCTGGAGGGCGGCGACCCGGTACGGGCGGCCGCGCTGCTGCGCGAGGCACTGGAACTGTGGCGGGGCGCTCCACTGACCGACGCCCCTTACGCCGAGGCCGCCGCGACCGCACTGGAGGAGCTGCGGCTGGCCGCCACGGAAGATCGCGTCCAGGCCGATCTCGACCTGGGCAGGCACCGGGAGCTGGTCGCCGAGCTGAGCCAGCTCATCGCCGCCCATCCGCTGCGCGAGCGACCGCGGGCCCAGCTCATGCGCGCCCTGTACGGCAGCGGCCGGCAGGCCGAGGCGCTGACCGTCTACGACGAGGCCAGGAAGATCCTGGACGAGGAGCTGGGCGTCGAGCCCGGGGCGGAGCTGGCCGCCGCGCACCTGGCCGTGCTGCGGGCCGATCCGGCACTCGGCGCCCCCGCGGCCAGGACGGCCACCCAGCGGCAGGGGCTGCGGGCCCAGCTCACCAGCTTCGTCGGCCGCACCGAGGAGCTGACGCTCGTCGGCGAGAGGTTACAGGGCAGCCGGCTCGTCACCTTGATCGGTCCGGGTGGCGCGGGCAAGACCAGACTCGCGATCGAAGCGGCCGAGCAGGAGCCGGGCGACGTCTGCTTCGTGCCGCTCGCGCCGGTCGCCGACGACGCGGACGTGCCCAGGGCCGTGCTGGCCGCACTCGACATCCGCGACTCCCTCCTGCACACGCCCGACCGTCCAGCCGTGGACCCGGTCACCCGGCTGCTCACCGTGCTCGCCGACCGCAAGCTGCTGCTCGTCCTGGACAACTGTGAGCACCTCATCGCGGCCACCGCCGAGCTGACCGACCTGCTGCTCGCCTCGTGCCCCGGGCTGCGGGTGCTGGCGACCGGGCGGGAGGCGCTCGGCATCACCGGCGAGTCCATCCTGCCCGTGGCGCCGCTGCGGCTGCCGCCGCCCGAGGTGGACGACCCGCTGGACTACCCGGCCGTCCGGCTGTTCGCCGACCGGGCCGCCGCCGTCCAGCCCGGCTTCGCCGTACACGCGGACAACGCCGCGCAGGTGGTGCGCATCTGCCGGGCGCTCGACGGGCTGCCGCTGGCCATCGAGCTGGCCGCGGCGCGGCTGCGTACGTTGTCGGTGTCCGACGTGGCGGCCCGGCTGGACGACCGGTTCAGGCTGTTGACGCGCGGCAGCCGGGCGGCGCTGCCCCGGCACCAGACGCTGCGCGCGGTCGTGGCGTGGAGCTGGGACCTGCTGGACGAGAGCGAGCAGCGGCTGGCCAGGCGGCTGAGCGTGTTCGTGGGCGGCGCGCGGCCGGAGGCGGCCGAGCGGGTGTGCGGGCTGCCGGAGGAGGTGCTGTTCTCACTGGCGGAGAAGTCGCTGGTGGAGGTGGTCGGCGGGCGTTACCGGATGCTGGAGACGATCCGGGCGTACTGCGCGGAGCACCTGGCCGAATCCGGCGAAGTGGACACGATGCGTGACGCCCACGCCGCTTACTACCTGGACCTGGTCGAGGCCGCCGACGCGCGGCTGCGGACCCGCGAGCAGATGGAGTGGCTGGCCCGGCTGGACGAGGAGAGCGACGACGTCAACGCGGCGGTGCGCTGGGCGACCGAGTCGGGGCAGGTGGAGACGGCGCTGCGGCTGGTGGCCCACGCCGCCTGCTACTGGTACCTGCGCGGCGACCGCGTCACGAGCGCCGCTCTCGCGAGCGCGCTGGTGACCCGGCTCGCCTCCACCTGTCCCAAGGGTCTGGACGAGGAGTACGTCATGTGCGTGCTCGTCGCCGCCTGGCGGGGAGGGATGGAGGACGAGCTGCGTGACCTGGTGGCGGTGGCCAGAGGCCTGCTGGAATGGAATCATCTGCCGGCGCGGGTCGAGTTCCTCATGATGATGTTGTCGATGTACACCGGGCCGCCCGACGACTTCCAAATGGCCTACGAGGAGATCACGCTTAACTCTCGCACGCTCCCGCCCTGGCAGGCGGCGCTGGGCTGCACCGGCGCGGCGTTCGTGCTGCAGAGCCTCGGCCGGATGGAGGAGGCGGTGGCCCATTTCCATCTGGGCCTGGCCGCGTTCAAGGCGATCGGCGAGCGCTGGGGCACCGTGCTGGCGCTGTCCGGGCTCGGCCAGCTTTACCAGGAGCAGCGTGACCACTCGACGGCGTACGCGCTGGCCGACGAGGCACTCACGATTGCCCGCGAGCTGAGCGCCAAGACCGAGATCGCCGAGGCTCTGTGCCGACGCGGCGACGCCCTGCAGGGACTGGGCGACCCGGCGCGGGCACGGGACGACTACGGGCTCGCGGCAGATCTGTCGCGGATGAACGGGTCCGTGGAGACCATCGCGTGGGCCCATCTCGGCCTGGGCGAGGTGGCGCTGGCCCGCGGGGATCTGGCGGAGGCGCGGGCCGTGCTGACCCAGGCCCGCGACGAATGCCCGGAGGACTGGTACAGCGCCGCGGAGACCCGCGTCCGCATCGACGCCGCGCTGAGCGAGGTCAGCAGGATGGTCAGCGAACGGTAGGCGGGCGGTCAGGCGCCCGGCGGACAGTGGCGCCATGAGAAGCAAATGGTCGTGCCTGGCGATCGCGTGCCTGGCCACCCTCCTGCTGTCGCTCGACCTCACCGTCCTGCACCTGGCCCTGCCGAGGCTGGTGACCGACCTCGGCGCGAGCTCCACGCAGCTGCTCTGGATCGGCGACGTCTACGGTTTCGCGCTCGCCGGCCTGCTCATCACCATGGGCAACCTCGGCGACCGCATCGGCCGCAAGCGCCTGCTGCTGATCGGCGCGGCGGCGTTCGGCGCGGCCTCGGTGGTGACCGCGTACGCGCCCAACGCCGAGCTGCTGATCGCGGCCAGAGCCCTGCTCGGCGTGGCCGGCGCCACGATCATGCCCTCCACCCTGTCGATCGTCAGGAACGTGTTCACCGAGCCCGGCGAGCGCACGACGGCCGTCGGGATCTGGAGCGGCATGAGCGCCGCGGGCTTTGCCGTGGGCCCCGTGGTCGGCGGGCTGCTGCTCGACCACTTCTGGTGGGGCTCGGTGTTCCTGATCAACGTGCCGATCATGCTGCTGGTGCTGGCCGGCGGCATCCTGGTGTTGCCCGAGTCCCGCAACCCGGACGCGGGCCGGCTGGACCTCCTCAGCGTCGTCCTGTCGTTCGCCGGCGTGGTGTCGGTCGTCTACGCGATCAAGGAGGCCGCCCACAAGGGCATCGAGCACGCCGACGTGCTCGTGGCGGGCGTGGGCGGGGTGGCGCTGCTGGCCCTGTTCGCGTGGCGGCAGACGCGGCTGGCCGAGCCGCTGATCGACGTGCGGCTCTTCGCCCGCAGGGCGTTCACCGCGTCCATCGTCACGAACCTGCTGGCGATCTTCGCGATGTCCGCCATGATGTTGATGTTCGCCTGGTATCTGCAGCTCGTGCTCGGCTGGTCGCCGCTGCAGGCGGGGCTGGCCCAGCTGCCAGGCGGCCTCAGCGGCGCCATCGGCGGGGTGCTGGCCGCCCAGCTGATCCCCCGCATCGGCAGGAACGGCGTGGTCGCCCTGGGCCTGGCCATGAACGCGGGCGCGTTCCTCTACTACAGCACGCTCGGCACCGAGCTGAACTACCTGGCGCTGCTGCCCGTCATGGTGATCGGCGGCATCGGCATCGGGTTCGCCTTCACCGTCAACAACGACAATGTGCTGGCCACCGCACCCAGGCAGCGTGCGGGGGCCGCGGCCGCGGTGTCGGAGACGGCGTTCGAGCTGGGCGGGGCGCTCGGCATCGCGATCCTGGGCACCGTGCTGAACAGCGCCTACCGCGCCAACCTGGAGTTGCCTGCCGGGGTTCCCGGCGAGGGCGCCAGGGAGTCGATCGCCGGGGCGGTGGGCACGGCCGCGCAGCTGCCTGCCGAGCAGGCCGGACAGCTCATGCGGGCCGCGCAGACGGCGTTCATCGAGGGGCTGCAGGTCACCGCGCTGGTCACGGCGGCACTGCTGGCCGTGGTCGCGCTGCTGGCGCTGGTGGGGCTGCGCGGCGTGCCGAAGGAGATCCCCGAGGAGGTCCTGGCCCGCGCGTGACTCAGAGAACGGGTTTGGTTGGGCAGGGCCGGGTGGTGGTCGGGATGAGGGCGTCGAGGCGGGTGCCGATCCTCCTGGCCACCCCTTCGATGGTCTCGATGCCCGTGCCCTCCCCTGGCTGCCCGTCCGTCTGCACCGACAGCAGCAGGTCCCGGCCGGCTCCCACGACGCGGCCGTAGCTGGTGACGGCCCACGTGTTGTTCCTGAACGGCCGCGGCGTCCACCCGTTCTTCAGCGCCACCCGGTCCCCGGGGCGGGCGGCGGCGCTGACGCCCCATGCCTGGTCCTTCTGGACCCGCTGCATCAGCCCGAGCACCAGCCGCCGATCGGCCTTGCTCAGTCCTTTGCCCCCGCGGATCAGCGCCTTCAGCAGGCGGATGCGGTCGGCCGGGCTGGTGGTGGTGCCGCCCCAGAAGTGGCTCGGCCCCGGCGTGGTCTCCCGCATGCCCACCCGGCCGTAGAAGGCGCTCAGGGCGCCGCCTCCGCCTGCCCGCGACCACAACGCGTCCGCGGCGCCGTTGTCGCTCTCCCTGATCATGCGGTCGGCCAGATCGCGCTCGCCCTCGTCCAGCCCGCCGGAGCGGGCGGCCAGCAGCGCCGCCAGGATGTCGACCTTGGCACCACTCGCGGTGATCATGTCGTGCTGGTGCGCTCCTTGCCCCAGCGTGATCCCGGTGACGAGGTCCTGCGCCGCGAAGACGACCCGCCCCGGGCGGTGGCTCAGATACCGGGAGATGTCACGGAGGAGCCGGGCGCGGGCGGCGGCACCCGCCCGCACATCCGGAAATTTCAGCACACAGCGTGCCACCTTGACTGGAGCCCTCGCGACGGCGGGCACCGTCGGCGCCCGCTGGGCCCCGCACGCCGCCACCAGCGCCAGCCCGGCGCCGGCCAGCCACATCACACGCACACGCAAACCCCCGAGCTCTCATCGGGGGTCGGCAGTCTCCTGCCCTCAGGTCACGAGTCGAATCCCAGCCCCATCCGGTCGAGCGCGCGCAACCACAGATTGCGCTTGCCCTGGTGCTGGTCGGCCTGGGCGATCGACCACCGGGTGAACTGGATGACCCCTGACCGCACCGGCTCGGGCGGGAACGGGATCGGCTTCTCCTTGACCATCCGCAGCTCGGTCCGCTCGGTACGCTCGCCCGCCAGCAGGTCGAGCATGACGTTCGCGCCGAAGCGCGTGGCCCCGACGCCCATGCCGGTGTAGCCGACGGCGTAGACCAGCCGCCCGCCGTGCGCCTGGCCGTAGAAGGCGCTGAACCGGCTGCAGGTGTCGATCACGCCGCCCCACCGGTGGGTGAAGCGCACCTCGGCGAGCTGGGGGAAGGTGTCGTAGAAGTGCCGCGCGAGCGTGACGAACGTCTCGTCGCGCTGGTCGTACTCCGGTTTTACCAGGCCGCCGTTGTAGTAGACGGCGTCGTAGCCGCCCCACAGGATGCGGTTGTCGTCGGTGAGCCGGTAGTAGTGGAACCGGTTGGCGGAGTCGCCGACGCCCTGCCGGTTGCGCCAGCCCACCTGGGCGAGCTGCGCGCCGGTCAGCGGCTCGGTCATGAGCGCGTAGTCGTACACCGGGACCACGAAGTGCTTGAGCCGCCGCAGCAGCGGCGGGAACACGCCGGTGCCCAGCGCGACCTTCGGCGCGGTGACAGCGCCGTACCGGGTGCTCAGCGTGATCTTCGTGCCGTCGTCGTGCAGCGAGCGGACCGGGCTGCGCTCGTGCACGCGGACGCCGAGCCGCAGGCACGCCTCCCGCAGCCCCCACGCCAGCCGCGCCGGGTCCAGCATGGCGCAGCCGCTGCGCTCCCAGAGCCCGCCCAGGTAGGTCGGCGAGTCGACCTCGGCCCGCACCTGGTCCTGGTCGAGCGGCAGGTAGTCGAGCCCCAGCTCCGAGATCAGGTCCAGGTGCTCGTTGAGGCCGTCGAGCTGCCACGGCTCGGTGGCCACGTGCAGCTCGCCGGTGCGCTCGAAGGAGCAGTCGATGCCGTGACGCTCCAGCGTGCCCTCGATCTCGTCGAGGTTGTCCACCCCCATGCGTTCCAGCCGGTCGATCTCGTCCGGCCACCGCTCCAGCCCGTTGGCCAGGCCGTGGGTGAGCGTCGCCATGCAGAACCCGCCGTTGCGGCCGGTGGCCGCCCAGCCGATCCTGCGGCCTTCGAGCAGGACCACGTCCAGCGACGGGTCGCGTTCCTTGGCCATCAGGGCGGTCCAGAGCCCTGAGAAGCCGCCGCCTACCACGACGAGGTCGGCGCTGGTGTTCTGGTCGAGCCGCGGTTGCGGCTCGGGTCTGGCCGGGCTGTCCAGCCAGTACGGCTTGCGCTCCGCGTCAGCAAGCGCCTTCAGCGGATCCACAAATCCCACATCCCTACGGAAAATCTCAGGTACGGCGCCTCGCCGCGACCGCGTTACCGATCGCGATCAGCACCCCGATGCCGAAGATCAGCGTACCCATGACGTTGACCTGCGGTGGGATTCCCGTCTTCACCGCGCCGACGATCCACAGCGGGAACGTGATGGTCGAGCCGTTGACGAAGCTCGTGACCACGTAGTCGTCGATGGACAGCGCGAACGACAACATGGCCCCGGCGAGCACGCCGGGCATGATCGCCGGCAGCGTCACCTGCCGGAACGTCCCCCACGCCGTGGCCCCGAGATCCCTGGCGGCCTCCTCCAGCGACGGGTCAAGCGTGACGATGCGCGCCCGCACGGTCACCACCACGAACGACAGCGAGAACAACACATGCGCCATGATGATCGTGTTCGCGTCGCGCGGCACGTTCCCCGAGACGAAGAGCGACAGCAGCGACGCGCCCATGACCAGCTCGGGCGTGGAGATCGCGGCGAAGATGAGGAAGTTCGTGACCCCCTTGCCGCGGAAGCGATGCCGGCCCAGCGCCAGCCCCAGCATGGTGCCGATCACCACCGTGATGATCGTGCTGACGGCGGCGATGACCAGCGAGTTCCGCAACGCCACGGTCAGGTCGGAGATGTCGAAGAGCTCGCCGTACCAGCGCAGTGTGAAGCCCTGCCACGTGGTGTTGGACTTGCTCTTCTTGTCGTTGAACCCGAAGAGGATCATCACGGCGATCGGCGACGACAGCCAGACGATGACCAGCCACGTGTAGACGTGGAGCAGCTTGTCCCCGAGCCGCGTCCCCCTCATCGGGCCGCCGCCTCGAGGACGTTCTCGGTGCCGAGCGCCCTGGCGTAGATGAAGATGCCCACGAGCAGCACCGCCATCAACGTGAACGACAGCGCCGAAGCGGTCGGGTAGTTCAGGTTGGTCAGGTATTCGGTCTGGATGATGTTGCCGATCATCGTGTTGGAGGTGCCGCCGAGGATGGCCGCGTTGATCGGGTCTGCCGTGGCGGGCACAAAGGTCATCAACACCCCGGCGAACACCCCCGGCAGCGACAGCGGCAGCACCACCCGCCGGAACGCCCCCGTGCGGGTGGCGTACAGGTCCTGTGCCGCCTCCACGACCCGCGGGTCCACGCGTTCGAGCGACACGTAGATCGGCAGGATCATGAACGGCAGGAAGTTGTACGTCAGCCCACCCACCACCGCGAACGTCGTGGCCAGCACGTGGAAGTCGTCGGGCAGCAGCCCCCAGTCCTTCAGCGTGCCGAACAGGATGCCGTTGTCGGCCAGCAGGAAGTTCCACGAGATCGTCCGCAGCACGAACGACACGAAGAACGGCAGCAGGATCAGGAACAGGTAGACGGACTTGCGCCGGCCGCCCTTGAACGCGATCCAGTACGCCACCGGATATCCGATGACCAGCATGGCCGCCGTCGCCATCGCGCCGTAGAAGAGCGAGCGGACCAGTTGGGTGCTGTACCTGCCGATGGCGTCGCCGTAGTTGGAGAAGCTGAACGTCATGGCGAAGCCGTCGATGGCGTTGCCGGTCTGCAACGACACCGACGCCATCGCCACCATGGGCACGACCAGGAAGATCGCCAGCCACATCCAGCTCGGCAACGCCAGCAGGTAGGGGGTGAGCCGCCGCATCCGCTACGCCTGCGTGATGGACTGGAAGATCGGGTTGAAGACCTGCTGCGTCTGGCTGGTCAGCGGCGTGTAGCCGCGCAGCTTGGCATAGTCGGCCTCGGTCGGGAACATGAGCGGGCTGTCGACCATGTCCTCCAGCGCCTTCTTGTCCTCGCCCTTGGCCGTCTTGGCCTTCTCCCTGAGCAGGTCCTGCACCGCCGGGACCGGGGTCACGTACTGGATGAACTCATCCAGCTCGGCGGCCACGGCCGGCTGGTAGAGGTAGTCCATGAGCATGAGCGCGTCCACCGGGTTGGCGGCGCCCTTGGGGATGAGCATGTTGTCGGTCCAGATCGTGCCGCCCTCCTCGGGCACCACGAACTTGACGGGCTCACCGGCGAGCTGGCGCTGGAAGACGTCGCCCGACCAGGCCATGGTCAGCCAGACGTCGCCCTTGGACACGGCGTCAATGTAGCTCTGATCGTAATATTTCCGGACAAGTCCGGCGTCGCGCTGCTCCTTGAGCTTGTCCCCGGCCTTGCGCCAGTCCGCCTCGGTCGACTTCTCCGGGTCGATGCCCAGCGCGAACATCCCGAAGTTCCCGATCTCCTGGGCGTCGGCCATCATGCCCACCCGCCCCTTGTACTTGGGATCGAACAACGACTGGATGCTGGTGATGTCTTCCTTGACGTGCTCGGTGTTGTACGCGATCCCGGTCACACCGGACGTGTACGGAATCGTGTACTTGTTGCCCGGATCGTAGGACCGTTCCTTGTACTTCTGGCCCGCGTTGGCCGCGAAGTTCGGCAGCTTGGAGTGGTCGAGCGGCAGCACGTAGCCCAACTGGAGCATGTTCTGGAGCTGGATGCCGTTGGTCATGACGATGATGTCGTAGCCCAGCGACTGCCCGGCGCGCAGCACGGGCTCGGACTTGCCGAAGAACTCGGCGTTCTCCTGGATGACCTCTTTGTACTCGTACGAGATGCCGGTGGCCTGCTGGAACTTCTTCAGCGGGGCCTGGTCCTCGGGCATGTACTCGGGCCAGTTGGCGAAGACGACCTTGCCATGCTTGGTCTGCTTGGACCAGAAGTCCTGGACGGCGTCGGCCTTGGGCGGTGCGGCCTTCTGCCCCTGCACGCCGCAGGCGGCGAGGGCGAGCCCGGCGGCGGAGAAGCCGGCGATTCTGAAGGCGTCACGACGGGTGCGGAGACGGGGGTTCATGAGGTGCTATCAACTTCCAATCACGTACGAGTGCTGCGCCTGCCACGACAGCCACACGGAGTCGCCCCGCTCCGCCGTGGCCGTGGCGTCATGCGCGTTTTGCTGGAACACGGTGATCTCGGCCCCGTCAGCGAGACTCACCGCGTAGCTGTTGTAAGTGCCCAGGTAGACGACCTCGGCCACGGTGCCGCGGACGGAGCTCACGCCGTTCACGGGCTGCTCCGTGCCGATGGTGATTTTCTCCGGTCGCACGGTCACCGACACGTCGCCTTCACGGCCGGGCACCAGCACCCGCCCGCCGGCGATCTTCAGCTCGCCACCGGTGGCCGTCCCCGCCAGCAGGTTGGAGGTGCCGATGAAGCCGGCCACGAACGAGGTCGCGGGCCGCTCGTAGATCTCGCGTGGCCCGGCGAGCTGCTCGACCAGGCCGTCGTTCATGACGGCGATGCGGTCGCTCATGGTGAGCGCCTCGTTCTGGTCGTGCGTGACGTACACGAACGTGATGCCGACCTCACGCTGGATGCGCTTGAGCTCGATCTGCATGGCCTGGCGCAGCTTGAGGTCGAGCGCCCCAAGCGGCTCGTCCAGCAGCAGCGCCCGCGGCCGGTTGACCAAAGCCCTGGCCAGTGCCACCCGCTGCTGCTGGCCGCCGGACATCTCGCGCGGCCGGCGCTTCTCCCGGCCGGTCAGGTCGACGATCTCCAGCATCTCGCCGACCCGCTGCTTGATCTCCTCCTGCGGCGTCTTGCGCTGCTTGAGGCCGAAGGCCACGTTGTCCCAGACGCTCATGTGCGGGAAGAGCGCGTAGGACTGGAAGACCATGTTGACGTCGCGCTTGTTCGGCGGGACGTTCGTGACGTCCTGGCCGAGCAGCTTCACCAGGCCCTTCGATGGGGCCTCGAAGCCGGCGATCATCCGCATGGTCGTGGTCTTGCCGCAGCCGGACGGGCCGAGGAGGGAGAAGAACTCCCCCTCGGCGATGTCCAGCGAGACACCCTTGACCGCCTGGACCACCTCGCCGTGCGAGAGGTATTCCTTGACGACGTTCTCTAGCTCAATGGCACTGGTGGTCATCGTGGCCTATTCACCGATGTAGTGCATGACGTGCTTGACCCTGGTGTAGTCGTGCAGGCCGAAGACCGACAGGTCCTTGCCGTAGCCGGAGTGCTTGAAGCCGCCGTGCGGCATCTCCGACACGAACGGGATGTGGGTGTTGACCCAGACCACGCCGAAGTCCAGCCGGTTCGACATGCGCATCGCGCGGCCGTGGTCGGAGGTCCAGACCGAGCCGCTCAGGCCGTACTTGACGTCGTTGGCCTTGGCGAGGGCGTCGGCCTCGTCGGCGAACGTCTGCACGGTGATCACGGGCCCGAAGACCTCGTTCTGCACCATCTCGTCGTCCTGCTTGAGCCCGTCCACGATGGTCGGGGCGAAGAAGAAGCCCTTGTCGCCGACCCGCTGACCGCCGGTGAGGACCTTTGCGTGGGCGGGGACCCGCTCGATGAAGCCCTGGACCTTGGCCAGCTGGTTCTCGTTGTTGAGCGGCCCGTACAACGCGTCCTCGTTGTCCAGGTCGCCGGTCACGGTGCCGGCGGCGGCCTCGGTCAGCGCGGCCACGAACTCGTCGTGCACGCTCTCGTGCACGAGCACCCGGCAGGCGGCGGTGCAGTCCTGGCCGGCGTTGTAGAGGCCGGCGATGGCGATGTCGGCGGCGGCCTTGCGCAGGTCCTTGACGTCCTCGAAGACCACGACCGGCGCCTTGCCGCCGAGCTCCAGGTGCACCCGCTTGAGGTCGTCGGCGGCGCTCTTGGCCACCGACATGCCGGCACCGACCGAACCGGTGATCGCGACCATGGAGGCCGTCGGGTGGCTCACCACGAGCGCTCCGGTCTCGCGGTCGCCGGTGACGACGTTGAAGACACCCGCGGGCAGCACCTCACCGAGGATCTCGGCCAGCTTCAGCGTCGAGGCCGGGGTGGTGTCGGAGGGCTTGAGCACGACCGTGTTGCCGGCCGCGAGTGCCGGGGCGATCTTCCACACCGCCATCATCATCGGGTAGTTCCACGGCGTGACCTGCCCGATCACGCCGATCGGCTCATGCCTGATGACGCTGGTGTGCTCGGCGAGGAACTCGCCGGCCGTGGGGCCCTCGAGCGTGCGGGCCGCACCCGCGAAGAAACGGAAGTGGTCGGACGCCACCGGCGTCTCGTCCTCGGCCATGCGGGCGCGCGGCTTGCCGGTGTTGCGGCACTCGGCCTCGTTGATCTCGTCGGCCCGCGCGTCGATCGCGTCGGCGACCTTGAGCAGCAGGTTGGCCCGCTCCCCTGGCGTGGTCCTGCCCCACGACTCGAACGCGGCGGCCGCGGCGGCGAAGGCGGCGTCGACATCCTCGGGGCCCGAGACGGGAGCCTGTACATAGGCCTCGCCCGTGCACGGGTCGATGATGTCGGAGAAGCGGCCGCTCTTGGCGTCCACGAACTCACCGTTGATGTAGTTCTGCAGACGGGTGGTCATGTGCCCTCCTTCGTCGGTCCCATGACCATGGTCGCTGTGTTTACTGATGCCCTCGACAAGCTCGGTCATGGCTGACCTCCTCGTGAGTGGGCTGAGATGCCGCGACTCTTACAGAGTGAAAGCATCCGGACAAGGGATTTCGTGGTGAAGATATCAAATTGCTACGAATTCGCTTGACAGACTGCCTGGAACTGACAACATGTCGCACCAGGACGGCAACCAAGCGGGAACGCCCCCGAAACGCCGGACCGCTAGGAGGACTCCTCTCGATGACCACCCCGCCCCGCGTACGCCGCGACAACCCGAGCGCTGCCCCCGTCGTGCTCGACGATCTGTCCAAACAGATCATCGAGCAACTCCAGCGTGACGGGCGCATGCCGTACGCGGCCATCGGCAAGGCGGTCGGCCTGTCCGAAGCCGCGGTACGCCAGCGCGTGCAGCGCCTCCAGGACGCCGGCGTCATGCAGATCGTCGCGGTCACCGACCCCCTCACGCTGGGCTTCCCCCGGCAGGCGATGATCGGGGTCAACATCGAGGGCGACCTGGAGTCGGTGGCGGACGAACTGGCGGCCATCGAGGAGATCGACTACGTGGTCCTCACGGCCGGTTCCTTCGACGTCATCGTCGAGGTGGTGTGCGAGGGCGACGGGCACCTGCTGGAGATCCTCAGCAAGATCCGCGCCATTCCCGCCGTGCGGGCCACGGAGTCGTTCGTGTACTTGAAGCTGCGTAAGCAGACCTACTCCTGGGGCACCCGCTAACCGACCCTCACGACGGCCCGGACGGGCGCCCCGTCCGCTCCCGCGAGCCGGATCGGCAGCAGGGAAACCTCGATCGGACTGCCGCGTGCCTGCGCGTCCAGGAGCCGCTCCAGACCGGTCAGGTTCTCGGCGATGACGGCGTGCGCGCCGCACAACACCCGGTGCGCCGGGAAGTCCTCAGCCGGCGTGGGATCCACGCTCAGCGCGTCGATCCCCACCGTCCTCACCCCGCGCTCGACGAGCAGCGCCGCGGCCTCCTCGGTGAGGAACGGATGCCCCTGATAGGCGTCCGTCCCCCAGTACGCCGACCACCCGGTGGCGACGAGCACGATCGGACCCTCGACGTTCTGGAAGGCCGCCGCCCCGATCGGCGAGCGCGGGGCGAGGCCGGTGGCATCCACCACGACGGCGGGCCCGTAGAAGCGCTCCAGCGGCAGGTCGTCCAGCGTGGGCAGCGAGTCGTCGACGTGGAAGGGGGCATCCACATGGGTGCCCGATTGGGAGCCCAGGTGCAGCTCCAGCACGTTGACCCCGTCCCGCGCCACGGTGAGCGCCGGGCCGACGGAGACCTCGGGATCGCCCGGATAGACGGGCATCCCCTCCTCGATCGGGACAGACAGGTCGACGAGCTCCATCACGTCACCGGCTCGGTCGCCGCGTCCACGATGGGCAGCACCGGCGTGTCGGCCACGCGGACCAGGCGCGGCCCCTCCGGGCCGTAGACTTCACGCGGCTCGGGGAAGGCGGCCAGCAGCACCAGGTAGAGCAGTCCCGCCACGGCCAGGCCGACCGGCAGCGAGACGTCCACCCCGCCCGCCAGGTCGCCGAGCGGCCCGACGAACTGGCCGGGCAGGTTCACGAACATCAGCGCCAGACCCGCGGACACCAGCCATGCCGACAGCCCGCGCCAGTTCCAGCCGTGCGCGAACCAGTAGCGGCCGCCGCGCTGGCGCCGGTTGAAGACCTGGAGCGCCTCGGGGTCGTACCAGCCACGCCGAGTCACATACCCCAGCATCATGATCACCATCCAGGGCGCCGTGCACGTGATGATCAGGGTCGCGAACGTCGAGATGCTCTGGGTGAGGTTCGCGGCGAACCGCCCGACGAAGATGAACACGATCGACAGCGTGCCGATGAACACGGTCGCCTGCACGCGCGAGAACCGGGGGAAGACGCTGGAGAAGTCGAGCCCGGTGCCGTAGAGGGAAGTGGTTCCCGTGGACATGCCACCGATGAGCGCGATGAGACAGACCGGCACGAAATACCAGCCCGGCGAGACCGCCAGCAGGCCGCCGACGTAGTTGGGCGCGGCCGGGTCCACGTATTCGGCGGCCTTGGTCGCGATGATCGACGCCGTCGCCAGGCCGAAGAAGAACGGCAGGATGGTGGCGATCTGCGACAGGAACGCGGCGGCCATGACCCGCGAGCGCGGCGTGTTCGCCGGGATGTAGCGGGACCAGTCACCGAGAAACGCGCCGAACGACACGGGATTCGACAACACGATCAACGCCGCGCCGATGAACGACGGCAAGAACAGCGGATCGCCCACCGGGAGCGTGCCGGGATAGGACGGGTCGAAGTCGCCGGCGAAGGCGAAGACCCCCAGCACGAACAGCAGCGACGCCGCCGCAACTGCGATCTTGTTGACGAACAGCATGAACCTGAAGCCGTACACGCAGACGACGAGCACGAGCACCGCGAAGATCCCGTACGCGACGCCATAGGACACGTCGGTGTCGGGCAGCCCGGCCAGCCAGTGCGCGCCACCCACCAAAGCGTCCCCCGACGACCACACCGAGATCGAGAAGAACGCGATCGCGGTGAGCAGCGACAGGAACGAGCCCACGATCCGCCCGTGCACGCCCAGGTGGGCCGACGAGGAGACGGCGTTGTTGGTCCCGTTGAGCGGCCCGAACAACGACAGCGGCGCCAGGATCAGGGCCCCCACCACCAGCCCGAGCACGGTGGCCGCCAGCCCCTGCCAGAACGACAGGCCGAACAAAATGGGGAAGGCCCCGAGCACGCAGGTGGCGAAGGTGTTCGCACCGCCGAACGCCACCCTGAACAGATCAAGCGGGCGCGCGGTGCGGTCGGCGTCGGGGATGCGCTCGACCCCGTAGGTCTCGATCTCGGTGATGCCGCTCATGTCTGCTTCTTCTCCTGCATCGCTAGCAAACTGATGAGGTCGTACGCCACGTGGGAGGCGGCGATGGAGGTGATCTCCGCATGGTCGTAGGCCGGCGCCACCTCGACCACATCAGCCCCGACCAGGTCGCAACCGGCCAGGCCACGCAGGATCTCCAACAGTTCCCGGCTGGTGAGCCCGCCCGCCTCAGGGGTGCCCGTGCCGGGGGCGTGCGCGGGATCGAGCACGTCGATGTCGACGGAGACGTACAGCGGCCGCTCGCCGACCCGCTGCCGCAACGCGTCGATCACCTCGTCCAGCCCGCGCCGCAGCACATCGGCCGCGGTCACAATCCCGAACCCGAGCCGCCGATCCTCCTGGAGATCCTTCTTGCCGTACAACGGCCCCCGGATCCCGACGTGACTGACGGCCTCGGTGTCGAGCAGCCCTTCCTCCACGGCCCGCCGGAACGGCGTCCCGTGCGTGTACTCAGCCCCGAAGTAGGTGTCCCACGTGTCGAGATGCGCATCGAAGTGCAGCAACGCAACCGGCCCGTGCTTCCTGGCAGCGGCCCGCAGCAGCGGCAACGCGATCGTGTGATCCCCGCCGATGGTGACGAGCTTCGCATCGATCCCCTCGGCCGCCCCCTCGATCGCCTCAATGGCGGCACCGATGTCGAACGGATTGGCCGCGATGTCCCCAGCGTCGGCCACCTGCACGTGCTCGAACGGCGAGACGTCAAGCGCCGGATGGTACGGCCGCAGCAACCGGGAGGCCTCCCTGACCGCCGCCGGCCCGAACCTGGCGCCAGGCCGGTAGGACACGCCGGCGTCGAAGGGCACCCCCACGACAGCGACGTCCGCCCGCTCCACTTGGTCGAGGCGGGGCAGGCGGGCGAAGGTGGCGGGCCCCGCAAAGCGCGGGACCTTGGAGGAGTCGACGGGGCCGATAGTCATGTCGGCCAGTGTTCGTCATGCTTCTGACCTGGGGCAATTGGAGGTCACCTAAAGTATGACGGTGTGTGTTGTGGCTGACCACAAGGCGGCAAGGCGTGTTGAGGGGTGTGCCTGTGCGGACTCGACGACGATCGCTCGCCGTAGCCAGGCACGTTGATTTACCTAGAGTTGACGAATTTGGATGGTCGCGATTTCCCAAGCCTTCAGAGGAAGCCGCACCTCACCGCCTTCGACGTGCACTGATTCGCCCGGACGCCCTCGCAGATCAGCATGTCGGGCTTGCAGAAGGTTGCCCGAAATTACGGCTTCCGTGTCGTTGGGAGTCAGAGCGACCACGCGGAGTTCCCGCCACTCATCACGCATCCTCAGCGAGGTCATCACCACGCCGTCCCCCGTCACCGACAGCCCGGCCGCAGGCTCCGGCAGCGGAAGGGCACGATCGCCGCCCCCCGGCACCACCACCAGATCATGGCGGAAGGCCTCCGCGTGCGGCACCACGTCGCCCCAGGACTCCTGGTACGGCATCAGCGCCAGGCTCACCGACCGGACGCCCCGCGACTGCGCCGCCGGGGTCGGCAGCTGAGGACCGGCCGGTTCGGGGCGGAGGGCGTTGCGGTTGCGGGACAGGTAGCCGACCGAGCGCAACAAGGTCAGCGCCAGCTCCCCGTCCACCAGCTCGTACTCGGTCACGTGCTCCAGCAGCGCCGCCACCCCGCCGGCCGCCACCCACGACGAGGCGGGGAAGGTGGGCAGGGGCGTCTCACCGCAGCCGCCCTCGGCGGTCAGGCCGCGGGTGACGACGGCGAACTGGCCCTCGGCGTGCGACTCGGTGGCCGCGGCAGGCAACGGGATGTGCAGGCGGACCCGGTGGTCGGCGCAGCGGTTGTCGAAGGTGACGTGCAGGCGGACGAACGGCTCGCCGGCCCGGAGCTCGACCCGGGTCGTGAGGAGGATCTCCTCGGTACGGGTCGTCCGCGAGCCGGCCGGGGCCTCGGGCGCGCCGTCGAGGGCGTCGCCGGCGGCCGGCCACGCGTACGTGCGCCGCACGTCCACCGCCGCCACCAGCGGCCCCGACCAGACCAGCTCCACCTCGACCGACAACGGCTCGGACACGATCAGGTCGGCCAGCGGAGGCGCGTGGTTGTAGGTGTCGCCGACGTCGCCGCCGTCCACGATGCGGCCCGCGCCGGTCACGGTCGTGCCGTCCTGGCCGACCAGGGTCAGCGTGCCGTCACGGTTGATCGTGACCCGCAGCAGCCCGTTGTCCAGCACCTCCTCGTCCCCGCGCACCGGCAGGGTCGCGGAGTCCGAGCCCATCCAGCAGGACCGGTGGTGCTCGACGTTGGGCAGCCTGCCGGACGGCACCGGCGGGTTGAACACCTGCTCGTGCGGCCGGGTCCGGAGGCTGGTGTGGCCCAGCGGCGGCGCCTCCACCATGGCCGCGACCGTACGCCTGGGCTCGGCGACGATGCGCACGCGGGTCACGCCCTCGAGCGCGTCGCGCAGGTCGGCCACATCGATGACGACCGAGCTCTCGCGCGCCACCGTGAACGTCAGAGTGCCGCCCTTGACCGCCCAGCCGGTGATGTGCTGCCCGTACAGCTCGGTCCCGTGGATGAACGTCAGCGCCGTCGCGGGGTCCATTTCCGCGTCGAGCAGCAGCGTGGGCGCGTAGTCGAGCGGCTGCACCGGCACCGGCGCGCCCGAGGGGTCCACGAGTGGGTCGGTGCCGGCCACGTCCACGATCACGATGCCGCTGCGTACGCCGGGCGTGGGGTTGACGACGAGCACGCCGTCCGATGGCAAGGCGGCCGCCAGCCGGGCGGTCACCATGTCGCGGACGGCCTGCCCGAGGTGCTCGGCCTCGGCGATGCGGGCGGCCACCTGCTGGGCGGTCTCGTCCACGCCGCACCCGGTCACCGAGTCGTGCCCGCTGGCGTCCACCAGCCGCCACCACGCCATGTCGAGGAAGCGCCCCGGCCATTCGCCGCCCCAGAGCGCGGCCAGCGGCTCGGCGTACCGCTCCACCATGCGCTCGGCGCGGCCCATGGCCTGCTTGAGGTGGGGGCGGATGGAGATGACGCCGGGGAGGATGTTGGCCCGGGCGTGGGAGCGCAGCTCCCCGTCCACGCGCGGCAGCCCGTCTACTTCACCTGGATATTTCCCGATATAGCCGGACAGAGTGTCCATGCGAGCGCCGATCGCCTTCACCATCTCCGGCAGGCCGCGCACCGGCGCGGAGTGGTCGGTGCCGTACATGGCCAGCAGCGCCCCCTCGGGCCCGTGCCACTCCCGCATCGTCGTGACGAACTCGGCCGCCCGCCCGGTCAGGCCCTCGGCGTCGGAGAAGAGGTGGGCGCCGTTGCCGTACCCGCCCACCGGCAGGTATTGGGTCCGCAGCGCCGTGCCGTCCGGGGCGACCCAGGCGAAGGCGTCGGTGGTGACGGAGGACGGCACGCCGCGGTAAACGCAGGCGTGCAACAGCCCGGCCTTGCGCAGGATCTGCGGCATCTGCGCCGTGTGCCCGAACATGTCGGGCAGGTAGCCGACCGGCATGGACCCACCGAGCTTGTCGGCCCGGTCCATGCCGAGCTCGAGGTTGCGGACGATGGTCTCGCCCGAGCACAGGAACTCGTCCAGCAGGATCTGCCACGGCCCGATCGCCAGCCGCCCCGACTCGACCAGCGCGGCGATGCGGTCGCGGTTCTCCGGCCGCACCTCCAGGTAGTCGTCCACGCAGGCCAGCTGCCCGTCAAGGGTGAAGTGGTAGCCGGGCTCGCGCTCCATCGTGTCGAGCACCTCGTCCAGCAGCGCCACCAGGCGCAGCCGGAAACGCTGGAACGGCTCGTACCACTCCCGGTCCCAGTGCGTATGCGGTACGACGACGATCTCATTGCTCACGCGGCCTCCCCTCCCAGGGGCAGATCATGTTGTACGGCGTAGCGGGCGGCGATCCGCTGGGCCGTCACGATGTCCTCCAGAGCGCCGCCCGCGTCGGTGAGGGGCGGCTTGCCATCGTTCACGAAAGCATGGAAGGCGGCCAGTTGTACTTCGAACGCCTCGGTCACGTCCCGCCATTCGGTCCGGCTCTCCCCGCCGGACACGACGGTGAGCGTCGTCGGTGCGTTCATCAGGTAGGGCGAGGGGAAGACCAGCTCCAGCGAGCCCTTGTCGTGGTGGATGGTCACGCTCTCGCGGTAGGCGGGGTAGTCCTCCAGGTAGTGCCAGCGGATGGAGAACCGGCCCTGGGCGGGCAGCGGGCCCGAGATCTCGATGGAGCCGGGCGGGGGACCCCAGGTCTCGACGTACGAAATTTCGGTTGGGGACCCGGTAAAGCGCCGGAGGAGCGACAAGTCGTGACATATCGAGCCGAGTGCTACCCCGTACAAACTCTGCACCTGCGACGAGTCCCCCACCGCTCGCGACACGAGCGTGCTCTCGGCGGCCCGCAGCGAGGCCAGCAGCCCGGCGTCCACATCCCGCGCCTGCGCCAGGTTCGCGAACGCCAGTTGCGACTCCCCGCTCGGATGCAGCACCGTCACCTCGACCGCCCTGATGACACCGGGTCCGCCCAGCTCGGCCAGCAGTTCCTCGGCCCGGCGCACGGCGGGATCGTACTGCTTCATGTAGCCGACCATCAGCCGTCCCTCGGGCAACGCCGCCACCTCGGCCCGGGTCAGCGCCAGCGGCTTCTCGCACAGCACGGCGTGGCCGGCGGCCAGCGCCCGGCGCACGGCCTCGCCGTGGGAGCCGGAGGCCAGCACGAGCACGGCGTCGAAACCGCCGGCGGCGAGCATGTCCTCCAGCGCCGTGTACCGCCGGGCAGCGCCGAGCCGGTCTCCGACGGCGCCCGCGAGCGTAGGCGACAGGTCGCACACGGCCGTCACCTCGAACAGGTCGCGGCGCCTGGACAGCAACGGCACGTACACCGCCTGCGTCACCGCGCCGCACCCGAACAGTGCGATTCTCACAATCCCAGCTCCTCCAGCTTCCTGCGGTTGGCGGCCTGGTCGGCGATGTTCTGGGCGACGGTGCGGCGGCCGGGCAGCGTGTCCTGCTCGATGACGATCCACCCCGCATACCCGATCTCGCCGAGGGTCCGCACCACGGCAGGCAGGTCCAGCTCGCCCTCGCCGAGCGAGGCGAATCCGCCACGGCCCATGAGCTCGCGCAGGTCGGCCCCGTCTGCCAGGGCCTGGGCGAGGATCTTGGTGTCACCGTCCTTGATGTGCACGTGCTCCACCCGGCCGACCCACGCGCGCAACGCCGCCACCGGGTCTCCCCCGGCCAGCAACAGGTGCCCGGTGTCGAGGCAGAGCCGCACGTCGGTCAGCTCGAGCAGCCGCTCCACGTCCTCGGACGTCTCCACGTACGTGCCCAGGTGGTGATGGAAGGCCGGTTCGAAGCCGCGGTCGCGGCAGCGGTCCACGGCCTCCTGCACGCGGGCGGCGTAGGCAGGCCACTCGGACGCCGGCAACCCTGGAACGCTCCCGCCGGGGCGGGCGAACCGCTCCGGCGAGCCCGAGCAGGCCAGCGTGGGCCGCGGACCCATCCCCTCGGGCGCCGGCGGCGCTGCGGCGAAGACGTCCAGCGCGGCCTCCAGCGCGGGCAGCCCCCGCGCGTATGCCTCGGCGTCGCCGTACCGCAGGTCCACCCAGCCGCCCGCGAGCAGCAACCCGCTCCCTGCCAGCCGGTCGGCCAGCTCGGAGCCGGTGCCCAGGTAACCGATGGGCCCGGAGTCGATGCCCTCGTACCCGGCATCGGAGAGCGCGCGCACCATCGCGTCGGGGCTGAGCGGCGGCGGCGCGTCGGTCAGCTCGAACACCCCGAAGCTCACGGGAGCATTGGCGACCTTTATCACTCGCATAGCGCCATCACCTCGTTCTCGTGGGTTTCCAGCCGGTGCCGCCCTACACCTGCGGGGATCAGCGCGCGATCGTCGCGGATCAGCTGTCTGCCGCCGTCCGGGCGCACCAGGACCAGGCCGCCCGCGTCCAGGGCCAGCAGCTCGTCGCCCAGCCTGAGCAGCAGCGGCGCGTCGGGTCCCGCCGAGACGGCGGTGCGGCCGGCCCGCACGCCGTCCAGCACCGTGCTCGTGTCCTCGGCCAGCACCCAGGTCGTGGGCGCGCCGGGCAGGCCGTCGGAGCCGTGGCTGTGGAAGTCGCTGCCGCCGATCGCGATCACGTCGTCCCGCCAGGCGTCCGCCCAGGCCAGCGGCGCGCCCCAGCGCCGGTCCCACCAGCCGGAGCTCCACACCTCGGCGAGCCGGGGCCGGCGGCTGATCGGCAGCAGCCAGGCGCAGTCGCCGCCGAGCGGGTGGTTGACGGAGATCAGGCCGCCCGCACGCTCGGCGTGCTCGACCCAGGAGTCGGCGGGCTGCCGGAAGTCCACCCAGCCGACGTCGCCGAACACGTTCGCGTGGCCGCGGTCGGTGGTGACCTCCTGGCCGGGGATGAGCGTGATCTCGCGGTCGATCTTGGCCAGCCAGGGGTGGTGGCTGACGGTGTTGTGGTCGGTGACGGCCAGGAAGTCGAGCCCCCGCCCGTGGGCCAGCTCGGCGAGCTCGGCGAGGATCAGGTTGCCGTCGCTGTGGACGGTGTGGGCGTGGAAGTCCCCGGCGAACCACTGCATGCCGTCGATATCCGGAATCTCCCGGCGGGGCGGCCTCTCCCCGTGCGGCGGCTCCTCGACGACCGGCTCCGGAGGGACAGCGGACTCCGTGGAGATGTCCAGCGTGTAGTCGAGCCCCTGGAGCGGGATGCGGTGCAGCCGCACCCACACGCGCCAGGTCCCAGCCTCCACAGCACCGGGCAGGTAACCGGGAGTCGCCCAGTCGGCGGTGATCGTGTATTCGTCGCGCGCCCCGCCCGACCAGCCGCGGAACCCGTCCGGCGAGCCACACCCGAGGTCCAGCACTCCCTGCGACCGGTCGTAGGACAGCCGCACCGTCACGGCGGCGGTCCCCGCGGGCACCTCGAACGGCACCTCCCGCAGTGTGAGCTCCAGCCGGTCCTCCAGGCTCCAGTGACCCCTCACACCAGCTCTCCGTCCCGGTAGACGAGGGCCCGGTCGCGCCGCGGAACGGCGTAGCCGTCCTCGCCAAGCGCCGGCTCGCTGCCCTCCGGCACGACGGCCTGCACGGTCACGTCGTTGACGTCGAGGGTCACCAGATGGGAGGCGCCGAGGTTCTCCACGATGGCCACCTTCCCGCCGAGCGCGCCCTCCGCTGGCTCGGCCGAGTAGGACATGTACTCGGGTCGCACGCCGTACACGATCTTCTCCCCGTCGCTCAGCCGCCCCTCGGCCGAGGCCGGGACGGCCACCTTGCACCCTGCCACGTCCAGCCTGTCACCTCGTACGGCGCCGTCCAGCAGGTTCATGGGCGTGGAGCCGATGAATCCGGCCACGAACGTGTTGGCGGGCCGCTGGAACACCTCGGCCGGCGTGCCGATCTGCCGGATGTGCCCCGATTCCATCACCGCCATCCGGTCGGCCATGGCCAGCGCCTCGGCCTGGTCATGGGTGACGAAGACGGTGGTGACGCCGAGCTCCCGCTGGAGCTTCTTGAGGAACGTCCGCGCCTCCAGCCGCAACCGGGCGTCCAGGTTGGACAGCGGCTCGTCGAACAGGAACGCCTGCGCCTGCGTGGCCATCACCCGCGCCAGCGCGACCCGCTGCTGCTGCCCGCCGGACAGCTGGCCGGGACGCCGGTCCATGAGGTGCTCGAGCCCGAGCCGCGCCGCGACCTCGACCGCCTTGTCGCGGCGCGCCGCCTTGGCGACCTTCTTGATGCGCAGCGGGTAGGCGATGTTGTCCGTGACGTCCATGTGCGGGAACAACGCGTAGTCCTGGAAGACCATCGCGACGTCCCGGCCGCCCGGCTGCACCCCGGTCACGTCGCGCTCGCCGATGACCACGACGCCGCCGGTGGCGGCCTCCAGCCCGGCGATGGTCCGCAAGAGCGTGGTCTTTCCGCAGCCGGAGGGGCCGAGCAGGGCGAAGAACTCGCCGTCGGGGATGACCAGGTCGAGCGCGTCGAGGGCTTTCACCCCACCGGGATAGATCTTGGTCAGCCCGCGTAGTTCGATGGCGGCCATTTAACGCTTGATCCCTCCGTGGAAGCGGAAGCCGTATTTCTTGCTGACGAACAGGTACATGAGCACCACGGGGACCGAGTACAGCAGCCCGAACGTGGACAACATCCGCAGGTTGGCCTGGCCGCCCTCGGTATACAGCGTGTACGTGATCACGGCCGCCGGCTGCTTCTCGACATCGCTCAGCAGCAGGTACGGCATCAGGAAATTTCCCCACACGTTGGCCACGGCCCAGACCCCGATGGTCGCCAGCCCCGGCCGTACCAAGGGCACCACCACGTGCCGCACGATCTGCAGCGGCGACGCCCCGAACACCCGCGCCGACTCCTCATAGGACTTCGGCGTCGAGTCCATGAAGTCCTTCAGCATGAAGATCGCCGCCGGCAGCAGCCCGCCCGTCAGGATGAGGATCAGCCCGAAGTGCGAGTCGATGAGGTTGAGCTCCACCGCCAGCTGGAACAGCGGCACCATGGCCGCCGTCCCGGTGATGATCGACGACAGCAGCAACAACGCGTACAGCAGCGCGTCGCGCCCCGGCAGCCGCACCCGGCTCAGCGCGTACGCGGCCAGCGCCGCCATCGCCACCACCAGCACCGCCGTGCCGGCCGACAACACCAGCGAGTTGTACAGCGACGGCAACGCGTACGGATGCTCCACGACCGCCTGGAAGTTCTCCCAGGTGAAGTCGGGCACCGCCACCTCATACGTCGGATCGGAGGTGAACGGGGCGCTCGCCAGCCAGAGCAGCGGGATCGTGAAGAACGCCAGCAGCACCGCGATCAGCGTGTAGAAGCCGATCCGGCCGGCCACGAACCGCGCCGTCATTTCCTGCTCCGCAGCAACCGCAGGTAGAACACCGCCACCACCAGATTGATCAGCAGGATGACCGTGGAGACCGCCGCCCCGTAACCCAGCTCGCCGCTCTGCAGCGCGACCTTGTACACGTGCGCCGCCAGGATCTCCGACCTCCCGTCCGGCCCGCCCGCCGTGATCAGGAAGGGGGTGAAGTCATTGAACGTCCACAGGCTGATCAGCAGCAGGTTCGTCAGGATGTGGCCTCGGATGTGCGGGAACACCACGTCCCTGAGCTGCTGCCAGCCGGAGGCGCCGGCCAGGCGGGCGCTCTCCAGGTGCGAGGGCGGCACGTTGCCGAGCGCGGCGCCGTACAACATCATCGAGAACGCGGTGCCACGCCACGTGTTGAAGACGATGATCGACAACATCGGGTGATCGAGCAGCCAGGCGGAGCCGGGCAGGCCGAGCAGCGCGTTGAGCGTGCCGCCGTCGCGGTCGAGCAGCGCCACCCACAGGAACGACACCACCGCGCTGGGCAGGATCCAGGCCAGGATGACCAGGCCCTCGACCAGCCGCTTGAGCGGCCCCTGCCGGTCGCGCAGCAACCAGGCGATGGTGAAACCGAGCCCGACCTGCCCGATGACGGCCGACCCCAGCACGAACTGCACGGTCAGCCACGTGGAGTTCCAGAACGCCGGGTTGGACACCGCGTCGATGAAGTTGGCCGGCCCCACGAACTGCGGCTCGGCCGCGGCGATCCCGGTCAGCCGGTAGTTGGTCAGCCCCAGGTAGAGCACCCAGAGCGCGGGGAAGACGAGGAAGGCCGCGACGAGCAGCAGCGCGGGGGCCACGAAGATCCCGGCCCTGAGCCGGCCCAGACCCGCCGCGTCCGAGCTGTAGGAGCGGCGGGCGGGGGCTTCCTCGTCAACGAGGTCAGGGGGCGATGATGTTGCCTGCGCCACCGACGATTCCTTCGAGCGTCTTCTGGTACGCGGTCGCCGCCTGGTCGGGCGCGGTGCCGCCGACGACCGCGGCGGTGGACTCCTGTAGCGCCACCGACACCTGCGGGTAGACCGCGACCGGCGGCCGGAAGGCCGTCAGCGGCAGCACCTTGTCCGAGATGAAGGTCAGCAGCGGCTCACCGGCGAGGATCTCCTTGTTGACGTCCGTACGCGGCGTGATGCGCACGTTGCCGTCCTTCGTCTCCTCCTTCAGCGCCTCCGGCGAGAGCGTGAAGGCCAGCAGCTCGAAGGCCTCCTTCGGATGCTTGGTGTTGGGGTTGACCGTGCGCAGGGCGCCGCCGGACATGCTGACGAAGTCCTGGCCGCGGATGCCCTTGCCAGGCTCCATGGCCGGGATCAGCGCGTAGCCGACGCTCTGGTCGCGATCGTCCATCGGGGCCACGCCATCCTTGGGGTTGATGACGCCGCGCCAGAAGTAGTCGCCTTCCATCAGGATGCCGATCTTGCCCTCGGCGAACTGCTGGAACGACTTGTCGCGGCCCTTGGCCTCCTGCTGCAGCTTGGGGTCGCCGAGGCCGCCGCCGTAGATCTTCTGGTAGAAGCCGAGCGCGTCCTTGAGCGGCTGGGAGGCGCCGGTCCACTTGCCGTCCTTCTGCACCTCACCGCCCGCGCCGGCGAGCAGCGGCAGCACGCCCTGCATCGAGGTGGCCTCGCCCATCGCCGTCCCGGCGTTGACCTGGATCGGCACCGGCACGCCCGCAGACTTCAGCTTGGTCCCGGCGTCGAGGATCTCCTGCCAGCTCTTCGGCTGCCAGTCGGCCGGGAGACCGGCCTTCTGGAAGAGCGTCTTGTTGAAGTAGAGCACGCGGCCGTCGGTGCCGATCGGCAGCGCGTACTTCTTGCCGTTGTACGTGGCCAGCCCCTGCACGGACTCGGGAATCTGCGCCCAGCCGTCCCAGGCGTCGGCCTCGGCGCCGACCACGTCCGCCAGCGGCTTGATGTAGCCGGCCTCGGCGAACTCACCGGCCCAGATGCCGTCGATGTCGATCACGTCCGCGCCCTTGCCCGACTTGAGGTCCAGGGAGAGCTTGGTCTTGTACTGCTCGTCGTCGACGCCGCTGGGGACGAACTTGACCTTGACGTCCTTGCCCTTCGCCTTCTGGGCCGCCTCGAACTTGGGGATCACCCAGTTGGCGATGAAGTCCGCCGCGGCGGCGTTCTTGCCGCCCGCGATGGCGTTCTGGGCGATGGTCAACTCGATGGTGCCACCGCCACCGCCGGATGACTGGCCGCAGGCGGCTAATCCGATCCCGGCCACGGCGAGGACCGCGGCGACTTTACGCAATGCCATGCAAACCCTCCGACAGATCAGGTAAGGAGGTAAGCCATGGGCCAATATGTCATGACATTCATATGACGTAAAGACCTGCACATATTGCCGGGGAGATGCACCGCATATTGCGTCTTCGACCGGACAGTGGCCATCTAACAACCGAACACTGGACGATGTGAAGAGCTGACGCGTGCGACGATCCTCGCCACGCCTGGATCCGTTCGTCGTGGGACGACCAGCTCATCGACCCTAGACTGCCGTTCGGGAGGACTTCATGACGACCCGGTTGACCGTGGCGCAGGCCGTCGTACGTTTCCTGGCCCACCAGTGGAGCGAGCGCGACAGCGTGCAGCGCAGGTTCTTCGGCGGCTGCACGGGCATCTTCGGGCACGGCAACGTCGCGGGTCTGGGCCAGGCACTGGCCACCTCGACGGAAAACCTGCCCTACCATTTGAGCCGCAACGAGCAGGCCATGGTCCACACGGCCGCCGCCTACGCCCGGGCCAGCAACCGGCTGGCCACCTTGGCCTGCACGACGTCGATCGGCCCCGGCGCCACCAACATGATCACCGGCGCGGCCGGCGCCACCATCAACCGGCTCCCGGTGCTTCTCCTGCCCGGCGACATCTTCTCCACCCGCGTGGCCGGTCCGGTGCTCCAGGAGCTGGAGGACCAGCGCTCGTACGACATCTCGGTCAACGACTGCTTCAAGCCGGTCTCCCGCTACTGGGACCGGATCAACCGCCCCGAGCAGCTGCCGTCCGCGCTGCTGGCGGCCATGCGTGTGCTCACCGACCCGGCCGAGACCGGCGCGGTGACGATCGCGCTTCCGCAGGACGTGCAGGCCGAGGCGTACGACTGGCCGGAGGAGCTGTTCGCCGACCGCGTCTGGCACATCCCCAGGCCCCGCCCCGAGCGTGCCGCCGTGTCCCGGGCCGCCCAGCTGGTCAAGTCGGCCGCGCGCCCCCTGATCGTCGCGGGCGGCGGCACCATCTACAGCGACGCCACGGAGCAGCTGCGGCTCTTCGCCGAGACGTACGGCATCCCGGTGGCCGAGACGCAGGCGGGCAAGGGCGCACTCCCCTACGGGCACCCGCTCGCCGTGGGCGCCATCGGCGCCACCGGCACGACCGCGGCCAATGCGCTGGCCCGCGAAGCCGACCTGATCATCGGCGTCGGCACCCGCTACAGCGACTTCACCACCGCCTCCCGGACGATCTTCGCCCCCGGCACGCGCTTCCTCAACATCAACATCACCGGCTTCGACGCCGCCAAGCTGTCGGGCCTGCAGCTGGTGGCCGACGCCCGGGAGGGGCTCGCGGAGCTGGCCGAGGCGGTCGCGGGCTGGCGCGGAGTGCCGGACGACTACCGTGAGCGGGCCGCCGGGCTGACCCGGGCGTGGGACGCGGCCGTGGAGGCGGCGTACGCGCTGGAGGGTTCCCCGCCGCCGCAGTCGGCGGTGATCGGCGCCGTCAACACGGCCGCGAGCGACGATGGCGTGGTGGTGTGCGCGGCCGGCTCGATGCCCGGCGACCTGCACAAACTCTGGCGGCCGAGCGGCCCGGGCAACTACCACGTCGAATACGGCTACTCCTGCATGGGCTACGAGATCGCGGGCGGGCTGGGCGTCAAGATGGCGGCCCCGGAGCGTGAGGTGTTCGTGCTGGTGGGCGACGGCTCCTACCTGATGATGGCCCAGGAACTCGTCACGGCGATCTCCGAAGGCATCAAGCTGATCGTCGTCCTGGTGGACAACTCCGGCTTCGCCTCCATCGGCCACCTGTCGGAGAGCGTCGGCGCGCAGCGGCTCGGCACTTCCTACGCCTACCGCGGCGGCGGCCGGTTCGACGGCGGCCCGCTGCCGGTGGACCTGGCCGCGAACGCCGCCAGCCTGGGCGCGTCGGTGTTGCGCGCGGAGTCGGTCGCCGACCTGCGCAAGGCGCTCGACACGGCGCGCTCAGCGTCGGAGACCACGGTCATTTACGTCCGCACCGACCGCATGGCGGACGACGCGCCGTCCTCCGAGGCGTGGTGGGACGTGCCCGTGGCGCAGGTGGGCACGCCGGACGCCCTGCGGGAGGCGTACGAGGCGAACAAGCGCTCCCAGCACCCGCACCTCACTCCACCGGTTTGAGCTCCAACTCGCGAGTCGACGGGCCGTACAGAGCATGATGTGACTTATGAAATGGGTAACGTTCGACTGCTTTGGCACTCTTGTCGACTGGCGGCACGGCCTGCTCACCAGCGCCGAGCTGATCGCGCCCGGCCAGGGGGCGCGCCTGCTGGAGGCGTACAACCGGCACGAGCACGCCGTGCAGGTCGAGTCGCCGACGCTCCGCTATCGCCACGTCATGGCCGAGACGCTCCGCCGGGCCTGCGCGGAGGAGAAGGTGGAGCTGAACGAGGACGACGCCACCGTGCCGGCCGCGACGATCCCCTACTGGCCGGTGTTCCCGGAGGTGGGCGCCGAACTGTCGGCGCTGCGCGCGGCCGGCTGGAATCTGGCGCTGCTCACCAACTGCGACCGCGACCTGATCGCCGAAACGCTGCGGCGGCTGCCGGTGCCGTTCGAGGCGGTGGTGACGTCGGAGGACGCGGGGGCGTACAAACCTGACAACGCCCACTTCGATCTGTTCAAACGCGCGCACCAGCCGTCTACCTGGGTGCACGTGGCGGGGAGCTATTTCCACGACATGGTGCCCGCCCACCGGCTCGGCATCCGCCGCGTGTGGATCAACCGGCTGGGCGAGCGCGCCCCGGACGAGACGATCATCCAGAAGGTCCTGCCCGACCTGCACGGCGTGCTCACCGCCGTCCAGGACGGTTAGCGGCGCTGCTCCAGCACATCCGCGATGCTCGCGAGGAACGAGTCCACATCCGCGATCAAGTAGCCGGATCTGAACAGCACGGTCGAGAACTTCGCCTCGCGCACCTCCTTCGCCGTCACGGGGAAGTCGGTGGTGCCGCGTAAGGTGGCCACGATGCGGTCGAGGAAGGCGTCGACCTCGTCCTCGTTGTAGCCGCTGCCCATCCGGCCCGGGCGGAAGGCCACCCGCTCGACGCGTGCCGCCTGACCCTCGAACCACTCCTCGCGCAGCATCTCGCCGGTGGGCTCGGCCATGGCCAGCCGTACGGGCCGCTTGGCCTGGGTCTCCAGCGCCACCACGAACGCTTCCAGGGCGAAGTCGACCGCGGTCTCGTGATAGCCGCCGCGCTTGGCGCGGAAGGTGGCCGTACGCACCTCGTCGGCGGTGACGGGCTCAAAGGTGTGCGAGCCTCTGCCCAGGGTCGCCTCGATCCGCCCGATCAAGGCGTCGACCTCCACGGGGTCGTAGCCTGAACGCATACCCATGACGCGCGGAAAGCGGTTCAAGCCCACACTCCTCTTGAATCGTGCTGGGGGTACCTCCATTGTGGGGCCTCTTTTATGCCCAGCATGCGACCCGGCATATACCGTTACACCACCATGCGTCTGTCCGAGGTCTTCTTCCGCTACCGCAGGCGTGATGATTTCGTCATCCAGGATGCCGACGCGCAGCTCGCGCCCGGTGACGTGATCGAGCTGAGCGGCGTCAACGGGGCCGGCAAGTCGACCCTGCTCCGGCTGCTGGCCGGGCTCGCCGTGCCGACGAAGGGCACCATCACCGGGCGTCCGGACGTCGTCGGCTTCGCGCCCGACCGCTTCCCCGCCGACCAGCCGTTCACCGTCACGGCCTACTTGCGTCACATGTCCCGCGTACGCCGCGGCGCCCGCTGGGAGCCGTGGACCGAACGGCTCAACATGGAGCACCTTCTGGCCGTGCCCCTGGGCGAGCTGTCGAAGGGCAGTGCGCACAAGGTCGGCCTGGTCCAGGCGCTGATGGCCGAGCCCGGGCTGCTGATCATGGACGAGCCGTTCGCCGGGCTCGACGCCGACGCCCGCGAGGCACTGCCCTCGATCGCCGCCGATCTCGCGGCGCGCGGCGCCATCGTCATCGTCAGCGACCACCAGGGCGGCCTGCGCGCCTTACCCGGCCTGCGTCATTGGTCGCTGCTCGACGGCCACCTCAAGGAGAGCACCACCACCGCCACCCTCGTCCAGGAGAAGAGCGCGACCGTGGCGGTCACGCTGCCCGCCGCCGACCTCCCCCGTTTCCTTGCCAGGATGCGCGACGAGGGCTACCAGGCCCGCGAGATCGAGGAGAGCGGATGATCATCGCCCTGGCCACCTTCCGCCTGGCGGCCTACATCCGCTCCCACCGCGTCTACCAGGCCCTCCTGCTCGCCCTGGCCATGCTGGCGATCCTGCACGGCAGCCGCGCGCCACGCGGGCAGGAGGCGAGCGTGCTCACCGACGGCGCCGTACTGATCATCCCCATCCTGGCCTGGGCCGCGAGGAGCCTCCTCGACACCGAGCCCGACCGGCAACGCGAGATGTCCGCGGTCGCGGCAGGCGGCCGGGGCCGGGAACTAGCGGCGGGGCTCGTGGCGGCGTTCGCGACGTGTGCCGTCTTCGCCGGAATGGGCCTGGCGGCGGCCCTCCTGCTCGGCGTGAGCGGCGCCCCGGAGCCCGGCCTGCTGAGCGCCGCTCTCGCCGTGCACGCCCTGGCGGCCTTGACCGGGATCGCGCTGGGCGCGCTGACCAGCCGCGCCATCCTTCCCTCACCGGCTCTGTCGATCATGAGCCTGGTGCTCGGGTTCCTGCTGATGTTGTTGCTGAGCGCCTCGCCGCTCTACTGGCTCACGGTCCCGGTCGTGCGCTGGATGCGGGCGGCGAACGACGGCGATCTGGTCTCCCGGCTCCCCGAGCTGGCCGCCGTCTCACTCGCCTGGTGCCTGCTCGCCCTCGCGTTCTACGTCTGGCGACGTCTGAAGGGCTGACCTACTCGGCGGCGGCGAGCTGCCCGCAGGCCCCGTCGATCTCGCGCCCCCGCGTGTCTCGCACGGTGACCGGCACGCCGTGGAACTGTAGCCGCCGGACGAACGCCCGCTCGTCCTCCGGCCGCGACGCCGTCCACTTGGACCCGGGCGTCGGGTTGAGCGGGATCAGGTTGACGTGCACCAGTTTGTTCTTGACGAGCTTGCCCAGCAGGTCGGCCCGCCACTCCTGGTCGTTGATGTCCTTGATCAGCGCGTATTCGATCGAGACCCGCCGCTTGGTCGTGGCCGCGTACGCCCACGCGGCGTCGAGCACCTCCGACACCTTCCACCGCGTGTTGATCGGCACCAGCGTGTCACGCAGCTCGTCATCGGGCGCGTGCAGCGACAGCGCCAGCGTGACCGGCAAGCCTTCGTCGGCGAGCTTGCCGATGGCCGGCACCAGGCCGACCGTGGAGACCGTGACGCCGCGGGCGGAGATGCCCAGCCCGTGCGGCGCCGGCTCGACCAGGCGGCGGACGGCGCCGATCACCTGCTTGTAGTTGGCCAGGGGCTCGCCCATGCCCATGAACACGACGTTGCTCACCCGCGCCGGCCCGCCCGGCACCTCGCCGGCCGCCAGCGCCCGTGCGCCCGCCACGACCTGCTCGACGATCTCGGCGGTGGACATGTTGCGGGTCAGGCCCGCCTGGCCGGTGGCGCAGAACGGGCAGTTCATGCCGCAGCCGGCCTGCGACGACACGCACATCGTGACCCGGTCGGGGTAACGCATGAGCACCGACTCGACCAGCGCGCCGTCGAACAGCCGCCACAGCGTCTTACGCGTGGTCCCGCCGTCGGTGGCCAGCTCCCTGACCGAGGTGAGCAGGGTCGGCAGCAGCGCGCCGAGCTTCTCCCTGGAGGCGGCGGGCAGGTCGGTCATCGCGCCGACGTCGGCGGTGAGGCGCTCGAAGTAGTGGCGTGAGAGCTGGTCGGCGCGGAAGGCCTTCTCACCCAGCTCGGTCACCGCGGCCCGCCGATCGGCCATCGACAGGTCGGCCAGGTGCCGTGCGGGCTTGGCCCGTCGCGGCGCGATGAAGGTGAGCTGACCAGGGGGCTGGGACACGTTTCTGCCTTTGCTTCAAGAGTTCCGACCAGGGTAGTGAACGCTGGGATCAGAGGTGGAATTCCTCCGTCGCTACGGGTCGCGTCATGGTCTCCGCCGGATCTACAGTGCTCACGTATGGCGATTTTCCGGGCGGCATCAGGCGAGGGTGGCGCCGAGGTCGTCCTCGCCGCCGGCAACCCGTACGGCAGCCGGACGCTCGTGGTCGAGCGGGACGAGGACTCCTCGGTAGCTTACCTGTGCTCACCCGGCGGAACGGTCCACGGCGCCGTCTGGCTCGCCAACCACCGCCCGGCCCCCGCTGTCGTGGACCTGGCCAGGATCAACGCCGGACTGCCGCCGCTGATGCCCAGGCACAACACCCTGCACCCGGACGGCCGCCGGCCGCTCGGCCAGCTCACCGCGCTGTGGTTCGAGGAAGGCGACGGGGTCGCCCTTTACGAGGACGACGTCCTGCTGGCGGTCATCCCCGGCTGGGCGGACATGAGCAGGGGCATGCCCGGCTACGCGCGGGACGCGGTGGGCGAGTCGCCGTTCGCGTGGGCGCTGGCGGAGGCGCTCGAAGGGCTGGAGCCTCGGATCACCAACGCCAAGTCCTACTGGCGCTGGCGGCACAGCGAGGGGTCGTGGCCGTCGTTCCAGCAGTTCGTCATGGGACATCTGGACCGGGTGCTGGGGCCGGCGGGCAGGTATTGGGACGCCAGCGGCGAGCGGCTGCCGACCGTCGGGATCACCGAGCGCCCGCCGCACCGGAAACGCGGCTTCAGCGTGCTGTCCACGGTGGGGATGAGCTGCCAGCGGATGCCGACGGTCGAGCAGTGGATCGACAAACCCGGCGCGTACGCCAGGATCGAGCTGGCCGTGGCCACCCGCGAGGACCCACGGGACGCGGCGCTGCTGCTGGTGTGGTTGTCGCAGTATCCGTGGCACTCGGTCACCTGGCTGGGCCACGGGCACACCGCGAAGTGGTATCACGAGCCGTCGACGTTCCCGCTGGGGCCGCAGTACTCAGGTGTGCTGATGCAGGCCGACGCCCCCCACATGCCCGACATGTCAGGATTCGCCTTCGGCGGCGAGGCCGTACGGTGGCTCTGGCTGACCCCCGTCACCAGGGAGGTGCTCGAAGCCCAGCACCGCTAGAAGAACAGCGTCATCAGCACCCAGACCGGCACCAGCGTCGTCACCAGCGAGTCGAGCCGGTCCATCAGACCGCCGTGGCCGGGCAGGATCGTGCCCAGGTCCTTGATGCCGAGATCCCGCTTGATCATCGACTCGATGAGGTCGCCCACGGTCGCCAGCAGCGCGGCCAGCGCGCCGATCAGCGCCCCCTGCCAGAGCGCGCCGCCGAGCAGCCACGTCACCAGCCACGCCCCGACCGCCGTGCACGCCACAAGCGACCCGGCGAAGCCCTCCCAGGTCTTCTTCGGGCTGATGGCGGTCATCTGGTGCCTGCCGAACAACACGCCCGCGACGTAGCCGCCGATGTCGCTGGCCACGGTCACCGCGAGGAAGATCACCACGCGGTGGTCGCCGTCGTCCGCCCGCAGCAGCAGGGGCACGAACGCCGCCAGCAGCGCGGGATAGAACAGCGTGAACACCGACGACGTCGCGTCGCGCACGTAGCCTTCCGTGCCGTCGCTGAACATCCGCCAGATCAGCAGCACCAACGCGAATATCACGAACGTGGCGAGCAACCAGACCGGCCCGCCCCAGTACGCCGCCGCCTGCGTCGCCACCAGGCCGCCGAGCACGGGCACGGCCGGCACGTTGATGTCCCGGGTGGCGAACGCCCTGGTCAGCTCCACCACGCCGACACCCACGGCGCCCACGACCACCAGGAGGAACAGCTCCTTGATCGTGTAGAGGGAGCCGAGCGCCAGCGCGCCCAGCACCACGCCGACGGCGATCGCGGCAGGCAGGTTCCGTCCGCTACGGCCGCCGCCGCTCGGACTGGTGCCAGCCGTAGGTTCTTCCACAGAGTTCTCCATGAGACACGGCCCCCGCCGCCTCGGGCGAGGGCCGTAGATGCCGGACCCGCTGTCCGCGGGTGCGCCGCTCAGACCTCGAGCAGCTCGGCTTCCTTGTGCTTGAGCAGCTCGTCGATCTTGGCGACGTGCTTCTGAGTGAGGTCGTCGAGCTCCTTCTCGGCCCGCCTGACCTCGTCCTCACCCGCGTCGCCGTCCTTGATCATCTTGTCGAGGATCTCCTTGGCGGAACGGCGGATGTTGCGGATGGAGACCTTCGCGTGCTCGCCCTTGTTCCTGGCGACCTTGATGTATTCCCTGCGGCGCTCCTCGGACAGCTCCGGGAACGTCACGCGGATCACCTGACCGTCGTCCGTCGGGTTGACACCGAGGTCGGAGTCGCGGATGGCCTTCTCGATCGCGCCCATCGAGCTCTTGTCATAGGGCTGGATCAGCACCATGCGTGCCTCGGGCACGTGGAACGACGCCAGCTGCTGGATCGGCGTCGGCGTGCCGTAATATTCGGCACTGATCTTGTTGAACATCGATGGCGTGACGCGGCCCGTCCGGATGGTCGCGAAGTCCTCCTTCGCGACCGAGACGGCCTTGTCCATCTTTTCCTCGGCTTCGAGGAGGGTTTCGTCGATCACAGCGGCTCCCTGTCGTCTACTAGCTGCCGGTGTCGGGCTCACTCCGTCATTTGCCTGCGGGACTCACCAGCGTGCCGATTTTCTCACCGCGTACGGCTCGCAGGATGTTGCCCTCGCCCATCAGGTCGAAGACCACGATCGGCAGATCGTTGTCCTTGCACAGGCTGATCGCGGTGGCGTCCATGACCGCGAGGTCGCGCAGCAGCACCTCGCCGTAGTCGAGATGGTCAAACCTGACCGCGTCAGGATTCTTCCGTGGATCGGAGTCATAGATGCCGTCCACCTGCGTGCCCTTGAGCAGCGCCTCGGCGCCGATCTCCAGGGCGCGCTGGGACGCCGCGGTGTCGGTGGAGAAGAACGGCGAGCCGAGGCCGGCGCCGAAGATGACCACACGCCCCTTCTCGAGATGCCTGATCGCGCGGCGCGGCAGGAACGGCTCGGCCACCTGCTGCATGGTGATCGCGGTCTGCACGCGGGTCTCGACGCCCCGGCGCTCCAGGAAGTCCTGCAGGGCCAGGCAGTTGATGACCGTGCCGAGCATGCCCATGTAGTCGGCCCTGGCCCGGTCGATGCCGCCCTGCGACAGGGTGGCGCCGCGGAACATGTTGCCCCCGCCGACCACGACGGCGACCTGCACGCCCTCGCGTACCGCCTCGGCGATCGAGTCGGCCAGGTGATCGACGACACCCGGGTCGATGCCGAGCGGCTCGCTGCCGGCGAAGGCCTCGCCCGACAGCTTCAGCATCACCCGCTTCCACCTCAGGTGATTGAGCGGAATTGGCAATGAGGAAGCCGCCGCCCGTGTGGATTCGTGGGCTGACTCCCGGTGGTCCTGCACGGCGGCGGCCTCCTTCATTCGGTGAATCGTGGGGCTGGTGGCTTGCCTAAAGCCTAAGCCTGGCCGACCTTGAAACGGACAAAGGCGAGGACCTCGACGCCGTTCTCCTCGGCGTACTTGCCGACGCTCTTCTTGTTGTCCTTCACGAACGCCTGCTGGAGCAGCGTGAAGTCCTTGTACCAGCCGTTGACCCGGCCCTCGACGATCTTGCCGATCGCCGCCTCGGGCTTGCCCTCCTCGCGGGTCATCTCCTCGAAGAGCTTGCGCTCCTTGTCGACGACCTCGGCCGGCACCGAGTCGGCCTTGAGGTATTGCGGGGCCATGGCGGCGGCGTGCTGCGCGATGTCCTTGGCGACATCGGCGTTCGGCTTGTCCAGCTGGACCAGCACACCAACGGCCGGGGGCAGCGCGGGGTCGGTCCTGTGCATGTAAGCACCGATGTAGCCGCCCTCGAGCACCGCGAAGCGGCGGATCTCGATCTTCTCGCCGAGCGCGACGTTGGCCACGTCCAGGTGCTCCTTGACGGACTTGCCATCGAAGGAGGACTCCAGCAGCGCGGCCACGTCGGCGGGCTTGGTCTCCAGGACGTGCGCGACGACCTGGCCGGCCAGCTCCTGGAAGCGTTCGCCCTTGGCCACGAAGTCGGTTTCGCAGTTGAGCTCGAGCAGCGCGGCGGAGGAGTCGCCGTCCTGCTTGAGCGCGACGAGGCCGTTGGAGGCGGTGCGGGCCTCACGCTTGCCCACGTCCTTGGCGCCCTTGAGGCGCAGCAGCTCGATGGCGCGGTCGAAGTCGCCCTCGGACTCCTCGAGCGCCTTCTTGCAGTCCATCATGCCGGCAGCGGTGATCTCGCGAAGCCGCTTGACGTCGGCCATGTTCACGGAAGCCATTGCTCTTATTCCTTGTGGGATTTCGTCGTCGTGGGATTCGTCGTCGTGGATCGGGTGGGCGCCGGGGATCCGGTTGCCCACCCTTGGTCGTGCACGGCAGGCGCGTGCCGTCCTACAAGCCTTGCCTTGCCTTGCTCCGGCCCGGGCCGGCTCCGCCGCTGCTCCGCTGGCCATACTGCCCAGCCTCGCCGCGACCTACCACCTGAGCCCGGCCACCACCATCGGCCATGGCCTCCGGCGATCGGCCTCAGCAGACCGCCTGATCAGGATGGCGCGGGTCCGGCTCGCCGATCGCAGCTCAGCCGTTTGCCCAGTCAGGACACGTGCCTTGCGCATCGCCCAGCCGATGGGTGATTCGCCGTTATTCAGATGTCAGCTTGCCTTGCTTGCACTCAGCTTGCCCTCACCCGAGCACGTGGCGCCTTGCTTGCCCTCACCCGAGCCGTGGCGACGACCGCGGCCGCAACCCTGACCTTTGGTTCACACCATCAGTTCAGGACTGCCGCCCGCGGTCCTCACCGTCGCTCGGATCAGGCCTGCTGCTCGGTCTCGCCCTCGGCGGCGGCCTCGGCCGGAGCGGCCTCCTCGGCAGCGGCCTCAGCCGGAGCAGCCTCTTCCGGAGCAGCCTCAGCCTCAGCCGGAGCAGCCTCTTCCGCGGCAACCTCGGCCGGAGCAGCCTCTTCCGCAGCAGCCTCGGCCGCAGCAGCCTCGGCCGGAGCGGCCTCGGCGGCGGCCTCGTCAGCCGTGGTGCCCTGCTCGATGAGCTCGCGCTCCCACTCGGCCAGCGGCTCGGCGGCGGCCGGCTTCTCGTCGCCGCGGGCGGCGCCGGAGCGGGCCATCAGACCGGCCGCGACACCGTCGGCCACGACCCTGGTGAGCAGGCCGACGGCGCGGATGGCGTCGTCGTTGCCCGGGATCGGGTAGTCGACCTCGTCGGGGTCGCAGTTGGTGTCGAGGATCGCGACGACAGGGATGCCAAGCTTCTTGGCCTCACTGATCGCGATGTGCTCCTTCTTGGTGTCGACGATCCACACCGCGCTGGGCACGCGGCCCATGTCGCGGATGCCGCCGAGCGTGCGCTCGAGCTTGTCCTTCTCACGACGGCGCATGAGGAGCTCCTTCTTGGTGAGCCCCGAGGCCGCGACGTTGTCGAAGTCGAGCTCCTCGAGCTCCTTCAGACGCTGAAGCCTCTTGTGCACGGTGGAGAAGTTGGTGAGCATGCCGCCCAGCCAGCGCTGGTTGACGTAGGGCATGCCGACCCTCGAGGCCTGCTCGGAGATGGCCTCCTGAGCCTGCTTCTTGGTGCCGATGAACAGAATCGTGCCGCCGTGGGCGACGGTCTCCTTCACGAAGTCGTACGCACGATCGATGAAGGAGAGCGACTTCTGCAGGTCGATGATGTAGATGCCGTTGCGCTCGGTGAAGATGAAGCGCTTCATCTTCGGGTTCCAGCGCCGGGTCTGGTGACCGAAGTGAACGCCGCTCTCGAGCAGCTGTCGCATGGTGACGACGGGGGCCATTTGCTGGTCCTCCAGGTCTGGGCGCCCTGCGGATGGGCGCGGTTCTCGGTTGTGCCGCGGCAACACGTCGGCTGCCGCCCTGATGCCCCGAACCCGCTCCAGCCGGGCCGTGGGCCCGGACCGATGGCGCGGTCCGCAGTGGGGCATGCGAAGTCGGCCTGTGGTGACAGGCCACCGAAAAGTCTACCTCCCACAACGCCCCTGGCTGACCGTCTGCGGTCAAACGGACATTCCCACCCCATGCCCCTCGATCTCAGATCACATCGACCAACCCTGGCGCCCACCCGGCCTCAAGGTCCGGCCACATCGGCAGGCACCGGAAATCAACACGCCTCAAGCCCGGACCACATCGCCAGGCACCGCAGATCAACACGCCTCAAACGCGGACCACATCGCCAGGCACCGGAGATCAACGCGCCTCAAGGCCCGGACCACGTCGGCGCACATTGGCGACCAGTCGGCCTCAAGCCCGGACCGCATCTGCCGGGCCCAACGCGTCAGCGCGCGTCATGATCCTCGGTGGGCAGGCCGGGAACCGGCCGCTTCGCGACCGGGAACAGATTGACCTGCACCTCGGCGATCCTGGCCCCGCTCGGCGCGTCCGCCTCCTCGCGGCCGCGGGCCGCGTACGGCTCGATGAGCTTCTGGATCGCCTCGTTGAGGCGCACCATCTCCTCCGCGTCCACCCTGATCAGGCTCCGATTGAACCTGGTCGCGTCGCGCCACTCATCCGGCTCCTGGTCGATGCCGGCCAGCGCCCGATCGGCCTCCTCGTTCGCCTCGCGCCGGAACGCCTGCATCAACGACAGCTTGGCATCCCGGACGTCCGGCTGGTCGCCAGGCTGGACACCGACGTGGATCGACCGATTGACCGGCCGCCACACCCGCTCCCTGCCGTCCCCTCGGGGCGGCGCGTCCTCGACGAAGCCGTACTTGGCCAGCATCCGCAGGTGGTAGCTGGCCGCGCTGGGCGTGATGCCCGCGATCTCCGCCACTTCCGTGGCGGTGGCGCTGCCCTCGACCCCGAGCCTGTTCAGGATCATCAGCCGCGCCGGGTGGGCCAGCGCTCGCATCGCCTTGGGATCACTGAGCACGTCACTGTCCCGGGTCATGCGCCAACGGTACCCGGACAAGGTCTGAAGTATTGCCTTCAGAACTATGAAGGGATACTTTCATAAATTATGAAGCAATCCCTTCACAATTCTCCTTCTCCCCCCGCCGACCCGCCACCCCTCCGCAGGCAACGCGACTACCGCCTCCTGTGGACCGCCCGTACGATCTCCATCACCGGCTCCGAGGTCTCCAAGCTGGCCATCCCCCTGACGGCGGTGACCCTGCTGACCGCCTCCCCGACCCACATGGGAATGCTGACCGCGGCCGCCTCGGTGCCCGCCCTCCTGTTCGCCCTCCAGTCGGGCGCCATCGCCGACCGGCTCAGGCGGCACCGCCCGCTCATGATCGCTTGCGAGCTCGTCTCCTGCGTGGCGGCCGCCACGGTCCCCCTGGCCTGGCTCCTCGGCCTCCTGAACGTGGCATGGCTGATCATCGTGGCCCTGGTGATCGGCACGGCCGGAGTGCTCTTCAAGGCGGCGAACTTCCCGCACCTGGCAGCCGTGGTGCCGCCCGCCCAGCACACGGAGGCGATGGCCGGCTTCCACGCCTCCTACTCGGTCGCCTCTGTCGGCGGCCCCAGCCTGGCCGGCTTGCTGGTCCAGCTCCTCACGGCCCCGCTGGCCGTACTGGCGGAGGCACTGTCCTTCCTGACCTCGGCCCTGCTGCTGCGCGCCATCCGCACTCCGGAGCGGAACGAGCCCGCCCCTTCCCGGGGTATGTGGCGCGATGTCACGACGGGCTTACGAGCCGCACTCACCCACCCGGTGCTCCGCGCCCTGCTGGCGGCGGGCGTCACGATCAACTTCTTCGCGATGGCGTACACGGCCGTTTACATGCTCTACATGGTGAACACGTTGGGCATCCCCAAGGGCATGATCGGCGCCCTCATCGCTCTCAACGGCGTGGGCGGCCTCCTGGGCGCCTGGATCACGGCCCGCCTCGCGAAGCGCTACGGCGAGAACCGCATCCTGCTCGCGGCGGTCATCTTCTTCCCCATGGAGATCCTGGCGGTGGGCCTGCTGACCGGCCCTCTATGGTGGAAGCTCTCCCTGCTGGCCGTCACCGGAACGATCACAGGCGGCATCGTGGTGGCCTTCGCCACGTGCATGGGCGCGATCATCCTCCGCGAGACATCCCCGGAGCTGCGGGGCCGGGTGAACGCCACCACGACGTTCGCCGTCCAAGGTGTCCTGGCCCTCGGCGGCCTGGCCGGCGGCATCGCAGCCGACGTCCTCGGCCTGCGCCCGGTCATCTTCCTCTGCGCCGCCGGCATAGCCCTGAGCACCCTGTGGATCTGGACCTCCCCGCTACGCCCCCGCCGCCGCCCACCAGCCCCAGCCGCCCCGGATCCCCGGACTTGTTCATGACCATGAAACCTGGCCCCTAGATCTGACTGACCGACGGAGTATCCACAGAACGGCGCTCGGCCCAATACCGCCCCAGCCGTCTCGAACACACTCCCGCCATGAAATCCCACGCCGCCGCCGTGCTGGCCACCATCCTCGCCACCGCGCTCTTCCCCCTCACCGCTCCCCCAGCAAGCGCGTCACCTCCGACGTGGCGCTGGCCTCTGGACGGACACCCCAGGATCCTCCGCCGCTTCACCCCGCCTCCCGAGCCCTGGCTCGCCGGACACCGCGGCATAGACCTGGCCGCCCCCGCCGCCACCCCAGTCCTGGCAGCAGGCGAAGGCACCGTCCGCTTCGCCGGCCCCGTAGCGGGCAAGGGCGTGGTCACCATCGACCATGAAGGCGGCCTACGCACGACATACCTGCCGGTCGCCGCTTCGGTGAAACGCGGCCAGCCCGTCACCCCAGGAACCGAGCTAGGCGTCATCGAGCCCTCAGGTGATCACTGCCAGGAGTCATGCCTGCACTGGGGCCTCCTCCGCGAGACCCGCTACCTGAATCCCCTGATCTTGCTGGGCCACGGCCCCATCCGCCTCCTTCCCTTCTGGCCTCCACGTCTTCCATCGGCGACGACGCCACCGCCACCACAGATGGACCAACCGCCACTGCCAGCACGAACGGAAGCCAAGACACGTCCAACCTCGACCACGACCACGACCACGACCACGACCACAGCCTTCACCGCATCACGCCAGTCGTCGTCACACACCCCCACCCCGCCCAGCCCTCTAAACGGCTATGACCTGAGCAGCGCGACCTCGGCCCACCCGGCACCCACCATCACCGTGGCCGTGGCCGCCGCACTGCTGGGAACGGCCTACCTGATCACCGCCCTCCACCGACGCCGCCGACGACGCCGTACGCCAGCCAGCGATCAAAACCCGAGAAAGGGCCAACACCGCAAACGCCGCCACAGCCGCCACGCCAGAAGAGCCCGCGATCAACGCTCCTCACCCGCACCACCACTATGACCAGCGCGCTCCCCACAACGGACGGCGTCCGCAAGCGCAACCCCAGGGAAGGAACACCGGCGAAATGGACGATGAAAGGGGGTCATGCCCTCGGATGAGCTTGCCTGTACGCGGCCCGCAAGCGCTCGATCGAGACGTGCGTATAGATCTGCGTGCTGTTCAGGGACGCATGGCCGAGCAACTCCTGAACACTACGCAGATCCGCACCGCCCTCCAGCAGATGGGTCGCGGCAGTGTGCCGCAATCCGTGCGGCCCCATGTCCGGAGCCCCGTCCACCGCCGCCAGCCGCGCATGCACCACCCGCCGAACGGTCCCCGCATCGATGCGCCCTCCCCGCACCCCAAGGAAGAGCGCCGGCCCTGACCCCGCCCGGACCCACAGCGGCCGCCCGTAAATGCACCACCTGTCCAACGCCCGGAGGGCAGGCAATCCGAATGGCACCGAACGCTCCTTGCGCCCTTTGCCCAACACCCTGATGACGTGCCGATCCCGGTCCACGTCGTCGACATCGAGCGCGCACAGCTCGCTCACTCGCACGCCGGTGGCATACAGCATCTCAAGGAGAGCCTGATCCCGCAGTTCCTTGGGTTCCACCGTCACAGGCTCGGCCAGGACGGCCTGAGCCTGCTCCTGATCGAGCACGGAAGGCAAGGAGCGAGGCGCCTTGGCGCTTCCGAGGAGCAGCCCGGGGTCCACCGGCAACCAGCCCCGACGATGGCAGTAGGCGGTAAACGTACGAGCGCAGGCCGCCCTGCGCGCCAGCGTGGCCCGCGCTCTCCCCGCCCCATGCTGCTCGGCCAGCCACTCCCTGAGCACCCCGATGTCCAGGTCCTCGATCGGCCCGTCCAAGTGATCGAGCAGAGAGTTGACATCTGCCAGGTAGGCCCGGACGGTATGCGGCGAAACATCGCGCTCGAACCGCAGGTACCGGCCGAACTCGGCCACCACCTCGTCCCTGCCCACTCCCGGCCTCCCCTTCAACGCCACCTAGAAAACGATCGTCCCACCGTCACCCAACCCCAAACACCACCTCGAGAACAACCACGCAGTGACGCTCCCATCTACGCAATCACCGCCCAACCCCCGCGGACCCCCTGGCAAGGAGTGAAGAGCGCGCACTTCCCGCAGGCATGCAGCCGGCTCATCCGCACAGCCCAGTTGGAGTATGTGGTGATAGTGGCGCTCATGCGCGGTCATGATGGGCGATTCGCCTGGCCATGCCTGCACGTCGCGGGCCGAAAATGGTGCGGGCCACCGCACGATCCTCCGAGGGCTTGCACCGAGATCGAAGGAACATCAAGCGATGGCCGCAGACCCCAGTCTGTCGCCAGGCCCGGCCACCGGGGAAGCAAAACGAAAACCAGTGACCCCCACTTGTTGGCTTGTTGGAGGAAACCGCGTAAATCCGCCTCCTCACTCAGGGCAAGCCCGATCTTCCATTCGGGTCGTCATGCTCCCGCCCCTTGAGAACCGTCTGCCAGGGCGGGAAGGCCATCCTCGTGGCGTGCGAGATCGTCGTCGTCCGGGAACGGTGGTTCCTGGGTTGGATCCGCGTCCTCCGCAAGCCGCGGCGGCTCCAGGACAGTGGCTTCCGATACCTTGCGATACGCGGATCCTTGTTTGCGGAGACGCCAGCCGTCAGGGGAGCGCTCGATGTAGCCTGCCGCGGCCAGACCGCCCAGCGCGCTCAGGGTGGCGTCCAGGCCCAGCCCCGCCGCGACCGCTATGGAGGCCGGGCCGGCCCCGCCTCGCTTGGGGATCGCGTCGAGGACTCTTCTCGCTGACTCGTTGAGCCTGTCTCTCGGGACCGCTGGGGCCCGGATCTGCGGGGCCAGGTCGTCGCCTATCACGCCGACGAGTTCGATCATCTCCTCTGCTGAGGTGACGCATACCGCCTTGCGCTCGCGAAGGAGTCTGTGGCATCCGGCTGACATGCGTGATGTGACAGGGCCGGGTACGGCGGCCAGGTGCCTGTGGAGTGTCAGGGTGTGGGCGGCGGTGTTGAGAGCGCCGCTGCGCAGGGCGGCCTCCACCACGACGGTGCCCCTCGACAGGGCGGCTATCAGGCGGTTCCTGATGAGGAAACGCGCCCGGGTCGGATGCACTCCCGGCGGGCATTCGCTCACCACCACACCCTGATCTTTGACGGCCGCGAACAGGGTGTCGTGGCTGGTCGGGTAGCAGAAGTCCACGCCGCAGGCCAGGACGACGACTGTCGGCGAATCGGCGACCAGAGCTCCTCGATGGGCCGCGGCATCCACCCCGTAGGCGCCACCGGACACGACAGTCCAGCCGGACTCGCTGAGGCCGACGCCGAATTCGGCCGCGATGTGCACGCCGTAGGCGGTCGCGGATCGGGCGCCAACCACGGCCACGGATTTGAGGCAGGAGAAGCGGAGATCCGCCGTGCCGTGCAGCCATAGTCCGAGGGGACGACTGGGACCGAGGTGGTCCAATTGAGTGGGCCATTCCGGGCTGCCGGGAATGACCAGACGGGCGCCAGTTTTCTCCCCGGTTTCGAGATCGGCGGCGGGGTTCGCGGCAGCCAGCCGCGCATGCCAAGCATTCAGACGTGCCGTCAAGTTGGTGGGACGCTCCTGCCGGGCCTCCTGGACTGTGAAGTCCCCCGGAAGCGTGCGGGCGCGGATCGCCTGCGCCGTACCTACGGCTCCATACTGCGCCACGAGGCGACCCATGATCGTGTCACCGACGTCCGCTGCCCGCATGAGGGCGGCTCTTGCCTCGTACTCGACCGCCTGAGGATGCTCGGCCACCTCAAGAGATTCGACAACAGGCCGAGGGTGTCCGACCCGCTCCAGATCATCACCGTCGTCGCCCGGCAGGCTCTCCCTTACCTCGAAACGTTGGAGGGCCTCACGATGTTGGACGGCCGCACCATTCTGGGCGACTTCGCGCTGCTGGCTGGCGTCATGACCCTGGGCGACTTCAAGACCCTGAGCGACCTCGCGATCCTGGGCGACCTCATGCCCCTGAGCGACCTCGCGATCGTGAGTGACCTCGCCATCCTGAGCGACCTCACCCTGAGCGGTCTCACGACCCTGAGCACGACCCTGAGCGGTCTCATGACGCTGGGCGGTCTCCCGACCCTGAGCGGTCTCATGACGCTGGGCGGCCCCACCATCGAGAGGCTCCTGATCGACTCCGTTGCGATCACTTATGTCAGCCTCGGCACCGATCGCCGAGGCGGTTCGTAGCGCGACTGACGGCACAGCTGGCGGCCCGGCAAGCGGCCAAGCATGCAGCACGGCAGACGCCCTAGCAGAGGGCCCAGGAAGCGGCACGACAGACGGCACGGCAGACGGCACGGCAGACGGCACGGCAGACGGCACGACTGGCACCCCAGCAGACGGCACGACTGGCACCCCAACTGAGGGCACGGCTGGCGCCCGGGCTGGCGTCCCGGCTGAGGGCGAGGCTGACGGCGCTGCTGGCCTCTCAGCTGGTGGTGGTTGTTGGGGCGTGTGGGTGGTGGCCCAAAACGGGTGGTCGGGCGGTGGCGGTGAGGGTGCAAGCGGAGGGCTCTGTTCATCCCATTCGTGGCGTGAGGTCGTTGGTGGTGTCATGACCCTTTCCTGGGCTTGGTGGGTGCGGGGTCGGGGGTTGTGGAGGTGGTGGCGCGCATTACGACGTCACACCTAGCCAGAAGTGGAGGGCGGCAGTGGTTTCGTCTTCCTCGGGACGGTCCTTGTCGGACAGGTCGGCGAGAGTCCAGGACACGCGGACCGCGCGGTCCAGGCCGCGGGCGGTGAGGGTGCCCGAGTCGAGGCAGGACGTCATGGGCTTCATAGCCTCGGGGGACGGGCGGTAGTCGGTGTGGAGGACGGATGAGGGGATTTCGGCATTTGTTCGCCATGGAGTGCCGGCCAGGCGTTTGGCAGCTCGCTCGCGGGCCACGAGCACGCGCTCGGCCACCCTTGCGCTGGATTCCGCGAACTGGCGGTCTGCCATGAGCTCGCGCTTGGAGGCGCGCGCCACGGTGACCTTCATGTCCACACGGTCGAGCAGGGGACCGGAGAGCCTGCCGAGATAGCGGCGCCTGACCGTGGGAGAACATTTGCAGCCTTCCCCCTGGTCCTCTGCCTGGGCGCACGGGCAGGGGTTCGCGGCCAGGACGAGCATGAACCTGGCCGGGAACGTGACCGAGCCCGCCGCTCTGGATACGGTCACACGGCCGGACTCCAGCGGCTGCCGCAGCGCGTCCAGCACGTGACGGGGGAATTCGGGGGCTTCGTCCATGAACAAGACGCCGCGGTGGGCGAGCGAGACCGCCCCCGGGCGCACGATCGTGCTGCCGCCGCCGATGATGGCGGCAGCGGTCGCCGTGTGGTGCGGGCTGACGAACGGCGGCCTGCTCATCATGGGCGCGTTGGCCGGCAGGACACCGGCGACCGAATGGATCGCCGTGACCTCCAGAGCATGGTCGAGCTCCAGGTCGGGCAGGAGGGTCGGAAGGCGCTCCGCCAGCATGGTCTTGCCCGTGCCGGGCGGGCCCAGCATCCAGAGGTTGTGTCCGCCCGCCGCGCACACCTCCAGGGCCCTGCGGGCGACTGGCTGGCCCACGACGTCCGCCAGGTCGATCGTGCGCTCCGTGGTGGTGGAGGGCAGCTCGACCTGCTCCTCGACGACCTGATGTTCTGGTGGTTCGTCTCCCCTCCGCAGCCACTCCACCAGCTGGCGCAGAGTCGCCACCGGAACCACCTTCACGTCGGGGACCAGGGCCGCCTCCGCCGAGTTGGCGGACGGCACGATGACCGTGGCATCTCCGTGCTTGGCCGCGCCGAGAATGGAGGGCAGCACCCCGCGTACGGGTCTGATGCGGCCATCCAGGCCGAGCTCCCCCAGGAAGAACGGCTCCGCCACCCGCTCGGCAGGAACCACCCCGGCCGCGCCCAGGATCGCCACCGCTATGGCGAGGTCGAACTGGGATCCGCGTTTGGGGAGGCTGGCAGGGAAGAGGCTGACGATGATGCGGGCGTCGGGCCACGGGTATGTGCTGTTGACCACCGCGGATCTGACCCGGTCGCGAGCCTCGCTCAGTGCCATGTCCGGCAGGCCGATGAGATGGATGCCCGCCAGGCCGTTGCCCACGTCGGCCTCGACCTCGACGGTACGGCCCGTCACGCCCACGAGGGCGACGCTGCGGGTGCGGGCCACGGCCATCTAGAACGCCCCCCGCACGTGGCGAAGGGCGAAGTTGCCCGCGAACCGCTCCAAGGCGATCACATCCACGCGGACGGCCTCGAACGTGCGGGACTGCGTGGTCAGCCACTTGGCCGCGAGCACCCGAAGTCTGTCCAGCTTGGCAGGGCTCACCGACTCCAGGGCCGTGCCGTGGGACCTGCTCGATCGGGTCTTGACCTCGACGACGACCAGGTTGGGGCCTTCTTCGGCGATGATGTCGATCTCGCCATAGCGGCAGCGCCAGTTGCGTTCGATGATCTCCATGCCCTTGGCCTTCAGATAGATCACGGCAAGTTCCTCGCCTTGCTTGCCAAGCTCGAGATCGTTCTTCGTGGCCATGTGCCACCTCCGTCAGGTCGGGTCAGGTCGGCGTCGATCCGGTCCGGTACGGGACCGACCTTGGCGGATGCGGGGTGGTGGCCGTTGGGCCGAGCGGGATTCTGGGGATTACGGGCCGTGAGTCGCTGCGCCTTGTGGATAAGTGCGCTGATCGGCGATAGACCAGTGGGCCGCACACCCTTGGGGGCCGCACATGGGCATCCGCATAAACCGTTGCGCCGAGAAGACGGTCGGGCCCCGGCAGGCATGCGCATCGGGTGACAGACGGCCTCTCGCAGGCGGTTGGTCAGCCGAGGCGGGCTTGGGCGAGATGGATGGAAAGCGCGGGTGCTTCCAGACGCAGCTGGCGACCTGAGATGAGCTGCGAGGGTGGCCGCCCGAGTGGCCGCGCGAGTGGCCGCGCCATTGACTGCGCGAGTGGCTGCGCGGATGGCTGCGCGAGTGGATGCGCGGTGGCTGCGGGGGTGGCTGCGCGAGCAGACCGCGCGGATGGACCGTACGGATGGACCGCGCCGCTGACGTGCCTGGATGATATGCGTGAATGGGCCAGGGCCGCTGAGCTGCGCGGATGGGCCAGCGCCGCTGAGCTGCGCGATGGGCTACGCCCCTGAGCTGCGCCCCTGAGCTGCGCCCCTGAGCTGCGCCCCTGAGCTGCGCGGATGGGCTGCGCGGATGGGCTGCGCGGATGGGCTGCGCGGATGGGCTGCGCGGATGGGCTGCGCGGATGGGCTGCGCGGATGGGCTGCGCGGATGGGCTGCGCGGATGGGCTGCGCGGATGGGCTGCGCGGATGGGCTGCGCGGATGGGCTGCGCGGATGGGCTGCGCGGATGGGCTGCGCGGATGGGCTACGCCCCTGAGCTGCGCTGGTGGCTGGCTGATCGCCGAGATCCGGAGCAATCCCGCATCAGCCGTCAGCGAGCTGACCCCTGGCGGCCTCGCCTCCGACCGGCTAACCGGAGGCGAGCGGATTGACCGGCCCACCTCCAGCCGGCCCACATCCCCGCCCCGACCAGCCAACAGCGCCAGTCACGACCGACCGGACTACCCCGAGAACCCTTCCTTAGGCATCTCCAGATCGGCCTTCGCCAACTCCTCCACGTTTACATCCTTAAACGTGACCACCCGCACGTTCTTCACGAACCGCGCCGGCCGATACATGTCCCACACCCAAGCGTCCTGCATCTTCACATCGAAGAAGACGTCGCCGTTCTCCGCGGTACGGACGTCGAGGTCGACCGAGTTGGTCAGATAGAAGCGCCGCTCTGTCTCCACGACGTATGTGAACAAACCGACGACATCACGGTATTCGCGGTAAAGCTGCAGCTCCATCTCGGTTTCGTACTTTTCGAGATCCTCTGCGCTCATCGCGGTCCTCCTGTCGTACCGGTCCCCCGGTTTGCCTGCTCAGGCAACCCCGGCCCCCATTTCATTCTCACCCATCTCCCTGGCCACCGTGACGAAGGAGTAACGGTGGTCGGCACATGGGCCGTGCGTTTCCAGCGCCAGCCGGTGCCCCGGTGTGACGTATCCCTTGTGCTCGGCGAAGCCGTACTGCGGAAAGCGTTCGTCGAGCGCCACCATCAGGCGGTCCCTGGTCACCTTGGCCACGATGGACGCGGCCGCCACGCAAGCGGCCACCTGATCCCCCTTCCACACGGCGAGCGACGGCGCGGGCAGCCCGGGCACCGGGAAGCCGTCCGTCAGGATGTACTCCGGGTCACAAGGCAACTGTGCGACAGCTCGCCGCATTCCTGAAACGTTGCACTTGTGAAGACCTTTGGCGTCGATCTCCCCCGGCGGGATCACCACTATGCCTACATGGGAGACACGCGTGATCCGATCGTAAAGGGTTTCGCGCACCGCCGGCGTGAGCAGCTTCGAGTCGGCGAGGCCGGCGATCTCCCTGCGCAGGATCACGGCCGCGACCACGAGCGGTCCTGCGCAGGCGCCGCGGCCTGCCTCGTCGACGCCGGCGATCGGGGTGAGGCCGCGGCGGGCCAGCGCCCGCTCATAGGCGTAGAGCCCGGAATCGCGCCGGACGACGCTCGGTCGAGGGCGGAACGCAACTGTCATGACAGAGGCAGCGTACGCCCCATTCGCCGCGGCCCGCGACCGAAAGCCCCCTCTACTTGACCTTGTCGAAAATGTCGGGCCGGGAGAAGAGATGGCCGCGATTGAGCGGCCAGTAGCGCACCACCGCGGTGCCGACCACCGCGTCTTCCGAGATGAAGCCGCCACCGGGCTCCTCCATGTGGGACCGGGAGTCGGCCGAGGCGGTGCGGTGGTCACCCATCAGCCACAACTTTCCCGCGGGCACCGTGACGTTGAACTTATCGCCAGAGGCGAAATCGCCGGGGTAGAGGTAGGAGGTCTCGTCCAGCGGCGTGCCGTTGACCGTGATGCGCTTCTTGGCGTCGCAGCAGACCACCTTGTCGCCACCGACGCCGATGACGCGCTTGATGGTGTCCTCGCCGTTCCAGCCCTTGAACACCACGATGTCGCCGCGCTCCGGCTTGCCCGCGAGCTTGTTGACGAACACGCGGTCGTTGATCAGCAGGGTGTTCTCCATCGACTCGGACGGGATGTAGAACGAGCCCACCACGAACGCCTGCAGCAACAACGCGATGCCGACGCCCATGACCAGCAGCAGCACCGTCTCGCGGAAACTGCCCTTCTTCTTCTCTTTCCCCACGCCCTCCGCCTTCTTGGTGACGGCCATCAACGCCTCCTCCGCAGCCAGCGCCGACGAACCAGGACCAAGGGTACGGCCAGCCCAAACCCGGCGACGAGCGGGATCGACCCACCGAGCGCCTGGAGCGCGGGCTGTGCGAACGTGGCCGGGATGTCGATCGTGCTCGCCCGGTCGAACGGCCAGACGATCACGAACGCCCGCCCGATGACCTGACCTTCAGGTATGGAACCGCCACCCGGGTCTCCGGTATGTGAACGCGAGTCGAGCGAGACCGAGCGGTGGTCCCCCATGACCCACAGCCGCCCTTGCGGCACCGTGACGTCGAAGAACTTGTCGGAGGGCACGTTACCGGGGTAGAGGTAGCTCTCCTCGTCGATGGGCGTGCCGTTGACCGTGATGCGTCCCTTGGAGTCGCAACACCGGACGTGGTCGCCACCGATGCCGATGACCCGCTTGATGTAGTCCTTCTCACCGGGCACGAGGCCGAACGCCGTGCCCACCCACCGGAAGAATCCCGCGACCGCGTTGGACGGCTCCTCCAGTTGGAATTCGCCGTCCCAGGAATCGACGCCGGAGAACACCACCACGTCGCCGCGCTCGATGTCGCGCGTGTGGTAGACGAGCTTGTTGACCAGGACCCTGTCGTTCTTCAGGAGGGTGTTCTCCATCGACTCCGACGGGATGTAGAAGGCCTGGACCACAAACGTCTTGATGATCAGTGCCAGCACCAGGGCGACAACGACAAGAACAGGAAGCTCTTTCCAGAACGACCCCTTCTTCTCCTTATCCTGTTTTTCGCCCTTGGCCGGCTTCTGAGTCTCTTCGGCGACCACGTCCACCTCGTCCTCGACAGGGCGGCGCGCCGCGCCGTGCTCCTGGCTCTCGCTAGTCATCGCTGACGAGCCTAGATGATGATTCGGCTCGGCAAGCCTCGACCGACGTTACACCGAGCACGAGTCGCTCCACATAAAGGAAACGGCCCTGTAAAGCCGAATGGCCCGCCCCCTGAGGGCGGGCCATTCGGGAAAGACCAGGGCTTACTTGGCGGCCGTCGTCTCGCGCTTCTCGCGGATGCGGGCGGCCTTGCCGCGCAGGTCGCGCATGTAGTAGAGCTTGGCCCTGCGCACGTCGCCGCGGGTCAGGAGCACGACCTTCTCGATGACCGGGCTGTGCACGGGGAAGGTGCGCTCGACGCCGACGCCGTAGCTGACCTTGCGGACCGTGAAGGTCTCGCGGGCGCCGCTGCCCTGCCGGCGCAGCACGAAGCCCTTGAAGACCTGGATACGGGAGCGGTTGCCTTCGACGACTCGTACGTGAACCTCGAGCGTGTCACCGGGGCGGAATCCCGGCACGTCGCTGCGCAGGGTCGCCTTCTCGAGCTCCTGGATCTTCGTGTGCATGAGAGCTGTCCTCAAGTCCTCGTAAGCACGCGGAGGTCCACCCGGCCGGGGCTCGCGGCGGACGCGCCTGCTGATGTGATGAACCCGGGATCGTTTCCCGGGCATGACAGACCAACCAATGGAAGGTTGGCAGCGATTCAGTTTGCCATATCTTCCGGCCGTACGCGAAACGAGAGCTCCTCCAGGAGCTTCCTGTCGTGCTTGTCGAGCGTGCCGGGGTCGAGCGCCGCCGCCAGCTCGGGCCGGTTTCGTACGGTGCGGCGCAGCGCCTCGTCCCGTCGCCACCTGGCCACCTTCCCATGGTGCCCGGACAGCAACACGGCAGGCACCTCGTGGCCCCGCCAGACGGGCGGCTTGGTGTAGACGGGGCCCTCGACCAGGTTACGCATGGACCCGGGCGCGAAGGAGTCGTCCACGGCCGACTGGGCGTTGCCCAGCACGCCGGGCAGCAGCCTGCCGATGGCCTCCACCATGACCAGCACCGCGACCTCGCCTCCGGCCAGCACGTAGTCACCGATGCTGACCTCGTCCACGCGCAGCCGCGTGCCGTATTCAGCCATGACCCGCGCGTCGATGCCCTCGTAGCGCCCGCACGCGAACAGCAGCCACGGCTCCGCCGCCAGCTCCTGCGCGAGCTCCTGGGTGAACGGCCGCCCGCTCGGCGTCGGCACGATCATCCGCGGCGCGCCGTCCCCGATCACCGCGTCGATGGCCTCGCCCCACACCTCGGGCTTCATGACCATGCCGGGACCACCGCCGTACGGCGTGTCGTCGACGGTCTTGTGCACGTCGTGGGTCCAGTCGCGCAACTGGTGCACGCGTACGTCCAGGGTGCCGCGATCACGTGCCTTGCCGATCAGCGACACGTCCAGGGGCGCGAAGTATTCAGGAAAGATCGAGATGATGTCGAGCCGCATCACAGCAGGCCCTCCGGCGGATCGACGACCAGCCGCCCGCCTTCGAGGTCCACCTCCGGCACCAGGGCCTTCACGAACGGGATGAGCGCCTCGTCGGCACCCTTCCTGCGGACGACCAGCAGGTCCTGCCCGTGGTGCAGGACGTCGGTGACCTCGCCCACCGGATCGCCGGCGACGGTCTCCACCGCCAGGCCGATGAGCTGGTGGTCGTGGAACTCGTCGGGGTCGTCGGACGGCTCCACGTCGGCCGAGTCGATGACCAGCATGGTGCCCCGCAGCTCCTCGGCCACGTCCCGGTCGGTGACGCCGTCGAACGCGATCAGCAGGATGTCCTTGTGCCAGCGCCGGCCGATGATGACGAGCGGCCCCCGATCGGCGGGGTCGGTCGCGATGGACGTGCCGACGACGAAGCGCCGCTCGGGTTCGTCGGTAAGCACCTCCACGGTCACCTCACCGCGTACCCCGTGCGGACGACCTATCCGGCCGACGACCAGCTGCACGTGTTGTGCCCTTTCTTAACGCAAGCGCCCCCATCGGCCGGAGAGCCGATGAGGGCGCGGAAACCTGACGCTAACGGACTGCTTCGTGCAGATCGAGCAGGTCGACCCGCACGTATTTCCCGTCGGCCAGGGCGTTCACGACCGTACGCAGCGCCTTGGCGGTGCGCCCGCCGCGTCCGATGACCTTGCCCAGGTCCTCGGGGTGCACCCGGACCTCCAGGACGCGCCCGCTGCGAATGCGGCGTGCGCGGACCCGGACATCGTCAGGATGTTCGACGATGCCCTTCACGAGGTGCTCGAGAGCCTCCTCGAGCACGTCAGGCCTCGCCCTCGGTCGGGGTCTCGACGGGGGCCTCGGCCTCTTCCTTCTTCTTGGCCCTCTTCGGCGTGGTGGCGGCCGTGCCGGTGTCGCCACCGGACAGCGCCTCCTTGGCCGCGGCCTCGTAGATGGCGTGACGGTCAGGCTTGGGCTCGGCCACCTTCAGCGGTGCCGGGGCGGGCTCGCCCTTGAACTTCTGCCAGTCACCGGTGAGCTTGAGCAGCTTGAGCACCGGCTCGGTCGGCTGCGCGCCGACCCCGAGCCAGTAAGCCGCACGCTCGGCGTTGACCTCGATGCGCGAAGGGTCGTCCTTCGGGTGGTACAGGCCGATCTCCTCGATCGCCCGGCCGTCACGCTTGGTGCGGCTGTCGGCGACGACGATACGGTATTGCGCGTTGCGGATCATGCCGAGCCGCTTGAGCTTGATCTTGACTGCCACGGGTGTGGTCTCTCCTGCATTCGAGCGTGGGTGAGCGGCGCTTCGCCGAGTGGGGCACGGCTGGTCGACACTCCAGGGACAGACGCGGCCGGCGGGAGGTTAGAGGGCGCCCACCTGGTCACGGTGTTCCAACATGTCATTGTGCCAGATCGACGGCACTGCCTACGACCTCATCGGGAAGGGCGCCGCAAAGCGCCGGCAACAATAGCCCAGGGTGATTACTGCTGGCCCGGGAGCTTGAACTTGGAGGGGTCGAAGCCCGGCGGCAGGTCCATCCCCGGAGGCAGCTTGCCGTGCAGGTTTCCCAGCATCCCGCCCTGCTTGGGCGGCGCCGGAGCATCGCCGGACGACGCCTTCTCCAGCGCCGCCTTGCGCGGGTCACCGCTGACCCGCCGCCCCTTCTTGTTCTTCTTCTGCGCCTTGGCCGCCTTGCCACGCCCACCCGGCATGCCCGGGATGCCCATCCCGCCGGCCATCCGCTTCATCATCTTCTGCGCCTCGAAGAAGCGGGTGACCAGGTTGTTGACCGCGGTGACCGTGACGCCGGAGCCGGCGGCGATGCGCGCCCGGCGCGAGCCATTGATGATCTTGGGGTCCTGGCGCTCGCCCGGCGTCATCGAACGGATGATCGCGGCGATGCGGTCGAGATCGCGGTCGTCGATCGAGTTGAGCTGGTCGCGCATCTGCCCCATGCCGGGCATCATGCCGAGCAGGTTTTTGATCGGCCCCATTTTCTGGACCATCATCATCTGCTCGAGGAAGTCCTCGAGCGTGAAGCTCTCGCCCGACGTGAGCTTGCCGGCCATCTTGGCGGCCTGCTCCTCGTCGAACGTCTTCTGTGCCTGCTCGATCAGGGTGAGGATGTCACCCATGTCCAGGATTCGGGAGGCCATCCGGTCCGGGTGGAAGGCGTCGAAGTCCTCGAGCTTCTCACCCGTCGAGGCGAACATGATCGGCCGGCCGGTGATGTGCCGGACCGACAGCGCGGCGCCGCCTCGGGCGTCGCCGTCGAGCTTGGTCAGCACGACGCCGTCGAAGCCGACGCCCTCCATGAACGCCTGGGCCGTGGTGACGGCGTCCTGGCCGATCATGGCGTCCACGACGAACAGGACCTCGTCGGGCTGGACCACGTCGCGGATGTCGGCGGCCTGCTTCATCATCTCCTGGTCGATGCCCAGGCGGCCTGCGGTGTCGATGATGACGATGTCGTGATTGAGGCGCTTCGCCTCGTCGATCGACGTGCGGGCGACCCCGATCGGGTCGCCGACGCCGTTGCCCGGCTCGGGCGCGTAGACGGCGACCTGCGCCCGCTCGCCCACGACCTGGAGCTGCTGGACGGCATTGGGGCGCTGCAGGTCGGCGGCCACCAGCATCGGCGCGTGGCCCTGCTCGCGCAGCCACCTGGCCAGCTTGCCGGCCAGGGTGGTCTTGCCCGCGCCCTGGAGGCCCGCGAGCATGATGACGGTCGGCGGCGTCTTGGCGAAGCGGAGCCTGCGGGTCTCCCCGCCGAGGATCTCGATCAGCTCGTCATTGACGATCTTGACGACCTGCTGCGCCGGATTGAGCGCCTGGGAGACCTCGGTGCCGCGGGCGCGCTCCTTGACCTGGGCGACGAACGCCTTCACCACCGGCAGCGCGACATCGGCCTCCAACAGGGCGATGCGGATTTCGCGGGTGGTGGCGTCGATGTCGGCATCGGACAGCCGGCCCTTGGCTCGGAGGGAGGAGAAGACCGATGTCAGCCGGTCGGAAAGCGTCTCGAACACGTGGTTGGCCAGTCCTCGAAGCGAATGAACGTCGGAGACTCCAGCCTATCCGCTCTCCTAGCCGCTCCAGCCTGGCACGGCCATGCGAACCGTGAGCGCGTGCTCGACGAGGTTGATCAGAGCACCTTTGACCGAGTCCTTCGAACGCGCGTCGAGCCGCACCATCGGGATGTGCGGCGCCAACGTCAAAGCGTCACGCACCTCGGCGTCGCTGTGCAGATACTGGCCGTCCCAGCCGTTCACCCCCACGATGAACGGCAGCTGCGCCTCTTCGAAGTAGTCGATGGCAGGAAAACTGTCGGCCAGGCGGCGGGTGTCCACCAGCACGACGGCGCCGATCGCCCCCCGCACCAGGTCGTCCCACATGAACCAGAACCGGTGCTGTCCAGGCGTGCCGAACAAGTACAGGATCAGGTCACTGTCCAGCGAGACGCGGCCGAAGTCCATCGCCACGGTCGTCGTCGACTTCAACGGCGTCATGCCCAGGTCGTCGATGCCGGCGGAAGCGTCGGTCATGACGGCCTCCGTGGTCAACGGCATGATCTCCGACACCGCGCCGACGAACGTCGTCTTGCCCACGCCGAAGCCCCCAGCCACGACGATCTTCGTCGAGGTCAGGCCGGGGCTAGAGCCTGCGAAGTCCACTGAGCACCCTTTCCAGCAGGTTGACGTCCGGTCTACCCGCTTCCAGCTGCGGCTGATGCACTCGGAGGAGGCCTTCCGCCGCCATGTCCGCGATCAGGACCCGCACCACGCCGAGCGGGATCCGCAACAGCGCCGAGACCTCCGCCACCGACCGGACCTGCAGGCAGAGCTGGCTGATCGCCTTGTATTCGGGCGTGATGTGCGAGAACTCCCGATGCTCGGCGGTCGCCGAGGACACCAGCGCCTCCATCGCCAGCTTCACCTTGGGCGCGGTTCGCCCGCCCGTGACGGCGTAGGGACGCACCGGCGAGGCGGGCTCGGAGCTGGAGGGCGGAGGCTGCGGGGGCTCCCAGCCGCCGCTGTTCCACCCGCCGCTGTTCCACGATGGGTTCGTCACTCACATCACCTGGTCTGGCTGGCGCGCAGCTCCGCGCGCACAGCCGGAGTCAGCACCTGACCGGCGCGATCAACCATCAATGTCATCTGGTACGCCACCAAACCCATGTCGCAGTCCGGTGCCGCCAGCACCGCCAGGCAGGAGCCGTCGCTGATCGCCATGATCAGCATCAGGCCCCGCTGCATCTCCACAATCGTCTGGTTGACCGCACCGCCTTCGAACACCCTGGCGGCCCCTTGCGTCAGGCTCACCAGGCCCGAGGCGATGGCGGCCAACTGGTCGGCCCGGTCAGCCGGGAAACCCGACGAAGCCGCGAGCGGCAGCCCGTCGGACGAGACGACCACCGCGTGCGCGACCCCGGGAACCGTACTGACGAAGTCGGTGATTAACCAGTCCACTCCGCGAGCCGCGTGGCTCAGGTCGTTCATTGGCCCTCCTGCGTCGGTCGCATGAACGACAGTCGGCTGTGTTTGATCGGCCGCTCGCTTCGCTCACTCATGCGCCCTCCTGCGTCGGTCGCATGAGCGAGCAAGCTCGGCTGTGTTTGATGGTTCGCTCGCTTCGCTCGCTCATGCGCCCTCGTCCCTGCTGTTATTCCTGGGGCCGGACCCGTACGCCCTGCCCTCGCTGATGTCGTCACGTGCCGCCCGGAAGCCTTGCTGGAAGCTCGAAAGGCGGCTGCGCACCCGGTCGGGCGAGACCGTCGGCATGGGCGCGACGCCCTTCGGCGCCGAGACGGCCTCGGCGGAGCCGGGCACCAGGTTGGCCTTGGGCACCCGCTTGGGCAGCCCGGCCGCGGTGGCCCCGTCGCGTGCCGGCTCGACCACGGCCTCGGCGGCGCTCCAACCGGCGTCGGCCTTGGCCGAACCCCAGGTCGCGTCGTTGTCTACGCCGTGCTCGAACCAGGCGGACTCGACCGAGGCGAAGATCGGCAGATACTCGTCCCCGGACGAGGCGGGCTCGACCGCCGGCATGGGGCCGGTCGCCGCGGACTCGGTCTCGGGGAAGTGCTGGCGCTGCGTGGCGGGGGCGGGCTGCTCGGGACCGCGCGTCCACGGGCTGGGCCCCTCGGGTGGCAGAGCGCCCCGCCGGGGCAGGGCCGTGGTCTCTCCCGTGACCGGCCCCCGCGAGGAGACCCACACGTCCGAGGAGGGAGCCGAGTTGTTCGCCATCCAGTTGTCGCCGGTCGCCGGCCATTGGGGTGCCGATGACCAGGAGCCGCTCGACGCCGGCTCCGCCGACGGGTACGACGGGAAGGACGGATGCCCGGGCCCGGGCTGGTAGCCGCCCGGCTGCCACGGCCCGGCGGCCGAGGGCTGCGGCGCGTGGAAGGCCTGCTCACGAGCGACGCCCGCGCCGGCGGTCGCGGGTGTGGATCCGGCCGTCGTGGGGGTCTGCGCACCGAGCAGGGACTCGGGGATGAGCACCATCGCGGTCAGCCCGCCGGAGCCGTGCGGGCGCAGCTGCACCCGGATGCCGTGGCGGTGCGCCAGCCTGGCGACCACGAACAGGCCCATGCGGCGCGAGACCGAGACGTCGACGGTGGGCGCGTCGATCAGCCGCTCGTTGGCCTGGACCAGTTCCTCGGCGGTCATGCCGATGCCGGAGTCGCTGATGGCGAGCATGATGCCGCCGCCGTCGATCCTGCTGCCCGAGACGGGGACGCGGGCTTCGCGGGGCGAGAACGACAGGGCGTTCTCGATCAGCTCGGCGAGCAGGTGGATGACGTCGTTGACGGCCTGGCCGGCGATGGAGATGCCCTCGGGCACCTCCAGCACGACGCGATCGTAGTTCTCGACCTCCGACAGTGAGGCGCGGGCGACGTCCACGAGTTTGACAGGCTGGCTCCAGCGGCGCGGCGGCTCCTGGCCGGCGAGGACCAGCAGGTTCTCGCTGTTGCGCCGCATGCGGGTGGCCAGGTGGTCGAGCTTGAACAGGTTCCCGAGCCGCTGCTCGTCCTGCTCGCCTTGCTCCAGCCCGTCGATCAGGGTGATCTGCCGCTCGACCAGCGTCTGGCTGCGCCGCGACAGGTTCACGAACATCGCGTTGACGTTGCTCCGCAGCTTGGACTCCTCGCCCGCCAGGCGGACGGCCTCGCGGTGCACCTCGTCGAAGGCGCGGGCCACTTCACCGATCTCGTCCTTGGAGTTGATCTCGATGGGCGGGACGTTCAGCCGTTCAGGGTCGACGTCGGTGTTGCGCAGCTGGCGGACGAGGTCGGGCAGGGTCTGGCCGGCGATCTTGAGTGCGTCGCCGCGCAGGCGGCGGAGCGGACGTACCAGCGAGCCCGCCATGATGGCGGTGATGGCGAGGACCAGGAGCAGCAGGGCGGCCACGATCGAGATGTTGATCGCGGCGAGCTGCCGGTCGCCGCCGGCGAGGTCGGCGCTCCGGGTGGCCACCTGGTCCCCGAGCGACTTCTGGACCTGGTGGAGCCGGTCGACGGTCTCGCCGATGGCCTCGAACCAGAGGTCCACGTCCTTGTTGGTGGAGGGGTCGAGCCTGCGCAGGTATTGCTCCCTGGCGCTGCTCGACAGGGCACCGGCGGCGTTGTTGTGCAGCAGCACGGCGCGGGCGATGAAGAGCTCGGCGCGGGCGATCTTCGCGCTGGCGACGGTCTCGTCGAACGCCTGCCGCTGATCCAGCGAGGCGACAGCCAGGAAGGAGTCCCGCTCGCTGACCCGCCGGGCGGTGGCGTCGACGAACGCCTGGAACTCGGTCTCGAGGAAGGACCCTCGGATGATGCCGGCCATCAGGAGCGCGCGCTGCTTGGAGCCCTCATCCTCGGCTCGGGCGATGGCGCGCAGGGCGGCGCTGGTGGAGATCAGCTGCTCGTCCGTCGCGCCCTGGGCGACCTCGTCGTAGAGCTGGAGCATCTCGGTGATGGTCTCGGAGTACTTCTCCATCGTCGGCAGGGGCGGCAGCTGCGAGTCGGTCCCCGCCACCGTCTGGCGCAGCGAGCCCAACTGGCCGAGCCGGACCCTGATGCGCTCGAGGTTCCTTCGGCCGATGTCGGACAGGGACGGCTCGACGGTCTGCGCGGCCGCCAGGACGCGCTTGACGTTGACGTCGACGACCTCCTGCTGGTCGCTGTAGCGGTCCTTGTCGGCCGCCGACCGGGAGGCGGCGTAGCGGGCGGCCAGGTCGCGCTCGAGGCCGAGGTCGCGCGAGAGCTCGCCGAATTGGCCGACCACCTTGCCGACCTCGCCGATGACCTGGTACTGCTCCGCGCTGCCGATCGAAGTGGTGACGCGCAGGCCGCCGAAGACAACGGCCACGATCGTGGGAACGGCGATGAGGGCGATGAGGCGCGTGCGGACACGCCAGTTGCGCAGCGCGAGCGGGCTCCCCGCCTTGGGCAGGGTCACCTCCGGCACCTCGCCGCCCGCCGGCTGCTCGGGCACGTCCGGAGCCCTACCACGACCGGGGTCGGTCGTTGTTGTCCTCACTGGTGGCAACCTCTCGCCATGGCCTGCTTAGGGGGTCTCAGCGGCTTCGTCCCAGGGACGAGTGATCGCAGGCAAGTTCGAGGCCCAATTTGAGCACAAACCTCATACTTCAGCCAACGCCTCGACGGTATTCAACCGTTCCAAAGTACACATTGTTCACGTCGCAAGCCTTCGACCACGGAGCGCAACCACACCCCCGAGTCAGACATATAGCAACAAAGCGCCCTTTGTCCATATATTTACATCTATAGTCGTTTACCGTCATCTTCGATCGATAAAACTCCCATACGCGGCGCACCGCTGCCGATCGGAGTCCCCCTTCCGGTACGCTTCACGCCCGGTAACCTGTGCCGTCTCCAGAACTTCCCCCTGGTAGGAGAACCCCCCGATGACACGCAAACTGCGCTGCAGCGCCGTCGCACTCGGCGTCGCAGTCGCCCTAGTGCTTGCCGGCTGTAGCGGCTCCGACAGTTCCACGACCGCGTCGACCGGCGCCAACGGCTTGGAGAAGACCACCATCAAGGTCGGGGCGATCCCGATCCCTGACTCCGTATCGCTCTATATCGCGGTGAACAAGGGCTACTTCAAGCAGGAGGGCCTGACGGTCGAGCCGGTGGTCATCACCGGTGGCGCGGCCGCGATGCCGCAGCTCCTGAGCGGCGCTCTCGACGCCACGCTCCAGAACTACGTGTCGGGGTTGGTGGCCGTCAGCAAGGGCCAGAAGATCAAGCTCGTCGCGGAGGCCTCCCAGGGCGCCCCGAACACGTTCAACATCATGGTCCCGAAGGACTCGCCCATCAAGACGGTGGCGGACCTGAAGGGCAAGACCGTCGCGGTCAACACTCTCGGCAACATCGCCACGCTCGCCGTGGAGACGCAGCTCAAGGTGGCTGGGCTCACCAAGGACGACGTCAAGTACAAGGAAGTCCCCTTCCCTGAGATGGGCAACGCGCTCAACACCGGCCTGGCCGACGCGGCCTGGATGGTCGAGCCCTTCATCACCTCCACCCAGAGCACGCTCGGCTTCCGCAAGCTGGCCGACACGATGACCGGCCAGACCGAGAACTTCCCCATCTCCGGCTGGTCGGTCACTGAGGAATGGGCGCAGAAGTATCCGAAGACGCTGGCCGCGTTCCAGCGGGCGGTCGCCAAGGCGCTGAAGGATGTCTCGACCGACCGTAAGGAGCTCGAGACGGCTCTGCCGACGTACACGAAGATCGACGCGAAGACCGCGTCCGTGATCACGCCGCTGAGCTACCCGACCGAGCTGACCGCGAACCGCCTGCAGAAGGTCGCCGACCTCCTGCTCGAATACAAATACATCACGAGCCCGATCGACGTGAAGTCCGTCATCATCCCGGCCCCCGCGGCCGGATGACCAGTGCTCGAGTGCTCCGCGGCGCCGCCGGCGCCGCGGGGCTCCTTGCCGTCGGGGAACTGCTCATCCGCTTCGTCGTGAGCGACGACGTGGTCTTCCCCGCCCCCTCGACCATCCTGTACGAAGCCGTGCTCCTCCTGGTCAGCCCCGACTTCCTGACGGGACTCGGCACGACCCTGACCAACTGGGCGCTCGGCCTGCTGATCGCGATCGGGATCTCCGTCCCCCTGGGCGTGCTGCTCGGCGCGCTGCCGCCGGTGGAGCGGGCCATCAGGCCCGTGCTGGAGTTCATGCGCCCGATCCCCTCCGTCGCGATCATCCCGCTCGCCATCCTGCTGATCCCGGTGGACGGGCTGATGAAGATCTCGGTCATCGTGTACGCCTGCATGTGGCCGATCCTGATCAACACCCTCTACGGCATGCAGGACGTGGACCCGCTGGCCAAGGAGTCCCTGCGCAGCTTCGGCTTCGGCCCGCTGGCCGTGCTCGCCAGGGTGAGCCTGCCCAGCGCCGCCCCGTTCGTCGCGACGGGGGTCAGGATCGCCGCGGGCATCGCGCTGATCCTGGCGGTCAGCGCCGAGCTGCTGGCGGGCGGCACCGCCGGCATCGGCGTCTTCGTGGTCCAGGCCGGCAGTGGCAACCGTACGGACCTCATGATGGCGGCGACGTTCTGGGCCGGGATATTCGGCGTGATCGCGAACCTGGCGCTCCTGGCCGGGGAGCGCCGCCTGTTCCACTGGCACCGCATGCGGACAGGAGCGCAGGAGTCGTGAAAACCCTCGTGAAGGCCGGCGCCAGGTTCTGGGTCATCCCCGTGGTGCTCGTCGCCTGGGAGTTCATCGCGCGTGGGCTGGAGGACATCGACTTCCCCCCGCCGACGACGATCGTCGTCCGCATGTACGAGCTGTGGTTCTCCGGGCCCGTCACGCGGATCTTCCTGACCGACGACGCGGTGGAGAACCTGCTGCCGAGCCTCGGCCGCATGTTGAGCGGCTGGATCCTGGCCGCCGTGCTCGGCGTCGTGCTCGGCGTGCTGCTCGGGCGCTCACGGACGGCGACCGACTACGTGGACCCGCTGATCGAGTTCGGCCGGGCCATCCCGCCGCCGCTGCTGCTGCCGCTGTTCCTGGTGCTGTTCAAGGCCGGGCTGACCATGCAGCTGGCCGCGATCGTGTTCGGCGTCATCTGGCCCGTGCTGCTCAACTCCATCGACGGGGTCAGGGCCGTGGACCGCACGTACACGGAGACGGCCAGAGTCTTCAACCTGTCGAAGGCGCAGTACCTCCGGGTGGTGCTCCTCCCGGCCGCTTCGCCGAAGATCTTCGCCGGGCTGCGGCTGAGCCTGTCGCTCGCGCTGATCCTCATGGTCATCTCCGAGCTGTTCGGCAGCACCGACGGCATCGGCTACCAGCTGCTGGTGGCCCAGCGCAGCTTCGACGGCGCGGGCGTGTGGGCGACGATCGCCCTGCTCGGGGTGCTGGGCTACCTGGCGAACTCCCTGTTCGTACTGGCCGAGCGGCGCCTGCTCGTCTGGCACCGGCAGGCCAACCGCAACGCGTGATCCCGCTGGAAGGATTCATGCCGCATTCCGACGACCTCCTCTGGGGAGCCGTAAGCGATCTCTCCCGTTTCGCGGCCCTGCTGACCATGGCCGAGCTGGGCCTGGCCGACCACCTGGCGCACGGCCCGCTCGACGGCGAGGAGCTGGCCAGGCGCTGCGGCGCGCACGCGCCTTCGCTGCGCCGGGTGCTGCGCGAGCTGGCGAGCCAGGACCTGATTCGTCCCGCCGGTCCTGACACGTACGACCTCACCGAGCGAGGCGTCGCCCTGCGGTCCGACGCGCCGGACTCGGTCCGATCCTCGATCCGCATGCTCGGCGAGGAGGGCTTCTGGTACGCGCTGGGCATGCTCCCCGCCACGGTGCGCGACGGCAGCTCGGCCTTCGTGAAGCGCTACGGCCACCTCTACGACCACCTGGCCAAGAACCCGTCGTCGAGCGGCCTGTTCGACGACTACATGAGGCGCCGGGCCGTCCCCCTCACCGAGGGCCTGGCCAAACGCTACGCCTTCCCCGCCACCGCGACCATGGTCGACGTGGCCGGCGGCAAGGGCCACATCCTGGCCACGGTCCTGCACGCCAACCCGCAGATGCGGGGCATCCTGTTCGATCTGGAGCACGTGACCGCCCACGCCGCGCGCACGCTGGCCGCGGCGGGCCTGTCGGACCGGGCGGAGGTCGTCGCGGGTGACTTCTTCGCCTCGGTCCCGGCCGGCGGCGACGTCTACCTGCTGGCCAGTGTGCTGCACAACTGGGACGACGAGGACGCCGTCAAGATCCTGCGCAACGTCCGCCAGGCCATGAACCCGGGCGGTCGCGTCCTGGTCCTCGAGGTGGTGTTGCCCGACGACGAGGCGCCGCATCTGGGCAAGGACATCGACCTGCGGATGCTGGCGATCTTCAACGGGGGCGCGGAGCGCAGCCGCGACGAATACGCGGCGCTGCTCGGCCGGGCGGATCTGGCGATCGGCGAGGTCATCGAGATGGGCTCCGGGGCGAGCCTCATCGAGGCCGGTCCCCGCTGAGCGAGGGCCTCCGGCGTGATCGTCAGGGTGTCCTGGCGCCGCCGGGGGCTAACCGCCCCAGCCCGGCACGGCCATCCGCACGGTGAGCGCGTGCTCGACGAGGTTGATCAACGTGCTCTTCACCGAGTCCTTCTTGCGGGCGTCGAGCCGCACCAGCGGGATGTGCGGCGCCAGGGTCAGGGCATCGCGCACCTCGGTGTCGCTGTGCGGATATTGGCCGTCCCAGCCGTTGACGCCCACGATGAACGGCAGCTGCGCTTCTTCGAAATAGTCGATCGCCGGAAAACTGTCGGCAAGACGGCGGGTGTCCACCAGTACGACGGCGCCGATCGCGCCGCGCACCAGGTCGTCCCACATGAACCAGAACCGGTGCTGTCCAGGCGTGCCGAACAGATAAAGGATCAGGTCACGATCGAGGGAGACCCGGCCGAAGTCCATCGCGACGGTGGTGGTCGACTTCAGCGGCGTCATGCCGAGGTCGTCGATCCCCGCCGAGGCGTCGGTCATCACCGCCTCCGTCGTCAACGGCATGATCTCCGACACCGCACCGACGAACGTCGTCTTGCCCACCCCGAAACCTCCAGCCACCACGATCTTCGTCGAGGTGAGGCCGGGGCTAGAGCCTGCGAAGTCCACTGAGCACCCTTTCGAGCAGATTAACGTCGGGCCGTCCGGCGTCCAGCTGTGGCTGGTGCACGCGGACCAGGCCTTCGGCCGCCATGTCAGCGATCAGCACGCGTGCCACGCCGAGGGGGATCCGCAGCAGGGCCGACACCTCCGCCACGGACCGGACCTGCCGGCACAGTTGACTGATCGCCTGGTACTCCGGCGTGATATGCGAGAACTCCCGGTGCTCGGCCGTGGCCGAGGACACCAGAGCCTCCATCGCCAGTTTGACCCGCGGCGCCGTCCGTCCACCTGTCACCGCGTACGGACGGACGGGCGAAGCGGGGTCAGGGTTCAGCTGCGACTGGGCCTGTGGCTCTGGCGGGGACGCCCATTCGCGGCTGGTCCATCGTGGGTCTGTCACGTGTACATCACCTGGTCTGGCTGGCACGCAGCTCCGCGCGCACAGCCGGAGTCAGCACCTGACCGGCGCGGTCGACCATCAGTGTCATCTGGTACGCCACCAGACCCATGTCGCAGTCCGGGGCGGCCAGCACCGCCAGGCACGAGCCGTCACTGATCGACATGATCAGCATGAGCCCGCGCTGCATCTCCACGATCGTCTGATTGACCGCACCGCCCTCGAACACCCTGGCCGCCCCCTGCGTCAGGCTCACCAGCCCCGACGCGATGGCGGCCAGCTGATCAGCCCGGTCGGCCGGGAAACCCGACGAGGCCGCCAGTGGCAACCCGTCAGATGAGACGACCACCGCATGCGCGACACCCGGGACCGTACTGACGAAATCGGTGATCAGCCAGTCGACCCCGCGTGCCGCATGGCTCAAATCGTTCATGCTCCCTCCTCCCTGTCGTCGTTCCGCGGGCCAGAGGTGAACGCCGCCCTGCCCTCGTGGATGTCATCGCGTGCCGCACGGAAGCCCTGCTGGAAGCTGGAGAGCCGGTTGCGCACCCGGTCCGGGGACACCGACGGCATCGGCGTGACGCCCTTCGGCGCCGACGAGGTGTCGGCCGAGCCGGGCACCAGGTTGGCCTTGGGCACCCGCTTGGGCAGCCCCGCCGCCGTCGATTCACCACGCGCCGGCTCCACAACCGCCTCCGCAGCGCTCCAGCCCTCGTCCGCCTTGGTGGAGCTCCAGCTCTTGTCCCGCCCGAACCAGGCGGACTCCACGGCGGCGAAGATCGGCAGGTAGTCGTCGCCCGCGGACGCGGGCGGGACGGACGGCATGGGGCCGGTGGCCGCCGGTTCGCCGTCGGTGAACTCGAACCCCGGCCGCTGCGGCGGCATCGTGTCTCCGCCGCTCCAGCCGGGCACGGACCGCTTGGGGAGGCTGCTGCCGTTCCAGCCCGCGTTGCGCGGCGGGGACCAGACGTCGGAGCTGTCGTAGCCGCCGGCGCCGCGCGGCTCGGCGGACCAGGCCCCGGCGTCGGGCTGCCACTGGGTCGGCGGGGCCGGCCAGCCGCCCGGCCCGGCGTTCGACGGGAAGGAGGGGTGGCCTGGGCCCATCTGGTAGGCGGACTCCGGCCAGTCCGTGGCGGGCGGCGCGGGATGCGGTCCCGAGTACGGCTCCTCCCTGCCGCCCCCCGCGCCGGAGAAGGCGAGCGGAGGGTCGCCCGCCAAGGCAGGCGGCCGGCCGAACGCGGGCGGCTGGTCACCGCCCGCAGCGGGCGACTGTGCGAACGGCGAAGGCGGGTCACCGGGGAAGACGGCCGGCGGGTTGTAGGACGGCGGCTGGTTGCCGCTGTAGGACGGCTGGCCGGGGAAGGTCGGCGCCTGGGAGCCGAGCATGTTCTCCGGGATGAGCACCATCGCGGTCAGCCCACCGGAGCTGTGCGGGCGCAGCTGCACCCGGATGCCGTGGCGGTGCGCCAGCCTGGCGACCACGAACAGGCCCATCCGGCGCGAGACCGACACATCGACGCTCGGCGCGTCGGTCAGCCGCTCGTTGGACTGGACCAGCTCCTCCTGCGTCATGCCGATGCCGGAGTCGGTGATCGACAACATCACGCCGCCGCCGTCGATCCTGCTGCCTGACACCGTCACCCGGGTCTCGCGCGGCGAGAACGACAACGCGTTCTCCACCAGCTCGGCGAGCAGGTGGATGACGTCGTTGACGGCCTGTCCCGCCACCGAGACGCCGTCGGGCACCTGCAGCACGACGCGCTCGTAGTTCTCGACCTCCGACAGCGAGGCCCGCGCCACGTCGACCAGCTTCACCGGCTGGCTCCACCGGCGCGGCGGGTCCTGGCCGGCCAGGACCAGCAGGTTCTCGCTGTTGCGCCGCATGCGGGTGGCCAGGTGGTCGAGCTTGAACAGGTTCCCGAGCCGCTGCTCGTCCTGTTCGCCCTGCTCCAAGCCGTCGATCAGGGTGATCTGCCGCTCGACCAGCGTCTGGCTGCGCCGCGACAGGTTCACGAACATCGCGTTGACGTTGCTGCGCAGCCGCGCCTCCTCGCCGGCCAGCCGCACGGCCTCGCGGTGCACCTCGTCGAACGCCCGCGCCACCTCGCCGATCTCGTCATGGGTGTTCACGCCGATCGGGACGACCGGGCCGACCGTGCCCTCGCCGCTCTCACGCAGCTGCTGCACGGTCTCGGGCAGGCGATGCCCGGCGATGTCGAGTGCCTCGTGGCGCAGCTTGCGCAGCGGCCTGATGAGCGAGCGGGCGATGAGCGAGATGATCGCGACCACCACGAGCAGCAGGACCAGGATGAGCCCCCCGGAGATCAGCGCCGAGCGGTTGGCGCCTTCCTCCAGGGTCCGGGCCCGCAGGATCACCGAGGACGCCAGTTCCTTCTCCACGCTGCGCAGTGCGTCGATCTTGCCGGTGCTGACCTCGAACCATGTGGCCACGTCCTTGTTGGCCGGCACGCCGATGCTCAGCTCCTTGCCCTCGGCCGACTGCGCCATGGCACGCAATCGGAACAGGTCCGTCTGGTCCACGTCCCGGCCGACCACGGTGTTGCGGTAGAGCTCCAGCTGCTCGAGGTTGGCCAGGGTGCCGAAGAGCGTCTCCTCACTCTCCTCGCGCGACTTGGCGTCGGTGAGCGCGTCGAACTCGCCGCTGTCGAAGCCCTTCTTGTCCAGCGCGCTGGCCAGGATGCCGCGTTGCTTGGACGCCTGCTCCTTGGCGCGGGCGATCGCGGCCGTCGAGCTGGCGCTGTCGGAGACCTGGTCGTCGACCGCTACCTGGCCGACCTGGTCGTGGAACTGCAGAAGGGCCGCGATGATCTGCGAGTACTTCTGGATCATCGGCAGCGGCTGGATCTTCCCGTTGACGGCCGTGTCGCGCAGCGTCGGGATCTCCTCCAGACGCCGCAGCACCGGCCGCACGGCCTCGGCGTGGGTGTCGGTGATCGCCTGCGCCCGGTTCTTGGCCTCCTCGATGAGCGCGTTCACCCGGCTGTAGGTGGTGCGGAGCTGGGCCTCGCGGTTCTCGGGGCGGCCTTGGGCGATCCAGAGGGCGCTCTCGTCACGTTCGAAGGACAGCTCGTGGGTGACCGCCCCGAGCTGCTCGCTGACCTCGGCGACCTCTCGAAGGGTCTGGTAGGTGCTGGCGTCGTTGAGCGAGGTGATCACGTTCAGCCCGCCGAGGCCCACGGCCACGGCCGTGGGAACGACGATCAGCGCGATGAGGCGCGACCGCACGTGCCAGTTGCCCAGCCCGAACCTGCCAGACGACGATGCGGCAGGCCGTCGCTTCTGGTGCGCGCGCGGCTCGCGGTCGGCGGAAGCTTCAGCGCTCTGCGTTCTCACTTGCCTTCGCTACCTCTCGCCCCGGGAGGGGAATTCTCGGTGACCATGCAGGTAAATGCACGTGGGGCAATATGTACGTCGAGATAAGCGCCATTTGAGCACACGGGTTAGCTAGGGCCAACCACCAATAGTGCCCCGATGAGGTGTTTATCCCTGATTGTCCGAAAAATTGGACTGAATCGGTAGACCACCATCTATCTGGGAAAACACCCAATATCAAGCGTCCCAAGAGCCACTTCAGCCCCAGAGAACGCAGAGCGAGATCTGTCCCAGCAGTAACGGAGGTCCCGTCGACACCACCTTTCCCAAAATGGACAAACACTCAGTTTCTTACATCTCGTCAAAATTTCACGATATAGCGACAAACGGGCATTGCAACCACAAGTGTTATCTTCGCCATAATGACCACCAATTTGGTGCTACGGTCAATCCCTGTTGTGCGTCAGGCACACAACCCCGGCAGCAGAAACCGCCCGGTCCCCCTCACCCCCCGGCTCCATCTGAAGGGAGTCCCTGACATGAGGCTTGGCCATCCCGCCAGGGCCGCCATCATCGGATTAGCTTTGACACTCGGCGCCGTCGCGTGCAGCACGGGCGGCTCCCCTACTGCCAGCGCGCCACCATCCGCCACCGCCGGTGGCCTGGAGAAGACGAAGATCAAGATCGCCACACTGCCGGCGATCGACAGCGCGGCCATCTACGTCGCCATCGACCAGAAGCTCTTCGAGAAGGAGGGGCTGGAGGTCACCCCGCAGGTCGTCCAGGCCGCGCCCGAGGCCATCCCCATGTTGCTGAACGGCGAGATCGACGCCATGTTCGGCAACTACGTGTCCATGTTCGCCGCCCACGACAAGGGTTCGCTCAAGCTGCGGATCCTGGCCGAGGGCTCGCGGGCCGCCCCTGACTCGCTGAGCATCATGGCCCTGCCCGACTCGCCCATCAAGACGGCCAAGGACCTCGAAGGCAAGACGATCAACGTGAACGTCCTGCGGAACTTCCAGGAGCTGGCCCTCACCCAGGTGCTCAAGGCCAACAACGTCGACCCCGCCTCGATCAAGTACGTCCCGGTGACGTTCCAGAACATCATGACCTCGTGGAAAGGCGGCCAGATCGACGCCGCCTACCTGGGCGAGCCCATGGTCACGGCGGCCACGGCCTCGATGGGCGCACGCAAGATCCTCGACCCGGCCTCCGGCCCCGCGGCCGAGTTCCCGATCTCCGGATACGTCAGCACCCAGGAGTGGTACGACAAGAACCCGAAGGTCGCGGCGGCGTTCCAGCGGGCCATCCACAACGCGGCCAAGCTGATGGAGAACAACCGCGAGGCGGTGGCCAAGGTGCTGCCGACCTTCACCCAGATCGACGCGGCCACCGCGGCCACCGTCACGTTCCCGTACTTCTCCAGCAACGACAACCCGGTCCGGCTGCAACGCGTGGCCGACTGGATGCTGGAGGCCAAGTGGCTCGGCAAGGCGATCGAGGTCAAGTCCCTCATGTCGCCGACGACCTCCGGGTGAGCGCTCAGACCTTGGCCCGCGCCCGCCCGGCCGGGACCGCCACAAGGTGGTCGCGCCGGGCGGCCGGAGCCCTCGCCTTCGCCGCGCTGATCGAGCTGCTCAGCCGGACCGGCCTGGTCTCCTCCGAGTACCTGCCGCCCGTCACGGAGATCGCCGGGCGGGGCATGGCGCTCGTGTTCGACCCGGCCTTCCGCGGGCACGCCCTGACGAGCCTGCTCGCCTGGGCCATGGGGCTCGGCATCGCGGCGTTGATCGCCGTTCCGCTGGGCCTGCTGCTCGGCAGCGTGCCGATCATCGACGCCGCGTCCCGCTCGGTCGTGGAGTTCCTGCGGCCGATCCCGTCCGTCGCGCTGATCCCGCTGGTGGCGCTCATGATCGGCACAGGTCTGCAGCTGCGCGTCACGCTCGTGGTCTACGCCTCGCTGTGGCCCATCCTCTACAACACGATGTACGGCCTGCGCGGCGTGGACCCGCTGGCCAAGGAATCGCTCAGGTCGTACGGCTTCGGCCCGTTGTCCGTGCTCCTGCGGGTCTCGCTGCCGTCGTCGGCACCCTTCATCATGACCGGTTTCCGGCTGGCCACCGGGGTGGCGCTGATCCTGACCGTGAGCACCGAGATCGTGGCCGGCCGGGGTGAGGGCATCGGCGTGTTCATCTTCTTCGCCGGCATCGCCATGCCCGCGCGGATGACCGACATCCTGGCCGGGGCGTGCTGGGTGGGGCTGTTCGGGGTCGCGGTGAACGCGTTGCTGGTCGCGGCCGAGCGGCTGGCGTTCCGCTGGCATCACGCGCGGTTGGGAGAGCCGGGATGAAAGCCACGGCAGAGGTCGCCACGTTCGCGACCAGGACCACGTTCGCGCGACGCAAGGGCGTGCGGACGGCGGCGTTCCGCTGGCTGGTGCTCGTCGTGCTGATCGTGGTCTGGGAGACCGCCACCAGGGCGGCGGGCAGCCCGTTCTTCCCGGCGCCCAGCATGATCGTGGCGCGGATGCACACGATGTGGTTCTCCGGGCCGCCCGCCACGGTGTTCCTGACCGACGCGGCCATCGAGAACATCCTGCCGAGCCTCGGCCGGATGACCGCCGGGTTCATCGGCGGCGCGCTGGCCGGCGTCGTGCTCGGGCTGGCGGTGGGGCTGTCCGCGCGGGTGTACGACTATCTCGACGGGGTGCTGCAGTTCCTGCGGGCGATCCCGCCTCCCGCGCTGGTCAGCGTGTTCCTGGTGTTCGGGTTCGGGCTGCGGATGCAGCTGGCGTTCATCATGTTCAGCATCCTGTGGCCGGTGCTGCTCAACACCGCCGACGGCGCCCGCTCGGTGGAGCCCATGCACCTGCAGACGTGCCAGGTGTTCCGGCTGACGCGGGCCCAGCGGCTGCGCCTGGTGATCCTGCCGTCGGCGTTGCCCAAGATGTTCGCCGGGCTGCGGCTGGCCCTGTCGCTGTCCTTGATCGTCATGGTGTTCTCCGAACTGCTGCCGGGCACCACGAACGGCATCGGATTCCAGATCACCTTCGCCAAGGACCAGACCGACCCCTTGTCCATGTGGGCCGGGATCGTGCTGCTCGGGGTGCTCGGCTACCTCCTGAACGAACTGTTCCTCATCGTGGAGCGCCGGGTGCTCGGCTGGCACCACTCCGCCCAGCGACTCACGGAGTAGGATCAGCGCCCTGAACAGGTTTACCTGACCGACATGTCCAGCTTTCCCTGCTCCGCTACAGTCTTGTGCTGATGCCGGTCCCGCCCCCCAAGGAACTCCATGCTCGAGATAGACAACCTCTCCCACGTCTACGGCGGCGGTAGCCCGAACGCGCACCACGCCATCGAAGGCCTCAACCTGAGCGTCGCCGCGGGCGAGCTGCTGTGCATCGTCGGGCCGTCGGGCTGCGGGAAGTCGACGCTGCTGCGGTCGATCGCCGGCCTGATCACGCCGACGGGCGGCGAGGTCAAGGTCGAGGGCAATCTCGTGCGCCAGACGCCGGACAACCTGGCCGTGGTCTTCCAGGACTACAGCCGCTCGTTGTTCCCGTGGATGTCGGTGGCCGACAACGTGGCCCTGCCGCTGCGCCGCAGGCGCATGGACAAGAAGGCGCGCCGCGAGGCCGCCCTGGAGGCGCTGGAGTCGGTGGGGCTGTCGGGCGCGGAGCGCAAATACCCGTTCCAGCTGTCGGGCGGCATGCAGCAGCGGGTGGCGATCGCGCGGGCGCTGGCGTACCGGCCGTCGTTGTTGCTCATGGACGAGCCGTTCGGCTCGGTGGACGCACAGACCAGGGAGGACCTGGAAGACCTGGTGCTCAAGGTGCGCGGCCACCACCAGATGACGATCGTGCTCATCACGCACGACATCGACGAGAGCGTCTACGTCGGCGACCGCGTGGTGGTGTTGTCCAAGGCCCCCGCGCACGTGGTCGGCGACCTCAAGGTGGACCTGCCTGGGCCCCGCGACCAGATCTCCACCCGCGAGCACCCCGACTTCGTGCACCTGCGCGCCGAGGTCGGCCGCCTGGTCCGCGGCCACGCGGCCGCCGTCTGAGAAGGGGCCGCATGGACCGGCAGCTGATCAGCGCCATCGCTCACCGCGACCATCCGATCGCCACCCCCATCACGGACGACAACCTCGACCGGTTGCTGCGCCGGGCGGAGCTGCCGGACGGCGCCCGCATCCTCGACCTCGGCTGCGGCGAGGCCGCGTGGTCGCTGCGGGCGCTCGAGCTCGTCCCATCGGCCGTCGCCGACGGCGTGGACCTCTCTCCGCACGCCATTTCCGCCGCCGAAAGCGCCGCCGCCGCCCGTGGCCTGACCGACCGGCTGTCACTGCATCTGACGCCCGCCGCGGACTTCCCCGCCACCGACCCGTACGACCTGGTGCTCTGTGTAGGCTCCACCCACGCCTTCGGCGGGCTGAAGGAGACCATGGACGCCGTGTCCCGCTTCGTCCGTCCCGGCGGGCTGGCGCTGGTCGGCGAGGGATTCTGGGAGCGCACTCCCGATCCCGCCCTCGCCGAGGCCATCGGCACGTTCCCGGACCTGGCGGGCACGATCGCGGCGGCCGAGTCCGGCGGCTGGCTGACCGTCTACGGCCATGTGAGCGACGTGGCCGAATGGGACGAGTACGAGCTGTCGTGGACCGGCACCCTGGCCCGCTGGGCCGCCGCCAACCCCGGCCCCGACGGCGAGCAGGCCATGGCCGCCATGAGACAGCACCGTGACATGTGGCTCACCGGTTACCGTGGCGTGCTCGGCTTCGTCTCCCTCCTGCTGCAGCGCGTGTAGGCGGGTCACTCTCCGGTCATCGCGGCATGCAGCCGCAGGTACGGCTCCGCGTCCTTCGGCCTGTTCTGGCGCTGCAGCGTCCGGCCGAGCAGCAGGCAGGCGTACCCCTCGGCCGGGTCGCGCTCCAGGACCAGCCGGAGCTCGGCTTCGGCCCGGCCGAGCTGGGCCGAGTGGTAGTAGGCGCGGGCCAGCAGCAGCCGGCTCGCCAGGTTCTCCGGGGCCGCCTCGACCACCCCGGCCAGGATGCGAGCGGCCCCGATGTAGTCCTCCGCGGCGAAGAACAGGCGGCCGCGCTCGTACTCCTCGGCCAGGTTCTCGATCACCATGTCACTCCTTTCCCGGGACGGGCCCCTCGGCGTGCGGAACGCGCTCGGCGGGGACGACGCCCAGGCGGCCGGCCTGGTAGTCCTCCATCGCCTGAACGATCTCGGCGCGGGTGTTCATCACGAAGGGGCCGTAGTGCACGACCGGCTCCCGGATCGGCTGCCCGCCGAGCAGCAGCACCTCCAGGTTGGGCTCGGCCTGGGGCTGGGTGGTGTCGGCGGCGACGGTGAGCGCCCCGCCCTGGCCGAAGACGGCCAGTTGTCCCTTGCGTACCGGCCGGCGTTCGTCCCCGGCGTAGCCCTGCCCGGCCAGCACGTACGCGAGCGCGTTGAAGCCGGGGTTCCACGGCAGCTCCAGCCGCGCTCCTGGGCTCACGGTCGCGTGCACCATCGTGATCGGGGTGAACGTGACGCCGGGACCGGCGTGCCCGTCCAGCTCACCGGCGATCACCCGCAGCAGCGAGCCGCCGTCGGCCGAGGCGAGCAGCGCCGTCTGGCGACCGCGGATGTCCTGGTAGCGGGGCAGGTGGAACTTGTGGGCGCGGGGCAGGTTGACCCACAGCTGAACACCGTGGAACAGCCCGCCCGACACCACCAGGTGCTCCGGGGGCTTCTCGATGTGCAGCAGCCCGGAGCCCGCGGTCATCCACTGCGTGTCGCCGTCGGTGATCGTGCCACCGCCGCCGTTGGAGTCCTGGTGCTCGAAGATGCCGTCCATGATGTAGGTGACGGTCTCGAAGCCGCGGTGCGGGTGCCAGGGGGTGCCCTTGGGCTCGCCGGGGGCGTACTCGACTTCGCCCATCTGGTCCATGTGAATGAACGGGTCCAGCGTTGACTGCGGCACGCCGGCGAAGGCGCGCCGCACCGGGAAGCCCTCGCCCTCGAACCCGCTGGGCGCGGTCGTCACCGACCGCACGGGGCGGCGTGCGACCGCGGTCGGATCGGGGACGGCGACGCGCGGCAGCGTCAGGGTGTCGGCGGTGATGGCGGGCATGACCCCTCCTGGCTGTTGAACATTCAATTACATCTGCCCGCCTCAACGCGGGTGCACGGCCCGGCATTCCCGGCTCAACTTTACGACCGATCGGTCGTTCATATAGTCTGGGCCGCATGACGCAAGACGGCCGGCTGCTGCGGGGGATGCGCAGCCGCGAGACGATCCTCCAGCAGGCGGTGGGGCTGGCCTCGGTCGAAGGCCTGGCCGGGCTCTCCTTGGGGCGGCTGGCGACGACGACCGGCATCAGCAAGTCCGGACTTTTCGCGCACTGGCGCGACAAGGAGCAACTGCAGCTTGATGCGGTGGAATGGGCCACCCGCCAATGGACCGAGCAGGTGGTCGAGCCCGCCCTGCGCGCCCCCGCGGGCGTACGGCGCCTGTTCGCGCTGCACGAGGCACGGCTGGCGTTCTACGGCGACGGCGTGCTGCCCGGCGGGTGTTTCTTCTTCGCCGTGCAGGCCGAGTTCGACGACCGGCCCGGCCCCGTTCACGACCGCCTCGCGCGGGCCATGCGCGAGTGGCAGGAGTTCATCAGGCGGCTGGTGGCCGGCGCCGTGGAGCTGGGCGAGCTGGCCGAGAGCGTGGATCCGGCCCAGCTCGCCTACGAGATCGACGCACTCGGCGAGATGGTCATCATCCATTCCCGGCTGCTCGACGGGCCGGCCGTTCTCGCTCATGCCCGCCGCGCCGTGCTCCAGCGGCTGCGCACCCTCTCCCCTCACCCTGAGCTGCTCCCGAAGGATTGACATGATGGAATACGGCGTTTGTGAGCCTGTCCAGGTGCATTTCGATGACCTCGACGCGATGGGCCTGCTGCACAACTCCCGGTATGCCTTGCTGGTCGAGCGGGCGATCAGCGCCTACTGGCACCGGCTCGGCTGGGCCCCCGACGCCGCCGCGTCGGCGTTCAAGGACGTGTTCCTGGCCGTGCGGGAGTTCAAGGTGACCTACAACGTGCCTATCGCGGGGGTGGGCGAGCCGCTGGTGCACTTCTGGATCGATCGTCTTGGCCGTACGAGCGGGGTGTACGGCTTCCGCGTGCTGTCGGCGGACCGCTCGGTGGTGCACGCGGAGGGCTATCGCGTCAACGTCAACCTGGATCCCTCCACCTTCCGGCCGGCGCCGTTCAGCGACGAGCTCCGCACCGCGGCCGCGCCTCTGCTGCTCCCCGCAGTGCCGGTCCCCTCTTAGCGGCCTCGGCGCTTCTGCTCGGCCAGGAAGTCCTCCCATGTCCGGCGGCCGACGGCGCGCTCCGGGGCAAGGTTGGCGCCGGCTCGGAACGCGGCCGCGGCCTTGCCCGGGCTCCGGACCGGCAGGATCAGCCGGCGTTTGCCGGTGGCCTTCACGTAGTCGCGGGCCAGCTCCTCCATCCTGTACACGCGCGGCCCGGCGATGTCGGGCACGAGCCCGGCGGGCTCGTCCAGGGCGAGCTCGACCAGCCGGGCCGCCACCTCGCCTGCGTCGACCGGCTGGAACCTGGCACCGCCCCACGTCATCAGCACCGGCAGCTTGGCCATCGTCCCCAGCGTCGTCCAGACCCAGTCGTGGAACTGGGTGGCGCGCAGCGTGGTCCACGGCAGTCCGGACGCGGCGATGACCTGCTCGGCCTCCCGCTTGGCCGCGAAGTAGCCGAACATGGCGCGGTCGATGCCGCTGACGACCGGGACCCGGTCGGCGCCGACGACCGAGATGTACACCACATGCGGGGCGCCCGCCCGCGACGCCGCCTGCACCAGGTTGCGGGCCTTGACCTCATCGCCCTTGGCGCTTCCCGCGCAGTGCACGATCGTCTCGACGCCGTCCACCGCGGCCTGCAGCCCCTCACCGGTGGACATGTCGCCGGTCACGTACTCGATGCCGTTCTCGGGCTCGTGGCCGCCCCGGCTGAGCACCCTTACCTCGCAACCGGCCTTCCGCAGCAGCGGCACCACCAGGCGCCCCAGCGTGCCCGTCCCGCCGGTGACCAGAATCGGTGACATGATGTCTTCCTTCCTTTCGTGGGTCTCTACTGCGCTGACCCGCGGCGAGGGAGGAATGTGACGCGGCGCGTGGAACACCAGTCCGGCGCAGGTCGCGGAATAGCAGCGGATACAGCGGTCGTTGGGCACGGGGGTGGCGCGATCGCCACGAAAGTGGCGGATGATGTGGATGCGCGGCAGATGCCTCCTGGGCAGGCGCCACCGACCGCCTGACTCAGGGAGCAGCATTGTCTCGTCACTCGGCCGATTTACGCCCTAGGACCGCGTCCGCCGTCTATCCCGCCGGCATGCTCGCGCCGCCACCGCGCACGTTGCTCGACATCCTCGACGAGACGACGCGCCGTCATCCGGAGGCGCCCGCGCTGGACGACGGCACCGTGCGCCTCGACTACCGCTCGTTGCGCGCCGAGGTGGACCGGGTCGCGGCCGAGCTCGCGGACGCCGGGGTCGGCCGCGGCGCCAGAGTCGGCGTGCGCATCGCCTCGGGAACCGCCGAGTTGTACGTCTCCATCCTCGCCGTGCTCGCGGTCGGCGCCGCGTACGTGCCCGTCGACGCCGACGATCCGGACGAGCGCGCCGAACTGGTCTTCGCCGAAGCCGGGGTCGACGCCGTTCTCTCCGGCAAGCTGACGATGCACGGCGGCGCGGGGACCGCTGCGCCACTGTCCGGGGGCGTGGGGAGGGCTGCGGAGGCGCCGCTCCCGGACGACGACGCGTGGATCATCTTCACGTCCGGGTCCACCGGCAGGCCGAAGGGGGTCGCGGTGACGCACCGGTCCGCGGCCGCTTTCGCCGACGCCGAAGCGGGACTCTTCCTGCCGGAGCGGCCGCTGGGCCCCGGCGATCGGGTGCTGGCCGGGCTCTCCGTGGCCTTCGACGCGTCGTGCGAGGAGATGTGGCTGGCCTGGCGACACGGCGCCTGCCTCGTGCCCGCGCCGCGAGCCCTCGTACGCACCGGGATGGACCTGGGCCCCTGGCTGGCCGCCCAGCGCGTGACAGCGGTCTCGACCGTGCCGACGCTGGCCGCGCTCTGGCCCGTCGAGCACCTCGCCGGGATCCGGCTGCTCATCTTCGGCGGCGAGGCATGCCCTCCCGAGCTGGCCGAGCGGCTCGCCGTACCGGGGCGGGAGGTGTGGAACACCTACGGGCCCACCGAGGCGACGGTGGTGGCCTCCGCGGCGCGACTCACCGGCGAGGGTCCCGTGCGCATCGGGCTGCCCCTCGACGGGTGGGACCTGGCGGTGATCGGCGACTCGGGTGAGCCGGTGGCCATGGGTGAGACCGGCGAACTCGTCATCGGGGGCGTGGGGCTGGCCCGTTACCTGGACCCGGTGAAAGACGCCGAGAAGTACGCGTCGCTGCCGTCGCTGGGCTGGGAACGCGCCTACCGCAGCGGTGATCTCGTCCGGGCCGAGCCCGAGGGCCTCGTCTTCGTCGGCCGGGCCGACGACCAGGTGAAGCTCGGCGGGCGCAGGATCGAGCTGGGCGAGGTGGACGCCGCGTTGCAAGCGTTGCCTGGCGTCACCGGCGCGGCCGCCGCGGTCCGCACCGCGGGCGGCGGCCACCAGGTGCTCGTGGGGTATGTCGTCACAGGACCCGGCTTCGACGCAGGTGAGGCGCGCGAGCTGCTCGCCGGCTCGCTCCCCGCCGCCCTGGTGCCGCGCCTGGCGCCGGTCGACTCGCTCCCGACGAGGACCTCCGGCAAGATCGATCGTGACGCGCTGCCCTGGCCGCTGACCGAGCCGTCCGCGCCCGCGGCCGTGTGGAGCCCGGCCGAGGCGCTGCTCGCGGAGCGGTGGACCGGCATCCTCGGCGTCGCGCCGGACGGACCGGATGCGGACTTCTTCGCCGACGGCGGCACCAGCCTGGCCGCGGCCCGGCTGGTGTCCGTGCTGCGCCCCGACTATCCGGATGTGGCGGTGGGCGACGTGTACGCACAGCCGACGCTCGCCGGGCTGGCGCGGCTCCTGATCGCGAGAGGCGAGCGGGAGCCGGCGCGGCCGCCCGTGTCGCCCATGCCCCGGCGGGCCGCTCTCGTGCAGTCGTTGCTCATGGTTCCGCTGCTCACGGCCGGCGCGATGCGGTGGATCGTGCTGCTGGCGGCGCTCAACAACCTGCTCGCGCCGCCGTGGGCACCGGCCCTGTCCTGGTGGTGGGTCGCCCTGGGCGCGCTGGCGTTCGTCACCCCCATGGGGCGGATGGGCCTGTCCGCGGGGCTGGCCCGGCTGTTGCTGCGCGGCGTACGGCCGGGCAGCCACCCACGCGGTGGGGGCGTGCATCTGAGACTGTGGTTCGCCGAGCAGTTCGCGGCCAGGCTCGGCGTCCCCGACCTGGCCAGCGCCCCCTGGATGACGTGGTACGCCCGGATGCTCGGCGCCAAGGTCGGCGCGGAGTCCGATCTGCACTCGCCTCCGCCCGTCACAGGACTGCTCAGGCTGGGCCGGGGCGCGTCGGTCGAGCAGGAGGTCGACCTCAGCGGCCACTGGTACGACGGCGACCTGCTGCACATCGGCGAGATCCGGATCGGCGCGGGCGCCACCGTCGGGTCCCGCTCGACGCTGCTGCCCGGTGCGAGGATCGGGAAGAACTCCAGGATCGCCCCGGGATCGGCGGTCGCCGGCACCGTGCCCGCAGGCGAGCTCTGGGCAGGCGTGCCGGCGTTCCGGCAGGGCAAGTCACGCAAACCAGGAGAGCGAGCCGTCCGGACCCGCTTCTGGGCGACGTTGTACAGTCTGACCGCCATCGCGCTCAGCCTGCTCCCGGCGGTCGCTGCCGGGGCCGGCCTCGCTGTTCTGGCGGCGTTCGCCGGGGACGCGCGCACGCTCGGCGAGGCTCTCGCCTCCGCCCTGGCCGGCGTGCCGCTGGCGACGATCACCGGCATGGCGGCCTTCGCCCTGGTCACGCTGGTCAGCGTGCGGCTGCTCGGGCTGCGCCTGCGTCCGGGGAACCACCCGGTGCACAGCCGCCAGGCGTGGCAGGCCTGGGCGACGGGACGGCTGATGGCCGCGGCACGCGTCTGGCTCTTCCCGTTGTACGCGAGCGTCCTGACCCCCGCGTGGCTGCGGGCCCTCGGCATGAAGGTGGGCCGCGGCGTCGAACTGTCCACGGTCCTCGCGCTGCCGACGATGACGTCGGTCGGCGACGGCGCCTTCCTGGCGGACGACACGATGCTCGCCCCGTACGAGCTGGACGGCGGCTGGATGCGCATCGCCTCCGCGCGCATCGGCAAGCGCGCCTTCCTCGGCAATTCCGGAATGACCGCACCGGGGCGCAAGGTGCCCAAGGACGGCCTGGTCGGGGTGCTGTCGGCAGCGCCGAAGAAGGCAAAATCCGGCTCGTCGTACGTGGGCATGCCGCCCATCGAGCTGCGCCGCACCGCCGAAGAGGCCGACCGGAGCCGGACCTACGACCCGCCCGCGCGGTTCAAGGCCGCCAGGGCCCTCGTCGAGGGGTTCCGCGTGGTGCCCGCGATGTGCGCGGTCGCGCTCGCCGTCCTGGTCGCAGCCGCCTTCGAAGGGCTCGCGGCCCGGTACGGCTTCGCCGTGACGGCCGCCCTGGCCGGTGTCGTCATGCTGGCCGCCGGGGTGGTCGCGGCAGCGGTCGCGACGGCCGCCAAGTGGGCGCTGGTCGGCCGGATCCGGACTGGGAACCAGCCGCTGTGGAGCTCGTTCGTGTGGCGTAACGAGCTGGCGGACAACTTCGTCGAGGTGCTGGCGGCGCCCTGGTTCGCGCAGCCGTGGCTGGGCACTGCGCCGCTGAACGTGTGGCTGCGCTCACTTGGGGCACGGATCGGGCATGGAGTCACCTGTGACACGTACTGGCTTCCCGAAGCGGATCTGGTGACGCTTGGCGACGGGGCCTGCGTCAACCGGGGCTGTGTCCTGCAGACGCATCTCTTCCATGACCGGGTCATGAGCATGGACACGGTGACGCTCGAGGCCGGCGCGACGCTGGGACCGCACGGCGTGGTGCTGCCGGCCGCGCGGGTGGGCTCCGACACCACGATCGGTCCCGCCTCGCTGGTCATGCGCGGTGAGACCGTGCCGAGCCGGGCCAGGTGGTTCGGCAACCCCATCTCGGCGTGGCGATGACGTCGTATTTCCCAGGGCACGGCGACCACCGGTACGGCGTCACGCACTACGACCTGACGCTGAAGTACCGGGTCCCGGCCAACCGGCTCGACGGCACGGCAAGGCTGACGGTGTCCGCCGCCGAGCCCCTTACCGCCCTCGACCTGGACCTCGGCAAGTTCCGGGTGTCGAGCGTCACGGTGGACGGCGGCTCGGCCCGATATTCGCCCGGCAAGGGCAAACTGCGCGTGACCTTGCCGCGTCCGCTGCCGGCGGGAGCGCGGGCCGAGGTCGAGGTGCGTTACTCCGGCAGCCCCGTGCCGGTGCCGAGCCCCTGGGGCGGCCTCGGCTGGGAGGAGCTGACCGACGGCGCGCTCGTGGCCGGCCAGCCGATTGGCGCGCCTTCCTGGTTCCCGTGCAACGACCGGCCCGGCGACAAGGCGTCCTACCGGATCTCTGTGACCACCGCGTCGCCGTACCAGGCCATCGCGAACGGCGTGCTGGTCGAGCGGCGCCGCGCGGCCGGGAACACGACGTGGACCTACGACCAGAGCGAGCCCATGGCGAGCTATCTGGCGAGCGTGCAGATCGGGCGCTACCAGCTCGCCGAGGTCGCCGGAACCCGGCTGGCCCACCCGGCGCGCCTCGCCACCCGCGTGCGGCGGGACTTCGGCCGGCAAGGCGAGATGATGGCGCTGTTCACCGACCTGTTCGGGCCCTATCCGTTCAGCGGCTACACCGTCGTGGTGGCCGACGACGACCTGGACATCCCGGTCGAGGCCCAGGGCATGTCGATCTTCGGCAGGAACCATGTCGACGGCATGCGCGGGTCCGAGCGCCTGATCGCGCACGAGCTGGCGCACCAGTGGTTCGGCAACAGCCTCACCGTGGCCTGCTGGCGCGACATCTGGCTGCAGGAGGGATTCGCCGCCTACGCCGAGTGGCTCTGGTCGGAGGCGTCCGGCGGCCCCTCCGCCGACGAGCACGCCCAGCGCTGGCACCACAGGCTCGCGCTGCTCCCCCAGGACTTCGCCCTGGCCGACCCCGGCCCGGCCATGCTGTTCGACGACCGCGTCTACAAGCGGGGCGCGCTGACCCTGCACGCGTTGCGCCGGGCCCTGGGCGACCAGGTCTTCTTCACGGTCCTGCGCGCCTGGACGGCGGAGCGGCGGCACGGGAGCGTCACCACCATGGGGTTCGCCGCCCACGTCCACCGGCACGCCTCACGGCCGGTGGGACCGCTGCTGTCCGCCTGGCTGTACGACAAGCCGCTCCCGCCCATGAACCCGCTGCCGCGCTGGTGAACCCGTGGGTGCCGCCGTGGAACCTACGACCGGGCGGCACCCGGGAAACGTCTATACGGGCGTGTGCATGTGGCGGGTCAGGGCGTGCTCCACCAACGTGATCAAGGTCGCTTTGACGGACTCTCGTTGCCGGGCGTCCAGGCGGACGATGGGGATGTGGCCGCCGACCGACATGGCCTCGCGGATATCCTCCTCGCCGTGCGCGAACTGGCCGTCCCAGCCGTTGACACCGATCACGAACGGCAGTTTCGCCTCTTCGAAGTAGTCGATGGCCGGGAAGCTGTCGGCCAGGCGGCGGGTGTCCACCAGCACGACCGCGCCGATCGCGCCCTTGACCAGGTCGTCCCACATGAACCAGAACCGGTGCTGTCCAGGCGTGCCGAACAGGTAAAGGATCAGTTCACGGTCCAGCGAGACGCGGCCGAAGTCCATGGCGACGGTCGTGGTCGTCTTGTTCGGCGTGAGCGAGACGTCATCGACGTGAGCGGAGGCGTCCGTCATGACCGCCTCCGTGGTGAGCGGGAGGATCTCCGACACCGCACCCACGAACGTCGTCTTGCCCACGCCGAAACCCCCGGCCACGACGATCTTCGTCGAGGTCAGGCCGGGGCTAGAGCCTGCGAAGTCCACTGAGCACCCTTTCGAGCAAGTTGAGGTCCGGCTTTCCCGCGTCCAGCGCAGGCTGGTGCACGCGGATCAGGCCCTCCGACGCCATGTCGGCGATCAGCACCCGGACCACACCAAGGGGCTGGCGTAAAAGGGCGGAGATCTCAGCAACCGACCGGACGTTCCGAGTCAGTTGGATGATCGCCTGATACTCCGGACTCAGTAGGGAAATGTCTTGGTATTCCGACGTCACGGAGGACACCAGTGCCTCCATGGCGAACTTCATCCGCGGGGCCGTGCGCCCCCCGGTCACGGCATACGGCCGTACCAGGGAGCTCGGCTTCTGCGGACGGGGAGCCGCCGGATGCGGCGGAGTGCTATCACCAGCCCAACCCTGACCTGTCACTATGATCTCCGTTCACACACCCCCGCGCTAGCGGGGGCGGGCCGCTTGCAGCTCAGCGCGTACGGCCGGAGTCAGCACCTGCCCCGCACGCTCGACCAGCAGGGTCATCTGGTACGCCACCAGGCCCATGTCACAGTCGGGCGCGGCCAGGACCGCCAAGCAGGATCCATCGCTGATGGACATGATCATCAATAGCCCGCGCTGCATCTCGATGACGGTCTGCGTCACCATGCCGCCTTCGAAGACCCGCGCGGCGCCCTGGGTCAGGCTGATCACGCCCGAGGCGACCGCCGCGAGCTGATCGGCCCGGTCCTTGGGAAACCCCTCGGAGAAGGCCAGCGGCAGGCCGTCAGACGAGACCACGACCGTGTGCGCGACACCTGGCACATTGTTCACGAAATCCGTGATCAGCCAGCTAATGCCACGCGCTCCCTGGCTCATCTCTCTCATTTGTCCTCCTCATTTTCTTCACCGCGGGTGAACGCTCGGCCTTGCCGGACACCCTGCTGGAAGCTGGAGAGCCGGTTACGCAGTCGCTCTGGCGAGATCTGCGGCGCCGGCGACGTGGGCTGGGGCTCGGCGAGGCTGGCCGTACCGGGGACCAGGTTGGCCTTGGGGACGCGGCGCGGCAGGCCCGAGGCCGTGGTGCCGCCCTGCGCGGGCTGGGCGGCCGCCTGCGCGGCCTGGAAGCCGGAGTCCGCGGGCGAGGACCAGGACCCGCCTGCACCGGACTGGCCGGGCTTGCGCTGGGGCAGCGGCGTCGTCCCCGGAGACGCGGGCGCGTCGGAGGGGATGGCCGGGTGCACGGCGGTGGTCTCGGACTCTTCCTCGAACGAGGGCCCGGCCTGCGCGTGCTGATCGGCCGGGAACGGCGGCTCGGAGCGCGGCCTCAGCTGCTCGGGATCCGGCCGGCGGAACCAGTCGGAGCCAACCGACGAGAAGATCGGCAGGAACTCCTCGCCGTGCTCCTCCATGGGCGAGTTGCGCACGACCGGCAGCGGGCCGGTCATGTCCTGGGAGGAGTAGCGGCCGGGCCCGAACGGATCGTAGTCGCCGTGCCCATTCTGCTGGAACCTGTCGGCAGGCTGGGGCTGCTCACCGAACGGGGCGCGGTAGTCATCGCCGTACTGCGGCCGCGGCAAGTCCTCCGACTCGAACATCGACCTGCGCGGCATCGGGTCGGCGAAGGACGACCACGGGGCCGGCTCCTGCTGGTCCTTCGGCGGCTCAGTGGCGAACGAGGGCCAGCGAGGCTCCTCCTCCGGCAAGGGCGGTGGCTGCTCGGCAAACGACGGCCACCGGTTCTCCGCGAACGAATGAGGCTGCGCGGGCGCCGGCGGCGCCTCTTCCGCGAACGACGGCCAGCGCGGCTCCTCGGACCAGCGCTGTTCCTCCTGCGGCCGGACAACAGGCGGTTCCTCGGCGAACGACGGCCAGCGCGGCTCGTCGGCCACGCCTCCCGGCGCCCCACCGGGCATCCCACCTGCCTGCTGCTCACCGAACGCCGCAGGCTGCTGCCCGCCGAACCCGGGCTGCTCACCGAACGCCGCAGGCTGCTGTTCACCGAACCCGGGCTGCTCACCGAACGCCGGGGGCTGGTCGCCGAAGGACGGCCAGGAGCCGGTCCCCGGCGCGGGCACCGAGCCCGGCCACTCCGTGTCCACCACTTGGAAGGACGGATCGGCGGAAGGCGTCGAGTGCCGCGGTCCCGATCCGTTCGTCGACGGCTGCCCGAACATGCTCGGGTCGAACGACGTGAACGCCTCGTACTGCCCGCCCTGCTGCGGCACCCCGGCCGCGCTGGTGATCAGCATGTCGGGCAGCATGACCAGCGCGCTCAGGCCACCGGTCTCCCGCATGCTGAGCTGGACCCTGATGCCGTGCCGCAGCGCCAGCCGGCCGACCACGAACAGGCCCATGCGCCGTGACACCGACACGTCCACCACCGGCGGGTTGGCCAGGCGCCAGTTGGCCTCGGCCAGCTCCTCCTGGCTCATGCCGATGCCCAGGTCGTTGATGGTGACCAGCACGCCGCCCTCGGCAGGCGTGCTGGTGACCGCGACCTTGCTCTCGCGCGGGGAGAACGAGATCGCGTTCTCGATCAGCTCGGCCAGCAGGTGGACGGCGTCGGTGACGGCCGGACCGACGATCAGCGTGCCGGACGGGATCTGGATCTGGACGCGTTCGTAGTTCTCGACCTCCGACAGCGAGGCGCGGGCGATGTCGACCAGCGGCACCGGCTCGCTCCACTTGCGCGCGGCCTCCTGGCCGGCGAGGACCAGGAGGTTCTCGCTGTTGCGGCGCATGCGGGTGGCCAGGTGGTCGAGGCGGAAGAGGTTCGCGAGCCGCTGCTCGTCCTCTTCACCCTGCTCCAGGCCCTCGATGAGCTGCAGCTGCCGCTCGACGAGCGTCTGGCTGCGGCGGGAGAGGTTGACGAACATGGCGTTGACGTTGGCGCGCAGCTTGGCCTCGTCGCCGGCCAGCCGGATCGCCTCGCGGTGGACCTCGTCGAACGCCCGCGCCACTTCACCGATCTCGTCGCGGGTGTTGACGCCGACCGACGGTACCTCGGGCACGCGTGCGCCCTCACCCTGCTCGCGCAGGACGCGGACGGTCTCGGGCAGCCGGGTGGTGGCCACTTGGAGCGCCTCGGCCCGCAGTCGCCGCAGCGGGCGGACCAGCGAGCCGGCCACGCGGGTGGTGATGATCAGGACGAGCAGCAGCAGGATGAGGATCATCGCACCGGAGATGATCGCGTTGCGCTGCTCGGTGTTGCTCAGGTCGCTGGTGGTGGTCACGATCTTCGTGGCCAGGGCGTCCTCGACCTTGCGCATGGCGTTGGCGGTCAGGGTGGTGCTGTCGTACCAGAAGTTCAGGTCCCTGCCGGTGGTGACGTCGAGGTCCCTGATCCGGTTGTACTCGCGCACCTGGGCCAGTGCGCGCTGCCGCATGGCGTCGGCGCGGTCGATCTGCAGGCCTCTGACACCCTGCTGGTAGGCCCGCAGGTCCGCGGCATCGGCCACTTGCTCGAAGGCCGCCTGCTCGGACTGCTGCCGGTTCCAGGAGCCCAGGAAGTCGGTGAGGGCCTCGTTGTCCAGCTCGCGCTCGACGAGCGCGACGATCAGGATGATCTGCTGGCGCGAGACCTCCTCCTTCATGCCCTGCAGCGAGCCGAGCGCGGCCACGTCCCGCTGGAGGAGGTCGTCGTTGACGCCGTCTCCCAGGCCGTCCTGGACCGACGAGAAGATGCCGATCATGGTGCTGTACGTGCCGATGGCGGCGCGCGCAGGCACGTTGCCCACCATGGAGTCACGCAAGCTGTCGAGGCCGTCGAGCCAGCGCTTCAGGCTCACGACCCCTTCCTGGACGCGGGTGGAGTGCGTCTCGTCGATGTTCGACGCGGCGGTCAGCACCTGCGCCTTGATCTTGTCCGTGGCCTCGCGCTGGGTCTTGAGCTGGACGAAGCGCCCTGCCCTGTCACGGTCGGCGACGTACCACGCGGTGAGCGTGCGTTCCTTGCCGAGCTCGTGGTTGAGCGCGCCGATGCGCTGGACCAGCTCGGCGACCTGAGTCAGGCGCCGGTATTCGGCGCTGGTCCCGATCGCGTTGGCCAGCTGGACACCCGCGAGCAGCACACCCACGACCGTCGGGATGAGGATGAGGGCGACCAGCCTGGAGCGCACACGCCAGTTAGCCAGCCGGAACCTTCCGCCTGTGTACTCCCCTGACCGCGTGTGCCTGGGGTCTTTCGTCCTCACTGACTCTCGCAACCTCTCACCGGTACGTGCTCGAAAGAAATCAGTCACGCGTGGGGCGCATGGGATTACGTCCGGCTGGGTAATTGGAACACAACCCGTACCAGATCGGCCAACCGAACATATCCCATCAAACGTGCCCGTAGCAGCACTTCAAGGCACATAGTGCTGCACGTGATTTCAGGCGGGCCGGAACGAGTCTCGTCCGGCCGGTGCCGCGTGCTTGACCATCAGGTGCCGCGTCACCGAATACTCCAGCACCGCCTCCTGGCTCATGTCCTTGCCGAACCCGCTGCCCTTCACCCCGCCGTGCGGCGCCTCGCTGGCGATGGGAAGATGGTCGTTCACCCAGGTCACGCCCACATCCAGCCGGTGCGAGACGCGCATCGCGCGGGACACGTCGCGCGACCACACCGATGACGCCAAACCGTACCTGGTGTCGTTGGCCAGCCGGACCGCCTCATCCTCGCCGTCGAACGGCAACACGACCAGGACCGGCCCGAACAGCTCTCCTTGGACGATCTCACTTTCCTGTGCGACATCGGTCACAAGTGTGGGCGGATAAAAAAAACCGGGCCCGTCGAGCGAGACGCCGCCGTGCAGCACCCGCCCGCCCGAGCGGGCGACGAACCCGTGCACCCGCTCCCGGTGGGCGGCCGAGATCAACGGGCCGATGTCGGTGGCCGGGTCCCAGGGGTCACCGACGGAAATTTCAGCAAGTGTTGCCCGGAGCGCCTCGACCGCGTCACCGTAGATCTCCTTGGCGACGTAGACGCGGGTCGCGGCCGTGCAGTCCTGCCCGGTGTTGTACGTCGCCCCCATCGCCACGCCGCGGGCCATCTCCGCCACGTCGGCGTCCTCGAAGACCAGCGCCGGCGCCTTGCCGCCGAGCTCCAGGTGCACCCGCTTGAGCGTGGCCGCGGCGCCGGACATCACGGCCCGGCCGGTCTCCGTGGAGCCCGTGACGCTGACCATGTCCACGCCCGGGTCGGTGACCAGTGCCTGGCCGGCCTCGGCGGCGCCGGTGACCGCCTGGACCAGCCCTTCGGGCGCGCCCGCCTTGGCGAACAGCTCGGCGAGACGCAACGTCGTCCGCGGCGTCTGCGGGGCCGGCTTGATCACCACCGCGTTGCCCGCGGCCACCGCCGGACCGACCTTCCAGACCGCCATGACGAACGGGAAGTTCCACGGCGCGATCGACCCCACCACCCCGACGGGACGGCGCAGCATGACCGAGGTGTAGCCGGGGCTGAACACCCCGGCGCCCGAGCCGTCGAGCGAGCGGGCGGCGCCGGCGAAAAAGCGCAGGTTGTCCACGGCGAAGGGCAGCTCGCCGTCCCTGAACACCGCCGCCGGCTTGCCGGTCTCCTCGACCTCGAGCCTGGTCAGCTCCTCGGCGTCGGCCTCCACGAGGTCGGCCAGCCGTAGCAGCAGCCGCGCGCGCTCGGCGGGCGTGGTCTGCGACCACTCCTCGTACGCGGCACGCGCGGCCCGTACGGCCGACGCCACGCCCTCCACCGGCGTGTCCGGAATTTCGGCACACGGGAGCCCAGTGGCGGGGTTGATCAATTCACGCATGGAAGGTCAAATCCTTACTGGCCGAGCTGCTCGATCAGGTCGGCGGCCTTGCGCAGGCCGTCGCGACGCCGGATCTCCTCGCCCGCCGCGGCGAGCCGCGCCCGCAGCTCCGCGTCGCCGAGCAGCCGCGCGATCGCCCCGGTCAGCTCCTCGTCGGTGAAGGCGTAGGTCGAAAGCCTGACACCATAGCCCAATTCATCGACCCGCTGGGCGTTGTCGTACTGGTCCCAGAAGAGCGGCAGCAGGATCATCGGCTTGCCGAAGTGCAGCGCCTCGGTGGTCGTGTTGTTGCCGCCATGGGTGATGACCAGGTCGCACTGTGGAATGATCTTAGTCTGCGGGAGGAACTCCGCGCCCCACATGTTGTCGGCGAGCTTGATCTCCTCGTGCAGCGGGCCCTTGGAGACGATGTACTGGTGCGAGGTGGTGGCCAGCACGTCGATCACCCGCTGCATGAGCTCCACGTCGGAGGAGCCGAGCGAGCCGAGCGAGAAGTAGATCAGCGAGCCCTCGTGCTTATGGTCGCGCCCGCTTCGCTCCTCGTTGGCTCCTTCGTCGCTCTCTCGTCGCGAGCTCCTGCGCTCGGGGCGCTGGAAGGGCAGCGTGAACTCCTCGTCCGTCTCACGGACCGAGGAGTCGAGCCGGTGCCAGGCCGGGCCGAGCGGGCGAGCGTCGGTGTAGTCGAGGATCTCCGGATAGACGTAGAGGTTCAGGTCGCCCTGGTGGATGAAGTCGAGGTCGGGCAGCGGCTCGGTGCCCTGCTCGACGCACCACTCGTTGAAGGCGCTCCACAGCTCGCGGTGCGTGCGGTCGTACTCGGCGCGGAAGGCGTCCCACTCGGCGCGGTCGTCCGCGGGCAGGCCGGAGAAGACCGGCGCGATGTCCTCCCCGCGCACCTCCAGCGGGTTGCAGGAGACGATGCGGACGAACTTCTTGCCCGCCGTGAGCAGCGCCGGGAACGTGATCACGTTGTCCTCGACGATGATGTCCGGGTTCACCCGCTCGATGATGACCTTGAGCTTCGGCTCGCAGTATTTCACGCCGTCGATCAGCTCAGCCCAGATGGGCGCGGTGACGGTCTCGAGCTGCTCCTTCGTGCTCTTGCGGTATTCGGGCGCGGTCTCGCGGATGAAGTCCTTCCAGAACTGCCCCGGGTCCTGCTCCTCGGCGTTCTCGGGCGGCGGCGCGAGGTCGACCAGGTCTTCCTCGAAGCCGAGCGCCTCCAGCTTGCCCTTCCACGACGCCTCCGCGGCGAAGACGACGCGGTGGCCGCGGCGGCGCAGGATGTCGCCGATGCCGATGGAGTTGTTGGTCGGGCCGTACGCGCTTTCCGGCATGAACAGGATCGTGAGAGACATCGACACTCCGGGGGATCTTCAGCGAGTTGAAGGAGAATTCAAAAACGTATCTAGCGTGAAGGTCAAGTTAAGGGCACTATGGTCACGGCTAACTGAACGGTAACCGAAGACGTGAAGGTGGTGGGGGTGGCCAAGCGCAAGAGCCGGAGCGACCGCCGTCTCGACTTGATCGAGGCCGCGCGCAAGGCCATCGTCCGCCACGGCATCGATGGTGTACAGCTCTCGCACGTCGCCGAGGAGGCCGGGCTGACCTCCGGAGCCGTCCTCTACCACTACCCCAACCTCAGTGACCTGCTGGTCGAGGCGCAGCACGCGGGGATGGAGCGCTTCTACGAGCAGCGGATGCGCCGACTGGCCGACTTCACCGACCCGGCCGAGAAGCTGGTCGTCACGATCAGGTCGGGGTTGCCGACCGGACCGCTCGACCCGGACGTGCGCCTGCTCAACGAGCTGGGCGGGGCCGCGGGCCGCAACTGGGTCTACGGCGTCCTGCTCTCCTCGCTCTACGACCGCCAGGTGTCGATGTACCAGGCGATCCTTGACACGGGGGCCGCGCTCGGCGTGTTCCGGCTGAGCTCGGACTCCCTGACGATCGCGCGCAATCTGGTGGCCCTGGAGGACGCGTACGGTTACCGCATCACGGCGAGGCACCCGGTGATCGGACCGGATGAGGCGGCGGAGCTGATCCTGTCGTACGCCCGTGCGGCCACGGGCAACGACCTGGCACTCTGATGGGTTCATTGATCCACCGCCACGATCACGGCGTCCTGGGCGTTCCAGCGCACCTTGACCTTGGCGCCCGTCTGCACCGAGCTCGCCCCCTGCACGGCCACCAGCACCGGCTTGGGATGCCCCGGCACGTCCACGGAGATGTGCGACACGCCGCCGTAGAAGCTGACGTCCAGGACGCTGCCCGCCAGGCCCCTGACCGCGCTCTCGTCGGCGAGCTCGACCTTTTCGGGACGTACCGCCAGCAGAGCCGGTGAGCCGGCTGTGAGCTCCGTGAGCGGCGCACCGGGCAACATGCCGAACGCGTCGCTCTTGAGCGCCTCCATGCCGCTCGCGGCGCCGCGGAAGAGGTTGTTGGCGCCGACGAAGTCGGCCACGAACGGCGAGCGCGGCCGCTCGTAGAGCGCGACCGGCTCGTCCACCTGGCGCACCTTGCCGCTGTCGAAGACCGCGATGCGGTCGGCCAGCGACATGGCCTCCTCCTGGTCGTGGGTGACGACCACGAACGTGATGCCGACCTCGTGCTGCAGCCGCTTGAGCTCCAGCTGCATGTCGGCGCGGACCTTCTTGTCCAGGGCCGACAGGGGCTCGTCGAGCAGCAGCAGGCGGGGCCGCTTGACAATGGAGCGGGCCAGCGCCACCCGCTGCCGCTGCCCGCCGGACAGCTGAGCGGGCTTGCGGTTCGCGTGCTGGGAAAGGCCGACCGTCTCCAGCACCTCGCCGACACGCTGCTTGATCTCCTGGCGGGGCAGCCGCTCGCGCTCCAGCCCGTACGCCACGTTCTTGGCGACGGTCATGTGCGGAAACAGCGCGTACGACTGGAACATGAGGCTGATCGGCCGCCTGTTGGGCGCCTTGGCCAGCAGGTCGTCCCCGTCGAGCGTCACCTTGCCCGCGTCCGGCGTCTCGAACCCGGCGACGATGCGCAGCAGGGTCGTCTTGCCGCACCCGGAGGGCCCCAGGAGGGCGAAGAACTCGCCCTGCTCGATCTGGAGCGAGACCTCGTCGAGCGCGGTGACGTTCCCGAACGCGCGGCTGACGCCGTCAATCTTGAGCACGTGACTTCTCCCCGATCTTGGTCATCCGCTGCCCGGCGATCACCGCCGTAAAGCTCACCAGGAGCAGGATCGCGGCCAGCGCGTTGATCTTCGGGGTCACCCCGAAACGAAGCATGGAGTAGATGACGATCGGCAGCGTCGGCTCGGCGTTCCCGATCGTGAAGAAGGCGATCACGAACTCGTCCAGCGACAACGTGAACGCCAGCAGCGCGCCCGCGACAATGCCGGGCGCCAGCTGCGGCAGCGTGATCCGCATGAATGTGACCACCGGCCCGGCCCCCAGGTCGCGCGAGGCCTCCTCCAGCGAGGCGTCGGCGCCCGCGAGCCTGGTCCGCACCACCGCCGCCACGAACGCCATGGAGAAGAGCGCGTGCGCGAGCGTCACCGAATACAGGCCCAGCGTGAGCTGGATCATCCCGTAGAAGACCAGCAGCCCGATCGCCAGCACGAGGTCGGGCAGCACGGCGGGCGTGAGCACGATCGCGTCGAGGGTCTTGGACCTGGTGTATCTGGCCAGCCCGACGGCCAGCAGCGTACCCAGCACCGTGGCGATCGCGGTCGAGCCGGTGGCCACGATCAACGTGTTGACCAGGCCGGTCGCGATCCGCTCGTCGGCGGCCAGCTCGCCGTACCACTTGAGGCTGAACCCCTCGTAGGTGTACGCCGACCTGCCCGCGTTGAACGACATGACCACCAGCACGGCGATCGGCAGGTAGAGGAAGACATACGTGGCCCAGAACGGGACGTACAGGAGCTTTGACCTACGCACGGCGGGCCGCCCATGCCTGCGCGATCAGCAGCACGATCAGCACCGCGATGAGCGCCAGCGCCAGCGTCGAGCCGAACGGCCAGTCGCGCGCCTTCAGGAACTGGTCGCGGATGAGGTTGCCCACCATGATCGACTTGTTGCCGCCCAGAATCTCGGGGATGACGAAGTTGCCGAAGCTGGGCACGAACACGAACAGGCACCCGGTCAGCACGCCCGGCACCGTGAGCGGCAGTGTGACCTTCCTGAAGGTGGTGAACCCGGAAGCCCCGAGGTTCGCCGACGCCTCCCGCAGTTGCGGGTCGAGCCGCTCGATCGCCGAGTACAGCGGGAGCACCATCAGCGGCAGGTAGGAGTAGAGCAGCCCGGTGACGATCGCGCCCTGGTTGTAGAGCAGCTCGTACGGCCCCAGCCCGAGTGCCTTCAGCCCGCTGTTGACCAACCCGGGGCCGCTGAGCAGCATGATCCAGGCGTAGACCCGGATGATGAAGTTCGTCCAGAACGGCAGCACGATGGCGACCAGCGCGATCGTCTTCCACTTGGGCGGCAGCTGAGCGATCACGTACGCCGTCGGATAGCCGATGAGCAGCGCGATCAGCGTCGTCAGGCCGGCGATCTTCAGCGAGTTGCCGACCACGCCCAAGTAGAGCGGGTCGATCAGGCGGGTGAAGTTCTCGGTCGTGAACTCGTACACGACGCCGCCGAAGCGCCCGCGCTGGAACACCGTGTAGCTCAGCACCAGCGCCAGCGGCGCCAGCAGCAACACCACCAGGTAGGTCAGCCCGGGCGAAAGGAAAACGAACGCGCCCAGCCGGCGGCCCCTGGAGCGGGGCGCCGGCCGGGCCTTTGCCTCTGACTTCACCGCAATTACGACTGCGCCGTGACTTCGGTCGACAGGCGGGTGTACTTGGTCGACGCCTGCCCCAGGTCGATGATCGCCTCACCGTTGAGCAGCTCGGCGGGCTTGATGCCGAGCAGCGAGCCCGCGGGGACCTGCACCTTGTCCATGGCGGCCTTGTTGGGGACCTTGTAGTTGATGTTCGCGGCGGCCCAGCTGTGGATCTCGGGGTCGAGGATGTAGTTGATCAGGGCGTGCGCCGCCTCCTTGTTCTTGGAGGTCTTCATGATCACCATCGTGTCCACCCAGAGGTCGCTGCCCTCCTTCGGCACCACGAACTTGATGTTCTTCTCCGAGGTCGGGCACCAGCCGTCCCACGCCTCGACCATGACGGCCTCGCCGGACTTCAGCTTGTCGCCGAACGTGGTGTCGTCGTAGCCGAGCAGGTGCGGCTTGGCCGAGAGCAGCAGCTCCTTGGCCTTGGCGATCTCGTCGTCCTTGTCGGTGTTGACCGAATAGCCGAGCGACTTGAGCGCGGGCAGGGCCAGCCAGCGCTCGGTGGTCATCATCGTGACCTTCTTGTCGGCCCAGGCGGGCGGCTTGAGAAGATCGTTCCAGCTCGTCACCGGGGTCTTCGCCAGGTCGGTGCGGTAGCAGATGCCCGTCGTGCCCCAGGTGTAGGGCACGGAGTACTTGTTGCCCTTGTCGTAGGAGAGCTGGGTGGCCTCCGGATAGAGGTTGGCCAGGTTGGGGATCAGCTCGGCGTGGATCGGCTCCAGCAGGCCCTGCTCGTTGAGCGCCTGGGCGTACTGGCCGGACACGAACGCCACGTCGACGCCGCTGTCACCGGGGGCGGTGAGCTTGGTCATCGCCTCCTCGTTCGTGGCATGCAGGCCGATCTTCATGTCCTTGACCTTGAGCTTCTCCTTGACCTTCTCGGGAAGCTCCTTGGGCGTGTAGCCATCCCAGACCGTCACCTGGAGCGTCTGCTGCGACAGATCCGCGTTGGGCTTGAGCTGGTCGGCCGTCGCCGCGGTCGTGCCTTGTGGACTGGTCGACGACTCACCGCCGCACGCCGCGACGGCGAGCGCGAGGCCGGCCGCCGCGACGGCGGCCGGAAGACGACGGGTGAACCGGATTCGGGACACGGCCGCTACTCCTTCTGAATGTGCGATGTACGAGGGGTCGCGCGACCTTACCGGACACAGCAGACCAGAGCAGGAGTGTTGCAGCAGAAATCAACATGAGCAAGACTTTTCCCCACATTGCTACCAGGAAGTTTGCTCTTCGTGTTGAATTGGTATTCAATTCGCCAGAGATTGATCTCTCTCGGTGAGAAACCCCTTACCGCCCGAGACCGCGGGTTCACCGCGGCTGTTTTGGCGGTGTTGGAGGATGAGGCGCCGCCGCCGTTCGCCGTGCGCCGCTTCCTTCCGTTGCCCACCCTCTCGTACGAGCGCGGAGATCTCCACACTGGGGTCCCGGCAGAGCGTGACTTCGGCGCTCACGTGGACCAGACGAACTACTCGGTCGTGGTGGAGGAGAAGGTCGTCGTCAAGTGGCTGACCCCGCCGGTGCCGCTGCCCCATCCCGCCCCTGAGATCTTCGCCCACCTCGTTGAGGCGGGCTTCAACGACACCGCCCCGCCCTACGCAGCTCTGACCGGGCCGGTGGACGGGCGCGAGTGCCTGCTGGCCCTGGTCACCGGCTATCTCCCCGAGGCGAGGGACGGCTGGGAATGGTGCGTGGACGAAGCCGAGGCAGGCACGACCGTCTTCGCCGCCGACCTCGGCCGTCTCGCCGCCGATCTCCACCTCGCCCTCGCCACCCTGCCGCACGCCCCCACCTCGCCGCACCGGCCCGCCGCCGGTGCGGCGAGCGGCCGGACGGCCGCCAGGGCGGAGGCGGCGCTGGACGAGGCGCTGGACGTCACGGACGGCGAGGACGGGCGCTGGCTGGCCACGCGCACCGGGCACCTCAGACGCGAGCTGGCCCGCCTGCACCAGCCCATCACCACCCCACGCATCAGGATCCACGGCGACCTCCACGTGGGCCAGATACTCAAATGGCGAGACGGCTACGCGGTCATCGACTTCGACGGCAACCCCACCGTCACGGACGCGGACCCGCATCAACCCGCCGCCAGGGACGTGGCCCAGCTGACGACGAGCCTGGAGCACGTGGCCCAGGTGGCGATCAAGAGACGCGGCCTGCCACCCGAAGAAGCGGCGTCGTGGGCGGCCAAGGCCCGCGCGATCATGCTGACGGCCTACAAGGCCCGCCTGTCCGCGCGGAACCGCCCGGACCTCCTGGACGAGACCCTGATCCGCCCGTTCGAGGTGGAGCAGGAGTGCCGCGAGCTGATCTACGCCGCCCGTCACCTCCCCCGATGGCGCTACGCCGCCATGGGCGTCCTCCACACCTGGTACCCCGAGGAGAACATCTCGTGAATTCTGAGCTCTACCTTTCCGACCTGGAGTCCAAGCCGGAGTCCCTCACGGCCCTGGCTGACGTCCTGACCAGGGAAGACCCCTTCGAGAAGCTCCCGCAGAGCACCACAAGGGTGCTGTTCCTCGGCATGGGCAGCTCCCGCTACGCCGCCGGTGTGGCGGCCCTGCGCCTGCGCGCCGCCGGCGTCGACGCGTATGCCGACTACGCCTCGGCGGCGGCCACGTACCCGCCTTCGAAGGACACGCTGGTGATCCCGATCTCGGCGACCGGCGGCAGCAGGGAGACCCTGGACGCCACCGAACGCTACGCCCAGGGCCCGGCGTTCGTGGCGGCCCTCACGAACGCGCCCGATTCGCCCCTGGCCGGACGAGCCGACCTCGTCATCCCGATGCACGCGGGCGAGGAGCGCGGCGGCGTGGCCTGCCGCACGTTCCAGCACACCCTGGCGCTCCTGCTGGCCCTGGAGACGAGGCTGACGGGAGCGGGCCGCGACGTGCCCACCCTGATCAAGAAGAGCGCGGAGGCCACGGCGGACCTCCTGGATCGCCGCGACGAGTGGCTGCCCCTGGCCATGGAGCTGCTGGACGGCCCCCACGGCGTCTACACGATCGCCCCGGCCGAGCGCCTGTCGTCGGCCGAGCAGTCGGCGCTGATGTTCAGGGAGGGCCCACGCCGTCCGGCCGACGCCGGTGAGACGGGCGACTGGGCGCACGTGGACGTGTACCTCACCAAGACCCTCGACTACCGCGCCCTGCTCTTCCCGGGCTCCCGCTACGACGCTCAGGCCATGGACTGGGTACGGGAGCGCGGGTCCACCGTGATCACCGTGGGCGCCGACGTGCCGGCCGCCGCGGCGGCCGTCCGCTACGCGCACGATGACGACCCGGACGTGGCGCTGCTGACCGAGACGCTGGTGGCCGAGCTGGTGGCCGCTTACTGGTGGAACGCTCAGTGAGCCCGCACGGTGACCGCGTGCTCCACGAGGGTGATGAGCGTGCGCTTGACCGCCTGCCGGTCCCTGGCGTCCGTCCGGACGATCGGCACATGGGCTGAGAGCGTCAGCGCCTCCCGCACCTCGCTCTCGATGTGCGGGAACTCGCCGTTCCAGCCGTTGAGCCCGACCACGAACGGCATCCCCGACTCCTCGAAGTAGTCGACGGCGGGGAAGCTGTCGGCCAGCCGCATCGAGTCCACGAGCACCACGGCTCCGATGGCCCCGCGGACGAGATCGTCCCACATGAACCAGAACCGGTGCTGTCCAGGCGTGCCGAACAGGTAGAGAATCAGGTCGCTGTCGAGCGTGAGCCGGCCGAAGTCCATGGCCACGGTGGTGGTGGTCTTGCCGGGCGTGTGCTCGAGGTCGTCGATGCCCTCGGACGCCTCGGTCATCACCGCTTCGGTGGTCAACGGCATGATCTCGGAAACCGCGCCCACGAATGTGGTCTTCCCCACACCGAACCCGCCTGCCACGACGATCTTCGTGGAGGTGAGCCGGCTAGAGCCTGCGAAGTCCACTTAAAACCCTTTCGAGCAGGCCCCTGTCCGGCAGTCCTGCCTCCAACTGCGGCTGGTACACCTTGACCAGCCCGTCCGCCTCCATGTCGGCGACCAGCACCCGCGCGACGCCGAGCGGGACGCTCAGCAGCGCGGAGATCTCCGCCACGGACCTGACCTGACGGCACAGCTCGCTGATCGCACGGTATTCGCGGGCGTAGGTCGGGCCGAGCTGCGCCGAGGTGGCCGACGATACCAGTGCCTCCATGGCGAGGTTGCTGCGCGGAGCGGTCCTGCCGCCCGTCACGGCGTACATCCGGACCAGCGAGCTGCGCTCGGCCTCCGGCTCCCCGTTATGCCACGATGCCACGTCTGCTCCTCACTGCGTTCATCTGGCCTCGCCCCGCGAGGCGGTCCTGTGATGGGATGTCCTCGCTTCGCTGCGGATCCCTCACCGGCGACCGCTGGACAGCTCCGCCCGCACGGCCGGCGTCAGCACCTGTCCCGCCCGCTCGACCAGGATCGTCATCTGGTACGCCACCAGCCCCATGTCGCAGTCGGGCGCGGCCAGCACCGCCAAGGAAGATCCGTCGCTGATCGACATCACCAGCAGCAACCCGCGGTCCATCTCGACGAGGGTCTGGGTGACACTTCCGCCTTCGAAGACCCTCGCGGAGCCCTGGGTGAGGCTGACGAGCCCGGCGGCGATGGCGGCCAATTGGTCGGCGCGGTCCTTGGGGAAGCCTCGGGAGAACGCCATGGGCAGCCCGTCAGCGGAGACGACCACAGCGTGCGCGACGCCGGGGACCTCGTCGACGAAGCTGCTGACCAGCCAGTTCATGTCCCTGGCGGCTTGGCTCAGCTCCTTCATGAGTCCTCCTCGAGCTCTGAGCGACCCTTGCGCACACCCTGCTGGTAGCTGGCCAGCCTGTTGCGCAGGCGATCAGGAGACAGCGGAGGAGCGGAAGCGGGGGGCGGCTTCGGGTTTGCGGTGCCCGGTACCAGATTCGCTCTCGGCGTCCGCTTCGGCAAGCCCGAGTTCGTAGTCCCGCCCTGAGCCGGCTCCTCGGCCGCACCGGCCGCCTGCCAGCCCTGGTCGGCGGGCGACGACCAGGCAGGGTCCCGGCGGTCGGCGGTGGGCGCCGACTTGGTGAACCAGCTGCTGTCCTCCACGGACGCGAAGATCGGCAGGAACTCGTCCTTGGATGACGCCGGTGTGGCGAACGAGGGATACGTCGCGGGCGGCGTGGTCACGTCCGGCGGCGGCTCCACGGTGGCCGAGCCGGAGCTCGTGTGCGGCGAGCTGAACCACGACGACGGCTCCGGCGCGGGCGGCGCGACGTCGAACGACGGGTGTCCGGGCCCGTAGGGCGGCATGGCCGGCTGCCCCTGCCGCGGCACCTCCACGTCCCGCTGGAACCCTGAGCCGAACGGCTCGGACGCGAACGACTGGGAACCGAACGGCTCGGACGCGAAGGACTGGGAGCCGAACGGCTCCGACGCGAACGGCTGCTGCTCCGACGTGAACGGCTCCGACCCGAACGACGGGGAGCCGAACGACGACTGAGACCCGAACGGCTGCCGGGCCGGCGGCTGCATGGTGTGCGGCTGGGCGGCGGGCGACTGGGCGGCGGACGGCTGCATGGCGGGCATCGTGCCGGGCACGTCGGTGAGCAGCATCGGCGGGATGAGCACCATGGCCGTCAACCCGCCGATGTCCTGGCGACGCAGCTGGACCCGGATGTTGTGCCGCAGCGCCAACCGGCCGACCACGAACAACCCCATGCGGCGCGACACCGACACATCCACCACCGGCGGGTTGGCCAGCCGCCAGTTCGCCTCGCCCAGCTCTTCCTGGCTCATGCCGATGCCGTTGTCGGTGACCGACAACATCAGCGAGCCGCCGTCGATGCGGCTGCTGGAGATGATGACCTTGGTGTCCCGCGAGGAGAACGAGACCGCGTTCTCGATGAGCTCCGCCAGGAGGTGCACCGCGTCGGTGACGGCCTGCCCGGCGATGGCGACGTCCGACTGCACCTGGATGCTGACCCGGTCGTAGCTCTCGACCTCGCCGAGCGCGGCACGCACGATGTCCATCAGCTCGACAGGCTCGCTCCACTTGCGCGCGGCCTCCTGCCCGGCGAGGACCAGCAGGTTCTCGCTGTTGCGGCGCATGCGGGTGGCCAGGTGGTCGAGCTTGAACAGGTCGCCGAGCCGGGCGTCGTCACGCTCGCCCCGCTCCAGCTTCTCGATCAGCGTCAGCTGCCGCTCGACCAGCGTCTGGCTGCGCCGCGACAGGTTCACGAACATGGCGTTGACGTTGGCGCGCAGCCGCGCCTCGTCGCCGGCCAGCCGCACGGCCTCGCGGTGCACCTCGTCGAAGGCGCGGGCGAGCTCGCCGACCTCGTCCTTGGAGAAGATCCCGATGGGCGGCACCTCGGCGTCGACCGCGCCGTCGCGGGACTCGCGCACGTGCTGGACGAAGGCGGGCAGCCGCTTGCCGGCGATCTCCAGGGCCTCGCCGCGCAGCCGGCGCAGCGGCCGCACGAGCGACCTGGCCACCCCGGTGGTGATCAGCAACACGGCCACCATCAGCGCGAGCACGGCGCCCGCGGTCACGAACGCGCGCTGCCTCTCGTCCGCGCTGAGCGCCTCGCTGCGGGCCACGATGCCCTGGGCCTGGCGGTCCTCGACCTTGCGCATGGAGTCGACGACGACGTCCGACGCCTCGTACCACTCCTTGGCGTCGTCGCGCTTGCCCAGGTCGAGCCCGCGGAGCGGGAGCCCGTTCGTGGCCCTGATCAGCACCAGCTCGCGCAGGAACAACATGCGCTCGGCGGTGTTGCCGTTGACGGTCTCGTCGAAGAAGCGGCGCTCCTCGGCGGTGGCCTCAGCGGCGAAGCCCTTGCGCTCGTTGGTCTCCTTGGACTGCTCGCCGAGGAAGCGCTTGAGCTGGTCCTGATCGAACGCGCCCTCCACCAGCACGACCGTGACCAGCGCCTGCTGGTAGGAGACGCTCTCCTTGGCCCGGGCCAGCGCGTCGAGCATGCGGGTCTGGCGGAAGAGCTCGTCGTCGGCGCTGCCCTTGATCAGCTCGTTGTGCACGGACAGCAGGTCGTTGATCACCGTCGTGTAGAGCTCGACGGCGGGCCCGGGCAGCAGGTTGGCGTCCAGCGCCTGCTTGCGCAGGGCCGTCAGGTCGTCGAGGCGGTTGAGCAGCTGCTCGAGCTGGTCCTCGGTACGGCCCGTGACCTCGCTCGTCAGCCGCCTGGCGATGCCCCGCACGTCCGTGGCCGCCGAGTCCACCTCGGTCATCTGGGCCCGCACGTCGGCCAGCCCGTCCGTGGGCCGGTTGCGCGCGATGTACCAGGCGGTCCTGGCGCGTTCGCCGGAGACGGCGTGGGTGAGGGCGCCCAGTTCCTGCGACAGCTGGGCGAACTGGTTCGTCCGTGCGAAGTCACCGGCCGCGGCTGTCGAGGCGAGCACCTGGATGCCGCCCAGCAGCACGGCTGCGGCCGTCGGAATCAGGATCAGGGCGACGAGCCGTGCGCGGACACGCCAATTTCGCAGGCGCCAGTTACCCTCGCTGGCTTGCCTCTGGCCCAGCTCTGTACTCACCGAACGCACCTCGCCCGGGATCGGCATATTTGTTGGGGTGCTGTGTCCACTGAGGAAATCAGCAAGTGCCGGTAATTGGAACACATCACACGCAGGGGAGGCTACCCGAACATAACTTGGCAAAATTGAAGTTCTGTGACTGAAGGGACAAACCTGGAACTCCATCTACGGACCCGAGAAGTGAGAAATAAACCAATAACTCACCTCATGTCAACATATGGGTGATTTGAACGTTTCAACCCGCATAACACGCCGGAGGCACCCCGGTCTCCGGACGGTCACAACATTGAGATTGACGTTATTCACCACATATGTTGAGCCCCGGCAAACGAGGAGGCGAGTGTGGGGGATTCTCCCGACAGCGCGGCAATCACTGTTGAGGGCCTTTGGAAGATCTTCGGGTCCAGGGCGCAAAAGGTGCTGGACAGCGAGGACCGGCGTCTCGAGCCTGCCGCGCTACGCGAGAAGACCGGCTGCACCGCCGCCGTCAGGGACGTGAGCTTCGAGGTGCGTCCCGGCGAGGTCTTCGTGGTCATGGGCCTGTCGGGCAGTGGCAAGTCCACCCTCGTACGCTGCCTCACCCGGCTCATCGAGCCCAGTGCGGGCGAGATCAGGATCGGCGGCGAGGACATCGGCCGCGCCTCCCCCGCCCGGCTCCGGGAGATCCGCCGCCATCAGGTCAGCATGGTCTTCCAGCACTTCGGCCTGCTGCCGCACCGCAAGGTGATCGACAACGTGGCGTACGGCCTGGAGATCCAGGGCACGCCCAAGGCGGTCAGGCACGCGCGGGCCGGGGAGATCCTGACGCTCGTCGGCCTCGACGGGTACGCCGACGCCTACCCGGACCAGCTCTCCGGCGGCATGCAGCAGCGCGTCGGCCTGGCCAGGGCCCTGGCCGTCGACCCGCAGGTGATGTTGTTCGACGAGCCGTTCAGCGCGCTCGACCCGCTGATCAGGCGGGACATGCAGGCCGAGGTGATCCGCCTGCACCGCGAGGTCGGCAAGACGATGGTGTTCATCACCCACGACCTGTCCGAGGCGCTCAAGCTGGGCGAGCGGATCGCGATCATGCGGGCCGGCTCGATCGTGCAGCTCGGCACCGCGGAGGAGCTGGTGGGCGCGCCCGCCGACGACTACGTGTCCGACTTCGTCCGCGACGTGCCCAGGAGCCATGTGCTGACGTTGCGCTGGATCTGCCGCGACCCCGAGCCCGGCGAGCCGTTGGACGGGCCGGAGCTGCCGGTCACCACGGTCATCAAGGACGCGATCGGCCTGGCTTCCGCCTCGGGCCGCCCGATCAAGGTGGTGGACGGCGACGACCTGGTGGGGGTCGTGGACCGCGTGGACCTGCTGACCTTCCTCTCGGGGCAGGACGTCCCGGTCACGGCGGGCGCATGAGCACGACCACCGCTGTCAGCGCGCCGTCCAGGGTGAAGCTGCCCCGATGGGCCGCACCGGCCGGGGCCGCCGTCCTGTTCGCGGCGGCGTACCTGGTCTTCCGCGGCACGGGGACGCTGCCGCACGACCAGGAGGCGCCGCAGTTCCTGGCCATCACCGAGCTGCGCGAGTGGATCGACGACCACCGCAACGACAATCCGCTGTTCCTGTACTTCCTCAACTACATCAGGCTCTTCGTCGGCGGGCTCTACGACCTGTTCCAGACCACCCTGTACGCTCTCGGCTGGCCCGGCATCACCGGCGTCATGGGCGCGCTGGCCTGGCTGGCCGGCGGCTGGCGCATCGCCTTGCTCGCGGTCGCGGGGGTGAGCGCGTTCGGCTTCCTGGGCCTTTGGGAGTCCAGCGTGGACACGCTGGCCCTGGTCGCGGCCGCGGTCCTGATGTCGCTGGCGATCGGGATCCCGATCGGTGTCTGGGCCGGGCTGTCGGACCGAGGGCGGCGGGCGATCACGCCGGTGCTGGACGTCATGCAGATCATGCCGACGTTCGCGTACCTGGCGCCGCTGGCGTTGTTCTTCCACATCGGCGCGCCGGCCGGGGCCATCGCGACGATGATCTACGCGATCCCACCGGCGATCCGCATCACCGCGCTGGCCATCTCGGAGGTCTCCCCCACCGCCGTCGAGGCGTCCGCGTCGCTGGGCGCCACCCGCCGGCAGACGCTCTTCAAGGTCTACCTGCCGCTGGCCAGGTCCACGATGGCGCTGGCGATCAACCAGACGATCATGATGGCCCTGTCCATGGTCGTCATCGCGAACCTGATCTCCGCACCCGGCCTGGGCGGCGACATCATCCGCGGCCTGTCACGGGCGCAGGTCGGCATCATGCTCCCAGCCGGCGTGGCCATCGTGATCATGGCCGTGGTGCTCGACCGGATGATGACGGCGGTCTCCCGGCGCGGTCCGCATGCCACGCTCGGCAGGGCCGATCTCATCGCGGCCGGCGTGCTGGGCGTCGGGGGGCTCGCGCTCATCCCCCTGCTCCCGCGCATGTGGCCGGAGAGCTGGACGCTCAACGTGGTCGCCGAGGTCAACGACGCCGTCCTCTGGGCCGAGACCACGTGGTATCCCGTCACGACGTTCATCAAGGACCTCACCACCGAGGGCCTGCTCAACCCGCTGGAGAGGCTGCTCACCTCGGCCCCGTGGTGGCTGGTCGCGCTCGCCGTGCTGGCCGTCGCCTGGCGGGTCAGCGGTGTGCGGCGGGCGCTGACCGCGCTCGGCTGCCTGCTGGCGATCGCGTTGCTCGGCACGTGGGAGCACGCCATGCAGACGATGACCACGGTCGCCGTGGCGGTGCTGCTCACGCTCCTCATCGGCCTGCTGCTCGGGGTGGCCGCGGCCCGCTCGCCACGCTACTCGGCCGTGCAGCGACCCCTGCTCGACGCCGCCCAGACCATGCCGGCCTTCGTCTACCTGCTGCCGGCCTTGGCGTTGTTCGAGACCACCAGGTTCACCGCCATCTTCGCCTCGATCATCTACGCGGTGCCGCCCGTGGTGCGCCTGGTCGAGGACGGCATCAAGGCCGTGCCCGCCACGGTCGTCGAGGCGGCGACCTCGGCCGGCTCGACGCCCGGCCAGCTGCTGTGGAAGGTGCAGCTGCCGATGGCCAGGCAGGCCATCCTGCTCGCCGCCAACCAGGGCATCGTGATGACGCTGGCCATGGTCGTTGTCGGCGGCCTAGTAGGCGCCGGGGCGCTCGGCTACGACGTGGTCCTCGGCTTCTCGCAGCGGACCGACTTCGGTCTCGGATTCGTGGCCGGCATCGCGACGGTGCTGCTCGGAGTCATGCTCGACCGCATCACGCAGGGCGCCGACAGGCGCCCTTCCCCCCGAAAGAGGAAGCTCACATGAAGATACGCCTGCTCGCAGGCCTCCTCGTCCTTGGACTCGCCGCCACCGCCTGTGGTGGGGCCACGGTCGAGAGCTCTCCCAGCTCCACCGCCGCGCCGCAGGGCGGCGCCAGCAGTGCCGCGGGGACCGTCAAGATCGCGATCAACCCGTGGGTCGGGTACGAGGCCAGCGCGAACGTGGTCGCGTACCTGCTGAAGAACGAGCTCGGCTACAACGTCGAGCTGCCCGAGATCAAGGAGCAGCTGGCCTGGGAGGGCTTCGGGACCGGCGACGTCGACGTCATCATCGAGAACTGGGGCCACCCGGACCTGAAGAAGCAGTTCATCGAGGAGAAGAAGGTCGCGGTCGAGGCGGGCTCCACCGGCAACAAGGGCGTCATCGGCTGGTACATCCCGAAATGGATGGCCGAAAAGTACCCCGACATCACCGACTACAAGAACCTCAACAAGTACGCCGAGCTGTTCAAGACCTCCGAGTCCGGTGACAAGGGCCAGCTGCTGTTCGGCGACCCGTCCTACGTCAGCAACGAGGAAGCCCTGATCAAGAACCTCAAGCTGAACTTCAAGGTCGTGGTCGGCGGCAGCGAGGCGGCCCTGATCAAGGGCGCCCAGCAGGCGCAGGCGCAGAAGAAGCCGCTGCTGTTCTACTTCTGGGACCCGCACTGGCTGTTCAGCAAGACCGAGCTGGTCCGGGTCAACCTGCCCGCCTACACCGAGGGTTGCGACGCCGACCCCAAGAAGGTCGCCTGCGACTACCCGGAGATGGACCTCGACAAGATCGTGAGCAAGAAGTTCGCCGACACCGGCGGCAAGGCCTACGACCTCGTCAAGAACTTCAGCTGGACCAACGAGGACCAGAACGCCGTCGCCGACGACATGACCAACAACGGCATGACCGGCGAGCAGGCCGCCAAGAAGTGGGTGGAGGCCAACACCGCCAAGTGGCAGGCCTGGATCCCCAAGTGACCCCCTCGTGCGATCTCAGAGGTCGGCATGAGATCGCCCTGTCACGCCGCGGCCCCCACGGGGGCCGCGGCCGTGGAGACTTCCCATGCGCTTGAAGACGTTCGTCGGGCCGCTGGTCGCGGCCCTGCTCCTGACCGCCTGCACCGGCGAGGAGCCTGTAACCTCCGCCGGGTCCAAGGGGACCGTCAACCTCGACATTCACGCCTGGGTCGGGTACGAGGCGCAGGCCGCCGTGCTCGCCTACCTGCTGGAGCGCGAGCTGGGCTACAAGGTGAACAAGCGGAAGGAGAAGGAAGACCAGTCCTGGCGGGATTTCGAATCCGGCAAGGTCGATGTGATCATCGAAAACTGGGGCCATCCGGACCTGAAGAAGGAGTACATCGAGGAGAAGAAGGTGGCCCTGTCGGCCGGTCTCACCGGGAACAAGGGGGTGATCGGCTGGTACGTCCCCGAGTGGATGGTCAAGAAATATCCCGACATTACGGACTACCGAAACCTCGATAAGTACGCACACCTCTTCCGGACCGAGAAGACCGGAAACGCCGGGCAAATCCTGGATGGCGATCCGACGTTCGTCACCAATGACGAGGCTCTCGTGAAGAACCTCGGGCTGAATTACAAGGTCGTCTACTCCGGCAGCGAGGATGCGTTGATCAAGGCGGCGCAGAATGCCACCCGGAACCGGACGCCCCTTTTGATGTATTTCTACGAGCCGCAATGGCTGTTCACCAAGGTCAAACTCGTGAAGATCGCGCTCCCCCCGTACGCCGTGGGTTGCGACGCGGACGCGCGGAAGGTGGCCTGCGACTACCCGCCGTACCTGCTCGACAAGATCGTCAGTAAGCGGTTCGCGGAGAACGGCGGCAAGGCGTACGAGCTGGTCCGCAACTTCACCTGGACCAACGACGACCAGAACGCGGTCGCCGGCGCCATGATCAACGAGAAGCTGACCGCCGAAGAGGCCGCGGCCCGGTGGGTGGCGGAGAACAAGATCGTGTGGAAGGACTGGATCCCCCGCTGAGGTCCGGCTTGCGTGCCGCACGCCCTCGGCGACGACCTCTCAGGGCGAAGTAAGCCTTGCCCGCTGGCTGACCAGGGCCTCGATGCCGTCGAGCACGCGCTGCAGGCCGAACTCGAAGGCGTGCTCCGGGCTGTAGGCCGCGTTGAGCGCCTCGCCGGCCGCCTGGCCCACCCTGGCGGCCGTGGGGAAGCGCCCGGGGTCGGCGATCAGGCTGAGGAAGGGCGCGTGCGCGGCCCACCATTGCTCGTCGGTCATCCCCGTCTGGCTCTCGGCCTGCGCGGCGTCCACCGCCCCTCTGGCCGCCCCGTGCACGAAGCCGGTGATCAGCGTGATCACCGAGTCCATCTCCAGGTCTGTCAGGCCGATGCCGTCCACGGCACGCAACTCGTAGTCGTATTTCGCGGTGGCGTTCGGCCCGAGCACCGGCCGGGTTGCCGCGATCTGCAGCAGCCACGGGTGCCGCAGGTAGAGCGCCCAGTTCTCTCTGGCGATCTGCTCCAGCCTGCCCCGCCAGCCGCCCGGTGCATCCTCCGGCCTGGCGGTCTCGCCGTAGACCGTGTCGAGCATGACGTCGAACAGCTCCGGCTTGCCGGGCACGTACGTGTAGAGCGACATCGTGCCCACGCCCAGCCGCTCGGCCACGCGGCGCATGGACAGCGCCTGCAGTCCCTCAGCGTCGGCCACGTCGATGGCCGCGCGCACGATCCGCTCCACGCTCAGCTCAGGCCTGCCCTTGCGGCTGGTCCGCTCACTGGTCCGCCAGAGCAGCGCCAGGCTGCGGGCGGGATCGCCCTTCCCCGAATACTCCACGGTCACCCTCGTACGGTACAACGTACGGTTACCGGCCGAACGACGTACCCAACGAGAGAATGCGCGGACAACGGCGAGCCCAGCGGGCCGCAGGCACGCGGTGCGGCGGCCAGCCCGAGGGGGTTCCCAAAAAGCCTCTAAAACCAGATGCCGCGGCTCACGCACGCCGCCCCACGAACGCGGGCTTAGTGCACCGGCGCCGCGCGAAGGCGGACGACGTGCTCGACCAGCGCGATCAGCGTCGCCTTCACCGACTCGCGGTCACGGGCGTCGGTACGCACCACCGGCACGTGCGATGGGAGCGCGAGCGCCTCCCTGACCTCGTTGTCGGAGTGCAGGAAGTGGCCGTCCCAGCCGTTGATGCCGATCACGAAGGGCAGCTTGGCCTCTTCGAAGTAGTCGATCGCGGGGAAACTGTCGGCCAGACGCCGGGTGTCGGTCAGCACGACCGCCCCGATCGCGCCCTTCACCAGGTCGTCCCACATGAACCAGAACCGGTGCTGCCCGGGCGTGCCGAACAGGTAGAGGATCAGGTCGCGGTCGAGCGAGACCCGGCCGAAGTCCATGGCCACGGTCGTGGTCTGCTTGTTCGGGGTCATCCCGAGGTCGTCGATGCCCGCGGACGCGTCGGTCATGACCGCTTCCGTGGTGAGCGGGAGGATCTCCGACACCGCCCCCACGAACGTCGTCTTGCCCACGCCGAACCCCCCGGCCACGACGATCTTCGTCGACGTAAGCCCGGGGCTAGAGCCTGCGTAGTCCACTGAGCACCCTTTCGAGCATGTTGAGGTCTGGCTGTCCCTGGCTGAGGCGTGGCTGGTGCAGGCGGACAAGCCCTTCGTCGGACATGTCCGCCACGAGCACCCGGGCCACGCCCAGCGGGACGCGGAGCAGGGCCGAGATCTCGGCGACCGACCGGAACGTTCTGCACAGCTGCATGATGGCCTCCTGCTCGGGGGTGAGCAGGACCATCTCTTCGTCCGGGATCGACATGGACGAGATCAACGTCTCCATGGCGAGGTGATAGCGCGGCTCGGAACGGCCGCCTGTCACCGCGTAGGGACGGAACAGGGGCTCTTCTTCCCCGATTCCGTCAGTGCCGTACACGGCCCTCTCCCATCAGTTCCATCACATCACCGCGACCTGGCGGCCTGAAGTTCGGCGCGCAGGGACGGCGTGAGCGCTTGTCCCGCTCTGTCTACCAGCAGCGTCATCTGGTACGCCACCAACCCCATGTCACAATCAGGACCCGCCAGCACCGTCAGCACCGAGCCGTCGCTGATCGCCATGACCAGCAGCAGCCCGCGCTGCATCTCGACGACGGTCTGCGTCACCGCACCGCCCTCGAACACCCTGGACGCGCCCACGGTCAGGCTCAGCAGGCCGGCCGAAACGGCGGCCAGCTGGTCGGCCCGATCCGGTGGGAAGCCCTCCGAGGCGGCCAGGGACAGGCCGTCTGCGGAGACCACGACGGCATGCGCGACTCCGGGCGTGTTGCGAACGAAGTCGGTGATCAGCCAGTCGAACCTGTGCGCCTCATGGCTAAGGGTTGTCACGCATCCTCCCCGACGGGACGCTTACTCACTCTGTTCCTCCTGTCCACGAAGTTCCTGGCGACCGCGGCGCACACCCTGTTGGTAGCTGGCCAGCCGGCTGCGTATCCGGTCCGCTGAGACCGGCTGCGCAGGCGCCTGCCGCTGCTGCGGCTGTTGGGCCGGCGCGGGTGGCTGGCTCGCCGTACCCGGCACCAGGTTGGCCTTGGGGGTGCGCTTCGGCAGCCCGGCGGCGGTCGTGCCGCCGAGGCTGGGCTCGCTGGCTGCGGCCGCCGCCCGCCATCCGGCGTCTGCGGCCGTTCGCCACGCTTCCTCCCCAGAGGGTACGGGTTGCGCGGGAGTGGCCCCGACCTCGCCCGCGGGCTTCGGCTGCTCGCCGGGCGGCCTGCGGAACCAGGCGGACTCCACCGATGCGAAGATCGGCAGGTATTCCTCCTGCTCCGGCTCCATCGGCGACACCTCGACCGACGGCGTCGGGTCGGGCTTCCGCACGTCGTTCGTCGCGTACGACTGCGGCGTCTGGAACGCGCCATTACCAGATGGGTGCGACCCCGGGCTGGGGTACGACGAGAAGGTCCCGGAGTCGAACGAGGGCGGCTGCCTGCGGTAGGAGCCCCCATCGGTGTCGGCGGTGAACCCGGATATCCCGCTACGGCCGGGGTCCGCGCCGAAGGAGTCGAACGCGGGCTTCGGCGTTCCGGGCGCGCTGTCGTACGGACCGGGTCTGGCTGGTCCGCGGTCGACGGAGTCGAAGCTGCCGAACGACCGGAACATGCCGTTCTGCGGCGCCTGCGGGCCTGGCGTGCCGAACGCCGGGGTGGGCGCGGTCCCGCCACCGAACGCGGGGCGCTGCGGCAGCGGCTGCTGCATGCCGTCGGCGATCAGCGTGGGCGGCAGCAGCACCATGGCGATCAGGCCGGCGCCCTCGCCCTTCCTGAGCTGCACCCTGATGCCGTGGCGCAGCGCCAGGCGGCCGACCACGAACAGGCCCATGCGCCGCGACACCGACACATCCACCACCGGCGGCTCGGCCAGGCGGCGGTTGGCCTCGGCGAGCTCCTCCTCGGTCATGCTGATGCCGGTGTCGCTCACCGACAGCAGCGCGCCGCCGCCCTCGATGAGGCTGCTGGTGACCATGACCTGGGAGGTGTTCGGCGAGAACTGGATGGCGTTCTCGACCAGCTCGGCGACCAGGTGGACCAGGTCGTTCGCGCAGCTGCCGAGCACCGACGTGGTGCGGTGGACCCGGACCTGGACGCGCTCGTAGCCCTCGACCTCCGACAGCGCGGCGCGGACGACGTCGACCAGCTTGGCCGGCTGGCTGCGCCGGCGGGTGGCCTCGTGGCCGGCGAGGACCAGGAGGTTCTCGGAGTTGCGGCGCATGCGGGTGGCCAGGTGGTCCAGCTTGAACAGGTCGGCCAGCCTGGCGCCCTCCTGCTCGCCCTTCTCCAGGCCGTCGATCAGTGAGATCTGCCGCTCGACCAGCGTCTGGGTGCGGCGCGAGAGGTTGACGAACATCGAGCTGATGTTGCCGCGGAGCTCGGCCTCCTCGCCCGCCAGGCGCACGGCCTGCCGGTGCACCTGGTCGAAGGCGCGCGCCACTTCACCGATCTCGTCGTTGCCCTCGACCTCGATCGGCCGTACGTCGGTGACGCCCGCGTCGCCGTTAACCCGCAGCTGGCGCACCACGTCGGGCAGGCGGAAGCCGGCGATCTCCAGGGCCTCGGAACGCAGCCGGCGCAGCGGGGTGACCATGGACCGGGCGATGGCCACGGTGAACAGCAGGACCAGCACCAGCAGCGCGACGATCAGCACACCCGCGATGATCGCGTTGCGGATCTCGGACTCGCGCAGCTCCTGGCTCCGCAGGTTCACCTGGCCGGCCAGATCCCGCTCGATGTTGTGCAGGACGTCGATGACGACGCCGTTGTTCTCGAACCACTCCTGGCGGCTGGCCCTGGCGGAGATCAGGTTGTCCGTGATCCGGACGCCGGGCGCCCGGCCGCTGGCCAGCGTGATCGCGCGGGACTTGGTGAGCTGGACGCCGACGTACTCGGGCCTGGAGGTCAGCGTCTTGGACAGCTGCAGGCCGGTCTCGACGCCGGCCTCGGTGCCGACGGTCGAGATGTCGTCCAGCTGGCGGGCGTTGGAGGCGATGAACTGCTCGACGGTCTTGGAGTCCACCGAGTTGGGGGCGTAGGAGGCCTGGAGCAGCAGGACCCGCTGCCGGGAGACCTCTTCTTTCGCCCGCGCGAGCGCGCTCAAGGCGCGGAACTGGCCCACGATCTGGGAGTCCTCGGACATGAGGCTCAGCTCATCGTGCAGGTTGAGCAGGCTGTCGGTGAGGAAGTCGTACTGGATGGTGCGGGTCTGGCCCTCGGCCCTGATCCGCGTCAGCCGGGTCAGGTCGCCCCGCGCCTGCTCGGCCGCCTTGACCACGCGCGGGCCGTAGGAGTCGTCGATCGAGTCGATGTCGGTGCGGACGGTCGCGACGAGCTTGTCGACGGCGGCCTTGCGCTCGGCGAGCGGCTGGGCGAGCGTCTTGCGCATCGCACGGCTGGCGCCGATCCAGCCGCCGGTGTCACGCTCCAGGCCGATCGCCTGGACCAGGTCGCGGATGCGCCCCGACTGCTCGGCGGCGGTGGCGGTGCGGTCGTAGTCGGCGATGCTCTGGACTGAGGCCGCCACGTCCGCGCCGCCCAGCACGACGGCGGCGATGGTGGGAACCAGGATGAGCGCGGTCAGACGCCACCGCACGCGCCAGTTGCGCAGGCGAAGCCGTGGCAGCGACCGCTTCCCGCGGTCCCGCTTCGCGGCGACGCCGCTGTCGGAGTTCCCCGTAGTCACTGCTTCCGCTACCCCTCACATCGTCCCGTTGGCAACGGGCCTCAAGCCGTCCACAAGGTATCCGAGCAACCGACTTAACCGTCAATTCCGACACAATCGTTACATTTGTGACCGGCAGTCGTGTGCTCTTGGTTATCGCAGCGCGGCAAGCACTTGATCGCGGACTTGCGCCCTCTGCGCATCGTCGCTGAGGGGGCGACCGGCGCGATCGACAACGTAGAAGACGTCAACCGCCTCCGCGCCGAGAGTCTCTACGCGAGCGGCTCTCACGTCAAGACCGCACTCCCCGAACGCCCGTCCAATACGCCACAGCAGCCCCGGCCTGTCATGGGCCCTGACTTCCACGACGGTGGCCGTCGCGGAGGCGTCGTCGACCAGTGTCACCCGAGGTGGGGCCACAGGTACGCGGGGCGGTCGCACCGCACGCGAACGGCGGGCCAGCCGCTGCTCGATGTCAAGACGGCCGGCAAGGACGAGACGGAGATCGGACTCCAGCGTGGCGGGGTCGGGCGGGGTGCCATATTCCGGGATGACGGAGAACTCGATCACCGCTGTGGAGCCCGCGGACGCGGACGAGGCGGAGCGCACGATGAGCCGGTGCGCGGACAACACGCCGGCGGCGCTCCAGAGCAGCCCCACGCGGTCAGGGGCCACGACCGTGACCGACCCCCCGTTGACGCGTACGGCGCCGCCGCCGTGCCTGGCCAGCGCGGTCTGGTCCGGCGACAGGGTGGGCGGCTTGGGCGGCGGCGAGCCTGCCAGCACGGACCTCACCCGGCGCACGAGGTCGGCGACCAGCCCGGCCTTCCAGCTGTTCCAGGCGGCGGGCCCGGTCGCGTGGCCGTCGGCGACGGCCAGCGCGGCCAGCAGGTCGAGCACTTCCCGTGAGCCGACGGTGCCGGCGACCTTCTCGATCGTGACGGGGTCGTCGAGGTCCCTGCGGGTGGCGGTCTCGGGCAGCAGCAGGTGGTGGCGTACGACCGTGGCCAGGGTGTCCACGTCGGACGCGGGCAGGCCGATGCGGGTGGCGATGTCGCGGACGACGACCTCGCCGGTCGCCGAGTGGTCGCCCGGCCAGCCCTTGCCGATGTCGTGCAGCAGCGCCGCGATCAGCAGCAGGTCGGGACGGGAGACCTCGCGGGTGTGGCTGGCGGCGTTCGCGGCGGCCTCGATGAGGTGCCGGTCGACGGTGAAGCGGTGGATCGGATGGCGCTGCGGGCGATGGCGGACCCGCTCCCAGTCAGGAAGCAACTTGACAAGGATGCCCGCTTGATCGAGCTCCTCCCACACGGGCACGGCAGCGCGGCCGGCGCCGAGGATCGACACCAGCGCGTCACGGGCCTCCTCGGGCCACGGCACCGGCATGGGAGGCGACTGAGCTGCGAGAACGGACACAGTAGCGGGGGCGAGCGGCAATCCGGAGTCCGCCGCGGCGGCCGCCGCGCGCAGCACCAGGACGGGGTCCTTGCGGGGGTCGATCCCCCGGGCGAGCACCACTTCGCCGCCGTGCTCGACCACGCCGTCCGCCAGCGGGCGACGGCCTCGGGGAGCGGGGCCTGACAGGAGTCTGTCAACGGTGCGCCAGGTGCCGTCGAAAGCATGAGAGATCGTGCGACCCGCCTCGGCGAGCCTGCGCATGAGCGCCTCGGCGTCCAGCAGGCCGAGCAGCCCGGCCACGGCGTCCTGCTCCTGCAGGACGAGCCGGTCGGTGCCGCGGGCGGTGACGATGTGCAGCGCGTGCCGCACGTCGAGGATGAACTCGTAGGCCTCCCGCGCCCGGGGACCCGGCGCGGAGGCGACCCAGGCCGCCGCCACGGCCTGCATGGCCTGGACGTCACGGAGACCGCCGCGGCCGTCCTTGAGGTCGGGCTCGAGGAGGAAAGCGAGCTCGCCGCTGGCCTTGGCCCGCTGGTCGGCCGCGTCACGCAGCTCGCCCAGCCTGCGCCGGGAGTCGGCCCGCCACTCGGCGAGCACCGCCTCCCTGGCCTTCTTGGTCAGCTCGGGGTCGCCGGCCACGTGCCTGGCCTGGATGAGGCCGAGCACGGCCTTCAGGTCCTGCCTGGCGACGGCCACGGCCTCTTCGACCGTGCGTACGGAGTGATCCAGATTGACCGCGGAGTCCCAGACCGGATACCAGATCCGGTCGGCGATCCTGGCCACGTCGGGCCGCCCGTTGTGCAGCAGGACCAGGTCGAGGTCGCTGCCGGGGGCCAGCTCGCCCCTTCCCAGGCTCCCGACGGCGACCAACGAGACGTGGTCGCCGTCGCTCGCCGTGCGGAAGAGATCCTTGAGCCATCGGTCGGTGTCCACGGTCCGCTCTTTGCGGGCCGCGGCGTACGAACGGGCCTCTCCCCTCACTCCTGCGCCCCCTTGCCGAGCTCCGCCCGGACGCCGTTGTCCGGGCTTCGCCGCACATCAATGATGGAAACCCTGCCGTGCTCCCAGGTCACAGAGCCTCCGGGCCCCTCTCTCCCGTGCGTACGCGGATGACGGTGTCCACGGGCACGGACCAGACCTTGCCGTCACCGATCTTGCCGGTGTGCGCGGCCTTGACGATGACGTCGATCACGTCCTCGGAGTCATCCTCTTCGGCGAGGACTTCCAGCCGGACCTTCGGCACGAGGTCGACCTGGTATTCGGCGCCGCGGTAGACCTCGGTGTGGCCGCGCTGCCGGCCGTAGCCGCTCGCCTCGCTGACCGTCATTCCCTTGATGCCGAACTGTTCCAGTGCGGCTTTCACGTCATCTAGCTTGAAGGGCTTGATGATCGCCGTGATGAGCCTCATGCGTCCACCTTCTTAGGAGCGGGGGCGGGGCCGTTGGAGGACGTCACGCCCGAGGCGTGGAAGGTGCCGATGTCGTAGCCGGTCTCGGCGTGGGTGGTGATGTCGACACCGGTGACCTCGGCGTCTTCCGCGATGCGGAAGCCCATCGTCTTGTCGATGATCTTACCGAGGATCCAGGAGATCACGAAGGAGTAGAGGCCGACCGCGACCGGGCCGAGCACCTGGAGGCCGAGCTGGCTGATCTGCCCGCCCTCGATCAGGATGCCCTTGTTCTGGCCGGGCAGGAACGGGTAGGCCGCGAAGAAGCCCAGCGAGATGGCGCCGATCAGACCGCCGACCAGGTGCACGCCGACCACGTCGAGGGAGTCGTCGTAGCCGAGCTTGTACTTCAGGCCCACGGCGTAGGCGCAGATCACACCGGCGAGCAGGCCGATGACCACGGCCGCCCACGGGTCGACGAAACCACAGGCCGGGGTGATGGCGACCAGACCGGCCACCGCACCGGAGGCGACGCCGAGCGTGGTCGCGTGACCGTCGCGCAGCTTCTCCACCAGCATCCAGGCGCCGGCCGCGACGGCGGTGGCGACCTGGGTGTTCATGAACGCCAGACCGGCGGTCTGGTCGGGAGCGAGCTCGGAGCCGGCGTTGAAGCCGAACCAGCCGAACCACAGCAGACCGGTGCCGAGCAGCACCAGCGTCAGGTTGTGGGGCCGCATGGGCTCCTTCTGCCAGCCCTTGCGCTTGCCCAGGACGAGCGCGAGCGCGAGCGCCGCGGCACCGGCGTTGATGTGGACGACCGTACCGCCGGCGAAGTCCTCGATGCCGAGCACGGCGAGCCAGCCGCCGCCCCAGACCCAGTGAGCGACGGGGAAGTAGACCAGGGTGGCCCACAGCAGGGAGAACACCACCCACGCGCCGAACTTGGCCCGGTCGGCGATCGCGCCGCTGATCAGCGCCACGGTGATGATGGCGAAGGTCAGCTGGAAGGCGGAGAAGACCATGAGGGGGAAGTTGTCGGCCGCCGCGGCTTCGGCGGTGACGTTGCCGCCCTCGAAAATGAGACCCTCGTAGACGGCGTTGAAGACCCCGCTCAACCCGAGGAAGTCCAACCCTCCGATGATCTTGTTGGCGACGCCGGAGCCATCGCCGACGGGGTCGAACGCGAGGGAGTAACCATAGAGGACCCAAGCGACCGTGACGACGATGATGCTGACGAACGACATCATCATCATGTTCAGGACGCTCTTGGCCCTGGTCATGCCCCCGTAGAAGAACGCGAGGCCCGGAGTCATCAGCAGCACCAGGGCGGTGCATACCAGCATCCAGGCGGTAGTGCCGCTGTCGATCATCGAAGCGACCCTCCTTACGTGTGACGTGTTGCCACAGCGTGTTCTCCCGGAGTTTCGTGGCGCGACCAGGCTTGTTTCACATTCGTGAATCTCGCCGGACGGGTGTTTCAGGTACGTTTCGGACGTCTCACAGATCCCATTCCTGCACGGCAATTTCCGGCATGAGATACTTAGGGTTGCCTAACCTAAATGATCAAGGAATGCTCATGCGTCTCCGCCTGGCCGTCGCCGCCATGCTCCCCCTGCTCGCCCTCGCCGCGTGCGGAACCTCCATCTCCTCCCAGGAGACGGGCCCCACCAGGACCGTCAAGCACGCCATGGGCGAGACGAAGGTGCCGATGACCCCGCAGCGGGTCGTGGTCCTCGACACGGACAAGCTCGACACCATGGTCACGCTCGGCCTGGCGCCCGTGGGCGCGGCGCAGGCCCAGGAGAACCAGAAGTGGCCTGCCTACCTGGGCTCGGCCCTGTCCGCCACCAAGGCGGTGGGCACTCTCCAGGCCCCGAACATCGAGGCCATCATCGCGCTCAAGCCGGACCTCATCCTCGGCTCCAAGTTCCGGCAGGCCGCCTTCTACGACAAGCTCAGCAAGATCGCGCCCACCGTGTTCACCGAGAAGGTCGGCGTCACCTGGAAGGAGAACTTCCTGCTCGACGCCGAGGCGCTGGGCAAGAAGGACCAGGCCACGCAGTCGCTGTCCGCCTATGAGACGCGGGCCAAGGAGGTCGGCGCGAAGTTCTCGAAGCTGGAGGTCGGCATCGTGCGGTTCATGCCGACCGAAATCCGGGTCTACGGCCCCGAGTCGTTCAGCGGCATCGTCGTGGGTGACGCCGGGATCCCCAGGCCCGCGGCGCAGCAGCTCGCCGACCAGCAGGACAAGCGTTTCGGCAAGCTGAGCCAGGAGAACATCGCCAAGGCCGAAGCCGACGCGATCTTCTACAGCGCGTACGGCGAGGCCGCCGCCAAGTCGCAGGCCACGGTGACCGGCGGGCCGCTGTGGAAGAACCTGGAGGCGGTCAAGTCGGGCAACGCCCACAACGTGGACGACGAGATCTGGATGCTCGGCATCGGCGTCACGGCCGCCGGCAAGATCCTCGACGACCTGGACAAGTACCTCGCGCCCCTGGCCTGAGCCAGACGAGCCTGGGCCGGGCGCGACGCACCGCCGGCCCGGCTCAGCCGAGACGCACCGGATCGCCCTTCCTGATCCGGCCGGGCCGCAGCACGCGCGCGTAGACCCCCGCGCACGGCTGCGGTCCCATATCGAACACCGGCACCCTGTTGTGCCTGGCCACCGTCCGCAGTGCCTCGACATCCCGCCCCAGCGCCCCGTGCGCCAGCGTCGGCACGGCACAACGCGGGCTGGCCACGATGACCTCCAGCACCACGTCGCCACCGACGTGCAGCTCCCGGCCCACCCAGTCGTTCTCGGGGAAGCCCGCCGAGCCTGTCGCGATGATCAGGTTGGGGCGGTAGCGGAGGGCCTCGACGTGCCCGCGCGGACTGAGCGCGCCGATCCGCTCCACGGACGAGGTCGAGATCAGGTGCACCGGCGCGAAGTCGAAGAACGTGCCGCCGGGCGAGGCGGCCCCGAGCGTGCCGACGGTGTGCGGCACCTCCGCCTCAATGCCCTCGGCCAGCACCCGTTCGGGAACGGAGCGCTCGAACTCGGCACCCTCCGGCGGCACGTCGATCAGCCGCACCGCGCGCCCCAGCAGCCGGGACAACTCCGCGTCGTCGGGGACGCGTGCCCCTTCGATGGTCAGCAGATCCCGCCAGAGCCGCGGGTTCTTCGCACTGGCGATCTTCCCGGTGGCGACATCGAGCACCGCCCGCGCGCGATCACCGGCCAGCCCGCGCTCGGTCACCTCACTCTCCGCGATCTCCTCACCCAGCATCGATTTGACGGGATAACGACGCAGCGTCTCTACATGCACGCAAGGCAGCCTATGACTCCTGAGCCGCCCAGAAGCGCCGCACATGCGGCACCAGCTCGGCGGCCCGCTCGTCGGGGAAGAACAACCGGCCGCCTTCGATCTCGACGATCTCTCTGACGCCGGGGATCGTGTCGCGCAACCAGCGGGCCCAGCTCACGTCGAAGAAGACGTCGCCCGTGCCCCACACCACGAGCGTCGGCACGGTCAGCACGGTGAGCTGCGGTTCGATGGCGATCATGTCCTTGGCGTCGAGGGAGGCCAGCATGCGCTCGAAGGCCCGGCCGCCGTCCGCCTTGGCGAAGATCGGCCGGAGATACGCCTCCACCAGCGCGGCGGGGTCGTCGATCCGCTCGTAACCTTCGCCGAAGGCGGTCTGGGCCACCAGCTCCGGCTGGTCGAGCACGGCGGCGGTGAGCTCGGCCAACTCGCCCCTTCGCGCCAGCTCGACGGTGGGTTCGAACGCCTTCGGCGGGGTGTTGGTGTGCACGTCGCAGTTGGTGAGGGTGAGCGTGCGGAGTCGCTCGCGGTGCCGTACCGCGAAGATCTGGGCGACGGCGCCGCCGGTGTCGTTGGCGACGAGATCCACGTTGGTGAGGCCGAGCTCTTCGCACAGCTCTTCCACCGCCTCGGCGAGCGCGGGGATCGACAGGTCCTCGCGCGGAGCGCTGCCACCGTGCAGCGGCAGGTCGATGGCGACGCAGCGGCGCTCGTCGCGGAGCTCGGCGATCATGTTGCGCCACAGGTACGAGCTGGTCCCGACGCCGTGCACGAACAGCGCCACGGGTCCCTGCCCGACGTCCACGTAGTTGATGCCGTCCACAGCTGACCTCCAGATCAGATTACAAACCGACTGTCGGTCTATGAAATTACCGACTGACAGTCGGTTTGTCTACAGTGAGTCCATGAACCTCAAGGCGGAGCGCGGCGCGGCAACCCGCGACAAGGTCCTGGCCATCGCCACGCGGCTGTTCGCCAAGCGGGGCTACGACGACACCTCGATCGAGACAGTCCTGCAGGAGACGGGACTGAGCAGAGGGGCGCTCTACCACCACTACGCGGGCAAGGACGTCTTGTTCGAGGCGGTGCTCGAGGCCACGGAGTCGGCCGTGCAGGTAAAGATCATGGAGGCGGTGAACGGCATCACCGACCCTGCCGCCGCACTGAGGGCCGGGGTCCTGGCCTGGATCAGGCTCGCCGGGGACCCGGTCATCAAGCAGATCGTCCTCATCGACGCGCCTGCGGTGCTGGGGTGGGAGCGGTGGCGGGCCATGGAGGAGCGCTACTCGTTCGGCATGCTGAAAGCGGCATTGAAGGGCACGAAGGCGGTGCCGGCGGAGTTTCTGGACCTGCACGCGCACATGCTGCTGGCCGCCATCAACGAGAGCGTCCTGCTGGTGGCGCGGGGCGGCGACCACGCGGCCGCCGAGGCGGCCGTCGAAGAATTCCTCCGCCGGCTCCTCCACCCCACCGGCGGCTGAGCACGGCGACAGGCGCCGGTCCCCACCGCGCTACGCCCCGCCGGCGCGGCGCACACCAGCCTCCGCCGTCGCATGCGGTGGCAGCACATGATGCGGCCACTCCGAAGCGCGGGTGTGTAGGCCCCAGCCGGCGGGCAGCAGGCCCCAGCTGGCGGGCAGCCGAGCCCGTGAGCAACCGACCCCATGGGCGGCCGAGCGCATGGGCGGCCGAGCGCATGGGCGGCCGAGCCGGTCGGCGGGCGGGGCCGTGGGCGGGCCGGAGGCGTCAGGCACGGAGCGGCGTCGGGTATCGGGGCGCAGGGCCCGGTGCCGGAAAATACGCAGCCGCCGGTCCCGGGAGCGGAGCCGGCGGCTTTGGGAAGGATGGGTGGGTCAGGCGGCGGCCGTGGCCATCTTGCGGAGGCGGGCCAAGGCGTCGCGTTCGATGCGCCGGGCCCGGTCGCGACCGATGCCGTAGCGCTCCCCGACCTCGGTCAAGGTGTGCTCACGCCCGTCCACCAGCCCATAGCGCCACCGCAACATCTCGCTGGTCGGCCCCTCGAGCCCGGTCAGCCACAGCTCCAGCCGCTCCCGCTCCAGGATGTCGATCGCCTGCTGCTCGGGATCGGCCCACGTGTCGTCCGCGATCATGTCGCCGAGTTCGGTCTCGTCCTCGTCGCCCACCCCCAGCTGGAGTGAGACGGGATCGGAGGCCCAGCGCCGCAGCTCACGCACCCGTTCGATGGGCAGCTCGAGGATCTCGGCAAGATCGTCATCGGTCGGCTCGGCGTCGAACTCGGCCAGCATGTCCCTGCGTACGCGCATCAGCCGGGTCATCTGCTCCCCGGCGTGCGTCGGCAGCCGCACAGGCCGCGCCTGCTCGTGGATGGCCCGCCCCACCGACTGCCTGATCCACCACGTCGCGTAGGTGGAGAACTTGTATCCGCGCTGGTAGTCGAACTTCTCCACCGCCCGCACCAGGCCAAGGTTCCCCTCCTGGACGAGGTCGATGAGCGGCATCCCCCGGCCCGAGTATTTCCTGGCCACCGCCACCACCAGCCGGAGGTTGGCCTGGATGAACTCGTCCTTCGCCCGCTGACCCGAGATGGCCAGGCGCTCCAGCTCCTCGTCGGCCGCATCCCCGATGCGCGGCTCCGAGCCCCCGCTGTCGAGCAACTGCTCGGCGAAGAGTCCCGCTTCGATCCGCTTGGCGAGCTCCACCTCTTCCTCCGCTGTAAGCAACGGGACCCGGCCGATCTCCGCCAGGTATGTCCCCAGCAGATCTCGATCCGCGACGTGCTGCTCCTGCGTGCGACTCCCCGTAGGCCTTGCCATCCCCAGGCACCTCGTTCCGCAGCTGCGTTCTATATCCGGCCAACGTCCGGCCAGATGCAAAGATTCCCTAAAGCACTACGTCCGAGGGAGGGTTCTGGATGTCCTCCTCAAGGAGGAGACCGCCCTGAAGCACCTGGTGAACGAGGGGAACGCCGGGCCGATAGGCCAGATGCACGTATGAGGGGGCGTCGAGCACGACCAGGTCCGCGCGGGCTCCGGGCCGCAGCCACCCTACGTCCGTGCGCCGCAACGCGCGCGCCCCGCCGTACGTGGCCGCCCTGATCGCCTCCAGCGGCGTCATGCGCATCTCGCGCACGGCCAGCGCCACGCAGAACGCCATCGACGAGGTGTAGGAGGACCCCGGATTGCAGTCGGTGGCCAGCGCCACGGTGACCCCGGCGTCGATCAGCCGTCTGGCGTCCGGATACGGCGACCTGGTCGAGAACTCGGCCCCCGGCAACAACGTCGCCACCGTCTCCGAGGACGCCAGCGCGTCCACGTCCGCGGGCGTCAGGTGCGTGCAGTGGTCGGCCGAGGCGGCCCCCAGCTCGCAGGCGATCCGCACACCCGGCCCTTCGCCGAGCTGGTTGGCGTGCACCCGCACCCCGAGCCCCGCCTTCATCCCGGCGCTGAGGATCTCCCGCGTCTGGTCGCCGTCGAACGCCCCGCGCTCGCAGAACACGTCCACCCACTTGGCGTACGGCGCGCACGCCTCCAGCATCTCCCCGGCCACGAGCCGCACGTAGGAGTCGGCGTCCATGTCCGCGGGCACCACGTGCGCCCCCAGGAAAGTGGTCTCGCCGGTCAGGCCGGTGGCGATCTCCAGGGAGCGCCGCTCGTCCTCGACGGTCAGCCCGTAACCGCTCTTGATCTCCACGGTGGTGGTGCCCTGGGCGCGCATCTCGGTCACGAGGGCACGGGCGCGGGCGGCCAGTTCGGCGTCGCCGGCCTGCCGGGTGGCGGCGACCGTGGTCCTGATGCCGCCCCCGGTGTAGGGCTCGCCGGACATCCGGGCCCGGAACTCCGCCGTGCGGTCGCCGGCGAAGATCAGGTGAGCGTGGCTGTCGACGAAGCCGGGGATGACGGCGCGCCCTCGCACGTCCAGTCGCTTGTCGGCGTCGGGGGCCCGCGCGGCGGGACCCACCCAGGTCACCAGGCCGTCGGCCAAGACCAGCGCCGCGTCGGGGATCTCCTCCCGCTCCGGGTCTCCGGTGTACAACAGCCCGATGCCGTCGATGAGGGTCGTGGTCATCGCAGCGCTCCGATCGCCTCGGCCAGCAGGGATCCGACGTCGCCCAGCACGTGCCTGCCGTCCTCGACGACGCGCCGCCCGCCGGACACCACCGAGTGCACGTCGGCCGCCGTGGCCGCGAACACCACGGCCTCCGCTCCTCTCGCGCCCGCCGTGCGCACGGAGTCGAGGCGCACCGACACCAGGTCGGCCCGGGCGCCGGGCACGAGCATGCCCGCGTCGGGGAAGCCGAGCGAGGTGTGGCCGGCGGTCGTGGCCGCGGCGAGCAGGTCGGCGGCGGACCAGTGGCCGCGTTTCCCGCTGGCCAGCCGCTCGTCCAGCTCGACCGCCCTGGCCTCTTCGAACAGGTCGATCACGGCATGGCTGTCGGAGCCGAGCGTGATCGGCGCGCCCCGGTCGGCGAGGGTCCTGGCGGGGCCGATGCCGTCGGCGAGGTCGCGTTCGGTGGTGGGACACATGCAGACGTGCGTGCCCGAGTGGGCGAGCAGCTCGACGTCCACGTCGGTCAGATGGGTGGCGTGCACGGCGGTCGAGCGCGGTCCCAGCGCCTCGTGCTCGTGCAGGAGCTGGACGGGTGTGGCGGCGTACATCTCGACGCAGGCCGCGTTCTCCGCGCGCTGCTCGGAGACGTGCACGTGCAGGGGCGCCGCGTACCGGTGGGAGAACTCGGCGACGACCGGCATCTGCTCGGGCCGCACCGCCCGCACCGAGTGGATGGCCGCGCCGATCTCCACGTCACCCTGGCCTTCGTAGGAGGCGGCCAGGTCATCGGCCCTGACGGCCCAGCGCTCGGCGTCACCGTCGCCGAAGCGGACCTGCGCGCCGACCAGCGGCGCGCCCATGCCGCCGGACAGGTAGCAGGTGTCGAGCAGCGTGATGCGCAGCCCGGCGTCGCGAGCGGCCTGGACGAGCACGTGGCCCATGGCGTTGGGGTCGTCGTACGGCTTGCCGCCCGGCGCGTGGTGCAGGTAGTGGAACTCGCCCACACAGGTCACCCCGGCCAGCGCCATCTCGGCGTACACGGCCGTGGCCAGGCGCAGGTAGCTGTCGGGGTCGAGCCGGGCGGCCACCTCGTACATCCGATCGCGCCAGGTCCAGAAGTCGCCCTTGCCCTCCTGCGCGGCGCCTCTGAGCGCGCGGTGGAACGCGTGCGAGTGGGCGTTGGCCAGGCCCGGAATGGTGATCCCGGCCAGCCGTTCGGCGTCGGCGGGCGGCGGGCCCTGGCCGATCCGCGCGATCCTGTCCCCCTCGACCACCACGATCACGTCGTCCCCGACGCCGTCGGGCAGCCAGGCCTGCTCGCACCAGTAGGTCAGCGACACAGATCCTCCAGCACGTCCGCCAGTGCCACGACTCCCGCCTCGCAGTCTGCCTGCTCGGCGTGCTCATCGGGGGAATGGGACACGCCGGTGGGGTTTCTGACGAACAACATCCCGGCCGGCACGCCCGCCGCGGCCATGATCCCGGCGTCGTGCCCGGCGCCGGTCGGCAGGATCGGCGCGGGCGCGTCGCCGCCCGCCAGCCGGGCCAGCCGGTCCCTGAGCTCCGCGTCGAAGCCGGCCACCGGCGTCCATGATTCTTCCCGCACATCCAGCCCTTCCGCCAGCTCGGCCACCAGCTCACGCACGTCCCGTTCGTCCGCCCCGCGGGCGTCCAGCCAGGCGGAGACCAGGCCGGGGACGGCGTTGGCGTTGCCGGGCGAGACGCGCACCTTGCCGACCGTGGCCACCACGCCGTGCCGCTCGGCGCCCGCGCGGGCGGCCAGCACCATGCGGGCGAACGGCAGCATCGGGTCGTCGCGGTCGGCCAGCCTGGTGGTGCCCGCGTGGTCGGCCCGGCCGTGGAAGTCGAACCGCCAGCGCCCGTGCGGCCAGATCGCGCTCGCCACGCCCACCGGCCGTCCCTGGTCGACGAGCCCGCGGCCCTGCTCGACGTGGAGCTCCACGAACGTGCCGACGGTGGCCAGCGTCTCGTCGTCCCGCCCGATCCCGTGCGGCTTCCGCCCGGCTCTGGCCATGACGTCGGCCAGGGTGTCGCCGTCGTCGTCGGTCAGCGCGAGCGCCCTGTCCGGCTGGATCGCGCCCGTCAGCAGCCGCGACCCCATGCACGGCACGCCGAATCTGGCGCCTTCCTCGTCGGTGAAGCAGACCACGCCCACGGGCCGCCCCGGAGTCACACCGCGGCTCTTCAGCAGGTCGAGGGCGGCGAAGGCGGAGACGAGGCCGAGTGGACCGTCGTACGCGCCGCCCTGCCGCACGGAGTCGAGGTGGCTGCCGGTCACCACGCCGGGCCGGCCGGCCGGGTCGCCCCACCAGGCCCATAGGTTGCCGTTGCGGTCCTCACGCAGGTCGAGGCCCCGTCGCGCGGCCTCCCCCGCGAACCACTCCCGTAGCTCCATGTCAGCCTCCGACCAGGCGTCCCTGACGTAGCCGCCGGTCGCCGGGTCCCGTCCTATACGCGCGAGTGGTTCAAGCATGGACCCACTGTAGTGAATGGATCCATTCAGCGTTCTCGTGCCGAGCCGATGGCTCGGAGAGCTGAATGGATGTCCCCACTTCGTTCAGCTGACCGGCCCCGCCGCCGGTCGCAGGGTCAGCTCGGTGAGGTGGGCGTCGGGGCCGGCCGTGACGGCGGCCAGCACGGCCCGCGCCACGCTCTCCGCCCGCAGGTATTTGCCGGGCTCGAACGGGCCGCCCTCGTATCTGCGCACCTCGTGCTGCATGTCGGTGGCGACCCGGCCCGGGTAGACGGTGGTCACCCTGAGGTCGGCCTCCTCCAGCCGCAGCGCGTCGGCGAAGGCCTTCAGGGCGAACTTGCTGGCCGCGTAGGCGGCCCAGTTGGGGTTCGCCCGCTGGCCGGAGCCCGAGTTGACGCACACGACGTGGCCGCGGGCCGCGCCGAGCGCGGGCAGCAGCAGCCTGGTGAGCTCGGCCACCGCGACGACGTTCACCTCCATGGTGCGGCGCCAGACCTCGGCGGGCAGGTCCGCGATCCTGCCGAGCTCGGCGATGCCCGCGGAGTGCACCAGCACGTCGAGCCGCTCGATGCCCGCGACGTCCGCCTGCGTGATCTCGGTCAGCTCCACCGGCCATGGCCGCGCGTCGGGCAGCTCCGCCGCCACCTCGGCGAGCGCGCTCTCGTCCCGCCCGCCCAGAATGACGTGATGCGTGGGCCCCAGCGCCCTCGCGACGGCCGCGCCGATGCCCCGGGAAGCGCCGGTGACCAGCGCCGTAGGTCGTTCAGTCATGAGAGTCAGCATATTGATGTTGACGGTTACTCAAATTTGAGTACAAACTTGAACCCATGTCATCGATGCGCGTTCTGATCCTGGGCGTCCTCCTCAACGGCCCCATGAATGGCTACGGGGTCCGCAGGCGCCTGGAGGGGATGAGCGCCGACGTCTGGGCCAGCGTCGCCTACGGCTCGATCTACCACGGACTCGGCAAGATGGCCGACGAGGGCCTGCTGGAGCTCGTCGAGGCGGGCAAAGGCGGCAAGGGCGTCTACGCGATCACGCAGGCGGGCCACGAGGAGTTCCAGCGACTGCTGCTGAAGGCCTGGCACGAGGTCAGACCCATCATCGACCCGTTCCAGGTGGCGCTGACGTTCATGGACAAGCTGGAAAAGCAGGAGCTTTTGAGCGCTCTGCATGGCAGGATGGCGCAGCTCAAGATGGGCGTCGACACGATGGGCCACATCATGGACCTCAAGCACCACCACGGCGCCCCTGGCCACATCCGCGAAAACCTGCTGCTGACACGGGCCATGCTCCAGGCCCAGCTCGACTGGATCGAGAAGGCGATTCCGCGCGTCGAGGCAGACGAACTGCCGTGAATTTCATCCAAGGATTCTCATGATCGTTGAGGCGCACGACTTAAAGAAGACGTTCACCACCAGGAGCCGCAAGGGCCCGCAGACCGTCGAGGCGGTGCGCGGCGTCGACCTGCGTATCGAGAAAGGCGAGATCTTCGGCGTGCTCGGGCCCAACGGCGCCGGCAAGACCACCACGATCAGGATGCTGGCCACGCTGATCACCCCCGACGCGGGCACGGCCGTGATCGCCGGGCACGACCTGCTCAAGGAGCCCGCCGCCGTCAGGAGCCGGCTGGGCTACGTGAGCCAGGCCGGCGGGGTCGAGGACACGACCAGCGCCAGGGCCCAGGTCATGATGGCCGCCAAGATCCACGCCGTGGCCGATCCGAAGCAGGCGACGGCCGAGGTGCTGGAGCGCTTCGATCTCACCGAGATCGCCGACCGCCCCGGCCGTACGCTGTCCGGCGGCCAGAAGCGGCGGGTCGCCATCGCGATCGGCCTGGTGCACAACCCGCCGCTGCTCTTCCTCGACGAGCCCACCACCGGCCTGGACCCACAGAACCGGGCCAACCTGTGGGACCGCATCGAGCAGCTCCGCGAGTCGGGCACCAGCGTGCTGCTCAGCACCCACTACCTGGACGAGGCCGACGCGCTGTGCGACCGGCTGGTGATCGTCGACCACGGCCTGGTCGTGGCCGAGGGCACCCCGGCCGCGCTCAAGCGCGAGGTCTCCGGCGACGTGATCACGCTCAGGGTCGACGATCCCGCGCGGGCGGCCGAGACGCTCGGGCCGCTCGCCCGGGAGACCCGGCTCGACGAGGACCTGCTGCGCGTCTACGTGGACGACGGCGAGCACACGCTGCCCGCGCTGCTGCGCGCGCTGGAAGAGCAGGGCGTGAAGCTGAGCTCGATCGCGCTCGACCGCTCCACGCTCGACGACGTGTTCCTGGCCAAGACCGGCCGATCCCTGCGCGACACCGGAGCCGCCGCATGATCCGCCACACCGCCCTGTTCACCGGCTACGAGCTGAAGAAGTCGTTCAGCAATCCGATCTGGCCGCTGTTCGGCATCCTGCAGCCGGTGCTCTATCTGGTGATGTTCGCTCCCCTGTTGAAGACCATGACGCCCGGCGGCACGACGGTCGACGCCCTGCGCATGTTCACCCCGGCGGCGATGATGATGATCGCCGTCTTCGGGTCGATGTTCTCCGGGTTCGGGCTGATCGCCGAGCTGCGCGGCGGCTCGATCGAACGCTACGCCGTCAGCCCCGCGTGGCGACCGGCCATCGTGCTCGGGCGGGTGGCCAAGGACATGGTCCAGCTGGTCCTCCAGGCGATCCTGGTGCTCATCGTGGCGATCGCGATGGGCGTGCGCATCGGGGCCGTCGAGCTGGTGCTCGTGCTGTTGCTCATGGCCGCGACCGGCCTGTTCGCCTCCAGCCTGTCGCAAGGGCTGGCGCTGACCATCCGGGACGAGAACGGCATGTCGCAGACGCTCAACCTGTTCATGCTGCCGATCATGCTGCTGGCCGGGCTGTTCGTGCCCATCTCGTTCGCGCCCGAATGGATGAAGGCGATCGCGCCGGTCAATCCGCTCTACCACGCGGTGGAGGCGGGGCGGGCGCTGTTCGCCGGGCAGCTGTCCGACTCCTCGATCCCGATCGCGTTCGCGCTGTTCATCGTGCTGGCGGTGGTGACCACGATCTGGTCGATGCGGTCGCTAGGCAAGATCGCCGGGTAGGAACGCGCCGGTCTCGTCGGTCATCCGCTCGTACTCGTCGAGCCGGGCCTGCGTACGCAGCGGCGCCGCGTCCGCCATGGCCTCCACCAGGGCCATGGCGAGAGCCAGCGGCGCCGCATGCGAGTCGAACACGAGCCGGTCGCCGACCGGCGCGTCCAGCACCACCTCGGCCGGGAAATCCGGCTTGTCGGTGATCGCCGCCACCCTCAGCCCGAGCTTTTCCGCGTAGTCCAGGGCCTGCACCGCTTCCGTGGGATATCGCGGCAACACCACGGCCACCAGCCACTCCGCCCCGGCTCGCCGCGCCGCGTGCAACCCGTCGGTCAGCTCCGAACCGCCGTGGGTGAGCAGCCGCACGTCGGGGTGGATGCGGCGGGCGTAGTAGGCGAACGTCGTGGCCAGCCCGCAGGAGACCCGCAGTCCCAGCACGGGCAGGGGCTCGGTGGCGGCCAGGTGCTCACCCAGCTCCTTGAGCGGGAACGCCGTCAGGCGCTCCCGCACCACGGCCAGGTTGCGGATCTCAGAGTCGATGGCGCCGCGCAGCAGGCTCTCCTGCGGCTCGGGCACCCCGCCGCCCAGCACGAGCGGCCGCAGCGCCTGGCGTAGCTCCGGATATCCGGCGAAACCCAGCACCATGGCGAATCTGGTCACCGACGGCTGGCTGACCCCGGCCCGCTCGGCGAGCTCGACACTGGACAGGAAGATCGCCTCGTCCAGGTGCTCGCCGAGGTAGTGCGCGATTCTGCGCTGCACGGGCGACAACCTCCGGCCATCCAGCAGCACACCCAGCCCACCGTGATATCCGTCGCCCACGCCACCTCCAACGTCGTCTGCCCCGCATTCTCATCCCACACCCATGCACCGACTGTGCCTTACTTCGGCTGAGGCCCCGCCTGCGCGCCACGCCCTCCCAGCGCCGCCGCGGCGAGACGACGTGCAGTGCGGTTCGGCGCAACCGGGACGGGGGCGTCAGGACTCTCGCATCGGGATGCGGACACCACGCGCGTCGGCGACCTCGGCGGCCTCCTCGTAGCCGGCGTCCACATGCCGCATGACCCCCGTCCCAGGGTCATTGGTGAGGACCCGGTTCAGCTTCTCCCCGGCCAGCGCCGTGCCGTCGGCCACCGTCACCTGGCCGGCGTGGATGGACCGCCCGATCCCGACCCCGCCCCCATGGTGAATCGACACCCACGCCGCCCCCGAGGCCGTGTTGAGCAGGGCGTTCAGGAGCGGCCAGTCCGCGATCGCGTCCGACCCGTCCGCCATGGCCTCCGTCTCCCGGTACGGCGACGCGACGGACCCGCTGTCCAGATGGTCGCGCCCGATCACGACGGGCGCCTGAAGCTCTCCCGAGGCCACCATGTCGTTGAAGCGCTCCCCGGCCACGTTGCGCTCGCCGTATCCCAGCCAGCAGATGCGCGCGGGCAACCCCTGGAAGTGCACCTTCTCCCCGGCTTTCCTGATCCATCGCGCGAGCGGCTCGTTCTCGGGGAAGAGCTCCAGGATGGCCCGGTCGGTGGCGGCGATGTCGGCGGGGTCGCCGCTGAGCGCCGCCCACCGGAACGGCCCCTTGCCCTCGCAGAACAGCGGCCTGATGTACGCGGGCACGAACCCGGGAAAGTCGAAGGCCCGCCCGTAGCCGGCCAGCCGCGCCTCGCCCCTGATCGAGTTGCCGTAGTCGAAGACCTCGGCCCCCGAGTCCTTGAACCCGACCATGGCCTCCACGTGCCGCGCCATCGAGGCCCGAGCCCGCTCGGTGAACCCCGCGGGATCTTTCTCCCGCGACGCCGCCATGTCCTCGAAGGCGATGCCGAGCGGCAGGTACATCAGGGGATCATGGGCGGAGGTCTGGTCGGTCACGATGTCGATCTCGGCTCCGCGGGCCAGCAACGCGGGCACGAGCTCCGCGGCGTTCCCCACGACCCCGATCGACAGCGGCCGCCGCGCGTCGCGGGCCTCGTACGCCAGCCGCAGCGCCTCATCCAGCGAGGCGGCCTCCACGTCGAGGTAGCGGTGCTCGATGCGGCGGGTGACCGAGCGCGGGTCGCAGTCGACGCAGATGGCCACGCCGCCGTTCATGGTGACGGCCAGCGGCTGGGCGCCGCCCATCCCGCCCAGTCCCGCCGTCAGCGTGATGGTGCCGGCCAGCGTCCCGCCGAACCGCTTCGCGGCGACGGCCGCGAACGTCTCGTACGTGCCCTGCAGGATGCCCTGCGTGCCGATGTAGATCCACGACCCGGCGGTCATCTGCCCGTACATGGTGAGCCCGGCCGCCTCCAGCCGCCGGAACTCCTCCCAGTTGGCCCAGTCGGGCACCAGGTTGGAGTTGGCGATCAGCACGCGTGGCGCCCATTCGTGCGTGCGGAACACGCCGACCGGCCGCCCCGACTGCACGAGGAGCGTCTCGTCGCCCTCGAGCGTCGTGAGCGTCCTGACCAGCGCGTCGTAGGACGCCCAGTCACGCGCCGCCTTCCCCGAGCCGCCGTAGACGACCAGCTGCTCGGGATGCTCGGCGACCTCCGGGTCCAGATTGTTCTGGAGCATCCGGAGCGCCGCCTCCTGCGGCCACCCCTTGGCGGTGATCGTGGTGCCTCGCGGCGCGCGCACGGTGCGGCTCATGGTGACCCTCCTGAATGAAGGCATTCATCTATGTCACCCGCAGACTACAACGACTACCCGACGAGGAACTGGGTGGCGGCCAGCTCGCGGTAGAGCTCGTCCGCGCCCACCAGCTCGGCATGCGTGCCGACGGCCCGTACGCCGCCGCTCTCCATGACCACGATCCGGTCGGCGTTCGTCACCGTGGACAGCCGGTGGGCGATGACCAGCACGGTCGTCTCCGTGGCGACCTCGGCGATGACCTCGCGCAGCCGCATCTCGTTGACCGCGTCGAGCTGCGAGGTGGCCTCGTCGAGCAGCAGCAGCCTGGGCTTGCGCAGCAGCGCCCGGGCGATGGCGACCCGCTGCCGCTCGCCGCCGGACAGCAGCACGCCGCGGTGCCCGACCGCGGTCTCCAGCCCTTCGGGCAGCCTCGCCACGAGGTCGTCGAGCCGGGTGCGGGCGAGGGCGCGGCGCAACTCCTTCTCGGTGGCGTCCTGAGCGGCGAAGAGCAGGTTCTCCCGCAGGGTGCCGGCCAGCACGGGGGCGTCCTGCTCGACGTACCCGAGCGCGGCGCGCAGCTCGCCCAGCGGCCAGTCGCGGATGTCCCGCCCGCCGATCTCGATCTTCCCGTCCTGGTGGTCGTAGAACCGTTCGAGCAGGCCGAACACCGTGGACTTGCCTGCTCCCGACGGCCCCACCAGCGCGGTGAGCCCGCCGGGCGGCACCTCGAAGCTGACCCCGTCGTGCACGACCGGCCGGTCCTCGCCGTACCGGAACACGACGTTCTGGAACGTCACCCCCACCGGCTCAGCACCACTCGCGACCACCACAGGCTCGGCGGGCTCGGCCGGCAGCTCCTCGATCTCCTTGATGCGCTTCAGCGCGGCCAGCCCCTGCTGGAGCTGGACCCCGCCCTGCACGAGCTGCCCGATCGGCGGCACCAGGTAGAACAGGTACAGCAGGAACGCGATCAGCGACGACACCTCCAGCGCGCCGGAGGCGACCCTGGCCCCGCCGACGGCCAGCACGGCGAGGAACGCGATCTGCACCGCCATCCACGTCGCCACCCCGGCCAGCGACGTCCACCCGGCGACCTGCAGCCCCCGGTCGCGGGCCCGCACCGCCGCGTCGCCGACCACGGCGATCTCCCGCTCCTCCGCGCCGCTCGCCTTGACGGTCCGGTACGCCTGCAGCGCCCGGTCCAGCACCGCTCCCATCTCGCCCACGGCCTCCTGGGCCTGCGACTGCGCCCGCTGGATCTTCGGCATGATGAGCGCGACGAGCCCGCCGATCACCACGATCACGAGCAGCGTGATCAGCAGCAGCACGCCGTCCATCGCCACCATCAAGGCGATGGCTCCGACCAGCATGAACGCCGCACTGACCGACTCGACGATGCCGTTGGTCAGCACCGCGCGCAGCAGCGTCGTGTCACCGGTCACCCGCGACAGGAGATCGCCGGGCTTGAGCCGGTCCACGTCGGCGACCTTGAGCCGGAGCATCCGGTCGACGAGCCTGCGCCGGGCGCCGAGCACGATGCCCTCGCCGGTGCGCTCCATCAGATAACTGCCGGCGGCTGACACGACGGCGCCGATCAACACCGCCGCGGTTAAGCCCAGCAGCGGCCCGGCCATGGACCCGCCTTGGCCGAAGGCGTCCACGACGTACTTGGCCAGCAGCGGCATCGCGAGCCCCGCCGCCGATCCGATCAAGCCCAGCAAGCCGCCCACGAGCAGGACCTTCCGGTGCGGGCGCACGTAGGCGAGCAGTTCCTTGATCACCACATCTCCTCTCACGACACATCTCGATGAGCTCCAACGAACGGGATGACGAAATCCACACCGGTCAACCTAAATTGACGACCTAAGTATGTCAACTTTGGTTGACCCTCCTCCTTGAGGAGGAGACCGACATCCGGATGCGGCCCACGGACGAATAGGGCGTCGAGGAACCCGGCCGGAACCTCGTACCAACCGATCAGCCCTTCGAAAGGACCGAAAATGGAGCTCCGGATCAACCGGCGCGCTCTTGTCGGACTTGGCCTCGCCGCAGCGGTTGCCGCGTCGTCGTTGGCCGTGCTCCGTACCGACTCCGGCATGGCTTCCTCGCACCGCGAGGCCCCCATGACCGCGGGTCTGCCGCAGATCGACAACACCGACGTGTACGCGTTCGTCAGCCCGGACAAGGCCGACACGGTGACCCTGCTGGCCAACTGGAACGGATTCCAGGAGCCCAACGGCGGCCCCAACTTCTACCCGTGGGACACCCGCGCGCGCTACAACATCAAGATCGACAACGACGGTGACGCCAAGACCGACATCACCTACCAGTGGACGTTCCGCGACGAGGACAAGCGCGGCAACAGCACGTTCCTGTACAACAACGGCCCCGTCACCTCGCTGAACGACCCCAACCTGCTCTTCCGCCAGCGCTACACGCTCAAGCGCATCACGCCGGGCGGCACCCAGACGCTGGTCTCCGACGGCATCGCCGCGCCGAGCAACGTCGGCCCGGCCTCCATGCCCGACTACGGCACCCTGCGCACCCAGTCCATCAAGGACCTGCCGAACGGCGGCAAGACGTTCGCCGGCCAGTCGGACGAGGCGTTCTTCCTGGACCTGCGCGTGTTCGACCTGCTCTACGGCGGCAACCTGTCCGAGGTCGGCCAGGACACCACCAGGGGCTACAACGTCAACACGATCGGCCTCCAGGTGCCGCAGAAGGACCTCGCGCTCAAGGGCGACCCCAAGCGCAACCCGGTGATCGGCATCTGCTCGACGACCGACAAGTTCAACGGCAGCAGGTACGTCCAGGTCTCGCGCCTGTGCAACCCGCTGGTGAACGAGGTCGTCGCGCCCGCCGGGCTCAAGGACGCCTACAACGCCCTGGACCCGTCGAAGGACGCCGACGTGTCAGCCCTGGTCAAGCGGGTCACCGACCCCGAGGTGGCCAGGCTGCTCGAGGCCATCTACGGCATCAAGGCGCCCGCGACCCCGCGCAACGACCTGGTCGAGATCTTCCTGACCGGCATCGCCAAGCAGAACGGCCCCATCAAGGCCGACCTGAACTCGCAGGTGCTCAACAAGGACGCCGGCAAGCTGCGTCCCTCCGAGCAGTTGCGGCTCAACATGTCGATCCCGCCCTCGAAGGACCCGAACAGGCTCGGCGTCCTGGCCGGTGACCTGCAGGGCTTCCCGAACGGCCGCCGTCTCGGCGACGACGTCGTGGACATCGAGCTGCAGGCCGTGGCCGGCGCCGCGCAGTCCGGCAAGCTCGTGCCCGGCCTGACGGACAAGGTGGACAAGAACGACAAGCCGTTCGGGCAGTCGTTCCCGTACATCCCGCTGCCCAGCAACGTCGCTGTGAACCAGCGCTAGACCCCGACCGGCCGGCTTCCCTCTCCAAACCGGCCGGTCCACCCCGGCGGCAGACCCCCGTCTCCCATCGTCTGCCGCCACAGAGAGGGCCGGCCGGCCGTGTTCCCCGTCACGGCCGGCCGTCCCGACACCCAACTCTGGAGCCTTCGACATGCGCACCCTCGCGATATTCGCCGGATTCGCCCTCATCGGGGCAATGATCTTTACGATCGTCTCCTTCTCCACCACGCCCGCGACCGAGCCCGCGGCGGCGGCCAAGCCCCTCACCGAGACCCTCCAGGAACGGCTCAGGCGCCTGCCCGGCGACTACCGCGGCTGGGCAGAGCTCGGCGCCCAGTACGTGGACCAGGCCAGGATCATCGGCGACCCGTCGTACTACACCAAGGCCGAGGGCGCGCTCGACACCGCCGCCAAGCTGAAGCCCGGCGACGACACGGTGCTGGCGGGCCAGGCCGCCCTGGCGGCCGGCCGCCACGAGTTCGCCGAAGCGGCACGGCTGGCCGAGCGGGCCCTCGACGCCAACCCGTACTCCGCCATGGCCTACGGTGTGCTGGCCGACGCCAAGACCCAGCTCGGGGACCTGCGCGGCGCCGAACGGGCCGTGGCCAAGATGCTGGACCTGCGCCCGGGGGTGGCGGCGTTCGCCCGCGCCTCCTACGCCGCGGAGCTGCGCGGCGACGTGGACGGGGCCCGCAGGTACCTGGACTACGCACACAAGGACGCCTGGCTCCCGGCCGACCTCGCCTACGCCCGCTACTACCTGGGCGAGCTGGCGCTGCACGAAGGCGACCTGGTCACCGCCGACGACTGGTACACCAAGGCACTCCAGGCCTACCCCGCCTACACGCCGGCCCTGGCCGGCCAGGCCAAGGCGGCGGCGCTCGGCGGCCGTCTGACCGAGGCACTCGACATCTACGAGCGGGTCGTCGAACGGCTCCCGCTCCCCCAATACCTCATCGAGCAGGGCGAGACCCAGCTCAAGGCCGGTGGGCGCCCCGACTGGACGTTGCTCAAGGCGCAGCGGCAACTGTTCGAGTCCGCAGCCGTGCAGGACTTCCTGACGTGGGCGGAGTTCGAGGCCGACCACGGGGATCCGGCTCTGGCCGTGAAGTATGCCAGGACCGAGTACGACCGCAACCAGAACCCCGTCTCCGCCGACGTCCTCGCCTGGTCCCTGTACAAGGCGGGCAAGCCGGAGGAGGCACTGCCGTACGCGAAGAAGGCCACCTCGACCGGCTGGCGCAACCCGCTGATCCGCTACCACCGCGCCAAGATCGAGCAGGCTCTGGGCCTGCCTGCGCGGGTGGACCCCGGATTCGATCCGTCACTCTCCGCCCTCGCGAGGTTCTCATGAGACCGGTCCGGCTCGGCCTGCTGTCCGGGGCGGCGGCCCTGCTGCTGTCCCTGTGCGCGGGCGTCCTGCTGCCCGCCTCGGCCCAGGCTGCGTCGTCGCTGCACCCGCTCGGCAAGTTCACCGCCAACCACTACAACGGCCTGCGGATCACCCCGTCCGAGGTACGCAACCTCGCCGTCGTGGACCTGGCCGAGTTGCCGACCCTCCAGGCCAAGCCGCAGGTCAACGCCGGGTACGCGGCCCGCCGCTGCGCCGCGCTCGCGGCCGCCCAACGTCTCGTGGTCGCCGGGAAGGCAGTGCCGTGGCGGGTGGCGAGCTCGGAGTTCGCCTACGCCCCCGGCGAGGGGGGTCTCCAGACCAGCCGCCTGACCTGCCGGCTCGTCGCCGCGGTCCGCGCCTCGGGAGACGTGGAGTTCACCGACGGGTTCGAGCAGGACAGGATCGGCTGGCGGGAGATCACCGCCGTCGGCGACGGGGTGCGACTGTCGCGTTCGTCGGTGCCCGCCGTGAGCGTGAGCCGGGAGCTGCGGGCGTACCCGGACGACCTGCTCGACCAGCGCACCGCCACGCTGACCGCGTCCGACGTGCCCGGGTCCGGCACCCTGTCCGACGTGCCCGGGTCCGGCACCATGTCCGGCCTGGGCACCGGCCTGTCGTCCCCTGGCGGCTCTTCCGGCGGCGCCGGCGTACCGGGCGGGATCGGGATCGGCGGGCCCATCGGTGACGCGCTGAGCGCCCTGGACCGGACGTTCACCGAGCTGGTCGGGTCGGACTCGCTGACGGTGCCGCTCGGGCTGCTGGCCGTCGGGCTGGCCGTGGTGCTGGGCGCCGGGCACGCGCTGATCCCCGGGCACGGCAAGACCATCATGGCCGCGTACCTGGCCGGGCGGCGCGGCCGGCCACGCGACGCGCTCGTCGTGGGGGCTACGGTGACGGCCACACACACGGTCGGGGTGCTGGTGGTGGGGTTGCTGCTGACCGTGTTCACGGCGCTGGCCGGGGAGTCGGTGCTGTCCTGGCTGGGCGTGGCCAGCGGCGTCTTGATCGCCGTCATCGGCCTCCGCCTCCTCCTGAACGCCCGCCGCGGCTCCCTCCACGGCCACGGGCGCGGGCATGGGCACGGGCACGGCCACGGCCACGGGCATGGACACGGGCACGACCACGAAAGCGACGATGACGGCAGCGGCAGCGGCAGCGGCAGCAACGACTCTGGCAATGCCGGCAGGGCCAGGCGCGCCGGACTTGTCGGACTCGGCGTGGCAGGCGGCCTCGTCCCCAGCCCCTCAGCCCTGATCGTCCTCCTCGGCGCGATCGCCCTCGGCCGCACCTGGTTCGGCGTAGCGCTGGTGACCGCCTACGGTGTCGGCATGGCGGCGACGCTGACCATCACGGGCCTGCTCCTGGTCAAACTGGTGGACCGCCTGGAACAACGCGCCTCCACCGGCCGCCGCCTGGCCGCCAGGGTGTCCGGCCTGGCCCCGCTCGGCACGGCCGCGATGGTCGTCCTCCTGGGCACGGGCCTCGCCCTCCGCTCGGCGATCGCCCTCTAGCACGACCGCCCACGCCACACCTATAGTCATGTCCATGACTACTCATGGGCATGACTAGTCCATGGCCCTCCGACACGCGGTCCTGGCGGCCCTGCTCGACGGCGAATACAGCGGCTACCAACTCACCAAGATCTTCGATGTCGGCGTCTCCAACTTCTGGTACGCCGCCCCGCAGCAGCTCTACGCCGAGCTGACCAAGCTCGAGGCCGACGCCCTGGTGTCCGGCCGGGAGGTCGTCCAGCAGGGCCGCCCCAACAAGCGGGTGTTCAAGGTCACCGAAGCCGGCGTCGACGAGCTGGCGGCCTTCGCCGCGGCCCCGGCCAAGCCCTTGTTGATCCGTGAAGACCTGGCCGTCAAGGTCCACGCTGTTGACGTGCTCGACCCCGCGCCGGTGATCGAACAGCTCCAGGAACGGGCCGAGCAGGCCGCGGTCAAGATGGCGTTCTTCGAGCAGACCCTGGTACGCCTGCGCGGCGACCTGGATGAGGAGACGTTCCTGCGCGAGGGGGACCGCATCGGCCCCTACCTGTCCTGCCTGGCCGGATGCCGGCTGGAGCGGGAGATGCGCGACTGGTGCCTGCAGACCGCGCGGACGCTGAGCGAGCGCGCCGCCCACGCCGGAAGGAAGACCCCATGATCTACAGCCGATACGTCGCTCTCGGCGACAGCCAGACCGAGGGCCTGGGCGACGGCGACGACGTCCGCGGCCACCGCGGCTGGGCCGACCGCTTCGCCGAGCAGCTGGCCTGCGCCAATCCCGACCTGCTCTACGCCAACCTCGCCGTCCGCGGCCGCCAGGCCGCCCAGATCCGGGACGAGCAGTTGCCGGCCGCTCTGGAGCTTCGCCCCGACCTGGCCACGGTCATGGCGGGCATGAACGACATCATCCGCCCCGGCTTCGACGCCGCTCAGGTGGCCGCTGTACTGGAGGACATGTTCGTGGCTCTGACCGGCGCGGGAGCTCGGGTGGTCACGGTGACGTTCCCCGACATCGGCGCGATCGCGCCGCTGGCCAGACCGCTCCGGCCCAGGGTGCTCGACCTCAATGCCCGCATCAGGGACGCCGCCGCACGCCACGGCGTCACGCTCGTGGACACGTTCCGGCTCGCCTACGTCACCGACGCGCGGATGTGGAGCGTCGACCGGCTGCATGCCAGTCCGGAGGGCCACGCCCGCTTCGCCGCCGGAGTCGCGCACGCCTTGGAGCTGCCGGGCAGTGACGACACGTGGACGGCTCCGCTCCCGGCGCTGGCCGCGCCATCGCCCTGGCGCGCGGCGGCGGTAGAGGCGCGGTGGCTGGCCACGTTCCTGGGGCCGTGGCTCGCCCGCCGTTTGCGCGGCCGCTCCTCAGGCGACGGCCGCACGGCCAAGCGTCCCCTGCTCACACCGGTGATCGTCGGCGATCAGTCGATCTCGGGCACGTCGGGATAGTCGTAGTCCGCATCGCCGTCGTCGGCCCGCCGAAGCTTGATGTCCTCGAGCCATGCCTGAGCGAAGCGCCGGACCTGTCTGATCTGCTCTTCGCCAAGTCCATAGGCTTCGAACTCCTCGCTCCCCATGAGATCGACGAACTCCAGCCGCATGGCCAGCTCAGAGGGCGAGAAATGATCGTTGTGCGGCTTGGCCAGGCTCTCCAGCGCGCGGAACGAGTAGAGATGGCTCACGGACTCGACGTCGATGACGTCGCGGGCGTAGCTGCGCTCGTGCAAGGCCCGCATCTTGAGCCCGATCGCGTCTTCCACACTCAGCACTCGCACCGTGCCGCACGTGACCGGAGGCTGTTGGAGGGCTTCCCGCAGCAGGTCGAATTCGCAACGCTCACTGGTCGCCGTGTCCTCGATCATCAAACGGCCCATCCGCGGTGTCACCTCGATGATCGACGTCTGCAGCGCCGCGGCGTGGAACGCGCCCGTGACGCCGCTGACCACATCGGTCAGCCCTATCTCCGTGGCGAAATCGAGGTTTCGGCTCAGCCGGTCCGTGAAACCATGGGCCCGCATCGCATAGCCACCCGCGAGCGCCAACGCATAGCGCTCGCACACCGGCGACACCACGTCGAGCAGCCGCTCCTGGAAGGGCAGAAAGCGCATCAGCCGGACGTCTTCCTCCGGAGGAGCTTGTTCTCCCAGGCCTGACGGTATCCCGGACCAAGCCCCTTTCTCAGCACCGGCCAGTCGGCGACGAGATGGTCAGTCCCGACCACACCAGGTGCTGCGGCAAGGCCACGACACCCCTCGGCAGGGCCCTGGAGGTCGTCCAAGGAGTCAGGGATCTTGTCCTCCAGCCCTTCGTACCGAGAAGGAAGCGGCATGACGTCAAGTATGCCGACGACCACGCCGCGTGGAAGGCAGATCATGACGCCCGGAGAGAAACTCCTGGAAGGCGATCTTGACCCCGATCACCGGCCGCCGCCACCTCTCCTCACGGTGGATGGCCCTGGCCATCTTGCGCGGCGACTTCTTGGCAAAGAACCAGTGCGCCCACGGCGACCCGGGCCGCGCCAGACGTATCGCCCCCACCAGGAGCATCGGCGGCACGAACAACCCTGCCATCCCGGTCCAGATCTTGCCCTTGAGCAGCGTGATCACCGCCAGCGCCGAGTTCGCGACGATCAACGCGGTGGGATTGACCCACGTGCCGTAGTCCCATATCAACGGGCGCAGGCCGATGAGGAGCAGGCCGGTGACGGCGATGGCGATGAAGACCGCGTCGACCGACGTCCGCCCTTCCTCCTCCCAGTACACGTCGTGCAGGTGCAGGATCAACGCGAACTCGTCCAGCACCAGCGCCGAGCCGACGCCGAACACGCAGGCCGCGAGCACGTATCCCGTCTGGGACGCGGGCGAGACGATGAACCCCGTCACCCCGCCGATCAACATCAGGATGACGCCGAACACGACGTGGTGGATGTGCATCTCCCCCACGTTCACGTTGCGGAACCAGCCCACCTTCGCCCTGATCAGGCGCACATTGATGCGGGTGGCGATGAACGCCACGATGAGCGTGACGAAGTAACAGAACAGCGGCAGCCGTCCCGTGTCGACGATGTTGTAGCGAAACCAATCCCCCATGACTTGTAAACGATGGTACGAGCCCCTTGCCGGTATCGCGTCAGGAGAGGAACCCTCGCAACAGCGCGGCCGTGCCTTCCAGGTGTTCGGTCATCGCCCGACGCGCCGCCTCGGGGTCGCCGGCGAGGATGGCGTCCACGATGGCCTGGTGCTGCCGGGCGGCGTGGTCCAGGTTGACCTGGAGCATCGGGATGGCGTTCAGCAGGTCGCTCACCCGCGACCGCGCGTCGGCGCAGGTGGTGGCCAGCAGGGTCGAGCCGGTCAACTCGGCGATGGACAGGTGGAAGGCCGTGTCGAGACGGCGGTAGTCCGTCAGCGAGGCCTCGTTCAGCTCCGACAACCTGCGGAGCAGCACGGCCCGCTTCTCGCCGGTCAGCTCGGAGGTGGCCAGGACCTGGGCCGCCCCGCACTCGACGGCCAGCCGGAACGTCAGGGCGTCGGAAAGGTCGTCCATGCCCATCTCCGCCAGGACCTGCCGCAGGTCGCCCGCGTCCGGTTTGGGCGGCTCGTACGTGACGAAGGCCCCTCCATACCGTCCCCGCCGCACGTCCAGGTAGCCCGCGTCCGACAGGGCACGGATCGCCTCGCGAAGGGTCACCCTGCTGATGCCGAGCTGGACGGCCAGCTCACGCTCGGGGGGAAGCTTGTCGCCCGGCGCCACCACGCCCAGCTTGATGGCCTGGAGCAGCCGTTCCACGGTCTCCTCGAAGGCGTTGCCCGCCCTGACCGGGCGCAACACCGTCATCAAACGCGCCGACTCGTCCAACGTGGCCTCAGGTCTTGACAAGCGATCCCGGCATGCACATCAATGGTCTGAGACTAGCCCAATCACCGGAAAGCGCGCCATGCCAGATGGGAGCGACGTCACGTGAGCAGCGAAGGGTTCCTGACCGCCGACGAGCTGCGTGACGAGGTGGCGGCCGGGCGGATCGACACCGTTCTGCTGGCGATCGCCGACATGCAGGGCCGGTTGCAGGGCAAGAGGTTGTCGGCGCGCTACTTTCTCGAAGAGGTGCTGCACCACGGCTCCGAGGGCTGCAACTACCTCCTCGCGGTGGACGTGGACATGAACACCGTCTCGGGCTACGCGATGTCGTCCTGGGAGCGCGGATACGGCGACTTCGTGATGAAGCCCGACCTGGCCACGCTGCGCCGGGTGCCGTGGCAGGAGGGGACCGCGATGCTGATGGCGGACCTGGCGTGGGAGGACGGCGGCGACGTGACCGCCTCGCCCCGCCAGATCCTGCGCAAGCAGCTGACCCGCCTGGCCGAGCGCGGCCTGGCCGCGTATGTGGGCACCGAGCTGGAGTTCGTCGTCTACGAGGACAGCTACGAGGACGCCTGGAAGCGCGCCTATCGCGACATGTCGCCCGCGAACCTCTACAACGTCGACTACTCCCTCCTCGGCACCGCCCGCATCGAGCCGCTCCTGCGCCGCATCAGGCGGGGCATGGAAGGCGCCGGCCTGTACGTCGAGTCCGCCAAGGGCGAATGCAACCTGGGCCAGCACGAGATCGCCTTCCGCTACGACGAGGCGCTCAAGACCTGCGACAACCACGCCATCTACAAGAACGGCGCCAAGGAGATCGCCGCCCAGGAGGGCAAGTCGATCACCTTCATGGCCAAGCCGAACCAGCGCGAGGGCAACTCCTGCCACATCCACATCTCGCTGCGCACCGTGGACGGCGACCCGGTGATGGCGGGCGAAGGGCCGTTCGGGCTGTCGCCGCTCGGCGCCCGCTTCATCGCCGGCCAGCAGGCCTGCCTACGCGAGCTCACCCTCCTGTACGCCCCCAACATCAACTCCTACAAGCGCTACGTGCCCGGCAGCTTCGCCCCAACCGCCGTCAAATGGGGCGTCGACAACCGCACCTGCGCGCTGCGCCTCGTCGGCCACGGCCAGTCGCTGCGCGTGGAGAACCGGGTGCCGGGCGGCGACGTCAACCCGTACCTGGCGGTGTCCGCGCTGATCGCGGCCGGGCTCTACGGGATCGACAACGAGCTGCCGCTGGAGGACCCCTTCGAGGGCAACGCCTACGCCTCGGGGGCCGAGACCGTGCCGCACACGCTGCGCGACGCGCTGGCCCTGTTCGAGGGGTCGAAGCTGGCCCGGGTGGCGTTCGGCGAGGACGTGGTCGAGCACTACGCGAACAACGCGCGGGTGGAGCTGGCCGCGTTCGACGCGGCGGTGACGGATTGGGAGATGTTCCGTGGGTTCGAACGGATGTGAGCATGAAGATCGTTAATCCGGCGACCGAGGACGTGCTCGCCGAGGTCGAATTGGCCGACGCGGCCGAGGTCGACCGGGCGGTGGAGCGTGCCAGGAAGGCGTACCCGGCCTGGCGCGACGTGGCCCCCGGCGACCGGGCGCGGCTGCTGCGGCGCTTCGCCGACCTGGTGGGCGAGCACGGCGAGGAGCTGGCGGGGCTGGAGCTGGCCAACGCCGGGCACCCGATCGGGAGCGCCCGCTGGGAAGCCGGCGCCGTACGCGACGTCCTGCACTTCTACGCCGCCGCCCCCGAACGCAACCACGGCAAGCAGATCCCGGTGCCGGGCGGTGTGGACATCACGTTCCAGGAGCCCCTGGGCGTCGTGGGCGTCATCGTGCCGTGGAACTTCCCCATGCTGATCATGTCGTGGGGCGTGGCCCCCGCGCTGGCGGCCGGTAACACCGTGATCGTCAAGCCGGCGGAATGGACTCCGCTGTCGGCGCTGAGGCTGGCGGAGCTGGCCTTGGCGGCGGGCCTCCCCGAGGGGGTGCTCCAGGTTCTGCCTGGGGCAGGGGAGGTCGCGGGGGCCCGGCTGGTCGAGCACCCGGACGTGGCCAAGATCGTGTTCACCGGCTCCACCGAGGTGGGCAAGGAGATCGCCGCCAAAGCGGCCGCGCAGGTGAAGCGGGTGACGCTGGAACTGGGCGGCAAATCCGCGAATATCATCTTCGCGGACGCGGACCTCGAGAAGGCCGCGAAGGCGGCTCCTTACGCTGTCTTCGACAACGCGGGGCAGGACTGCTGCGCCCGTTCCCGGCTGCTCGTCCAGGCCGACGTGTACGACGACTTCATGGCCCTGCTCGCGCCCGCCGTTCAGGCCGTCAAGGTCGGCGACCCGCTCGACGAGAGCACCGAGATGGGCCCACTCATCAGCGCCGAGCACCTGGAACGCGTCCGCGGCTTCGTCCAGGACCCCTACCTCCAGGGAACGTGCCCGCAGGGCAAGGGCTTCTGGTTCCCGGCGACCGTGCTGACCCCCGACGTCACCGACCGGACGTTCAACGAGGAGATCTTCGGGCCCGTGGTGTCGGTGGCGCCGTTCAAGGACGAGGCCGACGCCGTCAGGATCGCCAACGACACTCCGTACGGACTGAGCGGCTCCATCTGGACCCGGGACGTCGGGCGGGCGCTCCGGGTGGCCAGGGCGGTCGAGTCGGGCGCGCTCTCGGTGAACTCCAACTCCTCGGTCCGCTACTGGACCCCCTTCGGCGGCTTCAAGCAGTCCGGACTCGGCAGGGAACTCGGCCCGGACGCCCTGGCGGCGTTCACCGAGACCAAGAACGTCTTCATCTCCTGGGAGTGAAACAAGTGCAGCGGTTGCAGGATCGGGTGGCGGTCATCACCGGCGCGGGCAGCGGCATCGGGCTCGCCACGGCCCGCAGGTTCGCCGAGGAGGGCGCCAAGGTCGTCTGCGTGGACGTCGACGAGGAGGCGGGCGGCAAGGCCGCCAACGAGGTCGGCGGCCTCTTCATCAAGGCCGACGTGACCAGCGAGGACGACGTCGTCAGGATGTTCCAGACGGCGTACGACACCTACGGCAGCGTCGACATCGCCTTCAACAACGCCGGCATCTCGCCGCCCGACGACGACTCGATCCTGGAGACCGGCATCGACGCCTGGCGCCGCGTCCAGGAGGTCAACCTGACCAGCGTCTACCTGTGCTGTAAGCACGTCCTCCCGTACATGCGGCGGCAGGGCAAGGGCTCGATCATCAACACGGCGTCGTTCGTGGCCGTCATGGGGTCGGCGACGTCACAGATCTCCTACACCGCCTCCAAGGGCGGCGTGCTGGCGATGTCGCGGGAGCTGGGCGTGCAGTTCGCCAGGGAGGGCATCAGGGTGAACGCCCTGTGCCCCGGCCCGGTCAACACACCGTTGCTACGGGAGTTGTTCGCCAAGGACCCGGAGCGGGCGCAGCGGCGGCTGGTGCACGTACCCGTGGGGCGCTTCGCCGAGGCGACGGAGATCGCGGCGGCGGTGGCGTTCCTGGCCAGCGACGACGCGTCGTTCATCACGGCCAGCGAGTTCCTGGTGGACGGCGGCATCTCCGGCGCCTACGTGACGCCGCTCTAGGAGGAAATCGTGCGTCCGGTCATCGGGATCACCTGTTACGTCGAGCCGGCGAAGTTCACGGTGTGGGCGGACATGACCGTCGCGCTGCTGCCGTACATGTACGTGGAGCAGGTCGTCCGCGCCGGCGGGCAGCCGGTCGTGCTGCCGCCGGCCGGCGATCCCGCGCCTGTCGTGGGGCGGCTCGACGGGCTCATCCTGGCGGGCGGGGGCGACATCGACCCGGCCCGCTACAGCCAGGAGCCGGGGGAAAAGGTCGGCTATGTTCGCAAATTTCGGGATGAGGCCGAGTTTGCGGTGCTGAATGCCGCTCTCGAGGCCGGCCTGCCGTACCTGGGGATCTGCCGCGGCCTCCAAGTGCTCAACGTCGCCCTCGGCGGCACCCTGCACCAGCACCTCCCCGACGTGGTCGGGCACGACGGGCACTCCCCCGCGCCCGGCCGCTTCGGCCCGCTGCCCGTCGTCCCCGTGCCGGGCACACGCCTGGCCAAGGCGCTGGGCACGGAGCCGGTGACGGTCCCGCACTACCACCACCAGGCCATCGACCGCCTCGCCCCGGGCCTCACGGTGTCCGCCACCGCCGAGGACGGCACGATCGAGGCGGTCGAGATGGACACGGAGTCGTTCACGATGGCCGTGCAGTGGCACCCGGAGGCGGCCGAGGACTGCGCGATCTTCGAAACCTTCGTGGCCGCCTGCCGCTAACCGACGGGCTTGAGCACGCTGTCGAGGACGACGACGCCCGCGCCGTACTTCTGGTCGAACGTGCGGCGCAGGTCGTCGGAGGCGAGCCAGGTCTCCACCTCGACCCGGTTGCGAGTGACGCTGGGCGCGGAGGAGATGAGGGCGTCGCCCAGCTCCTTCTCGACCTCCCGCTGGATCGCGTGCAACTCGGCCTCGGTACGCTCCGCGCCGCTGACGCACAACGCGCCGCCCCAGACCTCGCGGATCCACGCCTCGCGCCCGGCCAGGTCGCCGGTGAACCTGAGATTGAGCACCTGCCCCCGCGCGTAGGCGTCGAGTTCCTCCGACGGGTCAGGCGTCGGCCCGATGGGTTCGATCCAGGCGCCCGCGAACTCCTTGGCCGTCCCCGCCCGCTTCATCGCCTTCTCCAGGGTCGCCTCCGTGGCCTTGGCGGGATCGACGGGCCGCCAGCCGCCCTCGGGCGCGGGGCACGGAGTGGTGAAGTCGGTCGTCGGAGGCTCCTCATACACGGGCGAGCCGGGCGGCTCCGTGAGGGTCAGCCGGGCGCCGTCCCAAGTGCCGACGACCCGGTACGAACCCCATTTCACGCCGCCCTGCGACTCGTGCCCGACCTTGCTCCAGTCCCAGCCGACCACGTCGGGGCCACCGCACTGCGGCGGGAAGGACTCGGCCACCGCCCAACACAGCTGAGGCCCGTGCCCGTGGCCTTCGAGCACCGTCAGGCTGGCCTCGTACCGAGGGGGCGGCGCCGGGGACGCGGCGCTCTCGGCGCCGCAGGACGTGATGGTCAGGGCCGCCGCGAGTCCGATGGCCGCCATTCGCCGGTTCATGCCCCTTCAACGTCATCACCGCCCGAGCGGTTCACGGGCGCCCGAACGCGACAAGACCCCCGTAACGGCACTAGGCTTACGGGACATCACCCACGAAACCGTGCGGGAGAGCACCCTGACAGCCGGTCAGGGTCCCTGAAGGAGCAAGCCCTCCCCGCGAACCTCTCAAGGCAAAGGACCGCACGGACGAGGTGTCCTCTGGAAAGCAGGCCTGTGGGCCTCGCCGAAGGTGAAAGTCCGGCAAAACCCGGGCGAAGCTCTCAGGCATCGATGACAGAGGGGGAGGATGCTGGCATCCGATCCTGTCCTGAGGTGCGATAAATGTCCCGACCGACACCGCTACGAGACGTTCACGAGAGCCTCGGCGCCACGCTGACCGACTTCGCGGGGTGGCTCATGCCCCTCCGGTACGGCAGCGAGTCCGCGGAGCACAACGCCGTCCGGCAGGCGGCGGGGCTGTTCGACCTGTCGCACATGGGCGAGATCTTCCTGACGGGCCCGCAGGCCGGCCAGGCCCTGGACTATGCGCTGGTCGGGCATCTGTCAGCGCTGGAGCCCGGGCGGGCCAGATACACCATGATCGTGAACGAGCGTGGCGGGGTGCTCGACGACCTCATCGTCTACCGGCTCGGGGACGAAGAGTTCATGGTGGTGGCAAACGCCTCAAACTACGAAAAAGTCGGAAATGAGCTGAAAGAGCGTACGAAGGCGTACAACGCCGTCGTGGACGACCGCTCCGACCAGTACGCGCTCATCGCCGTCCAGGGCCCGCGGGCGCAGGAGATCCTCGCCACGCTCACCGACGCCGACCTCGGCGGCCTCAAGTACTACGCGGGCCTGCCCGGCGTGGTGGACGGCCGGCAGGCGCTGATCGCCCGCACCGGTTACACCGGCGAGGACGGCTTCGAGCTCTTCGTCGCGAACGAGGATGCCGCGCCGCTGTGGCACGCCCTCATGGCGGCCGGCGAGCCGTACGGGCTCAAGCCCGCGGGCCTGTCCAGCCGCGACACGCTCCGCCTCGAGGCGGGCATGCCGCTGTACGGCAACGAGCTCAGCGCCGAGCTCACCCCGTTCGACGCGGGGCTCGGCAGAGTGGTGAAATTCGACAAGCCCGGCGACTTCGTCGGCAGGACGGCGCTCGAGGCGGTCAAGGACGACCCGCCGCGGCGCCGCCTCGTCGGCCTGGTCGCGCGGGGACGCCGGGTGCCGCGCCACGGTTACCCGGTGACCAAAGACGGCGCCGTCGTCGGCGAGGTCACCAGCGGTGCGCCTTCCCAGACTCTGGGCAAGCCCATTGCTATGGCTTACGTGGACACCGGCATCGAAGAAGGCCTGGCCGTGGACATCCGGGGCAGTCAAGAACCTATGGACCTGGTAGAGCTGCCCTTTTACAGGAGGAAGAAGTGAGCAACATCCCTGACGAGCTGAGCTACACCAAGGAGCACGAGTGGGTGGCCGGGCTCGATGACGGGCTGACCGTGACCGTCGGCATCACGGCTTTCGCCGCCGACGCCCTCGGTGACGTGGTCTACGTGCAGCTCCCCGAGGTCGGTTCGACCGTAGAGGGCGGCGACTCCGTCGGCGAGGTGGAGTCGACCAAGTCCGTGAGCGAGATCTACACGCCCGTCGCCGGCGAGATCGTCGAGATCAACCAGGCCGTCGTGGACGACCCGTCGGTCGTCAACAGCGACCCGTACGGCGAGGGCTGGATGTTCCGCGTCCGCATGGAAGGCGACGCGGAGGACCTGCTGTCCGCCGAGGAGTACAAGGCGCTCACCTCAGGCGAGTCCTGACCCATTTCGCCGGGGCCCGTTCAGCGGGCCCCGGCCTTGCATGAAAGGCGCCCATCAATGGCGATCAGCGTCTTCGACCTGTTCAAGATCGGTATCGGCCCGTCGAGCTCGCACACGGGCGGCCCGATGGCGGCCGCGCACAAGTTCGCCCGCGGCCTGGACGAGGACGGCCTGCTGCCGCGCGTGGCGCGCGTCCAGGCCATCCTGTACGGCTCACTCGGCCTCACCGGCAAGGGCCACGGCAGCGACAAGGCCGTCCTGCTGGGCCTGTCGGGCGAGAAGCCCGAACTCGTGGACGTGGACACCATCGACGACCGCCTGACCGCGATGCGCGCCTCCGGCACCGTCAACCTCTACGGCACCCACGAAATCCCCTTCGTCGTCGGCGAGGACCTGATCTTCGAACGCAAGATCTCCCTCCCCGAGCACCCGAACGGCATGCGCTTCACCGCCTACACCGCGGACGGCGACACGCTGCGGGAAAAGGTCTACTTCTCGGTCGGCGGCGGCTTCGTCGTGGACGAGAACGCCACCGGCGCCGACCGCATCAAGCCCGACGACACCGTGCTTCCCTACCCCTTCACCACCGGGGAAGAGCTCCTCAAACACTGCTCGAACACGGGCCTGTCGATCTCCGCCCTGATGCTGGAGAACGAGAAGGCCTTCGGCCGCACCGAGGAAGAGATCCGCGCCGGAATCCTCAACCTGTGGAACGTCATGTCGGACTGCGTCCGCCGCGGCATCTCCAAGGAAGGCGTCCTGCCCGGCGGTCTCAAGGTCAAGCGCCGCGCCAACCAGCTCTACCGCCGCCTGCAGACCGAGCCCCCCGAGAAGGACCCGCTCCAGGCCATGGACTGGGTGACGCTCTTCGCCCTGGCGGTCAACGAGGAGAACGCCGCCGGCGGCCGCATCGTCACCGCCCCCACCAACGGCGCCGCCGGCATCATCCCGGCCGTCCTGACGTACTACACCCGCTTCGTCCCCCACGCCGACGACGACGGCGTAGTCCGCTTCCTCCTCACCGCCGCCGCCATCGGCGTCCTCTTCAAGGAGAACGCCTCGATCTCCGGGGCCGAGGTGGGCTGTCAGGGCGAGGTCGGCTCGGCCTGCTCGATGGCCTCCGCCGCCCTCACGGAGGTCATGGGCGGCACGCCGGAGCAGGTGGAGAACGCCGCCGAGATCGGCATCGAACACAACCTGGGCCTGACCTGCGACCCGATCGGCGGCCTGGTCCAGATCCCGTGCATCGAACGCAACGCGGTCGCCTCCAACAAGGCGATCACGGCGGCGAGAATCGCCTTGCGCGGCGACGGGAAGCACTTTGTGGCCCTGGACAAGGCCATCAAGACGATGAGGGACACCGGCCGGGACATGCTGGACAAGTACAAGGAGACGTCGCGAGGCGGCCTAGCCGTCAACGTCATCGAGTGCTGACCTGACCGACCACAGTACAAAGCGTCAGGCACCAACCCCCCAGGGGCGGTCCTCCCATAGGTCCGCGGCGAACAGTGCGTGGGCGATCCGGCGGGGATCGAGCCGGACGACCACCTCGCCGCCCTCGGACTCTGCGAGCTCAGCGGCAGCCAGCCCTATCAAGGCGAACTCACCCGCCAGCGACCTCATGAGCCACTTCTCGAAATCCTCGGCCTGCAGCTCTTCGACCTCATCCCGAAGCCACGCTGCGCGAGCTCTGCCGATCAACTCCGCAGGAAGGCGAACCGTCACGGGCTGCAGTTGCTCGCTCAGCCGGCGACCTATCTCCGCCAGGTGGCGGCTGTCCGTCCGGAATCGCTCCTCTGCTGTGGACCCGTCCATGCAGACCTCGTCCTTCTTCTTGAAGCGGTTGTCTGTGATCAACTTACGCACCGTGGTGTTCTTCGATGCCTTCGCCGCCTCCAACGCCTCCTCAACCGTTATCTCCAGTACTCGCTCGGCATGGCCGACTTGATGCTCTCGACGAAGCCGCCCGCCCTGGAGAGTGGAAACCGTGAGCACTATGTCCGAGATCGCACATTTCACGAAGATGACTGCCAGGCCAGAACCGGACAACTCCCCCACATCATGGCCACCCGACGCATTCGCCATCAGCGCGTTCGGCCAATGCGGACACATCAACATCGCGCACGCCCGCAGGAGTTCCGACCATCCGCTGGACCGGGCTCTATGCCTCGTGGTCAATAAGCGCCTTCTCCCACCTGAAAGCGGCGACAGCCTGCTCGTCTCCATCGACAAGTCGCTCGTAGTAGAGGTGGTCCATCGCCCACTCCCGGAAGGCGATCAACGATGATCCGACGTCCGGGGTGAGCGGACCGGGCGGAACGTAGCTCACCACCCACCTAGAGGAGGGCGTGCCGTCAGTGACCTCGAAAAGCGGAAGGCGTCAGGCGTGAGGCCCCACATGTCGTCTAGCATTCCTGAACCAGTGAACCGTACGAACGACCTTCCCGTCCGCGTCGCGAAGCACATACTCCATCTTCATCCAGCGCAAACGCTCCAGCGTGCCCCGCCCGAAACCGTCAAGCGATTCTTGAGGCGACAAGTTCATGGCGAGCCAGCCGCCACGATTCAGCATGAAACCTTCACGCGTTCATGGCCGTCCGGAGGCCGTACTGGTTTAGGCGTCAGATTACGCCGCACTCAAGGAGAAGCTGCAGCGGCTCCAAGATGAGGAGGACCAACGGGTTATCCGGGAGGGTATTGCGCGCATCGAGCGCGGCGAGCCCGATCCCGAAGGTACGGTCGTCATCTCCGCCGGCTCACGCGAAAAGCTGGAAGCCAAGCTGGCCGAATCGCTGGGACTGCATTGCGCTGCCAGACGCCCACATCCCTGCGGCATACGAGATCCACACCTCGGCCCTGACGGTGAAGTTCACGATCTACGACGACGAGGTCGACTAGACAGCGGGAGCCAACCGTCAGCGCAATCGTGTACTGACGTCGCGATTGGACCTGTTTGTACAGGTACGGCGGGTGGTTCAAGCGGCGAATCTTCCCGACTTCGCCTCCTGTGAGTGACGGCTCCTCTACGATCGGTCATCGATGATGACAGGAGGCAAGCCGTGTTCCGCGAGCGCAAGCCGAGTGTCCGGCGGGTCCTTCCAGAGGGGCAGTACAACCCAGAGGTCGGGGAGGGAGTGCGGTGGCTCGACTACGAGCGGGCCGCTGAGATGGACGCCGCGTCCATGCCCGAGGGCGGGGCTTTCCAGGGCGCGACCACCTTAGAGCCTTGCGACGTGCCGGAGCTTGTGGACGTGCCGGAGCCTGTGGACGTGCCTCGCACGGATCGGCCTGGGGATGCGCCACCCGTTGTCGACCTGGGTCCGGCGGCCCTGGGTGAATGCCGTGTGTTGCCCGACGCTGAGTCCGGCATGGCGCCTGCGGCCGACGCCCGAGCCACACCACCTCCGGCCGACTCGCCCGCTGCGCCTCCGGCCAACTCTGGAGGCACCCATCCGGGCAACTCGCGAGCCACGTCTCTGGCCGAATCCCAGGTCTTGCCTCACCCTGCCGGGTCCCTCCCTGCACCTCCCGCCGGGCCGTGTGCGGCGCTCCCTGGTGAATCCCGTGCGATGCCGTTGAGCAGCGGCGACGGCGTCGTCGCGACCTCCGGTCGGCGGTCCGACATTCTGGACGCGCCTGCCGAGCGGATCGTGGACGGCGACTGGTTCGAGCGGCCGCACCGGCCGCCCAGGCTCGCCGAGAGCCGCCCGTACGGTGTGCGGGGTGGGCTCGCACACCCGGATCCACAGGTCGAGCGGGACCTGATCGAGGCGCTGCCGCTGGGCACCCGCTTCCCCGACCCCCGCGGCACCTGGATCCGGCTCATCAACGGCGGCGGACCGGCCGATGACCCGTTCCGGGCCTCCAACGCGGCCGACTGCGCGCTGGCCGTTCTGTCCACCTGGCACGGGGAGCCCACCACGGCAGCCCCCAGGCTGCCCGAGTACGACAGGATCGGACGCCCGCTGCTGACCGGTGAGCACGACAGCCGGGCCAGGATCGAGCGGTGGGTGGGGCAGCGGCTGGAGTACGCGGGGCAGGGGCGGCACGCGTACCCGATGATCGCGCGGCGGCTGGCCGGGGCCGGGCACGGGGCCTGTGCCGTCATCGTGGTGCGTTGGCCGGGAGGTGGCACCCACGTCTGGAATGCGGTCAACGCGGACGGTGAGGTGATCTGGATCGACGCGCAGCGGGGGCACATGTCCGTCGAGCCGCCTTACACGACGGTGACCGGGGTGTTCTGCGTGATACTCGACCGCCAGGGGCGGCCGCGATGAATCTGGAGCAGGCTCGGGCTCTGGCTGAGGAGTACTTCAACGGGGTCCGGCCGCTGGGCGAGGCGCTGCCCGTGGGGATTTTCGGGTTCCACGACGGCTACGTCGCTTGGGTGCGGGAGCTCGATCCCGACGATCCCGGCACGTTGCCGGAGACGGTCGGCGGCGGGTGCATCGTGATCGACCGGGCCACGGGAGAGGTGGTCGCCCGGCCGCTGCTCGACCCGGAGACGGTCGCCGAGTTGTGGCCCGGTCCCGTCCCCAGATAAAGGAACCAGATAAGGAAAGGGCCGGGCGCCGCCCCCATGAGACGCCCGACCCTTGGCGTGCGGGCTGCCGGGAACGAGACACCGGGGCAGCCCGCACCGCGTGTTCCCTCTATCCGCGTTTTTCGGATTTATTCGCATTACGGGCTCTTCGTCCGATCAGCCGGTGGCGAGCGCGCCCACGATCGAGGCGCGGGCCGCACGGCGGGCCGGGAGCACAGCGGCCACCACACCCGCCACCCCCGACAACACCACGAACAGCGCGATCTGCGGCACAGGCACCGACAACACGGCCCCGTCCAGCATCGCCATCACGGCGGCCCATCCGAACACGCCACCCAGCACGACCCCGACCAACGCCCCGATCAGCCCCAGCACCAGCGCCTCGATGAACAACATCCGGCGCAACTGCGGCCGGGTCAGCCCGAGCGCCCGCAGCAGCGCGGACTCCCTGGTGCGTTCATGGACCGACAACGACAGGGTGTTCGCGATCCCCAGCAGCGAGATCAGGATCGCCAGCCCCAGCAAGCCAGTAACGATCATGAGCAGCATGTCCAGCGTCTCTTCGAACTGGCCGCGTATCTCGGTCGAGCTCGCCAACTGGACGGTCGGGTGGGCGGCGACGGCCGCCTCCACCACCGCGCGCGCCCGCTCAGCCGGCACGCCGTCGCGGATGTTGATCATCACACTGGAGTCGGGCAGCCGGTCGAAGTACGTGTCGAACGGCTGCTCGGCAACGGTGAGGGCGGGCAGCGTCGAGTTCTCGCCCTTCAACACGGCGACCACGCGCAACGGCACGGTCCCCGCCAGGTCGGTCCTGGCGTGTACGGTGCCGCCGACCGTCACGCCCAGCTCCTCGGCCGCGTAGTCGAGCAGCGCCACCTCACCGGTGGACATCCCGGTCGTGGACCCGGCGACGACCTCGGGGGTGACGGTCCCGTGGTAGGTGCCGATGTCGTAGCGCCGGTCCCCTACCTTGATCGGAGTCCTGCGGACCTGCAGCACGGAGGCCAGCTCCGGCTTGCCGCGCAGCTCCTCCGCCACCGACCGGGGCACACCGGCCTCCCGCCCCTGAGTGGCCAGCATGTAGTCGACGGGGAACTGCTCGTCGAGCTTGCTCCACACGCTTACCCGGGTGGAGGCGCTGAGCACCGACAGCAGCGTCATGAGCGTGACGCCAATGGTCAGCGCGACGGTCGTGGTGGCGGCCCGCGAGGGGTTGCGCGCGGAATTGTCCAGCGCCAGCCGTCCCGGCACGCCGAACAACCGGGCCGGGATCCAGCCCACCGCCGCGCTCAGCGGCTTGACCAGCACCGGCCCGAGGATCAGCACGGCGAGGAAGGTCAGAGCGCCGCCGGCCATCACGACGAACAGGGTGGGCGGCTCGCCAGGCTGCATCCCCCATACGCCGAAGCCGGTCGTCCCCATCCCGGCCAGCAGGAACAGCGCCGCGAAGAGCCAGCGCAGCACCCCGGTGCGGTACGTCTGCTCCTCCACCTGCGTGCGCAGCGCCGCGACCGGCGGCACGCGGGTGGCCGAACGGGCAGGCAGGAGCGCCGCGCACACCGTGACCACCAGGCCGACGGCCAGGCCGATGGCGATCGTGGCCGGCGCCAGCGTGACGGCCGCGTCGGTGGGCAGCGGAGCGTCGAGCGCGCCGAGGACCGCGAGCGTGAGAACGGCCAGGCCGTACCCGATGACCAGGCCGGACGCGGAGGCGATCAGTCCGACCGCCACCGACTCCAGCAGGATCGAGCCGAACACCTGCCTCCGCGTGGCCCCGATGCACCGCAGCAGCGCCATCTCCCTGGTCCGCTGCGCGACGAGGATGCCGAACGTGTTGTAGATCACCAGCGCCGCCACCATCATCGCCACCGCGCCGAACAGCAGCAGCCCCACGGTCAGCGTCCGCATCTCGAACCCGGCCGCACTGGCCAGGTCGGCGGCCAGCTCATCGCCGGTCTTGACCACGGCGGCGCCGCCGACGGCCGCCGCCACGAGCTGCTTCAGCCTGGCGGACGGGCCCGCGACATCGATCTCGCGGTACCCTTTCGCGCCGGTCATCCGCTGCGCGGTGGCCGGGGTGAAGCCGACCACGCCGGTGTAGGCGAGCTCCTGGTCCACGCCGGGATCGAGCAGACCGACCAGCTTGAACCGGTGCTGACTCTGCGAGCCGTCGAGCACGGTGATCGTGTCGCCAATCTGGAGTTTCTGGGCCTTGGCGGTGTTCTCGTCGAGGACGGCCGCCTGGTCGTCGGTGCCAGGGCTCGAGCCTGAGACGATCGCGGTGCGATCCAGCGGCCCACGCACGATCGAGACGGCGGAGGTGGGCACGCTGCCCACGACCTTGCCGTCCTTGCCGAGCAGCGGCGCGGGCTCCCGGATCAGGCCCTGCGCCTCGGTGACGCCTTCGACGGCGCGTACCCGCTCCAAGATCTTCTCGGACAACACGCCGCCGGGGTCCTTCGGCAGGACGGCCACATCGACCTTGGCGGCGTCGGCCGTGACCCGCTGGGAGAAGCCGGCCTGGATGGTGTCGTTCAGCACGAACGTGCCCGCGATGAACCCCACCCCCAGCATGATCGCCAGAGAGGTGAGCAACAACCGGAGCCGGTGCGCGCGCAGCCCGGCCAGTGCCGTCTTCAGCACCTCACCCCTCCAGTTTCACGAGCGTGTCCAGCACGGACTGCGGCGTCGGCGCGGCGAGCTCGGTGACGAGCTCGCCGTCGTGGAGAAAGACCACGCGGTCGGCGTACGCGGCCGCCACCGGATCGTGCGTGACCATGACGATGGTCTGGCTCAGCTCGCGTACGGACGTGCGCAGGAAGGACAGGATCTCGGCGCCGCTACGCGAGTCCAGGTTGCCCGTCGGCTCGTCGGCGAAGATCACCTGAGGCTTGCTGATCAGCGCTCTGGCCACGGCCACGCGCTGCTGCTGGCCGCCGGACAACTCGGTCGGCCGGTGCGCCAGCCGGTCGCGCAGCCCGACCGTGTCGATCACGCGGTCGAACAGCGCCTGGTCGGCCTGGCGGGCGGAGATGTCGAGCGGCAGGCGGATGTTCTGCTCCGCGGTCAGCGTGGGCAGCAGGTTGAACGCCTGGAAGACGAAGCCGATCCGCTCGCGGCGCAGCAGCGTGAGCTGCCGGTCGGTCAGCCCGGTCAGCTCCACGTCACCGATGCGCACGGTGCCGGAGGTGGCGGTGTCGAGGCCCGCCAGGCAGTGCATGAGCGTGGACTTGCCGGAGCCCGACGGGCCCATGATCGCGGTGAACGCCCCGGTCGCGAAGGTCACGTCGACCCCCCGCAGGGCATACACCTCGGCGTCGCCGTGACCGTACACCTTGGTCAGATTCGTGGCCACCACGGCAGGCGGGGCCTGGGTGAGCGTCACATTCACTCCTTGTCGCGGACCAGAACAACGCGAACCACGCTAGGAGTGGAAATTTCTTGATCCATGGGTCCTGAGGAGGGACTTCTTGTAGGACTCCAGACGACCCGGGTCAGACTTTCGGTCGATGGGACGGCGTGATCAGGCCGCTCTCGTACGCATACACGACCACTTGTGCCCGGTCCCGCAGGCCCAGCTTGGCGAGCACCCGCCCCAGATGCGTCTTCACCGTCGCCTCCGCGACCTCCAGGCGGCCCGCGATCTCCATGTTGGACAGGCCGCGCGCCACCATGAGCAGGACCTCCCTCTCACGGGGCGTGAGGTCGACCGTCCTGGCCGGCTCCCCCGACGGCAGCTGCCCGGCGAACCGGTCCAGCATGCGCCGCAAGGTAGGCGGCGCCACCACGGCGTCGCCCGCGTGCACGTGCCTGATGGCGCTGACCAGGTCGTCCGGCGGCACGTCCTTCAGCAGGAAGCCGGCCGCGCCTGCCTTGACCGCCGCGAACGCGTACTCGTCCAGGTCGAACGTGGTCAGGATCAGCACCTTCGGCCCGTCGATCCGGCTGGTCGCCTCGACGCCGTCCATGGTGGGCATGCGCACGTCCATGAGCACGACGTCCACCTCGATGGTCTTCAGCAGCTCCAGGGCCGCCGCCCCGTCGCCGGCCTCGGCCACCACCTCGATGTCCGGCTGTGCTCCGAGCACCATCCTGAAGCCGGCGCGCAACAGCTCCTGATCGTCGACCAGCATCACACGTATCACCAGGCCGCCTCCTCCTACGCCGCTTTCACCATGGGCAACCTGGCCAGCACCTCGAAGCCGCCGCCAGAGCGCGGGCCCGCCGACATCGCGCCGCCGTACATGCCGACCCGTTCGCGCATGCCGATCAGCCCGTGGCCGTCGGAGCTGTGCGGGGCGGCGGCTCCCCTGCCGTCGTCGGTCACGCGGACGACCAGGTCGGGGGCGCCGTACTCGATCTCCACGACCGCCTGGACGTCCGGGCCGCCGTGTTTGAGCGCGTTCGTGAGGGCTTCCTGGACGATGCGGTAGATCGCGAGCTGCTGGCCCTCGGGGAGCTCTCTGGGCGCGCCGGAGACCCGCAGCCTGGCGGGCACGGCCGAGCCGCGTATCAGCTCCTCCAGCTGGGCCAGTCCCGGCTGCGGGGTGTAGTCGGTGTCTCCGTGCTCGTTCTCGCGCAGCACGCCGACCAGCCTGCGCATCTCCGCGAGCGCCGCCCGGCCGGTCTTGGAGATGGTCCTGACGGCCTGGCGAGCCTGCTCGGGGTCGCTGTCCAGGGCGAAGCCCGCGCCGTCGGCCTGCACCACCATGACGCTGACGTTGTGGGCCACGACGTCGTGCAGCTCCCTGGCGATCCTGGCGCGCTCGGCCGCGGCGGCCATCCTGGCCTGCTGGTCCCGCTCGCGTTCGGCCCGCTCAGCGCGTTCCTCCAGGCCCTCCAGGTAGCGGCGGCGGGTGTTGGCGTACAGGCCGGTCAGCCAGATCGTGACCACGAAGATCGAGCCGCTGAAGAACATCCCGAACGTCGGCGCGTCCCAGCTGACCAGCGCCATGAACATCCCCAGCTCCGCCACCAGGCCGGCGGCCAGCGCCCAGCGGAACGAGCACCGGTAGGCCACCGCCCACAGCGCGACCAGCACCGAGAGGTTGGCCGGCAGCAGGTCGATGTCCGCTAACCACTGGCCGAAGCAGACCAGCGAGATGGCCGCGAACGCCGCGAGCGGCCAGCCCGGCCACAGCAGCGGCACCAGCAGCAGTGCCGACAACCCCACGTAGCCCGCCACGCCGGGATATTGGAGGCCGTCCAGCGACGCATTGGTCACGAACGGCGCTCCGAGGATCGCGCACAGCGCGGCGAGAGGCGCGACCCGGAGGGCGCCTGCCAGCTTCTCATGGCGTCTGGACCACGCCCGTACCCTGCCGAACACATCCTCACGATATGTAAGCCGGGCCCGCCATCGCTCCACCTCCAGGCGGAAGTACGAGTACGACCCAGGTCGCACACCAGCGAAGGTCTTACGCGGGTCTTACGGCGGTTTGGGCATTCTCTATACCGGGAGCGCCCCTCCAGCGGGCGAGTAAAGGGAGATCGTGATGGCGAATCATGATCGCGACGCTGGGTCGCGCGGTGAAGAGGAAGCACCGCGCGACCCTGCCCGGGAGGAGCCTGCGGCCCCCTCGAACGAGCGCGACACGGACGTGTACCCCAACCAGCAGCCCAACCTGAAGTACGGAGAGATCCCCCCGGGCCCCCAGGTGAGCCAGGACGACACGGCGGCCGCGCACACCATGCCCGGCTCGACCGGCTGGGATTCGTCGCGGCGCCCCGACGCCTCTTTCCGTGACTATCTCCGGCAGAAGCCGACCCAGATTGTCGGCGCCGGTCTGATCGGCCTGATCGTGGGCGCCCTGTTCGGCGGCACCGCGGTGGCGGTGGTGAGCAATCTGGGCGACCGGCACGACCGTCATGGCGTGTACATGCAATATCCCGACTGGGGACCGCGACGCCTCGTGATCCCGAATCGGCTCGGTGAGTTCTGCCAGGACACCGGGGACGAGACCGTCTGCGAGGCGCCGTTTGACCAGAGAATCCGGCCCAACACCGAGCCGACCAGCACCGGCTAGTCCGACTAAATCGCCTATTTCACGAAATACGAACAGCTCGAAGCGCAGGTCATTCCGCAAATTGTCGGTCGACCTTCCTACGCTGTATCCATGCGGAACGCCGATCTCTCTGCGGAAGAGCTGGCTCGAGTCGCGAGTCAGGCCAGGTCGATGACGGAGCTCCTGTCTCTGCTCGGCTTGAACAACTCTGGGGGCCGCCGTGCCGCACTCAAACGGAAAATTGCCGAACTAGGCATCGATACCAGTCATTTCCGGCGCGCATAATACAGCAAATACACACCCGAGATCCTGTCCGCTGCGGTGGCCGCTTCTACAAGTGTCAACGGGGTTCTCGAGCACTTGGGAATCCCGCGCAGTGGTGGGGCGCATTCACATATCAGCCGCCGCATCAAGGCTCTCGGCCTCGATATCTCGCATTTCTCACACGTTCATGGGCATTGGCCGACACCTCATCAACAGTTCGATCGCGGCACTCTAGAAAAAGCGGCGGACGGCGCAAGGAGCATGCGGGACATTCTGCGGCGTCTTGGCATACCCGAGTCCGGGAGGTCGCGAGAAGAGATCCGCCGTCAACTTCAGGCGTTCGGACTGCCCGAACCCTCCGGGTTCAAGCGCGTCCTGCTCAACGAGGCGGATGTCAGATCGGCCGCCGAGGCGTCGCGCTCAGTCGTGACGATGATGCGTCTCCTCAAGCTGCCGGTCACCGAAACGAACCGGCGACGTGTCCTGCGCTATCTCGCCCGTTACGGCATCGACACATCCCACTTCGGACGCACGCTCACCAGTTCTTTCCTGAGCACACCGCGCCGCGATCCGCGCGCCCTTCTGGTGGTACGGCTTCCCGGCGCAGGCCGCACCCCAGGACGCGTCCTGCGACGTGCACTAAGCGATATCGGTGTGCCCCCTGCCTGCGCGAAGTGCGGACTCGGTGACATGCGGCAGGGAGCACCGCTGACACTGGAGGTCGACCACATCAACGGCAATCCGCTCGACAACCGCCAGGAAAACCTACGCCTGCTCTGCCCGAACTGCCACTCGCAAACGGCGACATTTGCCGGGCGAAACAGAGGCCGCCGAAGTGCGTAGAGGTGCGGGCGGGGGGACTCGAACCCCCACAGTGTTTCCACCAACAGGACCTAAACCTGCCGCGTATGCCATTTCGCCACGCCCGCGCCGTCCCGCCCAAAGCAGGCCTCACATAGTTTAGCGCTCCATGCGGGGCACAGGCGCCTCTGTGATGACGACACGGTTCCCTTAGGACGCTCGTCAACGGTGTCCCGCGGCCAGGGTCAGGCCAGGCCCAGCTTCTTCTTCAGCGAAGCCACGTGCCCCGTGGCCTTCACGTTGTAGAGGGCCTGCTCGACCTTCCCCTCCCCATCGATGACGAACGTCGAGCGAATGACGCCCACGACCTCCTTGCCGTACAACTTCTTCGTGCCGTACGCCCCGTACGCCTGATGGACGGCCAGGTCGGGGTCCGACAGCAGGGGAAAGGTCAGGGCATCGCGCTCGGCGAACTTGGCGAGTTTCGCCGGCTTGTCCTTCGACACGCCGAGCACCACGAAACCCTCGTCCGTCAACTGGGCCAGGTTGTCGCGGAAATCGCAGGCCTGCTTGGTGCAGCCGGGCGTCATCGCGGCAGGGTAGAAATAAAGGATCACCCGCTTGCCGCGGTAGGCGTCGAGCGAGACGGTGCCGCCGTCGGCAGTGGGGAGCATGAACTCGGGCGCGGCGTCGCCGGGCGCGAGCTTGGTTGCGGTCTGCTGGGTATCGGTCACGGGGCCCTCCTCAGTTCCTCCCGCAAACCTACCGGTTACCGGCCCTGTCGCCGTGCCGTGCGGTGTGGGGACCTGACAGACTGATCAGGACCAGAACGGACGGAGCTCGCACGGCACGCGGAGCGGGCGCGACCCCTCATACGGTCGAAAGGAGAGCCATGGCTGACACCGATCCCGACGAGCTGGAGCGGCGGATCGCGCGCACGCGCGCGGAGTTGGCTCAGACGGTCGACGCCATTGCCGACCGGGTGAGCCCCAAGCGGGTCGCCGAGCGTACGGTCGCCGACGTCAAGAGCAGGGCCGGGCATTTCGTGGCGTCCGTGGGCGATGCCCTGGGGGTGACGCAGAAGCCGGTCGAATACGCCGACACCGCCGAAGGGGTGTGGGAGGAGGAGCGGCCCAACCTGGCTCCGGTGCTGATCGGGGTGGGTGCGGCGTTGGTCGTGGGGGCCGCCATCGTGCTCTGGCGCCGCCGGCGCCGGCTCCGCTGACCAGACGGCTCCGCTGACCAGACGGTACGGCGCCCCTGACCTGACGGCGCCGCTCTTGGGAGGAAGGGCCGGGCTTCAGAGGAACGTCTGGCCTTCGCCCCTGTACGTGGGCGCCGACTCCACGAGCGTGTCACCGTCCACGAAGTGCAGGGTGTCGAAGCGCTCGCACAGCTCGCCCGCCTTGGCGTGCCTGAACCACACCCTGTCCCCGATCCGCAGATCCTGCGCCGCCTGGCCGAGCAGCGGCGTCTGCACCTCGCCCGCGCCCTCGTCGGGTGTATACCGCAGGCCGGCGGGCAGGTACGGCTGCGGCAGCCGGCTCGGCCCCGCCGCCCCGGAGGCCACGTAGCCGCCACCGAGCACCGTCACCGTGTCCGGGCCAGGCCGGCGCACCACCGGCAGCGCGAACAATGCGGCGGGGTGGCCCGTGAAGCGCCGGTAGAAGTCGAACAAGCGGGGATGGAACAGGCCGGAGCCGGCGGCGACCTCGGTGATCGCCTTCTCGCGTACGGTCCGCTCAATCGAGCCGGTGCCGCCGCCGTTGACGAACTCGAGGTCGGTAACCTGGCGGACGGCGTTCACGATGCGGCCGCGCCTCATGACGAGGTCCCTGGCCGACTGTGCCTGCATGAGGCGGATGGCGCGGGCGTACAAGGCTTTCCCCGGCGGGGCGTCGCCGACGCCGGCGATCTGAGCCTCGTACGCCAGCAGCCCGGTCAGCCGGAAGCCCGGTCGTTTGGCGACGATGGCGGCCAGGTCGGCGGCCTGCTCGGATTCGCGGATGGGTGATCGCAGCGCGCCCGCCCGAAATTTCCCACCGAAGGCGACATATCCGGCATCAAGGTCGATGCACACCCGGATCTCGGCGCGCGGTCGCGCCGACGCCACGGCCGTCTCGATGAAGTCCAGGTGAGCCGCGGAGTCGATGGTCACCGTGATGTGCCTGGCCGCCTGCGCATCCCCGGCCAGCGCCGCCAGCGCGTGCCGGTCGGCCGTCGGGTAGGCCACCAGGATGTCGGTGAAGCCGTGACCGGCCAGCCATAGCGCCTCGGGCAGCGTGAAGGCCATGATGCCGCGGAAGCCATCCATGGCCAGGACACGTTCGAGCACGGCGCGGCTGCGTACCGACTTGCTGGCCACCCGGATCGGCTTGCCGCCCGCCCGCCGTACGAGATCCGCCGCGTTGGCGCGCATGGCCGCCAGATCGAGGATCGCGAAGGGCGGCTCCAGAGCCGCTGTGGCGCGGTCGTAACGCTGGCGCTCGTCCATATGAGCAGGGTAACGGCATATGGGGCAAATGAATATGAGCCTAATTCATGTTCATCCGCTTCCCCGTAATGTTCGGGCAAATCGGCGGCGAGGGGCGGTCCAGGCCGTGCATGCCCCATGTACGTCTGTCGTTGTGATGACCACGCTTCAGCGGCAACGGCCCAGCGCCCCGGCGACCACGCAACCCACGGGGCTGCGCAGGGCGAGCCGGGCGCTCAGGCCGGCGCGTACCCTCCCGGGCGCCGTCGTCTCGCTCGCGCTGGCGGCCGGGCTGGGAGCGACCGCGGCGGAGGTGGTGTCGGCGCTGCTCGGGCACCCCCTCGGCTGGGTACCCGTGAACGAGCTCGTCGAGCTCGCCGGCGACACCACGTGGCCAGAGGCGGCCACGGCCGCACTGGCGACAGCGGGGGCGGGCGCGCTGATGGTGTTGCTCGCGATCGTGCCCGGTCGCTACAAGCTGGTGCCGGTGCAGACCTCCGATCCGCTGATCGTCATCGGCATCACCCGCTCCGGCCTGCGCCGTACCCTGCGCGCGGCCGCCCAGCAGGTGGCCGAGGTCGACAAGGCGCGGGTACGGCTGCGCAGAGGCACCATCGAGGTCACCGTCGTGACCCGGGCGGAGAGTTCAGGCTCGATGCTCAGGCAGGTCGGCACCGCGGTCGGCGATCGGCTGGCCGGCGTGGGCACGCTCGGCGCCGGCCAGGTCGTCGTCCGCCTGCGCAGGAAGGGCGGGTAATGCGCCAGTATCTCGGCAACCGCATCGGGCTGGGCATCGTCGGGGGCACGCTGCTGGGCCTGGGCGCCTACGCCTGGCTCCGCGGCCAGGACCGCCTCCTCGACCTCCCGCCGAACACCAAGATCCTCCCGCCTCAGGCGTACCGCGCCCTGGCCGCCGAGCCCTGGCTGCTGTGGGCGCTGGCGCTGGCCCTGCTTCTGCTGTCCCTGGCCGCCCTCCGCTGGCTGCTGCTCTGCCTGGGCTGGGGCCGCCGCGGCACCCGCAACGGCACCGGCACGGCCATGCTGTACGTCGGGCTCAAGGCCGTCGAGGGGGTGGGCCGGGCATGGGTGCGGGTCGGCCAGGACGGCATGCGCATCGCCCTGTCGTGCCCCGCCACAGCCGATGTCGGGGCGGTGGCGAGCAAGCTGGACCAGGACATCGTCGGCAAGATCCGACGCGAGCTCCATGACGACGACGCCCCCACCCTCGTACGGCTGCACGTGCGCCGACAGCGGTCCGCCGGCGCTAGGCCACCAGCACTGTGAGTGTGTGCCAGCCGGTCGCGCCGTCGGGGGCGGGCGGGGCCTGCTGCTCGGTCTGGGTATGTCCGGCGGCGTCGGTCGCCCGTACCTGGATCGTGTGCCGGCCAGGCGTGGCGTCCCAGTCGAGTGACCACTGCCGCCAGGTGTCGGGGCCGGGGACCTCGGCCAGCCGCGCCTGACGCCATTCGCCGCCGTCGACCCGCACCTCCACGGCGTCGATCCCCGTGTGCTGGGCCCACGCCACACCTGCGATCGTGGTACGCCCCGCCTTCAGCGAGGCCCCCGACGTGGGCACGTCGATGCGCGACTGGGTCTTGACGGGGCCCGTGGCCGACCACCCGCGGGGAGTCCAGTACGCCTGGTCCCTGTCGAACCGGGTCACCTTGAGGTCCACCACCCACTTGGTGGCCGACACGTACCCGTACAGTCCGGGCACCACCTGCCGCACGGGGAAGCCGTGGGCCACGGGGAGGGCCTCGCCGTTCATCGCCACCGCGAACAGCGCGTCGCGGCCGTCCATGACCACGTCGACCGGGGTGCCGCAGGTGAAGCCGTCGGCAGAGGTCGACAGCAGCATGTCGGCGTTCGCCTGCAGGCCGGCCTGCCGCAGCACCTCGGCCATGCGGACGCCGAGCCAGCGGGCGTTGCCGACGAGGTCGCCGCCGACCTCATTGGAGACGCAGGTGAGCGTGACGTCGGCCTCGGTGAGCGGCATCTTGAGAAGGTCGGCGTAGGTGATCTCGATGGGGCGGTCGACCATGCCGTGGATGCGGAGCGTCCAGTCGTTCGGATCGACTTGGGGGACGATCAAGGCGGTGTCGATCCTATAGAAATCCTGATTTTTCGTGATAAAGGGAGACAAACCGCTGATGCGGAAGTCCGCGCCTGCGGGGATGGGCTTGGCCGGAGTCGCCGGGGTGGGGAGCGCCAAGCGCACCCGGGCGGCGCTCACCGTCCGCCGATCGCCGACCTGCCACCCGAGCAGGGCGGACGCGCCGGCGACCACCGCGCCACCGGCAACCCCGGTCAGCAGCCGCCGCCGATCGAACGCCGGCTCCGCCCCCGTCCGTGGTTCCTCATCCGTGGCGCCGTGATCGGTGACGTCGGCCGCCTGGTGGCCGCGTTCGCCTGCCGCCCGTCGTACCAGCCACGAGAGCGCCCACGCACCGGCCGCCACTCCCACCACGGTCGGCAGCGCGTCCAGGCCCCCGGCGCTGTCCGGCCGGGTCACGACCGCGAGCACCCCGACCACCCCGAACACGGCCAGCCCCGCGAAGCCGTAGGCGAGCCGCCGCAGGGCCAGCACTCCGATGGCGGCGGCGACCCCCGCGAGCACCACCAGCACCCCGCCGACGAGCACCGGTTTGTCGTAGAAACCGAACGTCTCTTTCGCGAACTCCACGACCGGGGCCGGCGATAGATCGATCGTGGCGTCGGCCACCGCGAGGACGGGAAACGCCTCCGGTCTGACGAACCCCGCCACGAGCAAGGCCGTCCCCAGGGCCACTCCCCCGGACACCCATCCCACCAAGGCTCCCGCCCAGGCGGGCGCCATCGAATTCCTCTGCACAATGCGACGCTACGCCGCCTGGCGCCGCCGGGTTCTTACACGACGGTTACGAGGTCACGCACGATCGGCGCCAGCGCACGGAAGGCCCGCCCCCGGTGGCTGATGGCGTCCTTCTCCTCGGCGGACATCTCGGCCGTGGTGCGGTCGTGGCCGTCGGGTAGAAAGATCGGGTCGTAGCCGAACCCGTTGGACCCGCGCGGCGTGGTGACGAGACGGCCCTGCAGCGTGCCCTCGACCACGCGGGACTCGCCGGACGGCAGAGCCAGCGCGGCGGCGCAGGCGAAGAAGGCGGTCAGCCGGTCCGCCGGCACGTCGGAGAGCTGCGCGAGCAGCAGGTCGAGATTGGCCTGATCGTCACCGTGCCGCCCCGACCAGCGGGCGGAGAAGACGCCGGGCATGCCGTTGAGCACGTCGACGCACAGCCCGGAGTCGTCGGCGACCGCCGGCAAGCCGGAGCCCTGGGCGACGGCGTGCGCCTTGAGCAGGGCGTTTTCCTCGAACGTCACCCCGGTCTCGGCGACCTCACCGATCGAGGGGAACTCCTCGAGCCCCACGATGTCGAACCCGGACAGGATGCGCCGCAGCTCGGCGATCTTGCCCGCGTTGCGGGTGGCCAGCACGATCCTCATGACCCCAGCGCCTCCCGCTGGATCAGCGTGAGCTCCTCGCAGCCGACCACGGCGAGGTCCAGCAACTGGTCGAGCGCGCCCCGGTCGAACGGGGAACCCTCGGCGGTGCCCTGCACCTCCACGAAGCTGCCCTCCCCCGTCATGACGACGTTCATGTCGGTCTCGGCGGCGACGTCCTCGGTGTAGCAGAGGTCGAGCATCGGCACCGCGCCGACCACTCCGACCGAGACCGCCGAGACCGAGCCGATCAGCGGGTCCCCCGGGCACATGCGCCGCTCGCGCATCCAGGCGACCGCGTCGGCCAGCGCCACGTAGGCGCCGGTGATCGCGGCGGTCCTGGTGCCGCCGTCGGCCTGCAGGACGTCGCAGTCAAGCAGAATGGAGTTTTCCCCCAACGCCTTGTAATCGACGCAAGCGCGCAGCGAACGCCCGATCAACCGCGAAATCTCGTGAGTGCGTCCGCCGATTTTGCCGCGGACCGATTCGCGATCGTTACGAGTATTGGTCGCTCGCGGGAGCATGGCATATTCGGCCGTAACCCAGCCCTGGCCGCTGCCTCTCCGCCAGCGCGGCACGCTGTCCTGGACCGAAGCCGCGCACAACACCTTGGTGCCGCCGAATTCGACCAGCACCGAGCCTTCGGCATGGGCGAGCCAATGCCGGGTGATGGTGATCGGGCGAAGCTGGTCAGGGTTGCGGCCATCCTGTCTAGACATGCAGATCACCCTATCTCCGAGCCACAACGCTCTTGACCAAATGTGTCCGACACATGGATCCTTACGCAATGACAACGGGGGTGTTGCGAAACCCTGACTTCCTTCGCTTCCTCAGCTCGCATGTCGCCAACGAAGTTGGCGCGAATGTCTCCCGCGTGGCTCTCCCGCTGGTCGCGGTGTTCGTGCTGCACGCGGGTCCCGCGGAGGTCGGCCTGCTCGCCTCGCTGCAGACGGCCGCCTATCTGCTGATCGGCCTGCCCACGGGGGTGTGGGTCGACAGGATGCGCCGCCGCCGCGTGATGGTGATCTCCGACCTGTCCAGGTTCGTGCTGCTCGGAAGCATTCCGGTGGCGGCCGAGCTGGGCGTGCTGACCATCGAGATGATGTTCGCGGTGGCGCTGCTCGCGGGCACGGCCCAGGTCTTCAACGACGTGGCGGACCAGACATATTTGCCCAAGCTGGTCAACAACCAGCAGCTCACCGACGGCAACGCGAAGCTGGAGGCCGTGCGCTCCGGAGCAGTCCTGGCCGGGCCCGCCCTGGGGGGCGCGCTCGTGCAACTGCTCGGCGCATCGCGCACGATGGTCGCCACCGCGCTGGCCTCGCTCGCGTCGGTGCTCGTGCTGTCCTCGATCAAGGCGCCGGACAAGCGGCCCGCGCACGCCGAGCACCCGCCCATGCTGCGCGGGATCGGCGAGGGGCTTGCCTACGTTTGGAACGATCGCTTGCTGCGCATGTTCGTGGCGTCGTCGACGATCGGCAACCTCTGCGTCAGCGCGGTGCTGGGCCTGTCGGTGTTGTTCCTGGCCGAGGAGGTCGGGCTGGCGCCCGGCGTCATCGGCGTGCTGCTCATGTCGGGCGGGCTCGGCGGCCTGATCGGCGGCTTGAGCGGGGGCTGGTTGTCCAGGAAGTACGGCACGGCCCGCATGACCTGGCTGGCCGTCACGGTGGGCGCGCCTTTCAGCCTGCTGCTGCCGATGACTCAGGCCGACTGGCGGGTGATGTGCTTCGCGATCACCTCGATCATGTTGTCGTGGAGCGCTGCCCTGTCGAACGTGGGACAGATCACCTACCGGCAGACGGTGACCCCCGAGCACCTGCTGGGCCGGGTCAACGCCTCGGTGAGGTTCATGGTGTGGGGCGCCATGCCGCTGGGCGCGCTGCTCGGCGGCCTCGTCGCCCAGCAGATCGGCGTACGTCAAACGCTCTGGGTGTTCCTGGCGGGCAGGGTGCTGACGTTCGTGCCGCTGCTGTTCTCCCCGCTGCCCCGCCTGCGTGACTTCGACGAGGTTCAGGCGAGGTCGTAGACCGCGCCGCTGCGGGCCAGCTCGAACGGACCGTCGTAGCCGCCTCTGGAGGCGTCGTCGAGCACGGTGGCCTGGTCGTTCCAGGGGACGAGGTGGGTGAGCACGAGCCGGCCGACGTCGGCCTTGGCGGCGTGCTCGGCGGCCTGGCGGCCGGTCAGGTGCAGGTCAGCGGGCAGGCCCGGCTGCTCGACGAACGACGCCTCGCACAGCAGCAGATCCGCGCCCGCGGCCAGCTTCACCAGTTCGTCGCACTCGCCGGTGTCGCCGGAGTAGGTCACGGCCTTGCCGCCGGCCGCGACGCGGAAACCGTAAGCCTCGACCGGGTGGTTGACCAGGCCCGCGGTGAGGGTGAACGGTCCGATCTCGAACGAGCCGGGTTCGAGCGGCACGAAGTCGAACGCGGTCTCCAGGCCGGGCTCGTCCGGCATGCCGTACGCGGCCGACAGCCGGGCGGGGGCGGCGGCGGGCGCGTAGACGGGCACGGCCGGATACGGCGCCGCCGGCCCGTACGTCCGCGCCACGTGGTAACCGCAGATGTCCAGGCAATGGTCGGCGTGCAGATGGGTCAGGCAGATCGCGTCCACCTCGTACAGGCCGATGTGGCGTTGCAGCGCGCCCAGCGACCCGCTGCCGAGGTCGAGCAACATCCTGAAGCCCTCCTTCTCGAGGAGGTAGCAGGACGCTGGGCTGTCGGGCCCGGGAAAGCTGCCTGAGCATCCGACGATGGTCACCTTCATGTGGGCCTCCCGTTAAAGGTAGTACCCCCCACTGGTGCGACTTCGACCGCATCGATCTCCGGGCCCAGGAAGCGTCGCCCGAGCCGGGCGAAGAGCAGAGAGTCGCCGGTGGCGCGGAAGCGGTGCCGGGGGGTGGCCTCGCTTCCGGCCGCCAGTTCGCGGTCGTGCAGGATCCGGTAGACGTCCTTGGCCGTCTCGTCCGCGCTGGAGACCAGCGTGACCTCGTCACCGGCGACGTAGGAGATCGCGCCGGTGAGCAGGGGATAGTGGGTGCAGCCGAGGATGAGAGTGTCGCACCCGGCGGCCCTGACGGGCTCCAGGTAGTCGCGCACGACCTCGATGAGCTCGTCGCTCATCGTCTCGCCTCGTTCGACGTAGTCCACCAGGCGTGGGGCGGCCACGCCGGTGAGCTGGACGTCGGGAGCCGCGGTGAAGGCGTCGTGATAGGCCATGGACTCGATGGTGGCCCGGGTGGCGATCACGCCGACTTTCCCGTTGCGGGTGGCGCGCACCGCCCGCCTGGTGGCGGGCTGGATCACCTCGACGACCGGCACGTCGTAGCGCTCGCGGGCGTCACGCAGCACGGCGGCGCTGGCGCTGTTGCACGCGATCACGAGCATCTTGACGTCGTGCTCGACGAGGTGGTCCATCACCTCCAGGGCGTAGGCGCGGACCTCCGCGATGCGTTTCGGCCCGTACGGCTGACGGGCCGTGTCGGCCACGTAAGTGATCGATTCGTGGGGCAACTGGTCGAGGATCGCTCGGGCGACCGTCAAGCCGCCGACCCCGCTGTCGAAGATCCCAATACTCGTGTCCGGCACGCTTCAGAGGGTAAGCGACCTGCCCTCTGAAGACTGCGTAAGAATCCTCACAGGTGCGACACGTGGGGCTTGAAGGGGTGTTGCGTTGCTCACATCAGCCCCTGCCGACGCGTGCGAGCTGACGCGCCTGGGCCACCAGGCGACCGGCGGAGTCGCGCACCTCGACCTCCTCGTCGAACCAGCCGTCGAAGATCAGCCGGCCGCTGCCGAGCAGGGTCAGCCAGCCGGGCGCGGGCAGCGCGCGCAGGTGCCAGGTGAGGTCCACGGTCGGCGCCCAGCCGCGCGCGCCCGCCGAGAACACCACGGGCGGCAACGCGTCCACGGCCAGCGCCAGCACGTACGGGTCCGGGTCCTGCGGCTCGGCCATCCTGAAGTACGCCCGCGACTCGGGCCTGCCGGTGGGGTTGCCGGTCAGCCAGCCGATCGTGGGCGGGTCGAAGAGCAGCTCCATCTGGGCGCTCAGGGTCATGCCCGATTCCGGCTTGGGGTCGGGGAGCTTGAGGCAGTCCTCGAGGGCCGGCATGTCATGCGCTGATTTTTCGGCATAAATCGGCTCAACGTCGTTCAACGTGGCCGTCGTGATCAGGCTCTCGATCTGCGCCACGCCATCCTGGACGAGCGTGGCCCGGGCGAAGGCGGCCGTCCTGCCCGCCTTCAGCGGCTCCACCTTGACCTGGGCGGGGCCGGGCGCCGGCGCTTTGAGGAACTGCGCGGTCGTGCTCACCGGATGGTCGAACGGCGAGGCGTCCACCGCCGCGCGCAGGATCACCGCCATGAGGTAGCCGCCGTTGAGCGGGCCGCCGATGGCGTATCCGGGGTCGATGCACACGTCGTAGGTGCCGTCGTCGACCCTGATCGCCTGCGTGGCCTCGTCGAACTTGGTCATCCGCTCCCGCCTCAGCCTGGAACTATATTCTAGTAGCCCCATACTCTACGACATGCGTCTGTCAGCGCGCCTACCTGCGAAAACATGGTCGGGCTGAGAGAGTTTGATCATGGCAGTTGTCACCGAACTCATAGGTCAGTCCGTCTGGGACTGCCACGGGGTGTGGGTCGGTCACGTCGTCGACATCCGCATGATCAAGCACAAGGGCGAGCTCCAGCAGAGCCACACCGTCAACGGACTTGTCGTGTCCAGCCGGCGCGCGCCGCTCCTGCTCGGGCTCACCCGCAACCTCCACGGGCGCGTCCCCTGGCTCTCCCGGGTCCTGGCACGCGTGATCTACGCGGGATGCACGTTCGTGCCGTGGTCGAGCGTCGCCGACTACGCGAGCGGCGAGGTGCATATCGATGTGCTCAGAAAGGAGCTCCCCAGAGTCTGATTTCGACTTCAGCACATTGCAAGCGGCTGACAAGCAACATCAGATAACTTCTCTGTGGTTAAAAGTCCACATTGTGAGTTGAGTGATGTCTGCGAATAATCCCCCTTACGGCCAGGATCCTGACCGGACTACGGCGTACAACTGGAACCAGGGGCAGCCGTACCCTCCGCAGCAGCCTTACCCCCAGCAGCAGTCCTATGGTGAACAGGGGGCTTATGGGCAGCAGGGCTATGACCAGCAGGGCGCCTACGGTCAGCAGGGCAACCCTGGCCAGCAGCCCTACGGCCAGCAGCAGCCGGCCTATGGACAGCAGGCGTACGGTCAGCAGGCTTACGGGCAGCAACAGCCGCCGTACGGGCAGCAGGCCCAGGGTGGCTGGCAGCAGGAGCAGATGCCGCAGGGCGGCTGGCAGCAGGAGCAGAGCTGGCAGCAGGGCCAGTACGCGCAGGCGGGATGGCAGCAGCAGGGGCCTGAAGGCTTCGGCCCGCCCGGGCCGGCCAAGAAGAGCCGCAAGGGCTGGCTGATCGCGGGCGCCGCGACCCTCGCGGTGGTCCTGCTCGGCGGCGGCGCGGTGTGGGCCGTGGGCGCCATCGGCGGCGGCGGCACGCAGCCGAACGACGTCCTGCCCGCCAACTCCATCGCCTACGCCCGCCTCGACCTGGACCCGGCCGCGAACCAGAAGCTGGCGCTGTTCGAGCTCGCCAGGAAGTTCACGGTCACCAAGGACTCCTTCACCGGCGAGGACCCGCGTAAGGCGCTGTTCGACACCATCAACAAGGACTCCGACAGCAAGATCGACTTTGCCAAGGACGTCGACCCGTGGCTGGGCAGCAGGATCGGCTTCGCCGCCGTCCCCTCCGGCAAGCAGGAGCCCGACTTCGCGGTGGCCGTCCAGGTCAAGGACCAGGAGCAGGCCAAGGCCGGCATCGCCAAGCTGATGGACGGCGACAAGTACGGCATCTCCTTCCGCGACGACTACGCGCTCCTCACCGCCAACCAGGGGCTGGCCGACAAGTACGCCCAGGCCGAGGGCAGCCTGGCTGACAACGCGGAGTTCAGCGAGGACATGGGTGCGGTCGGCGAGCAGGGCGTGCTGTCCTTCTGGGCCGACATGGGCGGCCTGATCGACTTGGCCAAGAAGGAGCTCCCCGCCGACCAGCGGGCGGCGATCGACAAGATCAAGGACGCCAGGTTCGCCGGCGCCCTGCGCTTCGACAGCGCGTACGTCGAGCTCGCCGGTACGGTGCGCGGCGGGACGGGCATGCTGCCCCAGGGCGACCTGCCCAAGGCCAACCTGGGCACCCTGCCCGCCACCACGGCCGGCGCGCTGTCGATCTCCGGCCTGGACCAGGTCGTCACCAAGCAGTGGTCCGAGATCGAGAAGCAGGCCTCGGCGACCGGGGCCGCGGAGATCAAGCAGCTCATCGAGCAGGCCAAGACCCAGTTCGGCCTGGAGCTGCCGGCTGACCTCGCCACGGTCTTCGGCAAGAACTTCACGCTCGCGGTGGACAGCGAGGGCCTGAACAGCGACCAGATCAAGGGCGGCGTGCGCATCGCCACCGACCCGGCCAAGGCGCAGGCCATCCTCGACAAGATCCAGCAGGCGATGACCTCCAGCGGGCAGCCCGCTCCTCAGATCGCCAAGGTCGCCGGGGACGGCGTCTTCACGGTGGCGACGACCGAGGAGTACGCCAAGAAGCTGGCCGAGGAGGGCACGCTGGGCGACTCGGAGACGTTCCAGACCGCGATCCCGAACGCGGGCGAGGCCACGTCGGCGGTCTTCGTCGACCTCGACAAGCTGGAGAGCCTCTACCTCAAGAACATGCAGGGCGACGAGAAGGCCAACCTGCAGGTGCTGAGGGCCATCGGCATCAGCGGCACCCAGACCGACACCGAGGCGACGTTCTCGATGCGGGTCCTGTTCAACTAAGGGCGTAACGAAAGGGCGGCCGGTCCCCTGACCGGCCGCCCTTTCGTGTTCCAGACGCTCAGGCCCAGAGCTGGCCTTCGAGGCGTTCTTCCGCCTCGTCCAGGGTGCCCTCGTAGGCGCCCGTGGACAGGTATTTCCAGCCGCCGTCGGCCACCACGAACACGACGTCGGCACGCTCTCCCGCCTTGACCGCCTTCGCGGCCACCCCGAGCGCCGCGTGCAGCGCGGCCCCGGTCGAGACGCCGGCGAAGATGCCCTCAGAGGCCAGCAGCTCGCGGGTGCGCCGCAGCGCGTCCGCGGAGCCGACCGAGAATCGGGTGGTCAGCACGGACTCGTCGTAGAGCTCGGGGATGAACCCCTCGTCCACGTTACGCAGCCCGTAGACCAGCTCGCCGTAACGCGGCTCGGCGGCGACGATCTGCACGTCCGGCACCCGCTCGCGCAGGAACCGGCCGACTCCCATCAACGTCCCCGTCGTGCCGAGCCCGGCCACGAAGTGAGTGACGGTCGGCAGGTCCTCGAGGATCTCGGGGCCTGTGGTCTCGTAGTGCGAGCGCCAGTTGGCCGGGTTTCCGTATTGGTAGAGCATCACCCAGGAGGGGTTTTTCGCCGCCAGGTCCTTGGCCACGCGCACGGCCTCGTTCGAGCCGCCGGCCGCCGGGGAGGAGATGATCTCGGCACCCCACATGCGCAGCAGCTGGCGCCGCTCCTCGGAGGTGTTCTCCGGCATGACGCAGATCAGCTTGTAGCCCTTGAGCTTGGCCGACATGGCGAGCGAGATGCCGGTGTTGCCGCTGGTGGGCTCCAGGATCGTGCAGCCGGGCGTGAGCAGGCCGTCCTTCTCGGCCTGCTCGACCATCCACAGCGCGGGCCGGTCCTTGATCGAGCCGGTCGGGTTGCGGTCCTCCAGCTTCGCCCAGATCCGTACATCGGCGGACGGCGACAACCTCGGCAGGCCGACGAGCGGCGTGCGACCCACCGAGTCGATCAGCGATTCGAAACGCATGTCACCCGCCGGCGACGGCAGGAAGAACGGTCACCGTGTCACCGTCGGACACCGGCGTGCCGAGGCCGCCCAGGAAGCGCACGTCCTCGTCGTTGAGGTAGACGTTGACGAAGCGGCGCAGACCGCCCTGGTCGACCAGGCGGTCCTTGATGCCCGGGTGGCGGGACTCCAGATTGGTGATCAGCTCGTCAAGAGTGGCGCCCTCGGCGTTCACGGCCTTCGCACCGTCGGTGTAGTTGCGCAGAATGGTCGGGATGCGAACCTCGATGGCCATCGCGGTCAGTCTCCTCATGTCATGTCGTCGTCCCATCGGCAGACAACGCCGACGGCTGAAAGGGGATTCCAGGCTCAGTGACGTCAGTTGCGACAGTCATAGACGACGACAGCCGGAGTATGCGCGAAGAGGAAGCTCTGCACCGGCCGGACCATCATGGGAGAAACCTTACCTCTTCCTCGGTAATCACTCCGTCGAGGATCCGGTAGGAGCGGAACTCCGCCTTGTTGTCATCCCTGGTGGAGACCAGGACGTAGTGCGCGTTGGGCTCGGAGGCGTAGGACACGTCGGTGCGTGACGGGTAGGCCTCGGTGGCGGTGTGGGAGTGGTAGATCACGACGGGTTCCTCGTCGCGGTCGTCCATCTCGCGCCACACGCGCAACTGCTCCATCGAGTCGAAGCGGTAGAAGGTGGGCGAACGCTCGGCGTTCGCCATGGGGACGAACCGCTCGGGAACGCCGTTCTTGCCCGCGATCACACCGCACGCCTCGTCGGGGTGGTCGGCCCGGGCGTGGGCGACGATCTTGTCCGCCAGTTCCTGCGAGATCGAGAGCATGCCCGGAAATTACCAGAGCGCTCGGACCAGGCTGTCCTGGAGGTAGGTCAACCAGTCATAGGTGACATAGGCCGGGTATCTAGGGTCGTCCTCGGACATCATGGCGATCTCATCGTGGATCTCCTCGGTCACCTCCAGCTTGGTGCCGAGGGTGAGCCGGATGTCGTTGAGCGCCCGCAGCCACGCCTGGGCCTGCTCGGGTGTCAGGTCGAAGCGCCCGGACGCGGCGCTGTCGAGCACGGTCTGCGCGTCGGCCCGTTTGCCGTCGCGCAGCGTGGCCTCGGTGTAGCGGCGGAACTCGGCCGCCTCTTTGTCGTCTTCATACGCCGACGGGAACAGGCGCGCCAGCACCGGGTCCGACGGAGCCTCGGTCGAGCCGATGCCCAGCGCCCGCTCCAGCGGATCGTCGCTCGTCTCCCCCGGCGTCACGAGGCCGAGCGTCATCGACACGAGCGAGCGCAGCAGCGAGACCTCCGCGGCCTCGAACCGCGCGACGACTCCGCCACCTTTGCCCGGCGAGAACCCCGAACTCACCCGCACCTCTTCACGTGCATCACTTGACCGAATCCGGCTGGAGCGTCGCCCACAGGCCGTAGGAGTGGAGAATCTGCACATCGCGTTCCATCTCTTCGCGCGTGCCGCTGGACACGACCGCCTTACCCTTGTGGTGTACGTCCAGCATGAGTTTCTCGGCCTTCTCCTTGGTGTAGCCGAAGACCGTTTGGAAGACGTAGGTCACGTAGGACATGAGGTTGACGGGGTCGTTCCAGACGATGGTTACCCATGGCAGATCGGGCCGGACGTCCGATGACGGACGCTCGACGGTGATTGGAGCGGTGCTACCCACATCCCCGAGTCTGCCCTATCTGGGCCGTAGTCTTCGAGTCGTGACAATGACCATGAGCACTGCGTTGCTCACAGATCACTATGAGCTGACGATGCTGCAGGCCGCGCTGCGAAGCGGGGCGGCCCACAGACGCGCGGTCTTCGAGGTGTTCGCCCGACACCTGCCGGGCGGGCGGCGCTACGGGGTTGTCGCTGGGACGGGACGTGTCCTGGACGAGCTCGAACACTTCCGTTTTGGTGACAATGAACTCACCTATCTGCAGGCGCGCCAGGTCGTGGACGACGCCACTCTGGCGTTTCTGGCCGATTACCGGTTTTCGGGCAACATCTACGGCTACCGCGAGGGTGACCTCTATTTCCCCGCCTCTCCCATCATGGTCGTGGAGGGCACCTTCGCCGAGGCCGTGGTGCTGGAGACGCTGATCCTGTCGATCCTCAATCACGACTGCGCGATCGCCTCCGCCGCCTCCCGCATGACCAACGCCGCGGGCAAGCGCCCGATCATCGAGATGGGCTCGCGGCGGACGCACGAGAGCGCGGCGGTGGCCGCCGCCCGGGCCGCGTACATCGCCGGGTTCGCCTCGACCTCCAACCTGATGGCCGGGCAGAAGTACGGCATCCCCACGGCCGGCACGGCGGCGCACGCCTTCACGCTGCTGCACGACTCCGAGCGGGCGGCGTTCGAAGCCCAGATCGCCTCACTCGGGCCGGAGACGACCCTGCTGGTGGACACCTACGACGTGCCGGAGGCGGTCCGCACGGCGGTGGAGCTGGCCGGGCCCAAGCTCGGCGCGGTCCGCATCGACTCCGGCGACCTGGCCGCCGCGGCGCAGGAGGTGCGCGAGCAACTCGACGCGCTCGGCGCCTTCAACACCCGCATCCTGGTCACCTCGGACCTGGACGAATACGCCATCGCCGCGCTCGCCGCCGCCCCGGTGGACGGGTACGGGGTGGGCACCTCGCTGGTGACCGGGTCGGGGGTGCCCACGGCGGCACTGGTGTACAAGCTGGTGGCGCGGGAGACGGCCGCGGGCAAGCTGGAGCCTGTGGCCAAGCGCTCGGTGGGCAAGCCGTCGCGGGGCGGGCGCAAGGAGGCGTACCGGGTGCTGGACTCCTCCGGCCATGCCGAGACCGAGCTGATCACCACTGGGGGCGTGGTCCCCGAGGGCGGCATTCCCCTGCTGCACGAGCTGGTGCGCGAGGGCGAGGTCGTCGGCGCGGAGCCCCTGTCCGCCGCCCGCGAACGCCACGCGCAGGCCGTCGCCACACTCCCGCTGGAGGCCCTCCACCTGGGCCGGGGGTACGCGGCGGTCCCCACGGAGTTCGCCTGACGTATCGTGCCACTATGGGCACCGCATTGATCATCGTCGATGTGCAGAACGACTTCTGCGAGGGTGGCAGCCTTCCCGTGGCCGGCGGGTCCGCGGTGGCGGCGGCGATCACCCGCCACGTGGCCGACCACGGCTACGACCATGTGGTCGCCACCCGCGACTACCACGTCTCCCCCGGCGACCACTTCTCGGAGTCGCCCGACTACCTCTCGAGCTGGCCGGCCCACTGTGTGGCCGGCACGCCGGGGGCGGACTTCCATCCGTCGTTCGACGTGTCGGCGGTGGAGGAGGTCTTCAGCAAGGGGACCAACGCGGCGGCGTACAGCGGGTTCGAGGGCGCGTCCGGCGACGGGGTGTCGCTCGTGGACTGGCTCAGGGAGCGCGGGGTGCGCGAGGTGGACGTCGTGGGCATCGCCACCGACCACTGCGTGCGCGCCACGGCCCTGGACGCGGTCAAGCACGGCCTTGCGGTGCGCGTCCTGCTTGACCTCACGGCCGGTGTCTCGCGCGCCACGACGGAGGCGGCGATGGAGGAGCTGAAGAATGCGGGCGCCACCTTGCGGGGAGCGCCTGCCGTGGGCTGACCCCCACCGTCCATCACGCTGCGCAACGCTGAGGTGATGTGATATCAAGAGGGACGGACGCTCTCCGCAGTCGTGCCAACACGGAGCGTGACTCGTCTTCCTCGTCGTGGGAGGTTCTTCATGCTGGCCCTCTCCTTAGGAGCGGCCTGGCTGCTCCTCGGCCCGCTCAGCCTGTGGCTCCTCATCAAGGGCAGCGCCGCCGAGCGCATGCGCGCGATCGTCATGCTGGCGCTGCTGGAAGGCAGCACGATCGTGATGAGCCAGCTCGCTCAGGATTCCATCCCTGAGCACTCCGTGGTGTCCCACGACGTGTCACCGGCACCTGTCTGCGACGAACGCACCCCTGCCCCGCGATCCGCCAGGGTCGGCAGGGCGCTCGTGCTGGCCTGGCCCGCCGTCCGCCGCGAATGTGAGACGGTCGAGGTCACCGTCCGCACCAAGGGGAGGCGGCTGCTGGTCTGGGTGCGTACCGCCCCGGGTCCGGGCGATCGCCGGACCGCCCTTCCCGTACGCGTCAAAGGCGACACGGCCCGCGTAACAGTCCCGTTGCCTGAAAAATCAGGCCATATCCCGGTTGATGGCCGCAGCGGCCGCCGGATCCCGGCACCGATGACATAGCCATCTGGATGGAGCACTGCCATGCCGTACATCACCGCGGCCGACCGCACCGAGATCTTCTACAAGGACTGGGGCTCCGGCCAGCCGGTCGTCTTCAGCCACGGCTGGCCGCTCAACGCCGACGCCTGGGACAGCCAGTTGCGTCTGGTGGCCGAGAACGGCTACCGCGCCATCGCCCATGACCGCCGCGGCCACGGACGCTCCACACAGGCGTGGAGCGGCAACGACATGGACACCTACGCCGACGACCTGTTCAGCCTCCTGGAGACGCTGGACCTGCGCGGCGCGATCCTGGTCGGCCACTCGACGGGCGGCGGCGAGGTGGCGCGCTTCCTCGGCCGCCACGGCAGCACCCGCGTCTCCAAGGCCGTGCTCCTGGGCGCCGTGCCGCCACTGATGCTCAAGACGGACGCCAATCCGGGAGGCGTGCCCATCGAGGTCTTCGACGACATCCGCGCGGGCGTGCTGGCCGACCGCTCGCAGTTCTACAAGGACCTCAGCGCCCCCTTCTACGGCGCCAACCGGCCCGGCTCGACCGTCTCGCAGGGCACGCGGGAGGCGTTCTGGCTGATGAGCATGCAGTGCGGGCTGAAGGGCGCCTACGACTGCGTCAAGCAGTTCTCGGAGACGGACTTCACCGAGGACCTGCGGCGCATCGACGTGCCGACGCTGATCGCGCACGGCGACGACGACCAGATCGTGCCCATCGCGAACGCCGCCATCAAATCGGCCGAGCTGGTCAAGGACGCCACGCTGCAGGTGTACGAAGGGGCTCCGCACGGCCTGACGGGCTCGTTCAACGACGCCTTCAACGCCGACCTGCTGGCCTTCATCCAAAGCTGATCGATTGGGGCTGATCGATTCGGCTAGGGTGGTCCGCCGTGACCGAACCGGACTTCCTGCGCGCCACCCGGGCGTCCTATGACGCCATGGCCGTCGACTACGCCGACTTCTTCCGTGACTCGCTGGCGGGCATGCCGCTGGACCGGGCGATGTTCGCCGCGTTCGCCGAGCTCGTACGGGACTCCGGGCCCGTGGCGGACGTCGGCTCCGGTCCGGGGTGGGTCACGGCGCACCTGCACGAGCTGGGGCTGGACGTCTTCGGTGTGGACCTGTCGCCGGAGATGGTGGCACTGGCCGGGCGCACATATCCCAGCCTGCGGTTCGAGGAGGGCTCGATGCTCGCCCTGGATCTGCCCGACGGGAAGCTGGGCGGTCTGGTGGCCTACTACTCGATCATTCACGTTCCGCTGGAGCGCGTGCCCGAGGTGTTCGCCGAGTTCCACCGGGTGCTGGCTCCAGGGGGTCACATGCTGGTGGCGTTCCAGGTCGGGGACGAGCCGGTGCACCGTACGGACGGGTTCGGCCACCCGATCTCGCTGGACTTCCACCGCCGGCAGCCGGACCAGATCGCCGAGCTGCTCTGCGCGGCGGGCTTCGACGTGGATGCCCGTCTGCTCCGCGAGCCCCGGCCGGGCACCGCCTACGAGTTGACGCCGCAGGCCATGCTCCTGGCCCGCAAGCCTCTCGGTCTCTAGGGGTTCAGGGCGCGGCCACGGCCAGCCGCAGGGCGTCGTCGAACTTCGCGAAGACCTCGAACGCGTGCCGCAGCCCGGTGATCGACAGCACCCTGGCCATGACCCCATGAACCCCGCCGAGCAGCAGCCTGGTCCCCCGGGCCTCACAGCGCTGCATGACGCTGACGAGCTCGCTCATCCCCATGGAGTCGCAGAACGCCACCCCGCCGAGGTCCAGGATCAGGAAGGGCTGCGGGGGCAGCTCCCAGATGCGTTGCAGGTGCTCGCGCAGCACGGGCACCGCGTTGACGTCGAGCTCGCCCTCGAGCCTCATGATGATGGCGTTTCTTGAGAGGCCTGAAGTCACACTGAGCGTCGGCTTCCGGTTGGCCTCAGATGACATTGGCGAAGTCCTTTGCACATCTCAAGACGAGCCAAGAGAGGTTGTTGCCGCTTCCACCAAGCTTCTAACAGAAGGCCACTGCTCTGTGTCCAAATGCATAGGCCGCGGCGGAAGCGGCCAGGCCGGACGCGCGCAGCGCCGGGGGGCGAAGCGCCGCGCGGGAGGGCGTACTCAGACCGCGAGGGTCAGGTACGCGAGAACCAGGACGGTGAGGATCACTACCAGGACGCTCGTGCCGCTGACCACCATGATGATGCGCGTCCGCCGGGCCATCCAGCGGATCGCGGCCACCGCCAGGGTGATCATGGTCGCCAGGATGAGGAGCGACCAGGTCTTGGTGTCGGTCGGAGGGGGCATTGCCACTGAGAGGTACAGAGCTAGATCTGTCATAAAGGTTTCCCTGGTGCGATGCGCTGTGACAGGAACCTTGCCTGCGTTCAGAAGACTTCAGCATCCTTAACTGAAGTTTGTCTCTCTTTATGATTCCCTCGCTGAACCCAGGCCATTCGCACACTGCTACCAGAGATGCGTGGCTAGACTAAGGGCTCTTGTGCGCCCGATTCTCGCTAGTAGACCGTTCCGTTACGGCCTAGCTGCGAATTCTCCATCGACTCGGGCAGCCGAATGGGCGTTTACTAGAATTTTGTGAAGTTCACACGAATGAGGCCGACATGAGCGGTGACGACGTCGCGGGGACGGCGCTTGCGCACCGTCTGCGTGAGCTCCGCGAAAGCCACTGGCCTGATGTGCATGTCACGCAGGCCCAGCTGCGCGAGGCGTTCAAGATCAGTGTGCCGCTGATCTCCTCCTGGGAGTCGAGCTCGGTGATCAAGATCCCGCCGTTGCATCGGCTGGAGAAGTACGCCAGGTTCTTCGCGACCAAACGATCCGTCGACAACGGCAGGGCCCGCCTGTTCGACGAATCCGAGCTGACCCCGGACGAACGCGAGGAGCACAAGAAGTTGCTCGCCGAGCTGACCAAGCTCCGCCAGCGGGCGCTGCGGCAGCAGAGCGCCGGCGAGGTCTTCGAGCCGGACCTGGCCGAGGGCGCCCGCCGCCGGGGCCCGTGGCACTTCCCCAGAGGCGAGCCGATCACGATCATCTGCTCACAGATCCCCGAAGAGGACCGCGCCAGGATCCCCAAGGCGGACCCCGACAACGCCGATTACGTCGCGCTCTACCGATACTCGGATCTGGACTCGTTATTCGAGTTGTGGGGTCACGTGCGCAGCGTCAACCCGCACAGCCGGGGGGTCGTGCGCACCATGGCCGATCTCCAATCCGACGACCTGACCACCCATGTCGTGCTCCTGGGCGGCGTGGACTACAACGCGGTCACCGAGTACACGCTCACGCGCATCGAGCTCCCGGTGCGGCAGATCCCCGACTGGGCGGGCGAGAAGGGACCCTATTTCGAAGTCGAGAGGGACGGGGACACGCAGCGGTATTATCCGGTCACGGTGGGTTCTGGCGATAGCCTGCGACTACAGGAGGACGTCGCCTTCTTCTACCGCGGCGTTAACCCCTTCAACGTCGAACGCACTTTGACCATATGCAACGGGATATACGCCAGAGGCGTGTACGGGGCGGTCCGGGCGCTGACCGACGCTCGATTCCACGACAGGAACGCCGGCTATCTGGAGTCGCGTTTCGGCGACGCGGAGTCGTACAGCATTCTGATGCGGGTCGGGGTTCAGGGCAGGGCCGTGATCACGCCTGACTGGACCATCGACGCGTTCCGGTTACACGAATGGCCGGAGCCCACCCATGGAGACTGAAATAGCAACGGTCAGGACGCAGCATCACCACGGCTCCCACAGACATCTGGTGGACGTGTACGGCGAGGGTCTCGCCGGCGCGAAGCCGGGAACCGTCGATGCCATCGTCGTCCCCACGATCCGGCATCCGACGTGGCTGAAACACGTCATTCGGCTGGCGAGCACGCTCGGCTGTCCCCTGGTGACGCTGCACAGCCGCCGCAAATGGAGCAAGCCGGAGCTCGCGGCCTTGTTGATGCCGAGTGACGTGCAGTTCATCGCGATCGACATCGGCAGTCCGGCCTCGCTCAACCTGCCGGACTTCCGGACGACGACGCTGCTGAAGAACACGCCGTTCGTCCGGGCGACCGACCTGAGCGCGAAGCGCAACATCGGGCTTCTGCTGGCCCGGCTGATGAGCTGGGAACGCATCGTCTTCCTGGATGACGACATCGAGGTAGGCAGTCATGAGGAGGTCGCGCGCGCGGCGGGTCTGCTCGACAAATACGACGCGGTGGGCATGCATATCGGTGGCTACCCGGATAATTCAGTGGTGTGCCACGCTCACCGGCTGGCCGGAGGAGATCAGGACTCGTTCGTGGGCGGCGGTGCCCTCGCCGTCGAGACGACGCGCAATCCGTCGTTCTTCCCCAACATTTACAACGAGGACTGGTTCTATCTCCTGGGTGAGACCTCGCTACGTCGGCTGGCGGTGACCGGGCAGGTGACGCAGCGCGAGTACGACCCTTTTGACCGTCCCATTCGCGCACGGGACCAAGAGCTCGGCGACGTGCTGGCGGAGGGCGTCTACTGGCTGCTGGACGGAGAGAAGAAGACGGGTTGGGCGGGCGCGACCGACCCGGCGTACTGGACCGGCTTCCTCGCCCAGCGCAAGGCGTTCATCAGCGACGTGCTGCGCCGAGTCAGGCGGCTCCCGGCGGGCTCGCTGAAGAACCGCCAGGCCATGGAGGCGTCGCTCGAAGCCGCGCTCGGCCGCCATCACCGCATCGATGAGGTGCTCTGCGTCTCTTATATCGAAGCCTGGAGGGAAGACCGCCGCCGATGGGCCGAGCACTTCGCCGGGACCCCGCAGCTGGACTCGACCGCTGACGCGATGAAATGGCTCGTGAAAGACAGTGAGCCGCAATTGCGCTGGTGGACATCCATGGCCTAGGCGCTGTTGATTCACCAGAGTGTCAACAGGGAATCTGTCCGTCCGTGGGGGCACCAGATATACGCAAAGCCGACCATACCGATCTCCGCAGGATAGTCCGGTCGCTCGGGCAGAAGACGTATTTCAGCGACCGGCTGGCCAGGCAAGAGGCCGGGCACGGGTTCCTCCTCGTCGCCTGGGAGCGGAACCTTGCGGTGGGCGACGTCTACGTGTGGCTGGCCCCCGCCGAGGAGCCGGAGTTACGCGCCCACTTACCGGGTGTCGCGTTGCTCACCCACCTGGAGGTCGTCGCCGGGCGCCGTAACGAGGGCATCGGGACGCAACTGCTGTGGGCGGCCGAGGACCGGCTCTTCGCCACCGGCCACGAACAGGTCGCCCTCGGCGTCCGGCTGGACAACCTCGCCGCGCGGCGGCTGTATCACCGCCGAGGGTATGTCGAATGGCCGCATGGGCAGGTGGCCACGACGGAGGTCGTGTATCACCCGGACGGCACGTACGAACGGCGGCCGGAGATGTGCCGCATCATGGTCAGGCAACTCGGCCGCAACCGCTTCCGCTGACGCGCCGGAAGCCGGGCCGATCGCCCTGCGGGCAGGGCGATCGGCGCAAGTGCGCGAACCGGCTAACGGCGCTGGGTGGCCCAGCGGCGGATCATGTCGATCCGCTCTTGGATCTGCTCGGCCGTGGCCTGAGCGATCGGGGGGCCGCCGCAGGAGCGTCGCAGCTCCGCATGGATGACCCCATGCGGCTGCCCCGTGCGATGGTTCCAGGCGCCCACCAGGCCGTTGAGCTCCCGCCGCAGCTCGGCGATCTGCTCGTGCGGCGCCAGGGTCTCGCGCGGCTGCTCCTCCGGCTGCTGCTTGCGCTTGGCGGCCTGCTGGTCCGACTGCCGTTTGCGCAGAAGGGTCGCCACCTGGTCGGGCTCCAGCAGCCCGGGCAGGCCGATGAAGTCCTCCTCCTCGGCGGAGCCGACCTCCGCGCCCGTGCCGAACTCGCCGCCGTCGAACAACACCCGATCGAACGTGGCCGACGTCTCCATCGTCTCGAACGGCAGCTCGTCGCCAAGGACGTCCGGGTTGTCCTTCTTGCGGTTGGCATCCTCCAGGAGGCTGTCGTCGAGACCGTCCTCCGGAGGCCGCTTGTTGAGCACGTGGTCGCGCTCCACCTCCATCTCGTTGGCCAGCCCCATGAGCGTGGGCACCGAGGGGAGGAAGACCGAGGCCATCTCGCCGCGCTTGCGGGCACGCACGAAACGCCCCACCGCCTGGGCGAAGAAGAGCGGGGTCGAGGTCGAGGTGGCGTAGACGCCGACGCACAGGCGGGGGATGTCGACGCCTTCCGACACCATGCGCACGGCGACCAGCCAGCGGTCCTGCGACGCGCCGAACTCCTTGATCTTCTTCGACGCGCCGGGGTCGTCGGAGAGGACCACGGTGGCGCCCTCGCCGGTGATGTTGCGCAGGTGGCGGGCGTAGGCGCGGGCGGTCTCGTGATCGGTGGCGATGACCAGGCCGCCCGCGTCGGGCACGCCCCTGCGCACCTCGGTGAGGCGGCGGTCGGCGGCCTGCATGACCTGGCGGATCCAGTCGCCCTTGGGGTCGAGCGCGGCCCGCCACGCCTGCGAGAGCTGGTCCTTGGTGAGCGGCGTGCCGAGGGTCGCGGCGAGCTCGTCACCGGCGCGCGTGCGCCACTTCATCTCGCCGGAGTAGGCCAGGAAGATGACCGGCCGCACGACCCCGTCGTCGAGGGCGGGCCCGTAGCCGTAGGAGTAGTCGGCGACGCTGCGTTTGAGGCCTTCCCCGTCCTCCTCGTAGGCGACGAACGGGATGGGGTTGTCGTCGGACCTGAACGGCGTCCCCGTGAGCTGGAGCCGGCGCGTCGCGGGCTCGAACGCCTCCTTCACGCCGTCGCCCCACGACTTGGCGTCGCCCGCGTGGTGGATCTCGTCGAAGATGATCAGCGTCTTACGCGCCTCGGTGCGCGCCCTGTGCAGGGCCGGGTGCATGGCGACCTGCGCGTACGTCACCGCGACGCCGGTGTAGTCGCGTGACGTCGTGCCCTGGCTGTTCTTGAACTCCGGATCGATGCCGATGCCGACCTTCCCGGCGGCGTCGGCCCACTGGCGCTTGAGGTGCTCGGTCGGGGTCACGATGGTGATCGCCCTGATCACCCCGCGGCTGAGCAACTCGCTGGCGATGCGCAGGGCGTAGGTCGTCTTGCCCGCGCCCGGCGTCGCCACGGTGAGGAAGTCACGTGGCTCCCGCCTGAAGTAGAGGTCGAACGCCTCTTGCTGCCAGGCACGCAGCTTTTGGGCGGTGCCCCATGCGGCGCGGTCTGGATAGGAAGGCGAAAGGTGGGACGCGGCGAAGGTGCTCACCGCATCACCTCTGGGGTTCGTGTGCTTCGCTCTCTCACAGTGACCCAAGACTAATCGGGCCCACCGACAAGACGTGCCGTGAGCCGAGGATTCTGGCCAAGGTCTTCCTCACGTGCTAGGCGGCTTGTCCAAGGCTGTTCATGACCGCGTCGAGGGCCTGTCTGCGTGCGGTTTCCTCGGGTTGGAGCAGCCCGACGAGCAGGACGGCCTTGTCGCCGCGAGTGACCAGCATCACTCTCATGAAGGCGGGCCGGTTGACCACATCCTGATATTCCGCCCGTAGCGCCCGGGTGTGGCCCCCGGGGATCTCCTTGTCCTCGACGATGTTCACGCGGTCGCCCTTGAGCAGGAGTCTGGAGTACAGCTCCGCCGCCTGGGCCGTGGCCTCCTCGGCGTTCTCCAGGCGTCCGGGCACCGGCCTGGCCATGACCAGGCCCCCGTTCCCGTCCCTGACGACCGACGTGAACCCTGTCACCGGCGGCACCGCGCCAACGCTCCACCCCTGCGGCAACGTCGCCGTCACCCCGGCCAGCGTGTCGCTCAGCGTGCTCGTCTCCGCCGGCGGCTCGGTGATCCGCAACACCACTGCGGTCGCCCCCGTCACCAGCCCCGCCCCGGCTAACAGCGCCGCGAGCGCGCCCGCCCACCGTCGCCACACGCGCGTGCCGGCGCGCCGGCGCGTCCCGGGGTCCACCGGGGTGCCGTAGAGCCGGGCGGACGGCGGCAGCGTGTCCCAGGGCGGCGCGGACAACGGCCCTCCGCCTTCCGCGCCCCGCCCCCAATCGTCACGTTCCAGGCCCCGTCCCCAACTGCTGCCCGTGGGCGGCTCCGAGCTTCCACCGGAGGGCCAGTCCGGACCGGAGTCGTACCCGGGGTCGCGTTCGGTGGCCCTGCGGATGCGGGGGTTCCACGGCTCGCCGAGGTCCTCGCTCTCCCCCGCGTCCAGGTCGAGCGGGTGCCGCTTCCGGGGACGCGGCTCCTCGTCGCGCGGGCTCCGGCGCGCCGGAGCCCCGCCCCACTCGGGCTCCGTGTCCTCTGGAGGAGTACGGCGATGCCTGGCCCCCGGCTGAGGCGGCCAGACACGGTGATCACCCTCCATGACACCTCCTTGTCCCGCTGTCCTATCACTCCTCGCCACGAGGATCCGGTGAACCGTGATCGATGTGACGGAAGATGCGGAATTCAGCGGATGCGCCCGGCAAGCAGCGTGGCGGCCAGCCCGATGGCCGCCATGAAGAGGCAGATGACGACGAACCCCGTGGCGATCTCGGCGGAGGTGTGCCCGATGAGGTTGACCAGCGCCCCGCCGACCCCGATCGCCAGCGCGGACCCCAGCATGTCCGTCACCGACAGCGCCGCCGAGTTCGCCCCCTGCTCGTTCTCCGGCGACTGCTTGAGCGTCGTGACGCTGATCGTGGCCATGCCGAGCCCCATCCCGAACCCGGCCACGATCCACGCGGGCACCGCGACCCACCCGGTCATCCCCGGCAGGACGGACAGCACGGACAACAGGATGCCTCCGGTCACGCCCATCGCCCCGAGCCTGATCCTCCGGTGCGGTGCCACGTCCCGCCGGCTCTGCAGGTAGGAACCCGCCGACCAGCCGAGCGCCCCCGTGGTCAGCGCGATCCCCGCCTCCCTCGCGTCGAACCCTCTCACTTCCTGCAGCGCCAGCGGGATGAAGGAGTTCACCCCGAAGAAGGCGGCGGAGAAGAACCCGCGCATCAGCACGGTCATGGGCAGCCCTCGGGCGAACCGCAGCGCGCCGGGCGGCAGCAGCCGGTAGAGACCGTAGATCAGCAGCCCCAGCCCGGCCAGCGTCTCAAGAGCGCCCGACACCGGAGCGAGGTGGAGCCGGTCCACCCCGTGCAGCAACGCCGCCGCCCCGCCGGCCGTCGCGGCCGCGGCCAGCGTCATCGCCAGCGGCCGCGAACGCGGACCGTCCCCGGGCGCGTCGTCGGAAGAGGCCGGTCTGCGCAACGCGGGAACGAGCATCAGCAGCGCGGGCACGATCAGCGGGATGATCCCGTAGAAGACATACCGCCAGCCCCATTGCCCCGCCACGGATCCCGCGACGGCCGGGCCGACCATGGAGGGCACGACCCAGGCGGCCGAGACCGCGGCGAACGCCTTGGGCCGCATCTCGGCCGGATAGACCCGCGCGATCATCACGAACAGCGCCACGATCGAGGCCCCCGCGCCCAGCCCCTGGACGGCCCGCGCCGCCAGGAACATCATCGCTGACTGCGCGGCCCCCGCCAGCCCCATACCGGCCACGAACAGCATCAACCCCGCCACGAACGGCATCGGGTAACCGCGACGGTCCGCCCAGAGCCCGGCCACCACGTTCGCGAACAAGCTGGAGATCAGGAAGGCGGAGAAGCTCAGGCCGTAAAGGTCCAACGCGTCCAGCTCATGGGCCACGTCCGGCATGACCACCCCGACCGACATGCCCTCGAAGGCGACGAGCGTGACGACGAGCAGGATGCCGAGGGTGGCGGTGCGGTAGGCCGGGCCGAGGATCCGGGGAGGTTGGTGGGGAGCGTCGAGTGCTTTCGGTCCTGTCACCCCAACATCGTAATTTGTCGCACAATCTAAAGATCTGAGGTGTGACGGTACGCCGCCCACATCTGATGCATCCTGTTCGCCTGCCCCCGCGTGAACTCCGCCATGCACCGGTCGTGGGCGTAGTCCATGAAGTTCCGCGTGGGATCCAGCCCGGCCTGCGCGCAGGTGTCCTTGTTCGCCGGGCATTCTTCGGTCGGCTTGGCCTCCGCCGGGGTGTCGTCGATGCCGTCGCCGGGCTCCCGGCAGCCGTTCTCGAAGGTGTGGAACAGGCCGAGCCAGTGCCCGATCTCGTGGACGCCGGTGAAGCCCCGGTTGTAGTTGGTCATCGTCCCGCCGGGCAGTCCGCGCCAGTCGATCACGACGCCGTCGAGCCGGGGCGCGTCGGCGTACCAGTAGGGGTAGCTGGCGAAGCCCAGCATCTGCTCACTGAGCTGGGCGATATAGAGGTTGAGCGTGCCTGCCGAGCCCTGGTGCAGCGCATTCTTCATCGCCTGCTCGTGGCCCACGGGATCGGCGAACCAGGCGGGGTTGGCCTTGACGGAGATGCCGTCGAGCCGGAAGCGCACGCCGGTGTCCACGCCGCCGAAGGCGCCGCCGTACGCGGAGTTGAGCACCGCGATCTGGCTCCTGATCGCCCGGTCGGAGACCTTGCGTACACCGCGGGTGAGGACGTGCACGCGGGTGGGCACGGTGATCGTCGTGGGCGGTGTAACCCCGGCCAGCCGCCGGGCGAGCTCGGCCAGGACCTTGGCCACGTCTCCGGGATGGGGCGAGCGCGGCCCCGGCGTGCTCGGGCGAGGAGATCCGGCGCAGACGGCGGCCCGGGCGGTGCCGAGCTGAAGCGGTGGCGCGATGCCCACCGTGAGCAGGCATGCCAACGAGACGGCGGTCGCGCGCCGGGCCATGCGGTACCCCCATGACGGTATGAGCTGGTCTGGCTACAGACCGTAGCTCTACCTGGGAGGATTACCGCTCAGCAACACTCACTGTTTGTTGTCGCCCTGGTCGCCGCCGCCCACAGGCAGACCTTCGTAGATCTCCTTGCACTCCGGGCATACCGGATATTTCTTGGGGTCACGGCTGGGGACCCAGACCTTGCCGCACAGGGCGCGGATGGGCGTGCCCGTCACCATGCTCTCGGTGATCTTGTGCTTGTCCGCGTAGTGCGCGAACCGCTCATGATCACCGTCGCCGTGCGACGTCTGCGGCGTGGTTTTCTGCTCTGGGAGGATCTTCGTGCTCACCTCACCGAGTTTATGCCCCGCCGCAACCGCCCCCCCCACATGGCAGTACGGCCCCCGCCGCGTGGCGAAGGCCGTACCGGTAATCAACCCATGTGGACCGGCTGGCCCTCGGCCTTGCGGCCCGCCTTCACGAAGAGGGTCAGAGCGGCGGTGAGCACCGCGATGCCGGTGCTGACGAGGAAGGCCACGGACATACCGTCCATGAACGAGTTGTGCACGGCGTCCACGATGGGCTGTCCCAGCCCGGGCGGCGCCGACCCGAACGCGGCCGCCTTCTCCAGCCCTGCCAGCTGTGCGGCCGGGATCGCCTGGGCCGCAGGGCCGAGGTGGCCGGGCAGCGTGGCGGAGATCTGGGCGGCCATCACGGCGCCCAGGACCGCGGTGCCGAGCGAGCCACCGACCTGCATGGCCGACTGCTGCACCCCGCCGGCCACGCCGGTCAGCTCCACGGGAGCGTTGCCGACGATGATCTCCGTGGCGCCCACGAACACCGGAGACATGCCGAAGGCCAGCAGCAGGAACGGGATGCCGCTCTCGATGAACGACGCGTCGATGCTGAGCCTGGACATGAGGAACATCGAGGAGGCGGTGATCAGCAGACCGGCCGCCATCGTGAGCCTCGGCCCGAACCTGCCGAGCGCCATACCCGCCAGCGGCGAGGCGAAGATCATGCCGGCGCTCATCGGCAACATGCGCAGGCCGGCCTCCAGCGGGGACAGGCCGTGCACGCCCTGGAAGAAGAAGCCCAGGAAGAACATCGCGCCGAACATGGCGAAGGCGACCATCATCATCAGCACGGTGCCGATGGAGATCGAGGCGTTCCTGAACAGCGACAGCGGCACCAGCGGCTGGCGGGCCTTGCTCTGCCAGAAGATGAACGCCCCGATGAGCGCCGCGAACACGGCCACGAAGGTCAGGGTCGTGCTGTCGCCCCAGCCCCACTCGGGGGCCTTGATGATCGTCCAGACCAGCGAGAACATCGCGCCGGACAGCAGCAGCACGCCCAGCCAGTCGATCCTGGCCAGCGTCTGAGCCCGGTTGTCCTTGATCAGGAGAATGCCCATGATCAGGGCGACGACGCCGACGGGCGCGTTGATGAAGAAGACGGTCTGCCAGCTCGCCTGCTCGACCAGCACGCCGCCCACAATGGGCCCGGCGGCGCTGGACAGGCCGATGATCGCGCCCCAGGCCCCCATCGCCTGGTTCAGCTTCTCACCGGGGAACGCGGTGCGCAGCAACGCCAGTGCGGCGGGCTGGAGCAGTGCGCCGAACAGGCCTTGCAGCACCCGCAGGCCGATCAACGCGCCGACGGGCGTGACGCCGGGAATGACGTCGGCCAGTTCGGCGCTGAAGCCGATGCCCACCGAGGAGAGCGCGAAGCCCCCCACGCCGATGAGGAAGACCCGCTTGTGTCCGAACAGGTCGCCCAGCTTGCCCGCAGTGATCAGGAAGACCGCCAGGGCCAGCAGATAACCGCTGGTGACCCACTGCAGGTCGGACAGCGAGGCCTTGAGGTCGGCCTGGATGGACGGGTTGGCGATGCCCACGACCGTGCCGTCGAGCATCACCATGATGACACCCAGGCTGACGGCCAGCAGCACCAGCCACGGGTTGCCCCCTGTCCCCGTCTTCACAGAGCCAGGCGATGGCGGTGCCTCGACCGCCTTCGCGTTCGCCATGAAGTCCCCCTCAGTACACGTACGCCCACATCAGGGCATAGATCTCGTAAGCCTCGGGTAATCTATGTCAGTCGATGACAGATGACAAATGACTTTTAATCGGCGGCCGATGACTTATGGCATACTGTGACAGCAAGGTTCGAAGGAGTGACTGCTGTGGGTCTTCGGGAACGCAAGAAGGAGAAGACACGCCTGGCGATCTTGGACGCCGCGCTCGACCTATTCCTCGAACAAGGATACGAGTCGACCACGGTGGAGCAGATCGCGGGGGTCGTCGACGTCTCCCCCCGCACCTTCTTCCGTTACTTCACCAGCAAAGATCACCTGGTGCTGTGGTTCCACGACCACGGTGAGGAGATCATGCTGGAGACCCTGGAGTCCCGCCCTCAGGACGAGCCCCCGTTCAACGCCCTCATGCACGCGCTGCGCGCGGTGCTGAGCGACATGCAGGGCTCAACGCCGGACGAGTCCGCGAGGTTCCTGAAACTACGCCGGATCCTGGACGAGAATCCGCGTCTGATCGGCCAGTCGGTGGCCAGGGCCGCACAGACCGAGCGGCGTCTGGCGGAGCTGGTGGCGGCGCGCCGGGGCGCCGATCCCGACACCGACCAGCTGTCCCACCTGATCGTGGCGTTCGCCATGTCCACCTTGCGCGTGGGGTTCGAGTGCCCGCGCCGCGTAGGGACGTTGTCGGAGATCACCGGCCGCATGGGCGAGACGATCGAGCTGGCCGAGCGCTCGCTCCAGCCGGGCTGGGACCTTCAGCGGCCCGGCTAGTTCATCGTGGGGTCGTCCGGGCACGTGGCCACGAAGGCCAGCTCGCCGGGCTGCCTGCGCAGCACGTGCCGCCAGAGCGAGCCGGGATCGGCGTGGAAGGTGTCGCCGGCCTCGGAGTCGACGACGTACCAAGCACCCTCGGCGATCTCGCTCTCCAGCTGACCCGAGGACCAGCCCGCGTAGCCGGCGAAGATACGCATCTGCGCGATCTCGCCCTGCAGGATCTCGGGCGGGGCGTCCAGGTCCACCGTGCCGAGCCGGGACACGGCCGGGGTGCCCGCGTGCAGCCTGCGCCAGCCGAGCGGCTCTTCCCCGCTCGGGACCGCCGCCAGCGCCAACGCGCTGTCGGTCTGTACGGGCCCGCCTTCGAAGAGCACCGGCGGCCCGGTGACCAGCGGGTCCCACACGGGGAGGACCTGGGTCACCGAGATGTCGCTCGGTCTGTTGAGCACCACACCCAGAGTCCCGCCGTCATGGTCGTGTTCGAGGACCAGCACGACGCTACGCCGAAAGTTGGGGTCGTCGAGAAGCGGGGTCGCCACCAACAAACCGCCGACGTAGATCGCTTCCGCCATACATCCATCATGAAGGGTCGAAGGGGGTTCGCGCTGCCCCAGTGCGCTCATGTTACCGTACGCGGTCAATTGGCCACCTGAGGTTGCGGCGTCGGCCGTCGATGGTTTCGTCCCGCCCCTATGCGATGAACGCCCCGGCCCGGGCGGCGGCCAGCGTCCGCTGGACCGACCGTTCGGCGACCTCCGGGGTCACCGGCTCCCGCGTGACGACCAGGCGGTAGTAGAGCGGGGCCGAGACCGCCCGGATCACCTCCATGGCGTCGGTCCCCCTGGGGAGCTCGCCCCGCCGGACCGCCAACTCCACGGCGCCGGCCCATTCTTCGATGCGGCGCAGGTAGAAGGCCCGCAAGGCGCCGGCCGCCTGGGGGTTGCTGGTGGCAGCGGCGATCATCGCCTGGAACGTGGCCCCGAGCCGCCCGTCGTTGACCGCCTCGCACACGGCGAGGGCGTTGGCCCGCAGGTCGGTCTCGACCGAGCCGGTGTCGGCGTGCGGCGTGGACTGGTCGGCCAGCTCGATCATGAGGTCGGTGACCAGGCCCGCCGGGCTCCCCCAGCGCCGGTAGACCGTCGTCTTGCCGACGCCCGCCCTGGCCGCCACCTGATCCATGGTGAGGCCGTGGAAGCCGTGCTCGACCAGCTCGTCCTGGGTGGCCTCGAGCACGGCAGCGCGCACGCGCGCAGTGCGGCCGCCTGGCCGCACGGTTCCCGCCGAGCGGGAAAGTTGTTCCATCAAGTCTCCTCGTTGGACGGCATGCCCAACTAACGGGACGGCTATCCCGTTAGTTGCAATGCGTGGGCGGCGTGGGCTGTTCCTGAGCTTTCGCCGCCGGCCGCGTCGTTCGCGGGGCTGTCTGCGCGCTGTGGCTCGAAGGAAGCGTTTGCCGCCGGCGCAATTCTAGGGCCGAGCGGCCGGAAAAATGAGGGCGAATGACTCGTTCGGCAATACCGAACCGCACTGCGCTAGTCTGCCGGTTGTGGGAGAGACGATTCAGTCGGTCGAACGGGCCGCCGCGATCCTGCGGCTGCTCGCCTCCGGTCCCCGCCAGCTCGGGGTGGCCGAGCTGGCCAGGGCGCTGGGCCTGCCGAAGGGCACGCTGCACGGCATCCTGCGCACGCTGGTCCGGGTCGGCTTCGTCGAGCAGGACCAGACCACGGGGAAATACCGCCTCGGGGCCACGCTGCTCCATCTGGGCAGCAGCTACCTCGACGTCAACGAGCTGCGCACCCGAGCCATCAACTGGGCCGACGCACTGGCCGGGCGGAGCAGGGAGAGCGCCTGGATCGGCACCCTGCATGAGGGCCACGTCCTGGTGATCCATCACGTGTTCCGGCCCGATGACAGCATGCAGACTCTGCAGGTGGGCACATATCTACCGACTCACGCCAGCGCGCTGGGCAAGGTCCTGCTCGCCTACGACCCGTACGGCGAGGCCTTCGCAGCGCCGCTGCAGCCGCACACCAAGAAGACCATCGTCGACCCCGGTCTCCTGGAGACGGAGCTCGAGCTGATCAGGACGCGCGGCTGGGCGGCCGAGATGGAGGAGCTGACCGAGGGCGAGGTGGCCATCGCCGCGCCCATCAAGGACTCGCGCGGCATCGTGGTGGGCGCCATCGGCATCCGCGGCGCGGTCGAGCGGCTGGCGCCGGAGGGGGGCTTGCACATGGACTACGTCTCATACGTCCGCGACGCGGCCCGCGCGATCACCCGCGATCTCACCCGCTGAGCAAAACAGTTGAACGCCCTCGGGCGACCGAATAATATTTCTCCTGTCGTTCGACATTGTCGAACCCGATCTTGCGAGGAACCGCCAGTGCCTCGACCGCATTACGTCGCCGCCATCGACCAGGGCACCACGTCCAGCCGCTGCATCGTCTTCGACCAGGCCGGCAACATCATCTCCGTCGCCCAGCGCGAGCACCGCCAGATCTTCCCCAAGCCCGGCTGGGTCGAGCACGACGCGGCCGAGATCTGGCAGGCCGTGCAAGGGGTGCTGGAAGAGGCCGTCGGCGGCCTGGACGGCCAGATCGCCGCGCTCGGCATCACCAACCAGCGCGAGACCACCGTGTTGTGGGACCGGGCGACGGGACAGCCGGTGTGCCCGGCCATCGTCTGGCAGGACACGCGCACGGCGCCGCTGACCCATGCGCTGGCCGCGCACGAGCAGCTGTTCAAGGAGAAGGCCGGGCTGCCGCTGGCGACCTACTTCTCCGGTCCGAAGATCCGCTGGCTGCTCGACGAGCACCCAGGGCTGCGGGAGCGGGCCGAGCGCGGCGAGGTGCTGTTCGGCACGATGGACAGCTGGCTGCTGTGGAACCTCACCGGCCGGCACCTCACCGACGTCACCAACGCCAGCCGTACGATGCTGATGAACATCCACACGCTGGCCTGGGACGACGAGCTCCTGGCCGCGCTGGGGGTGCCACGCGCGATGTTGCCGGAGATCCGCCCGTCCGCCGAGGTCTACGGCCGCACGCCGGGCGGCTTCCCGGTGGCCTCGGCGCTCGGCGACCAGCAGGCGGCGTTGTTCGGGCAGACCTGCTTCGCGCCCGGCGAGACCAAGAGCACCTATGGCTCCGGCAGCTTCCTGCTGATGAACACCGGCCACGAGCCGGTCGTCTCCAAGCACGGCCTGCTGACCACGGTCGGCTACCAGATCGGCGACACCCCGGCCACCTACGCGTTGGAGGGCGCGATCGCGGTCACCGGCTCCCTCGTGCAGTGGCTGCGTGACAACCTCGGCCTGATCTCCAGCGCCGCCGAGATCGAGACGCTGGCCAAGACGGTGGACGACAACGGTGGCTGCTATTTCGTGCCGGCGTTCTCGGGGTTGTTCGCGCCGCACTGGCGCTCCGACGCGCGCGGCGTGATCGCGGGGCTGACGGGGTTCGTCACCAAGGGGCACATCGCGCGGGCCGTGCTGGAGGCCACCGCGTGGCAGACCCGCGAGGTCGTGGACGCGATGAACGGCGACTCGGGCCTGGACCTGACGTCGCTGCGCGCCGACGGCGGCATGACCGCCAACAACCTGCTCATGCAGACGCTCGCGGACGTGCTGGCGGTGCCGGTGATCCGGCCCATGGTGTCCGAGACCACCGCGCTGGGCGCCGCCTACGCGGCGGGCCTCGCGACCGGCTACTGGCCGGACATCGACAGCCTGCGCGCCAACTGGCACAAGGCCGCCGAGTGGCGACCGGCGATCGACGAGGCCGGCCGCGATCGGGAATACCGCAACTGGAAAAAGGCCGTGGCCCGCACCCTCGACTGGGTGGAGCAGTAGGAGTATGGCAATGATGATCGCGATGGGGACCGAGCGCGCGCGGATCCGCGAGGAACTGTCCAGCGCCACCTTCGACCTGCTCGTGATCGGGGGCGGCATCCTGGGCACGTCGGTGACCTGGATGGCGGCCCAGGCCGGGCTCCGGGTGGCGATGGTGGACGCGGGCGACTTCGCCGGCGCCACCTCCAGCGCCTCCTCCAAACTCGTCCACGGCGGCCTGCGTTACCTGCAGACCGGCAACGTCCGGCTGGTCGCGGAAAACCACCGCGAGCGGCGTGCCCTGGCCGGCGACATCGCGCCCCACCTGGTCAAGCCGCTGACGTTCCTGGTGCCCATCTACAAGGGCGGGCCGCACGGGGCCGCCAAGCTGGGCGCGGGGGTGTTCCTCTACTCGGCGCTGTCGGTGTTCGGCGACGGCATGGGCAAGGTGATCACGCCGCAGCAGGCGGTCTCCAAGGTGCCCGCGCTGCGCACCGAGGGCCTGCGGGCCGCCGCCGTCTACGGCGACCACCAGATGAACGACAGCCGGGTCGCGGTCATGACCGTGCGGGCCGCGGTGGACGCCGGCGCGATCGTGCTCAACCACGCGGAGGTCGTGGACCTGCGTAAGACCGGCGGCACCGTGGCCGGCGCCGAGTTGCGCGACCGGCTCGACGGCACCGAGTTCGGGGTGTCCGCGCGGCTCGTCCTGAACGCCACCGGGCCGTGGGTGGACCACCTGCGGCGGATGGAGGACCCGGACGCGGCCCCGAGCATCCGGCTCTCCAAGGGCGCCCACCTCGTCCTGCGCCGCCACGAGCCGTGGAAGGCCGCGCTGACCACGCCGATCGACAAATACCGGGTGTCGTTCGCCATCCCGTGGGAGGACCATCTGCTGCTCGGCACGACCGACGAGGCCTACGAGGGCGACCCCGCCGAGGTGCGGCCCACCGAGGCCGACATCGCGCAGATCCTCGACGAGGCCGGGCATTCCGTACGCGAGGAGCAGCTCAAGCGCGAGGACATCACCTACGCCTTCGCGGGGCTGCGCGTGCTCCCCGGCGGCCCTGGCCAGGTGGCGTCAGCCAAGCGGGAGACCGTGCTGAGCAGGGGCAAGGGCGGCATGCTCTCGGTCGCGGGCGGCAAGTGGACGACCTACCGGCACATCGGCAGGCACGTGCTCGACACGCTCGCCCACCTGCCGGGGCGGCCGCTGGGCGACGACCTGGCCGACATCCTGCCCGCCGTGCCGCTGCCCGGGCTGGCCAGCCCGGACGCGGTCGCGATGCGGCTGTGGACGGACCGGGAGCGGGGGGGCCGCATGGATCCGCTGGTGGCCAGACACCTGGCCTCGCACTACGGGTCGATCGCGTTCGACCTGGTCAGGCTCATCCGCGAGACACCCGCACTGGGCGAGCGCATCCACCCGGACGGGCCTGACATCTGGGCCCAAGCGGTCTTCGCGCGCGACCACGAGTGGGCGGCCACGGTGGACGACGTCGTACGCCGCCGCACGACGCTCACCGTACGCGGCCTCGACACACCCGAGGTACGCACCAAGATCGCGCAGCTGCTCGGACAGGCACTGAAGCCCTAGACCCGCACCCCTGCTGGAGGACGCGAGGGCATGCCCGCGCCGGGGCTGGTCGGTGAGATCGGGGGACCTGCGCGGGGGGTGGGCTGTGAGACCCGGGGGGTGCGTCGCTAGCCGTCCAGCCAGGCATCGATGAGTCGCTCGGCCGTGGTCCACGCCCAGTCCCACAGCTCTGCTGGGGACTGACCGAGGGACGCGGTCACCAGCAGCCCGCCGAGGATCAGTACCATCACGATGAAGGCGCCCTTCGGCCCATGGTTACTCGCCGCCTTCCCGCTGCTCCTCTCACGTCTCTCGCGGCGGTGCCGGTCCGCATCGTCTTGCGCCCACTCCTTAAGGAAATCCTCGAACCGGCGTTGACCCCAACTGCCACTCATCCGCTCCCCTTCCCTCGGGTGACGCCATGGTTGTCACCCACTGCTTGTGTGACGCTACGGACCGTCAAATTGTTCGCGGCCCGTCACGGCCGATGAGAGCGGCCCGTACGCATCCGCCTGGAACAGCGAGAGCACGACTCCTGACGCATACGCGGGGAAGGGGGTAGGCATGTGCACTCCCATGAACGAAGCCCTGATCCGCCACTTCCGCGACCTGCGCGACGGCAGCCACGGCCAGGCCATCTCGCGGGAGGACAAAGAGAGCGTGTTCGTCACGGCCATCGAGCTGCTCGATCCGGTGGCGAAGACGGCGCTGGAGGAGCTCAACGCCGACCTGCTGCTCGGCACGGGCGAGGTGGTGGCCAGCGGGGTCACCCGATCGAAGGAGGGCGGGCTCAACGCCATGTGGTCGCTGACGTGGCCCGAACAGCGCGCCTGCCACGCCCAGCCCATCGCGGTCGTCGCCCACTACGGCGCCGGATTCCACCACCCGCACCTACGGGGCAACACCGTCGGTGACTGGCCGATGAATATCTTCGACACCGCGGACGCCCAGGCGCAGATCGACACGCTCCGGGTGATCGCCGCCGGCGACGCCCACAACCTGGTCTTCCAGGAAAGCTACCGTCTCATGCCCGCCATCGCCCACCGAGCCGACGCGCCCTCCTGACAGCCACCCACGCCGGAGCGCACCCTCACTCCCGCATGCCTGCAGGAGCTCACTCGCCGGCGTCATCTGCTACGACGCCGACTTTCCCCCACCGATGCGCCAGACCGCCGGATCTCGGGCCTCTCCCGCCCATCCTTCTTTCGCGCCGCGAGGATCATGAGCACTCCGGAGACGCTTCCGGCGAAGAACGGGGACGGCACGAGAAGGACGCCGCCAATCAGACACCACGCCGCAAGGCCCCAGCCGACTCCGGCGGGCACGGCCACCCCGCGTCCAGCGAGGTGCCATGTCAGGCACCCCAGAAGGATCAGGGGCACGGCGAAGCTTCCCGGAGCGGCCCAGAAGGCGAGCTTGTTCTGAAGGGACGCCAGCGTCTGAACGGTCCCTCCGCCGGTGAGTTCGAGCGGGACTGCTGCCCATATCCCTCGACCCACCCAACCGGCGATGTCCTCCGAGGCGACGAGCGCCAGCAACGATAGGTGCCCGATTCCCAGCACGAGCATGATCCCGCTCGCCCAGCGGAGCATTCGCTTTCTGGAGTTCATCGTGACGTTCCTTTCTCGTGGTCGCGGTCGAGCCAGGCTCGTTCCCATCGCCGGGTCAGGGATCGCCATTCGCCCCCCCCCGGACCCAGCCCAGGTGCATCACGGTGTGCACGGTCTTGTTGGCCAGCTCGCGGGCGGCTTCCGTGTCGAGCTCGTAGACCGGAGTGAGCGGCAGGTTCGGGCTGTCCGGGCCGCGGGGAGCGTCGCGGAGGTCGCCGGGCAGGCGGTCGTGGAGCGAGGCGACCCGGTGGCCGATGCCCGCAGAGGGCTTGTCCCAGCCGAGTCGAGCGCCGATCTTCCACCGGAGGGCGAACAGGAACCTCGCCGGCCCTGTCTGCGTCGCGAGTCCGCCGCCTGCTCGCATGGCGGCAAGCATCGCGGGGAAGTCGTCGGGACCGGCTCCGGGGGTGTGGAACGACCACACGTCTTCGACCGCGAAATCGCTGGTGAGTGCGTGGATGCGCCACGGGAGGGACGTGTGCGCGGTCTTCTGCAGCCTCACGAGAGCCCCTTGTCCGCCATCTTGGCCATCAGCGTCATCTGATCCAGCTCGGGCGTGGCGGCGGGGTCAGTTCGCGGTAGCGGCGGTGGAGATTGACCACGATCCGCTCGGCGTCCAGCCAGGTTGCGTACTCCGAGGTCCACCGCCTCGATCGCCTCCTGGAAGGTCAGGCCGCGGGCGTGGGCGGCGTCGGCCTGCTCGATCACGTGGGTGAGGTAGCCGCGCACCGCGCGGATCCCGTCGGGGTCGGTGACCGGGCCGTGGCCGGGGACGATCGTGCCGGCGCCGGTGGCGATCATCTTGTCGCACGCGGTGATCCAGTTGGCGATCGGGCCGCTCCACACGATCGGGGTGCAGCCGACGAACAGCAGGTCGCCCGCGAAGAGCACGCCCGCGTCCGGTACGTGCACGACCGAGTCGGCTGCGGTGTGGGCGGGGCCGAGGTTCATCACCCGGACCTCGCGACCGCCGAGGTCCAGGGTGAGCTCGCCGTCGTAGGTCAGGTCGGGCAGCCGCAGGCGGATGCCGCTGAAGTCGAAGGCGCCGAAGCGTTCGCGGAAGTAGGGGGTCGCCGGGCCGATGTCGACGACCTGGGTGGCGGTCAGCATCTCCGGGGGCATCTCGTGCCGCATCTCGGCGCAGGTGGCCTCCGCGGCGATGATCTGGACCTGCTCGCCGAGCAGTTGGTTGCCGTGGGTGTGGTCGCCGTTGGAGTGGGTGAGGACGGCGTGGGTGAGCGGGTGCCGGCCGGTGACCTTCCGCATGGCGTCGAGCATCTCGGCCGTCATCGGCAGGTCGAACAGGGTGTCCGCCAGGAGGGACGCGCCCTCGCCCGCGATCAGTCCCGCGTTGCTCCAGCCGTACCCGCCATCGGGCAGCAGCCAGGCCCACACGTCCGCGCCGACCTCGTGCAGGCCGCGGGTGTAGGGCAGCTTGGACGGGGCGCGGTTGACGCGCGGGCGCGGCGGCCGCCTGTCGGGGTTGTGCCGGGGCTTGAGCGGGTACGGCGGAGCGGACGCGCGCACGGACTGGCGGGTACGGCCCAGCCGTTCGACCGTCAGCTCGACCACGTCGCCGTCCCGCAGCCACCCGGGGAAGGCGGACGGATCGGCGAGCGACAGGTGCTCGATCAGGCTGACGCCAGGCGCGACGGGATGGATCCGATCGTCGCCGATCACTCCGACGCGGTCTCCGGCGTCCGTCGCGTAGGTCACCCAACGCATGGCGAACCCCCTTCCTTCTATGTTGGCCAACATAGGCTATACCGATTGACATTCGCTCTGTCGCTTGGCATACCTGATTAGATGGACCGCATGGCCACGCGACGTATCGAGAGGACTCAAGAGAGCCGCAGGCTGCTGGTGACGGCTGCCGCCGAGCTGTTCGCCGAGAAGGGATACCGGCAGACGAGCTTCATCGACATCGCCGACAAGGCAGGCATCAGCCGCGGCTCCATCCCCTGGCACTTCGGCAACAAGCTGGGTCTGCTGGAAGCGGTGGTCGACGACCAGCTCCAGGCCGTGCTGACCGCTTTCCCTCAGACCGCCGGGGACCGCCCCGGTGATCCGCTCGACCAGGTCACAGGCTTCATCCGCCTGCCTGTCACGCGCTTGTTCATCACGCTCCTCGCCGAGGCCGTGGAAGTCGACTCGCCGATCCGTGAGCACTACGCGCGGCTCCACGCGGCACTCCGGCAGGCGGTACAGGCCCGCATACCGGAACAGGCCCTACCTCCGGGAACGACCCCGGAGGCGTTCACGGTCTTGCTGGTGGGAGCCGTCATCGGCGTTCACGCTCAGTGGCGGGTCGCTCCCGAGGCGGTGGACCTGGAGGCCGTCCGCGCCACGATCCGCGCCCTGCTACCGGTGAGCCTCGGATGACCTCCGGACGCGGCGAGCTCAGCTGTCCTCCGATACTCGCCATCTTGCTCGGCCGGCGTCTGCTGGCAGGCCTTACTGACGATCGTTCGCACCGCTGGGGCGGCGGATCCGCACCCGTAGCTGAGCGCGGTCACAAGGTGATCGCCAGCGCCCTTCCGGGCTTCGATGACCCTCTCACGGCCACTGAGCCGTGTGCGAGTCGGAGGCGCACATGCCGTGCAGAGAGCGTGTCGGCACCGGGTAACGGTGAGGCCCCGGCGCACGGCGCCCAAGGTGTGAACCACGGAGCCTGGTCAACCTCGGGCTCGCGTAACGGCGGGCGACTTGTGAAGGGTCAGAGGCCGTTTCCTGGAGGGCCACCAGCCGACGTACGGCGGGTGGTCAGCCACGGCACCGCGTAAAAGAAAATGGTGGTTATGCCTCGGTGAAGCCGCGCACGCGCCCTCCGGCGGATTCACGCACGGCCGCCGCGACCGCGCCCGCGACATCCGGGTGGAACACGCTGGGGACGATGTAGTTGGGCCCCAGCTCCTCCGGCGTAACGACCGCGGCCAGCGCACGGGCCGCCGCCAGCAGCATCTCCTGTGTCACCCCACCGGCCTGCGCGTCCAGCAGCCCGCGGAACACACCGGGGAAGGCCAGCACGTTGTTGATCTGGTTGGGGTAGTCGGACCGCCCGGTCGCCACCACGGCCGCGTGCTCGCGCGCGTCGTCGGGCGACACCTCGGGCTCCGGGTTGGCCAGCGCGAACACCACCGCGTCGCCGGCCATCGTCGCGATGTCGTCCCCGGTGAGGATCCCCGGCGCGGACACCCCGACGAACACGTCGGCCCCCTTGACCGCCCCCCGCAGGTCCCCGGCGTATCCCTCGGCGTTGGTGTGCTCGGCGATCCAGCGCAGCGACTCGTCGAGGTCGTCGCGCCCCTTGTGCACGGCGCCCAGGTAGTCGCACACGATCACGTTGCGCGCCCCCGCCGCCAGCAGCAGCCGCAGCACGGCGTTTCCGGCCGCGCCGGCGCCGGCCATGGTGATCTTGACACCCTCGATGCTCTTGTTGACGACGCGCAGCGCGTTGGTCAACGCCGCCAGCACGCAGATCGCAGTCCCGTGCTGGTCGTCGTGGAAGACGGGGATGTCGAGCAGCTCGCGCAGCCGCCGCTCCACCTCGAAGCAGCGCGGCGCGCCGATGTCCTCCAGGTTGATGCCGCCGAACCCGGGCGCGATCACCTGGACGGTCCTGACGATCTCGTCCACGTCCTGCGTGTCCAGGCAGATCGGCCAGGCGTCGATGCCCGCGAACCGTTTGAACAGCGCCGCCTTGCCCTCCATGACCGGCAGCGCCGCCTCGGGCCCGATGTTGCCCAGGCCCAGCACGGCCGAACCGTCCGTGACGACGGCCACGGTGTTGCGCTTGATGGTCAGACGCCGCGCGTCCTCCTTGTTGCGCGCGATCGCCATCGACACGCGTGCCACGCCCGGCGTGTAGGCCATCGACAGCTCGTCGCGGTTACGCAGCGGCACCTTCGACACCATCTCGATCTTGCCGCCGAGGTGCATGAGGAACGTGCGGTCGGACACCTTGTGAATGACCACGCCCTCGACGGCCTCGAGCTGGTCGACGATGGCCTGGGCGTGGTCGGTGTCCCTGGCGGCGCAGGTCACGTCGATGCGGAGCTTCTCGTGGCCGGCGGTGGTGACGTCGAGGGCGGTCACCACGCCCCCGGCGGTCTCTACGGCATGGGTGAGCTGGCTGACGGCCTTGCCGCCTGCGGGCACCTCGAGCCGCACGGTGATGGAATAGGACACACTCGGGACGGTCGCCACGTCAATCGCTCCTTCGGGACTGACCAAGAAGTCCTCCCATGTTAGGGGGAGTTAGGTCAATCCAATGCCTCGGCAGCGGTGACGATCAGGTCGACGCAGGTCGGAACGGGGATCGTGGTGCTGTCCACGACCAGATGATATTGACACGCGTCCGCTGGATCCGTGCGGTAGAAGTGGCGCCAATAGGCCATTCTGGCCCGGTCGTTGTCCTCGATGATCCGGCGCGCCTCGCGCTCGCTGACCTCGCCCAGCGTGGCCGTCTGCCGGATCCTGCGTTTGACCGGGGCGTCGAGCCTGACGTGCAGCGCACCGGGGTGCTCGGCGAGGACCACGGCGCCGGCCCGGCCCAGGAAGACGCCGCCCTGCGTGCGGGCGGTCTCCCTCATCATGCGCTCGGTACGGCGCACGAACTCCTCGGGTGCGAGCGGCATCACGCCCGGAACATACATGTCCACGCCGCCGAAGGTGACCGTCGGCAGCCGCATCGCCCCGGACAGGAGCCTGCCGAGGCCGTGCTCAGCCCGGTCGTCGTGCGCGAGCGCCTCCTCCAGCGTGCAGCCGAGCTCCTGGGCGACGGCACTGGGAATGGCCCGGTCGACGAAAGGTACGCCGAGGCGCTCGGCCACGGCCGGACCGATCTGGCTCCCGGCCGTGCCGTATGTCGCCGATATAGTGACGACCCTCATATCCCCAGGTTAGAACAGAGCGCTCGCCAAAGCTCTACGTGCTTTCGCCAAAGATGGGTCGTCGGCGGGCAACGCGTCGAACAGGCCGAGCAAATGACGCCTCGCCTTGTCCCGCTCGTCGCCCGACGTGCGCTTGACCACGGCGATGACGCGCTCGAACGCCTCGTCCACCGAGCCCGACAACATCTCGAAGTCGGCGGCGAGCAGCTGCGCGTCGAGGTCGGCGGGGTCCTGCAGGCGCCGCTGGACGTCGGCGGGGTCGGCGGCCTCCGTGCGCTTGATCAGGCTGACGCCGGCCAGACCCATCTTGGCGTCCTCGTCGCCGGGCGCGCGGGCCAGCAGCCGCTGGTAGGCCGCCGCCGCCGCGTCCAGGTCGCCGCTCTCGATCGCCTGCTCGGCGGCGGCCAGGTCGGGGTCGGAGGGAGGGCCCTCCGGCGCCTCCTGCTCTTCGGCCGCGGGCGGCCGGGCGCCGGGGTTGGCCTCGTAGAACTGCTCGACCGCGCCCATCAGCTCATCGAGCCAGCGGCGCACCTCCTGCTCGGGCAGCACCTGCTGGAAGCCGGTCACGGCCTGCCCCTGGAAGATGGCCAGCACGGTCGGCACGGCCTGCACGCGCAGCGCCTGGGCGATCTGCGGGCTGGCGTCCACGTTGACCCTGGCCAGCACGGCCCGGCCGGCCAGGTCGCCGACGACCTTCTCCAGCACCGGGCTCAGCTGGGCGCTGCCGGGCGCCCTGGGAGACCAGAGGTCGAGGACGACCGGCAGCCTCATGGACCGGTCGATGACGTCGGTCGTGAACGTCTCCTCGGTCACTTCGACGATCGAGGCCGCCGCACCCGTCTGGGGACCTGCCTCCCGCCGGGCCTGCGCCTCCAGTGCCTGCTTGCGCGCGCCCAGATCTATCGCTCCGTAGAGCGACCCGGGCCTAGAGAAGTCCGCCATGCTCTTCATCTTGCCGCATGGATGGGCCTGCGAAGTCACCCGCCGCGACCCTGAGCGTACGCAACTGGTCGAACATCTGGTGGAGTTCGTTCTCGGCGTACATGCCGAGGCCGAATTCGGCGGCCATCAGGTCACGGGTGGCCAGCCGTACGACGTCCCTGCCCGCGGCGGTGATCTCGGCCAGCACGCCGCGTCCGTCCCGAGGGTTGGGCAGGCGGCAGACGAATCCGGATTTCTCCAGCCTGTCCACGGTGTTCGTGACGCTGGTGGGGTGGACCATGAGCCGTTCGCCGATCTTCGACAGCGGGAGCGCGCCTGTCCTGCTGAACGTCAACAGGACCAGCGCCTCGTATCGGGCGAACGTCAGGTCATAAGGCTTCAGCAGCGAGTCAAGTTGCGACAGCAGGATCTGATGCGCTCTCATGATCGACGTCACGGCCGCCATGGCGGCGGAGGGCCCGAAGTGCGCGCGCCAGCTCTCCGCAGCGCGGTCGATGGGGTCGAACGGCAGGTTGAGCGGCTTCGGCTGTGACACAACGCTACGGTAGCGCGCCGGTCGTCCCGGTTTCGTCCGGCTACCTGGAGCGACAGGCCTCCCCCGTTGACCAAGAATCCGGACGTCAATCATCACGCTCAGTTATGGTGCTCGTACGTATGGTGACGCGGAAGCCAAGTTCATCAGCCTGTGGGGACCGGCCGGACTGATCGTTTCCGCCTTGCCGAGGGGCACGGGGGGTTGCTTGATGAAGTGCAACGGGACAACGGGTGCGTGAGCACGCGGGCGTTTCGCGAGAGGAGCTGAAGCAGAGCGCGGCCGTGACGGTTGCCGTGCTCCTGGCTGTCGGCTTGGTCGCGGCGTGGAACGTCCTCATTCCAGGCGTGGACGCGTGGGAGAACATCGTGGCCGCGGTGATCGGCTCGCTCCGGTTGACCGGGCCCGTGGCCGCGGCGTTCGCCGCGTGGGTGGCATTGCGCAAGCGCCGGGCGTTGCGCGGCCGCTCCCTCACGACATGGCGGGCGCTGAAGGCGCCGCTGGCGATCGTGGTGGTGGTGCTGGGGTCTTTCGGGGCGACCGTGCTGGTGCTGGCGATCAAGACGGTGCTGACCGACCAGGCGGGACGGCTGAGCCTGTCGGGGCTGGGCATGGGCATGGCGGGGCTGGCGTTGTACTCGGTGATCGGGTGGGTGGCCGGCTGGGTGCTGCCCAGGACGTTCACGCCACCGCTGGCCGGGCTCGGCTGCTACGGCGCGTTCTCGTGGCTGGCCGACGACCGGGGCTGGGCGGACAAGCTGGCGCCCGGCACCGGGGAGCCGTACGACCTGTTCCAGGGACTGAGCGGGGCGCCGTTCTTCGACCAGACGATCTGGCTGCTGGGCATCACGGCGGCGCTGCTGCTCGGCTGGGCGGCGCTGGTGACCAGGCAGGCGCTGGTGCTGGCGTGCGCGCTGCTGGCGGTGCTCGCGGCGGGGATGGGCGTGTCGCGCGTGCTGACGCAGACCAAGCCGGCCGCGGCGGAGGACATCGCGTACAGCTGCCAGGAGTGGCCGATCACGGTGTGCGTGCATCCGGGGATGCGGGCGGGGCTGACGGAGCTGGGGGCGGCGTTCACGCAGATCGCCTCGCGGCTGGCCGGAACGCCGGCGGCGTTCACGCGGGTGGAGCAGCGGCCGCTGGACGACGCGCTGAAGCCGTCCAGCGGGCTCGCGCCGATCCACGTGCCCGATCTTTCCGCGGGGTTCGCGGAGGAGGCGGCGTACGAGTACATCGAGTCGCTGGCCGCCAAGTGCCCGGGGACGGTGGCGAACGGCTACCGGGAGATCGTGATGGCCTGGTTGCGGGGGGAACCGCTGCCCGGAGGGCCGCTGCCGGAGCACCAGTACGCGGCGTCGTGGTTCTCGTGGCTGAGCGAGCACCAGAGGCGGGAGTGGCTGCGGATGTTCTACAGCGACTTCCAGAACTGCGGGCTGTCGAGCACGCACTTCGGCGGCGGGCCGGCGCGGCCCCAGGTCGCGTCGCCGTCGTCGATGCAGCCGGTGCCGGAGTCCACCCACGTGTATCCGGTGTATCCGGACCCCGAGGGCACGGTGGTGGAGCGCACGGTGCCCGGCCCCGGCACCGCGGTGAGGTGGGTGCCGCCCCATTCCTCCTCCCCATGGGCGCCCGGGCAGCCGTACGCGAACGGTGGGCCGCCGCCTGGGCAGGTCACCGCGACCGGCGGCGCGGCGCGACCGTCCCGTCCGTCCACGTCGCTCGGCGTCACGCCCGTGGCGGCCGGATGGGCGACACCGGGCGCGCCGACCGCCGGGTGGGCATCGAGCCCGTCACACGGCGGGCAGGGCGGCACGTCACGCGGACAAGGCGGCAGCCCGCACGCCGGGCAGGCCGGTGGCCCGCACACCGGACAGAGCGGCAGCCCGCACACCGGACAGAGCGGCGGCCCGCACGGCGGGCAGGGCGGCCCGCAGACCGGGCAGAGTGGCCCGCACATCGGACAGGGTGGCGGCCCGCACGGCGGGCCTGATGGTGGCGGTCGGGTGCTGAGCGGGCTGGCCGGTGGGCCCCAGGGCGGCGGACCTGATGGCCCGGCGCTGAGCGGAGCGGCTGGCGGGTGGCAGGGCCGCAGGTGGCAGACCGGCGGCGCGCAGACCGGCGCGTCGCACACCGGCGCGTCGCAGGCCGCCGCGTCGCAGGCCGCCGCGTCGCAGGCCGGCGGGTGGCAGGCCGGCGGGTGGCAGGCCGGCGGATCGTGGACGGCGTTCGAGGCCGGGTGGGCGCCCGGCATGTCCGGGGCCGGGTGGGGACCCGCCGTCGTGGCGGAATCGGAGATGTCACCAAACGGCTGGCACTGATGATCGGCCAGCGGGTAGGCATGCGGACATGACGACTTCCCGTACGACGTCGCCCGAGGTCATTCCCGGGCGGCGCCGCAGGTGGCGATATGTGGCCGGATTCCTGGTCCTGGCGGTTCTGCTCGTGGTGGCCGGCCGCCTGGCCTGGACCTGGCTCAACCCGATGGGCGAGCAGACCATCGACCGCAGCCAGCCGGTGCTGCTGCAGTCGATCAAAGATCTGAGCCGGTTCGAGGCCGCGACGGGGAACTTCCAGGTGGTCGTGGACCTGGAGAAGGACGCGAACTTCCTGCCCGACGCGATCAAGGGCACCCGGACGTTGTTCGTCGGGGCGGGCGGCGTCGACGCGTACGTGGACTTCTCCGCGATGGCGACGAACGCGGTGACGGTCTCGCCGGACCGCACCGAGGCGACCGTACGGCTCCCGCGCGCCCAGCTGGAGAAGCCCAACCTGGACAACAGCCGCTCGTACGTGTTCGCACAGCAACGCGGCCTGTTCGACCGCGTCCAGGACTTCCTGTCGGGCTCCCCCGGAGACCAGCGCGAACTTTACCTGCTCGCCGAGAAGAAGATCTCCGAGGCCGCGGTGGCGAGCGACCTGCGGACGAGGGCCGACACCAACACCAAGGCGATGCTCTCGGGCCTGCTCAAGTCGCTCGGCTTCACGAAGGTCACGGTCAAGTTCACCGACGAACCCTAGGACGGGCCGGCCACCCCTAGGCCGTTCTCACGGCCGCCTTAGGTCCCTGTGCGCGCGTCTAAGTACCTCCCTAGCGCCCTTACGTCCGGAGATAGGGCATACGCCTGATGTGCCGGTGAGGGCCTTAGGAGGAGTTTTAAGAGTGCAGACGAAAGACAACGCACACAACACAGGAGCACTCGGATGAACCCCGAACTCGAATACACGATCATGCAGCACCGCGCCTCCGAACTTCGCCGGGCGGCCGCCGAGCACCGGCGCGTCCAGGAGGCCATGAAGGGCCCGCGGTCCGAGCGTCGTCACCGCTCGGTCTTCGGCAAGCTCCTCGCCTCATGACCGCCCACAAGCAGCCCGGCCGCATCCTCCCTCGCGGCCGGGCTGAACAACCCCCGTAAGGGGGCGCTCGACGACGTCGAGCACGCGTTACGGGGCCCCGGTCCATTCCTGGTCGGACCGGGGCATCGCGCTGTTCAGACTCCAGAGCACCGTCACACGGTGATGACCAGCTTGCCGCGCGCGTGACCCCTCGCGAGCTCGCGGACGGCCTCAGACGCCTCGCTCAGCGGGAACGTCTTGTCCACCACCGGTGTGATCTTGCCCTGCTCCGCCAGCTCGGCCAGCCTCTCGAGCAGCTCCGGCTTGGGGAAGGCGAAGACGACCAGCGGCCGCCGGCGGGTGAACGGGCCTAGCAGGACCGTACGGAGCTGCCGGTCCATCCCGGCCAGCCACCGGCCGCCCTCCTCCCCGCCGACGATGACGAACGTGCCGCGCGGGGTCAGCGCCTGCGCCGATCGACCGGACGAGCTCCACCTTGGACGTGCTGCACACGCCGGTGACCTCCGCACCGAAGGCCTTGGCCAGCTACATCGCGAACGTCCCCACGCCCCCACCGGCGCCGATGACCAGGACCCGCTGCCCAGGACGCACCTTCCCGGCATCGCGCAGCGCCATCAACGCGGTCATTCCGGACGTCGGCAGCGCCGCGGCCCGCTCGAACGTCAGGTTCTCCGGAATCGGCGCAAGCCTGTCCTGCGGCGTGCGGGCGAACTCGGCGAAGGCGCCGTCGCACGTGCCGAACACCCGGTCGCCGGGCTTGAACCTGGTGACGGCGGCGCCGACCGCCTCGATCTCCCCGGCGTGGACGCGTAACACCACCTCGTCATCGCCGGGCGCCGGCTTCTCCACGTCCCCGAGCCGGAGGACGTCGGCCGGGCCGTATGCGTCGCGGATGACGGCCTTCATGTCATCTCTCCAGTTCAGCGTTCGGATACTGGAACACGTCGTCGAGCGGTACGCCGAACACGTGCGCGATCTGGAAGGCCATCTCGAGGGACGGCGAGTAGCGGCCCTGTTCGATGGCGATGATGGTCTGCCTGGTCACCCCGACCCGATCGGCCAGCTCCGCCTGCGTCATCTCGCCGTGCGCGAACCGCAGCGCACGGATCGAGTTCGTGACCTTCGTGGGCTTCACCATGACGGGATCCCCCGCCGGTAGGCGACGATCTTGACGATCGAGCCGAGCACGGCCTGCAGGACGAACGCCAGGTAGAGCGTGTTGGCGATCCAGAAGTGGTCCCACTCGGCCATCGCCATCACGAGCGCCGCGATGCTTCCGGCGACAACGAACGACTGGCCGGCGTACTCGCCGTACCGGTAGATCTCCCGGTCGCGCTGGTCCTTCTTGCCGACGTCACTGGGCGCGACCATGCTGACCACGATGACCAGCAGGATCGACGCCACGATCGCGCCACCGATGCTCCACAACAACGGGGCCGCATAGGGCACTTCGGTGAGGGGAGTGGTGCGCGCCCGGCCCAGGATGATCGCGAGGTAAGCCCCGTAGCCGCAGACCGAGACCACCAGCATGACCCACGCGCGTCTCTCTTCGGATGCCATACTTGGAATGTAAAGCAATACGGACACGATGTCTAGAATTTTTTACATCCGTGAGGTCGCGTAGGTGCTGGACGCCGAACTCGGTGTCTCAGGACTTGGGGACGGTGATGAGGAGGGCGTCGCCCTGACCGCCGCCGCCGCACAGACCCGCCGCGCCCAGGCCGCCGCCCCGGCGCTTCAGCTCGTACGCCAGCGTCAGCACGATCCGCGCACCCGACGCGCCGATCGGATGACCCAGCGCGATGCCGCCGCCGTTGACGTTGACCTTCTCCAGCGGCACGCCCAGCTCCTTGGCCGACTGCAGGACCACGCTCGCGAACGCCTCGTTGATCTCGATCAGGTCCAGGTCCTCCGCCGTCACGCCCTGCTTGGCCATGGCCTGCTTGATGGCGTTGGCCGGCTGCGACTGGAGGGAGGCGTCCGGGCCTGCCACGTTGCCGTGCCTGCCGATCTCCGCCAGCCACTCCAGGCCGAGCTCCTCGGCCTTCGACTTGGACATGACGACCACGGCGCAGGCGCCGTCGGAGATCTGGGAGGCCGAGCCCGCCGTGATCGTGCCGTCGGCGGCGAAGGCCGGGCGGAGCTTGGCGAGCGTCTCGGCCGTGGTGTCCCCGCGTACGCCCTCGTCCTCCTTGACGACCACGGGCTCCCCGCGCCGCTGCGGGATCTCCACCGGGACGATCTCGTCGTCGAAGAGACCGTTCTTGATCGCGGCGGCGGCGAGCTGATGAGAACGGGCCGACAGGGCGTCCTGATCCTCGCGGCCGATGCCGAGCCTGGCGTTGTAGCGCTCGGTCGACTCCCCCATCGCGCACTGGTCGAACGCGCAGAACAGGCCGTCGTGGGCCATCGAGTCGATCACCTCGGCGCCGCCGTACTTGACGCCCTTGCGCAGCCCGGGCAGCAGGTGGGGGGCGTTGGTCATGGACTCCATGCCGCCGGCCACCACGATGTCGAACTCGCCCGCGCGGATGAGCTGGTCGGCCAGGGCGATCGCGTCCAGGCCCGACAGGCAGACCTTGTTGATCGTGATCGAGGGCACGGTCATGGGGATGCCGGCTTTGACGGCGGCCTGGCGAGAGGGGATCTGGCCGGCGCCGGCCTGCAGGACCTGGCCCATGATGACGTACTCGACGGCCTCCGGCGCCACTCCGGCCCGCTCCAGGGCGGCCTTGATGGCGATGCCGCCCAGCTCGACGGCCGACTGGCCGGACAGCGCGCCGAGCAGCTTGCCGACGGGCGTGCGCGCTCCGGCGACGATGACGGACCTGGACATGACAACGGCCTCCTGTGCTCGCGCGTCGGCTTCTTTGACACGATACCCACGAGGAGAATGACCCTGGCTATGGAGGCGGACCACACATGTTCATGCGGATCGACCACATCGGGATCGCCTGCCGCGACCTGGAGGAGAAGATCGCGTTCTTCTCCGAGACCTTCGAGCTCACCGTGGTGGCCAGGGAGGTCAACGAGGAGCAAGGAGTGAAGGAGGCCATGCTGCACATCGCCGACGGCGAAGGCGGGGGCTCCTACATTCAGCTTCTAGAGCCTCTCTCCGAAGACTCCCCTGTGGGAAAATTCCTCGCCAAGCGGGGCGAGGGAGTCCATCACGTCGCTTTCGGTGTACGTGACGTCACAGAAACCATGGATAAGATCCACGAGAAGGGTGTGAGGCTGCTGGACGAGCATCCCCGGCACGGGTCGATGGGCTCGCAGATCGCCTTCCTGCATCCCAAGGATGTGGGGGGAATGCTGACGGAGTTGGTCCAGGCCGCCAAGCGCCCGTAAGTGCAGAAAAACGTTCATATGTAACTAGTCACGCAGAAAGTTGGACGGGGCTTCGCAGGCAGCACCAGCGGAGTACGCTTGACCTTCCCGGACATGGAGCCTGCCGCGAGGCACAGGTTCCTGGCTCGGATGCCCCGAACCCCCCGTCCGGCCCGTGTAGCCGTCTCGACAACCCAGGATCGAGCCTCCATGCAGTCCGACATCGACGCCCAGCTCAATAATTTCTTCGAAGACGCCCCAGCCCGCGAGTTCGACGTGGTGCTTCGTGGTTACGACCGGCATCAGGTCCACGATCATCTCAAGACTCTCGACCAAGAGCTGCGCCAGGCCCGCGAGCAACTCACCAGCCTGCAGCGCGATCTGTCCGACTCCCAGCGTCAGCTGCAGGAGCAGGAGCGCCCGACCTACTCCGGCCTCGGCGCCCGCATCGAGCAGCTGCTCCGCCTGGCCGAGGAGCAGGCCACGGAGCTGGTGCAGGCCGCCAGGTCCGAGGCCAACGAGATCAAGGCCGCCGCCAAGGTCGAGGCCGCCGACCTGCGTGCCGCCGCCGAGGCCGAGGCTGCCGAGAAGCGCGCCCAGGCCACACGCGAGACCGACGAGATGCGCACCGCCGCCGACCGGGACGCCGAGGAGATCCGCTCGACCGCCCGCCGGGAGGCGGACGAGCTGACCAACACCACCGAGCGCGAGGCCGCCAAGCTGCGGGCCACGGCCGACCACGAGGTGGCGGAGAAGCGGGCCGACGCCGAGCGGGAGATCGCCAAGCTCCGCACGACCACCGAGCGCGAGGTCGCCCAGCTGCGGGCCTCCACCAAGCGCGAGCGCGACGAGGTCCTGACCACCGCCAAGCGGCAGGCCGACGAGATGCGCGCGCAGGCTCAGCGGGTGCTGGAGGAGTCGGAGGCCAAGCGGGCGCAGGACGAGGCGGAGTTCGAGATCCAGCTCGCCGCCCGCCGGGAGGAGGCCGAGCGCCAGGAGGCCGAGCGCCACGCCACCGCCCAGGCCCACACACAGAAGCTGGTCGCCGAGGCCGAGCAGCGGGCCGCCACGGCCGAGTCGCGGGCCACGAAGGCCACCCAGCAGGCCGAGCAGACGCGCCGCGAGGCCGACCTGCACGCCAAGCAGCTCGTCGCCAACGCCCGCAAGAGCGCCGAGACCATCGTGGCCGACGCCAAGTCGAGCGCCGAGACGATCGTCACCGAGGCGAAGACCGAGGCCGACCGCACCCGCACGGCGATGCAGCGCCAGGTCGACGAGCTCACCCGCCAGCGCGACAGCATCACCAGCCACCTCGCCCAGCTGCGCCAGCTGCTCGGTGGCGCCGCCCTGCCGGGCATGGACCCCGAGCCCGCGGTCGCGGCGGCCCCGCCGAAGCCCGCGATCGCCGCGCCTGCGCCCGCGCCCGTGGTCGAGGCACCGGCCCCTGCGCCGGCGCCGGCTCCCAAGGTCGAGGCCAGGTCCGAGGATGACGCGGAGTGGTGGCAGGAGTAGTCATTCGCTTCACGGGGGCTGAGTGACGGCGGGAGAAGAGCCTGGCGATTCGATGGTCGCTAGGCTCTCTCTTTGTCTTTGATGTCGGGGTCCGTACCCGTCATGCTTTGTCGCCGACGTTCCGGGGAGTCCTGTTGTCCACAGAAGCCGAGTCCACGGCCGCTGCCGAGCGGGACGCGCCCGAGGCGGAGCGGGACGCGCCCGAGGCGGAGCGGGACGCGCCCGAGGCGGAGAGCGTCCCCAAGGAGACCTCGGAGGGTCAGGAGGACCTGACCGCGCAGCCGTACGGGATCCCCGGCAAGCCGCTGGCGCGCGGCCCGTTCCTGTTCGGGCTGGTCGGCGGGCTCGGGGTGCTGACGGCGATCGCGATCGGCCAGATGGTCGTCAACTCGCTGAGCACGATCATCCTCGTCGTGGTGGCGATGTTCCTGGCCGTCGGCCTCAACCCGGCCGTGGAGGCGCTGCAGCGCAAGGGCCTGGCCAGGCGGGGCGCGATCTCGATCGTGTTCGCCGGCGTCATCGTGGCGTTCGCGCTGTTCGGGCTGGCAGTGGTGCCGCCGGTGAGCCAGGAGCTGACGGAATTCGTCGCGGCGGTGCCCGGATACCTCAACGAGCTGCAGAACCATCCGACGCTGCGGCAGCTCGACGCCGAGTACAAGATCATCTCGCAGCTCACGACGTTCGTCACGGGCACGCTGGGGCCGTCGCTGGCCAGCGGGATCATGGGCGCGGGGCTGGTGGTGCTGGACAGCGTGTTCACGACCGTGACGTTGCTGGTCCTCATGCTCTACTTCCTCGGCTCGCTGCACACGATCAAGGACTACCTGCTCAAGCTGGTGCCGTCCTCGCGCCGGGTACGCACCCGCGCGATCAGCGAGCAGATCCTCACCGGCATCGGCGGCTACGTCGCGGGCAACGTGCTGATCTCGGTCATCGCGGGCGTGCTCACGTGGATCTTCCTGTCCATCGCCGACGTCAAGTACGCGCTCGCGCTCGCCCTGGTCGTCGCGCTGACGGACCTGATCCCGCTGGTGGGGGCCACGATCGGCGCGGTGCTCGTGACCGCCGTGGCACTGCTGCAGTCGCTGCCCGCGGGCATCGCCTGTGCGATCTTCTTCGTGGTCTACCAGCAGGTCGAGAACTACCTCATCTACCCCAGGGTGATGAAACGCTCGGTGGACGTGACGCCGGCCGTGACGGTGATCGCCGCGTTGTTCGGCGGCGCACTGCTGGGAATCGTCGGCGCGTTGCTGGCCATCCCGGTGGCCGCGGCGATCGCGCTGATCATCCGCGAAGTCGTCATTCCACGCCAGTCACAGGCCTGAGCGCGTCTCAGGCCCTGGGCTCACAGCCGTACGCCGCCCAGCTCCGTCCTGAGGAATTCGGTCACCGCCGCGTTGAACGCCTCCGGCTGCTCGACCGCGCTCAGATGACCGGCCTTGGGGATGACTTCCAGGCGGCCGTTGCCGGGCACGGCCCGTGCCATCGCCTCGGCGTCGGCGGGCGGCGACAGCTCGTCCTCCTCACCCACGAGGATCAGCAGGGGGACCTTGAGCGCGCCCAGCGTGTCGAACGAGTCGGGCCGCGCCGCCATGGCTCGCTGCGCCCAGGCGACGGCGCCCGGCGGCGCGGACTGCACCAGCCCTTTGACGCGCCCGAACACCATGGCGCGCCGCTCCTTGGTCGTGGGCCCGATGAGCGTCGGCAGCACGTCGCTGACCAGCACGTCGCTCCCGTCGGACAGCACGGCCTGCGCGATGCGCTCCCTGTTGTCCCTCGCCGGAGCCGGATCGGAGCTCGCCTTGGTGTCGGCCAGGATGGCGCCGAGCAACCGGTCGGGGTGCCGCCGGCAGAACGCCATGGTCACGTAGCCGCCCATGGACAGCCCGCCGACCACCGCCCTGTCGATGCCCTCCTCGTCCAGCAGCCTGGCGACGTCGTCGGCCATGAGGTCGAGCGACGGCTCGTCCTCACCCAGCCGCGACCCGCCGAAACCGCGCAGGTCGGGGGTGATGACCCGGCAGACCGTGGCCAGCCCTTCCCGCTGGGCCAGCCACATCGCCGACGACAGCGGGAACGCGTGAAGCAGCACAACCGGGAGTCCGGTCCCGGCCGATCTCGTGTAGAGCTGCACGGATCACACGGTAGCCGGGTTCGCGGCCGCGAGCACTCAATGTCATATGCCGATATACCCCCATAACGCGGACCGCTTTAGCGAGGGGGCGGTCAGATGGCGGTGGCGCCGCCGTCGATGAACAGGACCTGGCCCGTCATGTACGCCGACGCCGCACTGGCCAGGAAGACCGCCGGCTGGGCCATCTCCTCCACGGACCCCCAGCGCCGCATCGGCACGGAGCCGACCGTGGCCGCACTGGCCGCCTCGTCCTCCCAGAGATTGCGGTTGAGCTCCGTGGCCGTCCAGCCGGGGCACAGGGCGTTCACCCGTACGCCGGCTTGCGCCCATTCCACGGCGAGCGTCTTGGTGAGCGCCACCAGCCCCGCTTTGGCGGCGGCGTAGGGGGCGAGGAAGGGCGCGCCGAGCGCGGCCACCGACGCCACGTTGATGACCGACGCGCCGCCCCGCTCCAGCAGGTGCGGTGCGGCCGCGTGGCAGACGACCATGGCGGAGTCCAGGTTGAGCCGCATGAGCTTGTCCCAGCCGGACAACCGCAGGTCCTTGAACTCGACCATGAAGTTCGAGCCGCCGGCGTTGTTGACCAGGATGTCGAGGCGGCCGAGCGCGTCGACGGCAGCCGCCACGGCGCCGGTGGCGGCGTCGCGGTCGGTGAGGTCGGCGGGGATGACGACGGCCCGCCGGCCCAGCGCCTCGATCTCCTTGCCGACCTCGGCGAGGCTCTCGGCGGACCGGGACACGAGCGCGACGTCGGCTCCTGCCTCGGCGTAGGCGAGTGCGATGGCCCGCCCGATCCCCTTCGACGCCCCGGTGACCAGGGCCTGCTTCCCACTCAGATCGAACGCGCCCACGCCGCCGCCTCTCCTCAGTATCCCGGCCAGAACCGAACAAAATTCTAACCCGATGAGGCGGTGCCGGTGCGAGGGCCCCACGCCCCCGCACCGGCACGTGCTCAGAAGAAGAACCCGAAGAAGTCGTCCAGGCCGCTCTTGTCGAACCAGCGGGTGACGCCGGCACCCGTCTCGGCGATCGTGCCCGTCCGCGTGCTCTCCGGTTCGATCTTCTCCGGACGGAAGATCTGCTTCTCACCCTGGCCGGAGCCACCGGGCCGCAGCCGCGGCGGCGGACCGTCCGGGTACATCCGGCCGTCCCGGTAGACCGTGTAGGACTGGGTCGGCTGAATGGTGCCGTCGTTGCGGTAGACCTGCCCAGGGCGTGGCTGCATCGGCTGCCTGCTGTCCCTGGGCGGGGTCTGCCGCTGGGTGGCCCGGTGGCTCGTCGGCCGCTGCGCCGGACGCTGCCGCGCCCGCTGGATCCCGCTGGGGATCCGGCCGGCCCGCCTGTTGCGCGCCCTGGCCGCCTGGGCGGCCCGCCTGGCCGCCCGTGCGTCGGCGGCCTTCCTTCTCGCCTCTCTTCTCGCCGCCGCCGCGGCCCGCCGCTGAGCTCTGGCCGTGGCCGCCTTCCTGGCCCTTTCCGCCGCCTTTCTCCTGGCCTCCGCTTGGAGGCGCCTTCTGGCCGCCGCGGCGGCACGCTTACGCGCCGCTTCCGCGGCCCGCTTCCTGGCCGCCTCCGCCGCCCGCCTCCTGGCCTCGGCGGCAGCGCGCCGCCGGGCCGCCGCGATCGCGGCCCGCCTGGCCGCCGCCCGGGCCGCCGCGATGGCCGCCCGCCTGGCGGCGGCCATCGCCAGCCTCCTGGCGATGATCTGGGCCGCGATCCTCGCCGCGATGGCGGCGGCGAACCAGAACAGCTGCCCGTCGGGGTCGGTCATGGTGACGGGGCTGTTGTTGGCGTAGGCGTAGGCGTTGAGCTGCTGTGGCTCCGACTCCTCGATCACGGGGTCGACCGACAGGAACCGGCCGTGCTTGGGGTCGTACTCGCGGGCGCCGAGGTGGACGAGCCCGGTCGTCGGGTCCTGCGTGCCTCCGACGAACGCGCGCTGCCCGGGCCAGAACGCCGGTGGCGAACCCCGGTTCTCACCGAAGGGGGTCAGCCTGCGTACGGCCAGCTCGCCGGTCCCGGCGTTCACCGCCGCCTGGGCCGTGCCCTGGTGGTCGCCGGCCAGGAAGTACACCTGGTTGTCCGGCGTGCGTACCGCGATGGCCTGGTCGTTGATGGTGTAGTAGCGGGTCTGCTCGACGGCGTCCTTGGCGACGTCGAAGCGCAGCTCCATGTCGTCGATGTAGAGCGTGGCATCGGCCGGCGTCTTGCGGATCAACCGGTCGCCGTCCGCGCTGTAGACGAACGACGTCGTCTTGCCCGCCTCCGTCACCGACTCCAGGTTGCCCTCGGCGTCCCAGACCAGGCTCTGGTCCGAGGTGCCGATCTTGCGCCTGGTGGTGTTGCCTGCCGCGTCGTACGCGAACAGGTCCTGCCCGACGCTCTGCAGCGCGTGCGGCTGCTTGGCGCCCGGCGCGGGGTAGGTGTAGTCGCGGACGGTCTGGCCCGCGCCGCCCCAGGCGTGCCTGGTCTCCTTGATCCGGTTGCCGGTGGAGTCGTAGGCGTAGCCGACCGCGTATGGGGCCACGCCGCCGATCTTGTCCGACTGCGGGCTGCCGCTCGCGCAGTCGTCGGTGGCCGTCCAGGCCGAGGTCAGGCGGCGCAGGTGGTCGTAGGTGAAGCACTGCGTGTCCTGGCCGCTCGCCCTGTCAGCGATCTTGGTGATGTTGCCGACGGCGTCGTAGGTGTAGGCAAGGTCGAGGTCGGTCGCGGCGGCGGCCTCCCGGTCCAGCCGCATGCTGGTCAGCCGGCGGGTGGTCTCGTCGTGGGTGTAGGTGAGCCAGGTCTTCCTGCCGCCGGTGCCCAGCTCGTACTGCAGGGTCTCGCCGAGCTTGGAGTAGCGGGTCGCGGTCACGTACGACGACAGGCCGGTGACCTTGGTCGGCTGGCTCTGCTCGTCGTAGGTGTAGACGACCGACTCCTCGGCCAGGCCGCCACCCGCCGGGAAGCTGACCGACTGGACCTGGTCGTCGAGCGTGTAACGGGTGTTGAGGATGTACGAGCCGGCCAGCTTGCCCTCCCGCTCGGGGATGGTGACCGTCTGGCGCAGCGTGCGGTAGTGCGAGTCGATGGCGTTGATCTCGGCCTTGTACGCCTGCCCGCCCACATAGCGGATGCTGGCGTTCATGTGGCCCTTGGCCAGCCCGTCGTACTTCCACTCGGCCAGCAGCGGGCCGGTCGCGGAGCCGTCACGCAGTTCCTTCTTGCGGCCCAGCTCGTCGTAGACGTACCACAGGGTCCTGCCGCGCGCGTCGGTGGTGCTGACCAGCTCGTCCGCGTCGTTGTAGGTCATGGTGGTGACGCCCTTGTCGGGGTCCTCCGCCTTGATCTGCCGGCCGCGCAGGTCGTAGTGGTGGCGCCACACGTTGCCGGCGTGGTCGGTCACCGTGGACAGCCGTCCGGCGTGGTCGTAGGTGTACTTGGTGGACTCGTACTCGCCGGTCGGGGTGGCGCCCTTGTACTGGCGCAGCTCGATGAGCCGGTCCTCGGCGTCCCCGATGCGGGTGGTGGCGGTGCCGCCGGGCGGCGGCGTCACGTGGATCCGGTCGCCTTCCTGCACCGTGCTGACCCGGTACTTCTCCACGCCCTTCGCCTTGAGGATCTGAGCGTTGACGTCCCCGGTGCCGTCGAAGGCCGACACGACTTGGGTGGGCACGTCGGCGTCGGCGACCGCGAGCAGGTCGGTGGAGGGGGCGCCGGTCGCGAAGTAGCCGGTGTTGGCCTTGCTCTGCTGGCCATGCGAGTTGTGGAAGGTGTCGGTGATCGTGCGCCCGTCGCGCAGCGCCGGGTCCTGCGTCTGGTCGTCCCTGGGCGCGGGCTCCTGGGTCTGGCGCTCGCGCATCAGGCCGTCGTACAGCTCGTGGCTGGCGGAGTAGGTGCCGTCGGCGTTCAGCGTCTTGGTGGTGACGACGCTGGGGCCGTCGGTGCGGATCACGTAGGAATACTCGGTGCTGGGCGACTGGTTGGCGGCCTTGCTGCGGTCCGGCTGCCAGACCTTGGTCAGGCGGCCGAGCGCGTCGTACTCCAGGTCGATGCGGCGGTTGTTCGCGTCGACCTCGGCGACCGGCTCGCCCCAGGCCGGATTGACCAGGGTGCGCTCGAGGTGGCCGAGCTGGTTGGTCTGCGTGATCTCGGTCGGCGGCGCCCCCGCGGCGGGGGTGTAGGTGGTGGTGGACTTGGTGCCGACCGCGTCGGTCTCGCTGGTCTCGCGGCCGTAGGCGTCATACGTGTGGGTGCTGTCGATGATCGTCGCGCCGTCCCCGGAGACGAGCTGCTGGACCGAGGTCACGTCACCCTTGCTCGGGGCCTGGCCGAACGCCTGGCCGTCGTACCCGACCTTCTCGTCGGAGATCACCTCACCGGCGGCCAGCGTGGACACGGCGGTGCCGCAGCTCGCTGACACTTTCTGGATGCGGCTGGTGTAGTCGAGCATCCAGCTGGCGTCGTTGCGTGCGTAGGTGTAGCGGACGCACTGGTCGTCGTCGGCTGTGGCCAGGTCGCCCTTCTCCTCGACCTGGGTGAGCAGGCCCTTGGCGTCGTACGCGCGCTCCTCGCCGGTACGCCGCCACGTGCCGCCGGCCATCGCGGTCCGGGTCACCATGGACTTCGGCTCGACCAGGTGCGCGACCTTGGTCACGCCCCCTTGCGTGGACTCGGCGGTCTTCAGCGACCACGGCTGCTCGACGGTCGCGGTCAGGATGGCGCCGCCGTCCCCGTCGTAGGTGATCTCTTCGCGCTCGAGCCCGGAGTACTGGTCGAGGTCGTCCACCGTGCCGCCCTCGGAGTCGGCCACCTGCGCGGTGCGCTTGGAGCCGTCGGCCTGCTTGTCGCCGTGCATGCCGCGGAAGTAGCGGAACTCGGTGAGCGTGCGCTTGGTGTCCTGCCCGTCGCCCTCGCGGACCCGCACCCGGCCGAAGCCCCGGAAGTCCGACCACGTGCGATGCTCGGGCTTGACGAGGATGTTGTCGGCGTAGTGCCAGGCGGCGCCGTCCAGGTACTCGTAGCTGGTGACCACGCCCGGCGAGCCCGCGACGCGGTCCACCTCGATGGTCTGCGCGACCACGTACTTGTGGAACCAGTCGGTGACCTCCGGCTCGGCCGGCGGCGACCAGCGCTGCGGGAAGCACAGCCGGTTGTTCTTGTCGGCCGTCGGCACGTCGCCCGGCTTGCAGTCGGCGGGGGCGTAGTTCACGCGCAGCTCGCCGCCGGACTCGTTGTTGACGGCCTGGACGCGCCACTTGACCAGCGGAGCGCGACCCTCGTTGGCGTCCACCCGGTTGGGCAGCTGGACGCCGGCGAACGTGACCTTGGGCAGCGTGATCGTGCCGCCCACGTGGCCGGTCTGCTGGACCGAGGCCAGCCACAGCGAGGGGCTGAGGCCGTCGCCCGTCGCGGGGAACTGGTGGGTCAGTGTCCAGGAGTCCACCGGGTTGTACACGCCGGAGCCGTTGTTGATCTGCGTGGTGACCTTGGTCAGCCGCTTGCGCGTGAAGAACGTCGGCGCCAGCCGGTCGGTGCACGTCACGCCGGCGTTGCAGATCTGGTCGAACGGCACGTCCGGCCAGTGGCTCGCGGTCTCCTTCTTGAGCTGGTCGGGGGCGCAGGTGATGGTGCCGCTGGGCAGGCAGCGCTCGGCCACCTCGAACACCACTCGGGCCGCCGGGGCCTTGGTGAACAGCTCGTTCTGCAGGTAGCCGTAGTCGATGCGGGTCAGGTAGGCGCCGCGTACGTACGAGGTGCCCAGCTCGGGCTTCATGTTGCGGCCGTAGTAGTTGGTCTCGCGCTCGTACCAGTAGGTAGTGGCGTTGCCGTGGGTGTCGACGGAGTAGTCGAGGTTCCACCGGTAGGCCTGCTGGCACCAGGCGTTGGCCGGGGTGCTGTTGTAGCAGGGCTCGCCGCTGTTGTTGCCGAACACCGGCGCCGTCTGGACCGACTTGGTCTCCGGCTTGCCGCTCGCCCAGCCGGGCAGGCGGTTCAGGCCGAAGGTGTACTGGGTGCCGTCGGCGGTGGTGACGCGCCAGTACTCGCCGTTGTTGTCGCCGTTGGCGGCGCCGGTGAGGTATTCGATCCTGGTGCCGTCGTCGCGTTTCGGACGCCACTGCTTGGTCGTGGCGTCCTTGATCAGCTCGATGGCCGAGTTGCCGAGCGACAGGGTGGCGTTGTCCTGGTCCCAGCACAGGTCGCCGGTCTTCTTTCCGTCGATCATGCAGGACTTGTAGCGGCGCTCGATGTAGCCGCTGGGGTTGAGCTCGAAGCCTTCACCGGCCCAGGACGCCTGGTTGTTGGTGGAGACGGTGCGGCCGTCCACGCTCTGGGAGGAGTAGCCGAGGGAGATCTCCGGCTCGTCACCGCCCAGCGCAGGTGGCGTACGCAGGTCGTAGCCCCAGGTGAAGTCGCCGGTCTGGGTGCCGACGCTCCAGTCGGCGGAGGGGGCCAGCGAGGTGGCCGAGTGGTCGCCGGAGGGGCCGGAGGCGGCGGCCGTCAGGGCGTAGACGGTGCCGGTCTCGACCTCGGCGGTCAGCGTGCCGTTCTTGGGGTTGTTCTCGCTCTTCACCGGCTCCGGCTGCGGGCAGTCCACGGTGGCGGTGGCGGCCTTGAGCCCGCACTCCGCCAGCTTGACCATCCGGAGGCGGGCGCCGTAGTCGCCGCCGTAGGCGTAGCGGAAGCCGGAGTAATCGATCTCCAGGCGGGTCGTCGCCGCCGCCTTGGCCGCCGCGACGCCCTGGCCAGGCGACACGCGCATCGCCAGGCCGAGCCGGTCGGTGTCGAGCAGCTCCACGCTCACCGGGTCGGCCGCGGCCTCGCCCTTCTGCGGGGCCAGCCGGACGGGGAAGCCGTCCGCCAGAGTGGTGGCGGAGGCGCCGCCCAGCTCCGCCTTCCGCTGCTTGGGCCAGGTGATGCCTGGTGGCGCCTTCCACGCCTGTTTCTGCACGGGATCGGCGATCGGCGGCAGGACCGGCACCTTCGTGCCCTTGACGGGGGCTTCTTTCTGCGTCGAGGGGGCCGGGCGGGCGGCGGCCGAGGCGGGCATGGCGTACGCCAGGGGCACCACCAGGACGATCGAGAGGACGGCCGCCAGCCGGCGCGGCCAGGGGGATTCTGGCTTGGCTTCCCGGAATCGGTTCCAGGAGGAGTCGGGAAGGTCGGGTTCGTCGGGTTGTTGAGGTCGGTTCCAACGGGATTCGGGCAGCTCTAACTCACTCGGCAGGTCCATGAACCTCTCCCAGTCGGAGGTGCTGGTCGGGTATTACTGGGCTGCTAGCTGGGCGATCTGCTCGGCGCTCAACACGCCGTCGTACGCGCGCACGTCGTCGACGGTCCCCGGCCAGTAGCCGGTGAAGACGCCCGCGGCCTTGGTCCGGCCGAGTTGCAGCGGGCCGGTGGCGTTCCATGCGCTCAGGTGATCGGTGACGGTGGTGGTGGACAGGCGGCCGTTGACGTAGATCCGGAGTTCGCCGGCCAGCGCGTCGTACACGCCGGCGACGTGGGTCCACTCCAGGGGGTTGGGGATGGCATCGGAGCGGGTGCGCACGAGGGCCGCGGTGTCGGTGTCGGCGGCGGCCATGCCGAGCATCCACCGGCCCTGTTCCTTGTCGAAGCCCAGTTGGAAGCCCGCGGCCCGGCTGCCCGGCTGGGAGACGGCCGCCGTGTCGCGGGTGGGCAGGTAGTCGAGCTGGGTCCAGGCCGTGACGGTGAAGCCGTTCCTGGTGTTGATCGCGGAAGCGGTCGTCTGGGCGTGGCCGCTGACGCCGTCGAGCGCGAGGGCGCCGTCCAGCCAGCCGGACGTCCACGAGGCGGCTCCGGACAGCGTCGCGGCGGTCGCCCGGCCCGAGGAATCGCCCGCCGACGCGCCGGACTCCTCGTCCAGCGTCCAGTGGCCGACCAGCGTGGCAGCGCTGTTGACCAGATCGGCGACCTCGTCGGCGAACATGGCGCGGCCGTAGACCCGCACCTCGTCGACGTCCCCGGGCCAGTAGTCCGAAGCCGCCCCGTTGACCTTCCCGCGGCCGATCGTCAGGGGGCCGGTGGCATTCCACGGTTGCGCGATGGCGGCCGTGCCTTCGGGCCTGCCGTTCACGTAGAGCGAGATCTGGCCCGCCGCCGAGTCGTAGACGCCGGCCAGGTGGGTCCATTCGTTCAGCCTCGGCGCGGCCGCAGAGAGGGCGCGCACGGTGGCGGCATTGTCGGCGTCCGTGCCTGCCCTGGTGAGCGCCCAGCGGTCGTCGGTCTTCGAGTACTGAAGGGCGAAGGCGCCTGTACGCGTGCCTTCCTGGGTGACGAGCGTGGCCGTGCCCGCATTGGAGGTCAGGCGGGCCCAGGCGGTGACGGTGAAGTTGCGGCTCGTGTCGGTGATGGGGCCGGCGGTCTGGGCGTAGGCGTTGGCCAGCTTGAGTCCCGCGCCGATCCTGCCGGTCGTCCACGTGGCGCCATACAGCGTGACGGGGTGGGCGTTCGCGGCGTCGCCCGCCACGGTGCCCTGGCCCTCGTCCATCCTCCAGTGGCCGCTCGGGGCGCGGCCGGCGTTGACGTTGAAGACGTAGGTGCGGATCGGGCCGACCTGGCCGGCGCGGTCCCTGCTGCGTACCGACAGGACGTTGGGGCCGTCGTGGCGCGGTGTGAGCTGGACGGTCACGGTGCCGTCCGGGCCGGGTGCGACCTCGGTGCCGGGCGTCGCGTCGAGCCCGTAGACGTAGGCGGCCACGTCGGTCACGCCGTTCGGGGCGAACGTGAAGGAGCCCGCCAAGCCCACGCCGTCGCTCCAGGTGTTCTCCGCGTACTGAGGCGAACTGATCGCCGGCTCCCTGCCCGGGGCGGTGGCGTCCACGGCGGCCTCGCACCACGGGCCCCACGCACTGTCGGCCTTACCGTCCTGCGCGCGCACCCGCCAGCGGATCAACGCACCGTCGGCGTACGCGCCCTGCGGGACGGTCGCCGAGAACGCGGTGCCGCTCGATCCCACAGCCGTGACGTACTCGCCCAGCTTCGCCCCGGCGGCCGACCACCACTCGAAGTGGCCCTTGACCGAGTTGTCGGCGTCCTTCAGCCTGGCCCAGAGCTTCGGCGTGGCGGTGCTGATGACCGGCCGCACGTCACCCGAGCCGCAGGCGCCACCCGGGTCGGACCAGACGTCGGCGGCGACCGGGGCGGTGGGGATGGAGTTGTACTCGATGACCAGGCTCGGGTTGTTCCTGAACTTCTTCCAGGCCCAGTAGTCGGTCTCGCTGGTGGCATAGAGACCGATGGTCATGGTTGGCCATTTCTTTGCGGCGGCGTCGGCGGCCCACGACGTGACGTCGAACTCCACACCGCCGGGCAGGCAGGACGAGCTGTAGCCCTTGGCCACGTTCACCGTGGAGAGCAACCTGCTCTTGGTCGGCGGGTTGTTCCAGGTGGTGCTCTTGCTGATCGCGCTCGTCCCCCAGGCCTCCACCTTGCGGGCGCTGCAGGAGTACGACCAGGTCTCGTACGTGCGCAGCGTGGCCTTGATGATCTGCTTGCCGTGAATGGTGGAGCCGGTGGCCATCTGGAAGAACGAGCGGTTCGTCTGGGTGGAGCTGATGTGACCGACGCGGGCGACGTCGCTGGAGTTGAGGTAATTGGAGTTGGGCCAGTTGCTCCAGACCGCCGTCCACGAGCCGCGCGCGGCCGAGAAGTACGGGTCCAGATAGACCGGGAACTTGGTCTTCTGGTCAGCCAGCATCTTCTGGTCAGGCTTGAGCCGCAGCTGCCTGCCCGCGAGCTCCACACCCATCCTGGCCTCCCGCGCCTCCGGGGAGCGGCCTTCCTTGAGCACCTGTGGGCTGGTGATGCCCTCGGAATCCCACATCTTCGGGGTGGGCGCGATGAAGATCGTCCCTCCGCCCTCGTCGACGGCCTCCAGGTTGCCGGCCTTGTCCGTCTTCACCGAAAGGCCCTGGCTGGCGAACGGGTAGGTCAGCTCGGTCAGTCTCGCCGCCGCGGCCCGCGACTTGACCACCAGGACATGCGAGAAGCCGTCCACGTCGGCCGTCACCTGGAGGTCCACGCCCGGCATGACCTCGGCGTAGGTGGCGGTGTCACCGCTCAGCGTCGGCGCGGGCAGTGTGCCCGGCCAGCCGAGCTCCAGAGCCTTGGCGCCGTGTGACAGGCGGGCGAGCGGGGCGGTCCCGCCACCCGAGAACGTCAGCCCGACCGCCGCGGCGACCGGCTCCACCGCCCCGTCCGGGCGCCGGCGGAGCGTGGTGTCGACAGCGGTCCACCGGCCGTTCTGGCGGACGCGTACCGGGCGGACGTGCTGCTCCAGGGTGTAGGTTCCGTCTGGCTTGGCGAAGACCTGGCGGGTCTCGCTGGTCAGCGCCGCCACCTCGACGGGCCGGTTGTCCCGCCGGGCCAGAGCCGCCGCGTCCCGCTCCGGCGAGACGACAGCGGCCGGCGGCGTGTCCGCGGCGGCGACCGGTCCTAAGGGGATCATCACGATCGGGAACGCCAACGCCGCCGCACTCAGAACACGCACAACCCGCATCTGTCCTCGCCCATGGTGAGCTGGGGTTACGCGCGGGACGAAGGACCGCCCGGCGTCTCCACGATCTTCGGTTGACGATCGGATTGTGACTCTGGTCACGACAGCGGTCCAGAGTTTTGCGCATTCTGCTCAAAAAATCCTTCAACGCCCCGATTTAGGTGGAAATATCCGTCACACCGTCGTCGGGAGCGGCCACGCCGCCGGATTGACGCGCTTGACGATCTCGTTCAGCGCGATCCGCACGTACGGCTCCCCCACCCACAGGTGCTTGGCCCCGTCCACCCCGACGACCTCGGCCTGCGGCACCCGCGCGAACCGCCTGCGGGCCTCCTCAGGCCGCAGGTAGTCGTCGAACTCCGGAACCAGTGCCGTCAGGGGCCGCCCGAACCGCGCCCACGCGTCCAGATCGTCGTCGGTGGCCCTGTGCAGCGGCGGCGACAGCAGGATCGCGCCCTCGACCAGCGGGTCGTGGGCCCACTTGAGCGTCAGCTCGGTCCCGAACGACCAGCCGACCACCCAGACGTGCGGCAGGTCGTGGTATTCGGCGTATTCCAGCGCCGCCGCGACGTCGAACCGCTCCCCCTCACCACCGTCGAACGTGCCCTCCGAGGTGCCGCGCTCCGACGAGGTGCCCCGGGTGTTGAAGCGCAACACGGCGAGGTCGGCGAGCGCCGGCAGGCGGTTGGAGGCCTTCTTGTAGACGTGGCTGTCCATGAAGCCGCCGTGAGTGGGCAGCGGGTGCAGGGTCACCAGCGTCGCCACGGGCGGCCGGTCCTCCGGCAGGGCCAGCTCACCGACCAGGGTCAGGCCGTCACCCGTGTGCAACTCGATCGGCTCACGCCTGGCCGGCAGCACGCTCGCCGCACGAATTTCCACCTCTTGGGGGTCCCTTTCAGTAGCGACTGCGGCCGGGGCCGCGGTCCAGTCTCTTGCGCCAGCATGCCTGATGCCAGTGGCGGCGCTCCTCGTCGCCTCCCGCCCAGGTGGGCCAGGCCACGAGGTGCGGCTGGCCACGGCGGATCTCCTGGTCACAGCCGGGACAGCGGTAGTCCTTGGTCGAGGAGGCGCCGTTGAGCATGCGGACCTTCCACTCGCCGTCCGGCCATTCCTCCACCTTGTCCAGGCCGGTCGGGAAGCCGAAAGGGCGGGAGGACTCCCTGCGGCGGGCCCGTCGGGGGCTCATCCTGTGCCGTATGCAGACCGTTCGAACGCCATGCGTCCAGTTTTCCAGAGCCGCTAAGGTGGGTCGTCATGCGGCTGGTCATCGCGCGATGCAGCGTGGATTATGTGGGACGGCTCACGGCACACTTGCCGATGGCGCCGAGGCTCGTTCTGATCAAGGCGGACGGCAGCGTGAGCATCCACGCCGACGACCGCGCCTTCAAGCCGCTCAACTGGATGAACCCGCCGTGCAAGCTCAAGGAGGACGGCGACACCTGGACGGTCACCCACGGCAAGACCGGCGAGAAGCTGGTCCTGACCATGGCCGAGATCCTCCACGACTCCAGCCACGAGCTGGGCGTCGACCCGGGGCTGATCAAGGACGGCGTGGAGGCGCACCTGCAGGAGCTGCTCGCCGAGCACATCACGACGCTGGGCGAGGGATATTCGCTGATCCGGCGGGAGTACATGACGGCGATCGGGCCGGTGGACATCCTCTGCCGCGACGCGCTGGGCGCGACCGTGGCAGTGGAGATCAAGCGCCGTGGGGAGATCGACGGCGTGGAGCAGCTCACCCGATATCTCGAGCTTCTCAACCGGGACCCGCTGCTCGCCCCCGTCCGCGGCATCTTCGCCGCCCAGGAGATCAAACCCCAGGCGAAGGTGCTCGCTGTCGATCGCGGCATCGACTGCGTCACGCTCGACTACGACACCCTCCGCGGCATCGAACCCTCAAACCCGACCCTTTTTTGATCTTTTACGCGGTGCCGTGGTTTGCCACCCGCCGTAAGTCGGCTGGTGGCCCTCCAGGAAACGGCCTCTGACCCTTCAGTGGTGACTCGCCGTTACGCGAGCCCATGGTCACCGGGGTGCGGGGTTCACCTTGACCCGGAACTAGTAAGCATGGGCTTACCCGTCTATCGTGGCGCCATGGGCACGCTCACGTTCGACTCACTCGATCCGGCGACCGGCGCGGTCGTCGGCAGCCACCCCAACCAGGGGCCTGACGCCGTCCACGAGGCCGTCGGACGGGCCGATGAGGCGGCGGCCTGGTGGGCCGGGCTGGGTCATGAGGAGCGCCGACGCCGTCTGCTCGACTACAAGGCCGTGGTCACCCAGCATCTGCGAGAACTCGCCACGCTCGTGCACCAGGAGACCGGAAAGCCGGTGGGCGACGCCACGCTGGAGATCGTGCTGGCGATCACTCATATCGACTGGGCGGCCCGCAACGCGCGGAAGGTGCTCGGCCGCCGCAGGGTCGCCACCGGGATGATCGGGCTCAACCTGGCCGCCACGCTCGAATACCTGCCGCTGGGCGTGGTCGCCGTGATCGGCCCGTGGAACTACCCGGTCTTCACCCCCATGGGCTCCATCGCGTACGCGCTCGCGGCGGGCAACGCGGTCGTTTTCAAGCCGAGCGAGCTGACACCCGGCGTGGGCGTGCGGCTGGCGGAGTTCTTCGCCGAGTCGGTGCCCGAGCACCCGGTGTTCCAGACCGTCACCGGGCTGGGTGAGACGGGCGCGGCGCTGGCGGGCGATCCGCGGGTGCGGAAAGTGGCGTTCACCGGCTCGACCGCCACGGCCAAGCGGGTCATGGCGGCCTGCGCCGAGAACCTCACCCCGATCGTGGCCGAGTGCGGCGGCAAGGACGCGTTCATCGTGGACGCCGACGCCGACGTGGCAAGGGCCGCGGACGCCTGCCTGTGGGGCGCGATGTCCAACGCCGGGCAGACGTGCGTGGGCGTGGAACGCGTTTACGTGGTGGACGCGGTCTATGAAAGTTTCATGCGCGAGTTGTCCGGCCGAGTGGCGAAGGTGCGGGCCGGCGAGGACTACGGGCCGATCACGATGCCGGGCCAGGTGGACATCATCAAGCGGCACATCGACGACGCCGCCAAGTCGGGCAAGGTCGTCGCGGGCGGCCCCGCCTCCGTGCGTGCCCCGTACGTGGACCCGGTGATCGTCGAGGACGTGCCCGAGGACTCCCCCGCGGTCCGCGAGGAGACGTTCGGGCCGACGATCACCGTCCGCCGCACCCGCGACGCCCACGAGGCGCTGCAGCTGGCCAACGCCTCCGCTTACGGCCTGGGTGGGACGGTCTTCTCGAAGAACGTGCGCCGGGCTATGGAGCTGGCCCGCATGATGCGGAGCGGGATGACGGCCATCAACTCGGTCATCTCCTTCGCCGGCGTCCCGGCCCTGCCGTTCGGCGGCGTGGGCGATTCGGGGTTCGGGCGGATTCATGGAGCCGACGGTCTGCGCGAGTTCGCCAGGCCCAAAGCGATCTCCCGGCAGCGGTTCGCGATGCCCGGAATGAACCTGACATCGTTCGCGAGAGGGCCCGCCGAGCTTGACCGGCTGATCAGGCTCGTCGCGTTCTTGCACGGCCGACGTAAAAGATAATCTTCTTACCCTTTCCCAAAACGGATCGATCCGTCCATAATTGTGTGCTCTGGGGGCCACGATCATGTTGGACGGGTGGAGAGTGAACCGGTCTTACCGGGGAATGTCGGCTGAGCAAAGGCTGGCGGACAGACGGGAGCGGCTGATGACGGCCGCCTACACGCTATACGCGAAGCCGGGTTTCGCGGCGACGACCATCGAAAGGCTGTGTGCGGAGGCGCGGATCTCCAACCGCGCCTTCTACGAATGTTTCGGCAGCCAGGAGGAGTTGCTTCAGGCGGTCCACGAGCGGTGCGTGGAGGAAAGCCTGGCCGTTGTGACCAAAGCGGTGCAGGAAGCGCCGGACACGCTCGACGGAAGGGTCACGGCGGGGATTCGCGCCTATATCGAGTTCATCGCGGCCGACCGGCGCCGGGCCCTCATCATGCACGTGGAGGTGCGCAGGTCAGGAGACATTCTAACGACGTCGCGCCAGCGGGCCGTAGAAGGTTTCGCCCGGCTCGTACAGGAGGCCTCGGCCGATTTTCCCTCGGCCGAGCCGCTGAATCGGCGACTCGTCGCGCTCGGCGTCGTTGGCGCGTTACAAGAGTTGCTCATCGAATGGCTGCTCACCGACGACCAGCCTCCGGTCGACGAACTCGTGGACACGGCCGTGCACATCTTCATCCGGAGCTTGAGCACCCCCGACACAGCCGGTTGATGCGCCGGGCGTTATGTGTCATACACGCAGCGGATAAATCTGCTTTCGATGTTGTTTTCAGTGTCATAGCTCACAGATGCGTGCCACCCGTAATCTACATTTTGTCTAAGTCGGGAAAGAGCGGGCAACGGCTGATCGTCGCCCGCCCCGATATGTCATCTCAGGCCACCGCGGCCGCCGGAGCCTCCACATGCAGCACCCGATTCAGCCGGGTCACCGCCAGGATCCGCATGATCCGCGGTGGCACCCCCCGAAGAACAAGGCGACGTTGCACGCTCAGCGCGCGCCGATGCGCTCCCACAAGCACCCCGAGACCGGTCGCGTCGATCATCTCCAGCTTGGAGAGATCCAGGATCAGGTCACCGTCACCGGAGTCGAGGGCCTGGTGCAGCCGCTCGCGCACCCCCGCCGACGTGCCGGCGTCGAGCCTGGCCCCGATCCGCACCACCTGGGCCCTCGGATTGCCACGGACGCGCATGCCACCTCCTCATTCACACACACAGCGTGACCACACCCCCGCGTGATTCACCCGCCGAGGTAAGCTCCCTGCATGAGACCTCTACCCACGCAGCGGCAATGACACGACCGCCGTGAGCTGGAACTCTCCGTCGCCCGTCGGGTGGGCGGCCAGCTTGCCGCCCACGGCGGCCACCCGCTCCCCCATGCCCGTCAGGCCGGTCCCCAGGTCATCGGCCTGCCGCCGGGCCACGCCGTCGTTGCGTACGCGCAGCTCCGCCTCGTCCTCGGTGAAGCGGATGGTGATGTCGCAGAACGTCGCGGTGCTGTGCTTGAGCACGTTCGTGGCCGCCTCGCGGACCACGTAGGCGAAGATGGGGGCCACACCGTCGGGCAGATCGCGGTAGGGCAGGTGCACCTCGCAGCGGACACCGGCCGCTTCGAGCACGCCCTTCACGCTGTTCAGCTCGGCGGCCAGGTCGAGGACGCGGTAGCCGCGTACGGCCTCGCGCAGCTCGCGGAGCGCCTTCCTGGTCAACGCGTTGATCTCGGCCAGCTCGGCCTTGGCCGCCGCCGGTTCGGCGTCGGACAGGCGCACGGCCAGCTCGGTCTTGACCGCGATGGCCGACAGCTGATGCCCCACGAGATCGTGCAGGTCCCTGGCGAAGCGCAGTCGCTCCTCGGCCAGCGCGAGCCGCGTGTGCGCCTCACGGCCCTCATGGGCCTGCACGGCCAGCCTCCAGATCCACACCCACATCCGGCCGGACGGCGGCAGGATCACGCACCAGATCCCGTACAGCAGAACGTAGTAGATCAGTGTCCCGAGGACAGGAACGTCGAGGGCCATGACGCTCACCCCCGTCGCCACGCCGAGCATGCCCAGCGCGACGCACGCCACGAGCGTCCCGAGCGACTGGAGGAGGACCGTCCGTCTGGAGACGCCGAGCGTCGCGAGATACAGCCAGCACATGGGCGCGAACCCGAAGCCGAACGGGTCGGCTCCGCCCACGCCGGCCGCGATCAACGCGAGGACCGCCGCCCACGCCACCTGCTCGGTGGGATAGCGGCGGTCCAGCACGGCGTCGATGATGCGCCGGCCCAGCCACGTGAAGCAGACCGTGGCGATCAGCGCGGGCACGAGACGCCACCACTGGAGCTTCCCTTCGCCGACGCCGGCGAGGACCCCGGCCGCGATGAGGACCCACATGAGGGCGAGGCCCAGAACCAGCGTCACCCAGGTGAGGCGCCGTGCCCGCGCGATCTCGTCCATCTACCGGGCGCGCAATACGTCGCCGAGCTTCACCCGGGCGCCCGTCCGCAGCACGGCCCGCTCGTACACCTTGGCGCCGAAGGCCAGCACCGCCACCACCGCCACGAGCATGCCGGCCATGGAGAGCCCCACCTGCCACAGCGGCACCTCGGTCGCCGCCATCCGCACCGGCATGACCATCGAGGAGAACGGCGGCACGTACGACACGACCGTGGCCAGCGTGCCGGTGGGCTCGTTGGTGGCGTAGAAGGCCACGAAGTACGTCACCATGATCAGCATGGTCAGCGGCGTCATCACGGAGTTGACCTCCTCCTGACGCGAGACCAGCGAGGCGAACGCGGCCGCCAGCGTGGCGAAGAAGGCATACCCGAGCACGAACCAGACCAGCACCCCGGCCACCAGCCCTGGGACGCCGGGCGGGAAGTCGGAGGCGACCCCGGAGATGGTGGCCGCGCCGAGGCCGACGGCCAGGATCGTGACCAGGTTGATCAGGCCGAGCGCGCCCAGCCCGAGGATCTTGCCGCCGAGCAGCTGCCACGGCCGCAGCGTGGAGAGCAGGATCTCCACGATCCTGCTGCCCTTCTCCTCCACCACGCCCATGGCGACCATCATGGCCTGGCCGATGAGCATCATGAAGAGCACGATCACGAGCACGACCGCGATCCCGGTGCGCGCGGACTGGTAGCGGGTGTCGGCGCCCACGGACTCCATCTGCAGCGGCGGGATCGACACGCCGACCGAGCCGAGCCGCACCTCGCGGTTGACGCTCTGCATGAGCACGACGACCTCGTCATCGATCTCGCCGTCCGAGAGCACCTTCGTGCCGTTGACCAGCACCGCGTCCACGTCCCCGTCGAGCACGGCACGCTTGGCCGCCGCCTCGTCCGGGAACGTGCGCCACTCGAACTTCGCCTCCGGCGCGGCCGCCTGCAGCGGCAGCTGCTGGGAGTTGACGGTGCCGAGGGCGTAGGAGTCGGGGCGGTCCAGCACCTTCGGCGCGAAGGACACCGCCGCCACCAGCACGGCCGTGATGATGAGGCCGATGACGAACGCCTTCGTGCGGATTTGCGTCACGACCTCGCGGCGGGCGACCAGCATCAGTCCGTTCACGCCACGGCCTCCTTGAAGATCTCGGTGAGAGTCGGCTGCTCGACGCCGAAGTGCTCGACGTGCCCGGCCTTGACGGCGCGGCGCAGGATCTCCTGGTCGTCGCCGTCCGCTGTATGCAGGATGTGCCGGTCGCCGTTCACAGTTACCGTGCCCGGCAGGCCGTCCGCCCAGCCAGGGGTGGGGTCGCGGACGACCACGCGCAGCGTTCTGCCCTCGGCGGCCCGCAGGTCGCCCACCGTGCCGGTGGCGACCATCCGGCCGGCCGAGACGATGCCGACCGAGTCGCACAGCCGCTCGACGAGCTCCAGCTGGTGGCTGGAGAAGATCACCGGCACGCCTCCTCTGCACCGCTCCTGTAAGGCCGTGGCCAGCGCGTCCACCGCGATCGGGTCGAGCCCGGAGAACGGCTCGTCCAGCACCAGCACCTCGGGGTCGTGCACCAGCGCCACGGCCAGCTGCACGCGCTGCTGGTTGCCCAGCGAGAGCGCTTGCACGGCGTCGTTCCTGCGCTCGGCCACCCCGAGCCGCTCCAGCAGGTCGTCGGTGGCTTTCTTGGCGGCCTCCGCGCTCAGGCCGTGCAGGCGCCCGAAATACTCGATCTGCTCGGCCACCCGCATCTTCTGGTACAGGCCGCGCTCCTCCGGCATGTAGCCGAAGCGCCGCCGCCCGTCGTAGTCGAGCGGCTTCCCCTGCCAGCTCACCGCGCCGGAGTCGGCCTGGAGCACGCCCATGACGATGCGCATCGTCGTCGTCTTGCCTGCGCCGTTCGCGCCGACGAACCCGAACATCTCTCCCGGCCGCACGGCGAAGCTGATCCCATCCAGGGCGACCTTGCCGCCGGGGGCGTCGGGGCCGCCCGCGAAGCGCTTGCGCAGCTCGCTGATCTCGAGCATCAGGTCCTCTCCTTCGTCATGGATCCATCGTGGCGTTTGCGCGGTTCGCCCTGGTAGTCGCGGAAATCACGGGCCGGATGTGGATCTGGCGTCCGATCCGGATGACATTTGTCATGAGTACGCTGATGCCATGACGCGCGCCGACAAGGACAAGCCGGTGGTCCTCTCCCGCATCTACACCCGCACCGGCGACGACGGCACCACCGCGCTGAGCGACATGAGCCGCGCTTCGAAGACCGATCCACGGCTGGCCGCCTACGCCGACGTGGAGGAGGCCAACGCCCACCTGGGCGTTGCGATGTCGCACGGGACGCTGCCCGCCGATCTGGTGGAGGTCCTGGTCCGGATCCAGAACGAGCTGTTCGACCTGGGGGCCGACCTGGCCACGCCGGTCGTCGACGACCCGGAGTTTCCGCCGTTGCGGGTGGAGCAGCCGTACATCGACCGGCTGGAAGAGCAGTGTGACCGCTTCAACACCGACCTCAAGCCGCTGCGCAGCTTTATCCTGCCCGGCGGGGATCCGGCCACCGCGGCGCTGCACGTCGCGCGGGTCACCGTCCGCAGGGCCGAGCGTTCGGCCTGGGCGGCGCTGCAGGAGCACGACGACATGAACGTGCTGACGGCGAAATACCTCAACCGCCTGTCGGACCTGCTGTTCATCGCGTGCCGAGTGGCGCACGCGGGCAACGAGATCCTCTGGAAGCCCGGAGGGACGCGCTAAGCCACATCCAAATACGCGCTGGGCGGTGCGGACTCCAGCCAGGCCAGGAAGCCCGTCAGCGCGTCCGCGCTCATCGCGAGCGACACATCCTGCGTGCTCCCGCCGAAGTCCACCGCATAGAGCCCGTCGCCGAGCTCGCGACGGGCGGATACAACAAGGCCGCGCCTCGCAATCGCGTGGCGCGGCCTCAGTCGGACGCCCAGGAGGGGAATCCAATGGAGCTCCCCGTCGGCATAGCGAGCCACCCCGCTGCGCCAGGCGCGGCCCCCTACCCGAAGGCGACAGGGTACGCTCCCGCGCGAGCGGACCAGCATGAGAGCGCGCAACACCACGAGGGCGGCGAGCAGCACCAGGAAAGTCACAACCGTTGCTACCATGCCGCCCCCTGAAACGTGTTCTGCTATACCTCTTCGCCTGCGGCGCGCAGCCGGGCCCTGGCCCGCTTGGCCTCGATGGCCGCGTCGGCGTCTTCCTGGTTGGCCTCGATCGAGGCCTGGGCCCGGTCGAGAGCGTCGCGTGCAGCCGCGACGTCGACCTCGGAACCGAGCTCGGCCACCTCGGCGAGCACGGACACCTCATTGTCGGCCACGGAGATGAATCCACCATGAACGGCCGCCACGAGGTCGCCCTCGCCCTCCCGCTTCACGCGCAGCACGCCGCCCTCGACGAGGACGCCGAGAACAGGTGCGTGTTGCGGCATAATACCGATCTCGCCGTCCACGGTCTTGGCAATCACCATGTCGGCCTCGCCCGACCAGATCTCACGCTCGGGTGAGACAACCCCTACGCGTAGCTTCGCCACTTTGTGTAGGTCCTTTCCGATCAGGTGATGGCGCGGCTTCGCAGGCCGCGCCATCACCATGGGGCGATTAGCGACGCTCGAGTTCCTTGGCCTTCGCGATGGCCTGCTCGATGCCACCGACCATGAAGAACGCCTGCTCGGGCAGGTGGTCGTACTCACCCGCGCAGAGGCCCTTGAAGGAGGCGATGGTCTCGTCGAGCGGCACGGTCTCGCCCGGCTGGCCGGTGAAGGCCTCGGCCGCGTACATCGGGTGCGACAGGAAGCGCTCGATGCGGCGGGCCCGCTGGACGGTGACCTTGTCCTCCTCGGAGAGCTCGTCGATACCGAGGATCGCGATGATGTCCTGGAGCTCGCGGTACTTCTGCAGGATCCGCTTGGTCTCCTGGGCCACCCGGTAGTGCTCCTCGCCCACGATCTGCGGGTCGAGGATCCGGGAGGAGGAGTCGAGCGGGTCCACCGCCGGGTAGATGCCCTTCTCCGAGATCGGCCGGGACAGAACGGTCTGCGCGTCGAGGTGCGCGAACGCGTTGTGCGGAGCCGGGTCGGTGATGTCGTCGGCGGGCACGTAGATCGCCTGCATGGAGGTGATCGAGTGACCACGCGTCGAGGTGATGCGCTCTTGGAGCACACCCATCTCGTCGGCCAGCGTGGGCTGGTAGCCCACGGCGGACGGCATACGGCCGAGCAGCGTGGAGACCTCGGAACCGGCCTGCGTGAAGCGGAAGATGTTGTCGATGAACAGCAGCACGTCCTGCTTCTGCACATCCCGGAAGTATTCCGCCATCGTCAGCGCCGACAGCGCGACCCGCAGACGGGTGCCCGGCGGCTCGTCCATCTGGCCGAAGACGAGGGCGGTGTCCTTGAGGACGTTCGCCTCCTCCATCTCCAGCCAGAGGTCGTTACCCTCACGGGTGCGCTCGCCCACGCCGGCGAAGCACGAGGTGCCACCGAAGTTACGGGCGACGCGGCGGATCATCTCCTGGATCAGAACGGTCTTGCCGACGCCGGCGCCGCCGAACAGTCCGATCTTCCCACCCTGCACGTAGGGGGTGAGCAGGTCGATGACCTTGATGCCGGTGACCAGCAGCTCGGTGCGGGACTCGAGCTGGTCGAAGGCCGGGGACGGCCGGTGGATGCCCCAGCGCTCGTCGATCTTGAGCGATGCGGTCGGCACGTCGAGCGTCTCGCCCAGCGCATTCCACACGTGGCCCTTGACGACGTCGCCGACCGGCACCGAGATCGGGCCGCCCGTGTCGGTCACGGCCTGGCCGCGGACCAGGCCGTCGGTGGGCTGCATGGAGATGGCCCGGACGAGGTTGTCACCCAGGTGCTGGGCGACCTCGAGCGTCAGGGTCTTGGTCTCGCCGCCGAGGGTCACCTCGACCTTGAGCGCGTTATAGATGTCGGGCATCGCATCGACGGGGAACTCCGCGTCGACGACGGCGCCAGTGACGCGTGCCACGCGGCCGATGCCGGCCGCCGCGGCCTCTACAGTTTCAACAGCCTCTGCAGTCATTTCACTCTTTCCCCGCTGCGGCGTCAGCCAGCGCGTTGGCGCCACCGACGATCTCGCTGATTTCCTGGGTGATCTCGGCCTGGCGAGCCTGGTTCATCTGCTGGGTGAGCACCCGCATCAGCTCGTTGGCGTTGTCGGTCGCGGACTTCATCGCGCGCCGCCGCGCGGCCTCCTCGGAGGCCGCCGACTGCAGCAGCGCCGTGAAGATGCGCGACTCCACGTAGCGCGGCAGCAGCGACTCCAGCACGTCGCCCGCGGTCGGCTCGAACTCGAAGTACGGCGGGATCGCGGTGGTCTCCGTCGCCTCGGTCTCCTCGACCTCCAGTGGCAGGACCCGCTTGACCACGACGTTCTGCGTGAGCATCGAGACGAACTCGGTCGAGACGATGTGGATCTCGTCGATCCCGTTCTCTTCCTTGAACGAGTCGATCAGCGTGGTCGCGATCTCCTTGGCATCCGCGTAAGCCGGCTTGCGCGAGAACCCGACCCAGCTGCCGCCCATCTCCCGCTGGCGGAAGGTGTGCCAGGTGACACCCTTGCGCCCCGTGACGAACGGCAGCACGGTCAGCCCTCGGCTCTCCAGCAACCCCCGCAGAGCCTCGGCTTCGCGCAGCACGTTGGCGTTGAAGCCGCCGCAGAACCCGCTGTCGCTGGTGACGATGAGGACGCCCGCCTTGGCGGGGTTCTCCTTCGCCACGGTCAGCGGATGGTCGACGCTGGCCGCATTGCTGACGACGCCGGTGACGGCGCGAGTGATCTCACGCTCGTACGGCAGCGCCGCCTGCATCCGCTGCTGCGCCCTCACGATCCGTGAAGAGGCGATGAGCTCCTGGGCGCGCGTGATCTTCGCGGTCGACTTGACCGAGCTGATCCGCCGCCGCAGCAGCCTTAGCTGGGCACCCATGTCCTACTTCTTCTCCGCCGGACGGACGACCTTCTTGATCTTCTCCTGGCCGACCTCGCCGGCCTCGAGCGGCGCCACCGGCTCGTCCTTGACCAGCAGCTCGCCCGAGGAGGTGGTGAAGCCCTTCTTGAACTCCGTGATGGCGTCCTTGAGAGCGGTCACCGTGTCGTCGGGCAGCTCCTTGGTCTCCCGGATGGTGTCGAGGATGCCCTTGTGCGAGGACTGCAGGTAGTCGAGGAACTCCGTCTCGAACCGGCGGACGTCCTCGACCGGCACCTCGTCGAGCTCGCCGGTGGTGCCGGACCACACCGACACAACCTGCTTCTCGACCGCGAACGGGGAGTACTGCGGCTGCTTGAGCAGCTCGACCAGGCGCTGGCCGCGGTCGAGCTGAGCGCGCGAGGCAGCGTCGAGGTCGGAGGCGAACGCGGCGAACGCCTCCAGGTCGCGATACTGGGACAGCGACAGCTTCAGCGTGCCCGCGACCTTGCGCATCGCCTTGACCTGCGCCGAGCCACCGACTCGGGAGACCGAGATACCGACGTTGATCGCCGGGCGCACGCCCGCGTTGAACAGGTCGGTCTCGAGGAAGCACTGCCCGTCGGTGATGGAGATGACGTTGGTCGGGATGAACGCCGACACGTCGTTGCCCTTGGTCTCGATGACCGGCAGCCCCGTCATCGAGCCGCCGCCCATGTCGTCCGACAGCTTGGCGCAGCGCTCCAGCAGCCTGGAGTGGAGGTAGAAGACGTCGCCGGGGAAGGCCTCGCGGCCCGGCGGGCGACGCAGCAGCAGGGACACGGCGCGGTAGGCGTCGGCCTGCTTGGTCAGGTCGTCGAAAATGATCAGAACGTGCTTGCCCTGATACATCCAGTGCTGGCCGATGGCCGAGCCGGTGTAGGGGGCAAGGTATTTGTAGCCGGCCGGGTCGGAGGCCGGGGCGGCGACGATGGTGGTGTAATCCATCGCGCCTGTCTCCTCGAGGCGGGCCTTGACCTGCGCGATCGTGGAGCCCTTCTGGCCGATGGCGACGTAGACGCAGCGGACCTGCTGCTCGGGGTCGCCGGAGGCCCAGGCCTCGCGCTGGTTGAGGATGGTGTCCACGGCGATCGCGGTCTTGCCGGTGCCACGGTCACCGATGATCAGCTGGCGCTGGCCGCGGCCGATCGGCGTCATGGCGTCGATCGCCTTGATGCCGGTCTGCAGCGGCTGCTTCACCGGCTGCCGCTGGACGACCGAGGGGGCCTGGAGCTCGAGGGCACGCGTGCCCTCGGACTCGATGGCGCCCTTGCCGTCGAGCGGGTTGCCGAGGGGGTCGACCACGCGGCCGAGGAAGTTGTCGCCGACGGGCACGGACAGGACCTCGCCCGTCCTGCGGACCGTCTGGCCCTCCTCGATGCCGCTGAACTCGCCCAGGACCACGACACCGATCTCGCGGGTGTCGAGGTTAAGTGCCAGGCCGCGCGTGCCGTTCTCGAACTCGAGCAGCTCGTTCGCCATCGCCGAGGGAAGGCCGGAGACATGGGCAATGCCGTCGCCGGCGTCGACGACGGTCCCGATCTCCTCGCGCGCGGCGCCTTCCGGTTCGTACGCCTGGACGAAGCGCTCAAGCGCGTCCCGGATCTCGTCCGGCCGGATCGTAAGCTCCGCCATCTCTACTCTGTCTCCCTATTCGCCTTAGCCGGCCAACCGGCGGCGGACTTCTTCGATTCGTCCCACAATGGTGGTGTCGATGATCTCGTCGCCGATGCGGACCGAGAACCCACCGAGCACTCGCTTGTCCACCTCGACATTCAGGTGCACGTCGCGGCCGTATGAGGTGCGCAGCCACGCCGTCAGGCGGCGCTTCTGCCCCTCGGTCAGCTCGACGGCGCTGCGCACCACCGCCACAAGGCGCTGGCGCTGCGCGGACACGAGCTGACCGACCTCTTCCAGGCCTGTTTCCAGGCTACGCCCTCGCGGGTGCGCAACCAGCTGCGAGATGAGGCGCAGGCTGGTCGGAGCGACCTTGTCACCGAGCAGGTCGCGCAGCAGCTGGCGCTTGCCCTCCTCGGGCGCCGCCGGATCGGTCAGCGCGAGACGCAGGTCGGCATTGGCGGCGACGATGCGGCCGAAGCGGAAGAGCTCGTCCTCCACCTCGTCGAGCCTGGACTGGCTCTCGGCCTCCGCCGCCGCGGCGACGATGCCGAGCCGTTCGAGCACGTCGGGCAGGTCACCCGCGCGCGACCACTTGGCCGAGACCGCGGCCTCGACGGTGTCCAGCGTGGCCTGGGCGACCTTGCCGGTGAGCAGCGCGCCCACCGTGCCCGCCTTCTGCTCGGCGAACCTGGCAGGGTCGGACAGGGCCCGGCGCAGGCCGTGCTCACGGTCGAGCAGATCCGCGACCGCGAACAGCTCGTCGGAGAGCGCACCGAGGTCGGCACTGCCGGCGACCGCGTTGAACCGCTCCTCGACCTCGGCCAGCGACGTCCTGCTCAAACCACGCATCAGCGCACCGCCTGCGCGCTGCCGGCTTCCAGCTCGTCGAGGAACCGGTCCACGATGCGGCTCTGGCGGACCTCGTCCGTCAGAGACTCGCCGACGATGCGGCCGGCCAGGTCGGTCGACAGGCGGCCGATCTCGGCGCGGAGCTGCGCGAACGCCGCCTGGCGATCGGCCTCGATCTGCGCGTGCGCGGCCTCGACGAGGCGGCGGGCCTCGGCCTGCGCCTCCTCACGGAGCTCGGCCTTGATCTGCGCGGCCTGCTCGCGAGCCTCCTCGCGCAGCCTGGCCGCGTCCCGACGGGCCTCCTCCAGCCGCTCGGCGTACTGCTGCTGCAGGGCCTGGGCCTCGGCCTGGGCTTCCTCAGCCCTCTTGATGCCGCCCTCGATCGCGTCGGTCCGCTCGGCCAGCGTCTTCTGGATACGCGGGATGAGCATCCTGCCAACGACGAAGAAGACGACGGCGAACGAGAAGATACCGACGACGAGCTCGTACGTGTGCGGGATGAGCGGGTTGGAGGCGTGCTCTTCCGGCGCGGCGAGGAGCGTAGCTGCCATGTACCTCATGAGTGCAGCCTTTCGTCAGAAGGGCGATCTAGCGGATGCCCGCGAAAATGAACGGCGCAACCAGACCGATCAGGGCGAGGGCCTCGGTAAGAACGAAGCCGAGGAGCATGTTCTGGCGGATCAGGCCGTAGGCCTCGGGCTGGCGCGCAATGGCCTGCACGCCCTGACCGAAGATGATGCCGACGCCGATGCCGGGGCCGATGGCGGCGAGACCGTAACCGATGGCGGTGACGTTGCCGGAGACCTCAGCGAGAATGCCCATTGCTGTTATTCCTTTACTGGACGGCCGGCGACTCGGGTGTCACCGGTCATGGATATTCCGGTATGTGGTTCTCAGTGCTCCGCGTGCAGCGAGCCGCCGATGTACATCGCGGCCAGCATCGCGAACAGGAAGGCCTGCAGGAACTGGATGAACATCTCGAAGCCGGTGAGGATGATGGTCATGACCACGCCGACGACACCCACGGGTGCTCCCAGCGGCGAGAGCTGCTCGAAGAGGAACCAGAAGCCGACCATGCTGAAGAACGCCAGCAGCATGTGGCCGGCGAACATGTTGGCGAACAGTCGGACCGCGTGCGTGAACGGCGCGATGATCAGGTTGGACAGGAACTCGATCGGCGACAGCAGCACGTAGATCGGCTTCGGCAGCCCCGGCGGGAACATCATGTTCTTGAAGTAGCCCCACGGGCCCTGGTGCTTCATGCCCAGGTAGACCTTGAGCACGTAGATCGAGATCGCGAGCACGGCAGGGAAAGCGATGTGCGAGGCCACGGGGAACTGGAGCACCGGGATGACGCCCATGAGGTTCCAGACCAGGACCATGAAGAAGAGCGTCACCAGCAGGCCCATCCACCGGTCGGCGTCCTTGCCCAGGAAGGGCCGGGCGACCTGGTCGCGGACGAACATGTAGCCGTACTCGACGACGTTCTGCACACCCCTTGGGACGACCTTGGGGTTGGCGAAGGCTGCCCAGCACAGGCCGATCACGAACACCGCGCTCAGCAGCGCGAGCAGAACCGGCTTCGTGAACCATTCGACCCCGGGGATGATGGGCGGCAGGTTGAACAGCTCTTCAGGCGTAGGCGCCCCGAACTGGTCGGCTGGTGGAGCGAGGAGCGTCAGCGCACTCACGCGGCGTTCCCTTCAACGTCGTAGTAGTTCACAAGGGTTTCCTCAGCGAAGCGATCGCTGCGTCGGCTAGCGACCGAACTTCCGGTAGACCAGATAGCCACCGAGCACGACCCCCAGGACGACGCCTATGGGGAAGAACGCGGACATGTCCAACCAGCGGTCCAGCAACCAGCCGAGACCGCCGTAGAAGACCATCCCCGCGAGCAGATAGCTGGGGACCGACCACATGGCATCGGCGAAGTCGCGACCGTCTTCTTCCGGTCGGCGTTCCTGTGCGCTCATCGCGGCCCTGACGATAGCAGGCGAGTAGAGGACTAGTCATATCGGACCCTGCCCGTACACCAGCCTCATGAGTCGCCCTTTCCGGGGACTCGGGCCTCAGGGTCGACGTAAAGCATCTTGGTCTTCATGAAGGCGCGCACTTCGAAGCCGGTCCACACGAGCGTGCAGATCACGACCGACCAGGCGAACGCCAGCGTGTTCCAGACCGTGGTGTCGCGGAACGCGGTCAGCACGATCATGATGACGACGACCTTGACGAGATAGCTCACCATCGCCGCGATCGCCATCATCTGGGGAGACACCCGTGCGGCATAGGACACCGCTACCACACTGATGCTGAAGAAAACCCCGACCAGCAAGGTACCGAGCGCGGCGCCCAGAGCTCCCTTGCCACCTGCCATCAGGAGCGAGACAACCACGGCGACCACCCCGACCGTCAGGGTCGGAATCGCGGCGCTCTTGAGTACGCGCACGTCGTTGGCCTGCATTGGTGCTCCATCAGCGTGTTATCAAGCGAGCGTTTGCTACCCCCAGAGCATCTGCCTCTGAAGGCCCCTGCTCGTGAAAGATATCACAAGCTCACGGAAGACCGCTTTTACCTGCCGTTTCTAGTTCGCGATCAAGAACGACTAGGAAAGGCTGGAATGACCGGATTTCCCTCGGCCGACGCACGTTCGCGCGAAGGGCCGTCCCCCGGCGGCATCCGTCGTCTGACCTCGGGCTCCGGCGGAATCGGCGGCATGGGCCCGGTGGGCGGGCCGTCGTCGTCGGGCTGCTTGCCGCGCGAGGCGGCGTGCGCACCGCCTCTGCCCCGCCAGCGCGGCAGGGCCATCAGCACGAGCACGGCCAGGGCCAGCAGGATGACCACGGGGAACAACAGCACCGGCACGCCGATCGTGGACATGCCCACGATGCCGAAGGCGAACAGGAACGCCCACGCGTACATGATCAGCACGGACCTGCGGTGCGAGTGGCCGATGTCCATGAGCCGGTGGTGCAGGTGACCGCGGTCGGGCGCGAACGGCGACAGGCCGCGCGAGGTGCGCCGCACCACAGCGGTGATCAGGTCGACCAGCGGCAGGATCAGCACGGCGGCCGGCAGGAGCAGCGGCAGCAGCACCGGCACCTTGTTCATGCCTTCGATGATCCCCGGGTCGACCGGCGTCACGGTGACGATGGAGGAGGCGAGCACGAGCCCGATCAGCATGGCCCCGGTGTCGCCCATGAAGATCTTCGCCGGGTGGAAGTTGTGCGGCAGGAACCCCAGGCAGGTGCCGATGAGGATGGCCGCGATGGCCGCCGTGGTGGTGATGCGCCCGCCGCTGATGTTCTCGGCGAGGAAGATCGAGTAGGCCCAGGTGGCCATGCCGGCGATGCAGACGATCCCGGCCGCCAGGCCGTCGAGCCCGTCGACGAAGTTGACCGCGTTGATGGTCACGACCACGACCATGATGGTGATCACGGTGCTGAGGGTGTAGTCGAGGCTGGTGGAGCCGCCCCAGTCCTGCGGCAACGGGATGTAGAGCAGCCGCAGGTCGAAGAAGACCAGCACCCCTGCCGCCGCGATCTGCCCGCCGAGCTTGATGAAGGCGTCCATGCCCCACCAGTCGTCCAGGAACCCGGTGATCGTGATCAGCCCGCCGGCCACGATCAGCGCCGTCACCGCGTCGGCCTCGGTGTGCGTCAGCGCTTTGCCCGTGTGCGTGAGCTGACTGGCCACCAGCAGGCCCACGACCAGGCCGCCGTACATCGCCAGACCGCCCAGTCTGGGCGTCGGCGTGGTGTGCACGTCACGCGCGCGAACCTCCGGCATGGCGCCGATGCGGATGGCGAAGCGGCGCACCAGCGGAACCAGCAGATAGGTCACGGCTGCCGAGATGAGCGCCATGAACAGGTATTCGCGCACGGACCTAGTTTCCCGGATGCTCCGGCCGACTGTGACCGGAAAACGACACAGACCAGCTTAATATTCGCTGAGATATGGCCGATGGATGGCCAGAAGCGCCGCAATTCTTTCCCTGACCTCCCCCGCGCTCCCCGGATGGCGCACGGCCCTGGTCACCAGCGTCCCCACCTCCTTGAGCTCCTGGGGCCCCATCCCCTGCGTAGTGACACACGGTGTGCCCACCCGGATACCTGACGTAATGGACGCCGGTTCCGGATCGTAGGGGATCACGTTGCGGTTGAGCGTGATCCCCGCCGCCGCGCACCGCTGCTCCGCTTCGGCGCCTGACACTCCCACGTCACGCAGGTCGATCAGCGCCAGGTGCGTGTCCGTGCCGCCGGAGACGGCCCGCATCCCCTCCCCGGTCAGCGACTCGGCCAGGGCCCGGGCGTTCACGATCACTTTGTTGACGTAGTCGGCGAACTCCGGCCGCATCGCCTCCCCGAACGCCACCGCCTTGGCCGCCACCGCGTGCATCAGCGGCCCGCCCTGGACGAACGGGAACACCGCCCGGTCGATCTTCTTGGCCAGCTCTTCCGTGCACAGGATGGCCCCGCCACGCGGCCCCCGCAGCGCCTTGTGGGTGGTGAACGTCACGACATCCGCGTACGGCACCGCCGAGGGGATCGCGCCGCCCGCCATCAGCCCGATCGGGTGCGCCACGTCGGCCATCAGCCACGCCCCCACCTCGTCGGCGATGCCGCGGAAGGTCCCGTAGTCGATCAGTCTGGGGTACGACGTCGCCCCGCACACGATCAGCTTCGGCTGGTGCCGCAGCGCCAGATCCCTGACCTCGTCGTAGTCGATGAGTTCGGTGTCGCGGCGCACGCCGTACGACACGACGTCGAACCATTTTCCCGAAAAGTTCACCTTCGAGCCGTGGGTGAGGTGGCCGCCGTGCGGCAGCGCCATGGCCAGCATGGTGTCGCCGGGCTGCAGGAGCGCGGCGTAGGCGGCCAGGTTGGCGGAGGCGCCCGAGTGCGGCTGGACGTTGGCGTGCTCGGCGTTGAAGAGTTTCTTCGCGCGTTGGATCGCCAGCCGCTCGGCCCGGTCGACGACCTCGCAGCCGCCGTAGTAGCGGCGGCCTGGGTAGCCCTCGGCGTACTTGTTGGTGAGCGTGGAACCCAGGGCGGCCAGGACGGCGGGCGAGGTGAAGTTCTCGCTCGCGATCAGCTGGAGCCCGCCACGCACGCGCTCGAGCTCGTCGAGCAGCACCTGCGCGAGCTCGGGATCCTGCTTCTGCAGCAGCCCGAAATCCGGGCCGTAATAGGGTGGCGTACCCATTTCCCCAATGTACGCCCTGATGTCCGGTTCGCCCACAAGGTGGGGTTACCCGGGGTAGCGCGGCATGACTGCCGAGGACGGCAGCCACTGTGGAGTGTCCGCCGCGCGGTCACTGATCGCCGTCAGCACCGCATGGCGGTAGGCCGCCAGCCTGGTGCGCCATTCGCGGATGTCCTGGACGTAGCGCTCGCCCACCGGGGCGTCCCACGTCTGGGGGCTCCTGGCGAGGCTGTAGGCCTTGTCGAGGGCCGTTTTGAGCGCATTCAGCTGGGGCATGACGGCGTTCCATGCATCGACCAGCCGCTCGTACTCGGGGTTGTACCGATGGGCGCCCGGCGGGGTCGCCAGCGATCCGGTGGTCTCTTCCGGAGGTCGGGACTTGTTGGTCCAGGCCTCGGGGGCAGGAGGATCGACGTACATCAGGAGCTCCTTTCCGGCGTGCCGGGATCGACCGCGCCCGGCGGGCCGTCCGGGCGGATGTCCTCAGGCGCCCACTCGCCCTTGCCGTACTCGCCGGGCGGGATCTGCACAGAGGGCATCTCCTGCGGCTGGATGTCGCGGTGGTTCTCGATCACCGTCCTCAGGGCTTCGAGGTTGGGTGGGGGGACGTCTATGGAGACCACGTCGCTGCCGTCGCTCGCCCACGCCTCGACCCCCGACCGGCTCTCGCCCTCGCCGCCTGCCTCGGCAACGGCCGCCACGCCGTGCCCACCCGCCGACGTCACACCGTCGGCGTCGGCGCGCCGGTCACCGTAGGCGTCGGCCACCGCGCCACCGTGCACGCCATCCGGCCCACCGCTGTAGATGCCGTCCGGCGTGGTGCCGTGAGTGCCGCTCGGCGTGGTGCCACCGGCATCGGGCCGCATGTCCGGTGTCGTGGTGCGGGGCTCATCGGCTGTCCCCGCGCCGGGGGCGTCGCCGGCGGCTCCCGTGTTCGCGCCGGCATCGCCGGCGGGTGGCGTGGGCGGGATCCGTACGCCGGTGTCGCTGTCCGACGGGGTGTCGCCCGGCGTCGCGCCGGTGCCACCGGGCGTCGTCCCGGTGCCGCCTGGCGTGCCATCGGCGTCCCCTGGCCGTGTGCCCGTGTCTCTGGGCGTGGTGTCCTTGCCGTCGGGCGTGGTGTCCTTGCCATCAGGCGTGGTGCCCCTGCCATCAGGCGTGGTGTCCTTACCGTCAGGCGTGGTGCCCGTGGCGGAGTCGCAGGCATCGTCGGCTTGCGAGGCCGAGGAGGGATCATCGATCGGCGTGATGCCCACCGAACCGTACCCGTCCGCCGGATAGGCGCCCGTCGTGCCGCCGCCGCCTGTGCCGGCCGGACCGGAGCCGCCTGCGCCCGATGTGGCCGTCGGGCCGGTGCCGTCCGAGGCAGATGACGTCGGCGGGAGGGTCACCTGGTCGCCCGCGGCCGTGGTCGGCCCGCCCGGGGCGATGGAGCCCGGGTCGCCGTCCGGGCGGATGTCGCGTTCGGCCCACTGGCCCTTGCCGTACTCACCCGCCGGAACCTCCACCCCCGGCATGTCCAGGGGTGGGATGTCGCGGTGGTTCTCGATCACCGTCTTCAGCGCGTCCAGGTTGGGCGGGGTGGCGTCGGCGGAGACGACGTCGCTGCCGTCGTTGGCCCAGGCGTTGACGTTCGAGGCGGCGGTGGCGTCGGCCGGCATCTTCGGCATTTCGGCCGGCTGGACCTTGTCGGTGTTCTCCAACAGGTCTTCTATCTGCTCGGCCGTGGGCGGGTCGAGGGGGATCTGCAGGACCTTGACGCCGTCCACCACCACGACCTGCGGCTTGGTGGCATCGGTGTCGTCGGGGTGGTCCTTGGCCGGGGTGTCCGCCGCGGCACCGGTGTCCGTCCCACCGCCGTCCGCCTCGGCCCCACGCTCGCGCCGACTGTCCAGATCGTCATCCTTGGGCTGATCGGCGGGCTGTTCACCGGTACTTCCACCAGTGCCGGCGTCCCCACCAGTGCCGGTGTCCTTGCCCGTCCCCGTGTCCTTGCCGATCCCAGTGTCGTCGGCGTCGTCGCACGTCTTCCCGTCGGAGCCGGTCTCCCCGTCCGAGCCCGTCCTGCCGTCGGTATCGGTCTTGCCGTCCGAGCCCGTCTTACCGTCGGTATCGGTCTTGCCGTCCGAACCCGTCTTACCGTCGGCATCGGTCTTGCCGTCCGAACCCGTCTTACCGTCGGCATCGGTCTTGCCGTCCGAACCCGTCTTACCGTCGGCATCGGTCTTGCCGTCCGAACCCGTCCTACCGTCGGTATCCGTCTTTCCGTCCGACCCGGTTCTGGGTTCCTCGCCCGTTTTGACGTCGTCGTCCTTGGGGGTCACCTCGTCGGGCTTCTCACCGGCGCGCGGATTGTCGTACCTGTCCTGCTCCCCGCGCACGTCCTTGGGCTCGTCGTCGTCCGTGGCCCCGCCCCCGGACCGAGGTGCGTCCCCTGTCCCCCGCGGCTCGTCGACCCGTTTCTCCAGGACCTCGAGCCGCTTGTTCACATCCCTGACCATCTCCTCGGCCGCGTCGGCGATCTGGACGGGACGGTGCGTGGTCTGGGCGGACAGCCCGGCCCGGCTCAACTCGAGCCTGACCCGATCCTCGGCCGTACGCATCTGCGTGGCCGCGTGTTTCACCTCGGACAGCAGATCACGGACCAGCTTGGGATCCATGCCATCGAACTTGCCCATGAACCACTCCCCGGACCTATAGCCGCTCCGGGCCTCACCGTAATCTTGGGAGGAGCGCGGCCGCAGCCGGGATAAGCAGACGGTATACGTCGGCCTGCCAGGTCAACCGATCAGTCGTCAGTGGCGACGTAGCCGATGATGCCGCGGAGCTTCTCCACCGGGATCGCGCCGCGGCGCAACATTCTGGGCACGGCCGTGGTCAGGTCGAGGATGGTGGACGGCGTGTTGTCGGTGGTCTTGCCGCCGTCGAGGTAGACCGCGATCGACTCACCGAGCTGCTCCTCGGCCTCCTCCGCCGTGGTGGCGGCCGGGGCGCCGGAGCGGTTGGCGCTGGAGACCGCCATGGGCCCGGTCTCCTTGAGCAGCTCGAGCGCGACCGAGTCGAGCGGCATGCGTACGGCCACCGTGCCCTTGGTGTCCCCCAGGTCCCAGGAAAGGGCCCTGTTGGCCTTGCAGACGAGCGTGAGCGGCCCAGGCCAGAAGGCGTCTATCAGGTCCTGGCCATAGGCTCCCATGTCGTCTATGAGCGCTGTGGCGGCTCTGACGGTGCCGACGAGAACGGGCGGCGGCATGTCACGGCCGCGCCCCTTCGCGTCCAGCAGCGCGGTCACCGCCGACGGCGTGAACGCGTCGGCGCCGATGCCGTAGACGGTGTCGGTCGGCAGCACCACGAGCTCGCCCCTGCGCACGGCAGCGGCGGCCTCCTGCAGGCCCTCGGCCCGCTGCTCGGGGTCTGAGCAGTCAAAACGTCTTCCCACGGCAAGAATCCTATTCCTGGCCCAGCCTTGCGGTGACGAAACGATCTCTTCTCGTGAGGTCTTGGCGTAGTCGCACGTCGCGCCAGCCGTTGTCCTCGGGGAAGGTCAGATAGACGGCCCTGCCCTGCTCGTCGGCGTGCTCGACGGCGACCCAGCCACCGGGTCGCAGCAGGCGGCGGGCGGTGCGCTCGACCGCGCGGACCTCGCCGAGCCCGTCGTCGCCGGAGCCGTAGAGTGCCCGCGTGGGGTCGTAGTCGCGCACCTCGGGGTCGCGCGGGATCCCGCCGGGCGGGATGTAGGGCGGGTTGGAGATCACCAGGTCCACCTTGCCGTTGAGCTCGGGCAGCGCCTCGGCGAGATCCTCGGGGTGCAGATGCGTACGGCCCTGGCCGTGCTCGGAGATGTTGCGCTTGGCCCACGTGTACGCCGCGGGGTCGACCTCCACGGCGTGGACCTCGGCCAGCGCCACCTCCTGGGCGATCGAGAGCGCGATCGCGCCGGACCCGGTGCCGAGGTCGACCACGAGCGGAGCGGTGACGTCCATCTCGCGCAGCGTCTCGATCGCCCAGCCGGCCATCACCTCGGTCTCGGGCCGCGGCACGAACACGCCGGGCCCGACCGAAAGCTCCAGATAGCGGAAGTAGGCGTGCCCGGTGATGTGCTGCAGCGGCTCCCGGGCCGCGCGCCTGGCCACGCCCTCCCAGAACAACGCGTCGAAGTCGCCGTCCTTGACCGTGTGGAGCTCGCTCCTGCGCACGCCGTGGACGAAGGCCGCGATCTCCTCCGCGTCGGTGCGCGGTGAGGGCACGCCGGCCTCGGCCAGCCGCGCGGTGGCGAGGGCGATCTCGTCCAGCAGAAATGTCATGAGTGTTGTGCGAGCTTCTCCGCCATCTCGGCGTCGATGAGGGCCTGCGTCACGGCGTTGAGCTCGCCGTCGAGAACCTGGTCGAGGTTGTACGCCTTGAAGCCGACACGGTGGTCGGAAATGCGGTTTTCCGGAAAGTTGTAGGTGCGGACGCGCTCCGATCTGTCGACCGTGCGCACCTGGGACTTGCGCTCCGCCTGCGCGGCGGCGTCGGCCTCCTCCTGCGCCATGACCAGTAGCCGGGCCCGCAGGATGCGCAGCGCCGACTCCTTGTTCTGCAGCTGGCTCTTCTCGTTCTGGCAGGAGACGACCACGCCGGTGGGCAGGTGGGTGATGCGGACCGCGGAGTCGGTGGTGTTGACGCTCTGGCCGCCGGGGCCGCTGGAGCGGTAGACGTCGATGCGCAGGTCGTTGGGGTCGATCTGGACGTCGACGTCCTCCGCCTCCGGGTAGACGAGCACGCCCGCGGCGCTGGTGTGGATGCGGCCCTGTGACTCGGTGACCGGCACCCGCTGCACGCGGTGCACGCCGCCTTCGAACTTGAGCCTGGACCACACGCCTTCGTCGCCCTTGGCCTTGATGCCGACCGTGACATCCTTGTATCCGCCCAGGTCGGACGGCTGGGAGTCGATGACCTCGGTCTTCCAGCCGAGACGCTCGGCGTAGCGCAGGTACATCCGCAGCAGGTCGCCCGCGAACAGCGCGGACTCCTCGCCGCCCTCGCCCGCCTTGATCTCCATGATGATGTCCTTGTCATCGTTGGGATCACGCGGGATGAGCAGGTGTTTGAGCCGCTCCTCCAGCTGGGGGACGCGCCCTTCGAGCTCGGCGGCCTCCGCCGCGAACGACTCGTCCTCGCCGGCCAGCTCCTTGGCGGCGGTCAGGTCCTCGCGGACGGACTCCAGCTCGCGGTAGGTGCCGACGATCGGCGTGAGCTGGGAGTAGCGCCTGCCGAGGGTGCGGGCCTTGCTCTGGTCAGCGTGCACGGCGGGGTCGGCGAGCTGCAGCTCCAGCTCGGAATACTCCTTGAGCAACTCGTCGAGGTTCACCGTGCGTCCTTCAGTCGTTTCGGGTTCTTCACCAACAACGCCGACCCGGCGCTCGCGCGAGCGTCCGGGCCGGCGTGAGTGAAGCTAGTTGCCCGTGGCCTTCTTGCCGAAGCGCTTCTCGAAGCGCGCCACCCGGCCGCCGGTGTCGAGGATCTTCTGCTTGCCGGTGTAGAACGGGTGGCAGGCAGAGCACACGTCGGCGTGGATCACACCGTTCTTGGCGGTGCTGCGCGTGGTGAACGTGTTGCCGCAGGAGCAGGTCACCTGCGTCACGTTGTAGTCAGGGTGGATGTCGGGCTTCATCGCTGTCCTTTCGGGGCGCGGCCGCCGGGTCGCCTTTATGCATGGCGGGAACCGGAACCGCAAAACGGTCAGCTACCAGTGTGCCAGATCGTCCAACCATCCCAGGCCATCGGACATTCCCCGCGATCTACGCAGCAGAGGTCCGAATGTCACATTAGGCTCCCTGCCACCATCCCTCACTTTGGTAAGGATCCCAGGCATGAAGAGAAGGGTGCGATCGCTGCTCGCGATCGCCATGGGGGCCGCCGTTCTCCTCGCGGGCACCGGTGTGAGCGCCGCCGCCACGATGGCCGACGACTTCACGGGGGACGCCTCCGCGAGCGCGTCCATCCCGCTCCAGAACGACGTCGAAGGCGTCGTGACGCTCACGCTCAAGGGGCCGTCCGAGGTCTCCGGCGTCACCGGCTCCATCGAACCGCCGGGCAAGGCGGCGAAGACGGTGACGTTCGACTTCAGGACGGGCGACACCGCGGCGACGCAGAAGATCACCGGCAAGTGGCCGATCAGCAAGGACGACCCGGCCGGCGAGTGGAAACTGAGCGTCGTCGTCACCCGCGGCACCGGCGCCAACACCACGCCGTTCGTGGTCAAGGTCTCCGGCAAGCAGGGGATCACCGGCGCGAAGGTCAGCCCGAACCCCGTCCAGCTCGTCAAGGGCAAGGACGTCCAGGTCTCGGTCGAGGCGTCGGTGAAGGACGCGACCACGGTGTCGGCCAAGCTCGTCAGCGACGCGGGCGGCGAGTTCTACGACCTGGGCGACCTGGCCAAGGAGGCGGACGGCCGCTACCGCGGGAGCACGTACTTCGCCGACGACAGCACCCCCGGCGACTGGACCCTCGAGGTGTACGCGCACAAGGGCGGGGAGACGCTCAAGGGCGTGGCGGCGTTCACGGTCGTGGCGCCCGAGGGCGGCGCGTCCAAGAAGGCCAAGTCGCGGGTCACGATCGCCGCGCCGAACAAGGTGACCAAGGGCAAGACGTTCAAGGTGTACGGCAAGGTCTACCGCGGCACGAAGGCGTACAAGGGCAAGATCGTGGAGGTGTACTTCAAGGCCAAGGGCACCAAGACGTACAAGCTCATGGGCTTCGCCAAGGCCACCTCGACCGGCAAGTACGCCAAGACGTACACGGCGAAGAAGGACGGCTACTTCCGGGTCAGGGTGCCCGGCACGAAAACGACGCGGAGCTCGCTGTCGCCGCAGGAGTTCGTGGACGTCAGGTAACTAGCGGCCGAGATAGGTCAGCACGGCCAGCACACGCCGATGGTCCTCGGGCGCCGGCCCGAGGGCCAGCTTGGCGAAGATGCCGGAAATATGCTTCTCGACCGCGCCTTCGGTGACGACGAGGCGGGCGGCGATGGCGGTGTTGGAGCGGCCCTCGGCCATCAGGGCGAGGACCTCGCGCTCGCGAGGGGAGAGCGTGTCGAGCGGGGCGCCGCGCCGCTGGCGGCTGAGCAGCTGCACGACCACCTCGGGGTCGATGACCGTGCCGCCCGCCGCCACCTGCCGCACCGCCTCCAGGAACTCGGCCACGTCGGCCACCCGCTCCTTCAGCAGGTAGCCGACGGCCCTGCCGATGAGGTCGCCCGCGTAGCGCTCCTCGACATACTGCGACAGGACCAGGATGGGGAAGTCCGGGCGGGCCTGGCGGACCCGCAGCGCCGCCCGCAGGCCCTCGTCGGTGTGCGTGGGCGGCATGCGCACGTCGACGATCGCCAGGTCGGGGTCGTGCTCCAGCACCGCCGCCTCCAGCGCGAGCCCGTCGGAGACGCTCGCCACGGTCTCGATGCCGCCGTCGGCGAGCAACCGGGCCAGCCCTTCCCTCAGGAGTACGGAATCCTCGGCGATGACCACGCGCATGGCCACATGACTACCACTCGCAGGGCAGCTCCGCACGCACGATCGTGGGCCCGCCGATGGGGCTGTGCACCACGAGCACGCCGTCGATGGTGGCCGCCCGGTCGGCCAGTCCCGACAGCCCGCCGCCGGGGGTGACGACGGCGCCGCCGACCCCGTTGTCCCACACGTCGACGATCACTCCGCGACGGTCCCTGAACACCGACACCGACGCCTCCGTCGCGGCCGCGTGCTTGGCCATGTTGGCCAGCGCCTCCGCGACGATGAAGTACGCGATGCTCTCCACCGCGGCCGGCGGCCGCTCCTCCAGCTCGACCGACACGTCCACGCGGATGGGCGCTCGCGCGGCCAGCCCGGACAGGGCCGCGTCCAGCCCGCGATCGCTCAGGATGGCCGGATGGATGCCCCTGGCCAGGTTGCGCAGCTCGGCGATGGCGGCCTTGGTGCCCGCGTGCGCCTGCGCGATGAGCATCCTGGCCTCCTCGGGCTCGGCGTCGAACTTGGCCTGCGCCCGTCCCAGGTCCACCGCGACGGACAGCAGCCGCTGCTGCGCGCCGTCGTGCAGATCGCGCTCGATCCTGCGCCGCTCCGTCTCCGCCGCGTCGATGCCCCGGGCGCGGCTGGCCCGCAGCCGCTCCTCCTCGCTGCCGCCGAGCAGCACCACGGCAAGGGTCCCGTGCAGCCAGGCCATCCCCCGAACGAGGTACGCGGTCAGCACGAGCAGCACGACGCCGAAGAACGTGGCCACCCAGGCGGCCGTCCATTCCTCGATGAAGTAATCGCCTGCCCCCATCGCCTCATCCACCGCCAGGATGAAGGGCGCGAGCAGCAAACCGCCCGTGGCGATCCACAACGCGGCCGACGCCACCGCCTCCACCAGCCCGAGCGGCAGCAGCATCAGCAGGTAGCCCAGGTCCTTCCAGGTCGCCGGATCCGTCACCAGCCAGTGGATGTGCGCGCCCAGCCCGCGCTCGGGACGGCTCCGGTACGGGTCGGGAATCCTGACCCCCAGCGCCGCCCCCAGTATCCTGCGCTCCAGCATCGCCCCGCCGCGCCACATCAGCATGGTCGCCATCGCGAGGGGCACGCCGACCCAGAGGACCGTGAGCGAGAGCGAGGTCGGCACCGCCAGCGATAACACGATGAACCAGCCGAGCCCGAACGCCACGCTGACCAGCAAGTACGGTGCCGCACGCCACGTCATCGGATCGACCAGGACCCCCAGCGGGCCCTTCGGCCCGAACGGCACGCGGTCTTTCAACGCCAGCGATCGCATGCCCCAAGCCTGCCCGCCGGAGCGGCGCGCGTGAATGTGGCTGCCGTCCGGCCCGAGGTAAGGCTACCCCCACCTCCGCCACACCAGCACCCCATACCCGTCCGCCCGCTCCGTACCAATGGAAAAGGGGCGGCAGGGAGAACCCCTGCCGCCCCTTTTCCTACAGGAGCCGCTAGTCGCGGTCGTTGCCCACCGTGGTCTTCTGGACCTGGAGGAGGAACTCCGCGTTGGACTTGGTGTCCTTCATCCGCTCCAGGAGCAGCTCAAGAGCCTGCTGCATGTCCAGCGCGTGCAGCACGCGCCGCAGCTTCCAGACGACCTGGAGCTCTTCCCTGACCATGAGGATCTCTTCCTTACGGGTGCCGGACGCGTCCACGTCCACCGCGGGGAAGATTCGCTTGTCAGCCAGGGACCGGTTGAGCTTGAGCTCCATGTTGCCGGTGCCCTTGAACTCCTCGAAGATGACCTCGTCCATCTTGGACCCGGTCTCGACCAGGGCCGTGGCGAGGATCGTCAGCGAGCCGCCGTTTTCGATGTTGCGGGCGGCGCCGAAGAAGCGCTTGGGCGGGTAGAGCGCCGTGGAGTCGACACCACCCGACAGGATGCGACCGGACGCCGGGGCCGCCAGGTTGTAGGCGCGGCCGAGGCGGGTGATCGAGTCGAGCAGGACGACCACGTCGTGACCCAGCTCCACCAGGCGCTTGGCCCGCTCGATGGCGAGCTCGGCGACCGTGGTGTGGTCTTCGGCGGGACGGTCGAAGGTCGAGTGGATGACCTCGCCCTTGACCGACCGCTGCATGTCGGTGACCTCTTCAGGCCGCTCGTCCACGAGCACGACCATCAGGTGGCACTCGGGGTTGTTGCGGGTGATCGCGTTGGCGATGGCCTGCAGCACCATCGTCTTACCGGCCTTGGGCGGCGAGACGATGAGGCCACGCTGGCCCTTGCCGATCGGCGACACGAGGTCGATGATCCGCGTGGTCAGGATGTTGTGCTCGGTCTCCAGGCGCAGGCGCTCCTGCGGATAGAGCGGCGTCAGCTTGTTGAAGTCCGGCCGGTTGCGGGCCTGCTCCGGGTCCATGCCGTTGACGGTGTCGAGGCGGACCAGGGCGTTGAACTTCTCGCGCCGCTCGCCGTCGCGGGGCTGCCGGACGGCGCCGGTGATGACGTCGCCCTTGCGCAGGCCGTTGCGGCGGATCTGGGCGAGCGAGACGTAAACGTCGTTGCTGCCCGGCAGGTAGCCGCTGGTCCTGACGAACGCGTAGTTGTCGAGGATGTCCAGTATGCCGGCGATCGGGATGAGCACGTCGTCGTCGCTGACGACGGGCTCGCCGCTCTCGAAGCGGTCACGGCCTCGGCCGCGGTTGCGCTCCCTGAAGCGGCCTCTGCGACCGCGCCCGCCGCGCTCGTCCTCGTCGCCGCCACCGCGCTGGTCGCCACGCTGATCGCCACGCTGATCGCCACGCTGATCGCCACGCTGGTCGCCACGCTGGTCACTGCGCAGGTCGCCACGCTGGTCGCCACGCTGGTCGCCACGCTGGTCACCGCGCTGGTCACCGCGCTGGTCACCGCGCTGGTCACCGCGCAGGTCACCGCGCAGGTCGCCACGCTGGTCGCCACGCTGGTCGCCGCGGCCACCCGCGTCGGCGACGCGCTGGTCGCCGCGGCTGATGCTCTCCGCACGACCGCCTTCACCGCGGTCGCTGCCGGAGCGCTCGCCGCGCTCACGACGCTCGCCGCGGGTGCGGCGCTCCCTGCGGCTCTCGCCACGCTCGCCGCGACCTTCGCCCTGCGCGGCCTCAACGGCCTGGGGCTGCTGCTCCACGACCGGCTCGGCCGGTGCGACGACAGGTTCGGGCGCCGCGGCCACGGGCTCCGGCGCGGCCACAACGGGCTGCGGGGCGGGCTCTTCGGCGGTCTTGGCGCGGGAACGTTCCCTGCGCGCACGGGTGGGGCGCTCGGCGGCCGGGGCCGCCTCCGGCGTGGCCGCAGGCGCCTCGGCGGCGGCCGCGGGAGCCGGCGTGCCTTCTCCTGCGCCGCCACCCTGCTTCTCCTGGATGGCCGCGATGAGCTGGCTCTTCCGCATGCGCCCGGTCCCGCTGATGCCCAGCTCCGCCGCTATTTTCTGCAGCTCGGGCAGCACCTTGGCGGACAGGCCGGTGCCGGAGCGACGCGCACGCGGCTTGGCCGGAGCGCGAGTGGGGGTGTCGCCGGACGCCGGCTCTGCGCCTGATGCGTCGGAGAGGAGTTCGGTGGTGTCGCTCAACTAAAAGGTCCTTCCCAGGGGTCGGGCGCCGGTTTTGTTCTGCCGGGCGTCCCGGAGGTGCTTGCGATCCGGCGGGACAGACCGGGTCGGGGTGCACTTTGCGATCTTCGGCTGTCGCTGGAGACGGCCGCCACTCTTGGGGAGGGGCTGGTCCACGCCGCCAATGGGCCGTGGCGCGTGGCTGACACCCCCCAGATTGCTGTCGCCAACCAGATGTCGATGTGAATCGAACGCGCAGATCCCCGTCGTCGCCGCCTCGTTCAAGACCAACCGGGTGTGGGCCAACCGGAGGCTATTGATTTCGGGGAGACAGCCGCGCCGCCCACGTCTCGCGACGTGAAGCGAGATGCAGCGATGTGTGGCTGACAAGCACGCACCCACCAAGGGGGCATCTGGTGCGGCTACCAGCCTAACATCACCAGCGCACACGGCTATTCCCTGAAGGTCTAAAGAGGCATCAGCGTGTCTCGGGGAACTGAACGTTCGCACCAACCGGGTCGACGTCCATTAGCTGGATGTGCCAGTCATTACCCACTTCTGGCGCGATCAAATCCTGCGTATCCGATGTCGAAAACGCAAGAACCGTGGGACCCGCTCCCGAAACGACCGCGGGCACGCCCACTGCACGGAGACGTTCTATCAGATCGGCGCTCGCCTGCATCGCAGGCGCGCGGTAATGCTGATGGAGTCGATCTTCCGTGGCGGCGAGCAAGAGCCGTCGCTCCGGACGCTGGGTCAACGCGGCTATCAGCAACGCGGCCCTGCCGGCGTTGAAGGAGGCGTCCTTGTGGGGCACGTCCTTCGGCAGCAACCCCCGCGCGGTCTCCGTGGCCAGTCGCGCCGACGGAATCAGGGCGACAGGGCGGATCAGCTCATCGGGAGTTAGTTTCACCATACGTGGTGACCCGGTGTGGTCAAACCATGCCACGGTCAATCCGCCGGCCAGGCACGGCGCCACGTTGTCCGGGTGCCCCTCGATCTCGGTGGCCAGCGCGAACACCTCGTCGTCGGGGAATTCGGCCCCCGACAGCGCGCGGGCGGCCAGGATCCCGGCGCAGACGGCCGCGGAGGACGAGCCCAGTCCCCGGGCGTGCGGGATGCTGTTGCGGCAGCGCAGGCGGATGCCTTCCGGCTGCGCGACCCCCATGCGGGCGAACGTCTCGCGCATCGTCTTGACGATCAAGTGCCCCTCGCCGAGATCGACGTCCCCCGCGCCCTCACCCTCCACGGCGACGTGCACGCCAGGCTCGTCGGTGAGTGCCGCCTCGACCTCGTCGTACAGGCTCAGTGCCAGGCCGAGCGCGTCGAATCCCGGGCCCAGGTTCGCCGAGGTCGCGGGCACGCGGATGTCAACGGTCCTCATTCACGCAACTCCCTGTCCGCCCTCGTCAGGCGAGGTTGAGCGCCGCCGCGGCGGCGTGGACGTCGATGGGGATTACCACCGGCGCCGGTGCCCCCGAGATCGCCCAGTCCGGGTCCTTGAGCCCGTTGCCGGTGACCGTGCAGACGATGCGCTGCCCCGGCTCGACCAGCCCCTGCGCGTGCGCCTGCAGGAGACCCGCGACGCTGGCCGCCGAGGCCAGCTCCACGAACACGCCCTCCTCCTGCGCGAGCAGCTTGTACGCGGCCGCGATCTGCCGGTCGGTCACCGACTGGATCGCCCCGCCGGACTCGTCCCGGGCCGCCGTGGCCAGCCCCCAGGACGCCGGGTTGCCGATGCGGATCGCGGTGGCGATCGTGTGCGGGTGCGACACCGGCGCGCCCTCGACGATCGGCGCCGCACCGCTGGCCTGGAACCCGAACATGCGAGGCCGCTTGGTCGCCACGCCGTCGGCGAAATATTCCTGGTAGCCCATCCAGTAGGCGGAGATGTTGCCCGCGTTGCCCACGGGGATGCAGTGAATGTCAGGGGCGTCGCCCAGGGTGTCCACGATCTCGAACGCGGCCGTCTTCTGTCCCTGCAGCCGGAACGGGTTGACCGAGTTGACCAGCGCGATCGGATAGCTGGAGGACAACTTGCGGGTCATCTCCAGGCAGTCGTCGAACGACCCCTCGACCTGCAGCAGCGTGGCGCCGTGCACGAGCGCCTGGGCCAGCTTGCCCATGGCGATCTTCCCCCGGGGCACCAGAACGGCGCACGTCAGCCCTGCGCGAACGGCATAGGCCGCGGCCGAGGCCGACGTGTTGCCGGTCGAGGCGCAGATGACCGCCTTGGCCCCCTCTTCGACCGCTTTGCTGATGGCCATGGTCATGCCACGGTCCTTGAAGCTGCCGGTCGGGTTGGCCCCCTCGACCTTCAGGTAGACGTCGCACCCCGTCAGCGCCGACACGCGGTGCGCGGGTACCAGCGGCGTGCCGCCCTCAAGCAGCGTGATGACAGGCGTCTTCGGCGTGACGGGAAGACGTTCGCGGTATTCCTCGATGAGGCCACGCCACGACCTGCTCATTGATGACTCCCTACCTGCGGTGTTGGGCACCGAGTGTACGGGGTGCCGGCGGCCGGCACGGATCCGCGTCCACCGGTCGGACGTACCGGTTAGACAGGGCCACTATTCAGGACATTCTCAGCATCTCCCGATAAGGTGCTAGCCCAGGGGGTCACCATCATGAACGCGCGTCCTGCTCTGAGGCAGAACGACTATTCACCGCTGGCAACGCCGCCGCTCGGCGCCTGGTCGCCCGCCCTTTCCGTGAGCGTCGTTGTACCCGCGCACGGCGGGCAGGACAAGCTCGACCTGGTGCTGGCCGCGCTGGCGGCGCAGACGTACCCGGACCACCTGATGGAGGTCCTCGTCGTCGACGACGGCAGCCGGCCACCTATTCGGCTGCCCGAAATCCGGCCGGTCAACACCCGCATCGTTCCCGTGCGGGACGGCTGGGGCATCTCCAGCGCCGTCAACACCGGCGCCAACGCCGCCGACGGCGAGATCATCCAGCGGCTCGACTCCGACATGGTGGCCTGCCGCGAGCACATCGAGGCCCTGGCCCGCTGGCACCACGTGACGGACTATCTGGTCTCGATCGGCATGAAGAGGTTCGTGGAGATGCCGCCGGTCACGCCGGAGGAGGTCTTCCAGGCGGGACACCTGGGAGAGCTGTTCGACCTGGACGGGGCCGCGCCCAGTTCCACCGAGGCGACGATCGCCAAGACCGACGGGCTGCGCAAGAGCCGCAATCCGTACCACGTGTGCACGGGGCCCACCCTCGCGCTTCCCCGGGAGGTCTTCCACGCCGTGGGCGGGCTCGACCCGACCGTGCTGCGGGGCGGGGACACCGAGTTCGCCTACCGGCTGGCCATGCACGGCGTCGTGTTCGTACCCGACCTGGACGCGCAGGCCGTGCACCTGGGGCTGCCCGCGCAGCACCGTGACCGGGAGCGGGCCGTGCGGGCCGTGGAGCCGTATCTGGCGCACCGGATCCCGCTGCGCAGGGACCTGCGCAAGGATCGGGGGCGGCGGTGGCTGGTGCCGTACGTAGAGATCGTGCTCGACGTCACCGACACCTCCGAGTCCGTGGTGCGGCAGGCGGTGGCGGCGGCGCTGGACGGCAAGCTCCAGGACGTCGTGGTGACGCTGGTGGGACCCTGGTCGCGGCTGGAGTCCGGGCGGCGGTCGGTGTTGTCGGATCCGTGCTTCGAGCTGCGGCTGATGCGTGACCTGTTCGCGCACGACGAACGCATCCGCCTGATCGACGAGGCCGCCCCCACGCCTGCGCCGACGCCGTTCCGCTATCGCGGGCCGGTGGAGGTGCCGCTGCACAAGGTGACGCTGGAGCGCATGATCGAGTCGGTCCAGAAGGATCTCGCGGGCGTCCTGATCGTGGATCTCCCCGAGGGGCGGACCGCGCGTCTGGAGCGTACGTCGGCGTTGGGCCGCGCCCTGTTGCTCGCCGGCCCTGGCGCCGATCTGGACGCCGTCATCGACACCACCCACGGGGTGCGCCATGAGCCCCCGGACCGCTACTGGCCCGCGCCCAAGCAGCCGGACCCGGTCACCATCCCGGCCCCGATGGCGGTGTCCGCGGAACCGGCGGAAAAGACCCTCCTGCGCCGCCTGAAGTCAGCCCTCCGCCCCAACTGACCCCCACGCCCACCGGCGGGTCAGGTGCGAAGGCGTCTGCCCAAGGTGCGTTTCATCGTGGAGACCAGGCCGCGCAGGCTTTTCTGAGTGCGGGTGGCGGCGGAGAGCTGGCGGCGCAGTGCGCCGACCTCGCGGCGAAGCTCCACGGCCGTCTTGCGCCAGCGCCCGGCCTCCTCTCTCCACTTGGCCACCTGCTCGCGCAGCCGCTCGGCCTCTTTGGCCAGCCGGGCGGCCTCCGCGGCCAGCCGGGCGGCGTCGGCCTGGGCCTCCACCCGGGCCCGGTACGCGCTCCGCCGCCCGAGCGGCGAGGCCGCCTCGGTGGTGAACCCGTACGTCTCGGCCTCGACCCAGGCCACGCCGGACACCGCGTCCACCACGTCGTCCAGGTCCTCCCCCGGCTCGGCCACGATGCGGGCCCTGGCGAAGGCGGACAGACGTTCCAGGCGGCCCGCGACGACGCCTTGCGACGACTCGTCGAGCAGCACGTTCACCAGGCCGAGGCCTTCGTCGCGGGCGAGGTCGAGCAGGCGCGCCAGACTGTCCTCGCCGGGGATCCAGCCGACCGGCAGCCGCAGCACGAACGGCACAGCCGGGTCGACGTCCTCCGCGGCGGACAGGCGTACCCGGCCCTCGTGCCGGTAGTGACCGCGGACCAGCACCAGGTCGAGGTCCGGATCGCGGAGCGGGGCGCGGCGCTCGTGTTGGAGATCGTCCCAAGGGCCGAGGAGGAGTACGGAAATGTCAGGCGTGGTGCCGGCGAGCAGGGCGTCAACCGTCGCCCGTACCGAGTCGTAGCCTGCCGTGCCGTCCACCACGACCGTGACGTACGGGACCTTCCACTGCCGGCCGGGATGCCCCCGCAGCCAGCGGTAGGCCGGGATGCGGTCGGCCACCAACGCGTGGCTCACCCGGTCGATCGGCTGCTTGTCGCGCATCCGCATCGTCGGTCCGAGGTGGTAGGCGCGGGCCGCCGGCTCCGGCACGAAGACCGCGCCCGCCTGACTCAGCCGGTAGCCCATCTCGGTGTCCTGGCCGAGGATCAGCTCTTCGTCCATCGGCCCCGCCGCCGCGACCAGCCGGGCGTTGACCGAGGTCGCCCCGCCCACATGCAGGCTGAACGGGCGCTGCGGGTTGTCGGTGAGCCCGTTCGTGCGCTCGACGAGGTCGACGATCCAGGCGTGCGGCTCGGCGGGCTCGAAGTGCTTGTCCAGATCGTCGGGCAGCCGGGCGGGCACCTCGGCGGAGGTGAACCTGATGTAGCCGGTGACGACCATGTACGGTGCCGCGTGGTGCCAGCGCATGTGCGCCTCGATCGCGCCGGGCGTGAGCACCACGTCGGAGTCGAGCCAGTGGATCACATCCCCCGTCGCCTCCGCCAGGCCGGCGTTGCGGGCGGCGGCCCTGCCCGGCTCCGCGCAGACGATCAACCGGGTGCGGGCGGGACGGGCCTCCGCCAGGCGCAGCGGCGGCGTGCTGCCGTTGTCGACGACGATGACCTGGGTGAGCTCGGCCGGGTAGGTCTGCCTGGCCAGCCCGGCCAGCACCAGGTCGAGCTTGTCCTGCCCGCCGTAGGCCGGAATGATCACGCTGACCGTGAGCTCCGGGATGAAGCCGTCCGGGGGCTGGAGCACGCGGTAGTCATTGCCGCGCACCCGGGCAAGGCGTCCGCGCCCCGGGCGGCTCCCGGCGGCCTGGGCCTCGAGCTCGCCGGGCGTGCTCATCGAACCTCCCTGAGCGGGGTCACGCGGCTTCCATCAGCAGGCTCGGGCGGAAGCCGCGCCACTGGTTGGCGGCCACCTTGAGGAAGTGGGCCAGCGGTAACCGCCACGTGTGCTCGTCGCTGAGCCCTCTTCGCAGGACATAACCCAGTCCGTGGGTGCGGTAAATACGCGTTCCCACCCGTTGAGCCGCCTTCAGGAACTCGAGATCGACAGCCCGAGAAATCCCCGGAAATCCGCCAATTTCCCGAAATTTTGCCAAAGGCACCATGATCGTGCCTCCGGCCACGTGATCGGACCATACCTCGCTCGGATAGCTCGCTCCGCTGGCGAACGTCGTCCGCCTGATCGTGGTCCGCAGCGGCTCGAGGTAGAAGAACTCGGCCGTCGTGCCCACCACGTCGGCCCCAGCGTAGGTCAGGGCCATGAAGAGATCGGCGAGGTGCCGGGGGCCGTACCAGTCGTCGTCGTCCCACTTGACCAGGTAGTCGCCGCTCGCCAGGGCCGCCGCCCGGTTGAGCACCTCCCCGAACGGCACGGAGGCCTCCGCCTCCACCCATTTCACCGGCAGCGCGCACCTCTCGACCGCCGCCCGCACCTGCTCGAATGCCACCCCATGCAGCCCCAGCAGCACCTCGGCTGTGACGCCGTGCTGACGCTCCATCTGCGCCAGTGCCGTGCCGACCAGGCCAGGTCGTTTGGTCGACATGACGATGCTGATCTCGGGCGCCGGGGTCGGGTGGGCTAAGCGGCGCAGGAGGACGCTGTGCTCCTCGCGCCGCAGGTCGGCCAGGCACCGCATGGAGCCGTCGGGGGCGTGGTCGAGCCAGGCCCGGTCGGTGAGGAGGTCGGCGAGATCATCGGGCACCCAGGAGACGGCACGGTCGGCCGTCAGCGGGATGCCCGCGGCGGCCAGGCGCAGCAGGCCGTCCAGCGCGAGCTCCGGCACCTCGGCCTCAGGCCACTCGATCTCCAGTCCGCGCAGCGCACGCAGGGCGGGCACGTCGGGCGGCGTGCCGTCGACCGCCCAGCCGTCGTCCGACCAGTGCAGGCGGGCCAGCCCCTTCTCCGGCGTACGCGCGAACCCGCAAGGGGTGACGGACATCGATGGGTGCTCCTCCACGGGGATCGGTCGGCGCCTACCTTACGCCGGTTTTACTGACCAGTAGACGCAGAGGGCACATTCGGCAGGACTGCCGTCGCAGGTCTAGGGGCCGATGATTCTCAGTCTTCCTCCAGGAACTTATGGCACGGTAGTGGCCGATGTTTATTAAGGTGTCAATAATCCCGACATGTCCGTGACGCCTCGGATGTCCTGAGGTGCGCGCCGACAAAGGCGTGATCTACGAAAGGTATGCGCGGATGCTTTCGCCCCGCCGACTGGCAGCGACCGGCGCACTCCTCTCGGCCCTGGTCGCCGGTGTGCTCGTGGTCCTCGTCCTCGCCGACCTGATCTCGCTGGGCGCGGCGGCAGCCGCGGCCGCGTTCCTGGTCGCGCTGGTGGCCCTCGCGTTCCTCGTGCTCATCGTGCGCAGGGTCGACGGCAAGGCCCACCGCATCGACCTGCGGATCAAGAAGTACGAGGCCGAGCTGGCCCGCACCACCACCGCGCTCAAGAACCTCGACACCAGGCTGGACCTGCTGGTGCGGGCCGTGGAGGATTCGGCGGCACGACGTGCCGACGACCTCGGCGCGATCCTGGCCTCGCTCGGCGAGGACCGGGTCAACGCCATGGTGCGGGCGCGTGAGCTGGAGGAACTGCGCGAAGAGGTCCGCGCGCTGGCCAAGGACGTCGCCGTATGACGAGCCGGGTCAGGCACAACGACTACGGCGTGCTGCGGCCGCCCGCGATCGGGGCGTGGCAGCCCTCGCTGACCGTCTCCGTGGTCATCCCCGCCTACAACTGCGCGGAGCCGCTGAGCCGCACGGTCGAGGCGCTGGCGCGGCAGACGTACCCGGCCGAGCTCGTCGAGGTGGTCGTCGCCGACGACGGCAGCGAGCCTCCGCTGGACGTGCCCGGAGTCCGGGTGGTCCGGGTGGCCGAGGGGTGGGGGCGCGGCGCGGCCCGGCAGACCGGGCAGCTCGCGGCCTCCGGGGCGGTGATCCACTGGCTGGACTCGGACATGTTGCTGGCCGAGGACCATCTCGAGGCGCACATGCGCTGGCACCACCTCATCGACTACGCCGTGGTGATCGGCGATACGCGGTTCGTGGAGACTCCGGGCGAGGAGGGCGTCCAGTCCGCGTACACGAGGAAGACGCTCGAGTCGACGCGGCGGCTCAAGGACGCCGGATCCAGCGCGTACCTGCAGCACACGGGCGCGTCCAGCTCCGTGCGCGCCGACCTGCTGCGCGCGGCCGGAGGCGTGGACACCGGGCTGAACATGGCCGAGGACACCGAGCTGGGCTACCGGCTGGCGCAGGCCGGGGCCGTGTTCATCCCCGACGCCGAGGCCAGGGCGTGGCACGTCGGGCCCTCCACCGTGATGTTGCGGGAGAAGGAGGTACACCGGCACAACTGGTCGTACCTGGGCGATCTGATCCCCGATCTCCGCTGGCTGCGTAACCACCCGCGCCGCCACTGGCTCGTGCCGTACCTGCGGGTGGTCGTGACGGCCACGACGTACGAGCAGACGCGGGCGAGCGTGGACTCGGCACTCGCCGGGACCCTGACGGACGCCGCCGTCACACTCGTCGGCCCTTGGGGCAAGCTGACCGGCGAACGCCGGGCCAACCTCGACGACCCCCTGCTCGACCTGCGTCTTCTGCACAATTTGTACGCGCACGAGCCGCGCGTCGTGTTCGCGGAGAGCGTACCCAGCTCCGCCGCCCCCTCACCCTTCCTGCTGCGTCTCCCGACCGGATGGGTGCTGGGCGCCGACACCCTGGCCAAGCTGGTACGGCACGCCGACAAGGACCTGCTCGGGCTCGTGAGCGTGGCGCTGACGGAAGGTCAGCACGGCGTCGTCGCGGCCCGGCTGGAGCGCACGGCCGCCTTCTCCCGAGCCGCCCTCTTCGACGGCCGGCCCGATGACCTGGTGGACGAGATGTACGGGTCCGAGTGGGTCAGCGGGAGCGAGTACGACTTCGCGACCGCGGAGGAGGCCGAGCCGCTGACCGGAGACGCGGCCAAGTGGCGGACGCTGGCGAGCCGGCGACAGGGGGAGATCAAGGCGCTGCAGGGCGAGGTGGCACGGCTGAAGGCCGAGGTCGAGCGGCTGTCGGCGGCCGCCACGCCCCAGCCTGCCGAAAGCGGTGGGCGAGGGCCGTTGAGCTCGCTGATCAGGCACCTGCGGAGCGCCGGATGATCCGGGAGTTGCTGGCGGAGCTGCGCGGGGCTCGTGTGTTCTTCGCCGGGATCGACGACGTCGACCCGATCTACGCCGCCGCGGCCGCCGCGGCGGGCCGCTCTGGCGCGGCAGGCGGGACTGGCGCGGCAGGCGGGTCTGGCGCGGCAGGCGGGTCCTTGGAGGGCGGCCGGAGTGTGGTCGTCGATCTCGACCGGGATCTACTGGAGCCGGCCGCTGTGCCCGAGCCGGTGCGGGAGGTCCTCGTGCTGGCCAGGACGCCGGCCGACTTGCGGCGCATCGCCACACTGCACAAGCTGCTGCCGCAGGCCGAGCGGGTGGTGGTGGCGATGCTCGACACGCCTGCCTCCCATCCCGCGCCCGTGCCGACGCCGACGCCCGCGCACCGGTGGCGGTCGCTGACCGATCTGCGGGTGTACCAGCCCAAGAACCGGGTCTGGGTGGTGGACGCCCGTTTCTCCGCGCCCACGCCCTCCGGTCGTACCGTGGCGGCCACAGCGCGGGCGTTCGCCGGGCACCGGCTGGACGTGATCGCCGCGCCCGCGGCCGCGATCGCGGGCGTCGGGGCGGCCGACTGGCGGCCGGGCGACCCGAACGCGACGCCTACCGAGATCACGGGGCCCGTCCCCGGGCGGGTCGGCGCGCCAGGCAGCGACATGGTCCTGCGCACGATCGGCGGCCCCGGCCACCGTTCCACCCCGCTCCCGTCGGCCGGACGCGCCGACGGGCCGCACGCCCATGGGCGGGGCACCACCGCACCAGTCGGCCAGGCGACCCGCACAGACGCCGTCGCACCGGCCGCGGGCACCAGCGGCCCCGCCCAGCCCAACGTGGCGACCACGCCGGCCGACGGCACGGTCGGGGCCGGAGGGGCCGAGGAGGAGCGCGCAGCCGGACGGGCTGCCGAGCAGGTGGAATCGGCCGGATCGGCTGAGGACTCTGCCCCTGTCCAGCACGCCGCAGACTCCAGCCTGAACGGGCACGGCCGCAGCACGGACACGCACGCCCCCGGCGCGGACACGGACGACCGCGGCGCGAACACGAACGGCCAGGCCCGCAGCACGGACACGGACGGCCGAAGCCCGGACACGGACAGCCAGGCCCGCGGCGCGAACACGCACGGCCAGGCCCGCGGCGCGGACACGGACGGCCAGGCCCGCGGCGCGGACACGGACGGCCAGGCCCGCGGCGCGGACACGGACGGCCAGGCCCGCGGCGCGGACACGGACGGCCAGGCCCGCGGCGCGGACACGGACGGCCAGGCCCGCGGCGCGGACACGGACGGCCGAGGCGCGGACACCGACGGGCGGGGCCGAGGCGCGGAGGCGGACGCGTGGGTGGAGGAGGCCGGGCTGGTCGAGTGGGCGGGGGATGAGACGCCCATCGAGCGGCCGACGATTCAGGCGGCCAGCTGGGAGCGCCTCGGCCGCCCCGGGATGGCCGATTCGCCGCTGGCCGATCCCGACGTGCTCGGCGAGCCCTCGATGATCCCCCCGGTGGACGAGCGCCTGGTCAACCCCATGGGTTTCGTGACGACCCCCTCCCGGGGCATGGCGTCCCTGGCCGAGCGGGACGGCCGCTGGTCCGTGGTGCTGGACGGGAAGGTCGTGACGTCGTTCGCGGAGTCCGGCGGCGTCACCGACACGGACGTGGCCAGGCTGCGCCAGATCCGCGGCGTCGAGGTGGACTGGCGGCACGCGCACAGCGGCCCGCTGACCGCCGTACGCGTCCTGGCCGGACTGTCCGCCGCCGGCGTGCCCCTGGCGGCGGCTACAGTGCCGCGCTGGGCCGGTGCGCTCGGGGAGGAGGTCATCGACCTCATCGGGCGCTGCCCGGACCTCAGCGACGAGCTCCGGCGGGAGGAGCACAGCATCCGCCTGCGCCGGGCAGCTCTGCGTACCCACGGGGTGGCCGCCAGGTGGGAGCAGCTCGGCGCGCCCGCCCCCGCTCCCCCGCTCACGTCGGTGCTGCTGACGACCCGCCGTACCGACATGGTCGCCTTCGCCCTCGACCAGATCGCCCGCCAGCGTGACGTGCAGCTCGAGGTGATCCTGGCCCTGCACGGGGTGCCGAAGGGCCATCCGGACGTGGCGCCCGCGATCGCGGCGTACGAGGGCCCGCTCACCGTGTACGAGGCCGACCACCAGGCAGTGTTCGGAAAGGTGCTGAACGAGGCGGCCGCGAGGGCGTCGGGCTCGTTCCTGCTGAAGATGGACGACGACGACTGGTACGGCCCCGACTTCCTGTCCGATCTGCTGCTGGCGCACTCGTATTCGGGCGCGCAGGTGGTCGGCACGGTGCCGGAGTTCGTCTACCTGTCCTCCATCGACGTCACCGTGCACCGCAAGCAGATCACCGAGCAGATCACCAGCTTCATCGCCGGCGGCACGATCCTGGTGGAGCGCTCGGCGTTCCAGGCGGTGGGCGGGTTCCGGCCGTTGCGGCGCTCGGTGGACACCCAGTTCCAGGAGGCGCTGCAGGCGGCCGGCGGCCAGATCTACCGGACCCACGGGCTGGGCTACATCCTGCGCAGGGGCCCGGCGGCCAATCACACGTGGCAGGAGCCGATCGGCACGTTCCTGCAGCGCAACAGGCGGCAGTGGCGCGGCTTCCGCCCGAACGCCCTCATGGAGCTGGACGGGAGCCTGCGCCCATGATTCCTCGGATCCCCCACAACGACTTCGGCGTGCTCGCCCCTCCCGCCCTGGGCGCGTGGGAGCCGGCACTGACCGTGACGGTCGTCATCCCCGCGCACGAGCGCCAGGAGACCCTGGACCTGACCCTGGCCGCCCTCGCGGCCCAGAGTTACCCCAAGCATCTCCTCGACGTCATCGTCGTGGACGACGGCAGCGTCACCCCGCTCCGCCTCCCCGACCTCGTCCCGGCGAAAACGAAGCTGATCTCCAGCCCGCCGGGCGGCTGGGGCCGGGCGTGGGCCGTGCAGGCCGGCCTGGATGCCGCGACCGGCGAGGTGGTGTTCGTCCTGGACGCCGACATGGTGCCGCACCGCCGGCACGTGGAGGCTCAGCTCCGCTGGCACCACCTGGCCCCGTACGTGGTGGCGCTCGGCTGGATCGACTTCACCGCGCCCGGCGCGTTCCCCTCGCCCGAGCAGGTACGCGCGGCCGTGGAGTCCGGCGCGGAGGACGCCCTCTTCCCGCTGTCCGCCCACCGGCACGACTGGGCCGAGAAGATCATTCACGATTACGACGGCCTCCGTAGCGCGCCCAACTCGCTGGCGACCCGCATCCACGTGGGAGCCACGGTGTCGTACCCGGCGGCGCTGCTGCGCTCGATCGGCGGCATGGACACGGCGCTCGTCCTGGCGGAGGACACGGAGCTCGGCTACCGCCTCACCCAGGCGGGCGCGGTCTTCGTCCCCGACCCGGAGTCCCGGGCCTGGCACATCGGTCTGCCCACGGCGATGCGCGACTTCGCGGCGCTGAAGCGCTACAACGACCCGTACGTCGCCGACCGCGTCCCCTACCGCCGCTACCTGCGCACGGACTCCGGCCGGCAGTGGCGGGTGCAGTATGTGGACGCCACGGTGCCGTCAGGCTCGTACGAGGACGTCCGGGCCACCGTCGACGCCCTGCTGGCGTCCTCGATCCCCGACGTGGGGGTCACGATCATCGGGCCGTGGCAATCCCTGACCGGGGACCGCCGCTCCCCGCTTCAGGACCCGGACCTCGACCTGCGCCTCGTCCACGCCACCTTCGAGCACGACCCGCGCGTCAGCCTGGCGGCGTCCCCGGCCGTCACCGGCGCCCCGTTCCGCCTCCAGGTGCCCGCCGGCTGGGTCGCGTCGGAGGACACGCTGGAGCGCCTGGTCGCGTACATGGAGGAGCAGGACTCGGGCAGGCTCTACATCGCCCTGGAGGAGACCGCGGAGGGTGTGACCGTGGCCCGTCTGGACCGCACGGCCGCCCTGTCGAGGTCCGCCCTGGTGGTCACCGGGGACGACGACGAGGACGACCTGATCGACGCCCTGTTCGGCGTGGAATGGGTGGACGGCGAGACCTGGGGCTTCAAACGCCGCCCGGCCGTCTACCCGCCGCGCAGGAAGCCGGTCTCTCCGGTGGCCAAGCTCACGGCCGCGTACGAGAAGGAGATCGCCCTCTACCGCAAGCGGGTGGCCGCCCTCCGCGTCGAGATCGGGCACCTGAAGCGGGAAGCAGGCAAGAACGGCAGGGACGCGGCTCGCTGGCGCGAGAAAGCCGAGGACTGGCGCCGCGAGGCGGTCCGTCTGGCCCGCGAACAGAACCGCACCGTGCTCAGACGAGCCGTCCGCCGCGTCCGCAACCTGGCCTTCCCGGACGCCTAGAGGGCTCGCGGCCTCCGCGCTTCGGGCTCACGGAGCGGGAAGCGGCCTGCTCGACCGCCCGGACGCCCTCGTCGCTCGTGACGAGGGCGGCGAGCAGGTGAGCAACTCTAGTCGTCGCCCTCTACGCGCATCACGCTGGCGATGGCGCGGACGATGTCCAGCTCCCGCAGCCCCTCCATCGTCGCCGACAGCGCCGCGTCGGTGGCGCGGTGGGTGACGATGACCAGCTGGGCGTCGTCCCCATGCCCCTCCTGACGCACGGTCTGGATCGACACGTCGTGCTTGGCGAACAACTCCGCGACGCGCGCCAGCACACCGGGCTTGTCGGCCACATCGAGCGCCACGTGGCAGCGCGTGACGGTCTCGCCCATGGGGTGCACGGCCAGGTCGGCGTACGTCGACTCCTCGGGCCCGCGGGTGCCGGCCAGGCGGTTGCGGCCGACGGCCACGATGTCGCCGAGCACGGCGGAGGCCGTGGGCGCGCCGCCGGCGCCCTTGCCGTAGAACATCAGCTGACCCGCCGACTCCGCCTCCACGAAGACCGCGTTGTACGCCTCCCGCACCCCGGCCAGCGGATGCGTCCGGGGGATCATGGCCGGGTGCACCCGGACCCCGAACGAGCGGCCGTCGTCGGAGCGGGCGCAGATGGCCAGCAGCTTGATCACGTAGCCCATGGCCTTGGCCGAGGCCACGTCGGTGGCGGTGATCTCGGTGATGCCCTCCCGGTGCACATCGGCGGCCGGCACGCGGCTGTGGAAGGCGAGACCGGCGAGGATGGCGGCCTTGGCGGCGGCGTCGAAGCCCTCGACGTCGGCCGTCGGGTCGGCCTCGGCGTAGCCGAGGGTCTGCGCCTCCTCCAGGGCGTCGGTGAACGACGCGCCCGTGGAGTCCATCTTGTCGAGGATGTAGTTGGTGGTGCCGTTGACGATGCCCAGCACCCGCTTGACGTGGTCGCCGGCGAGGGACTCGCGCAGCGGCCGCAGCAGCGGGATGGCCCCGGCGACGCTGGCCTCGAAGTAGAGGTCGCCGTTGCCCTTCCTAGCGGCCTCGTGCAGGGTGGTGCCGTCCTCGGCCAGCAGGGCCTTGTTGGCGGTCACCACGGACTTGCCCTTGGACAGGGCGGAGACGATCAGCGAGCGGGCGGGCTCGATGCCCCCGATGACCTCGACGACGATGTCCACGTCGTCGCGGGCGACCAGCGCCTCGGCGTCGGTGGTGAACAGCGCCGGGTCCACGTCCACGTCGCGTTTGCGGCCGAGGCGGCGCACGGCGACCCCGGCCAGCTCCAGTGGCGCCCCGACGCGTGCCGCCAGGTCGCCGGCCTGCTCGTGCATGAGCCTGATCACCTGCGAGCCGACGACGCCGCAGCCCAGCAGAGCCACTTTCAGCGGTTTCACAGCTGCCCCCTCAGAAGGTCGTCCTCGGTCTCACCCTGCACGATCACCCGCGCGGCGCCGCCGGAGACGGCCACCACGGCGGGCTTGAGCAGGTAGTTGTAGTTGCTGGCCAGCGATCGGCAGTAGGCGCCGGTCGCGGCCACGGCGATCAGGTCGCCCGGCGCGAGGTCGGCGGGGAAGTGGCAGTCGCGCACGATGATGTCGCCGCTCTCGCAGTGCTTGCCGACGAGGCGGCTGAGCATGGGCTCGGCGGTGCCCTCACGGCTGGCCAGCACGGTGGTGTATTCGGCGCCGTAGAGCGCGGTGCGGACGTTGTCGCTCATGCCGCCGTCGACGCTGACGTAGGTGCGCAGCCCCTCGACGTCCTTGACGGTGCCGACCTCGTAGAGCGTGATGCCGCCTGGGCCGACGATGCCGCGGCCGGGCTCGACGGTCAGCCGGGGCACGGGCAGGCCCGCCTCCACGCACACCTTGCTGACGATCTCGCGCAGCCCGTCGGCGAGCTCCTTGATGTCGGGCGCCTCGTCGCCTTCGACGTAGGCGATGCCGTAGCCGCCGCCGAGGTCCAGCTCGGGCAGGACCACGCCGTGCTCGTCCTTGATCTGCACGAGCAGCGCGGCCAGCCGCCGCGCGGCCACCTCGAATCCGCCCGTGTCGACGATCTGGGACCCGATGTGCGAGTGCAGGCCGACGAGCTCGAGCTGCGGGAGCGCGAGGATGCGGTGCACGGCCTCCGCCGCGGTCCCGGCGTTGAGCGACAGGCCGAACTTCTGGTCGTCGTGCGCCGTCGCGATGAACTCGTGCGTGTGCGCCTCGACTCCGGTGGTCACCCGGATCATCACCTTGGGCCGCTTGCCCTGCTGCTCGGCGAGGTAGCCGAGCCTGGCGATCTCGTCGAAGGAGTCGACCACGATGTGCCCGACCCCGGCCTCCAGCGCCCTGGACAGCTCGGCGACGGACTTGTTGTTGCCGTGCATGGTGATCCGCTCGGGCGGGAAGCCCACGCTGAGGGCCACCGCCAGCTCGCCGCCGCTGGCCACGTCGAGCCCGAGGCCCTCCTCGTCCAGCCAGCGGACGATCTCCTTGCACAGGAACGCCTTGCCGGCGTAATGCACCTCCGAGCCGGCGAACGCCGTGGCGTAGTCGCGCATGCGCGAGCGCACGTCGTCCTCGTCGAGGACGTAGAGCGGGGTGCCGTGGTCGCGGGCCAGGTCGCGGACGTCCACACCGCCGACCGTGAGCGTGCCATCGGTCCGGGTCGACGTTCGCGGCCAGATCGCGGGGTCGATCCGGTTGAGGTCGGCGGGCGCGTGCGGCGGGCGCTCGTGGGGCAGCATCTCGGCATACCGGTCCCCGGCGGGATGGACGAATCGGCTCACCCGATCGAGGCTATCGGAACCGCACCTACGCCATGACCCGCTGCCCACGTATCGAGACGCGATCAAGGGGTGATAGAGGAGATTTTTACGATTTTTCGCCGTTTAGCCGGATATTTTGCAAAACGTCATAGCCGGTCCGGGCCCATCACCACTCCCCCGACGGCCTCCGCCAGCCGCACCCGCGCCGTGTGCACCGCCGTGACCGGCTCGTCCCCGCGGGGCACGGCGGGCGCGTGCTCGTGAGCGTCGTGGAAGGCCAGCGCCAACCGCACCAGGTAGGTCTCCCACCCCGGATCCCTGCTGACCACCCGTCCGGGCAGCTCGGCCAGCACCCGCAACACCTGCCGATCGTACGGGTCGTCGAGCGCCTCGGGCCGGAACCCGGCCTCCGGCACCCCGAGCTCCTTGGCCCACCGCCGCACGGCGCGGGCCCGCACATGCGCGTACCGCACCACGAACCCCGGGTTGTCCCAGGTGCGCGGAAAGTCCGGCCACGCCGGCTCGGGGATCTCGACGGGCTCCATCGACTCCAGCAGCTCGCCGGGCACCGCGACGGTGATCCGCAGGAACCCGTTGCCCCGCACCTCCACGTCCGCGACCCCGGGCACCGCTCGCACCCGCTCGGCGAGCGCTTCGGCGGGTGCCCGCCGCCGCAGGGCCGCGGCGGAGAGGTAAACCGCCTCCCGCTCCCACGAACCGTCGGGCACGGGCGGCTCCCCCAGCGCGCCGGCCAGCTCCCGTACGGTCACACCGACGACTCTAGATGAGCGCGTGCGGCTCGGCGGAGCCGTATTCGACCAGGTGGGCGGCGCCCAGCAGCCAGCGGTCCTCGTCGCGCACCCGGACGTAGCCGAACCTGTCGGCGGAGAACACCTTGATCCCGTCCGTACGGCACTGCCGCATGAGGACCTCGTCCCAGTCGTCCGTCAGGTCGGCGAACCCCAGCTCACGCAGCGCGTTGCGGCGGGCCAGGAGGGTCGCGCCGGCGATCTCCGGGAGGTAGGCGTATTCGGCGTCGGGCTGCTTGAGCAGCGTGGCCTGCGGCTTGCGCAGGTGGGCGTAGAAGGCGCCCTTGCCGACGATGTCCGCAGTGCTGAACAGGAAGGCCCGGCGCAGGTCGGACAGGTAGTGCGGCCCGTACACGTCGCGCGGGTCCATGACCGCCACCAGGTCGGCCTCGCACAGGTCGAGCCCGGCGTTGAGCATCGCGCCCTCGCTCATCGAGGGATGCGGGCGGCGGTAGATCACGTCCAGATCCGGCAGCACGTCGCGGGCGCGCAGCTCCGCCTCGGGCGGGCCGATGACGATCACCTGGGCCACGCCCGACTGCTTGGCGACCTGCGCGAGACCGTGCTCCATCAGGAAGGGGTCCATGATCGGCAGCAGCACGGAGGTGTTGAGCGTGGCGCGGGCGCTGGGCAGGCCGATCGCCTCCAGCATCTCGTCGATCCGCTCGGTCATCGTGCCCATCTGATAAGCCCGCCGCAACGCCACGTGCGCCCGCCGCGAGTCCGGCTCGGTGCCGATGGACGTGCCGCAGGCGGCGATCTCGGCCAGCCGCCACTGCGGGGTGCCCGGCGGGCAGTCCGCCGCGGCCGGCCAGCGGTAGGAGGTCAGCACATCGGGGTAGGTCAGGTGGCCGGGCAGCAGCTGGTCGAGCGTGAGCACCCGGTCGATCCGCCCGCCCGCCAGCGGCAGCGGGTTGTGGATCCTGGGCTGGATCCCGAACTGCAGCCGCGGCCAGGCCACCGCCAGGTCGTTCGTGAACCGGTGCTCGAACAGCTGGGCGGTCGCGGCGTAGTCACCCACGTCGCCCTGCGTGTGCCAGAAGACGGTGCGGATGCCGCGCTCGGCGCACCAGGCCAGCAGCACCTTGATGCCCTCGCCCGGCTCGCCGATGATCTCCTGGGCCCACGGCCCCTGCGTGACCGACTCCACGACGAGCAGGTGGGGCACCTCGAGCGGGAGCACCCGGGCGAAGTCACGCGGCGTGAAGCCGGTGGTCTGGCGCCACTCGTAGCGCAGCAGCGCCTCGGCGTGCGGGTCGGCGATCACCGCGGCCGTCAGGTGCGGCCGCGTATTGGGACCGGTCGGCACCCGGAACGGCTTGAGCTTGAACGAGGCGCCCCCGAGCGTCCGGGTCGAGGTCGTGGCCTGGAACGCGGCCCCCGGGCGCTCCTCGGTCTGCTTGAGGGGCGCGGGCGGCTTGCGCTTGGGCGCGGTGGGCCGCTTGACCGGCTTGGCGGCCCCGCGAAGGCCCCTGGCCAGCCGCACCGGGTTGCTCTTGCCGCTCTTGATGGCGTCGCCGAGGCGGTTCCAGCGAGCGACCTTGATCGAGGACAGCTTCCAGTTGGCCACCTCGGCCTGGAACCGCTGCTCGGCCAGCTCCTTACGGAGCTTGTCCGCGGCGGCCTGCTCGGCCGCGAGCCGTTCCTCGGTCTCGCTCAGCCGCTCGGCCAGCGCCTTGGCCTCCTCGACGCTCCGCTCGGCCGCGGCCAGCCGGCCCTGGGCGGCGTCGAGCAGCCTGGCCAGCTCGGCCGCGCGCTCGGCCTGGGCGATGGCATCCCGCAGCGCCCGACGCGTGCTCTCAAGCTCAGTGCTCACCGGTCCTCCTTCGTCGGCCCGGCGACAGCTCGCTGCGTCTGATTGTGCGCTCGCTCCGCTCGCAAACCATCCCTCCGCTCCCTCAGCCCGGCAAAGGATACTCTTTTGGCGAAGCGTCTCGAAGGGATGAGATCCGGTGCAGTTCAACGTGCGACCCTATGTCTGCGGCGCTCTCGGCCGGATCGACACCGCCATACTCGGCAAGCTGACCGCCGCCGGCCCGCGCGTGCGCCCGGCGCTCCAGACGGCCGACGCGGCGTTGTTCAGCTCCACGCCGCTGCCGCCCTACCACCGCGTCGGCGACTCCTACGCGTTCGCGTGGGGCGAGCGCAGGCCGGCCGCGATCGAGGAGTGGATCGCGGTCGCGGAGACGTACGAGACCCCCGGCCTGATCGGCGACGCCGACAAGGTCACGTTGCACACGGGCGCGCTGGGGCTGGTGGACGTCTACTACGTCCGTCAGGGCGACGCGGTCTACTTCTCGTCGCTGATCCAGCCGCTGCTCAGCCTGGTGCCGATCGCGATCGACTGGGCGGCTTGGGCCTCGATCATCCAGGTGACGTTCCCGCTGGGCGAGGCGACCCCGTACACCGAGGTCAAACGGCTGCCCGGGGCGAGTGCGCTGGTGTGGGAGCACGGCCGGGTGGCCACCGAGCGGCGGCTGCCGCGCTGGCTGCGCACGGAGCCGTACGAGTCGTGGATCAGCCCGCGCGAGATCGTCGAGCTGCTGGATCGCGTCTACGAGGACTACGACGGGCGCAAGCTGCTCGTGCCGGTCAGCGGCGGCTACGACTCCCGGCTGCTGGCGAGCGTGGCCAAGGCCAGGGGTGCGGACGTCGAGTCGTGGACGACGAGCCCGGACGACGGCACCGACACCGACATCGCCTTCGCCAGGGCGATCACCAAGGAGCTCGGCATCCCGCACCGGGTGATCACTCAGGACGCCGCCGACTACCCGCGGGACGCGATGGAGGTGGCCCGCAGGCTCGAATACCTGACGCCGCACCACGCCTGGTACGCACCCTTCGCCAAGGAGGTGCACGGCGCGGGCCGGATCCTGGTCGACGGCCTGGCCGGCGGCCCGCTGCTGAAGAACTTCATGGTCAGCGGGGCCGCGCTGGAGGCCAGGACCCAGGCTGAGCGCTCGGCGGCGGTGCTGGGCTCGTTGTCGCTCGGCGCGCCCTCACAGCCGTTCCTGTCCAAGGCGGCCGCGGAGTGGATGGAGGAGGCCGTGCGCGAGCAGTTCGCGGCCGCCACCTCCATGCTCCACGGCCACCGGGCCGAGCTGCCGCTGTCGGTGCTGCACACCAGGACGGTGCGCGGCATCGCGCGCTCCGCGGTCAATCTGGTCGGCCCCGAGGCGTCGTTCGCGGCGCCGTTCATCCATCCGGACTTCTTCGACGCCGCGCTGTCGGTCGGGGTGGCGCGCAAGGACAAGGGCCGGTTCTACCGTGAGGTGCTGCACGCGGCCCATCCGCGGGTGGCCGCGCTGCCGTCCACGAACGTCGTCAAGCAGCCGCTCCAGCGGGCGCCGTTGCGGTCCACCGCGGCGCCTGCCCGAAATTATGCGCACAGCATGCTCGAGACTGTGGTCAACCGGGTTCCCGGGCTGGTGTCGGAGGAGCTGCACGAGCTGATCGCGGGCGGTCCTGACGCGCTGACCAGGTTCAACGGCTGGAATGACCGCTTCTGGGTTCGGGGATTGGTACTCTTCGGACTCTGGCTGAGCGACTTCGAGAACGACCTCACAGATCTGACGACACCGTTCTGAATGAACCGTGGGTAACAGGGCGATTACGTACGGATCTCGCGGGTATTAAACGTCGCACAGCAGAAGCGGGTTCCGGAAAGCCAACGGGCTGGTAGTGTTCGGCCCGTAAGCGCCGCACAAACGGGGCACCGGATCACAAATCCGGTCCCGTTCTAGGGCATGGAGTTCGCAGGGATGACGACTCCAGGCGGCGCGGTCACCAGACAAAAACGCCGGGGCAACCGGTGACTTCGTCCTGCCCACATCTCTTCCTGTGAGCGACATATGATCAACGCATCCCCAATGCCGGAGCCGATCTCCGAGGCGTTCGTCTCGGAAGACCCGGCCTGGTACAAGCGGGCGGTGTTCTACGAGGTTCTCGTCCGGGGGTTCAAGGACTCCAACGGCGACGGCACCGGCGACCTGCGCGGGCTGATCGAGAAGCTGGGCTACTTGGAGTGGCTGGGCGTCGACTGCCTGTGGTTGCTGCCGCTGTACGAGTCACCGCTGCGCGACGGCGGCTACGACATCTCGGACTACATGAAGATCCTTCCGGACTTCGGGGATCTTGGCGATTTCGTCCAGCTGATCGAGAGGGCCCACGAGCGGGGGCTGCGGATCATCACCGACCTCGTGATGAACCACACCAGCGACAGACATCCCTGGTTCCAGGCGTCCCGGCACGACCCCGAGGGTCCGTACGGCGACTTCTACGTGTGGTCGGACCACCCCGGCGGCTATCCCGACGCGCCGATCATCTTCATCGGCGCCGAGGAGTCCAACTGGACCTACGACCCCGTGCGCAAGCAGTACTACTGGCACCGTTTCTTCCACCACCAGCCGGACCTGAACTATGACAACCCGGCGGTGCAGGAGGCCATGCTGGAGGTGCTGCGGTTCTGGCTGGACCTGGGCATCGACGGGTTCCGGCTGGACGCGGTCCCCTACCTGTTCGAGCGGGAGGGCACCGCGTGCTCCGGGCTGCCGGAGACGCACTCCTACCTGAAGAAGATCCGCGCCGAGGTGGACCGGCTCTACCCGGACCGGGTGCTGCTGGCCGAGGCCAACGGCTGGCCTGAGGACGTCGTGGAGTATTTCGGCGACCCCACCACGGGCGGCGACGAATGCCACATGGCCTTCCACTTCCCGCTCATGCCGCGCATCTACATGGCGGTCAAGAAGGAGACCCGCGAGCCGATCTCCGAGATCATGTCGCGCACGCCGAAGCTGCCGGAGCACGCCCAGTGGGGCATCTTCCTGCGTAACCACGACGAGCTCACGCTCGAGACGGTAACCGAGGAAGAGCGCGACTACATGCACAACGAGTACGCCAAGGACCCGCGTATGCGGGCCTACCTCGGAATCCGCCGGCGCCTGGCCCCGCTGCTGGACAACGACAGGGACCGGATCGAGCTGTTCACCGCGCTGCTGCTGTCGCTGCCGGGCTCGCCGATCATCTACTACGGCGACGAGATCGGCATGGGCGACAACATCTGGCTGGAGGACCGGGACGCGGTCCGCACGCCGATGCAGTGGAGCCCCGACCGCAACGCGGGCTTCTCCACGGCCGACCCCGGGCGGCTCTACCTGCCGGCCGTCATGGACCCGATCTACGGCTACCAGGCGGTCAACGTGGAGGCCCAGCAGCGGCATGAGGGCTCGTTGCTCCAGTTCACCCGCAAGATGCTGGAGATCCGGCGCAGGCACCCGGTGTTCGGGGTCGGGGCGTACACGGAAATGTGGTCGTCGACCCCGGCCGTGCTCACGTACGTCCGCGAGGACCGCGACGACGTGATGTTGTGCGTGAACAACCTGTCGAAGTTCCCGCAGCCGGTGGAGCTGGACCTGCGCAGGTTCGAGGGCCTGATTCCGGTGGAGGCGCGCGGCGGGGTGCCGTTCCCGCCGATCGGCGAGCTGCCCTACCTGCTGACGCTGCCCGGCCACGGCTTCTACTGGTTCGCGCTCAAGCGCGCGGAGGCCGTCATGGGGGCCGTCGCCCCGTCCGTCAGCGCGAGGTGACCGGCACCTGGGCACGGGCCGCGCGGCGCGCGGGAATGAGCGCGACCGCGAGGGCCGTGCCCACGGCCGCCACGACGGCGACCGCCAGTGTCAGGGCCGACGGCGCGCGGCCGATGCCCGCGCCCACGCCGCTGGTGTGGCCCTGCAGGTCGATCAGCCCCTTCACCACGGACATGCCCGCCGCGGCGCCCGCGCCGACGCCGAGCACGACCAGCAGGCCGGTGCCCATCACCAGCGTGGCCATGACCTGACGCGGCGTCAGCCCCATGGCCTTCAGCACGGCCAGGTCGAAGGCGTGGTCGCGCAGGCCGAGGGCGCTGGCGGTGAGCAGGTTGGCCAGGCCGATCAAGGTGAGCACGGCGATCAGCGCCACGATCACCACCCTGATGATCGACAGCCGGTCGGCCGGGTTGACCGCGGCCTGCACGTCCAGGCTCTCGGCCGACTCGGCCAGCAACCTGCCGCGCACCTCGCCCTGGTCGGCGCCGGGCTTCAGGGCGAGCGCGTAGAACTCGGGCGGCACCGCGTCCTTGGCCGCCAGGCTGTCGAGCCCCACCGAGAGCACCTCGCCGTCCAGGTCGGGCTCGACGGTCCTGCCGACGATCCTGACGATCAGCGGCGTGCCGCCCACGGTCAGCCGCACCCGGTCGCCGATCTTGACACCCAGCAGGTCGAGCAGCCCCTGTCCGGCCACGGCCTCCCCCTGGCGGCCGTACATGCGGCCTTCGACCACGGGGAACGGGTAGGGCGTCGTGGAGCTGCCGATGGCCCGCACTCTGACCGAGCGGGCCTCGCCCGGCGCCAGGGCGTTGACGTCGGTGCCCGGATAGACCGCGGCCACGGCCCTGTCCTGCTCGGCGATGCGCTTGGCGTCGGCCGGCTCCAGCTTGCCCGCCCTGACGTACAGAGAAGCGTGCTGGCCCACCTGCTCCGGATGGTCGGCGAAGTCGTCCAGCGTGGCCCACACGCCCAGTCCGATCGTGGTCATCATCATCGGCACGGCCAGCCCGAACGCCGTCAGGAAGGCCGGCGTCCGCCGGGTGAAGGCGTCCCTGGTGCCGAGGACGAGGGCGGGCGGCAGGCGTACGAGGAGGGCGAGCCTGGCCAGCCGGGACAAGTGGCCCCGCGGCGGCGCGGCCGGCGCGGCGGGGATCGGCGGCGTGCGCCCGCCGCGCCAGGCGGGCAGGCCCACGGCGGCCAGCACCACCAGCGCCGTGCCACCGACGATGGCCAGCACGGGCACCGGCGCCACCGAGGTCGCGCCCAGAAGCAGCGCCATCACGCCCCAGCCCGCGACCGCGCCGAGCGCGACGCCGAGCAGGCCGAGCGCCCCGTGCTCGACCAGCAGCAGCAGCGCGACCTGCCCCCTGGTGAAGCCCATGGACTTGAGCGTGGCCAGGTCGCGCAGCTGGCCGAGCACCCGGCCGCCGGCCGCGTTGGCCAGCGCGAGCGCGGCCGCCACCAGCCCGACCACGCCGAACAGCGCCAGCAGCGTGCCGAGCAGCCGGTTGTCCAGCTCCATGGCGGCTCTGACCTCGCGCCAGGTGTAGACCCGTTGCAGCTCGTCCTCCAGCATGACGACCGCCCGCTGGGAGGCGACCTGGGTGGCGTCGGGGTCGGCCAGGCGCAGCCCGGTGACCCATTCGCTGCGGCCGAGCATGGGCTCGACCCTGTCGAGCATGGCGGGCAGCACGTAGGCCAGGCCGGGCGTCCACTGCGGGTAGAAGCCCTGCTCGGCGGAGTCGGCGATGCCGCTGACGTAGAGGGTGTGGCGCTCGCCGCTGAGCGCGATGACCGTGAAGGGCGCGCCGACCCTCAGCCGTAGCGAGGTCGCGAACGACCGCTCGACGACCACCCCGTCGGGCTGGGCGGCGTCCAGCCACTTGCCCTCGGCCACCAGCGGGTGCGCCACCTGCGGCGGCGTGGCGGGCATCGCGCGCAGCGCGGCCGGCTCCTTCTTGCCGTCCTGCGCCACGGTCACGGGCGCCGACCGGTAGGGGCCCGCGGTCTGGGTCACGCCGTCGATGCCGTTGAGGGCCACCCGCGGGCTGTCCTTGGTGTAGAGCCAGATGTGGGCCCCGTCGGTCTGGGCGAACAGGCTCCGCCACGGGTTCGTGCCGTCCTCGAGCAGGGTCGCCGCGGTGATCAGCGCGGCCACGATCCCGGCCACGGCCAGCACGGTCAGCACCGCCTGGCCCTTCCTGGCCCGCAGGTCGGCCCTGATCCACCGGCTTCCCGCCAGCGAGGCGCTCATGACGCGCTCCGCCGGCCACGTGCCGGCCCGGGTGCGCGCGGGGAAGGGACGGGTGCGAAGGCGGCGGGGCGGGGTGGGCTCATCGGAGGTCGATCACCTCGCCGGCCGTGCCGGTGCGCCTGCGGGCGATGCGGCCGTCGTCGACGATCTCCCCGTCGAACAGCGAAACCAGCCGGTCGGCCAGGCTCGCCACGCGGGCGTCGTGGGTGACCATGATGATCGTCTGGCCCTCTTTGTGCACATCGCTGAGCAGCCGCAGCACGTCGCGCGTGTTGCGGCTGTCGAGGTTGCCGGTCGGCTCGTCGGCCAGCAGCAGGCTGGGCTGGTTGGCCAGCGCCCTGGCCAGCGCCACCCGCTGCTGCTCGCCACCGGACAGCTGCGCGGGCGCGGCGTCGGCGCGGTCGGTGAGGTTGAGCGCGGCCAGCAGGCTCTCCCTGCGCTCGCGGGCGACCTTGGGTGAGGCCCCGGCCAGCAGCGCGGGCAGCTCGACGTTGTCGCCCACGGTCATGTTGGCGACGAGGTTGAAGAACTGGAAGACGAAGCCGATCTTCTTGCGCCGCAGCACCGCCCACGCGCTCTCCGAGAGCGTGTCGGCGCGCTTGCCGTCGAGCCAGATCTCCCCGCTGGTCCTGGTGTCGAGCCCGCCCAGCATGTGGACGAGCGTGGACTTGCCCGATCCGGAAGGCCCCATGATCGCGACGAACTCGCCCGGCTCCACCTGCAGGTCCACCCCGCGCACGGCAGGCACGGGCACCGCGCCATCCTGGTAGATCTTGACTAGATTGACCGTTTTCAGGACGGAGCTCATGCCAGATCCTCCTGGCACCGCTCCAGCCAGTCAAGGTCGGCCTGCAGGTGCAGCATGGCCCCCTCGATGAGCAGAATGGCCACCCGGTCCGTCGGCGGCGTGCGGGACAGCAGGTCGTTGAGGTCGCTCATGAGGCCGAGGTAGTGGCGGCGCTGCCGGTTGATCAGCGCCATCCGGTCGGCGATGCCGGTGAGCGGGGCGAGCACGAGCTTCATGAAGAACTCATCGCGTACCCTGGGCCCTTCGGTGGGCTCATCCACCCAGGTGGTGAGCACATCGCGGCCCTTGGCGGTCAGGTAGTAGACCTTCTTGTTGGGCCGGTTGGACTGCTCCACGTCCACGGCCCTGATCAGGCCGTCCTTTTCCAGCCTGCCGAGGGTCACGTAGATCTGCCCGATGTTCGGCGAGGGATAGGCGCTGCCGAAGGTCTGCTCAAGGGCCTGCTTGAGCTCATAGCCGTGGGCCGGCTCTTTGGCCAGGAGCGCGAGCAGGTGAAGCCGCACGCCTCACCTCCCGCTGTGTTACGAATGCGTTACGCGGTTATCCGTTGACCTTCAGATTACAGGTGTGCATAACATGAATGCATCTACCTAACACGTATGTAACCACTCTGAACACGGAGGAAACAGAGTGCCGCGCTCGCTTTCGCTCATACTGGCCGTCCTCCTGGCGGCCGGCGGCTGCGCGACGGCGGGCGAGGAGGGCGGCGGCGAAACGGATACGGGCGGAACCGGCCCCATCACGTTCGCCACCGGCCGCGACACCACGGCTTACCTGCAACCCCTGCTGGATCGCTGGAACCAGGCCCACCCGGCCGAGAAGGTGACGCTGCTGGAGCTGCCCGAGGCCGCCGACGAGCAACGCGCTCAGATGGTGGCCAACCTCCAGGCCCAGAGCAACCGCTACGACGTGCTGGGCCTCGACGTGGTGTGGACCGCCGAGTTCGCGGAGAACGGCTGGATCATCCCCCTGGAGCGCGGGTTGTTCCCGCTCGACAGGTTCCTGCCGCCGGTCGTGGAGACGGCGATCTACAAGGACAAGCTCTGGGCCGTCCCGTACACGAGTAACGCGGGACTGCTCTACTACCGGACCGACCTGGTCAAGAAGCCGCCGCGGACGTGGGCCGAGCTACGCGATCAGTCACGTGAAATTACGAAAAATCACAATATAGGAGGCTATGCCGGGCAGTTCTTGGCCTATGAAGGGCTCACCGTGAACTTCTCCGAGGCGGTGCAGTCGGCCGGCGGGCAGATTCTCAGCCACGATGGCACGGAGGTGACCCTCGACCCGGCCAAGGGCGAGACCGCGCTCGACTTCCTGCTCCAAGGCCTGCGCGAAGGCTGGATACCCAAGGGGTCGCTGAGCTTCAAAGAAGAGGAGTCGCGCCTGGCCTTCCAGGAGGGCGAGCTGGCCTTCGCCCGCAACTGGCCGCACGCCTACGGCCCCGCCAAGGCGACGCTGGGCGACAAGCTGGGCGTGACCCGGCTGCCCGGGCTCACCGGCCCCGGCTCCAGCACGCTGGGCGGCGCCAACCTGGCCATCAGCGCCTTCTCCAAGCACCAGCAGACCGCCCAGGAGTTCATCCGCTACTTCACCAGCCTGGAGAACGAGCGCCGCGTCCTCACCGAGGGATCCTTCCCTCCCGTGTGGACCGAGCTCTACGACGATCCCGACCTGATCAAGCGCTTCCCGTACCTGCCGGTGCTCAAGGAGAGCATCCTCGCCGCCAAGCCACGGCCGGTCAGCGCCAACTACAACCAGCTGAGCCTGGTGATCGCGAGCTCGGTCGCCAAGGCCCTCAGCACCCCCACCCCCGAGTCCGCCGACGACGTCGCGGTCTCCATGAAGTCCGAACTCGAAGAGATCATCAGAACCCAGTGAGGCAGCCATGCGAAAAGCCAGTGCAGCAGCGATCCTGGCCGGGCTCGCGCTAGCCGTCGCCGCCTGCGGTAACGCGCCGACGACGACGCAGCCCACCGCGTCCGAGTCCGCCCCGGCGACCGCCGGCGCCAAGACTCTCCAGGGCGTGAAGCTCGAAGTCGCCGCGAAGTGGACCGGCGCCGAGCAGAAGAACTTCGAGCAGGTGCTCAAGGCCTTCTCCGACAAGACCGGCGCCGAGGTCACCTACGCCTCCACCGGCGAGGACACCGGCGCCTTCCTCGGCCCGCGCATCCAGGCCGGCAGCCCGCCGGACGTGGCCATCCTGCCGCAGCCGGGTCTGGTGCAGCAGTACGTGGAGCAGAAGGCGCTCAAGCCGCTCACCGACGCCGTCACCGCCGAGATCGACGCCAACTACACGCCGTACTGGAAGGAGCTCGGCTCCGCCGGCGGCCAGGTCTACGGCGTGCTGATCAAGGCCGCGCACAAGTCGCTGGTCTGGTACCGGTCGCAGGCGTTCGACGACGCCGGCGTGCAGCCGGCGACGACCTGGGACGAACTCGTCAAGAACGGGCAGACCATCGCCGACTCCGGCACGCCGCCGTTCTCGCTCTGCGGGGCCTCCGGCTGGACGCTGACCGACCTCTTCGAGAACGTCTACCTGTCCACCGCGGGCCCGGAGAACTACGACAAGCTCTCCAAGCACGAGATCCCGTGGACCGACCCGACCGTGACGACCGCGCTGGAGAAGATCCAGCAGATCGTCGGCAAGCAGGAGTTCCTGGTCGACGGGACCTCTGGCACGATGCAGACCGACTTCCCCACCTGCGTGAGCAAGGTCTACAGCAACAAGAAGTCCGCCATGGTCATCGAGGCCGACTTCGTGGCCGTCGAGGCCGAGCAGTCCGGCGCCAAGGTGGGCGAGGAGGCGAAGTACTTCCCGTTCCCGAAGGCCGGTGACACCGCTCCCGTCATCCTCGGCGGCGACATCGCGGTGGCGATGAAGGACTCGCCCGGCGCCATGGCACTGCTGCAGTTCCTGGCCTCCAAGGAGGGCGGCGAGATTTGGGCCAAGCTGCCCGGGTACCTGTCGCCCAACAAGAACGTCTCTCCCGACAACTACCCGAACGAGCTGACCAAGCAGCTCGGGCAGACGATCATCTCGGCCGGCGACGCCGTTCGCTACGACATGTCCGACCTGGCGCCCAGCGCGTTCGGCGGCACCGATGGCAAGGGCGAGTGGAAGGTCCTGCAGGACTTCGTCCGCAAGCCGACCGACGTCAAGGGCGCCCAGGAGGCGCTCGAAGCCGAGGCCAAGAAGGCCTGGAAGTAAAGAGGTAAGGCCGTGACCGAACGGTTGGACGGCCCGAAGGTCCCGCCCGCGGAGATCGCGGGCGGGGCCGCCACCGGACCGGCTGAAACCCCCCGCACGAAACAACGCCTCGGCCCCTCGCCGGCGGTCGCCATCGCCTTCCTCCTCCCGGCGGCGCTGCTGCTGGGGATCTGGGTGGTCTACCCGATCGTCTACTCGATCTTCCGCAGCCTCTTCGACGCGAACGGCACCGGATTCGTCGGCCTGGGCAACTACACGACGATCTTCACCGACTCCGGCACGCTCACCACGATCCGTAACAACCTCATCTGGGTGGTCATCGCCCCGATCGTGGTCACCACGCTGGGCCTGATCTTCGCCGTGCTGACCGAGCGCATCAAATGGGCGACGGCGTTCAAGCTGATCGTGTTCATGCCGATGGCGGTCTCGCTGATGGCCGCCGGCGTGATCTTCCGCCTGGTGTACGAGGAGAACCCGGACAAGGGCCTGGCCAACGCGGTGCTGACGACCGTGCACGACACGTTCTCCTCCTCGCAGGGGTACCCGGAGGCCCGCCCGCGCGAGGGCGCCCAGTCCCCGGTCGCCGCCCAGAACGGCGCGGTCGTCACCAAGCAGCCCGTCCAGGCGGGCCAGCAGGTGCTGATCCCGATCGTCGGCGTCAAGCCGGCCGTCATGCCGGCCGACGCGCGGCCGGCCCCGGAATCGGCGAGCGGCAGCGGGATCTTGGGCATCGTCTGGTTCGACTTCACGCCGGGAGGCGGCGGCCAGAGCGGCGCGGTGGACACCGGCGAGAAGGGCCTGCCCGGCATGACCGTCGAGGCGGTGCAGAACGGCCAGGTCGTCGCGACCACCGCGACCGACGACCAGGGCGCGTTCCGCTTCGCGGACCTGCCTGCGGGCTCCTACACGATCCGCCTGCCGCAGTCGAACTTTGAGGCCTCCTACGGGGGGCTGACCTGGCTGGGCCCGACGCTGATCACTCCGGCGATCATCGGCGCGTTCGTCTGGGTGTGGGCCGGGTTCGCCATGGTCCTGCTCGCGGCCGGGCTGGCGGCCATTCCGAGGGACGCGCTGGAAGCGGCCCGCATCGACGGCGCCACGGAGTGGCAGGTGTTCCGCAAGATCACCGTGCCGCTGCTGTCGCCGGTGCTCCTCGTCGTCTTCGTGACGATGATCATCAATACTCTGAAGGTGTTCGACCTGGTGTTCATCATCGCGCCGGCCTCGGTCCAGCCGCAGGCGAACGTGGTCGCGCTGGAGATGTGGCGCGTGTCGTTCGGCGGCGGGAACAACCAGGGGCTGGGCAGCGCGCTCGCCATCCTCCTGCTGATTCTGGTCCTTCCCTTCATGATCATGAACATCCGCCGGTTCAGGAGGGAAGACACATGACGAGCGCGACTGCTACCGCCCCGCAGGGGCTGGAAACGGGTGCGCCGCGCAGGGGCGTGCTGAGCAAGATCGTGGATCGGATCGGCAGCGGCGCCGTCCAGCTCATCATGGTGGTGCTGGGCCTGTTCTGGCTGGTCCCGACGCTCGGCCTGCTGGTCGTCTCCATGCGGACCACGCCGGTCAACAACGCCGAGGGCTGGTGGACGGTCTTCACCAAGCCGGCCGAGCTGACCATCCAGAACTACCAAAACCTGCTGGGCAGCGGCTTCACGGCGTCCTTCTGGAACACCGTGCTGATCACGGTGCCGACCACGGTCCTGGTGATCGGCATCGCGGCGATGGCGGGATACGCGTTCGCGTGGATGGACTTCCCCGGGCGGGACGCGGCCTTCCTGGTCGTGGTCGGCCTGCTCATCGTGCCCATCCAGATCGCGCTGATCCCCGTCGCCACGCTCTACGGAAACGCCGGCATCTTCGGCTCGATCCCGGGCGTGGTGCTGTTCCACGTGGCGTTCGGGCTCCCGTTCGCGATCTTCCTGCTCCGCAACTTCTTCGTCGGCATCCCGGCGTCGCTGCTGGAGGCGGCGCGCATGGACGGGGCCTCGGAGTGGAAGATCTTCGCGTCGGTGGTGTTCCCGCTGGGCAAGCCCGCGATCGCCTCGCTGGGCATCTTCCAGTTCCTGTGGGTGTGGAACGACATGCTCATCGCGCTGGTCTTCGCCAACACCGAGAACCAGCCGATGACCAAGTATCTGCAGTCCCAGATGCGGCAGTTCGGGTCGAACGTTGACATCCTCTCGTCCGGCGCGTTCCTGTCGCTGATCATTCCGCTGATCATGTTCTTCGCGTTCCAGCGGTACTTCGTCCAGGGCATGATGGCCGGCTCGGTGAAGTGACGGCTTACGGGCGCCTGCACAGCGGGCGCCCGTAACGTCCGTTTTCGTCGTTCCGATGCATCGGCATGAAGCGTCTTCTCGCTCTCACCGCAGCAGCCTTCATCTCCCTTCCCCTCTCCCCCGCCCTCGCACACGACGCCGCACCCGGCGCGCCGGGTGCGGGTGACCCGTACTTTCCCGAGCAGGGGAACGGCGGCTACGATGCCGGCCATTACGACCTCTCGCTCGACTACGACCCGTCATCCGCACGCCTCATCGGCGTGGCCGGGATCACCGCCCGGGCCACGCAGGCGCTGAGCCGTTTCAATCTGGATCTCGTCAGCACCCTGGCGGTGCGGTCGGTGACGGTGGACGGCCGGCCTGCCGCCTTCACGCAGAGCGGCTCCGAGCTGGTGGTCACGCCCGCCAGGAGCCTCCCTTCAGGCCGCGGCTTCTCCGTCGTCGTCCGGTACGACGGCAAGGCCACGCACGTCATCGACCCCGACGGCTCGCTCGACGGGTGGATCAAGACGAGCGACGGCGTCTTCAACGCCAACGAGCCCCAGGGCGCCATGACCTGGTATCCAGGCAACCACCACATGACCGACAAGGCGACCTATCGGTTCACGGTGACCGTGCCGAGCACCCGGGTGGCGGTGGCCAACGGGGACCTGGTGGCGAAGTGGTCGAAGGGCGAGCGCACCACGTCCGTGTGGGACTCCCGTGAGCCGATGGCCAGCTACCTGGCCACGGTGTCGATCGGCAAGTTCGAGTTCGCCGACGCCAGGATCGGCGGGTACCGCGTCACCACCGCCGTGGACCCCAAGCTGGCCGGCGACGCGAAGGGCTTCCCCGAGCGGCACCCGCCGGTGCTCGACTACTTCAGCTCGATCTTCGGCCCGTACCCGTTCTCCTCGACCGGCGGCATCGTCGACCATGCCCCTGAGGTCGGCTACGCGCTGGAGACCCAGACGCGGCCCATCTACCCGCGGGTCCCCAGCGAGTCGCTGCTCGCGCACGAGCTGGCGCACCAATGGTTCGGCAACTCGGTGACGCCGACGTTGTGGCGTGACATCTGGCTCAACGAGGGCTTCGCCACCTACGCGGAGTGGCTCTGGGCGGACAAGCTCGGCACCCGTACCGTGCAGACCTCATTCGACGCGGCCTACGCGACGGCGGCCGAGGACGAGTTCTGGCAGAGCCCGCCCGCCGACCCGGGCGGCCCGGAGAACCTCTTCCACGACCCCGTCTACGACCGCGGCGCGATGACGCTGCACATGCTGCGGCGCGAGGTCGGTGACGCGGCGTTCTTCGCGATCCTGCGCGCGTGGGCGAGCGACTACAAGTACGGCAACGCCGACACGGCCGCCTTCATCGCCCTGTCCGAGCGGGTGTCCGGCAAGCAGCTCGACGCTCTCTTCGAGGCCTGGCTCTTCAAACCCGGCAAGCCGGCACTGTGATCATTCTGGTACGGCTTGAGAGCGACGTTTCGGCCTCAAGCCGTACCAGACCTAGATAAGCTCATCGGCCATGGCCGGTCGTCCACTGAACGAAGTCGTCGAAGCCGGATGGGCCACAGCGCTTGAGCCCGTCGCCGAGCAGATCTCCCTGATGGGCGAGTTCCTGCGCAAGGAGATCGCTGAGGGCAGGCAATACCTCCCCGCGGGGACCAACGTCCTGCGTGCGTTCAACCAGCCCTTCGACGAGGTCAAGGTGCTGATCGTGGGCCAGGACCCCTACCCGACGCCCGGCCACCCGGTCGGGCTGTCGTTCTCGGTGGCTGCGGACGTCCGGCCGCTGCCGGGCAGCCTGGTCAACATCTACAAGGAGATGGAGACCGACCTCGGCCTGCCGCGTCCCGCCAACGGCGACCTGACGCCGTGGGCGGAGCAGGGCGTGCTGCTGCTCAACAGGGTGCTCACCGTGATGCCCGGCAAGCCGGCCTCGCATCGGGGCAAGGGCTGGGAGCAGGTCACCGAGCAGGCCATCCGCGCGCTGGTGGCGCGGGCCAAGCCGATGGTGGCGATCCTGTGGGGCCGCGACGCTCGTAACCTCGCGCCGATGCTCGGCGACGTGCCGCGCATCGAGTCCGCCCATCCCTCCCCGTTGTCGGCGCGCAGCGGCTTCTTCGGCTCGCGGCCGTTCAGCCGGGCCAATGAGCTGCTCGCCCAGCAGGGCGCGGCGCCTGTGGAGTGGAAGCTGCCTTAGCTCAGCGGCTGAGGACGCGCCGCAGGACCCGTTCCAGCGTGGCGAGCGGGTCGGGGTCGGCGTCCGGGGAGCGCCAGGCCACATATCCGTCCGGCCGGACCAGGACGGCGCCGCCCCCGCTGACGCCGTACCTCTCCCGCCAGCAGCCCTCCGCGTCCTTCAGCTCGTCGCCGATCAGCAGCCGCGTGAGCTGCACCCCCAATCGCTCCTTGATCAGGCGTCCGGCGTCGATCCACGCCTGACCCCCTTCTTTGTCGGCCAGCAGGACGAAGCCGGAGCCGAACAGGTCGATGGTGGAGATGGGCTGGCCCTCCCAGTCGAGCACGACATGCGGGGCGCGGCTGCCTGGACGCCCGTGCGGCACACGGGGATCCTCCAGGATCGAGCCGTCGTCGCCGGGTTCGTCCAGAATCGCCGTGGAGTGGTAGCGGTATCCGATGAGGGCGCCGATCGGGTCCTCCAGGGGCTCGGGGTAACCGACACGGGCCGCGGGAGGCATGCGTACGCCGAGGTTGGCGAGCTGGGCATCGGCCGTCAGCGTGCCGATGGGACGGCGCTCGGCGTCGTAGGTGTCGAGGAACCCGGGACCGGCCTGCCCGGAGAGCACCAGCCAGAGCCGCCAGGCGATGTCGCAGCCGTCTTGGAGCGCCGTGCTGCCCCCCTGCCCGCCGGTAGGCGGCATGGTGTGGGCCGCGTCCCCGGCGAAGAACACCCGCCCGGCCCGGTAGGTGTCGGCCAGCACGTGCGCCATGGCGAAGGTCGTCTTGTCCAGGATGCGCACGTCCAGGTCGGGCCGGTCGACGGCGATGCGGATCAGCTCGACGCAGCGCTCGTCGGGGAAGTCGGCCTCGCTCTCGCCCTCCGCGAGGTTGACGCCGAGCACGTGCGCGCCCACGCCGGTGCCGGTCAGGATCACTCCGGTGAAGACCTCGTTCTGCAGGTACCACAAGGTGACCTCGCGGTCGCGGACCAGGCCGGACAGGTCGGCGTCGAACATGATCGAGCACGTCCGGCCCAGCTCCCCCTTGCCGGAGGCCGGCACGCCCAGGAGCCGGCGCAGCGGGCTCCGGTAGCCGTCGGCGGCCACGACGTAGTCGGCCCGCACCAGGCGCTCCTCACCGGCGGTGCGGATCAGCGCCGTCACCCCGGCCGCGTCCTGCTCCAGCGAACGCAACTCGGTGGAGAAACGCAGGTCGGCGCCAAGCTCCTCGGCCCTGTGGCGGAGCACGCGCTCGACCTCGGCCTGGGGCGCGCCGACCATCGCGGCGGGGGTGATGCCGGCCAGGAAGGCCAGCTCCTCGCGCTCGTCGCTCATGATCATGTGCGGGTCCGGGTCGGCCAGGCTCTTGCCGATCGCGATGCGCATGTTGTCACCGATGCCGGCCCAGATGCCGCTCAGGGCTTCTTCAACGCCGGGCACGGGGCGCAGCAGCTCGACGGCTCGCGGGCCGACGCCGAACGCCTTGGGCTGGACCGATGTGCTCGGATGCCGCTCGACCAGCATGACCGGCACGTCGCGCCAGGCCAGGAGCAGCGCCGCGCTCAGCCCCGCATACCCGCCGCCGACCACGAGGACCGGCACTCGCTCATGCTCCATTGCTCTCCCCCTTCGGGAACGCGTACTATCGCGTTTGGCGGTCAAGCACACGATATGTCGCGTCGATGGAGAGAGTCAAGATATATCTCGAGTTGGCTGAGGGGTCTCCCCCGGTTTGGTCAGCGGAAGGACTACTCCGACAGGTGGCGTTCCAAGGACTCGACCTTGGAGGTCATGCCGTCCGTGATCCCCTGCCGCACGTCGGCCTTGAGCACCAGGCTCACCCGGGGAGCGACCTCCGCCACCGCCTCCACGGCCCGCTTGACGACGTCCATGACCTCGTCCCACTCACCCTCGATCGTGGTGAACATCGCGTCCGTCCGGTTGGGCAGGCCGCTGGAGCGGACCACCTTGACGGCGCGGGCCACGGGCTCGGCGACGCCCTCGCCGACGCCCAGCGGGGTGATGGAGAAAGCGACGATCACGGTGTGCCCCTTGCGGCTATGGGTGCGGCTGGAAGGTTTCGATCTTAGCGAGCGACATGCGAAAAGCCACGACGCCTCCGAACGCCGTGGCCACCGCTGTGTCGGTCACACGTGGTCGTGCTCTTCTTCTTCCTCGCTGGGTCCCTCCGACGGCTCCACGCCGAGCACGGCCTCGCGGGGCTCGATCTCGGCGATGTGGTCGACCAGCGCCAGCACGTGGTCCGGCTCGATCAGCCACTGCAATGCCGAGGCGCCGGTGTCGTCGGCGTTGACGAGCTCGGCCTGCTCCGTACGCTCCTCCTCGGTGAGGTCCGCGTCGGGGTGCCGAATCTCGGCCAGCGCCGCCGCCTGCAGCGCGTCGATGTCGAGCACCTCGACGGTCAGCTCGACCGTGAGGCGCAGGAACTTCGGTTCATCACTCATGGCGACGATCGTAGTCGTGTCGCCGTGGCCAGAAGCGCTCAGGACGACCACGCGTGGCGGGCCAGGAACCCGCGCTCGCCGGTGGCGTACTCCTGGAACGCCTGCCGCACCTCCTCCAGCTCCGGCACCTCCGTGCGGATGAGCGTGCCCTCTTTGTACTCCAGCTCGTAGCCCGGTGAGACCTGCAGGAAGTGGCGCCCGAAGTTCACCAGGGCCACGAACGGGTTCTGCGGGGACAACGTGGCCAGCACGTCGTGCACCAGGCCGAGGTCGGGATCGTGCACGGTCATCCCGTCCCCGGTGTGCAGTTGCATGCCGTCGTAGACGCCCAGCGGCGCCACGTTGTGCACGAGGTCGCGTTGCGGGTCGTAGCAGACCAGGCCGTGCGCCCGCGCGATCGTGAACACCTGCGCGGACGTCTCGTCCATCGTGTCCAGATCCATCGTCACCAGCACGTGCCCCGGATAGACCGTGACCTCGCCGGGCAGCTCCTTGGCGACCTCGGGCACGTCCCCGGTCACCGGCTCGGTCCGCTTGACCGCCAGGTAGGCGGCGCGGGCCTGGTCCCTGCTGATCGGCACCGGCTCGTCCCAGACCATCAACTCAACGCTCATCGGTCCATCTTCTCCAACCCGCATCGCGACCGTGCGCCGCAGGGGCCGTTAAGCAGGTGACTACCTGGGTTTTTCCGACTCAGGCACCAGTTCGGAGGTGCAGTGGGCGCAGCGCCGGGCCTCGGCGGGGATGTCGCTGAGGCACTCCGGGCACTGCTTGGTCGTCGCCGCCTTGTCGCGGTCGAACAGTCTGATCAGCTTGGTCATCGGGGCCACGATCAGCCAGTAGACGATGGCCGAGATGAGCAGGAAGCTGATCAGGTGGTTGAGGAAGTCACCATACATGAACCGGCTGCCGTTGATCGTGAAGGAGTAGTCGGCGAAGTTCGGCTGCCTGCCGCGAAGTAAGAACTGCTTGAAACCGCTCATGACGCGCCACGTTGCCGGGAACCGGCCTCGCAAACTCCTGCCACGACGGCAGGACCGGCTCACCCTCGCTCAGCTGGAGTAACGACCTGGTGAGCGTGGGAAGGAAGAAGGAGGTTCGGCAATGCCCGGGTTGTCCGGCTGAGCGGGGGGACAGAACATGGGGAGAGACCGCAAGGGAGCCTCGATGATCGAGATCTGGCCGGGAGACCCCTATCCGCTCGGAGCCACCTATGACGGGGCCGGCACCAATTTCTCGCTCTACACCGAGGTCGCGGACGTGGTCGAGCTGTGCCTGTTCGACGAGGACAACGTGGAGTCGAGGGTGCCGCTCAGTGAGGTGGACGGCTTCATCTGGCATGGCTACCTGCCGGGCATCGGGCCTGGCCAGCGATATGGCTACCGGGTCCACGGGCCGTACGATCCGGCGCGCGGGATGCGGTGCAATCCGGCCAAGGTGCTGCTCGACCCCTACGCCATGGCCATCGAGGGCGGGGTGACCTGGAACGAGGCCGTGTACGGCTACCGCTTCGGCCACCCCGACACGCGCAACGACCTGGACTCGGCCCCGTACGTGCCGCGTTCAATCGTGATCAACCCATTCTTCGGCTGGGGCCACGACCGGCCGCCCGCCAGGCCGTACCACGACACCGTGATCTACGAGGCCCACGTGCGCGGGTTGTCGATCAGCCACCCCAAGATCCCCAAGCATCTGCGCGGCACGTACGCGGCCCTGCACCACCCCGAGATCCTCGACCACCTCACCAAGCTGGGCGTGACGGCGCTGGAGCTCATGCCGGTGCACCAGTTCGTCACCGACCACATCCTGGAGCAGCGCGGGCTGTCCAACTACTGGGGTTACAACTCGATCGGGTTCTTCGCGCCGCACAACCGCTACTCCAGCCAGGGGCAGCGCGGCGGGCAGGTGCTGGAATTCAAGGCCATGGTCAGGGGACTGCACGAGGCGGGCATCGAGGTGATCCTGGACGTCGTCTACAACCACACCGCCGAGGGCAACCATCTGGGGCCGACACTGGGCTTCCGGGGGATCGACAACATCAACTACTACCGGCTGGTCAGCAACGACAAGCGGTACTACGTGGACACCACCGGCACGGGCAACAGCCTGCTCATGCGCTCCCCGCACGTGCTCCAGATGATCATGGACTCGTTGCGGTACTGGGTCATCGAGATGCACGTGGACGGGTTCCGCTTCGACCTGGCCTCGACGCTGGCCAGGGAGCTGCACGAGGTGGACCGGCTGAGCGCGTTCTTCGACCTGGTGCAGCAGGATCCCGTGTTGTCGCAGGTCAAGCTCATCGCCGAGCCGTGGGACGTCGGCCCGGGCGGCTATCAGGTCGGCAACTTCCCGTCCCGGTGGACCGAGTGGAACGGGCGCTACCGCGACACCATCCGCGACCTGTGGCGCGGGCAGGCGGCCACGCTGCCGGAGTTCGGGTCACGCTTCACCGGCTCGAGCGATCTCTACCAGGACGACAGCCGCCGGCCCGCCGCCTCGATCAACTTCGTCACCTGCCACGACGGCTTCACCCTGCAGGACCTCGTCTCGTACAACAACAAGCACAACGAGGCCAACAAGGAGGGCAACCGCGACGGCACCGACGACAACAGGTCGTGGAACTGCGGCGAGGAGGGCCCGGCGGGCATCGCCATCGAATCGCTGCGCGAGCAGCAGAAACGCAACTTCCTCACCACGCTGTTCCTGTCCCAGGGCGTGCCGATGCTCTCCCACGGCGACGAGCTGGGCCGCACGCAGCGGGGCAACAACAACGGCTACTGCCAGAACAACGAGCTGACCTGGGTCGACTGGTCGGACGTGCGGGAAAACTGGCTGCTGCTGGAGTTCACGCAGAGCCTGGCGGCGCTGCGGAAGAAACATCCGGTGTTCCGCCGCAGGAGGTTCTTCTACGGCAAGCCGGTCCGTGGCCAGAACGACATCGCCTGGCTCACCCCCTCCGGTGAGGAGATGACCGACAGCGACTGGACCGTTGGATACGCCAAGTCGCTGGCCGTCTTCCTCAACGGCGAGGCCATCACCGAGCCGGACCGGCGCGGCCGGCCGATCCGGGACGACTCGTTCCTGCTGCTGTTCAACGCCCACTACGACACGATCAAGTTCACGATCCCCGAGGACTATGGCGAGATGTGGCACACCGAGATCGACACCGCCATGCCGATCATGCTCGACGCGCGGATGTGCCGCGGTGGCGAGGCGATCGCGGTGCCCGGCCGCAGCGTACGGGTGCTGCGCCGTGTCTAAGCCGGTTTCCACCTACCGGGTGCAGCTGACCCCGGACTTCGGCTTCGCCCAGGTGGCCGAGATCGCCGGCTACCTGCGCGATCTCGGCGTGAGCCACGTCTACCTGTCGCCGATCCTGCAGTCCACGCCCGAGTCGCGGCACGGCTACGACGTCACCGACCACTCCAGGATCAGGGAGGAGTTCGGCGGGGCGAGCGGGTTCAGGGAGATGGCGCAGCAGCTGGCCGCCCAGGACCTGGGCGTGGTGGTGGACATCGTGCCGAACCACATGAACACGATGAACGCCCAGTTCTGGTCGGTCTTAAAAAACGGGCCGGACTCGCCGTACGCGAAGTGGTTCGACATCGAATGGGTGGACGGGAAGGTGGCGCTGCCGGTCCTCGGGGACGACACGCCACCTGTGGTCGATGGCGACGTGCTGCGTTACCACGAGCACACCTTCCCCTATCCCGGGCACTACCGGCTGGTCGACTGGCGCGAGGGGCCGGGCTACCGGCGCTTCTTCGACGTGTCGACGTTGATCGGGCTGCGGGTGGAGGACCCGGCCGTGTTGTTCGCCACGCATGAGGTGATCTTCTGGCTGCTCGACGAGGGGCTGGTGGACGGGCTGCGCGTGGATCACCCGGACGGGCTCGCCGACCCGCGCGGCTACCTCGACCGGCTGCGGGCCCGGGCAGGCGAGACCTGGACGGTCGTCGAGAAGATCCTCATCGGCCCCGAGCTGCTTCCCACCGACTGGGCCTGCGACGGCACCACCGGCTACGACGTGCTCAACCGGGTCAACGGCCTCTTCGTCGACCCGGCGGGCAAGGAGCCGCTCGTCCGGCTCTTCACCGAGCTGACCGGGCAGCCCGCCGATTACCGTCCGGTGATGGCCCAAGCCAAGCGGGAGGTCCTGGAGCTGTTCTTCGGCGCCGAGGTCAACCGGCTGGCCAGGGCCACCGGGTGCGCTCCCGACGCGGTGCGAGAGCTGCTCGCCGCGATGCCGGTCTACCGTGCGTACGTGGTACCGGGCGAGCCGGCACCGCCCGAGTCCGTCGAGATCGTCGAGCTGGCCGCCGAGGCCTGCTCCCCCGCTGTGCAACCGCTCGTCCGCCAGGTCCTGTACGGCTCCGCCGAGTCCATCGTGCGTTTCCAGCAGTCGTGCGGCCCGGTCATGGCCAAGGGGGTCGAGGACACGGCGCTCTATCGGTGGTATCCGCTGGCCTGCCTCAACGAGGTCGGCGGAGAGCCGGACGCGTTCGGGGTTTCCGTGGAGGACTTCCACGACTACTGCGCCGAGCTGCGGCCGTACACGATGACCACGCTGTCCACCCACGACACCAAGCGGTCGGAGGACGTGCGGGCCCGGCTGTCGGTGTTGTCGGAGCTGCCGGAGGAGTGGGCCGCGGCGGTGGCGCAATGGTCGGCGACCGTGCGGTTCGATCCCCACCTGGACTATCTGGCCTGGCAGAATCTCATGGCGGCCTGGCCCATCTCGGCCGAGCGGTTCACGGACTACCTGCTCAAGGCGGCCCGCGAGGCAAAGACCGCCATTTCCTGGATAAATCCGGATCCGGCCTATGAGCGCGGGTTGCGGGAGTTCGCCGAGGCCGCCGTCCGGCTGCCGATCGGGGAGTTCACCGAGCGGATCGAGCCCTTCGCGATGTCCAACTCACTGGGCGCCAAGCTCGTGCAGCTCATGATGCCCGGAGTGCCCGACGTGTACCAGGGCAACGAGACGACCGACTTCTCACTCGTCGATCCGGACAACCGGCGGCCGGTGACGTACCCGCGCAAGCCCGAGACCTCGTGGGACGCGGCCAAGCTGCTGGTCACGACCCAGGCGCTGCGGCTGCGCCGGCGGCTCGGGGGCGCGGCGGCGTACCTGCCGATGCGCGCGGAGGGGGAGGCGGCGGAGCATGTGATCGCCTTCGGCCGGGGGGACGATCATCACCCGCGGGCCGTCGCCGTGGCCACCCGGCTCCCGGTGCGCCTGGCCAGGACCGGCTGGGGCGGCACGACGTTGACGTTGCCCGCGGGCACATGGCGGGACCTGCTCACCGGCGGCCTCCACACGGGCCGGATCCCTATCGCTCACCTGCTCGGTCAATACCCCGTCTCACTCCTGGAGAGACATGATCTTTGAGGTCTGGGCGCCGAACGCCACGTCAGTCGAGCTGATCGTCCTGGGCGACCGGCGCCCGATGTCCCGCGGGGCGGACGGATGGTGGTCGGCCGAGGTGGAGGAGGCCGGGCACGGCGCCAGGTACGCCTTCATGGTGGACGGCGAGGGCCCGTACCCCGATCCGCGGACACGGCGGCAGCCGGACGGCGTCTTCGGGCCGAGCGCCGTGTACGACCACGCCCGCTTCACCTGGTCCGACCACGAATGGAAGGGCCGGGACCTGCGCGGGGCCGTGATCTACGAGCTGCACATCGGGACGTTCACGACCGAGGGGACGTTCCAGGCGGCCGTCGAGCGGCTCGAGCACCTCGTCGAGCTCTGCGTGGACTTCGTGGAGATCATGCCGGTCGCGCCCGTTCCAGGGGGGCGGAACTGGGGGTACGACGGCGTGGACTTGTACGCCGTGAACGAGACCTATGGGGGCCCCGACGGGCTCAAGTCGTTCGTGGACGCCTGCCACCGGGCCGGGATCGGCGTGATCCTGGACGTCGTCTACAACCACCTCGGGCCGTCCGGGAACTTCCTGCACCCGTTCGGGCCGTACTTCGCCGGCTTCAAGGGGAGCTACTGGGGCGATGCCGTCAACCTGGACGGGCCCGGCTCCGACGAGGTGCGGCGATACTTCATCGGCAACGCGGTGCAGTGGCTGCGCGACTACCACATCGACGGGCTGCGGCTGGACGCCGTGCACGCGCTGCACGACCGGCGCGCCACTCACCTGCTGGCCGAGCTGGCGGTGGAGGTCGACGCGCTGGCCTGCGCGCTCGGCCGCCCGCTGACCCTGATCGCCGAGTCCGACCTCAACGACCCGCGCATGGTGCGACCTCTGGAGGCCGGCGGGCTGGGCATGACCGCGCAGTGGAACGACGACGTGCACCATGCCCTCCACTGCGCGGTGAGCGGCGAGCGCCACGGCTACTACGCGGACTTCGCCGGCCTGCCCGCGCTGGCCAAGACGCTGATGGGCGGCGTGCTGCACGACGGGTCGTACTCGAGCTTCCGCGGGCGCGCGCACGGTCGTTCCTTCGCGGGCGTGCCCGGGCACCGGCTGGTGGCCTGCCTGCAGAACCACGACCAGATCGGCAACCGGCCGGCCGGCGACCGGCTGCCGATCCCGGCGCTCAAGCTCGGGGCAGGGCTGCTGCTCACCTCGCCGTTCACGCCGATGTTGTTCATGGGGGAAGAGTGGGGGGCGCGCACGCCGTTCCTGTTCTTCTCCGACCACCTGGAGCCCGCGCTGCGCGAGAGCGAGGGAGAGCGGCGTGAGCGGGAGTTCGACGGGTTCGGGTACGTGTGGGAGGCGCCCGACCCGTCCGAGGAGGAGACGTTCCTGCGCTCGAAGCTGGACTGGAGCGAGGTGAAGGAGGAGGCGCACTGGTCGCTGCTGTGCTGGTACCGCGACCTGATCGCGCTGCGCAAGGCGCTTCCCGAGCTGTCGGATCCGCGGCTGGAGCGGGTGCGGGTGGAGGTGGATCCGCTCGGGACGTGGCTGATCATGTGGCGGGGGGCGCTGGCGGTCTGCGTGAACTTCGCGCAGGAGTCGGTGACGGTGCCGGTGCCGGCCGGGACAGTGCTACTGGCCTCGGACGAGCCTGTCACAGCGGGCGAGGACGGGCTGCGACTTCCTGGCCAGTCTCTGGCAATCTGCCGTCCCGTGCCTCCGTGACCGTCTCCGCGGCCGTCACCGCGGCCGGAGGCTGCGTGCCACGTCCAGCCATGCGGTCACCTCAGCGGCGGTGAAGTGCCGGATGGCCCAATCCACCATGCGCAGGCTCATGTGTGCCCAGCAGAGGAGGGCCACCGTGTCGGGCACGTCCACGTGCAGGTCAGGGGCGCGGTGGGCGAGGTCGAACCTGAGCGTGAACAGGTCGAAGTCCGCGTTGCCGCGGGTGGCGCCGTCCCAGTCGATCACACCGGTGACCGCACCCGTCGCGTCCACCAGCACGTTCTCCGGATGGAAGTCGGTGTGGACGAGGTCGTCACCCTCAAGGGTGTCAGGAAAGGCCCGGCCGATCTCCTCCACTTGATCGAGCAAGTGTCGTGTCCGGCTGTCGTAGGTGCGGAGCGATTCGTGCAAGCAGAAGCCCGGCCCGTCCTCGCGTAGATGGAGCCGGAGTCCTGGGATGTCGGAACGCCCGGCCAGGATGCCGCGGCACCGCCGATTGATCTCGATCATGGACTGCACGATCGCCGCTGTTGGGGTTGACGCGGCGGAGCCGGGGAGCAGCTCCTGGACGACCACCGGAGGCTGGACCAGTTCGTACCTCGGCGCGGGGATGCCCGCGGCCCGCGCCACTGCCAACAGGTGGCTCACATCGGGACCGCGGGTCAGCACCGATCGGTGGCCGTCAGGCCAGCGCACATAGGCCGCACCGACCTGGCCGCCGGGGCAAGGCCCCTCATAGACAAGAGGTATGGGGAGGTTACGCAGGTGCTGGTGAATGTCGAGGCGGGGCACTGGAGGGAGCGTCACAAGGTCCTCATGCGTCAGCTGTGGGCGCCTGGAGCGTCCATACGCTACCGGAGTGGCGCGCGTCGGCCCAAGAGCTGGTTCAGGTCAGCGCGGCGCGCACGTCATCCACAAGGGCGGCGCCTTCAGTCGCCCTTATCCACAGAATCCGGTTCGTCTTCACCGGCCCGGCCGCCATCTCCGATCCTGAGTGCCTCACCAACCCGACGGGATCCCATCACGATCACGGAGGCCACTCATGAAGATCATTCTCCCGTTGCCTCGCACGTTGACATCCCTGTTCGTCATCGCCATGGAGCATCTGCCGTTCGATCTCGGCTCGTTCGTGCCCTGGCGCGTCGGAGGACCGCATAAGAAGGCCGTGGTCAGCGCGATGGGCAGCCGATCCCTGACCGTGACCCACCATGCGACCCCGTGGAAACCATCCGGAGCCGCACTCACCGACGACGACCGACGCCGCCTCCGCCGCACGAAGCAGCACATCGTCGTGTCGGCTACAGCGCCGCCGCACAAGCTTCCCGTCCAGGTGCAGGCGGCACGAGCAGTCGCCCGGTCCCTGGCCCGCGAATGCGACGGCATCCTGATCGACCCTTTGCTCGGCTCCACCCTGCTCACCTGCGGCAGATGCGCCACCGAGCCGGCCGAGTTCGACCTCGGCGACGACTGGCTCGCCTGGGACGTCCAGGTCCACGACGACGCCACGTGCCCGCCCTGGGACCCGGCCGACACGGCCGTGTGCGGCTGCCTGCGCGTCACCTCGCGCGGCCTGCGCCGCTTCGCCCTGCCCGAGATCACCCTCGACGGCGCGGCCTGCGCCCACAACCTGTGCGCGACCAACCTCCTCCGCACGGTCGCCCACCGCCTGGTCACGGACCACCTGGCCTACGTCACCAGCCACCCGCACGCCACCGAGCGTCACCTCGACGATTTCCTTCGCATCCAGCCATCGGACCAGCCAGACGGGACCGGCCTGCCCTTCGGCGTGCACCTGACTCCCTACGACGCCGACACGGGCGAGCTGGGCCGCACCGGCAGCATCCGCCGCCTGAAGGTCGGCCCCGCCCCCGGCACGGGCCAGATCACCTGCCTCAAGGTCGGCCCACCGTCCGGGTTCACCGGCTCGCTCAACGACTGGCTCTGCGCCACCCAGGCCACCCACCACGCCACCCTGACCTCCGTCGACTGCCACTCCCCGGACCCGGCACAGGTCCTGGCGGCATAGAAGAGCTCAGCTGCCACGGCCTCAGGCATCGCGAGCCACCCACGCACATGAGGCAGGATCGGGAGGCATGAAAACCTTGTATCCGCCCATCGACCCGTACGACTCCGGCCTGCTCGATGTAGGCGATGGCAACCAGATCTACTGGGAGGTCTGCGGCAACCCCGACGGCAAGCCCGCCGTCATGCTCCACGGCGGGCCGGGCGGCGGGTGCACCGCCAATCACCGTCGCCAGTGGAATCCGGAGCTCTACCGCATCGTGCTGTTCGACCAGCGCAACTGTGGGCGGAGTCTGCCACACGCCAGTGACCCGGCCACCGACCTCACGGCCAACACCACGTGGCACCTGGTGGCGGACATGGAGCGGCTGCGCGAGCACTTGGGCATAGACCGATGGCAGGTGTTCGGGGGGTCGTGGGGCAGCGCGCTGGCGCTGGCGTACGCGCAGGCACATCCCGACCGGACGACCGAGCTCGTGTTGCGGGGAATCTTCACGTTGCGGCCGCAGGAGCTCCACTGGTTCTACCAGGAGGGGGCCTGCCATCTGTTTCCAGACCTGTGGGAGCGCTATGTCGCGCCGATCCCGGAGGCCGAGCGGGGCGATCTGATGGCGGCGTTCCGCAAGCGGCTGGAAGGAGAGGACGCGGACGCGAGGCTGGCCGCGGCCAAGGCGTGGGCGCAGTGGGAGGCGGGCACGATCACGTTGCTGCCGGATCCCGAGCTGGTCGCCGAGTTCGGGGAGGACAAGATGGCCGTCTGCTTCGCCCGGATCGAAAACCATTACTTCCACCACGGCGGCTGGTTCACGCCCGATCAGCTCATCAGGGAGGTCGACAAGATCCGGCACATTCCCGCCGTGATCGTGCAGGGCCGTTACGACGCGTGCACGCCGATGGCGACCGCGTGGGATCTGCACAAGGCGTGGCCGGAAGCGGAGTTCCACGTGGTGCACGACGCCGGGCACGCCTACATCGAGCCAGGCATCCTGGACCGGCTGATCGCGACGACGGACCGCTTCGCTGGGGTCCACGCGCATGGCGTACGGCGGCAGGCGGCCGATCCCCTGGCGTGACGAAGGTCAGGTAAGCAGCTGGTACGCCAGGGCGGCGTGCTGAGTCTCCAGCTCGGTCTGGGTGATGAGCCCGCGATCGAACGCCTCTGTGGTGGCATCGCGCTCGGCCACGTAGTACGCCGCCATGATCTCGCTGCGGAGCGGGGTGAAGCCGCGCGCCACGCAGTCGGCGAAAATGGTGACCTTCTTGTCGACGATGTCCGCAGCCACCGTGCAGGCCAGATCGTGCTCACGCAGCTGCTGAACCGCTTCACGAAGGGTGATCGGGCCCAGGGCCCCGTTGAAGTGGATGTCAAGAGTAATCTTCACTGTTTTGCGCCTCCGATGGTTTACAACGTTCGGATCGAGGCGGCGTATTCCCAGGTCAGAGCGGGTAAGAGGGCAGTCGTGATCGGTGAGCACGTGATCGTCGGCTATACCAGCGACGCGGGAGGACGGGAGGCTCTGGCCCTTGGCGCCGCGATCGCGCGGGTCACGGGTGGCGAGCTCACGGTCGCGACGATCTATCCGCCGGGCAGCCCGGGGCTGGCGGTCGAGGCGCAGGCCAACCTGGCGCACGCGGCCGAGGAGCTGGGTCCGACGCCGGCCGAGTACATCACGTACGAGAGCAGAGGCACCGGACGCGGGCTGTCGGTGCTGGCCAGCCGGATCAGGGCCGACCTCATCGTTGTCGGCTCGACGGACGGCGGGCAGCACGGCCGCATCGCCATCGGCGCCACCTCCGACCACCTGCTCCACCGGTCGTCGGAGGCGGTCATGCTGGCGCCCGACCAGTACGTGCCGTCCGACGTGCCCAGCCGCCTCACGCTGGCCTACGTGCACCGGCCGCAGTGTGACGCGGCGGTCGAGCGGATGGCGCAGGCGGCGCTGCGGCTGGGCGTGCCGCTCCGGCTGATCACCTTCGACCTGCGTACCGAGGATCAGGGCAAGCTCAGGGATGATCTCGCGTTGGCCGTTCGGCTGGCCTGGGAGAGCACGGGGATCGAGGCGGAGTCGGAGGTGGCCGAGGGGCACGACGTGGCCGCCGCGATGGCCGACGTCGAGTGGGTGCCCGGCGAGTTGCTGGTCTGTGCGGCGAGCGAGGACGCGCAGCCGCACCGGGTGTTTCTCGGCGAGCTGGCCATGAAGATGTTGCGGGCGTCGTCTTGCCCGGTCACCGTGCTGCCCCGGAGCTTCTCGTAAGCCGCGGCTGCCTGCCCGGCCTCCGTGAGCTGGTCTCGCCCCGGTCCCCGCGATCGCATCCGGCGGGGACCGATGGCGAAGATTACGGTCGTACGACCCTCTCGTACAGCTCCAGGTAACGCTCGGCCATGACCGACGGGGAGAAGCGGCGGCGGGCCTCGGCGCGGCACTCCTCGGGATCCAGCTCGTCCACCCGCAGCACCCACTCGGCCAGCTCCTCCTCGCTGTCGGCCAGGAAGCCGGTGCGGCCGTGGTCGATGATCTCGGGAAGGCAGCCGCGGCGCAGCCCGATGGGCGGCACCCCGAGGGCCAGCGCCTCGACGACGGCCGTGCCGCCGGGCTCGTCCCACTGGATGGGGAAGAGCGCGGCGCGGGCCGAGGCGTACAGGTAGTCCCTGGCCGGACCGCCCACCGCGCCGACCCACCTGACCAGCTCCTCGTCGAGGTAGCGGGACACCTGGTCGAGGTGGTAGCGCACGTCCGGGTGGCCGTACAGCGGGTGGTACGGGTTCTGCGCCACGACGTCCAGCTCGGCCGGGGTGTTGCGGCCGCTGACGGGTCCGGCCAGCACCAGCGGCAGACCCAGCTTCTGGCAGAGCCTGGCCGCCACATGCTGGCCCTTGAGCTGGCAGATCCGGCCCATCACCACGAAATGCTCCCCGCGCGCCGCCGGTACGTCACGGTCGGTGAGCGGCGTGGCCAGGTGGATCGCGCCGAGCGAGGCGGCGCGCAGGGCGTCGGGGGCGCGGGCGAGTTGTGACTCCGAGACGCCGTTGACGGCGATCGACGACGGGAACGCGCCGTAGAAGTCCGGATGTTTACGCAGGTCCCAGTGGAGGGTGTGGAGGACGGGAGGCCCGCCGAGGGCGGCCAGGATCGCCGGCCCGACCACCTCCAGGTGGTCGTGGACGAGGTCGATGTCGTCGCGGGCGCGCAGCTCGGCGACCAGCCGCGCCTGGTGCGCGTGCGCGATGCCCATGACCTGGTTGTACGGCTTCTGCAACTCCGTGAACTGCCCCTCGTCGTAGACGCTGATCAGCTCGTCCACGTCCAGCGTGCTCGTCCCCACGGAGGCCAGCACCACCTGGACGCCCCGCTCGCGCAGCGCGGGCACCAGCGTCGCCACCACGTTCTCGATCCCGCCGTAGCCAGGGGGCGGGACCGTGAGCCATGGCCCCGCGTTGATCAGGACTTTCATGCCACATCCTCCTCCAGGACGAGGGAGGCGAGCGGAGGTCGCTCCGCCACGGCCATGTCCACCAGGTCGGCGTCACCGTCGAGCCCGAACTGCAGCAACGTGTGCGCCGGGGGCTCCGACGCCATCACGCGGCCCTGACGTTCCAGCCGGGACCAGGCGGTGAGCAGGATCTGCCCGGCCATCCGGCCGAGCGCGGCCATCGACTGGTGGGTGTGCGTACGGTGGCCCAGGTCCACCTGCGCCATCGCGTCCAGCCCGATGAGCTCGTGCAGGTCGACGAGGAGCCCCAGCTCCACGCCGTACTCGGTGACGAACGGCACCTGTTCGAGCACCGCGCGCCGAGCGGCGTACTCTCCGCCGAGCGGCTGGCCGAATCCCGCGAGCTCGGGCCAGAACATGTTGATCAGCGGCCGAGCCACCAGCTCGGTGACGCGGCCGCCGCCGCCCCGCTGGACGATGCCGTCCGCGCCGGTGTACGGCCGCTCGTAGGTGGCCTTGACGAAGTGGGTGTCGGCGTCCACCAACAGCGGTCCCACCAGGCCGGATATGTAGTGCGCGCCGAAGCTGCGCAGGTCGGCGTCCACGAACACGACGAGGTCGCCGCTCGATTCGGCCAGTCCTTTCCACAGTGCTTCGCCCTTGCCCGTCAGCTGGGGCAGCTGCGGGAGCACCTCGTTCTGCGCGACCACGCGTGCGCCCGCCTCGCGGGCCCGTTCGGCGGTCGCGTCCGTGGAGTTCGAGTCGACCACGAGGATCTCGTCCACGAGCGGCGTGCGCTCGACGAGGTCGCGGCGGATGACAGTGACGATGTCGCCGACCGTGCTCTCCTCGTCGCGAGCAGGCAGGACGACGCTCACCGTGGTGGTTCCCTTGGCCAGTATTAAGGCGTCTACGGGCCACTCGGCTGCGGTGCTCGAGTGGGGGCCGTACCACTCCTGGACCCTGGACAAGGCTCGCACATCTGTTTCCATGCAGTCAGCCCCGTTCTCATGCGGTCACGACCTCTGCCCGATCTATACGTCCTTGAACATGTTTGTTTGGTCGCGACCGGATGTGGCATATGCGAGATTGTGTCCCCAATGACCCGCGTCGGCATCATAGGTGCCGGAAATGTCGCCGCTCGCCATGCAGACGTCCTGTCCGGATTCCCCGATGTCACGATCGCTGGAGTCGCCGACACGGATCCCCACAGGGCCGAGGCTCTGGCCTCGAAGCATGGTTCCCCCGCCTATGGCGGCCATGCAGACCTACTCAGTGCCGGCGGTCTGGATGCGGTCTATGTCTGTGTTCCTCCTTTCGCGCACGGTAACCCGGAACGCGATGTCTTGTCGTGTGATCTCCCTCTCTTTGTAGAAAAACCGCTATCACTAGATCTAGAAACCGCAGAATTTATCGCGTCCGAAATAGCGCGGAAATCCCTGCCGTCCGCGGTCGGCCACCACTGGCGCTACCTCGGCATCGTCGAGCAGGCCCACGACCTGCTCGACGGCCGCCCCGTACGCCTCGCGCTCGGCCACTGGCTCGACAAGATCCCCCCGGTCGCCTGGTGGCTCAACCGCAGCATGTCCGGCGGCCAGATCATCGAGCAGGCCGTCCACGTGCTGGACCTGGCCCGGGTTCTGGTGGGCGAGGTCGCGATGGTGCATGCCGTCCCCGAGGACAACACCCATGACGGCGAGGTGGACCGGGCCACGGCCGCGGTGATGCGCTTCGCCGGCGGCGCGGCCGGCCTGCTGGCCACCTCCTGCCTGCTCACCCAGAAGCACCGCGTGGGGCTGGAGATCTGCGCCGACGGCATCGCGCTGGAGCTGAGCGAGACGCGGCTGCTGGTCGACGGGCAGCGCGTCATCGAGGACGACGGGCAGGCCAAGACCCGGGTGGACCGGGAGTTCATCGACGCCGTCCAAGGCAAGGACGCGGACGTGCGCGTGCCGTACCGTGAGGCTCTGCGGACCCATCGCCTGGCGCTGGCGCTCGCCCGGTCCGCCGCGGAACGGAGGCCGGTGATGCTCGATGAGTAAAGTGCTCAGCATTGAGGCGCCCGGGGAGGTGGCGCTGGTCGAGGAGAAGCTGTCCGGCATCCACGAGGGCGGGTTCAGGGTGGCGACCACGCACAGCGGCGTGTCGGCCGGGACCGAGCTGACCTTCGTCAAGGGCACGAACCCCTCCCTGACCTCCACGTGGGACCACGCGCTCGGGTTGTTCACCGAGGGCACGCCCTCGGTCGCGTATCCGGTGCGCGGCATCGGCTACATGCAGGTCGGCCTGGTGGTGGAGACCCGTACACGGGCCGTGAGCGAGGGCGCGCTGGTGGCGATGTGCTACGGGCACCGCACGGACTATGTGGCGGATCCGATGGAGGACAGGTTCGTCGAGCTGCCCGACGACCTCGACCCGCTCCTCGGCATCTACGTCGCCCACATGGGCCCGATCTGCGCCAACGGCCTGCTGCACGCGGCACACGACCTGCACGGCCCCGCGGTGCGGCACCTGGGCGACGGCGTACGGGGCCGCCGGGTGGTGGTCGTGGGCGCGGGCGTGGTCGGCCTGCTGACCGCCTGCTTCGCCAGGGCCTGCGACGCGGCCGAGGTCGTGGTCGTGGACGAGACCCCGGCCAGGCTGGCGGTCGCCGAGGCGCTCGGCTCGCACGTGATGGCCGCCGACGACGACCCCGCTGTGGCGCTGAAGCGCCGCTGGCGGCACGGTCCGGGCGACCGGGGCGCCGACGTGGTGTTCCAGTGCCGCGGCCAGCCCCGGGCCCTGGCGCTCGCCCTGCGGCTGCTGCGGCCGCAGGGCACGCTGATCGACCTGGCCTTCTACACGCAGGGCGCGCAGGAGGTGCGGCTCGGCGAGGAGTTCCACCACAACGGGCTGACGGTGCGCTGCGCCCAGATCGGCAGGGTGCCGCGCGGGCTGGCGCACGCCTGGGACAGGGAGCGGCTCTCACACGAGACGATCAACCTGCTCAGGCGGCACGGCGGAGTGCTACGCCGGCACCTGATCACTGACGTGGTCGGCTTTCCCGAGGCTCCCCAGTTCCTCACCGATCTCGCCGCCGGCCGCCGCCACACCGTCCAGGCCGTGCTCTGCGACGACGTCGAGGAGGAGGGCGGCTGACCAGCTGAAGTCGTGGCAGCCGTGGCCGCGCAGGGTGAACGGGTCGAAGTACTCGCGGAAGCCGGAGCGCGCCACCATGGTGATCATTCCGTCGGCGAGCGGGCCGGCCAGGTCGGGGCGGCGGTCCTTGAGCCCCTGCCAGACCAGCCAGCAGAGGTTGATCCAGCTCGGGCCCCGCCAGTAGCGGACCGGGTCGAACTCCGGCGCCGACGGCGAGAAGCTGGGCAGCACTCCGTCCTTCAAGGCGAAGCGGTCCAGCGCGGTCGCGATCAGCGTGTCGGCGATCTCGCCCGGCAGTCCGGACAGCATGAGCGGCGTCAGCCCGGCGGCGCTGGCCGAGTGGATGAGGTGTCCGGTGTTCACGTCGCGGGGCTGGAAGAGCTCGCCGCCGTAGAGGTGCTCGATCATGGCCGCGGTGATGGCCTCCGCCTCGCGCTCGTGCGGCTCGGGGTCCAGGCCGCACACCTCGGCGATCTTGGCGAGCGTCTGCTCGGCCACGCCGTACGCGGTGTTGAACAGCGGGTCCTCGATGTGGAACGCGCCAGGCCGGCGGTAGCCGGAGTCGCGGTAGGCCTTGGCGAGGGCGACATAGCGCTCGTAGTCGCGGTCGGTCGGCCGCTCCTCGGCGCTGACGGTGTCGATGTCCCTGCGGACGAACCCGGTGGGGCGGTCCTGCACACCCTGGAGCGGCACGTCCCAGGCCGGGCTGTTGTCCATGCCCGACTCCCAGGGATGCACGATCGAGATCAGGCCCTCGGGCGAGCGCCTGGCCGTCCGCAGGAAGTCCTGCTGGGCCACCAGCCGCGGGTAGATCCGGCGCAGGAAGGCCGGGTCCGGCTCGGCCAGGTGCGTTTTCCACGCGGCCAGCGCGTGGACCGGCGGCTGAATGATGCCGGAGGTCGCGGTCCCTGACGGCGCGCGGGTCTGCCAGAAGTCGGGGCCCGGGAAGTAGGCCCCGTCGGGCACCTTCGGGTTGAAGACGATGTGCGGCACCCGCCCGTCACGCCACTGGGCGCCGAACAGGCTCAGCAGCTCCGACCTGGCCCTCCTCGGGGCCCAGTGGGCATGGCCGATCGCGATGAAGGCCGAGTCCCAGCTCCACTGATGGGGGTAGAGCCGGCGGGAGGGAACCGAGTAGCTGCCATCCCAGTTCGCCACCAGGACACGTATCGCCTCGCGCAGCATCAGAGGAACTTCCTGACGAAGGCCGCGGTCTCCGGCAGGACGATCTCCGGCTCGCCGCGCAGGCGGCATTCGAGCGCCAGGTAGCCGTCGTAGCCGAAGGCGTCGAGCGTGGCGAGCTGCGCGCCCCAGTCGAGGTGACCGGTGCCCGGCTGGTTCCTGTTGGACTCGCTGATCTGCATGTGCGCGAGGTAGGGGGCGGCCTCGGCCAGCGCGCGGCAGGGGTCGTCCTCCTCGATGTTCATGTGGTAGGTGTCGCCGACGACCCTGATCGAGTCCATGGCGCAGTAGGAGACCGCGTCGGCCAGCGTGTTGACCATGTGGTTCTCGTACCGGTTGAGCGGCTCCAGCATGATCAGCACGCCGTTGCGCTGTGCGTGCTCGCCCAGGATGCCCAGCGCCTCGGCCAGCACCTCGCGGTCCTCCTCGGGACTGCGCGGCGGCACGAACGGCGGCAGCCGCAGGGAGAACTGCCCCCACGAGGCCGGCGTCATGACGCCGATGCCGCCGAGCTCAGCAATCACCGTGAGCTGGGAGCGCAGCTGCTGGATGGCGTCCTTGCGCTTGGCCGGGTCGAAGTCGCCGATGAAGTGCGGCATGTCCACGCAGACCGTCGGCATGACGACGCCGTCGGCCAGGGCCCGCTTGAGCTCGGTGAGCCGGCCCGCGAAGTGGAAATCCCCCTTACCGCGCAGCTCGATGGCGTCGAACCCGGCGTCAACCGCGAACGCGAACTTCTCCTGCAGCGTGCGGCCGGGCAGAAGCTGCTCCTGTACGGCGAGCTTCACTGTTCACTCCTCGAATTGGAAGACGAGCTGGAGCACTTCGGACTGATGCTTGTCGATCAGGTCGAAAGCCTCGGCGGCCCGATCGACGGGCACGACGTGGCTGATGAGCTCGGTGACGTCGGCCTCGCCCCGGTGCACGAGCTCCATGAACGTGAGCTGCAGGCGCTCGACGTCCCACCGGTGCGCCAGCCACGAGGCGACCCCACCGATCTGGGAGGCGACGAGCTGGACCTGGTTGTGGTGGAACTCCTCGCCGAGCCGCAACCCGATGCCGTCGCCCTGGTAGAACCCGGCGGCCACGACCCGTCCGCCCTTGCGCACGGTCCTGATGGCCTCGTGCAGGCCGAGGTGGCTGCCGCTCAGCTCGATGACGGTGTCGGCGCCCTCCACGCGCTTGCGCATGAACTCGGCGACCGAGCCCGAGGCGACGTCGAACGTCTCGGCCGCGCCGAACTTCCTGGCCAGCTCGAGCCGGTCGGGGATGGCGTCGGCGGCGACCACCCTGGCGCCGCTGAGCACGGCCAGGCGAGTGGCGAGCAGCCCGATGACGCCCTGGCCGAAGATCGCGATCTGGTCACCCAGGTGCACGTCGGCGGCGTGCACCGCGTTGAGTGCGATGGCGCCCACGCGGGCGAAGACGCCGGTCAGCGGGTCGGCGCCGGGCGGCAGCACGTGGCCGACCAGCTTCTCCGCCGGCACGACGGCCTCGGCACGGTGGCCCCAGATGCCCCACACGAGAGCGCCGACAGGGGGATCGGCGACATCGGGCGCCGCCTCCACCACCTCGCCGACCTCCTGGTATCCCCAGCCGCTCAGCGGGTAGGCATGGGTCTGACCCTCGACGAACAGCCGGCGCTCGGTGTCCCACTTGCGGCTGAGATAAGGGTTCGTCCCGCGATAGGCGGTGAGTTCCGTGCCTGCCGAGACTCCGGAGTAGAGCGTTCTCACGCGTACGGAGCCCGGAACGAGATCGGCGGGCGACTCCAGGCCGACGCGGACTTGGCCTGGCTCTTCAAAGGTGATGACGCGCATTCCCCAACACTTACGCTTAATGATCAATCAAAAGACAAAGCTTTATTGCTTGTTTGCACACGATACTTGCGCCCGTAACACACTTAAGTCTACGTCTTCCCCCGGAGGCTGCTGTTGCAATTGGGGTTTCTGACCGCGTGTCTTGTGGAAAGTGACCTTACCGGCGTCGCTGGAGTGGGCCGTTCAGCAGGGCTTCGAGGCAGCGGAAGTGGCTGGTCGCCTCACTTCGGATGACGGACGTCACATTCAGGTAGATCGTTTTGACCGAGGCTGAATGTGCTCTAATCCAGGGCATCTTCGCCGAAACCAGACCAGCGCTTTTCTCGATCGCATCCTACGAGAAGTACCGACATGACCAGGAAGGTCCGGGCGTGGAGATCGTCATTGAGAACCGCCCGATGAAGAGCTGGCACCCCGATGGCCGCGACCGTACATTTCCGGACATAACCCACCTCTGACCACGGACACCACACCGTGTGGAGCGGAGGCACGGAGAGGGTACAGACCGGTCTCGGTATCGCCTCCCGCACGTTGCGCCATCTGATCCCGGGGTAAGGGCGGGCATATCCCCAACCAGAGGAGCGCGCCATGCCGAAGAAGGTAACCGCCGTCCTCTCCGTCGCACTGCTGACGGCCGCCACTCTGACGGCCTGCGGTGACGGCGGCGGCGAGCAGCCGACCGCAGCCAACAAGATCACGGTCTGGACCGAGGAGAACCTCGAGGACCGGATGGCCGTGCAGAAGCAGATCGTCACCGAGTTCACCCAGAAGACCGGCGTCCAGGTGGAGCTGGTCGCCATGGCCGAGGACCAGTTCAGCCAGGCGATCACGGCCGCCGCCGCCGCGGATGACCTGCCCGACGTGATCGGCGCGCTGCCCCTGTCCGCAGTCCGCGAGCTCGAGACCAACGAGCTGCTCGACACCGAGACGCCGGGCAGGGTCGTGGACCAGCTCGGCAGGGACTCCTTCTCCCCGCGGGCCCTGGAGCTCAACACCTCAGGAGGCCAGTTGCTCGCAGTGCCCAGCGACGGGTGGGCGCAGCTGATCCTCTACCGCAAGGACTTGTTCGACAAGGCCGGGCTGCAGCCGCCGGACACGTACGAGGCGCTGCAGGCGGCGGCTCAGAAGCTCAACACGGGCGGGGTCGCGGGCATCACGCTGGCGATCGCGCCGAAGGACTCGTTCACCGCGCAGAGCTTCGAGCACGTGGCGCAGGCGAACGGGTGCCAGCTGGTCGACAATTCCGGAAATGTCGCCCTGGACTCGCCGGCGTGCGTCCGGGCCTTCGAGTTCTACTCGAACCTGGCCAAGAACTACTCGGTCAAGGGCAAGCAGGACGTCGACACCACCCGGGCCACGTACTTCTCGGGCAAGGCGGCCATGATGATCTGGTCGTCGTTCATCCTGGACGAGATGGCGGGGCTGCGGAAGGACGCGCTGCCGAGCTGCCAGGAGTGCCGCGAGGACCCCGAGTGGCTGGCCAAGAACACTGGCGTGGTGACGGCGCTGAAGGGACCGGACGGGAGCGCACCCGCCCAGTACGGCGAGATCGTCTCGTGGGCGATCACCCGTGACGCGGCCAAGGACCCGGCGTCCAAGTTCGTCGCGTACATGATGAACGAGGGTTACGAGCGCTGGATCGGCATGGCGCCCGAGGGCAAGTTCCCCACCCGGACCACCTTCGCCGAGCAGTGGAACAAGCTGCCCGCCGGGGTCGACTCCAAGAAGCCGCTGGCCGACATCTACCCGGCCGACGTGCTGGAGTCCCTGCGCAAGAGCCCGGACACGTTCGCCCGCTGGGGCATCTCGCAGGGGCAGGGCAAGCTGGTCGGCGCCACCATGGGCGAGCTGCCGGTGCCCAAGGCGCTGAGCGGGGTCGTCGACGGATCTCTCACCCCCCAGGCCGCGGCCGCCCAGGCCAAGGCGGACGTGGAGACGATCAAGCGCGGGATCCGGCAGTGACGACGACGCGTGAGAGACCCGCGGCGGCGCCCGGTAGACCCAAAGGCCGCACGCTTCGGCAGCAGGAGGGCCGCGCCGGGCTCGTGCTGATCTCGCCGACGCTGATCATCACGCTGGTCGTGGTGGTGGTGCCGCTGCTGTGGGCGATCATGCTGGCGTTCCAGGACGCGCGGCTGATCAATATCCGGCGGGTGGGGATCTTCGGCAACTACACGCTGGAGAACTTCACGTACGTGATCTCCGAGCCGGGCTTCTGGACGTCCCTGGTCAACACCCTTGTCTACACGGTCGCGGGAACGGCGTTGTCGATCGTGATCGGGCTGGTGGCGGCGCTGGCGCTGCGGGACAGGTTCGCCGGCCGGACCCTGGTCAGGGCCTCGATCCTGATCCCGTACGTGGCGCCGGTCGTGGCGGTGGCGTTCCTGTGGGAGACGATGCTCAACCCGCAGTACGGCATCGTCAACACCTGGCTGCGCGAGCCCATCGCCTTCCTCACCCAGGCCAACGGCGAGTTCCTGGGCATCCAGGTGCCCGTGGCGCTGCTGACGGTGATCGCGTTCGAGGCCTGGCGGTATTTCCCGTTCGCGTTCCTGTTCATCCTGGCCAGGCTGCAGGCGCTGCCCGCCGAGCTGGACGAGGCCGCGGTGGTGGACGGGGCCACGCCCACCCAGCGCTTCCGGTACGTGATCCTGCCGCAGCTGTGGCGCATCATCGCGTTGCTGTCGGTGCTGCGGTTCGTGTTCACGTTCACCAAGTTCGACGACGTCTACCTGCTGACCGGCGGCGGGGCCGGCACCGAGGTGGTCAGCGTGCGGGTCTACAACTTCCTGACCGCCCGCGACGACATCGGCGCCTCGGCCGCGCAGGCGATCGTGCTGGCGGTCGTGCTCGTCGTGTTCCTCGTCGTCTACCTGCGATTCTTCGGCGGGGGTGAGCGCGATGAGCAGAGATAACGTCGAACGGGTCCTCCTCAGGTATCTGAAGCCGCTGGTGATCCTGGTGCTCTTCCTGGTCACCGCGTTTCCGTTCTTCTACATGGTGATGTTGTCGGTCCGCGACATCCAGGAGCTCATCCTGGATCCCGGCTCGCTCTGGCCGGCCAGCTTCACCCTCGACACCTACGTGAACGTCCTGACCAGGCAGGGCTTCCTGACGTTCATGCGGAACAGCGCGATCATCGCGGTCGCGTCCGTGGCGTTCACGCTGCTGATCTCGATCCCGGGCGCGTACGCAGTGGCGCGGCTGCGCTTCTTCGGGCGGCGGCAGGTGCACTTCCTGTTCCTGGCGGTGTACCTGTTCCCGGCGATCGTGCTGGCCATCCCGCTGTTCGTGCTCTTCACGATGCTCGGGCTCCGAGGATCCCTGATCGGCCTGATCCTCGTGTATATCGCGCAAACGGTGCCCGTCACGGTATACATGCTCCGCAACTACTTCGAGACCGTGCCGCAGAGTGTGGAGGAAGCGGCCGCGATCGACGGGTGCACGAGACTGTCGACCATCTGGCGGGTGGTGCTGCCGCTCTCCAAGCCCGCGCTGATGGCCACCGGCCTCTACGCCTTCATGATCGCATGGAACGAGTTCCTGTTCGCCCTGCTCTTCCTGGTGGAGCGGCGGGACAGCTGGACCGTTTCCCTGGGGCTTTCGCAGCTCGCGGGAAGCATCGAGATCCCGACGACGGTCCTGATGGCCGGGTCGGTGGTGCTCACGCTGCCGATCGTGATCGTGTTCTTCGCCAGCGAGCGCCTGCTGACGGAAGGGCTGACGGCAGGAGCCGAGAAGGGATGAACCATGCTGACGGCAGGGCAGATCCTCCAGCTCATCCGCAATGGCACCTGCCGTACACGCAAGGAACTCATCGAGTACACCGGCCTGTCCCGGTCGACGATCACTGACCGGGTGGACCGGCTCATCGACGCCGGATACATCCACGAGTCCGGCGTCGGGGCCTCCGGGGGCGGGCGACCGCCCTCGGTGCTCGAGGTGGACGCGACCAAGCGGCTGATGCTGGTCGCCGACCTGGGCGCCACGCACGTCCGGGCGGCGCTGACCGACCTGGCCGCCCGGCCGCTGACCGAGGAGAGCACCGAGATGCGCATCGACCGCGGGCCCGAGGCCGTGCTGTCGTGGGTACGGCAGGCCTTCCAGCGCCTGCTGGACCGGCACGGCCGGCCCGCCGCCGAGGTGTGCGGCATCGGGCTGGACCTGCCGGGCTCGGTGGATCACACCAACGGGCGGGTGATCAGGTCGTTCCTCATGCCGGGGTGGGACGACCACCCGGTGGGCGCGGCCATCGGGGCGGAGTACGACGTGCCGATCCTCGTGGAGAACGACGCCAACGCGATGGCCCTGGGCGAGTGGTGGTCGTCCTGGCGGGAGACCGACTCGCTGATCCTCATCAAGGTCTCGACCGGGATAGGCACCGGCATCATCCTCGGTGGCCAGATTTATCGCGGCGTCGAGGAAGCCGCCGGAAACATCGGTCATGTACGCATCCGCGAGAGCGACGACCGGGTCTGCACCTGCGGCTCGCGCGGCTGCGTCGCCTCGCTGGCCAGCGGCCACGCCCTCGCCATCGACCTGGGCCAGGAGTTCAGCCGCGACGTGGTCCGGCTCGTACAGGCCGGCGATCCCACAGCCATCGCCCGCACCCAGGAGGCGGGGCGGACCTTGGGCATCGTGCTGGCCACCGCTGTCAGCCTGCTCAACCCCGGCGTGCTGGTGCTGGCCGGGGACATGGCGGAGACCAGGGAGCACTACCTGACCGGGATCAGGGAGATCGTCTACCGGCGCAGCCTGCCGTACACGACCAGGAACCTGGAGATCGTCACCTCATCGCTCGGCGACCGGGCGGGCATCGTGGGCATGGCGGTCATCGTCATGGAGCACGTGCTCTCCCCCGCGTCCGTGGACGCCGCCCTGGCCGAGCCGGTCAGCTGACCCCTCAGCCGCCGAGGTCGCGGCGCAACCGCTCGGGCGCCTCGACGAGCGAGGGACCGTACCAGGTGAGCAGCCGCCCGCTGACCAGGGCGCACGTGCTGCCGGGGAAACACTCCGGGCCGTCGGTCGCGGAGAACGCGTAGGGCTCGTCCGGCAGGACCACGAGCTCGGGCCGGTGCTCCACCAGCTCCGGCAAGGGGATCTTGGGGTAACGGTCGGCGTGGCCTGCGTACAGGTTGTCGACGCCGAGGCGTTTCAGCACGTCCCCGGTGAAGGTGTCGCGGCCGACCACCATCCACGGACGCCGCCAGATGGGGATGATCGCCGTCCTTCTCCGGCCGTCCGCCGTGGCCGTCCGCCACGCCGCCTCGGCCGCGTCCAGCCAGGCCGGGCGGCCGGTGCGGCACGCGTACGTGAACATCCGGTCCAGCGAGACGAACGCCTCGTCCAGCGTTTCGATCTTGGTGACCCAGACGGCGATGCCGGCCGCGCGCAGGGCCTCGAGGTCGGCCAGGCGGTTCTCCTCGGCGTTGGCCAGGACCACGTCGGGCCGGAGCTTCCTGATCGCTTCCAGGTCGGGATTCTTGGTGCCCTTGACCCTGGCCACGTCGAGGTCGGCCGGGTGCGAGCACCAGTCGGTCGCTCCCACCAACGCCTCCGGCACGGTCGCCGCCACGGACTCGGTCAGCGACGGCACCAGGGACACGATCCGCCGCACCGTCTCCGGAACGGCCACCGCCCTACCGAGGTCATCCATATCCACACCCTAGATCTATGGATAAGAGCGGCCTGATGTCGGTATAGATCCGTAGAATCACCCGAAAGATCGTTACCACGTGATCGGGGGGGGATGCGATGGAGCGAGAGTCACGCGGCTTCGATCCGGACACGCCCAACGTTGCCCGGCTCTACGACTACTTTCTCGGGGGCAAGGACCACTTCCCTGTGGACAGGGAGGCGGCGGAGCAGATCTTGAGAGTGGCGCCGGAAGTGCGGGCCGCCGCCCGCGCGAACCGGGCGTTCCTCACCCGCGCCGTGCGTCACCTCGCCGCGGCCGGGGTGCGGCAGTTTCTCGACATCGGCACGGGGCTGCCGCGGCGGGAGAACGTGCACCAAATCGCCGGCGACGGCTCCCAGGTCGTCTACGCCGACGTGGACCCCGTGGTCATGGTGCACGCGCGGGCGTTGCTGGCCGGCCAGGGCGGCACGACGGTGGTCCAGGGCGACCTCCGCAAGCCCGGCGACATCCTGGACGATCCCGAGGTAGCGCGGGCGATCGACTTCGGCCGTCCCGTGGGCGTGCTGCTGGCCGCGGTCATGCATTTCGTCACCGACTCCGAGCGGCCGCAGGAGATCGTCGCGACCCTGCGCCAGGCCGTGGCGCCCGGCAGCTACCTCGTCCTGTCCCACGGCACCAGCGACGCCCGCGCCGCCGCCGTGCGCACGGCGACCGCGGTCTACCGGAGGGCCAGCGCGCCGCTCACGCTGCGCGGCAGGAAGCGGATCATGGAGCTCTTCGACGGGTTCGAGCTGGTGGACCCGGGCCTGGTCTGGTTGCCCGAGTGGCATCCCGAGCCAGGCGACACCGTCGACTTCACCGACGGGCCGCAGTCGTCACTGATCCTGTGCGGCGTGGGCCGGAAGGGCTGAGGCGTGGAGGTCGGGCTGGCGGTGCCGCAGTACGGCAGGTTCGCCGCGCTGCGCAGCGTGCTCGACGTGGCGCGGGCGGCCGAGGAGATGGGGTTCGCCGGGCTGTGGGCAGGCGACCGGCTGATGACGCCGCTGCGGCCGAAGGACCGCTATCCGGGCGGAGGCGGCATCCCGGAGGCGCATCGGGTGTTCCTGGACCCGTTCGCGGTGTTGTCGGTGGCCGCCTCGGCGACCTCCACCGTGCGGCTGGGCACCAGTGCGCTGAACGCCTGCTGGTATCCGCCGCCCGTCCTGGCCCGCTCCCTCGCCACGATCGACCACCTCAGCGGCGGCCGGCTCGCCGCCGGCCTCGGGCTCGGCTGGTCCTCCGACGAGTACGCCGCCAACGGCGTGCCGTGGAAGGACCGGGCCAAGCGATACGAGGCCACCCTGGACGCACTGGAGGCGATCTGGGGCACGGACCCGGTCTCGTTCGAGCACGAGTTGTGGACGGTCGTGCCCAGCCACATCGAGCCCAAGCCGGCCCACCGCCTGCCGCTCTACCTGGCCGGTTTCTCCGAGCCCGCGCTACGCCGCATCGGCCGCCGGGCCGACGGCTGGCTGACCGGCCCGCTGCCCATCCCCATGCTCACGGCGATGTGGCGGACGGTGTGCGAGAGCGCCGAGCAGGCCGGCCGCGACACCGGGACGCTGCGCATGGTCATGCGCTGTAACCCCGTCGTGACCGACCAGGGCCGCCCGCCGAGGAGCGGCACCGTGGCCGAGCTCGCGGCCTATCTGGCCACCGCGGCGGAGGCCGGGGTCCACGAGCTGATCCTGGACCTTCAGCTCACCGCCACGAGCGACCAGCACCTGCTGGAGCTGGCCGCGGACATCAGATCACGCCTGTAATCCTGCCTTGAGGCCTACCTGAGTGCCTTGAGCGCGCTGTCGTAGTCCGGCTCCTGCGCGATCTCCGGCACCAGCTCGGAGTAGATCACCTTGTTGTCGCCGTCGAGCACCACGACCGCCCGCGCGGCCAGCCCCGCCATCGGCCCGGACTCCAGCGCCACGCCGTAGTCGGTCAGGAACTCGCGGCCGCGCATGAGCGACAACATGGTCACGTTGTCGAGCCCCTCCGCGCCGCAGAACCGCTTCTGCGCGAACGGCAGGTCGGCGGACACGCAGAGCACCTCGACGCCGGGGTGCTCGGCGGCCACCTGGTTGAAGCGCCGCACCGAGGCCGCGCAGACGCCGGTGTCGACGCTCGGGAAGATGTTGAGCACCTTGGTCGCCTGGCCGAAGTCCTCCAGGGAGCGCTCCGCCAGATCGTTGCCCACCAGGCGGAACGCGGGCGCGCTGCCGCCGGCCTGCGGGAAGGTGCCGCCCACGGTGATGGGGTTGCCCCTGAGGGTGACGTCGGACATGAAAGCCTCCTCGTTAGCGATGTGCTCGACCCGAAGCCTATCCATGGCAGGATCACGCCCAGTCGTTGCGGGCGGCATGCCAGCCGAGCTGGGCGCGCGTGCGCACCCCCAGGTCCATCAGCTCAGACGTTGCGGCGATACTGGCCGCCCGCCTCGAAGAGCGCCTCGGTGATCTGGCCGAGCGAGCAGAAGCGCGCCGCCTCCATCAGCACCTCGAACGCGTTGCCGTCCGACATCGCCACCTCGCGCAACCGTGCCAGCTGTGCGGGGGTCTCCGAGAGGTTGCGCTCGTGGAAGGCCTGGAGCCGGTCGAGCTGCGAGCGCTTCTCCTCCTCGGTGCCCCTGGCCAGCTCCAGCGTGTGCGGCGCCGGTTCGTCGAGCTCCTTCGTGAACGTGTTCACGCCGATGATCGGCAGCGAGCCGTCGTGCTTGCGCATCTCGTACAGCATGGACTCGTCCTGAATCTTTCCGCGCTGGTAGCCGGTCTCCATCGCGCCCAGCACGCCGCCCCGGTCCGACAGGCGCTCGAACTCGGCGAGCACCGCCTCCTCCACCAGGTCCGTCAGCTCCTCGATGATGAACGAGCCCTGCAGCGGGTTCTCGTTCCTGGCCAGGCCCCATTCGCGGTTGATGATGAGCTGGATCGCCATGGCGCGGCGGACCGAGTCGGCCGTCGGGGTGGTGACGGCCTCGTCGAAGGCGTTGGTGTGCAGGCTGTTGCAGTTGTCGTAGATGGCGATCAGGGCCTGCAGGGTGGTGCGGATGTCGTTGAAGTTCATCTCCTGGGCGTGCAGGGACCGGCCCGAGGTCTGGATGTGGTACTTCAGCTTCTGCGATCGCTCGGCGGCGCCGTAGCGCTCCCGCATGGCCACCGCCCAGATGCGGCGGGCCACCCGCCCGAGCACGCTGTACTCGGGGTCCATACCGTTGGAGAAGAAAAACGACAGGTTCGGCGCGAAGTCGTCGATGTTCATGCCGCGGGCCAGATAGGCCTCCACGTAGGTGAACCCGTTGGCCAGGGTGAAGGCGAGCTGGCTGATCGGGTTCGCGCCGGCCTCGGCGATGTGGTAGCCGGAGATCGAGACCGAGTAGAAGTTGCGCACGCCGTTCTGGATGAACCACTCCTGGATGTCGGCCATCATCCGCAGGCTGAACTCGGTGGAGAAGATGCAGGTGTTCTGGCCCTGGTCCTCCTTGAGGATGTCGGCCTGGACGGTGCCGCGGACGGTGGCCAGTGTGCGGGCCCGGAGCTCCGCGGCCTCCTCGGGCGTGGGCTCCCGGCCGTCGTGCTCACCGCGGAAACGATCGAGCGCCTGGTCGATGGCGGTGTTGAGGTAGAAGGCCAGGATCGTGGGCGCGGGGCCGTTGATCGTCATGGACACCGACGTGTTGGGCGCCGACAGATCGAACCCGTCGTAGAGCACCTTCATGTCGTCGAGGGTCGCGATCGACACCCCGGAGGTGCCGACTTTTCCGTAAATGTCGGGACGGGGGTCGGGGTCGTGGCCGTACAACGTCACCGAGTCGAACGCCGTCGACAGCCGGGTCGCGGGCTGGCCCCGCGACAGCAGCTTGAAGCGGCGGTTGGTGCGGAACGGGTCGCCCTCGCCCGCGAACATCCTGGTCGGATCCTCGTCCTCACGCTTGAACGGGAACACGCCGGCCGTGAAAGGGAACGTTCCTGGAAGGTTCTCGCTCCGCAGGAAACGCAGCAGGTCACCGTGGTCGGTGTAGCGGGGCAGGGCCACGCGGGGCACGCGGTTGCCCGAGAGCGTCTCGCGCCAGAGCGGGGTGTGGATCTCGCGGTCGCGTACCTTCACGACCAGTTCGTCCGCGGTGTAACGCTCCTTGACGGCCGGCCAGGTGTCGATCAGGGTGCGGCACTCGTCGGTGAGCTCGCGGTCGGCTTGGGCGTGCAGGTCCTTGAGCCGGTCGTCGCTCATGAGCTGCTGGACGGCGGCCAGCTGCTGGCGACGGCGCGCCACCTCCGCCTGGGCCAGGGTCTCGGCGTGGTACGCGCGGACGGCCTCGGCGATCTCGGCCAGGTAGCGGGACCTGGCGGGCGGCACGATCGCCGCCGAGACCTGCGAGGTGCGCCCGGACACCTGCGGCAGCAGGCCGGGGCCCGCGTCCTCCAACAGGAGACCCTTGAGGTGGTGGTAGAGGGCCGTGACGCCGGCGTCGTTGTAGCGGGCGGCGATGGTGCCGAAGACGGGCATGTCCTCGGGCCTGGCGCCGAACGCCTCGCGGTTGCGTACGAGCTGGCGGCGCACGTCGCGCAGGGCGTCCTCCGCGCCGCGGCGCTCGTACTTGTTGATCACGACGGCCTCGGCGAAGTCCAGCATGTCGATCTTCTCGAGCTGGGAGGCCGCGCCGAACTCGGGGGTCATCACATAGATGGGCACGTCCACGTGGGGAACGATGCCGGCGTCGCCCTGGCCGATGCCCGGCGTCTCGACGATCACCAGGTCGTAGCCGGCCGCCCGGCAGGCGTTGATCACCTCATCGAGGCAGGCGGGCACCTCGTTGGCGGCGCCCCTGGTGGCGAGGGAGCGGAAGTAGACCTGGGGGCCCAGGCTGTTCATGCGGATGCGGTCGCCGAGCAGCGCCCCGCCGCCGCGCCTGCGGGTGGGGTCGATGGCGATGACGGCGATGCGCAGCTTGTCGTCGTTGTCGACGCGGAACCTGCGGACGAGCTCGTCGGTGAGCGAGGACTTGCCCGAGCCGCCCGTGCCCGTGATGCCCAGCACCGGCGCGCGCTTGTCCGCCGTCAGCCCTTCGATCGCCCGGCCGCTCTCGATGAGCGTGATCGCCCGGGCCAGCGCCGCCTGGTCGCCGGCGACCACCGCCTCCGCCGCGGGCGGGTCGCCCAGCTCGACGTCGCAGTCCTCGATCAGCTTGTTGATCATGCCGGGCAGGCCGTACCGCTGGCCGTCCTCGGGCGAGAAGATGCGGGTGACGCCGCGCTCGTGCAGCAGCTCGATCTCCTCGGGCACGATCACGCCCCCGCCGCCGCCGTAGACCTTCACGTGCCCCGCGCCGCGCTCACGCAGCAGCTCCACCAGGTAGGTGAAGAACTCGACGTGCCCGCCCTGGTAGGAGCTGATCGCCACACCCTGGACGTCCTCCTGGATGGCGGCCGTGACGATCTCCTCGACCGAGCGGTTGTGCCCGAGGTGGATCACCTCGGCGCCCTGCGACTGGAGAATGCGCCGCATGATGTTGATCGCCGCGTCGTGCCCGTCGAACAGGGCCGCGGCGGTCACGAAACGGACGGGGTGTACCGGGACGTGCACGCCTGATCACTCCTTCGTGAGGGCTCTCTCTTCGAAGATACTAGGACGTCCTACTATTTCCCAAGGACGTCCGGGGTAGGGGACCCGCCGAGGGGGTGACGCCGGATGCGTGCACTGACGTTTGCGCCAGGCCACAAGGGAACGCTCGACGTGCGAGACGTGCCCGATCCCGAGCTCGGCAAGGGCGAGTTGCTCGTCCAAGGGCTCGCGCTGGGCATCTGCGGGACCGACCGGGAGCTGGCGGATGCCGAGTACGGCTGGCCGCCGCCGGGCGAAGATCGAATGATCATCGGGCACGAGTCGCTCGGCCGGGTGCTGGAAGTGCCGGAAGGCTCCGCGTTCTCCCCCGGCGACCTGGTGGTCGGCGTCGTACGCCGGCCCGATCCCGTGCCGTGCGGGGCATGCCGGCGCGGCGAGTTCGACATGTGCCGCAACGGCCGCTACACCGAGCGCGGCATCAAGGAGATCGATGGGTACGCCAGCGAGCGCTGGACCATCGAGGCCGCGTACGCGGTGCGCCTGGACCCGTCGCTGGAGCGCGTCGGCATGCTGATGGAGCCGGCGTCGATCGTGGCCAAGGCGTGGGAGCAGATCGAGCGGATCGGCTCTCGAGCCTGGTTCGAACCGCGCACGCTGCTCGTGACCGGGGCGGGGCCGATCGGGCTGCTGGCCGCGCTGATAGGGCAGCAGAGGGGGCTGGAGGTGCACGTGCTCGACCGGGCTCCGGAAGGGCTCAAGTCGCAGCTGGTGAACGATCTGGGCGGGACGTACCACTCGGCGTCGTCGCTGGCGGCGTTCGCCTCTGATAAACCGGACATCATTATCGAGTGCACCGGGGTGGGGCAGCTCGTCATGAACGCCATGATCACCACCGCCCCGGCGGGCATCGTCTGCTTGTGCGGCCTCTCGCCCGGCGGCCGTACGCACCGGGTGGACGCCGGTGTCATCAACCGGGACATCGTGCTGGAGAACGACGTGGTCTTCGGCACCGTCAACGCCAACCAGCGGCACTACAGGGATGCGGCCGCGGCGCTGGCCAAGGCGGATCCTGGCTGGTTGGAGCGGCTCATCACGCGGCGGGTGCCGCTGGAGCACGCCCTGGACGCCTTCGAGCCCGGAGGAGACGACGTCAAGGTCGTCATCGACCTCGCCTCGTAGCCCGCGACGCTCCCATCGCCTCCCCGTGTAAGACCCCAGCCGGGTCGTTTAGGTGGGGTCGTAGGGCTTGCGCCGGGCGGGGGTGGAGTGCCGGCTGGCCGCATGGCCCGAGCCGGCCGTGACGCGGGCCTTGGTGGATCGGCCAGGTTGAGGGGACTGCGTGGTGGCGGCGCGTGTCTTGGCGGCGCCCGCCAGCGCCTTCGACGCTCCCACCGACGCCTTCTCGCGAGGCTCGTCCTCATCCGGCAGAGAGAGCATGCCGTGGGACGAGGGGCGGGTCGCCGGCTTCTCCGTGCGCCGGCCGGTTGGCGCGTTCCATGGCCGGAGCCAGGTGAGGCGGCGGTGAGTGCCGCGGCGGCGGCCGGTGACGCGTAAGGAGAGCACGATGGTCATGAGCACCATGGCGGCCAGCAGCGCGGGCGGCGTGCCTAACACGTCCAGTGGCGAACCCGGCGCGGGTTCGGCCCGCGGCGTCGAGATGAAGGGCCGCTCCGTGGTGCGGATCTCGTCGGGCCTCTCGGCGGCAGCGGCCTTGACCAGCCGTGGCACGCCGTACCCGACCACCTTGTCGGCCTCTCGGGTCTTGCGCTTGAGCCAGACGCGGTCGACGTTGGCCTCGATCGTGTGGATCTTCTTGCCCTCGACGCGCTCCACGACCCCGACGTGGTCGATGCCCTTGTAGCTCTTGCCGCCGCGCCAGTCGAAGAAGACAAGGGCGCCGGGCTCGGGCTGCTGTGTCCAGGCGCCCTGCTTGATGAACCAGGCGGCATGGGACGGCGTCCAGGCGAACTCGCCGACATATTGGGTCAGGCCCGCCTTGTCGGCCGCCCAGGCCAGGAACATGTCACACCACGGCGCATTGCGGTACTGGGTGTCTTGGACGCGATCCGCGTACCACTGGCCGAACTTGGTGAACTGGCCGCCTTTCTCCTTATAGCCGAGTTCCTGCCGTACCGTTTCCAGCAGCTCGTCAGCGATCGGGTCCAGGGTGACTCCTCCCAGAAAACCGGCAAATCACGATGGACTGTAATAGCGCCGTCAAGAAATTGCGCAGCTGACCGGGAAAGTGTCTTGAAATGAGTTGAAATATCGGCTAAGTGACTGGTGAGACAGCTGGGACTATCGACGACTCACGTTAGGAGCCGGCACCAACGCGATAGACCGACACGTCCCCCGCGCCCGGCGCGACCACGTCGGCCACGATCACGGTGACGTTGTCGGGTGACCCGCCTTCGTTGGCCAGATCGATGAGCCGCTGGACGGCCGCCGCCGGGTCTGCCACCGTGGTCAGCACCTCGTGCAGGACCTCGGGCCCGAGGACCGTCGTCAGCCCGTCGGAGCAGAGGAGGTAGCGATCATCAGGCTCGGCCTCGCGCAGCGCCATGTCAGGCTCGGCCCTGCCCTCGCTGCCCAGCACCCGCAACACCATCGAACGCCGGGGATGCACGGCGGCTTGATCCTCCGTGATCCGCCCTTCGTCCACCATCGACTGCACCAGTGTGTGATCCTTGGTCATCTGGTAGAGAGCACCATCACGCAACAGGTATCCGCGGGAGTCACCAAGATGAGCCAGGGCGAACCGGTAGCCGTCCCACAACATGGCGGTCACCGTGGTCCCCATCCCCCGGCGCGCGGGGTCGATGTCGGCCAGCTCGACCAACCGGCGCCCCGCCTCCTGCACGGCCCCCTCCAGCGCCACCTCCAGGTCGGCGCCGGTCTCGGGAAGCGTGGCATCCAGCTCGCGCATGACGGAGATGGCGGCCGAGCTCGCCAGCTCGCCGGCCGCGTGCCCGCCCATCCCGTCGGCCACCACGAGCAACCGGCCGCTCGCATAGCCGGAATCCTCGTTCTGCTCCCTGCGGCGGCCCACGTCTGACCCGGCGGCATAGCGGATGTTGTGCTTCATACCTTGCAGTAAATCATTGGTTGAAAGACTTCACAAGCAGATGCGCTGAAGACTCTTGTGAACTACTGTGGGCTCCATGAGCCACGACCCGACCGTCAACGCCGGGGACATCGCCCGGCTCGCCGGTGTCGGGCGGGCCGCGGTGAGCAACTGGCGCCGCCGCCACGACGACTTTCCCCAGCCCATCGGCGGCACCGCCAACCAGCCGCTGTTCTCACTGCGCCAGGTCGAGTCCTGGCTGCGCCGCTATGGGAAGTCCTACCAGGTCTCACTGGGAGATCGGGTGTGGCAACGCCTGAAAGCCACCGGCGATTTGCGGCTGGGCGAGTTGGTGGCCCAGGCAGGAGCCCTGCTGACCGGTCATCAAGGAGCCCTCGGCGACGGCCCCACGCAGGTTGGGGGCGCCTCTGAGGAGTCCGGTGGTGATCCGGCGCAGGCCGGCACCGGGCCGCGGCCGGCCGGTGTCAAGGGGGGTCTGGATCCCGAGTCGGCCGGGCTCGTGATGGAGCTGGCCGACCGGCACGACCCGCTGACCGCGTACGAGTTCCTGTGCGAGCGCTACCTCGAGGCCCACTCCCGGCAGCTCTCGGTCACCCGCGAGGACGTGGCCGAGCTGATGGTCCGGCTCGTGCGCGCGGAGGGCTCCACGGTCCTCGACCCCGCCTGCGGGGTCGGCACGCTGCTGCTGACCCCCGCCGGCCCGGCGCGTGTGCTGGGACAGGAGCTCAGCGAGACCTCGGCCGCCATCGCCGCCTCCAGGCTCAGGCTGCGCGGCATCGACGCCGAGATCGTGGCCGGCGACGCGATGCGCCACGACGGCTTCGCCGGTGAGCGGGCCGACGCGGTGGTGTGCGACCCGCCGTTCAATGAGCGGGCCTGGGGCTACGAGGAGCTGACCGGCGACCCGCGCTGGGAGTACGGCCTGCCGCCACGCGGCGAGCCCGAGCTGGCCTGGGTGCAACACTGCCTGACGCACGTCAAGCCCGGCGGCCTGGTCGCCATCCTGATGCCCCCGGCCGCCGCAAGCCGCAAGGCGGGCCGCCGCATCCGCGCCAACCTGCTGCGCGCCGGCGCGTTGCGTGCCGTCGTGGCGCTGCCGGGCTCGGACCTGTGGCTGCTGCGCCGTCCGGCCGCGGGCGAGCGGCCGCCGTCCGAAGTGCTCATCCTCGACGCCACCGCCGACCTCGGGAGCGTGGAGCCGGCCTGGCAGGCTTACCTGGAGGACCGTTCCGACCAGACCGTGCGCATCATCGACCTGCTGGCCGACGAGGTCGACATGACCCCGGCCCGGCACCAGCGCCGCGACGACGTCGGCCGGGCCTTCGCCGAGGCACGTGACCGCTTCCTGGCGGCCGCCGCCGTGCCACCCGACCTGAAAGTCCTGGAGCAGCAGCTGGACCAGCCCGCCACGACGCTGGGCGACCTGATCAAGGAGGGCCTGGTGACCACGTCGCAGGCCCCGCCCAAGATGACCGCCGACGGCGGCGACGTCCCGGTCCTGACGGCGGACGACGTGCTCAACGGCACGCCGCCGTCCGGCTCCACGACCACGCAGCAGGGCCTGATCACGATCCGCCCCGGCGACGTGGTGGCCTCCTACTCCAGCGTGCGTGTGATGACCGACGGCGGCGCGGTGCTGGGCGCGCACCTGACGCTCTACCGGGTGGACTCCCGCCGGCTGGATCCGGACTTCCTGGCCGGCTACCTGCGGGCGGCCGGCGGCCGGGCCACGACCGGCTCCAGCAGGTTCGACGTGCGCCGCACTCGCCTGCCGCGGCTGTCGCTGAAGGAGCAGAAGGCGTACGGCGAGGCCTTCCGCCAGCTCGCCGTGCTCGAAGACGCCATCCGCGAGACCTCGACGCTGGGGCAGACGCTGATCAGACTGGGTCTCGACGGCCTGGCCGACGGCCACCTGCACCCGCAGTCCTGACGGTGTAGTTTTTCCCGAAAGGCTGCGGGGAGGGGCGAATGGTCATCGGCGACCGCTATGAGCTCGACGACCTCCCTCTAGGTCAAGGTGGCATGGGCGCCGTCTACGCCGGCCATGACCGACACCTGGACCGCCGGGTGGCGGTGAAGCTGCTCAGGCTGCCCGGCGGCCCTGATCACGAGCTGGAGAGCCGGTTCATCCGTGAGGCCCGCATCCTGGCCAGGCTGGAGCATCCCGGCGCGCCCGTGCTTTACGACTTCGGCACCCACGAGCAGCGGCTCTACCAGGTGATGCAGTTCATCGAGGGTGTGACGGTGGCCGACGTGGTCAGCGAGCACGGCCCGCTGCCCGTGTCGTGGGCGGCCGCCATCGCGGCCCAGGCGTGCGCGGTGCTGTCGGCGGCGCACGCCCTGGCGATCTGCCATCGCGACCTCAAGCCGACGAACCTCATGCTCTGCCCGGACGGCAGCGTGAAGGTGCTGGACTTCGGCCTGGCCATGCTGCGGGACGCGGACGTCACCACGTTCACCAGGATCGGGCAGATCCTCGGGACGCCGGCGTACATGGCGCCCGAGCAGATCCAGCACGGCGTCGCCGAGCCACGCAGCGACCTCTACTCGCTCGGCTGCGTCCTGCACGAGATGCTGACGGGCCACCAGTTGTTCACCGGTCCGACCGACTACGTGGTCTTCGAGAAGCAGGTCAAGGAGCGCCCGCCGGCCGTTCCCGGCATTCCCGTCGAGCTGAGCGCACTGCTGGCGCAACTGCTGGAGAAGCAGCCGGGCGACCGGCCCGCGGACGCGAACGAGCTGTACCAGCGGCTCGACCCGTTCGCCGTCGAACTGCCCATGCTGCCCGGCTTCTTGACCAAGGCGCCGAGCCCCGGCCGCATGTACGCCCGCATGGCGGGCCGCGCCCTCAGCGGCTGAATCACGCCGCGCGTTCCTCGGCGCACGCCCGGGAACCCAGACGTGAACGCGCTCTCTCACGTAACACCGATCGTTATCTAGCTCCCTTGACAGAGCCACATGTGTGCCGGGAATCTCTTGAGAGAGCGCTCTCTCACCCAGAAACCTCAGACTCCTGCACAGGAGGGTTCCATGACCCCTCGGATCCGGCTCGCCGTGCCCCTGCTCGCCGCCGCCCTGCTCACGGCCGCGTGCGGCGGCGGAGGGAACACCGCCACCCAGACAAGCTCCAAGCCGGGAGAGAAGATCAAGCTGACTGTCGGCCTCTTCGGCGACTTCGGCTTCAAGCCGCTCTATGAGGAGTACAAGAAGACCCACCCCAACATCGAGATCGTCGAGAACGTCACCCAGTTCAACGACCACCACACCAACCTGGTCAAGCGGCTGGCCACGAACGCGGGCGCGGGGGACGTCGAGGCGGTCGAGGTCGGCTACATCAGCACGTTCACGGCACAGCCCGGCAAGTTCGTCGATCTCCAGCAGTACGGGCTCGACCAGCGCAAGGCCGACTACCTGGACTGGAAGTGGCAGCAGGGCCTGAGCAAGGACGGCACGCAGGTGCTCGGGCTCGGCACCGACGTCGGCGGACTGGCCATGTGCTACCGCAAGGACCTGTTCGACAAGGCTGGGCTGCCGACGGACCGGACCGAGGTGGCGGCGCTCTGGCCGACATGGGAGCAGTACATCGCGACCGGCAAGAAGTTCGCGGCGGCCGACGTGGCCGGCGCGAAGTTCGTGGACTCCCCCGGTGAGATCTTCCGCGCCATGGTCAACCAGGCGCCGATCGGCCTGTACGACGCCCAGGACAACATCATCGTGGCCTCCAACCCTGACGTGAAGAAGGCCTGGGACCTGTCCAACCAGCTCACTCAGGAGGGCCTGACCGCCAAGCTCGCGGCCTTCTCGCCGCCGTGGAACACCGGCTTCGCCAAGGGCTCGTTCGCCACGATCATCTGCCCGGCCTGGATGACCGGCTTCATCCAGGAGCAGGCCAAGGACGCCTCCGGCAAGTGGGACATCGCGACCGTACCCGGCGGCTCGGGCAACAGCGGCGGCTCGCACCTGATGGTGCCCAAGCAGAGCAAGCACCCGAAGGAGGCGGCCGAGCTGATCAACTTCCTGACCTCCAAGGAGAACCAGGCCAAGGTGTTCAAGGAGGAAGGAACGTTCCCGTCCATCCCGGCCCTGTACGACGACCCGTCGATCCAGAACTTCACCAAGCCGTTCTTCGGCGACGCCCCCATCGGCAAGATCTACTCCGAGGCCGCCAAGGCGCTCAAGCCACAGCACCTCGGTCCCAAGGAAGGCGACGTCCGCGTGGCCATCGGCAACGGGCTCGGCCGCGTCGAGCAGGGCAAGCAGACCCCGGACGAGGCGTGGGCGCAGGTGCTCGAGGACGTCAAGAAGATCAAATGAGCACCCTTCCCCTCGCTCTCACGCGACGGCGTAGGCGCAGCGTGCGGCACACCCTCGACGTGAGGGTGTCGCCGTACGCCTACGTGGCGCCGTTCTTCCTGCTGTTCTGCGCCTTCGGGCTGTTCCCGCTGGTCTACACGGCCTGGGTGAGCCTGCACGAGTGGACGCTGCTGTCGGAGACGCAGGAGTTCGTCGGCCTGGGCAACTTCTCGGCGCTGCTGGCCGACGCGTACTTCTGGAACGCCACCTTCAACACGCTGTCCATCGGCGTGCTGTCGACCGTGCCGCAGTTGGCGCTGGCCATCTGGCTGGCGCACCTGCTCAACCGGCGGCTGCGCTTCCAGACGTTGTTCCGCGTGTCGTTGCTGCTGCCGAACGTCACCAGCGTCGTGGCAGTCGTGGTGATCTTCAGCCAGCTGTTCGGTCGCGACTTCGGAATGATCAACTGGGTGCTGTCGTGGTTCGGCGTCGGGAACATCGACTGGGCGGCGGGCACCGCGACCTCGCACCTCGCCCTGTCCGTGATGATCATGTGGCGCTGGACCGGCTACAACGCGCTGATCTTCCTGGCCGCCATGCAGGCCGTCCCGCGCGAACTGTACGAGGCCGCCACGCTGGACGGCGCGAGCACCTTCAAGCAGCTGCGCAGCATCACGATCCCGATGATCCGGCCGACGATCGTCTTCGTCGTCATCGTCTCCACGATCGGCGCCATGCAGATCATCGCCGAGCCCATGTTGTTCGGGCAGAGCAGCGGCGGCGGGGGCGGCATCGCCACCGGCGGCCCCGACCGGCAGTTCCAGACACTCGCGTTGTTCGTCTACGAGCAGGGCTTCGCGAACTCGACGTTCGACTTCGGCTACGCCTCAGCCGCCTCGTGGCTGATGTTCCTGGCCGTGGTGGTCGTCGCCGGCATCAACTTCCTGATCACCCGCCGGGTGAAGGGCGGGCTGGTATGAGGTTGCGTTATCTGACCCTGACCGCCGTGGCGTTCTTCTCGGCCTTCCCGCTGTACTACAGCGTCGTGGTGGCCTCCAGGCACAACTCGGCGCTGGCCCAGGTGCCGCCGCCGCTGATCCCCGGCGGAAACTTCTTCGCCAACGTCTCCCGCGTCTTCGACACCGTCCCGTTCGGCCTCGCGCTGGTCAACTCCGTCATCGTGGCGGGGTCGATCTCGATCGCCGTGATGTTCTTCTCGACGCTGGCCGGGTTCGCCTTCGCCAAGCTGACGTTCAGGGGCAGGAACATCATGCTCGTGATCACGGTCGCCACCATGATGGTCCCGGCGCAGCTCGGCATCATCCCGCTCTACATGCTCATGGTGAAGCTGGAGTGGACCGGCACCAACTACGCGTTGATCGTGCCCGCGTTGGTCAACGCGTTCGGCGTGTTCTTCATGACGCAGTACCTGTCGCGCGCGCTGCCCACCGAGCTGCTGGAGGCCGGGCGGGTGGACGGATGCTCGACGTGGGGACTCTTCTGGCACGTCGTGTTGCCTGCCGCACGGCCCGCGGCGGCGGTGCTCGGCATGCTGACGTTCATGTCGGCCTGGAACGACTACTTCTGGCCGCTGGTCGTGCTGAACCCGGACAACCCCACGGTCCAAGTGGCCTTGTCGACGCTGGCCAGCGGGTACGTCAACGACTACGTGCTGGGGCTGGCCGGCACCGCGATCGGGACCCTCCCGCTCGTGGCCGTCTTCGCCCTGTTCGGCAAGCACATCATCGGCGGAATCATGCAAGGAGCGGTAAAGGGATGATCTTTCCCGAGGACTTCGTCTGGGGAGCCGCGACGGCCTCCTATCAGATCGAGGGGGCGGTCAAGGAGGACGGGCGGGGCCAGTCGATCTGGGACACCTTCTCCCACACCCCCGGGAACGTGGCCGATGGCGACACGGGTGACGTGGCGTGCGACCACTACCACCGCTACAAGGACGACATCGGGCTGATGCGCGAGCTGCGACTGGCGGCCTACCGGTTCTCGATCGCGTGGCCGCGCATCCAGCCCGACGGCGCGGGGTCGATCAACCCGCGCGGGCTGGCGTTCTACGACAAGCTCGTCGATGAGCTGCTTGCCGCCCAAATTACGCCCTATGTCACGCTTTATCACTGGGATCTTCCTCAAGCTCTCGAAGACCGTGGTGGTTGGACAAATCGGGATACGGCCTATCGGTTCGCCGACTACGCCGCGGTCGTGCACGACCGGCTCGGCGACCGCGTCCGCGACTGGGCCACGCTGAACGAGCCGTGGGTCGCGGCGTACCTCGGCTACGGCAACGGCGTGCACGCGCCGGGCCGCCGCGACCCGGCCGACGCCCTGCGCTCGGCGCATCACCTGCTGCTCGGCCACGGGCTCGCCGCGCGCCGGCTGCGCCCCGGCAGCGTCATGCTGGTGGTCAATTCCGCGCCGGTGCTGACGCCCGCCCAGGTCAACGACCCTTCTGCGGTGCCGAGCGAGGCGGACGCGGCCGCGGTCCACCGCATCCACGCGCTGCTGACCAGGCAGTTCCTGGACCCGGCCGTGCACGGCACGTACCCGCCTGAGGTCCTGGAGGCGGCGGCGCGCAACGGCGGCACCGGCCACATCCTGGACGGCGACCTGGCGCTCATCAACGCGCCGATCGACCTGATCGGCATCAACTACTACAACCCGTGCGTCGTCGAGTCCGGGCCCGGCCTGCCCGCCGACGCGGCCTGGCCCGGCTCTGAGGGCGTGCGCTTCGCCGCCGCGGACGCGCCGACGACCGCCATGGGCTGGCCGATCGTCCCCGACGGCCTGTCCCGGCTGCTGGTCCGGCTTTCCCGGGACTATCCCCAGATCGGCCTCATGGTCACGGAGAACGGCGCGGCCTTCGACGACGTCGTGGAGGACGGGCGGGTGCACGACGCGGACCGGCTGGCGTACCTGGACGGGCACCTGCGCGAGGTGTGGCGGGCCATCGAGGCGGGCGCGTATCTACGCGGCTATCTGGTCTGGTCGCTGCTGGACAACTTCGAGTGGGCCGAGGGGTACCGGCGGCGGTTCGGCATCGTGCACGTGGACTACGCGACGCAGACGAGGGTGCTCAAGGACAGCGCTCTGTGGTACCGCGACGTCATAGGCAGGAACGGCCTGTAGATTTTTCATGTGAATCCCCTCATGAGACGCCCGACCCTGGAGGCGGTCGCCGCCCGGGCGGGGGTCTCGCGTGCCACCGCCTCCCGCGTGGTCAACGGGCAGACGACGGTGGCGCCGGACATCCGCGACGCGGTGCTGCGCGCGATCGACGAGCTGGGCTACGTGCCCAACTCGGCGGCGCGCAGCCTGGTCACCCAGCGCACCGACTCCATCGCGCTGGTCATCAGTGAGCCCGGCACCAGGGTCTTCTCCGACGACCCGTGGTTCTCCATGGCGATCAGGTCGGCGTCGGTGGAGCTGGAGGAGGCCAACAAGCAGGTCGTGCTGATGCTGGCGTCCAACGCCAGGAGCCATGCCCGGGTGGAGCGCTACATCGCGGGCGGGCACGTGGACGGGGTCATGCTGATCTCCATGCACGGCGCCGACCCGCTGCCGTCGGCGCTGTCGCGCCTGCGCGTCCCCGTCGTCTCCTACGGGCGACCCGCCGTCCCCGTGAACATCCCCTACGTCGACAACGACAACCTGGGCGGCGCGGAGGCGGGCGTCAGGCACCTGGTGGAGCAGGGGCGGCGCAGGATCGCGACGATCGCGGGGCCCCAGGACATGATCGCCGGCCAGGACCGGCTGGCCGGCTACCGCAACGTGCTGCGTGACTCCGACCTCCGCTCGATCGTGGCGGTCGGCGACTTCACCCGCGAGTCGGGCGCGGTCGCGATGCGCCAGCTGCTCGGCGACGACCCGACGCTGGACGCCGTCTTCGTGGCCAACGACCTGATGGCGGTCGGCGCCCTGCAGTCGTTGCGCCAGGCGGGCCGCCGGGTGCCTGACGACGTGGCCGTGGTGGGCTTCGACGACATCGAGGCGGCGAAATACACCGAGCCGCCGCTGACGACGCTCAGACACCCGGTGATCGAGCAGGCGGCTGCCATGGTCCGGCTGCTGCTCGGCCTGTTCGAGGACGGCCCTGCGGACCCGGTGATCCTGCCGACGGAGCTGGTGATCCGCGAGTCGGCTTGACTCATTGACAAATCCGGCTGTTGACGCGATCTTGTCGGGGAGCGCTGCCTGCCCGAAGGGACACCCTCACATGCGCCGGATCGTTCTCGCGTTATGCCTGCTCACGGGCCTGCTGATCGGCACGCGGCCGGCGTCGGCCGACGTCACGGGGCCGCCCGTGCTCAACGCGCCGGTGTTCAACGACCCGACCGCCGACTCGGGCGCGGCCGGTGTCCCGAGCGCGCGGCAGTCGGCCGTCATGGACCAGCTGATCAGGCTGATCAAGGCGGTGCCGGCCGGCGGAGAGATCCGCTTCGTGATGCACGAGTTCGCCCCGGGGCACCGCTCCAGCGAGGTGGCCGACGCGCTGATCGCCGCGCACGGGCGGGGCGTTCAGGTGAAAGTGATCCTCGACAGCCTGGAGAACGGCGTCAACGACGCGGTGACCACCACGTTGCGTGCGGCGCTCGGCAGCTCGGAGTCCGCCGGGTCGTGGGTGATCCGCTGCGAATATCCTGACGAATCCGCCGTCGACCGCGGCTGCATCGCCAGGAACTACATGCACAGCAAGTTCGCGTTGTTCTCCAGCGTCGTGGTCAACGGCACTTCCCACGCCAACGTGGGCTTCCAGACCTCCTCGAACCTGTCCGACTGGTACCTGTACAACTCCTTCAACGACGCGTACACGTTCACGGACGCGACCGTCTACAACGCCTACCGCACGTACTTCGCGGATCTGCAGTCCGGCCGGCACAAGGCGGTGAACCCCGGCTACTACTGGACCACGCCCACGGGGACCGCCAACCGGGCCACGTTCATGCCCAGGCCGGTCACGGATCCTGACCCCATCGTCTCCATCCTGAAGCTGATCGAGTGCAGCTACCGCGACACCGACGGCGTCACCCGGCAGACCGACATCCGCATGGCGCTGACCGCGTTCAACAAGAACCGCGTGGCGATCGCGAACGAGCTGGTCCGGCTGCGCGGCGAAAACTGCTGGATCGACATCGTCTACTACGAGAACGCCGCCGGCGCCACGTCCAAGAACGTCGACGACACGATCCGGCAGACGCTCGCGAAGTCCGTCAACGGCAGGACCATCCAGGTCACCCCGTGCCGGTTCCGGGTGGGGACGCGGGACGTGGTGACGCACAACAAGGTCATGATGATCGACGGCTTCTACGACGACGACATCACACCCCGGGTCTACACCGGCAGCGCTAACTTCACGTACATGGAGAACTCTGACGACTCCTTCGTGCGGATCTCTGGCCGCGGCATCCACAGCCAGTACCTGTCGTGGTTCTACGGTCTCCGAACGGCCTGCCAGGCGTGATCTCCCGCAGCTCGGCCGTGGCCGCCGCCGTCGCCGTGGCCGCCGAGCACGGTGTGCGGGTGCGGGAGCCCGTGGTGCTCACGGACTCCTTCAACCTGCGGATCCATATGCGACCCGCGCCGATCGTGGCGCGGGTGCCGACGGTCACGGCACTCGGCCGGCCGAGGCCCGCGGACGTGCTGCGGCGCGAACTGGAGGTCGTCTCCTACCTGCGCGGGGTGGGTGCGCCGGTGGTGCCGCCGAGCGACCTGCTGCCGCCGGGGCCGCATGTGCGGGACGGGGTCGCGGTGTCCTTCTGGACCCATGTCGAGCACGACCCGGACTACGCGGTCACGCCGGAGCAGGCAGGGCGCGCCCTGGCCGGGCTCCACGAAGCCATGCGCCGCTTTCCCGGCCGGTTGCCGTACCTCGGGCCGGTGCTCGACGAGCCCGCGCGGCTGCTGGAACTGCTCGGCGGCAACGTCGAGGCGGACGTGCTGGCGCGGCTGCGGGAGGCGCACGCGGGGCTGGCGGCGCGGTTGGACGGCGATGCGGTGCAGGCCGTCCACGGAGACGCGCACCCGGGGAATCTGCTCGCCACCCCCCACGGGCTGCTGTGGAACGACTTCGAGGAGACCATGGCCGCGCCCGTCGCGTGGGATCTGGCGTGCCTGCTCCGCACGACCAGGCTCGACGGGCGAGCGGCCGTGCGGGCTTACGGCGCCGACCCCGACGACCCCGGCTTGCAGGCCTTCATGGCGGCGCGAGCGCTGCAGGGGACGCTGTGGATGCTGGTCAGGGCGCTGCGGTTCCCCTCGGAGGCCGGTACGGCACGCACGGCGCTGGAGGCCTGGCTACGGGACCCGAGCGGCGCCACCCGTTGATCAGACGGGGACCACACCGCCTTGAGGGCCGAGGAAGTAGCCGCCGGTGACGTCCAGGACGTGGCCGGTGATCCAGCGGGAGTCCTCCCCAGCGAGCAGGGCCACCGCGTCGGCGATGTCCTCAGGGCGGCCGATGCGGCCCAGGGCGGTGACGTCGGTCACCTGCCGCTCGGCCACGCCGTCGTGGTCGTCGCGGAGCCAGGCGTTCATGTCGGTCTCCGTGACGCCCGGCGAGACGGTGTTCACGGTGATGTTCCTGGCGCCGAGGATGGGAGCCAGGCTGAAGCCGAGGGTGTCGAGTGCGCCCTTGGTCATGGAGTAGACGAGGTCGGGCAGGGCGATGCGGACGACGGCCGAGGAGATGTTGATGATCCGGCCGCCGTCGTTCAGCAGCGGCAGGGAGCGTTCGATGATGAAGTACGGCGCCCGCACGTTCACGGCGAAGACCTGGTCGAAACGCTCCACCGTCACCGTGCCCAGGGTCCCGGCCAAGATGGCCGCGTTGTTCACCACGATGTCCAGGCGGTCTTCCCTGATCCCCTCGAACAAGGCGTCGACGCCGTCCTCGAAGGCGGCCCGCACCGCGTACGCCTCCCCGCCCGCTCGCTCGATCGCCACCACCGTCTCCTTGGCGAGGTCGTCGTTGCGTGCGTAATGGACGATCACGCGGGCGCCGTCGGCGGCGAGGCGTAGGGCGATGGCACGTCCGATTCCGCGCGAGGCCCCGGTTACCAGTGCGGTCTTTCCTGACAGATCACTCATGTCTTCATCGTGGGGCGCGACTCGCATACCCGTCCAAGACCGGCTGTTATAGCTTTTTGCTATGGATGCCCATATCCGGGATCTGCGGTATTTCGTGGCGGTCGCGGAGGAACTGAGCTTCACGCGGGCGGCCGCCGAGCGGCTGTTCATCTCGCAACCCTCGTTGAGCAGGCAGATCAGGCAGCTGGAGCTGTCCATGCGGGCGACGTTGTTCCAGCGCGACCGGCGTACGGTGGCGCTGACCGCCGCAGGAGCCGCGCTGCTGCCGCTGGCCCGCCAGATCATCGAGCAGTGGGAGGGCGCGCAGCGTGCGGTGGCGGCGGCACGCGAGGACCGGATCCTGGTGGTGGGGTTCCAGACGCGGATCGGGCGTGGGCTCGTGCCGTCCATCACGGCCGCCCTGCCCGAGTGGGATCTGCGCTTCCGCCAGGTGCCGTGGCGCGACCCCACCGTGGGCCTGGGCGACGGGCAGGTCGACGTGGCCGTCGCCTGGCTGCCCATGCCCGGCGGAGGGGACTACTCCTGGACCGTCGTGAGCACGGAGGACCGGTGGGTGGCGCTGCCTGCCGGGCACCGGCTCGCCTCCCATACCGTGGTCGAGTTCGCCGAGCTCGCCGGGGAGCTTTTCGTGGCGCTGCCGGTCTCGGCCGGGCCCATGCGGGACTTCTGGCTGGCCAACGATCAGCGCTCCGCGCCGGCCGTGGTGGGGGCGGAGGCGGAAACGGCCGAGGAGGCGTTCGAGCTCGTCGCTTCGGGGCGGGCCGTGGCGCTGGTGTCGGCAGGCAACGCGGAGCTGTACCGCCGGGACGACGTGGTCTGCCGGCCGGTCGCCGGGCTGCCGCCGAGCACGTTGGCCGTTGTCTGGCGGCGCGACGATCGGCGGCGGGCCGTGCGAGCGTTGGTGGAGAAATTCGTCAGTTGCATGTGCATGTCGCCTTAGCACCCGTCATCGCCGGTGAGCCAGACCGTGGTGTCACTGGGGAGGGCACCGTCCTCCAGCGGGCGGCTGGTCAGGACGACCTGGCCCGGCGGCAGGCGAACCGGGTCTGGACCCAGGTTGACGACACAGGTCAGGTCCGAGTCGCGGCGGAAGGCCAGGACCTGCTCGCCCATCGGGAGCCAGCTCATGGTCCCGTCCCCTGCCGACTCCCGGCGGATGCGCAACGCCGTGCGGTACAGGTTGAGCATCGAACCTAGGTCCGTACGCTGGGCCTCGGCCGTCAGCTTGCGCCAGCCCTCGGGTTGCGGGAGCCAGGGCGTGCCGGCGCCGAAGCCGAACGGCGGCTCCTCTCCCGACCAGGGCAGCGGGACCCGGCAGCCGTCCCGGCCGGGGTTGGTCCCGCCGGACCTGGTGTACATCGGGTCCTGGCGCAGCTCGTCCGGAAGGTCCTCCACCTCCGGTAGCCCCAGCTCCTCCCCCTGGTAGACGTAGACCGAGCCGGGCAGCGCCATCGACAACAACGCGGCCGCGCGGGCGCGGCGGTAGCCCAGCTCCAGATCGGACGGGGCGCCGTGGAGCCGACCGCCGTGGGCGAACGCGGTGTCGGCGCGCCCGTAGCGGGTGACCGGCCTGGTCACGTCGTGGTTGGACAACACCCAGGTCGGCGGGGCGCCGATGGGGGTGTGGGTGGCCAGGGTCAGGTCGATCACGCGGCGCAGCTCGGCCGCCTCCCACGGGCAGGACAGGAAGTCGAAGTTGAACGCCGTGTGCAGCTCGTCGGGATGCAGATAGCGGGCGAAACGCTCCTGGTCGGGGAGCCAGAGTTCGCCGATCAGGACCCGCTCGCCGTACTCGTCGGCCACCTCGCGCCACCGGCGGTAGACGTCGTGAACCTCGTCGAGGTCTTCGTACGCGCTGTCGGACTTGAACAGCAGGGCCGCCGAGTCGATGCGGAAGCCGTCTACACCGCGGTCGAACCAGAACCGCAGCACGTCCTCGAACTCCCGGTGCACGTCCGGGTTGGCCCAGTTGAAGTCCGGCTGTTCGGGGGCGAACAGATGCAGGTACCACTGCCCGTCGGGCACCCGCGTCCACGCCGAGCCGCCGAAGATCGATTGCCAGTCGTTCAGCGGCTCGTCGGCGAACCAGAACCGGTCTCTGGCCGCCGGGTTCGCCAGCGCCTCTTGGAAATAGGCGCTCTGCGTCGAGCTGTGATTCGGCACCACGTCGATGATGACCTTGATGTCGAGCTCGTGCGCCTCCTCGATGAATCGCTCGGCCTCGGCCAGCGTGCCGAAGACCGGCTCGATGTCCCGGTAGTCGGCCACGTCGTAGCCGCCGTCGGCCATCGGCGACGGATACCACGGGTTGAGCCAGATCGCATCGATCCCGAGGTCCTTCAGGTAGGGCAGGCGGGAGCGCAGGCCGGCGAGGTCGCCCACGCCGTCTCCGTTCCCGTCTGCGAAGCTCCGCAGGTAGACCTGGTAGATCGCGGCCCCCCGCCACCACGTTTGCGACATACGCTCATCCCTTGATGCTTCCGGCGGTCAGGCCCGCCATGATGTGCCGTTGGAAGACGAAGAAAACGATGATCATGGGGATACTGGCGATGACCAGACCGCCCATGACCTGGTTCTGGGTTACCGCCCCGGCCGTCTGCGACAGGCCCACGCTGATCGTCATCTTCTCGCTGTCGGTCATGACCAGCAGCGGCAGGACGAAATCCTTGAACGAGGTGACGATCGTGAAGATGGACACCACGCCGAGAATCGGCCTGGAGACCGGCAGCACGACCGACCGCAGGACCCTGAGCGGCCCCGCGCCGTCGATCTGCGCCGCCTCGATCAATTCCCGCGGTATGGAGTCGAAGAAGCGCTTGAGCAGGAAGATGTTGAAGCCGTTGGCCGCCGCGGGGAACCACAGCCCCCACGGATTGTTGAGCAATCCCAGGTCCACGATCGTCACATAGAGCGGGATGAGGATCACCATCGGCGGGATCATCAGCGTGGCCAGCATCGCGCCGAGGATGATGTTGCCGAACATGGGCCGCAGCTTCGACAACGCGTACGCGGCCGTGACGTCCACCGCCATGCAGAACAGCCAGGCTCCCAGCGAGTAGTAGGCGGTGTTCGCCAGCAGCGTGCCGATGTCGAACAGCTCCCACGCCTCGAAGAAGTTGCCGAACGCCGGATCCTCGGGGAAGAGCGTCGGCGGCATCTGGGCGATCTCCTCCGGCGTCTTCATGGCGCCGGTGACCATCCAGTAGAGCGGGAAGACGAAGGCCAGGGTGCACAGGACCACGACCGCGACCAGGACGAGCCAGTAGATCCGCCGTCCCCACCGGCTGTTGAGCTGGTGCGGTGAGACGATCGTGCGGAACTGGACGTGGATGGGCTTAGGCGCCCTCTTGCGGCGCCGCCCGGCCGCCACGCGGGTATCGATGGCGATCACGCCTTGTCCTCCCGTGTCGTACGGAGCTGGACGGCGGCGAAGACGAGCAGCGCGAGCATGAGGAGCATGCCGAGCGCCCCGGCCTGGCCGTAGTTCATCTGCGAGAAGGCGAACTGGTACATCAGATACGCCACGCTCACGGTCGCGTTCTCCGGGCCGCCGCCGGTGAGCATGTACGGCTCGATGAACACCTGCATGGTCGCCACGATCTGCAGCATGAGCATGAGCAGCAGAATCAGCCGCGTCTGCGGGATCGTGACATGCCTGACGCGCTTGAGTATCCCGGCCCCGTCGAGCTCGGCGGCCTCGTACAGCTCGGACGGGATGTTCTGCAGCGCGGCGAGATAGATCAGCGTTGCGCTGCCCATGTTCATCCAGGTCGAGACGAGGACGAGCGAGATCAGCGCGGTCGAGGAACTGTCCAGCCAGGCCAGCGGCGGCAGGTGGAGGAAGCCGAGTATCTGATTGAACAGCCCGGGCCCTGGATCGTAGAACCACTGGAACAACAGCACCGCCACGATCGGCGGCAGCATGACCGGCAGGTAGACCACGAACCTGAGGTAGGCCCGGGCGTGGCGCAGCTCGTTGAGCACGAGCGCGACGACGAACGGCACGGCGTAGCCGCACAGCAGCGCGAGCACCGTGAACTCCACGGTGTTCAGCCAGGCCTCGCCGAAGGCCGGGTCCTGGACTGCGGCCTTGAAGTTGTCCAGTCCGACCCAGGTCGGCGGGTTGATCAGGTCGGTCTTCTGGAAGCTCAGAATGAACTCCCTGACCATCGGATACCAGGCGAACACCGTGAAGCAGAGCAGCGCCGCGCAGAGGAATCCGTAGGCCGTCAGGTTGCGCCTCACGATTCCCATCAAGGTCAGCCCTTGGCCGCCAGCATCGTGTTGGCCTTGGTCTCGGCGTCGGCCAGCAACTGGTCGATGTCCGCGTCCTCGCGGCTCAGCACGCCGGACATGACCACGTCGAGGATGGCGTACAGCTCCTGGGCGTGCACGGGCTCGGCCTTCGGCGGGATGGCGGCCGCGGCCTGCACGTACGGCTCGTAGTTCGCGACCGGCAGCGAGGCGTTCTTGACCCGCTCTGCCTGGATGGCCTTGCCGGTGGCCGAGTCGCCATAGACGTCGTTGTCGGGCACGCCGACCGGGTTGCCGTTGGCCTTGCCACGGGCGAAGTCGAAGCGGCCCTTGCCGACGGTGTTGAAGCGGAAGTCGATCCACGCCATGCCCGCCTTGGCCTGCTCGGGCGTGGCCTTCGGGTTGATCATGTACGCCTCGCCGCCGCTCAGCGAAGCCTTGGCCTCGGGGAAGCCGGTGATGCCGTAGTCGGCGACGTTGCCCTTGAACTTGTTGACCACGTCGGTGACCACGTCCGGGGCGCCGAGCATCATGCCGACCTTCCCGCTACCCATCGCCATCATCAGCGACTCCCAGCCGACCAGGAGCTTGCTGCCCATGCTGTTGTCGGTCCAGCGCATGTCGTGCAAGTTCTGCAGCACGGCCTTGCCCTCGGGCGAGTTGAAGGCGGCCTTCTTGTCGTCCGGTGTGAGAATGCTTCCGCCGCGGCCGTAGATGGCCTGGGTGAAGTGCCAGCCGCCGGTGTTGCCGCCGGAGTACTCGCCGTAGCCGACGTGGCCGGGGCCGAGCGCGGCGATCTTCTTGGCCGCCTCGCGAACTTCGGCCCATGTCTTGGGCGGGGTGTTCGGGTCGAGGCCGGCCTTGGCGAACAGGGCACGGTTGTAGACCAGGCCGACGCTGTAGTGCACGTTGGGGACGCCGTAGATCTTGCCGTCCTTGGTGACCAGTTCGCGGACGTCGGGGCGCAGGTCGTTCCAGTTCTTGATCGTGCTGGTGTACGGGGTGATGTCCAGTGCCTGGCCTTGGGCGATGACATCGTTGTAGTTGGTGACGGGGATCACGAAGACGGTCTCCATCTGGCCGCCCGCCAGCTTGGGGCCGAATGTCTTGGGGTCGAAGCACGGCTGCTGATCCGTGCTCTTGACCGTCACGCCGGGGTGCGCCTTCATGAACTCGGCCACGTCCGCGTCCCAAGCCTGCCGCTCCTTGGGCGCGGATTTGGCGGGCTGGCAGGCCACCGTGATCGTCACGGAGTTCGAGGCCGATGACGAAGGCGCTTCGCTGGAGCCGCAAGCGGTGGCCGAGACGCCGAGCACGGATGCGAGTAAGAGGCCGGTGGATCTCCGCATGGTGTGACCCTTCTGATGCGAGGTGCCCACACCATAGGATCGTCGACCAAAGTGCGCAATATTTCGACGGACTATTGCAAGATAACGACTGCGTTACGCGTCTGGTCCGGCGTGCGTCAGGTGGCGGCTCGGGCCGTGGAGGCGCGGACTACCAGCTCGGGCTCGAACAGCAGCTCGTCCGCCGGCACCACCGCCTTGTCGATCTGGGCCACCAGCAGGTCCACCGCGGCCCTGCCCATCGCGTCGATGGGCTGGCGGACCGTGGTCAGCGGCGGATCAGTGCAGTTCATCAGCGCCGAGTCGTCGAAGCCGATGACCGAGATGTCGCCGGGCACGGTCAGCCCGGCGCGCCGGGCCGCACGCACGGTGCCGAGCGCGAGCAGGTCGCTGGCGCACACCACACCGCTCACCCCCCGCTTGACGAGCCTGGCCGCGGCCGCGTGCCCGCCTTCCAGCGAGAACATCGTGTGCTCGACCAGCCCCGGGTCGCCACCCTTGGCAAGGAACGTCTCCAGCTTGCGCCGTGACGGCATGTGGTCCTTCGGCCCGAGCACCATGCCGATCCGCTCGTGGCCGAGCGCACGCAGATGCGCGACGGCCATCTCGGCGGCGACGGCATCGTCGCACGACACTTGCGGGAAGTCGAGGTGCTGGACGGCCGCGTTGACCAGGACCGTGGGCAGCTTGCGCTCGTGCAGCAGCTCGTAGTGCCCGTGCGCGGCGTCGGCCTGCGCATAGAGCCCGCCGGCGAAGACCACGCCGCTGACCTGCTGCCCGAGCAGCAGGTCCACGTAGTCGGCCTCGGAGACACCGCCGACCGTGCGCGTGCAGAGCACCGAGGTGAATCCCTGCTGCGCGAGGGCGCCGCCGACCACTTCCGCGAAGGCAGGGAAGATCGGATTCTGCAGCTCGGGGAGCACCAGGCCGACCAGCCTGGCGCGATCGCCGCGCAGCTGGGTGGGTCGTTCGTAGCCGAGCACGTCGAGCGCGGTCAGCACGGCCTCGCGGGTCGCGTCGGAGACCCCGGGCTTGCCGTTGAGCACGCGACTCACGGTCGCCTCGCTCACCCCGACCTTCTTCGCCACCTCTGCGAGTCGTCGTGTCATGCGCAAACTATACGGCTTGGAACGCAAGCGCTTGCAACGGCTTGCGTGGAGCGAACGTCACGCCTTGCGGCCGTCCACAGCAGTCTTCCTGCTCCTTCCTGCTTCTTGACCAGCGGAGATGGACAGATGAAGACAGCGATAGTCGGTCAAAATCTTGCGAAATATCGTCGAAATATTGCGGCCATCTGCTCGACATCCTATGGTTCGGCCATCCGCCTCGTCCGAAGGGCCATCCCCCATGAGAGCTCTGTTAGCCGCCCTTTCGTTAGCCATCGGACTCATGACCGCGCCCTGGGCCGCACCTGCGCAGGCCGCGGCCGACACGAATCTCGCAGCCGGCAAGACGGCCACCGCGAGCAGCTTCAACGACGTCTACCCCGCCGCCAACGCCACGGACGGCAACCAGGCCACCTACTGGGAGTCGGCCAACAACGCCTTCCCGCAGTGGATACAGGTCGATCTCGGCGTCAGCGCGAGCGTCAACAAGCTCGTGCTCAAGCTCCCGTCCGGGTGGCCGAGCCGGACCCAGACGCTGACCGTCCAGGGCAGCACAAACGGCTCCGCCTTCAGCACGATCGTCGCATCGGCGACGTACACGTTCAACCCGACCGGCACGATCACGTTCGCCGCCGCGACCGCCCGCTACGTCCGGCTGCAGATCACCGCGAACAGCGGCTGGCCTGCCGGCCAGGTCTCGGAGTTCGAGGTGTGGGGCAGCGCTCCGGACGGCCCGCCGCCGGGCGGCGCCAACCTGGCCCTCGGCAAGCCCATCACCGAGTCCTCGCACACCCACACCTACGTGGCCACCAACGCCAACGACGACAACCTCCAGACCTACTGGGAGGGCGCCGCGTATCCCAACACGCTGACCGTGCAGCTCGGCAGCAACGCCGACCTGACCTCGATCACGCTCAAGCTCAACCCGGACCCCCTCTGGGCCAGGCGTACCCAGGCCATCCAGGTCCTCGGCCGTGAGCAGAGCGCCACCGGCTTCAGCAACCTCGTCTCCTCGGCCACGTACACGTTCGACCCGGCCACCGGGAACTCGGTGACGATCCCTGTGACCGCCAAGGTGGCGGACGTTCGGCTGCAGATCACCGCCAACTCCGGCGCGCCGGGCGGCCAGGTGGCCGAGTTCCAGATCTTCGGCACCTCGTCGGCCAATCCCGACCTCACCGTGAGCAACCTCGCGTCGTCCCCGGCCGCGCCGGTCGAGACCGACGCGGTCACGCTGTCGGCCACGGTCAGAAACGCCGGCACCGCGTCCTCCACCGCGACCTCCGTGAACTTCTACGCGGGCACCACCAAGGTCGGCAGCGCCAGTGTGGGAGTGCTGGCCGCAGGGGCGTCGGCCACCGTGTCCGCGAACATCGGCGCCAGGGACGCCGGGACCTACCAGCTCTCCGCCAAGGTCGACGAGGACAACCAGGTCATCGAGCTGAACGAGGCGAACAACACCGCCACCGGCACGCTGACCGTCAGGCCCGTCGACACGGCCGACCTGATCGCCTCCCCCGTCGCCTGGACGCCGGGCAACCCCGCCGCGGGCACCACGGTGACGTTCTCGGTGGCGATCAAGAACCAGGGCACTGTCGCGTCCAGCAGCGGCTCCCACGGCATCACGCTCACCGTCACGAACGATTCCGGCACCGTCGTCAGGACCCTGACCGGTTCGGCCGGCGGCGCCATCGCGCCCGGCGCCACCACGAGCCCGGTGAGCCTGGGCACGTGGACCGCGGCCAACGGCGAGTACACGGTGAAGACGGTGCTCGCCGACGACGCCAACGAGCTGCCGGTCAAGCACGCCAACAACACCAGCGAGCTGCCACTGTTCGTGGGGCGCGGCGCCAACATGCCGTACGACACCTACGAGGCCGAGGACGCCGCCATCGGCGGCGGCGCCACGCGCGTGGGCCCGAGCAGGGACATCGGCACGATCGCCGGCGAGGCCTCGGGGCGGCGCGCGGTGACGCTCAACCAGACCGGCGCGTACGTCGAGTTCACGACCCGGGCCGACACGAACACCCTGGTCACCCGTTTCTCGATGCCCGATGCCGCGGGTGGCGGCGGTCTCAACTCGAGCTTGAACGTCTACGTCGACGGCACGTTCCTCAAGGCTGTCGACCTGACCTCCCGCTACGCCTGGCTCTACGGCGCCGAGGCCAGCCCGAACAACTCGCCCAGTTCGGGGCCGCCCAGGCACATCTACGACGAGGCGAACGTGCTGCTCGGCACCACCGTGCGGGCCGGCAGCAAGATCAGGCTGCAGAAGGACGCGGCCAATGGCCAGACGTACGCGATCGACTTCGTGGACTTCGAGCAGGTGACCCCGATCGCGAATCCCGACCCCGCGACGTACGCCGTACCGACCGGTTTCACGCACCAGGACGTGCAGAACGCGCTCGACCGGGCCCGGATGGACGCCAACCTGGTCGGCGTCTACCTGCCGCAGGGTGACTACCAGACCTCGAGCAAGTTCCAGGTCTACGGCAAGGCCGTCAAGATCGTCGGCGCCGGGCCTTGGTTCACCAGATTCCACTCCCCGGCCGGGCAGGAGAACACCGACGTGGGCTTCCGCACGGAGGCCTCGGCCAACGGCTCGACGTTCGCGAACTTCGCCTACTTCGGCAACTACACCTCACGCATCGACGGCCCCGGCAAGGTCTTCGACTTTTCGAACGTGGCGAACATGACGATCGACAACGTCTGGGCCGAGCACCAGATCTGCCTGTACTGGGGCTCGAACACGGACAACATCACGATCAAGAACTCCCGGATCCGGAACGTGTTCGCCGACGGCCTGAACATGACCAACGGCAGCACCGGCAACCATGTCACCAACATCGAGACCAGGTCCACGGGTGACGACAGCTTCGCGCTGTTCTCCGCCACCGACAACAACCCCGGCGAGCAGACCGGCAACGTCTACGAGAACCTGACCTCGCTGCTCACCTGGCGGGCCGCGGGCGTGGCCGTGTACGGCGGCTACGACAACATGTTCAGGAACATCTACGTCGCGGACACGCTGACGTACCCGGGTGTCACGATCAGCTCGCTGGACTTCGGGATCCCCATGCACGGGTTCGGCGCCAGCCCGCCGACGACGTTCGAGAACATCTCGCTGGTCCGGGCCGGCGGGCACTTCTGGGGGCAGCAGACGTTCCCTGCGCTGTGGCTGTTCTCCTCGTCCAAGGTGTTCCAGGGCATCCGCGTCAACAACCTGGACATCGTGGATCCGACGTACAGCGGGATCATGTTCCAGACCGGCTACTCCGGCGGCGCGCCGCTGAACCCGATCAGGGACACGATCCTGACGAACGTGTCGATCAGCGGGGCGCAGAAGAGCGGCGACGCCTTCGACGCGAAGTCCGGGTTCGGCATTTGGGTGAACGAGATGCCCGAGCCGGGACAGGGCCCGGCCGTCGGATCGGCCACGATCAACAACCTGAGGTTCGCCGGCAACTACCAGAACATCAAGAACACGACGACGACCTTCACCCTGACCACGAACTAGAGCTCTGACCTGGCGGGCAAACCCCCGCCAGTCACTGACGCTGGTCACCGCGGCGGCGCTCAACTGCGCCCCGCGGTCCCAGGAGGTCCTCAGCGGCGGGGCCCCGGCCCAGAAAGCCATGTAGGCTAGTTAAAACGGACATAACCGGCAAACCGCCTACTAGCCGTGAACGTACCTACCATGGACCTCAACGGGATCACCTCGGTAGTCGACACACCCAGCCGTGCGTTGCAGGCGGCGTGGCAGCCGGGCGACGCGTGGCTCGGCGGCGGGACCTGGCTGTTCTCCGAGCCTCAGCCGCAGCTCAACCGGCTCATCGATCTCAAGGGCTTCGGTTGGGAGTCGCTGCGGGTCGAGGCGGACGGCCTGGAGATCGGCGCCACGTGCACCTTCGCGGAACTGTCCGGCGCAGGCATGCCCGCGGCGTGGACCGCGAGACCGCTGATCGACCAATGTCGCCAGGCCCTGCTGGGCTCCTTCAAGGTGTGGAACGAGGCCACCGTGGGCGGCAATCTCTGCATGTCGCTGCCCGCGGGCCCCATGATCTCACTGACCGCGGCCCTCGACGCGAGCTGCACGGTCTGGACGGCCGACGGGGGCGAACGGCGGGTGGCGGCGGTCGACTTCGTCACCGGACCCGGCCGCAACGTCCTGGGCCCGGGTGAAGTGCTGCGCTCGATCACCCTGCCGGAGTCCGCGCTGCGCTGCCGTACCGCCTTCCGCTGGATCTCCCTGGCCCCGCTGGGCCGCTCCGCGGCACTGCTCATCGGCAGGAGGTCGCCTGACGACGGCTCCTTCGTGTTGACGGTGACGGCCTCGACCGTCCGGCCGGTCCAGCTGTCCTTTCCGCGGACACCCGGTTCCGCGGAGCTCCTCGGCGCCCTCGAACACGAAATCCCGCCGGACTCCTACTACGACGACGTGCACGGAAGGCCGGAATGGCGCCGGCACATGACGCTCCGTTTCGCCGAGGAGATCCGGCAGGAACTGTCGGCGGACGCCGGGAGGTGACCCGGATGCGGATCGAGGTCAACGGTCAGGTCTTCACCGCTCAGCCTCGTCCTGGGCAGTGCCTGCGCACCCTGCTGAGGGAATTGGGCCACTTCGGCGTGAAGAAGGGCTGCGACGCGGGCGACTGCGGTGCGTGCACCGTGCACATCGACGGCCGGCCGGTACACAGTTGCCTGTTCCCCGCGTTCCGCGCGGCCGGGCACGAGTTGACGACGATCGAGGGGCTCTCCTCCGGCGCGCGACCGCATCCACTGCAGCGCGACTTCCTGGCGGCGCAGGGATTCCAGTGCGGCTTCTGCACCGCGGGAATGATCATGACGGTTGCCGCTCTCGATCCCGGCCAGCAGCAGGATCTCCCGCGGTCACTCAAAGGGAATCTGTGCCGGTGCAGCGGCTACCGCGCGATCGACGACGCCATCCATGGGATCGCTCATGCCGAGGACGCAACGGACCCGGGTGAATCCTGCGGACGGAATCTGGCGGCGCCGGCAGGTCCCGACATCGTGACGGGCGCGGCCCGCTTCACCTTGGACGTCGCCATGGAGGGCCTGCTGCACCTCAAACTGCTGCGCTCGCCACATGCGCACGCCCGGATCGTCGCGATCGACACGAGCGCCGCCCGCGCGGTTCCCGGCGTGCGGGCAGTGTTCACGCACGAGGACGCGCCGAAGCGGCTCTACTCGAGCGGGCGGCACGAGAACCCCGACGACGATCCCTCCGACACGCTGCTGTTCGACGACGTCGTCCGCTTCACCGGGCAGCGGGTCGCAGCCGTGGTGGCCGACAGTGTGGCGGCCGCCGAGGAGGGCTGTCGCCGGCTCGTCGTCGACTACGAGGTGCTGCCAGGTGTCTTCGACCCCGAAGAGGCGATGGCGCCCGGCTCCCCCCTCCTGCATGGCGACAAGAGCGCCGACCAGCACATCGCCCGTCCAGAGCGCAACATCGCGGCCGAAGTGCACGGTGACGTCGGCGACGTCGAAGCGGCGTTCGAGCAAGCCGACGCCATTCACGAGCACACCTACGTCAGCCATCGGGTCCAGCACGCGCACCTCGAGACGCACGCCTCGATCGCCTGGGTCGACGAGGCCGGTCGGCTGGTGGTACGCACGAGCAGCCAGGTGCCGTTCCTCACCAAGCGCGCACTGTGCGGCCTCTTCGATCTTCCGGAGGAGAAGGTGCGCGTGGTGTGCGGCCGGGTGGGCGGCGGGTTCGGGGCCAAACAGGAGATGCTGACCGAGGATGTCGTCGCTCTCGCGGCCCTGCGGACCGGACGGCCGGTGCAGCTGGAGTTCACACGCCAGGAGGAGTTCGAGGCCACCGTGACCCGGCATCCGGTCACCGTGGACGTCAAGGCCGGCGCGCGGAGCGACGGCACACTCACGGCGCTGCGACTGCGGGTCGTGGCCAACACCGGCGCGTACGGCAACCACGCGTGCATCGTGTTCCACGCTTGCAACGAGTCGATCGGTGTCTACCGTTGCGCGAACAAGAAGGTGGACGGATACGCCGTCTACACCAACACCGTCCCCGCCGGCGCCTTCCGCGGCTACGGGCTGAGCCAGGGGGTCTTCGCCGTCGAGTCGGCGATCGACGAACTCGCCCGTGCGATCGGCATGGACCCGGTCGCCTTCCGGGAACGCAACATCATCCGGCCCGGCGACGACATGGTGAGCTTCCACACCCCGTCGGCGGACGAGGCCAGGATCGGCAGCTACGGCCTGGACCAGTGCCTGACCCTGGTCGACGAGGCACTGAACCGCGGCAATGAGGCACAGCCGCCCGCGGAGGAGGGGTGGTCCGTGGGCAAGGGCGTCGCTCTGTCGATGATCGACACGATTCCACCGCGCGGACACCGGGCCGAGGCACGGATCCGGCTGTTGACCGACGGCGGATACCGGCTCGCGGTCGGCATGGCCGAGTTCGGGAACGGCACGACGACCGTGCACCAGCAGCTCGCCGCCGCCGTGCTCGGCACGACTGTCGACCGGATCCGGATCGAGCAGGCGGACACGGATCACGTCGGCCACGACACCGGCGCCTTCGGCTCGACCGGGACAACGGTCACGGGCCTGGCCGTCACACGCGCGGCAGAGGCGCTGCGTGACCGCATCGCCGCCGTCGGCGGGCAGCGGGCGGCGCAGGCCGCCGGCAAGGAGCTGCACGCGGTCGGCACTTCCGACGGCGCACCCTGTTCGGTGGCGTTCAATGTCCACGGCTTCCGGGTCGCGGTGTGTGCCGGGACCGGTGAGATCAGGATTCTGCAGAGCGTCCATGGGGCGGACGCCGGGCGCGTCATCAATCCGATGCAATGCCGTGGGCAGATCGAGGGCGGTGTCGCACAGGCCCTGGGCGCCGCACTGTACGAGTCGTTCGTCGTCGACGGGGCCGGCCACGTCACCACGGCGACCTTCCGCAACTACCACATCCCGTCCTTCGGCGACGTGCCGCGAACCGAGGTGTACTTCGCCGAGACCTTCGATGTCCTCGGCCCTCTGGGCGCCAAGTCGATGAGCGAGAGTCCGTTCAACCCGGTGGCTCCCGCGCTCGCCAACGCGGTCCGGGACGCCACCGGTATCCGCTTCGGAACGCTTCCCCTGGCCCGCGATCGCGTCCACGCGGCGACGGCCGCCGGCCTCGGAACCCGTGCGAACCCTCGGTGAACCTGAGGGCCGGCTTAGAGCTCGGCCCTGGTGGGCAGCCCCTGCCAGTCACTCACGCTGGTCACCGCGGCGGCGCTCAGCAGCGCACCGCGGTGCAGGCGCTCCTGCGGGATGAGGCCGTCCAGGGCGGCGCTGATGTAGCCCGCCGCGAAGGCCTCCCCCGCGCCCGCCGTGTCCACGATCGGCACCTGCCAGCCCTGTACGTCGTACCGCATACGATCCGCCCGCACGCTGGCCCCCTTCGCGCCGCGGTCCACGACGACCTCCCGCTCGGGCGTGAGGGCGGGCTTGACCAGGTCGAGCTCGTCCTGGCGGAGGAAGAGCAGGTGCGAGGCGCAGGCCAGCTCGCCGAGCACCTCCTCGGCCTCGCGTACCGACGGCCACAGGTCGGGGACGTACTCGACGGAGAAGGAGATCATCACCTCGGCGTTCCTTGCGGCGCTGATGGCGGTGCGCACGGCGTCGAGCGCGTCGATGCCGAGGCCGGCCGTAAGGCCGGTGACGTGCAACATCTTCGACGCGGCTATCCGGTCGACGGGCACGTTGCCGGGCGCGAGCCGCGATCCGGCCGAGCCGGTGCGGTAGTGGGTGACCTTGAGGTCGCGGGCCACGCGACTCTCCCTGAGCAGCAGCCCCGTGCGCAGCCCTTCGGACACCCGCATGTCCGCCACGTCCACGCCTTCGCCCTTGAGTACGGTGAGCGCTCTGGCACCGAGCTCGTCATCGCCGACCTTGCCCAGGTACGCGCACCGGTGACCGAGCCGGGCCAGCGCCACGGCCAGCGTGAACTCCGGCCCGCACACATCCAGCCTGGCCTCGCTCTCGTGGCGGACCCGGCCGCTGGAGACGACGCCGAGTGGCTCGCCAAGCGTGTAGACGTCGGTCATGGGCCAGACTGTAGTAGGTCAAGTCAACCCAAAACGGATTTTTCCGTATAAGACCTGGTTAAGCCCGTGATCAAATTTTTTCTGTAACTTTAGCCAACCTTTTCCCCATTCCGTGCCTCAAAGTAGTAAGGGAAGTCGGCCACCCCGGGGCCGGCTTCAACCGCGATACGGGGAGAGGAATCAGCACCCTCATGAGAAGAATCGCACTAGGTATCGTCTCCGCCCTGGTGGGCGGGGCCATGCTGGTGTCGGGGGCGGGGGCCGCCTCCGCCACCAAGACAGACACGCAGCTCAAGATCCGCGACATCACGCCGAACCCGGTCGTGGTGAAGGCCGGCGCGGAGACCACTGCTTACTTCGACATCGGGGCCAGCTCCGACGTCCAGAAGGTCGAGCTGAGCGTCGCTCCCGCCGACAACGGGTTCCGCACCATGCGGACCAAGGACGTCAAGGACCTCGAGGGCTGGCGCTTCGCGATCGGCTTCAACGAGAACGACCCTGACGGCAAGTGGAAGGCCACGGCTGTGGCCTTCGACAGCGCCGGTAAGGAGCTCGCCAAGGACGAGGCGTTCTTCGCGGTCGAGATCCACAAGGGCAAGGCCGACACGGCCATCTGGAACTTCCGTGCCGACCCGTACAAGGTCCGCAAGGGCAAGTCGATCTACTTCTCCGGTCGTCTCGTGGTTAACGACGACGGCTGGGAGGGCGTCCGCGGCGAGAAGGTGAACATCTACCACCGCGCCAACGGCTCCAGCGCCTGGAAGTGGGTCGCCTCCGACTGGACCGGTCGAGGCGGCAAGTTCTACGCCAAGGCCAAGGCGTACCGCAGCGGCACGTTCCGTGCCGTGTACGCGGGCGACGACGAGCTCGAGCCCGCCACGAGCCGCACGGACTACGTGAAGGTCTACGGCCCCTGGTGGCGTCGCTAATTTCAGCACGCTGAGGCCCGGTCCCCTCTCGGGGGCCGGGCCTTCGGCTTTGCCGGGATCCTTTACCTTCTGCCAGGTTTATCGATCATCCGATCGCCGCATGGACAGTCCCATTGCCCTGATCGACCTGGAAGGAGCCCCCGTATGCCGCATTCCCTCCTCGCCCTCGTCCTGACGAGCACGCTGGGAGCGGCCCCTTCGCCCGAGCTGACCGTGCGGTACGAGCCCGCCGGCTCGCCCCGCGCCGAGCACGCCAGACAGGTGCTGAAGGACAGTGGGGCGCTGAAGATCGGTATCAAGCTGCCCAAGCCGGTCGAGGTGGTCGCCCGCGACTGTGACGAGCCGTCGGCCACGTGGGACGGCGAGGACCGCCGGATCACGATCTGCTACTCCCTGGTCGGCAAGATCCGCCGCACGCTGACCGGGATCGCCCAGACCGAGGAGGCCGACGCCCGCACCACGAACCGCCGCGTCGACGGCGCGCTGACCGCGCTCTTCCACCATGAGCTCGGGCACGCTCAGGGCGCCATGAAGGGCCTGCCCGGCGGCGCGGGCCGGGCCGACCAGTTCGCCGCGCTGACGCTCGCCTCCGAGCCGCCCAAGCGCGTGGCGGCCGCCGCCGAGGCCCGCCACCTGCTCGCCGCGCACACCGGCCTGGACGACCTTTCGGGGCCGGAGGAGGCCGCCACGTTCGCCTGCCTGCTGTACGGCGCCGACCCCGCCAAGCACGCCCGCATCGCCCAGGGCGGCTGGGTTCCCGCCGAACGGGCCCCCACCTGCGCCGATGAGTACAACCGGGTCAAGTCGGCCATCGGATAAGCCGGCACATCGGGGGTAGCGTGCGAAGTATGGCTGAGGACCTGCTCAGAGACTTCGACCCGTTCGACATCTTCGACACCGAGGCCACCAGACTGGATCGGTTCTTCGACGGGCTCGACGAGAGCGGCTGGCTGCGGCCCTCCCGCTGTGCGGGCTGGTCGGTGCGCGACGTGCTGGCGCACCTGGCGGGCGAGGAGGAGTACAACCACGCGTGCCTGGACGGGACCGTGGACGGGCTGATGGACCGGCTGGCCGACGAGGGCGTGAACGGCTTCAACGACTTCAACGCGTGGTCCGTGCGGGAGCGCCGCGACCTGCCCGTCGACGAGGTGCTGGAGGAGTGGCGGATCAAGAACGGCGAGACCCGGCGGCGCATGCGGGAGCTCGGCCGCCACGCCCTCCTGGACACGATGGCGGGACCGTACCCCAACGGGTTGCAGGCCTTCCACTACGACTCCGAGTACGCCACCCACGCCGACGACGTCGGCGCGCCCGTGTCCGAGGACGAGGCCGACGACAGGACGTTCTGGCGGGTGGCGGTGGGGCGGTTCGTGCTGGCGGAGCAGGACGCCAAGGTGCAGGTCGAGCAGACGGCCGAGTACATGTGGGTGGCACTGGACGGCATCACCGCGACGCTGTCGTGCCCCGAGTTCGTGGAGGCCACGGTCGGGCGGCTGCCGGACTCGCACGGGCTCGACCCGCGCATCGCCGCGGCCCTGAGGTGCCTGGCGTGAGAGGAGTTCGGTCATGTGGCTGCGTAACCGCGAGGGCACGGAGCCAGTGAGCGCGCGCAGCCCGGTGCGTGCCCGGCGGATCCTGTCCTGGGTGGCACTGGTGTTCGGTGTCGTGGCGGCGGTGTTCTTCGTGACCCGCGCCATGAGCACGGGAGAGCAGGTCTGGCGCTGGGAGGCCGCGATCGCGGCCGCGGTGGCCGTCATCGCCGCCGTAGACCTGGCGGTGCTGCGGCACCGCCGTTCAGGTGGTCAGCACCGCGATAATTAGCAGCAGGATCACCAGAGCGCCGACTGCGAAGATCATCCAGACGTGGGCCAGCGCCCACATGCGCAACCGGTCACCGTACGCCTGCGGGAAGAGGTCCCCGCCCGCTTCGATCCTGTTGATGGCCTCGACACGCTTGGCCAGCTCGGGATCTTCTCGCTCGAGCGCGTACTCGATCTGAGCGAGAATACGGCGTTCCCTTCCAGAGAGACCCATGACACCACCACTGCTGCTCTCACGCCGGTGCAAGCCATGTACCCACGAGTAGGGCCAGCATGCCCACCGGCTCTCTAGTGGGGGAACGCCTTGGGCAGGCGGGGCCTGAGCCCGTCGAGATCTACCGCGAAATAGATGGCCATGAGTGGATTGATGAACAACTCGCTGCCACGCGTCCGCGCGGTGAAGCGCACGTCGCCGAACTCGCCGCGGACGGCGGCCGCGGGCATGCCCTGCGCGTCCAGCCAGCGGGCAAGGGCGCGCAGCGCGAGTGGAGCATGCGTCAGATTCTGCCGTAACGCTGCTTGAAGCGTTCGACGCGGCCGGCCGAGTCGAGGATGCGGCCCTTGCCGGTGTAGAAGGGATGGCTCGCCGACGACACGTCCACATCGACGACCGGGTAGGTCTTGCCGTCCTCCCACTCGATCGTCCTGTCGCTGGTCAGGGTCGAGCGGGTGAGGAAGGCGAAACCGGCGCTGGGGTCGCGGAAGACCACGGGACCGTACGCGGGGTGCAGGTTCTTCTTCATGCCCCGCTCAACCAGGCGACAACGGTTTTCATTCCCTGACAGGAAGGTCGCCTACCTCAGGCCGCTGACGGCGACCTGTCGTAGGCCACCAGGGCCAGGGCGCCGAGCACACACGCGGCTGCCACCGCAGCCATGACCGCCGGGTATCCGGCGACCTGTGCGATCCCGGCCGCAATCAACGGCGCGACCGCCTTGGCCACGGTGATCGGCAACGTGAGCGCCCCGCTCAGCGACGCGTACGCCGCGGTGCCGTACCGATCGGCGATCAACGCGGGCCGGGCGATCGTCGCCACCCCGAACCCCAGCCCGAACAGCACGACCGCCGCCACGGCCCCCACCGCGCTCCACCCGACCAGCGGCAGCAGCACCGCCGCCAACCCCTGCAGCCCGAACATCACCGCCGTGATCAGCGCCACCGGCCAGCGTGCCTGCAGCCCCGTGGTGACCAGCCGGCCCGTCACCGACAACACGCCCAGCAGTCCCGCCACGCTCGCCGCGAACACCGGCGGATGCCCCAGCGCGATCAAGTACGTGACCAGCAGCACCCCCATGACCCCCACCGCCCCGGTATGGGTCAGGAACCCGGCGGCCAGCAGCCAGAAGGGCCGCTCCCGTAGCGCGGCGCCGACGATCTCGCTTCGGTTCACGTGGGGTGGCGCCCGGTGGCCGCGCACCGCCAGCCCGTGCAGGGGCACGGCGGTCACCGCATACCCGACGGCGAGGATGACCAGCGCCTGCCGCCACCCATACCAGTCGACGAGGATCCCGGTCAGCGGCAGGAAGATGGTGGAGGCGAACCCCGCGACCACGGTGACCGCCAGCAGCGCCGCGGCCCGCCGCGCCGCGTCGAACCACGCCACGATCACCGCGAACGCGGCCTCGTACAGGACCATCGCCGACGCCACGCCCAGCACCCCGCAGACGAGGTACAACTGCGCCACCGACTGAACCTGCGACCACGCCAGCAGCGCGCCCGCGCCCAGCGCGGAGCCCACCGTCATCAGTCCGCGCCCACCGTGCCGGTCCAGCCAGCGTCCGATGACCGGCGCCACCACGCCCGACACCAGGACGGCCAGGGTGATCGCCCCGGTGAGCTGCGCGATCCCGGCTCCGAGGTCACGGGACATCGGCGGAATGAACACCGAGAACGCGTAATAGAGCACGCCGTATCCGGCGGTCTGGGTGATCGCGAGTGCGCCGATCATGCGCGCGGGCGACTTCGGACCGGAATCGGCGATCACGATACGGATCGTTCCCGTTCACCAGCCCGAAATACGGTGAGAAAGGTCACGCCACCGCCGGCCGAGCGCGACCATCGACGTATGAGTTCTTCCTATGTGGTCACCGGCGGCGGGCGCGGCATCGGCAAGGCCGTGGTCGAAAGGCTTCTCGGTGAGAAGAACACCGTGGTCGCCATCGAACGCGAGCCCGACGCGCTCGCCTGGGCCGGCTCCAGGGTGCTGCCCGTGATCGGCGACGCGGCCGACGAGGAGGTCGCCGCCTGGGCCGCCGACCTGGCTCAGGAGTCCGGCACGCTGAGAGGCTGGGTCAACAACGCCGCCGTGTTCCGGGACGCCTCCGTCCACACGTCGCCGATCGCCGAGGTCAGGGCGCTGATCGCGGCCAACCTGGACCTGGCGGTCGTGGGCTGCGCCACCGCCGTGCGCTGCTTCCTCGACACCGGCACCCCGGGCGCCATCGTCAACGTCACCTCCCACCAGGCCACCAGGGCGGTGCCGGGCAGCCTCCCTTACGCGACGGCCAAGGCCGCCACCGAGGGCTTGACCAGGGCGCTGGCCGTCGAGTACGGCAGGAGCGGCATCCGGGTCAACGCCGTCGCCCCTGGCTCGGTGGCCACCGAGCGTTACGAGGCCTTCCTGGCATCTCGCACCCCGCAGGAGGCAGCGGCCGTCGAAGAGCAGCTGGCCACGCTGCACCCCCTGGGCCGCGTGGCCACTCCGGCCGAGGTGGCCGCCGTCGTGGCCTACTTGCTGTCGGACGACGCCGCGTTCGTCAACGGCGCCACGGTTCCCGTGGACGGTGGCCGTACGGTGCTCGGGCTCGATCCCGAAGGCAAGTGACCGGGCCATGTCGCGTCCAGCGGCCTGCCGCAGGTAGCGTGCTCTGAATGCGGCCCATCCCACGCAGGCGCTTGTCCGCTCTCGATCGCCCTCCGCGAACTTACAATCCGCTCTCTCGCGAACACGTAAGGTAGCCGCATGGATACCCCCACCGAGGCTCTGCACCGCGTGTTCGGCTACGACTCGTTCCGGCCGGGACAGCAGGAGATCATTGATCATGTCGTGGCCGGCGGCGACGCGCTCGTCCTCATGCCGACCGGCGGCGGCAAATCGCTCTGCTATCAGATCCCGGCCCTGGTGCGCCCCGGCGTGGGCGTGGTCATCTCGCCCCTCATCGCGCTGATGCAGGACCAGGTCGACGCGCTGCGGGCGCTCGGCGTGCGGGCCGGGTTCCTCAACTCGACGCAGGACTTCGGCGAGCGCCAGCTGGTGGAGGCCGAGTTCCTGGCCGGCGAGCTCGACCTGCTCTACCTCGCCCCCGAGCGGCTGCGCGTGGAGGCCACCATGCGGCTGCTGGCCAAGGGCGACATCTCGGTGTTCGCCATCGACGAGGCACACTGCGTGTCGCAGTGGGGGCACGACTTCCGCCCCGACTACCTCGCGCTCTCGGAGCTGCGCGAGCGATGGCCGGAGGTGCCGCGCATCGCGCTGACCGCGACCGCCACTCCGGCCACCCACGCGGAGATCTCCTCCAGGCTCGGCCTCGACCAGGCCCGCCACTTCGTGGCCGGCTTCGACCGGCCCAACATCCACTACCGCATCACGCCCAAGAGCGAGCCCAAACGGCAGCTGCTGGAGTTCCTGCGCACCGAGCATCCCGACGAATCCGGCATCGTCTACTGCCTGTCCCGCTCCTCGGTCGAGAAGATCGCGGAGTTCCTGGTGGACAACGGCATCGCGGCGGTGCCCTACCACGCGGGGCTCGACGCCCGCACCCGGGCCGCGCACCAGGCCCGCTTCCTGCGGGAGGACGGGCTGATCGTGGTGGCCACGATCGCGTTCGGCATGGGCATCGACAAGCCGGACGTGCGCTTCGTGGCCCACCTCGACCTGCCCAAGTCGGTGGAGGGTTACTACCAGGAGACCGGGCGGGCGGGACGCGACGGGTTGCCGGCGACCGCGTGGATGGCCTACGGGCTGCACGACGTCGTCCAGCACCGGCGGATGGCCATGGAGGGGGACGACGCGCACCGCCGCCGCCAGGTCCTCCACCTGGACGCCATGCTGGCGCTGTGCGAGACCGTGGGGTGCCGGCGTGTGATGCTGCTCGACTACTTCGGGCAGAAGGGCTCCGAGCCGTGCGGCAACTGCGACACCTGCCAGACGGCGCCCGAGTCGTGGGACGGCACGGTCCCCGCCCAGAAGGTGCTCTCGGCGGTGCTGCGGCTGGCTCGTGAGCGGCGGCAGAAATTCGGGGTGGGGCAGGTGGTGGACATCCTGCTCGGCAAGAAGACCGCCAAGGTGCTGCAGCACGGGCACGACACGCTGAGCGTGTTCGGGGTGGGGGCCGACCTGGGCAACGCCGAGTGGCACGGGGTGGTGCGGCAGCTGCTGGCGCAGGGATTGCTGGCGGTGGAGCCGAACCACGGTGCGCTGGTGCTCACGGACGACAGCGCGGAGGTGCTGCGCGGGCAGCGCGAGGTCCTGCTGCGCCGCGACACCCTGCGCCCGGCCCGCGCCAAGGTGGCCGCGTCTCCCAAGGAGCGAGCTGCCGCCGCCGACCTTCCTGCGGAGGCCGCCCCCGTCTTCGAACGCCTCCGCGCGTGGCGCGCCGGCGTCGCGAAGGAGCAGGGGGTTCCGGCCTACGTCGTCTTCCACGACGCCACACTGCGCGAGATCGCCACCCTGTCGCCGTCGACGCTGGAGGAGCTGAGCACGGTCAACGGGGTCGGGGACAACAAACTGGCGAAATACGGAGAGCAGGTCCTCCAGACGCTGGCCGCCTCCGGCCCCTGACGCGGGGCGTGGTGATGGCGACGGCCGCACGAAGAACGGTCGTCGCCACCACGTCGGTCGGCCTGGCCGCGGCGGTCCGATGCCCCGCGCCGCCGATCGACCGGCCGGGACGCACACGATGATCGTACGGTGTCCGCGTGGGAAGTGCCGGACCAGGTTAGGCGTACTGACCGGTTTGGTTAGGTCCGGGGCGGCCAGTTCGGGTCGCGGCCGAGATAGGCGAGCAGGTGGTCCTGGGCCGGCGCGTACGCGGGGACGGGCACCTGGGCGGCGAAGCGGTCCGGACGGTCGGCCTGAGTGACGAAGAGCGGGACGAGGTCGAGCAGCTCCTCCGCCATGAGGGGCGGGATCGGGCGGTGCTCGCCGCAGGTTCTGGCCACGTCCCAGCCGTGCACGGCGATCTCGATCGCGCCGACGGCCGCCACCATCGGGGCCGTCAGGTGACGGTCGTGAACGGAGATCAGGTCGCTGGTGAGCGTGCCCGCCCACGTGCCGAGGACCTCGGTGGCGTCGTCTCTGAGGAGGAGAGCCGGGTTGCCCCCGTCCCCGGCGGGGCGCAGGCGGCCGGCTCTCCTGGCGTACGGGACGATGTGCCCGGTGGCGGCCTCGTTCAGGGCGCGGAGGGAGTCGTTCACGTGGTCGAGGAGCGCCTCCAGGTTCCAGCCTGCGCATGGGGTGGCACGGCACAGGGTGGCCGGGGTCACGACGCGGAGGCTGCCCAGCGTGTAGTTGATCGCCCGCTCCAGCAGCGCCACGCCCGCCGCCAGCGCCCGTCTCGGCTCCCCGTCCATATCGCCTCCTTGAAAGTGCAGACCCCGATGGAGGCGGAAAATCATCGCCCGTTTGGGACTTCTTCGGCCCTCGGCCATCGACTCGCCCGATCCTCGATTGCCGGCGATCGGTTCCGGCGGAACCTCCTTCGGACGTGCGGAGTACGTACGGGAGAGGAGGTTCGATGAGACGGATGGTGGTGACGGCGCTCCTGGCCGGGGTGGCGGTCGCCGGGTGTGGCGCCGGTGACGAACAGGGTGCCGGGTGCAACGGGACCTCGGTGTTCCTGGGGCAGGGCTTCCCTGAGGTGCGGGGGACGAGCGCGGACGCCGAGTTGTGGGGGTTGCTGTTCGCCAAGGCCCCGCCGCCGCTCCCCCACGGCGAGGAGATCAAGATCGTGTGGCGGATGACCGGCGAAGGGCCTTTGAAGGTCAAAGCCACGCTCCCGGACGGCACGCAGGCCAGGCTCGCGTGGGGGCCACAACAGCACGACGGGTCGACCTGGCAGCGGCCCGGCCAGGAGTGGGGCACCGGTTTCGTCTTCCCGAAACGCGGCTGCTGGAAGATCGAGCTGACCCGCACGCGCGGCTCCGGACACGCCTGGATCCCCGTGCGCTGAACCTCGTACGCTGAGGTGGTGATGATCCCGTTGCCGATGAGGGAGATCGCGCCCGGAGCGGTGCACCTGCCCGGCTGGCTCACGCTGGAGGAGCAGCAACGCCTGGTCCGGGCCTGCCGGGAATGGGCCAAGGGGCCGGTGCCGATCCGCCACACGGTGCTGCCCGGGGGCGGCGTCATGTCCGTGCAGACGGTGTGCGTGGGCTGGCACTGGCAGGTTACAACAAAAGACTACTCGATCAATAGGATCTATCCCGAGTAGTCGAGTACCCGAGCCGGAGTCCCCATGCTTCAAAGAGCCGTCCTGGCCGCGCCTAACGGTCTCAGAGGATTGCGCGCGAAGATCTACATCCGCGTGTCCTCTACCCGTGGCCGGAAGGAGCTCATCAGCCCCGAGCTCCAGGAGATCGCAGCCCGAGCCAAGGCCGAACAAGAGAGCATCCACGTTGTTGATGTCGTCTTCGACCTCGACCAGTCCGGACGCGACTTCGCGAAAGAATTTCGGAGAATCGCTGCCATGCCTCTTCTTCAGTTGTCACAGGCGTATAGGTTCTCGGTGCCACAACATCGACGTTATGGGCAGATAGCCAGCGAATGTTAGTTAGGCCCTAACTGTGAAATAAGAAATCTGGATCACAGCGTCAGCCTCTTCCATGTCCTAACTCGACTGTGCTATATGCAAACACCATACGCATCTCGGACATAGCCCGAGATACCCCTATCCGTAGGTCGGCGGAGGCGAGCTGTGGTCCATAGTGGAGCCTGATGGGTGCGAAACGACATGACGATGAGCCGCTCTGGAACGCACAGCAGGTTGCCGACTATCTCAACGTGACCAAGAGATGGGTCCGGCGGGAGGGACCGAGCTATGGTCTGCCGTTTTTCAAGGTCGGAGGCCAGTCAAGATACAGGCCAGCAGAGATACGGGCGTGGCTGGAGCAGCAGCGCGATAGGGGCTAGGACCTATGGCACGACGAAGACCTGAAATTCGAACCATGACAGATCCGGAGGAATTGGCGAAGTTCGAGCACCTCCGATACAAGGGCCCCTACATCCCCTACGAGGAGCGGTGGCGCCAGTTCAACCAGGTGCTGACCGTGGCGCTGGCGGAGGCTTGGCGTGAAGGACGGCTACGGACCGAGGAGACTGATGCCGAAAGAGACTGATGAAGACCTTGATGCTTGGATCGCTGAGGAGCTTGCCCGATCCCCTCAGTGGAGCGAAGAGAAATGGGAGAGGATCGGGCGGATCGTCGGGGTGAAGTTCGTCGAGCACGAGGTTGACGATGGCTAGGAGCGGCAAGTCCGCAGTATCGCCCTCGCGCTAGAACATCCGCATGGCCAAGGCTAGATCTCTATACCTGTCTATAGCCAGACCCGAGATCAGGCGAGCAGGAGGCGGGGTTCAAGATGGGCCCGATGCGTGCGACTCGATACGACGACAAGCCCCTTTGGAATGTTCAGCAGGTGGCCGCCTACCTGAACATCAGCAAGCGTTGGGTCTACCGGGATGGTCGGAGCTACGGCCTGCCGATTTTCATGATCGGTCGTCAGCTGAGAGCCCGGCCGGCTGACGTACGGGCATGGGTAGAGCAGCAACGACAGTACGGGCCGTAGCAGCAGATAGACATGAGCAAGCCCCCGAGCGTGCTGGCCGAGGGCTCTGTCGTTGTTGGCTTATGCCGCGTCGGTCTCTTCGGAGCCGTCCTCCGACTCGTCGTACTCGAAGCCGAGCTCGGTCAGCCATTCGTCCAGGATCTTAACGATGAAATCGGCCGGATAGTCGTGGCCGTACGTCTTCAGCGTCTCGTCCACGAGCTCGGCCGTGGCTTCTTCTCCCATGAGCCGGACGGCCTCGTGGATCGCCGCGTAGATCGACCAGGCCAGCTCCTTGTTCTCCGCGTACCACGTCGGCTGGATGTCCTCGCTGAGAACGGACTTCAGCCATGTGTGGTAGACGCGCAAGGTGGACTTCCGCTGCTCTTCCTTCTCGTCGTACTCCTCGGCGGCCTTGACCATGATCGGCGTACGGATCAGCCTGTACTCGTTCTTGCCGAGGGGATCCGGCCGACGCGACTCCAGGAGACTGGCCTCCTTGAGCTCGTCCAGGTAGGCCCTGATCTGCCGCTCCTTCACGCCCATGTACTTGGCCAAGGCGCTCTGAGAGGAGAAGACCCACTCGTGAGTCCGGCCGATCCTGTCGAGCATGAGCCAGAGCCGGAGAGCGCCGGACGAAATCGAGCGGGCCGTCATGGCGATGAAAACCTTGGAGTGGGCCTCACGGCTGACGACGTTGCGACCACGGTAGGTGTCGCCAGCGAACTCGACCTTGATGAGCTCGTAGCGGTTGCCTTCCTTGGTCCTGATGACCTTGATCAGGCCGAGCTTCCTCAGCGCCGAGACTTCCCGCTTGATGGTCGCTGCGCTCAGACCAGAGAGCTCGGCGATCTCCTCGTTCGTAAGAATCGGCCAGAACTTCTTCGTCCAGCGTGCATAGAGAACAGCCAGAACGCGAATCCCGTTGTGCGAAATCTTGTCCGACCAGATGAACGTTTCAGGGAGCTCTCCGAAATACGAATCGAGGCTCTGACCTGCTATCCTGTTCATAGATGAAGCCAATCCTTCGTCTCCCCGGCCCGGAGTGTTCCCAGCACTCGCGGGCCTTTTTCATGGCCGATTTTCCGACTAGATCAACGTTACCAGGATGTCCGTTTCAGGTATGAACGGCGACAACGCCTGAGATCGCCCTGAGTCCGAGAACAAGGATTGCGAGTTGGGATCTTTGTGAGATCCCTACAAAGGATAGTTACTATCGCAGGCCCAAAGTTTGTACGACGAGAAGCCGCAGGTCAGCCCCACATAGCTCAAATACTGCCGCTGGGTCGGCTCACACAGCACCGCTGGGATAGCTCACAGAGTTCCTGCTATAGAGAGAAGAGATATAGAGATAAGGATCTAGAAGACGTCGCGCGCTTCGCGCTCGACGAAGGAGGACAAAACACCGGAGGCCGAGGGACGAGGCCGGAGGATGTAGGGAGTAGGAAAAAATCGGGGAGATTTGATACCCGGCTACTTGTACGGCCTTCGGCCAGCAAGATGACCTCCAGGTCAATATGCTCGGCTTCCTACAAGGCCTCCGGCCCACCGAACCTTAACCGGCCGGGTAACGTTAATCGGCAGATTGAGGTTTCCCGGCTACCCTGCTCGGCCTCCGGCCGGATACTGAGCTCCTTCAACCAGTTCAGTCACTCCATCGGCCTCTGGCCGGATTCTTGGTCTCGGGCTATCAGGGTCTTCAGGATGTGAAGTCCCTTGCTTGGCCTCCGGCCGATTTCCAGGTCACGACCGACCTCAACATAATTGAGGGCGGGGATGTCCGGCCGGTCTCCGGCCAGCATGGGCCTAGAAGCTCCCAGGCCAAGAATCTCAGCCACTTTCAGGGCCGTCCTGGTACTCGGAGGCCCTTAGGCCCTCTCAGGCGTCTACGGCCGATCTGGGCATCTTACCCGACTAGGTAGCTTGCTCCTCAGCCTCCGGCCGGATCCTCTGGTCAATCCACTGATTACCCTGCCGGTTAACCTAGCTCTAGCTCGGACATCTTAACTTGCTGGTTAACTTGCTCTCCGGCCGATTACTTCTTCTGTGGAAGGATCAGCGGCGGATCGTCACCGTCATCGTCGCTGGCGTCCTTGTCCTTGAAGTGGAGTTCCCCGCGCTCCATAGCTCTCCGAATATCGCGGGAAAGTGCCGTTGCTAGGGGGTCCGCCAGACGTGACGGAAAAACGATACCCAGTGGCATGTCCTTCATGGCACTAGACGGCGCCGCGCTCAGGGCCTTGAGCAGTCTGGCTGAGTAGCGAAGTTCTCCCAATTTCTCGGCCTCTTCTGCGAGCTGGTGCGCTGCCTGACGACGTCGCATTTCGTCCGTGTCGCTGTCCGCGATCTGCTCCGAGAGGACCTCAACCTGGTGTTGCTGCTCCTCGGTCACTGCGTCGAAGTCCACTTGACCGCCTGGGTACGTCAGCGTCTTCAGTCGGTCGAGCAGGCGATCGAAGGCGTCTCGATGCTTGCGCATGATCAGCCACACGGCCAGAACCACGGCCACTGGCCACGCCACAGCACCTACAAGACCAGCGATGGCCTCGATCAGCTTCGCCCACTGCTCCATGCCTTCGATCATCTCGCTCGTAGAGATCGCTGGGATCGGCTTGCTCATATCGTGATGTCTTCGGTCTCCGGCCGGATCTCTGGTCAATCTACTGATTAACCTGCCGGTTAACCTGGTCAGCTCGGCCAGCATCTCAATCTCCGGATTAACTTGGTCTCGGCCTGGTGGGATTTAAGTTCAATCTCACGCTCGGACGCTGGCCGTGAGGTTCTTCAAGGACCCAACCATACGAAAGCGCAGCTTAGGATCATTTTCGGGAGGTCCCGAAGATGCTCAGGGACATGATGTCCCTCAGTCTGCTCCTGGTCCTTCGACTTCTTGTCGGAGGTGGCAAATAGCCTGGTCGATCCAATATCGAGGTGCACCTCTACATTGCCAGGTCCTCGGCCGAGCCAACCTTAGCGTCGGCACTAACGTTCCCGACTTCGGCATCTTAGTGTGCCGCACTAACATGCTCAGCTTAGTGTCGGCACTAACCTGCCGCTCATTCTCCAGGACCCCTGAACATTGAGCCGACCAGGGATATCCAAACTCCTCGGCGTTCAAATTACTGTTTGTCTTACGGTGTGTTCTATCCTGGAAGTACAACAGAAAAACGGAAGGGCGCACACGGAGCTCACTCGGCACACGAAACTGAATCTCATCTGGAACACGAAAGAGCGCCTCGGAGACCTACCTCCGAAGCGCTCGTCCTTCCTCCAAGCCAACTTCTTGGAGTTCCAGACAATGAGTCAGTTTGCCGTAGTCACCACCGAGACGTCCCGCGACGAGATCGTCAAGAACCTCGTTGAGGTGACCGAGTTGCCCGCGGCAATCGTCAAGCGCTTCGTGGTCAAGTTCAATGTCCGGGAAAACGACTGCTGGGAATGGCGGGCAGCAAGCAACGACCCCAAGTACGGCGGCCTTCCTTACGGTCGGTTCTACTTCGAGGGGAAGTTCTGGGTAGCTCACCGCTGGCTGTACGAGCAGGCAGTTGGAGTCGTTCCCGGCAACCTCGTCCTGGACCACTTCAAGGTCCCGTCCGGTGACTGCATCGGCGCTCGCTGCGTCAACCCGAACCACCTGGAGCCGGTCACTAACCGGGAGAACATCCTCAGGGGTTCCGGCCGAGGCGCTCAGAACGCCAAGAAGACGCACTGCGCCAAGGGCCACAAGTATGACCGTACGGACAAGCGCGGTTTCCGGATCTGCACCAAGTGCGCTCGCGAGTACGCGAAGAACTACCGGGCTGGTGCCAAGTGATCTCGCGCAACTTCTCGGAGGCGAAGCGCCAGCTCCTCAGGGCCGCCAAAGAATACGCGGCTCTCGGCTGGCCGGTCTTCGTCCAGAGCTACACGGAGGACGTGAGCTTCCTGGCCACGACGGACGAGGACGAGATCAGGACCATGTTCAAGGAGGTCTCGAAGCCGCTCCTGTGCATCCGTACCGGCGCGGCCTCGGGCCTGGCGGCAGTCGAGATCACGGCTCCGGCCGGACTCGTGACGGCTCACAAGCTCGACATGGCTGGCGTCCTGCCGGACACGCTCACGGCGCTGACTGGTGGTGGAGGCGGTTATCTCCTGTACCAGCACCCTCAGGACGGCCTCGTTCCGTCCGGCTCGAATCTCCTCGGCCCTGGTGTCCATCTCCACGGCGACGGCGCATACATCCAGGCTCCGCCGAGCCGGAACCGGAACAACGGCCAGCTCATCACTTGGCACGGCGACAAGGCGCACCGGCCGGCAACTCCTCTCAACCCCCGTCTTCTCACGACCGTTCGCGAGCGCCTCGTCCGCGCTGCCTGAGAGGAATCCCCGCATGATCAAGAAGATCGTCAACCTCTACCAGGAGGCCAAGGCCGAGCGTGCCGCACGCGTCGCCTGGATCGATGAGCAGGCCGAATTCCCGGCCTGATCGACGAATCCAACTAGGAAGGAAGAGAGCCCTCAGGGCCTTTGAGGGAACCATTGGTCCGAGTCGGCAGCTTCAATCCCTCCGGCGCTGGATTCGGTAGCCCTTTCGGCGGCACTGAGTAATCACGTGCATCGCGCAGATCGACCACAGTTCCTTGAAATTTTGCGAAATTGAAGTCAAACTCACAGCCAGAGAACTTGGCCCAATGGAAATCTATTTTTCCTCCCGAAAGCACCGAATGATTGAAAGCAACATGGCCACCAGAAAGCGTTGATCCATGGAAATGAATGTTGGACCCGCTGAACTCTGCTCCAGCAAAATTGATAGCTCCGCCAGAAATCTCCAAAGCCTCGAAACTTATACTACCTTCAGAGAAGACTGCGCCACGGAAGCTTACTTCTGATTCGGAAAATCTTGAGTCACCAAAATAGAGCTTGGCGCCACAGAATTCTGCAAGCGTGAAGCTAACGGTCCCACCTGAAAATTTGCACCCGGTAAAGCCGACCGATCCGCCCAAAAAGTTGGCGCGATAGAAAATTACCTGGCCACCAGAAAACTCGGCACCTGAGAAGTTGACGACGCCACCGTTGAAGACTGCGCCGGTGAAATCGAACTTACCATCGGAGAAGACGATCTCGGCAAAGTCTCCACCGTCGAAGAGCACCCCAGTAAGGTCGAAGTCATGTCCTTGCCAAGAGAAAGCGGCATTCTTGCGGAGATGGGCAGAGATCAGCCGAATCACGGTATGCCGAACCTCCCGCAACCCAGCGAAGGCCAGTCGCTCGGCTTCGGGTGCATCGTCGGATGGCTGCGGGCTGTATGGAATACGAAGGTACGCGCACAGTACGTCGATGCACGTCTGTCGAAGTTCTCGGGTAGGAGCGTCATCTGCCAGACCTGCGAGTGCGTGAGCACCAGCAAGCCTGACTGCTGCAGAGTCGTGCCCAAGTTGCCCGGCGGCAGAAGCGAAGCGCTCGTTGTGTAGTTTCGTGGCCTCTCGCCGTGCGGCGTCGGCTGCTCTGTCGTCAGCGAGTTCCGCCAACCACTGCGCGGATTCGGCTACTTTCTGTCTGCGGTAAGCCACCACCAAGGCAACCAACGCCCCGAGTCCAGCAACTACCGCAAACGCGATCTTCAACAGGTCGAACAGCGTGGTTGAGGTGAGCTGCTTCTCTGGCTTGAAGCCCTCCACACCCAGAAGCACGAGACCTCCGCCGATCACCACGGCCAACAGTGTGGTCGTGATCAGGATGGCTGCGAAAAGCGCCACGCCAATGGGTACTAGCCTTAGTCGCTCTGGAGGAGGCTTCGGTTCGGCCCTTTGAGCGGCCATTTGAGCGTCAATCTGCTCAAGTATGCCGGGCTTCTTCGGTTCCTTGGAGGGTTCAGTCACACTGAGTCATCTGCCTGGCGACCATCAATCGTTACTCCCCTGCATCAGAGAGTGGCTCTATGAGCTGACCGCAGCTATCTGGTCCACATGTTCGGGCAGGCTCCAGCCCACCGACGTGTGATGACCACACGAAACCCCCTTCCCATTTCGGGAAGGGGGCCCTTTTTGTCATGCTCTGTCCCACCATAGGGCCATGCAAAATGATCATGGGGCTTGACCCGCGCGAGGCAAGCCGTCAGTGTCGCAGTTGCCGTACAAGAACGTACATACTCGGAGACCAGGAGGCCGACATGGCGCTACGGTTCTACGGCAAGGGCGGCAGCGAGCAGGAAAGCTGCCCATCGGTACATGCGGACGACACGGACGGCAGTCTCGTCATCGTCGGCTGGCCAGTCGAGGACCCCGAAGTGCTCGCCCAAATCCAAGCGGTGAGCCACATCGAGCCTCACGAGCGGGCTTTCCGGGTTCCGAAGGAGCTGAAGAAGGCGCTATGGGAGGCATGCGGTGGCAATGATCCGCACTTTGACTGAGCTGTTCGCACAGACTCAGCACTCCGTCACGCATCTGGAGATGCGCGACACCTACGGCCAGACTCGTGGCTTCAAAGCCTGGCAGACAGGCGTCCCCCTGGAAGAGATCGCCCAGTTCGATTTCTGGAAGCCCTGGAACGATCTCGTTCACGGTCACGTGCAGCGTGGCGTGTCGTTCCGTAGGGCGCGGGTGGTCTCGGAGCCTGTCAGCGACTTCATCAGGTACGAGAACCTTGCCACGCCGTTCACCAACCTGTCGGCGGGCGAAGAGGTGCGTTGGCTTCCCCGCCGTCAGGCAAGGGACATCGCCATGCCTGGCTGCGACTTCTGGCAGTTCGATGACCACACGGTCTGCTGGGTCTTCCAGAGCGGCGATGGGGAGCCCACTGGGTACGAGCTCAGCGAGGATCCAGAAGAGATCGGGCTATGTTCTACGGCCTTCGAGGCCGTATGGAAGCGAGCCATCGACCATGAGCAGTACCGGCCAGCCTGACCTAGTCCCTACACGTGGCCACTTCACCGTCTTCTAGCGTCCAGCAAGCGCGCAAGGCCATCGCCGATCGACTGCGCGAGATCCTCCGCGATGCCGGCCTATCCAATCGGGCCTTTGCGCGGCTTGCTGGATGGCACGAGTCCAGAGTTTCCCGCCTCCTCATTGCCCGCACGCCGCCCACGGACGCCGACATTCGCCTGTGGTGCACTATCTGCGGTGTACCAGAGGAGATCCCGAATCTGATCGCGGCCAGCCGCAACGCTGAAAACGCCTACGTGGAATGGCGGCGGGTCCAGCGAAGCCAGAAGCGGATGCAAGAGCTTCGGCTGTCGCTGTACGAGGAAACCAGCCTTTTCCGCTTCTACTGCGCGACTGTCGTCCCCTGGCCCTTGCAGACCCCCGCCTACATGCGCGCGATCATCACGCGCTTCGACCAGTTCCATAACGCCTCAGCGAGCGACATCGAAGAGGCCGTTAAGTCGCGGGTGAAGCGGCGCCGGTATCTGAAGGTCGGTACCGGCCGACGTTGCGTGATGCTCGTCGAGGAGCAAGTTCTCCGCCACCGGTTCAAGGGCGATGACGATGTGATGCGCGAACAGCTCCGCTATCTACTGACCGGCATGAACCAGCCGAACCTGTCACTCGGCATCATTCCCCTGGGCACTCCCCGCCTTCAGAGGCCGACAGAGACGTTCTCGATCTACGACGAGGCGCGTGTGTACGTCGAGCTCGTGTCGGCAGCCGTCACGGTCACCCAGCCCCGGGAGATCGGCCTGTACGTGAAGTGCTTTACCGATTTGTCCGCAGATGTGGTATTTGGCGATGAAGCGCGGACGCTGATACAGGCTGCCATCGATGCCCTGGGCTGAATTGGCGTACAAACATGTACACACTCATTGAGCTTGGAAAACGGCCACTCCTACCGTCGAGGCATGGAGGTCACACATACCGCGTCCCCCGAAGACCTGCTAGGCCAGCCGATATCTGAGGGAGAGGCGGAAGCGCAGAACGCGGCCCTTGACCGGGTTCTCGACCTCATGACGGCTGTCGGCGTCCACGCTCAATTGATCAAGCGGCTAGTGATCGAGTGTGCGACGAAGCCCAGCGCATCCGCCGAGACGCTTTGGTATCCGCCACAACTTGTCATCTACGCGGACGCCGGTTGGCGGATCGCCACCGTGACCATAGGTGCCCGCTCTGGTAGCTACATGGTGGAGCTGGCGCGTGTGGGACCTGACAACGAGGCGCAGGCCGACACTGTCGAGGCCGTGCCGGCGCTTCTGCCATCACGTGTCGCTCACCTGGTAGCGCAACATGCGGGGGTTTCCGCATGACCACCGTTGACGAGCTGCAAGCGAAATACGACACATGGGAGATCATCACGGACCTGGCGAATGGCGTAGCCGCATGGCGTAGGACGCACCTCAGGCCCGCACAGCTCGGCCGCGACGGGGTCAATGTCATGTGCGCGTGGGATCTTGACGACCTGGCGCAAAAGCTTGCGGATCAGGAGGCGGCTCAATGAGCGCCGACCGTACGCGGTCTGTGATCCTTCCCGAAATCGTTTGGGTCGTCCGTTCCGCGAGCACCGAATACGGGATGATGGGAAGCATCAAGGCGTTCTCGATCCACGTTGACGGCAATCGCTATCGCCTCGATCCCCGCCTACCAGACCGTAAGGGCGCGTCCTACACATCCGAAGAATTCCGGTCCCCTGAGAAAGCACGGGAACGAGCGGAGGGTATCCGCGAGGAATGGCGGAATGATCTAGCTACCCCGTACGAGGGGCAGTTCAAACGAGCGTCATAGACGTCCTAGCCTTAAGGCTTCCCAGCGTTCCAGTCTCGGAGGATACTAGAGCTCTCGGCCGACGTGTCCAGTGATCGGGCACATGACCGAGCTCTGATCGTCCTCAGGAAGCTGGAGACGTACAGAGAAGTTCCTGAAGTACGTGAGCTTCTGTCCAACTATCCCTCAGACTCCAGATGATGACAATCAAGGAATCAGGAATTGCGTGCGATTGAAATCGAAGCATGGGTCAGACGAATCGTCGACCGCGTAGAGCGAGGATCCGTTGTTGAGGATGGTCGCGTAGAACTCAAAAGCATATGGCCAGATGACGCCAACAAGGCTGCCCGACGCATCGCTGGACACTGTAACGCCAGTGCTGGCGAGGCGGCTCTATGGATCATTGGCGTTGACGAGAAGTCGGGAGTCGCCGGAGTCAGTGGGCAAGATATGGCTGCATGGTGGGCCAAGGTCAAGTCAGAATTCGACAGCCAAGCCCCTGCCGTTCGCGACCTCATCGTAAACATCGAGGGAAAAGAAGTCATAGCGTTGGCCTTTGAGACCGACAGGGCCCCCTTTGTAGTCCGAAATCCTTCCTATGGGAAGTCCGGTGGCGGACCTGTCGAAAGGGAAGTTCCTTGGCGGGACGGCACATCGGTGAGAAGCGCCACACGAGCCGATCTGATTCGCCTCCTGCTGCCCACAACCGCGCTACCCACGATAGATGTGATTAGTGGCTACGGAAGCCTTAGCCAGTCACATGTACACGGCCGAACTCTGCACCTCACCCTGTACGTGTATGCGACACTGCCAATGGGGCAGACGGTAGTCTTGCCGAATCACCAGAGCAGGGCCTTTGCTCGCATTGATACAACATCCGAAACAATCGACCTAGACATCAATCTTTCTTTGATCAACAGGATCTCAAGATACAAACACACCGTCCACAACGGCGACGGGCAGGTAATCCTTGAAGGACCCGGCTTTTTTCACATAGAAGGTCGCGGCACCGCTACGCACCTTGACATCTTAGACGGCCTTGGCCCTGCCTACATGCACGCAACCATCCGTCCAGCGGGAACCGACCAGTCGATTGCAGTGGACTACACCATTCCCTTGAAATTTGCACTCGATGATCGTCGTGACCCGCCTGTAGAATGGGGCAGCCCGTCTTCAAATTGGTAGCCGTCCCTCGCATGTGATGCCAGTCATACGAGCAAGCCCCTCCGCTTACCGCGAAGGGGCTTGCTCGGGTTAGGACACCTGGCACCCGATCCGTTGTCTAAGGGCTCCTGCTCCTACCGTCTGACCGATGCCTACGTCTTCGCCTGCGGCGGGGAGTATGTTCCACCGCTGGGGGGTCGGGCTGGTCTTCCGCCTCGGGCGGATCCAGCTCCGGAACGTCTGAATTCGGCTGCTGCTGTGGATCTTGACCCAGTTGAATCGAGGCACCCCACAATGTCAGACGAGCGTCGCTCACCTTCTGTTTTTGATCGCGGGCAGAGGCCAGAATTTGGCGTGTCCACAGGACGGCGATCAATCGGTAGAAGATGAACGCGATCATCCCCCATGGACCCACATCCAAGAGCCAAGCTCCCCATGTGGTCCATGGCATAGTGGGTGAGCCTAGTCCAGGCCCTGATCGATCTTGGCGAGCGGCATCGGTTGCCCTCTCCCGGAGTCGTTATGGACAGAGTGAGAGGAATGTCAGGCTTTGCGACGAGGTTGGTTATCCCGGTGAGTCGGTGAGGCGACCTCGGTGAGTTCCGTCTGGCATCCACGAAGTCCTCCTCTCGACTCACTGCAGAGCCTGTCGCGGCCTGCCATTCCTATGACCTCCTGGGACCCGTCCTGTGCATCCCGCAGGCCCCTCTTGCGCTCCCTTTTGCGTGAGCCATTACTCGCGTTGTCCTTTAGCGCAAGAGGTCTTCCCCGAGTCCCGCAATGACTCGTGAGCGCTCGACCGTACCGCGCGCCCTTCCTGCGGCGCCCGGCACTCGCTGCCCCAAGTTTGCCATGCCGTTACCCTTGCTCGCGCACCGCGACACTCCCGTGTTTCTTGGTGTTCGAGCTCGTATCCCGCCGATAACGATCCAGCCTTTGGCGGTGCGCCACACTGGCCGTGGTCTCGTTTGGCAAGCTGAGATAACTAGATCAGGTAGCGGAACTTCGATCGAAGTAGCGGAGCCGCTACCGTGGGCGCTACCCCCATGGACCTGCGGAAACGTACAGAAGTAGCGGGGTAGCGACCGGCTCTCCGGCCTCCGATTTCGAGCTCTATCAGGGGTCGGAGACACCGACGTTGCCGCTACCTCGTGAGCTCGCGCTTCTCGATCGCCGCTTCGACGGCCAAGCGCTTGCAGCCCTTGAGGTTCCGGCCGTCTGCCTTGACGTCCTCACTGGCGACACCGAGGCCACGGAGCAGGGAGGACACGGACTCGGCCGTCACGTCGCCGTACACCTCCGGCCGGAAATCGGCCAGCAGAGCGGCAAGGGTCTGCCAGTGGACTCCAGGACGCTTGCCAGGCCAGACCCTCTGGACGTCGTACAGGATGTCGAGTCGAGGCTGACGGTGGTCCTCGCTGGCCGGAATGATCCCGTCCCTGATCTGGATAGCTCTGGCAAGGATCTTCTTGCCCTCAGCCTCGGAGGGGAAGAACGATCTGACGGCGGACGGCTCCGGCAGACCAGTGACCATGCCCCAACCAGCGTCGATCTCCGGCCGGAACGTGTTCGGCGGCCCGTCGCGCCTGGCCTACCACGGCGTGCCCAAGGTCTATCCGGGGACCGGCGACCCCGCCACCGGTCTGGCCTCCGGCCGGCTCAACATCACGATGCGCGTCACCGGCCTCCGGTGACATAGTCGAAGTCCTCGTCGGAGAGGTTGCGCCGCAGGGTGCGCAGCACCTTGGCGGCATCGTCGTACGGCCCCTCCATGTAGAAGGGTTTGCCGTCGCGCCCGAACGTGATCGCCGAGCCGCCCTCCCACTTGCCCAGCGCGTCGGCCGCCGGCGCGAAGTCGTCGTGCGGCTCGAAGCCGAGCGAGCGGGCGTAGTCCACCGACCCGTACACCAGGTGCCTGGCCAGCTCGATCGGCGCCTCCTGCCAGCCGGCGTATTCGCCGAAGAAGAACTCGCGGAAGCGCCGCAGCTCGCGGTCGTCCATCACGTCGGGGCCGATGGCGTTCTTCACGCCCAGGCAGAAGACATCGGCCAGGTAGCCGCAGACCGTCACCCTGTCCCAGGTGTGCCGCCGGGCGACCAGCACGCTCACCATGCCTTCCGTGCCCGCCTCCGGCGCCTCGTCGGCCCACCCGCGTGCCTCGTCGATGCCGAGCCCGGCGCTCCAGCCGACGTTGATCCAGCAGCCGACCACCTCGCGTTCGCCGGTTTCCGTGATCTCCGCGGCGATCTCTCGTACCAGCGGCGCCACGACGGACGGCGGCACCTTGAGCGCGCGGGCGATCTCCTTCGGGGAGCGGCCCTGGGCGCGTAGCTCGCGTACCTGCTTCTTCAATTCCGCTGTGTCCACCGGGGAAGCCTAACCCGCTGAGGGGGTCAGGCGGCGGGCGAGCCAGGCGAGGGCGAGCGGGTAGCGGTATTCGATGCCGCCGTGGCCGGCGTCGAAGAGCTCGAAATAGACCCGCTCGTCCGGTACGCCGGCCGCCTCGAGCGCCCGGCGGAACGCGACCGCGCCGAAGTCCAGGAAGTATTCGTCCTTGTTGCCGGCGTCCACCCAGATGGCCCGCATCGACCGCAACGCCTCGGCGTACTTCGGCTCGCGGGCCATCACGACGGGATCATGGTCCAGCCAGCGCCGCCAGACGTCCGGCACGATCGCGCCGGTGTCGTCGAACGGCAGGTGCACGGCCCCGTCCTCGTCGGCCGAGTACGCGGCCGCATAGGCGTACATCTCCAGCAGCTCCAGGTCGCCGTCCTTGGTGCCGGCCAGCCGGCCGCGGAAGTCGGCGAGGAACTTGACGTACGACCCGTCGTACATGTCCCGGAGCTTGCGCGCCAGCCCGGGGAACGACGGCAGCGCGCTGACCTCGAACAACGCGTCACCCGCGTGCGTGGCGAGGGCGCCGAACACGTCCGGCGCCAGCATGGCGGTCACCATGGCGCCGTACCCGCCGCTCGACTTGCCGGTGACCGCGCGATGATCGCGATCGGGGATCGTGCGGTAGTGCGTGTCCACCCACGGGACGACCTCGTCACGCAGGTAGGAGTGGTAGCGGCCGGTGGCGGGCGAGTCCACGTATTGGCTGCCGCCGAGGGCGGTCCACGCGTCCACGTACACGACGATCACCGGCGGCGCCTCGCCGTTCGCGAACACGGCGTCGGCCAGTTCCGGGTACGGCCGGCGGAACGGCGCCCGGTTCAGCCACATCGTGACGTGGCCGGTGTAGCCGAGCAGCACGTAGACGGAGGGGTAGCGGCGCTCGGGCGCGTCATCGTAGCCCGGTGGCACGTACACCAGCAGCGGCCGCTCGTGCGGGTCGCCCAGAGGGTTGTCACGCAGCAGGGCGCTGTCGATCACGTGGTGGTCGAGACGGCCGGCCAGCTCGGCGGACCAGGGCAGCATGGGATTTCCCTCCAGGGCTCAGCCGACGGACGAGGTCACCGTGTCCACGCCCGTCTGGGTGACGGCGCGTCCGGACACGAGGACGAGTGTGAGGTTACGCAGGTCGGCGATGCGCTCGAGCGGGTCACCGCGCACCGCGATGAGGTCGGCTCGCTTGCCGGCCTCCAGGGTGCCGGTCACCGCGCCGACCCCGCAGGCGTCGGCGGCCCGCGCGGTGGCCATCTCGACGATCTCCGCGGTGCCGAATCCGGCCTGCTCGAACACCTCCAGCCCGGCCACGTACGCATCGGTGTCGTTGGCCACGCCCGCCGCGGCGAATCCGGAGTCGGTGCCCGCGATGAGCCGCACCCCGGCCGCCCGCATGGCCACGACCCCGTCCAGCCAGGCGTCGAGCATCTCGGAGCCGAATTTGTCGCGCAGCCGCCAGACCACGCCGTGCACGGTCGGGCAGACGTACGTGCCGCCGGCCGCGACCAGGTCGGCCAGCTCGGGGTCGTAGCGGTGGCCGGAGGGGGTGAAGAACGAGCAGTGCTCGATGGTCGCCACGCCGGCCTCGACCGCGCTGCGGATCGCGGCGTGCGCGTGGGCGTGGGCGGCCACGCCCTTGCCGCGCGTGGCGGCCTCCTCGACGATCGCGCGGATGTGCTCGGTGCTGTATTGGCACACCCAGCTGGGTGGCGCGCCCGGTGTCATCTGGCCGCCCGAGACCATCACCTTCAGGCAGTCGGCGCCGGCGCGCAGGTTCTCCCTGGCGACGCGGCGGATGGCGGGCACGTCGTCGGCCTCGCCGCCCATGTACCAGCAGTGGCCGCCGGTGATCGTGATCGGCCTGGTCGCGGCCAGGAGGTGCGGGCCGACGGCCAGACCCTCCTCGATCGCGTCACGTAACGCCAGGTCGAGGAAGCCGCGCCCGCCGAGGTCGCGAGCCGTGGTGACGCCCGCCGAGATGAGCTTGCGCGCGTTCTCGGCCATGCGCAGCAGCAGGTGATGGTCGCTCTCGGCGCTGCGCCGCGTCACCGGGTCGACAGTGGCGTCGAACCCGAGGTGCACGTGCGCGTCGATCAGGCCGGGAAGCACCGTGTGGCCGGGCAGGTCGAGGACCTCGCCGGCGCTTCCTCGCGGTCCCACGGAGACGATCTCGCCGGCGTCACCGGCGCTGCCGCGCGGTCCCACGGAGACGATCTCGGCGCCGTCCACGGCGACCTCGCCGTCCTGGATCACCTCACCCGGACGCCCGGTGAGCACCCTGTCGGCGCGAATGATCCGCATGCACCCCAGCCTGCCACACGGGCTCCGGCCCCCGGCCCCCAGTCTTAAGGCCGTGGGAAGGCGATCGTAAGGGCGGCCCGGCACCTTGGGAGCGTCGACATTTCAGTTCTACGAGGGACGGCAGCGATGAGCCAGACCGCCGACCACGCCATCACGCGCGTGTTCGACGCGCCGCTCGGCCTGGTGTGGGCCGCGTGGACCGAGCCGGAGCGCTTCTCCCAATGGTTCGGGCCCCGGATGATGGCCACGCCGGTCGGCCGGCTGACCCTGGACGCCTGGCCCGGCGGGGTCTGGCGGGCCACGTTGGCCGGCGACGAGGGATTCGAGGTGACGGTGGACGGCACCTACCGCGAGGTGCGCAAGCCCGTGCGGCTGGTGTTCACGACCGGCGACCCGGACGATCCGGGCGACGGGCCCGCGTCCGTGGTGACGATTGACCTCGCGGACGTGGGCGGCAAGACCGAGATGCGCTTCCGCCAGCACGGTGTGCAGGTCGAGCCGACGGGCTGGATGGAGTTCTTCGACCGCCTGGCCGAGCACCTCACAGCAGCTTCGGAGCGTCCTCCAGCTTGAGCGCGGCGCCGTCGGCGTACGCGGCCGCGAACGCCTCCTCGCCGAGCGCGTCGCGTACCCGCGCCGAGATCCGCTCGATCTCGGACAGCTCCCACGGCCCCGCGGGCGTCTGATGATGCTCCCTGGCCGCGGCCGCCAGACCCAGCAACCTGGCGGCCTTCTCGGTCGCCCCCGAAGCCGAGGCCGCGGCCTCCACCACGGATACGGCAGACCTGGGGTCGCCGATCTTTTGGGAGGCCGCCAGCGCCTCCGCGTGCAGCGCCAGCGCCTCGGCCGGATCGCCGCGTCGCTCCGCCAGGTGGCCCAGCTCGAGGAGCACGTCCGGCAGGAACATGACGGGCTCGACCTCAGGGCCGCGTGGCACCCCTTCCAGCAGGCGGTGCAGGTGTTCCTCGGCCAGCTCCAGCCGCCCCGCCCGGCGCGCGGCGTAGGCCAGGCCCAGCTCCGCCTGCGTCTCGCCGTCCTTGTAGCCCTGGTCGGCGGCCAGCTTCATGGCCCGCTCGCTGATCTCGATGGCACGGTCGTAGTCGCCGCTCTGCATCGCGATCCAGCCGAGCCAGGCGGTGCGCGTGGCGACCTCGGGCCACAGGCCGAGGTCCTCCGCCATCCGCAGCCCCTCGCCGAACAGCCGGTTGGCCCGCTCGGTGTCATGGGCCATCTCGGCCACCGACGCCTGCCATTCCGTGGCCTGCAGCAGGCCCCAGCGGTCGCCGAGCTCGGTGAACAACTGGACGCTCTCCCCGGCGAGGCGTTCCAGCGCCTCGACGTCCCGCTGGGTGAAGGCGTCCATGGCCTGCCTGGCGAGCGCGACGGCCACGCCCCATCGGTCGCCGACCGCCCGGAACGTGGTCAGCGCCCGGCGCATCAGCTCCTGCCCCGTCGCCATGTCCCCGACGTGCAGGCTGAGGAACATCTCGGCCCTGGCCCGCTCGCCGGGATCCGCGACGGCCTCCAGCGCGGGCCCCCACGCGACCTGCTCGCCGAGCGTGACCGCGAACCCGGCGTGCCAGGCCGCCGCCCTGGCCCTGGGCGCGGAGGGCTCGGCCTCGACGGACAGGGCCGCCGCCAGCGACCGTCTGCCCTCGGCCAGCCTGCCGCGCAGGAACCAGTACCAGGTCAGCGCGTTCACCAGCCGCGCCGCACCGTCGGCGTCCTTCATGGCGATGGCCGTGTCGAGCGCGGTCCGCATGTTGGCCGCCTCGGCGTCCAGGCGCAGCAGCCAGTCCCGCTGCTCGTGCCCGTACAGCTTCGGCTCGGCCTGTTCGGCGAGCGCCAGGTAGTGACGCAGGTGCGCGAGGCGTACCCCGTCGAGCTCGCCCGCGTCGGACAACCGGGCGAGACTGTACGCCGACACCGACTCCAGCAAGCGGTACCTGACCCCCGAGGGGGTGTCCACCACGACCACGAGGGAGCGGTCGACGAGCCTGGCCAGCAGGTCGAGCACGTCGAGCCCCGGCTCCCCGCAGACGGACTCGGCCGCCTCCAGCGTGCACCCCTCGGCGTGCGCGGCCAGGCGGCGCAGGACGCGGCGCTCCTCGTCGGACAGCAGGTCCCAGCTCCAGTCGATCACCGCGGTCAGCGTCTGCTGGCGGGCCGGGGCGCCACGCTGCCCGGAGGCCAGCAGCCGGAACCTGTCGTCGAGCCTGGCCACCACGCCGTGCACGCCGAGCGCGCGCACTCGGGTCGCGGCCAGCTCCAGCGCCAGCGGGATGCCGTCCAGCCGCCGGCACAGCTGGGCGACGGCCTGCGCGTTGCCCGCGTCCAGCGCGAAGCCGCGGGCGGCAGCCGCGGCGCGGGTCACGAACAGCCGGACGGCCTCCGAACGCGCCATGACCGTCAGGTCGGCGCTCGCAGGCACGTCGAGCGGCGGCACGCTCCACAACACCTCACCGTCCACGGCCAGCGGCTCCCTGCTGGTGGCCAGGATCCGGAGCCCGGGGCAGGCCCGAAGGAGCAGCTCGGCCAGCTCGGCGACCTCCTCGACCACGTGCTCGCAGTTGTCGAGGACGAGCAGCATGCGGCGCTGCCTGAGCGCGCCGACGAGCTGCCCCGCCACGTCGGCGGCGTCGGCTCCTTCCCTGATGTCCAGCGCTGTCATGACCGCCTCCGCCGGGGCGCGCGCCGCCTGCTCCAGCCCTGCCTGAACCCCCTGATCGAGCTCGACCAGCCAGGCGCCGTCCGCGAAGGCGTCCAGCAGTTGGTTCGCCGCCGCCAGCGCGAGCCGGGTCTTGCCGACCCCGCCGCTGCCGGTGAGCGTCACCAGCCGCTCCTCCCCGACCAGCGCGCACACCTCGGCCAGGGCCTCGTCCCTGCCGATCAGCTTGCTGAGCGCGGCGGGCAGGTTCGTCAGCGGCCGGTCGGCGGGCACGCTGAGCGACGGATCCTGCCCGAGTATCGCCTGGTGGAGCGCGACCAGGTCAGGCCCGGGGTCGAGACCGAGCTCGTCGGCCAGCCGCTCGCGCAGCTCGCCGTAGCTCGCCAGCGCCTCGCTCTGGCGTCCCGCCCGGTACAGCGCCCGCATGTGCACGGCACGCAGCCGCTCCCTGAGCGGATGGCGGGCCACCAGGTCGCCGAGCTCCCCCACCAGCAACCCGTGCTCTCCCAGCTCCAGCCGCGCCTCGGCGTGCTGCTCCAGCGCCGACAGCCGCTGCTCCTCCAACCGGACGATGGCCGACCTGGTGTATTCCTCATCGGCGAAGTCGGCGTACGCCGGTCCCCGCCACAGGCCCAGCGCCTCGCCCAGCAGCTTGGCCCTCGTCCGCGGGCTGTCGGCGGCCTCGGCCTGCGTCAGCAGATGCGCGAAGCGTTCGGCGTCCAGGGCGCCGGGGTCGGGGCGCAGCAGGTAGCCGGGGGCGCGGGAGACCACGAGGTTTTTGGCCCCGGGCTCGGCGTCCTCGAGCGCCTTGCGTAGTTGCGAGACGCGTACCTGCAGCGCGCCCGCCGGGTTGCCCGGCGGCTCCTCACCCCACAGGTCGTCGACCAGCCGGTCCACGGACACCGGGTGACCTTCGTGGACGAGAAGGTCCACGAGCAGCGCCCGGACCTTGAGTCCGGGGATCGTGACGACCTCCCCGGCGTCGGTCCACACACCCAGCGGTCCCAGCACCCCAAAACGCATGCTCGTCACCCTATGCGCGGCCTTAAGTCCACGAAAAGAACATCGGAAGACCCGTACCGGACCGTGGAGGCAACGCTCGGCGCCACCGCCTCGCAGCAACTGTGGATCATGGACGTGTACTCGTTCTTTTTGGCCGGCTTTGGTGACCATGGGGACGCTGGGCGACAGGATCGGCCGACGAGAATCTATGGCTACCCGTAGAACTGTGGGTTCTCTGGGCCGATCGGTTGCGACTGAAGGTAATCGGACGGTAATTTTCAGTCACAGCCGGGCGCCTGACTGGTGCCCGGTCCCCGCCCCCAGTGGTGTCCACACCAACGGGACAGTGTCCGGCGGGGCGGTGGCCCAAGAGCCGCACTCCCTCCAGGAATGCGAAGTCAGGCCCCGACAACGCGGTTCTCAAGCCACGGTCCGCCCGGCTCGCCGGACGGACGCGGCATCGGCTTCCACCGGATCGCTTCCCGACTTCGGCCGGCAGGCGACGAGGCTACGCCGATGTCCGTTTTACTCATGTAAACACAGGGAGCCGAAGACGCTTCTCATGATCGGCGCGGCGTTCGGCGTCTCGTCCGTGCTGGCCCGCGCCACCTTCACCACCGGACTCACCACGGTGGCCGCGGTCGGCACGATCATCTTCGCCGCCCTGGCCGTCGCCACGATCGCGGTCCTGCGGCGGCACGACACCGCCGCGTGACCCTTGAGCCCATCGCCGGACTCAGTCATCCCGTGCCGAGGGCGGTGCTTTCCTGGCCGACCCCCGGAAGAGCTCGGCATCGTAGCGACGGTCGTTGTCGTCGAGTTTCGCCTTCGCCGCCTCCACCAGGTCCACGCCCAGCACGTCGGCCAGCCGTATCAGGTAAAGCGTCACATCGCCCAGTTCGGTGCGCATCCTGGCGAGCGCATCGGGATCCGGACTCCGCGACTCGTCGGCGGTGAGCCACTGGAACTCCGCCACCAGCTCCCCCACCTCACCCGCCAGCGCCATCACGAGGTTCTTGGGTGTGTGAAACTGCTCCCAGTCCCTGACCCGGGCGAACTCGCGCAACCGTACGGCAAGGTGCTCCAACTCCGTCGTCACGACGCACGACCTTACCCAGACCCGCCGACGTCGACCGCCCGGGCACTCCCGGCTCGGGCGGTTCAAACACAAGATCGATGGAAGTGGCAGCGTGTACGCTTCCGCGCGTGTCGGAATTATCGGTGCCTGGCTACGAAATCAAGGGCGTACTGGGGCAGGGCGGCTTCGGCGTCGTGTACCTCGCCCTGCAGTCGGCCGTGGGCCGTGAGGTCGCGCTCAAGGTCGACAACCGGGTCCTGCTGTCCGAGCGCGACCGGCGCCGTTTCCTCCGCGAGGTCACGGCGGCCGGTGCCCTGTCCGGCCACCCCCACGTCGTCCCCGTCTACGACGCCGGACTGCTGCCCGACGGGCGGCCGTACATGGTGCTGGAGCTGTGCCCCGGCGGCTCACTGGCCGGCCGCCGCCTCAGCCCTGCCGAGGCCCGCGACGTCGGCGTACGCATCGCCGACGCCCTGGCCGCCGCACACGCGCAAGGCGTCCTGCACCGCGACGTCAAGCCCGGCAACATCCTCGTCAATCGGTACGGCCAGGTGGCCCTGTCGGACTTCGGCCTGGCCACCATGCCCGCCTCCGGCCCCGAAGCGTCCGTGACCCGCGAGTCGCTGACCCCGTCCTACGCGCCGCCCGAAGCTTTCGAACTGGCCGAGCCGAGCCCGGCCGGTGACGTGTACGCCCTGGCGGCCACCATCTACGCCCTGCTGTCCGGCCGCCCGCCGCGCTTCCCGGAGAGCGGTGTGCCGAACCTGGCCATGATCCTGGCCCTGCACCGCCTCCCGGTCCCCGACATCCCCGGCGTACCACTCGAACTGACCGCCGTGCTGCGTCAGGCCCTGGCGAGCGACCCCCGCCAGCGCACGCCCAGCGCCGCCGCCTTCCGCGACGCCCTCGCCGCCGTCCCGCTGGGCCCGTCGTCAGGCCGCCACGCCGCCCCTCCGCCGGGCTCCCACGCCGCCGTGCCGTTCACACCCTCCGTACCATCGTCCGTCGACCGGCCGGTACCCCCGCAGACGCCGCTGGTCGCGCCCCAGCACACCAACCCGCCTCTGGGCAGCCAGCCGGACACCCGGCCACCCACACCCCATGGCATCAACAAGGCCCTGGTCGCGATCACCGCCGCCCTGACCCTGGTCATCGTGGTAGGCGGCGGAGCAGTCATCTACACGCAGATCTTCGAGCAGCCGGACGGGACCCCACAGGCCCAGCCCAGCAGCACGGCGGCCACGCAAAAGACCAAGAAGCCCGCGCAAGAGCCGGCCAGCGTCTTCACCGGCCTGGACACCTACACGGAGAACTGCCCGGCCGCCAGGGTGCGCGGCGCCGGCGCGGCTTGCGTACGGGAGTCGGAGTGCTGGGGCGGCATGGTCATCATCGTGGGCGATACGAAGGCCAGGCGGCTCGGCTGCGAGGAGACCCACTCATGGGAGACCTTCGCGGTCGCCCCCATCCCCAAGGACGCCGAGACCTATGTGCAGCAGGACCTTGCCAAACATCCGACGGTGAAGCGCGTCTGCAGCCGGGCTGTGCTGCTCGCCAGCAGGGTCGGCACGGCAAGGGCCATCGCCACCGCCCGGTGGTCGTCCGACGTCATGCCACCGTCTCAGGCTCAGTTCGAGGACGGGGTCCGCTTCTATCGTTGCGTCGGCAGGGTGAACGGCCAGGAACCCCGCAGGTCCTTCTTCCACTGACCTTCCACCGACGGAGATGACTCAACCGTTTCCACGGCAGCTGTGCTGCGGTGGCGGCCGTGCGGCCAGGACGCGGCCGGGGCGGAGCTATCCCCGCCACCCTGCCCGGCCGAGGATCTCATCGATCATCGGCCCTTTGGCCTCCGCGTAATAGTTGATGTCACGCCACTCCCGCTGCGCCAGCTCCCGCTTCGTCGCGGCGTAGAGCTCCCGATCCGTCTCGCTCGCCCGAAGCCGGTCCCGGAAAGCGAAGTACCGCCGCACCTCGACATGACCAGGCGGATAACAGTGCAGGTTCACCTGCTCATCGGGCTCGCCGGTGCGCAGGCAACGGTGCTCCGGCTCACGAACACGCAGGTCATAGCCCGCCGCCTGAAGATCAGGCAGGTACGCCGGCTCGTCATCCGGGTCGTCGATGCCGACGACGATGTCGATGATCGGCTTCGCGGCGAGGCCGGGCACTGAGGTGGAGCCGATGTGCTCGATCAGCCGCGCACGATCCCCCAGGATCGCCCGCAGCTCGGCGGCACGGCGTTCGAAGCGGGCCGGCCATCCGGGGTCGTAGTCGGCGAGGGTCACCTTCGTGGGACGCAGTCCGTGGACCAGCACGGCGGACAGCGTGGAGTCATCAAGCGCATCGGGCATCTTCACAGCCTTCCTGTGGGCAGCGGGCCAACGTACGTCGAAGTCCGAACCATGGTCAAGCTCGGCCGCGGAATCGTTCGGTGGCGTCGATGAGCCGGTGCAGCGTGGCCGGTTCGAAGGAGCTTCCGCGCCCCGGTGAACGGGTGGGAGGCCGAACGTGGCCACCAGGTCCGGGCCCCCACCAAAGACGACAATGCGGACAAGGCCCGTGTCCGTCACGGTGAGCACGCCAAGCCCGAAGGCGTGGTAGGTGCCGTCGCCATCCCGGTGGTAGGCGGCTGCGGCGGGCTGTCCGTTAGCGAGGGTAGGGATCATCCGCCAGTCCCCTGGGGACCCGATGACGTGGGCCAGGAAACGCAGGCACGTCACACGACCGGCTGCGGGAGGAGAGGGAGTCTCAGCATCGGTTCCGGGACTCCCTCTTGTTACCTGACTAGAAGTCGAACTCTCCAGCCTTCGCCCCGCTCGTAAACGCTGTCCACGCTGCCGCGGTCACCACGAAAGGGTGCATGTCGGGCCGCTCGGTGTCCCTGACGGCAACACGGCCGCCAGACAGCGGTGCCACCTCCAGGCATTCGCCGTTGTCGCCCGAGAACGAGGACTTCCGCCACTTGGCGCTCTCAAGTTCCTCGTTCAGCTCCAGTTCCATTCCTGCTCCAGCCTTTCTCGGATCTTTCGGATGGAATGACTTTGGGGAAGTGCCTCGGCGCGGCAGGTTTGATATCGAAGGGCAAGCGCCTCGACCTCTGCCGCTCCATCCCATACTTTCCCGGAAACCGGGCTGTCCACGAAGGCGGCGGTCGGCCCGCAGGTCGTGTGCGCGATCACGAAGCCTCCCAGGAGACCGGCCGTGACACGGGCACTGAACGGGAGGATCTGGATCGTGACGGGACTACGAGCCCGCGCGAAGCGCCCCATGGCGAAGACCTTGCGCGCCGGAGGCGCGCCAGGAAGGACAGTCCGAGCGATAGCGAGGTCCGCTCAGAGTGGGCTCCCGTCAGCCCACCGCGTAACCAGGCAAGGGGTGGGCGATGGCGCCGAAGGCGGGGGGTGCGCCGGAGGCGCCTGATCAAAGACGTCTGAGCTCCCATGGCGCGAAGCGCCTCCCCGCGAAGTCCTTTCGGGGTGGGGTCCCGGCAGCCCACCTGGTAATTGGGCAACGGGTGGGTGCGGGCGGGGGACCTACTCGTACCTGGCCGTGCTCTCCCGGACGATCAGTTCGGTGGCCAGTTCCACCCGCTTGGTCTCCGGCACCTCGCCCCGCCCCATCGCCAGCACCGTACGGGTGGCCAGCGCCGCCATCTCCTGCAGCGGTTGGCGCACCGTGGTCAGAGGCGGCCAGGCCGACTTGGCCAAGGGCAGGTCGTCGAAGCCGACCACGCTCAGGTCCTCGGGCACGCGCAGACCCCGCTGCCGGGCCGCCTCGAAGACGCCGAAGGCCATCAGGTCACTGCCGGCGAAGATGGCGGTCGGAGGGGATGGCAGGGACAGCAGGGCGTGGCCCTCGTCGTGGCCCGAGTCCACCAGGAACGTTCCGCGTCTTATCAACTCGGGGACGACGGGCACGCCGGCCGTTTCCAACGCCGCGCGGTAGCCGTCGATGCGGGCCTGGCTGCAGAGCATGTCGGCGGGGCCGCTGATCATGCCGATTCTGCGGTGGCCCAGCTCGAGGAGGTGCCGGGTGGCGGCCAGGCCGCCGTTCCAGTTCGTCGCCCCCACCGAGACCACGCCCGGGGCCGGCTCGCCTTCCGGGTCCACTACCGCGAACGGCAGGGAGCGGGCGCTCAGCTGGGACTGGATGCCGGTGGACAGGCGGGAGGCGACGATCACCACGCCGTCCGTCCTGCGGGCGGCCAGCCGTTCCAGCCAGTCCCGTCCCGGACCGGCGTGGGTGTGCAGGACCGAGATGACCACGCTGGCGCCGGCCTCGTGGGCGGCGCTCTCCGCGCCGCGGACGATCTCCATGGCCCAGGGTGACTCGATCTCGGCGAAGACCAGGTCGACCAAGCCGGCAGGGGTGTCGTCCTGGCTTACGCGGCGTTGGTAACCGTGTTCTTGGAGTAGTCGTTCGACCCGATGGCGGGTCGCCGGGGCGACCTCCGGGCGCCCGTTGATGACCTTGGAGACCGTGGGGATGGACACTCCGGCCTCTTCCGCGATCAGTGCGATCGTGACCCGCCTCTTCGCTGACACGATCGGGAGTGTAGCCGAAAGTTTCGGTTTGGCGTCGCTCGGGGCCGAGGTGTTGACGCTTTACGTGGCGTTTACTTAAGCTCCGGTCAAAGAAATTATCGGGGGTGTCACGAAACTTTCGCTGGTCACTTGAGGAAGGGACCCCTATGAAACGCAGTGTGGTGTTGATCGCGACCGCCGTGCTCGTAGCCGGTTGTGGTGGTGGCGGTGGGGGAACCGCGACCTCCCCGAGCCAGGGCGGCGGATCGCCGGCGAAGGTCACGCTCGAGTGGTGGCACCTCTCGACCGCCGAGCCCCTCAAGACGCAGTGGGCGCAGCGGGCCAAGGAATTCGAGGCCAAGAACCCGAACGTCACCATCAAGGCCACCGTTCTGGAGAACGACGCCTACAAGGCCAAGCTCACCACGCTCACCCAGTCGGGCAAGGCGCCCGACATCTTCGCCTCGTGGGGCGGCGGCGTGTTGAAGCAGCAGATCGACGCGGGGCTCGTCAAGGACATCACCGGCGACGTCGCCGACGTCCTGCCGAACTTCACGCCCGCGGCACTCAGCGCGTACCAGCTCGACGGTAAGACGTACGGACTGCCCACCGACATCGGCATGGTGGGTTTCTGGTACAACAAGAAACTTTTCGAGAAGGCAGGCATCACCGAGCCGCCGGCCACCTGGGCGGCGTTCCTCGAGGACGTCAAGAAGCTCAAGGCGGCGGGCGTCACCCCGATCGCCCTGGCCGGCAAGGAGAAGTGGCCCGGGCACTACTACTGGGCCTACCTCGCCATGCGCATCGCCGGACTCGACGCGCTCAAGCAGGCCGCGGTGGACAAGGACTTCACCAAGCCCGACTTCATCGCCGCGGGGCAGCAGGTGAAGGCACTGGCCGACCTGCAGCCGTTCCAGAAGGGCTTCCTCGGCGCGGCCTACTCGACCCCTGACGGTCAGTCGGCCACGGTGAGCAACGGCAAGGCCGCCATGGAGTTGATGGGTCAGTGGGCGCCGGCCGTTCAGAAGGACTCCGGCAAGGGTCTCGGCGACGACCTCGGTTTCTTCCCCTTCCCTGCCGTCGAGGGCGGCAAGGGCTCGGCCACGGACGCGTTCGGCGGAGGCGGCGGCCTGGTCGTGGGGGCGGACGCCCCCAAGGAGGCCCTGGACTTCGTGAAGTTCATGACCGAGATGGGCAACCACTCCAAGGCCGTGGAGGCCGGCGGCGTGCTGCCGGTGCTCAAGGGCGAGGAGAGCGCGGTCAAGGACCCGAACCTCAAGCAGGTGGCGACCATGCTGGCGAGCGCCGGCGGCTACCAGCTCTACCTCGACCAGGCGTACCCGCCGGCTGTCGGCCAGCAGGTCAATGACAGCGTGGCCGAACTGATCGCCGGCACCAAGACGCCGGAGGAAGTGGGCGCCGACATCACCGAAGTGGCCAAGAGCGAAGAATGACGATACTCACCCGAGGGCCGGAAGCGGTCAAGCTTCCGGTCCCCGCCCCTGCCGTCAAGAAACGCGGCAGGTGGCTGACGATCACCCTGTTCCTGCTGCCCGCATTCGTGCTGTTCCTCCTGCTGGTGGTGGCCCCGATCCTGGTGGCCGGCTACTCCAGCGCGTTCCGGTGGAACGGGTTCGGCGGGCTGCCGACCAACTTCATCGGCTTCGACAACTTCACCCGGTTGTTCGGCACCGAAATTTTCGCTCAGGACCTGTGGCACCTGCTGGTGCTGGTGCTGTTCTCGGTGTGCGTCCAGCTGCCGTTCTCGCTGGCCATCGCGATGCTGCTGAACCAGCGCATTCGCGGGCGGGCGCTCTATCGGGTGGTGTTCTTCGCGCCGTACGTGCTCTCCGAAGTGATCACCGGCGTGCTGTTCTCGCTGATCCTCTCGCCCGGGACCGGCATGGCGAACCGGCTGCTGTCGGTGTTCGGGATCGAGTCGGAGTGGCTGGCCGACCCCAACACCGTGATGCCTTCGCTGTTCCTGGTCATGACGTGGAAATATTTCGGCTTCCACATGATGATCTATCTGGCGGGCCGGCAGAACATCCCGAACGAGCTCATCGAGGCCGCCCAGATCGACGGCGCGAGCACCTGGAAGACGTTCAGGCACATCACGCTGCCGCTGCTCGGCCCGACGATCAGGATCAGCATCTTCCTGTCCGTCATCTACACCATTCAGCTGTTCGACCTCGTCTGGATCCTCACCGGGGGCGGTCCTTCGCACTCGTCCGAGACGATGGCCGTGACCATGATGGAGTACGGCTTCAAACGCTCCCAGGTCGGCTACGCCAGCGCGATCAGCGTCGTGATGTTCGTGCTCAGCCTCGTCTTCGCCCTCATTTACCAGCGTTTCGTGATGCGCCGCGACCTCGAGGGCGCCACCACCAACATCGGAGGCCGCCGATGATCCATCGGAAGAAGGCCCCCGCCAGGACCAACACGCTGCCCATGCACGCGATCGCGTGGGTCGTGGGCGCGTTCATCCTCATCCCAGTGATCTACGCGTTCCTCGGCGGGTTCAAGGCCAACAGCGAGTTGTCGGGCAACCCGTTCGGGCTGCCGGAGACGTGGGTGACCGCCAACTACACCGACGTGCTCGGCTCCGGCTCATTCTGGCTGCAGATGTGGAACAGCACGTTCATCGCGGTCGCGACGACCGTCCTGACGGTCGCGCTGGCGGCGCTGGCGGGATTCATCTTCGCCAGGTACGCCTTCCGCGGCAGGGAGCTGCTGTTCACCGTGTTCACGGCGGGGCTGATGTTCCCCTTCGCGGTGGCCATCCTGCCGATCTTCGTGCTGCTGCGCACGTTCGGCCTGCTGGACAACCCGCTCGGCGTCATCCTGACGCAGGCGGCGTTCGGCCTGCCGCTGACCATCATCATCCTGCGCGGCTTCTTCAGGAGCATCCCGGGCGAAATCGAGGAGGCGGCCATCATCGACGGCTGCACCCCCTTCGGGTTCTTCTGGCGGATCCTGCTGCCGATGGCCCGGCCCGCCATCGCCACCGTCTCCGTGCTGGCCATCGTGGGCAGCTGGAACAACTTCATGCTGCCGCTGGTGGTCTTCAGCGAGGAGGCCAGCTGGACGCTCCCGCTCGGCATCCAGCAGTTCCAGGGCCAGTACGCCTCCGACACCGCCCGCATCCTCGCCTACCTCGTCCTGGCCATGGTTCCGGCGCTCGGGTTCTACGCCCTCGCGGAACGCCACTTGGTCGGCGGGCTCACCGCCGGCGCCACGAAGGGATGACCTCTTTACATGCTTCACGTATCCGGATCCCATCTCGTCACGGACGACAACACGCCGGTACGGCTTCGCGGGGTGGGCCTCGGGGGCTGGATGAACATGGAGAACTTCATCACCGGCTACCCGGCCAACGAGAGCTCGATGCGGCAGGCCGTACGCTCCGTCCTCGGTGACGAGCGGGCGGAGTTGTTCTTCGACCGGCTGCTGACCTCCTTCTTCACCGAGCAGGACGCGGCGCTGCTGGCCGACCTGGGCATGAATTGCGTGCGCATCCCGGTCAACTACCACCACTGGGAGGCCGACGACCGGCCCTTCGAGATCGACCCGCGCGGCTTCCGCCACCTGGACCGCGTGATCGGGCTGCTCGGCGAGCACGGCATCTACAGCGTGATCGACCTGCACGCGCTGCCCGGCTCGCAGAACCAGCACTGGCACTCCGACAACCCGACGCACGTGGCCGCGTTCTGGCAGCATCGCCACTTCCAGGACCGGGCGGTGCACCTGTGGGAGGCACTCGCCGACCACTACCGCGACAATCACTGGGTGGCCGGCTACAACCCGGTCAACGAGCCGGGCGACGTGTCCGGCAAGGCGATCGGGCCTTTCTACGATCGCCTGGTGAAGGCCATCCGGGCCGCGGATCCGCGTCACATCCTGTTCCTGGACGGCAACACGTACTCCACCGATTTCTCGATATTTCGCGAGATGTACGAGAACACGGTGTTCGTCATGCACGACTATGCGCTGGCCGGGTTCGCCCACGGCGGCCCCTATCCCGGCTACACGCGCGGCGAGTGGTGCGACAAGGCAGAGCTGGAGAAGACCTTCGCCAAGCGCTCCCGCTTCCAGCGCGAGACCGGCACGCCGCTGTGGGTGGGCGAGTTCGGGCCCGTCTACACCGGGGACCCGGCGGTCGACACGCAGCGGCTCCAGATTCTCCGCGACCAGCTGGAGATCTACGACGGCCAGGACGTGGGGTGGTCGTTGTGGACGTACAAGGACGTGGGATTGCAGGGGCTGGTGCACGCCTTGGGGCCGTACGTGCACCGGTTCGGCGGCTTCATCGCCAAGAAGCATCGGCTGGGCGCGGACCGCTGGGGCTCCACGATGGAGGAGTCCGCGGACGTGCTCGCCCCGCTGCACCAGTTGATCGAGACCGAGTTCCCCGGCTGGGATCCGTACCCATGGGGTGCTCGCTACCAGAGCGACGACCTGATCAGGCACATCCTGATCGCGCAGGCGCTGCTGCCCGAGTACGCCGAGCTTTTCCGGGGCCTCGGCGACGACGAGCTGATCGCGCTGGCCGATTCGTTCCTGCTGGAGCAGTGCATACGCCGGGAGCCGCTGCTCGAACTCCTGGCTGACAACCTGGCACGGTGACGAGGCCCACACCGTCACGCCTATCGCTTTCGGGCGCGTTCTCAGAGTAAGCTTCGCCTGCCCTAATTAAGGTAAGGCTTACCTCTGTGATCCGGGAGTGACGGTGTTCGCCAGTTACCTCATAGGACTGCGCGAAGGGCTCGAGGCGACGCTCGTCGTCTCGGTCCTCGTCGCTTTTCTCGTCAAGAGCGACCGCAAGGACAAGCTCCCACAGGTATGGGCCGGCGTCGGCGTGGCCGTCGCGTTGTCCGTCGGGTTCGGGGCGCTGCTGACGTTCACGGCCGCGCGCCTGGAGTACACGAGTCAGGAGCTGTTCGAGGCGATCGCCTCGCTGCTGGCGGTCGTGTTCGTCACCTGGATGATCTTCTGGATGCGGCGTGCGGCCCGCGCGCTCTCCGGGGAGCTGCGGGGCAAGCTCTCCGAGGCGCTCAAGGTGGGCTCGTTCGCCGTGGTCGTCATGGCGTTCCTGGCCGTCGCCAGGGAAGGGCTGGAGACCGCGCTGCTCTTCTTCGCCTCCGCCCAGGGTGCGGCCACGTCCGCGACGCCGTTGATCGGCATCACGCTGGGGGTGATCACCGCCGTCCTCATCGGCTGGGGCCTCTACGTCAGCGCCATCAAGATCAACCTCACCAGGTTCTTCACCTGGACCGGGCTGCTGCTCATCCTGGTGGCCGCGGGCATTCTCAAGTACGGCGTGCACGACCTGCAGGAGGCCGGCGTACTGCCCGGCCTGAGCACCTACGCCTTCGACATCAGCGGCGTGCTCCCCGCCGACTCCTGGTATGGCGCCCTGCTGACGGGCATGTTGAACATCACCCCGCAGCCGAGCGTTGTGGAGGTCGTGGCCTGGGCCGCGTACCTCGTTCCCACCCTCTTCCTCTTCCTCCGACCGCAGCGGAGCAAGACCACCCCGGCTCCCGCGTCCTCCGCGGCCTGAACAGGAGCATCATGCGTACCGTCATTCAGCTCACCTTCGGCGCGCTCGCCCTGGCCGGTCTGACCGCCTGCGGCTCGGGCGCCGCTCCCGCTCCCGCCTCGTCGTCGGCTCCCGCCAAGCCCGGGAAGATCGCCGTGGCCGCCACCGACACCGAGTGCAAGGTCGCCGCGTCCGAGGTCGCGGCGGGCACCACGACGTTCGCGATCACCAACGGCGGCGCCAAGGTGACCGAGTTCTACGTCTACGCCCCGGGCGATCGGGTCATGGCCGAGGTCGAGAACATCGTCCCCGGGCTGACCAGGGAGCTCATCGCCGAGCTGCCTGCCGGGGCGTACGAGACCGCGTGCAAGCCCGGCATGGTCGGCAAGGGCATCCGCAACCCGCTCAAGGTGACGGGCGAGCACAAGAAGCTCACCGCGGACGCCAAGCTGGCCGAGGCCGTGGCCAGCTACAAGCGCTACGTCAAGTCGCAGAGTGACACGCTGCTGGTCAAGACGCAGGAGTTCGTGGACGCGGTCAAGGCCGGCAAGATCGACGAAGCCAAGGCGCTGTTCCCCGTGTCGCGGACGTACTGGGAGCGCATCGAGCCGGTCGCGGAGATCTTCGGCGACCTCGACCCCGCCATCGACGGCCGCGAGGCGGACCTGGCCGAGGGCGAGGAGTGGACTGGCTTCCACAAGATCGAGAAGGACCTGTGGATCCACAAGGACGTCAGCAAGTCCGGGCCGATGGCCGACAAGCTGATGGCCGACGTCAAGACCATCGTCGAGAAGGCGAACGCCGCCGAGCTGACCCCGCTCAACCTGGCCAACGGTGCCAAGGAACTGCTGGACGAGGTGGCCACCGGGAAGATCACCGGCGAGGAGGACATCTGGTCGCACACCGACCTGTGGGACTTCGCGGCCAACCTCCAGGGCTCCAAGGCGGCCGTGCAGTCGCTGCGGCCGGTGCTCGAGGAGCGGGCTCCTGACCTGGTCAAGACGCTGGATGAGCAGTTCGCGGCGGCGGAGGCGGCACTCGAGGTGCACCGCAAGGGTGACGGCTGGCAGTTGCACAACGAGTTGTCCAAGGCCGAGCTGAAGACGCTGTCGGACGCGATCAACGCGCTGGGCGAGCCGATCAGCAAGATCGCTCCCGTGGTCGCGAAGTAGCCGGAGGTAGGGCTCGATGTCAGAAGCCACAGAACCGGGACGTTCCCCGTCGGTGAGCCCCGAGGACGGCGGGCGCGTCCCGTCGGCGGCCTCGGACGGGGCGGGCACCCCGTCGGCGACCCCTGAGGACGGCGGGGCCGCCGGGCGGCGGGTCAGCCGCAGGGGCCTGTTCGGGCTGGGCGCGGCGGGTGCGGCGGTCGTCGGGGCCGGCGCGGTGGCGGCGAGCTCGCTGTTCGACGAACAGCCGGTCGCGCACGCCTCCTCGACCTCCGACCCGTACCCCTTCTATGGGCAGCACCAGGCGGGCATCGTCACGCCGGCCCAGGACCGGCTCCACTTCGTGGCGTTCGACGTCACCACCGAGAAGCGGGCCGAGCTGGTCGACCTGCTGCAGGAGTGGACGGCCGCGGCGGCGCGCCTGACGCAGGGCAAGGAGTCGGGCTCGTTCGGCGCGGTGGGCGGCGCGCCGGAGGCCGCGCCCGACGACACGGGCGAAGCCCTCGGGCTGCCGGCCTCGGGGCTGACCTTGACGATCGGTTTCGGACCGTCGCTCTTCGACGACCGCTTCGGCCTGGCGGCCAAGCGGCCCGCGGCGTTGGCCGACCTGCCGAAATTTCCGGGAGAGCAGCTCATTCCGGAAATCTCCGGCGGCGACATTTGCGTGCAGGCGTGCGCCCACGACCCCCAGGTCGCCGTGCACGCCATCCGCAACCTGGCCAGAATCGGCTTCGGCCGGGTCTCCGTCCGCTGGTCGCAACTCGGCTTCGGCCGTACGTCGTCGACCTCGCGGGCCCAGACCACGCCCCGCAACCTGATGGGCTTCAAAGACGGCACCAACAACATGAAGCTCGAGGACGCCGGCCTGCTACGCGACCAGCTGTGGGCGGCCGCGCAGGACGGCAGCGCCTGGATGGCCGGCGGCTCGTACATGGTCACCAGGAAGATCCGCATGATGATCGAGACCTGGGACCGCACCTCGCTCCTGGAGCAGGAGCAGATCATCGGCAGGGACAAGGGTGAGGGCGCGCCGCTGGGCAAGAAGGCCGAGTTCGACACCCTGGATTTCGCCGCCAAGGGCTCGGACGGCCAGCCGGTCATCGCGGCCGACGCCCACGTCCGTCTGGCCCATCCGAGCTTCCACGGCAACGCGCACCTGCTGCGGCGCGGCTACAACTTCGTGGACGGCTCCGACGGGCTCGGCCGCCTGGACGCGGGGTTGTTCTTCATCGCGTACCAGCGCGATCCACGCAAGCAGTTCGTGCCCGTGCAGCTGAAGCTGGCTAAGATCGACCCGCTGAACGAATACATCAAGCATGTTTCGAGCGGATTGTTCGCAGTCCCGCCCGGCGTCCGCGACGCGGGAGACTACTGGGGAAGAACGCTCTTCGAGTGAACGAAGGTGTCGGCGGGGTCTGGTAGGACAGGACAGTCAACCCCCCGACCGAGGACGTACCCATGATCGAGTACGACCAATATCTCGGCTATCAGCACCGCTATGCCGAACGCTACGCCGGGCTGCCGGTGGTTCAGATCCTCTCGTCCCCCGGTGAGCCGCCGCCCGACAGCGGCGCGGTCGCATGGCGGATCAGCGCGAGCTCGTGGCCCGACGACAGCTTTGACAACGTCGGCGACGCCTTCGACGCCTTCTTCGAGCGGGCCGACGCCGCCCGTGTCACCACCATCGTCATCGGCGAATGGCCGGACTGCTACACGCAGACCTCCGCCCCCATCGTCGAGCGGCTGGTCCGGGAGGCTCCCCGATTGCCGGCGCTGCGCGCACTCTTCTTCGGCGCGATCAGCAGCGACTACTCCGAGATCTCGTGGATCCAGCAGAGCGACGTCACGCCGGTCCTGGAGGCATACCCGCTGCTGGAGCGCTTCGAGGTGCGCGGCGGCACAGGGCTGCGCCTGAGCCCCGTCCGGCATGCGGCGCTGCGGATGTTGCGGGTCGAGACCGGCGGGCTCGACGGCTCGGTCGTGCGGGCCGTGGCCGGCAGTGACCTGCCGGCGCTCGATCACCTGGAGTTGTGGCTCGGCGTCGAGGAATACGGCGGCACCACGACGGTCGCCGACCTCAACCCGATCCTCCGGGGCGAGCGCCTGCCCGCGCTGCGCCACCTGGGGCTGCAGGACAGCGAGATCCAGGACGACATCGCCGCCGCCGTAGCGTCGGCGCCGGTCGTGGCCAGGCTGGAGACGCTCGCCCTGTCGATGGGCGTGCTCACCGACCAGGGTGCCGAGGCGCTGCTCACCGGCCAGCCCCTCACCCACCTGCGCCGGCTCGACCTGCACCACCACTACCTCGGCGACGAGATGATGCGGCGGGTGACCGAGGCCCTGCCCGGCGTGCAGGTCGACCTGTCCGATCAGGAGGAGCCCGACGAAGACGAGGACGACGACGAGATATGGCGCTACGTGGCGGTGGACGAGTGACGCACGACGGACCGACGACCATGATCCACTTCACTGAGCTGCCCAGCCACTACGAGCGCTACTACGAGGAATACGCCGGATTGCCCATCGCCCACGCGCCCTGGCAGGAGGAAGACGGCCCTCAGCCGGCGGGCGGCTCCGTGGCGTGGCGGCTCACTGGCAACGAATGGGACGACGACGCCCCTGACGAGATCGGCGAGACTCTCGACTGGCTCTTCGACCACGTCGACACCACACAGGTCACCGCCCTCGTCATCGGCCAGTGGGAAGATTGCTACGAGACCCCCGCCGACCACATCGTGGCCCGGCTGGCCGCCGAGGCGGCACGGTTGCCCGCGCTGCGCTCGATCTTCCTGGGTGCGATGTCTCCGGAGGAGTCCGAGATCTCGTGGATCCAGCAGGCGGACATCACGCCGCTTCTGGAGGCGTTCCCGAAGCTGGAACGTCTGGAAGTGCGGGGCGGAAGCAATCTCAGGCTCCATCCGGTGCGGCACGGATCGCTGCGGATGTTGCGGATGGAGACCGGCGGGCTCGGCGGCGACGTCGTCCGGGCAGTGGCCGGAAGCGACCTGCCCGCGCTGGAGCTGTTGGAGCTGTGGTTCGGTTCTGACCAGTACGGCGGGGATGCGACCGTCGGCGATCTCGCACCGATCATGAGCGGCGAACGGCTGCCCGCCCTGCGCCACCTGCGGCTGCAGAACGCCGAGTTCCAGGACGAGATCGCCGCCGCCGTGGGCGCCGCGCCCATCGTGGCCAGGCTGGAGTCGCTGAGCCTGTCGATGGGCTCGCTCACCGACGCCGGGGCCGAGTCGCTGCTGAGCGGCCAGCCGCTCACCCACCTGCGGTGGCTCAACCTCGACCACAACTACCTGTCGGCCACCATGATCGAGCGCCTGGCCAAGGCCCTTCCGGGAGTCGACGTCGTGCTCTCCGGTAACGAGAGCTTCGATCGTGCGTGGCGGTTCGTCGCGGTGAGCGAGTGACGTGCTGAGCGGTGTGCGCCTCGCCGTGGTGGGGATCCCCGGGCATCGGCGCGTGACGATGTTCCGCGACGCCGTGCTGGCCGCGGGGCTGGCTGAGCCATACGTGGTCTCCTGGCGGGACGTGCTGACCGGGCGGGAGCTCCACGTGCCCGAGGGGTCGCTGCTGCGGCTGGACTCGCCGGGCGAGGACGCCGAGACCGACGCGCTGCTGCGCGGGCCCGGGGATCCTGCGCGGGTCGGCGGAGGCGCGTCCTGGTACGCCGCCTTCACCGCCGGGCTGGAACGGGTCGCCGCGATCGGGGGCGTGCGCCTGCTCGGCGACGTCCGGGAGATCGCCGTGATGTTCGACAAACGGCGCTGCCACGCCGTGTTGTCGGCCGCGGGAGTGCCGGTCCCGCTGGCCTTCGCGATCTCCTCGTACGCCGAGCTGCGTGCGGAGATGACACGGAGGGGGTGGGCGCGGGTGTTCGTCAAGCCCGTGCACGGGTCGTCGGCGTCGGGCGTGATCGCGCTTCATGCGCGTGGTGACCGCGTCCAGGCCGTCACGTCGGCGGCCTGGGGGGCAGAGGGCGGGCTGTTCAACTCGCTGCGCGTGCGCACTTATACCTCCCATGACGAGGTGCGGCAGATCGTCGACCTCCTGGCCGGGGACGGGCTGCACGTGGAGCGGTGGTTCCCGAAGGCGTCGTTCGGCGGGAAGGTGTTCGACCTGCGGGTGGTGACCGTCGCCGGGGTTCCGACCCACGCGGTGGTGCGGATGAGCCGCACTCCCATGACGAACCTGCACCTCGGCGGGCAGCGTGGCGACCTCGAAGTGGTGCGGTCGCGGCCGGCGTTGTGGGAGCGGGTGCTGGAGGTCTGTTCACGGGTGGCCGCGTGTTTTCCCGGCAGCCCCGCCACGGGAGTGGATGTCATGGTGGGGGCGGATTGGCGCTCGGTGATGGTGGCGGAGGTGAACGCGTTCGGGGACCTGCTGCCTGGTTTGGGGGATATTTCAGGAAATGGGCGGGACACCTATGCCGAGCAGGTCCGGGCGATCCTGCCGGGGGCGATAACCCCCGACGCGACGATCGCGGCGGCGAGGGTCTTATGACCGGCACGCGGCAAGAGGCGGGCCCGCTCGACAGGACCACGGTGTCCTCCCGGACAGGCGCGCTCGACATGAACGCCATTGTGGGCAGCCACGACATCCTGTTGGTGACGCTCGACACGCTGCGCTACGACGTCGCCGCCGAGCTCGCGGCCGCCGGTCAGCTGACCGGCCTCCTGCCGCCGGGCGTGTGGTGGGAGCGCAGGCACAGCCCGGGAAGCTTCACCTACGCCGCGCACGCCGCCATGTTCGCCGGTTTCCTGCCGACGCCGGTGACGCCGGGGCCGCATCCGCGGTTGTTCGCGGCCACGTTCCCCGGGAGTGAGACCACGGCCGCGGGCACGTGGGTGTTCGACGCGCCCGACCTGCCCACGGGCCTGGCCCGAGCCGGTTACCACACGGTGTGCGTGGGCGGCGTGGGCTTCTTCAACAAGCTGACGCCGCTCGGGTCCGCGCTTCCGAGCCTGTTCGCCGAGAGCCATTGGGAGCCGGAGTTCGGCGTGACGAATCCGGCATCTCTGGAGCACCAGATCGACCGGGCCGCTGAGGTGCTGCGCCGCGTACGCGAGCGGGTCTTCCTGTTCGTCAACGTGTCAGCCCTGCACCAGCCCAACCATTTCTACCTGCCCGGCGCGACCGGCGACTCGCTGGAGAGCCACGCCGCGGCCCTGCGCTACGTGGACCGGCACATCGGGCGGCTCTACGGGCTGATGCGCCGCCCTTGCCTGGTGATCGTCTGCTCGGACCACGGCACGGCGTACGGCGAGGGCGGGCACACCGGCCACCGGGTCGGCCACGACGTGGTCTGGACGGTTCCGTATGCGCAGTTCGTACTGGAGGATCATGCGGCCGTATGAGGGCTATGTCTACGCCTATCCGCACAAGACCGCCTACCGGCCACTCGACCCGCGGCCGCCACTGAAGGAGGTGTGGGCGGGCGAACGGCCGGGTGCGCTCTACGTGCACATCCCGTTCTGCGAGATGCGGTGCGGCTTCTGCAACCTGTTCACGCGGACGGGCGCCCCGGAGGAGCTGGTCACGGCCTACCTCGACACGCTGGAACGCCAGGCGGTGCAGGTGCGGGACGCTCTGGAGGAGACCGGTTTCGCCACGGCCGCGTTCGGCGGCGGAACGCCGACCTACCTCAGCGCGGGCGAGCTGGTCCGGCTGTTCGACCTGACCGAGCGGACGATGGGCGTCGATCTCGCCCGGATCCCCTTGTCGGTGGAGACCTCCCCCGCCACCGCCACCCCGGACCGCCTGAGCGTACTGGTCGAGCGCGGGACCATGCGCGTGTCCATTGGTGTGCAGAGCTTCATCGACGCCGAGGCCCGCGCCGCCGTACGCCCGCAGAAGCGGGCCGAGGTGGAGACGGCGCTGGACACCATCCGGGCGGCGGGTGTGCCGGTGCTCAACATCGACCTGATCTACGGCATCGACGGGCAGACGGTGGACTCGTGGCTCGCCTCGATCGAGGCGGCACTGACGTGGCGGCCCGAGGAGCTCTACCTCTACCCCCTCTACGTCCGCCCGCTCACTGGGCTGAGCAAACAGGGGCGGGCCTGGGACGACCAGCGGCTGGAGCTCTACCGGGCGGGGCGCGACCGGCTGGCGGCGGCCGGATACGAGCAGGTCTCGATGCGCATGTTCCGCTTGCCCGGCGGCGCCGGGACGGCCACGGAATACTGCTGCCAGACCGACGGCATGGTGGGGCTCGGGTGCGGCGCAAGGTCGTACACGAGCCGGCTGCACTACTCGTTCGAGTACGCCGTGGAGGCGCGGCACGTGCGGTCGATCATCGACGACTACGTGGGACGGACGGAGTTCGGCGTGGCCAACGTGGGCTTCGAGCTGTCGCTCGACGAGCGCAAACGACGGCACCTCATCCAGTCGTTGTTGCAGGCAGAGGGCCTGTCGCGGGAGCTCTACCTGGACCGGTTCCGCACCGACGTCCTGGCCGACTTCCCGCTGGAAGGGTTCGCGGAGTGGCTGCGGGTGGATCCGGGCGCGGTGCGGCTGACGGCGGAGGGGCTGGCCTTCTCGGACGCGGTCGGGCCCGCGCTCTTCTCGCCGCAGGTGAGACGGCTCATGGACGAGTACGCCCCATGCTGACCATCCTCTACCGCGGCCCCCTGTCCAGCTGCGACTACGACTGTGCTTACTGCCCGTTCGCCAAACGGCGCGACGCCCCCGAGCAGTTGCGGGCCGACCGGGCGGCGCTGGAGCGGTTCGCGGGGTGGGTGACCGCGCAGCCGTTCGAGGTGTCGGTGCTGTTCACGCCGTGGGGCGAAGGGCTGGTCAGGTCGTGGTACAGGCGGGCGCTCGTCGAGCTCTCCTGGTTGCCGAACGTCACGAGAGTCGCCATTCAGACGAATCTCAGCTGCCGTACCGCATGGTTGTCCGAGGCGTCGGACCGGGCGGCCCTGTGGGTGACGTACCACCCGACGCAGGTCGCCTACGACCGGTTCCTCGGCAAGATCCGCTCGCTGCCGGTACGCCACAGCGTGGGCATCGTCGGCGACCCCGCGCACCTGACGCACGCGCGGCGGCTCAGGGCCGATCTGCCCCCGGAGACCTACCTCTGGGTCAACGCCGAGGAGGGCCGTCTCTACACCGACGCCGAGGCGGCCGACTGGTCGGAGATCGACCCCCTCTTCCACTACAGCCGGTTCGCGCACCCCAGTGCGGGCCTGCCGTGCCGCACCGGGGACGACGTGATCTCGGTCAGCGGCGACGGCACGGTCCGGCGCTGCCATTTCATCCCGGAGGTGCTGGGCAACCTGTACGACGGCTCGTACCGCGCGGCGTTGCGGCCCCGGCCGCCCTGCCCGGCTGCAGCTTGCGACTGCCATATCGGATATGTCCACCTAGAGCCGCTCGGGCTCTACGACGTCTTCGCCGGCGGCATCCTGGAGCGCATCCCGCACCCGAGTCACCGTGACGCCGCGAGCGTCAGGTCCTCCGCGATGCCGTAGCGGGCGTAGCGGGCCTGAGTGATGTACGCCCATTAGCGCTCTCCGAAGGACCAGTGCGACCACTCCGTGGGGTAGTTGACGAAGCCGGCCGAGGCCAGGGCGTTACCCAGGATGCGGCGGTTGCTCCTGGCTTCGGCGGAGATCGCGGTCGAGTCGGTGTAGCAGTTCTCGTCGCTCTCCGGCGTCGAGGAGCAGGGCGGCGAGTAGGGCCCGGACCTTGGCCAAACCCTATGGGCACAGCGATGCGGCTTACCAGAGGCGGTGCCGTACAACGCAAAGGACCCCGGGCTGTCCCGGGGTCCTTCTTGCGGCTGGTTGACGGTGGCGGGTTGGGCGGACAGCACGTCTGAGTCCAGCCGCCGGGATCCTCCGCGCCCCTGAGCCCTTCTGCTCACCGGACGAAGGGCTCTGCGCTGGAAGCAATTCGTCCACGCTTTGTGGCCCGAACTCCTCGGAGTGCCTTACCGAGGTTGGCCGCTCCCGCCCGTGTCGGCCGCCCGGGGTGGTAGGCGGCCGACACCGGCGGGGATGGGGTCAGGTCAGGATGCGGGTGCTGCCGGCCCAGCCGTGCCCGACTTCGCGTGGCACGCTTCCCGTATACGGCTGACCATCGTCACGCACGAAGTTGTTGCTGTAGAGCAGCATCTTGCCCGCGGCGTCCACAGCCAGCAGATCGGTGAACCCATCACCGGTCACATCAGCCGGAATGATCCTCGTCGAACTGCTCCAGCCATGCCCGACCTCACGCGGCGTGCCGCCCGTAAACGGCTGACCATCGTCACGCACGAAGTTGTTGCTGTAGAGCAGCATCTTGCCCGCGGCATCCACCGCCAGCAGATCGGTGAACCCATCACCAGTCACATCAGCCGGAATGATCCTCGTCGAACTGCTCCAGCCATGCCCGACCTCACGCGGCGCGCCGCCCGTAAACGGCTGACCATCGTCACGCACGAAGTTGTTGCTGTAGAGCAGCATCTTGCCCGCGGCATCCACCGCCAGCAGATCGGTGAACCCATCACCAGTGACATCAGCCGGAATGATCCTCGTCGAACTGCTCCAGCCATGCCCGACCTCACGCGGCGCGCCGCCCGTAAACGGCTGACCATCGTCACGCACGAAGTTGTTGCTGTAGAGCAGCATCTTGCCCGCGGCGTCCACCGCCAGCAGATCGGTGAACCCATCACCAGTGACATCAGCCGGAATGATCCTCGTCGAACTGCTCCAGCCATGCCCGACCTCACGCGGCGCGCTGCCCGTAAACGGCTGACCATCGTCACGCACGAAGTTGTTGCTGTAGAGCAGCATCTTGCCCGCGGCGTCCACCGCCAGCACGTCAGTGTACGAGTCACCCGTCACACTGTTGCCGGGTAGCTCCGCAGGTTCCGACATGGACCACACCGCGTTCGCTATGGCCACGCCGTCCGCTGTCGCGTCGAAGTACTTCCCGGGAAAGGCGGAGACCTGTACCTGCTGGCAGATCTGCCCAATGGGATCATTTCGCCAGTCGAACTGGAGCATCTTGCTGAGGAACTTGTTCGTCGCGTAGACCGGGTTCAGGATCTGCTCGACCGTTCCCCAGCCTTGCGAGGGACGCTGCTGGAAGAGCCCGACGCTGTCGTCGGCGCCGTAGGTCAGGTTGCGGATGGTGGATTCGACGATGGTGGTGGTGATGGCAATCTGTGCGGCCCGAACCGGCAGGCCTCGACTCTTGACGGTGGCGATGATGACGCGGGCGCAGGACACCCGGTAAGCCGTCATCGAGCCCTCCCAGTTGGGCAGTTGTCTGTTCAACTGCGTCGCCATACTGGCATCGGCCGAGGTGGTTCCATTTCTGTCGCATGGCACAGTGTCCGCGGCGTGCGCGGGAGCCGAAGACATCAGGGCGATGGGCACCGAGACGCACAGGGAGAGAAGTAATCCGGTCAGGGATCGGATGAGGGCATGTCGCATGGCTACTCCACGAGTGATGAAGAAGGGCCCGGTGTCGGCCGCCTGGGGTGGTGGGCGGCCGACACCGGCGGGGATGGGGTCAGGTCAGGATGCGGGTGCTGCCGGCCCAGCCGTGCCCGACTTCGCGCGGCGTGCCGCCCGTAAACGGCTGACCATCGTCACGCACGAAGTTGTTGCTGTAGAGCAGCATCTTGCCCGCGGCATCCACCGCCAGCAGATCGGTGAACCCATCACCGGTCACATCAGCCGGAATGATCCTCGTCGTACTACTCCAGCCATGCCCGACCTCACGCGGCGCGCCGCCCGTAAACGGCTGACCATCGTCACGCACGAAGTTGTTGCTGTAGAGCAGCATCTTGCCCGCGGCATCCACCGCCAGCAGATCGGTGAACCCATCACCAGTCACATCAGCCGGAATGATCCTCGTCGTACTACTCCAGCCATGCCCGACCTCACGCGGCGCGCCGCCCGTAAACGGCTGACCATCGTCACGCACGAAGTTGTTGCTGTAGAGCAGCATCTTGCCCGCGGCATCCACAGCCAGCAGATCGGTGAACCCATCACCAGTCACATCAGCCGGAATGATCCTCGTCGTACTACTCCAGCCATGCCCGACCTCACGCGGCGCGCTGCCCGTAAACGGCTGACCATCGTCACGCACGAAGTTGTTGCTGTAGAGCAGCATCTTGCCCGCGGCATCCACCGCCAGCAGGTCGGTGAACCCATCACCAGTCACATCAGCCGGAATGATCCTCGTCGAACTGCTCCAGCCATGCCCGACCTCACGCGGCGCGCTGCCCGTAAACGGCTGACCATCGTCACGCACGAAGTTGTTGCTGTAGAGCAGCATCTTGCCGCCGGCGTCCACAGCCAGCAGGTCAGCGTACGAGTCACCCGTCACACTGTTGCCGACCCTTGGCTCATCAACGGTCCCTCCGACGGGAGCGCTGTAGCCAACGATGTCGGTGTTGGAGCGGGAGTAGGAGTTGCTCTGGGTGCGGTCGCCGCTGTTGCCCTCGATCGTGTAGACGGTGCTCGCGTTCGCCGAGGTCACGATGCCGACGTGATCGATGTCGCCGCTCCGGTCCCAGTCGAAGACGATGGCGTCACCGGGCTGGGGTGAGTAGCCGCTGCCGAAGGCGTGCCACGTTCCGTGCTTGACGCCGTAGTCCTTGAACGACGACGCCCATCCCGTGAGGACGCCTCCGCTGCCCTCGGGCACATCGGCATACGGAACGCCGGCCCGTTGCCAGACGTACTTGGCGAAGTCGGCGCACCAGTCGCTGTCGCGCCACCGGACGCCGTCACTGCTCGGGCAGCCGTCGGCGGGCTTCCAGCTGCGGAAGTACCCGGTGTAGTAGTTGCAGCCGCTGCCCATCGGGGATTCGTGATTGCGCGTGGAGTCGCCGAGCTGGTCCTGCGCCACGGAGACGATGGCCGGGCGGGACACCGCCGAAGCCTGCGTCGCGGAGACCGCGACCACACTCAGGGCGACGACGGGCACCGCCAGCATCGAACGGAGGATGCGGGATAAGAACGCGGTGCGTTTCTTGGGAGGTTTCATGGTGCGAAGCCTGCGCCGGGCTTCTCCAAACTCGGTTCAAACCTGCTTGAACTTCTTTGCCCGCGTCCAGCCCGTGGAGACCGCCGCCTTGGCGCGGACCACATCCATCAGCCGCTCGGCAGCCATCATCCGCCCGGCGTCGACCTGCGGCCAGGCTCCGAGGACTACCGCATTGAGCTGCCCCGGCCAGCCGTCCCGAGGGGCGACTGTCGCATGGCCCGCTACCCAGCCGCCCCCAAGCGAGGCTGCCGCTTGGCCTGCGGTTCAGCCTTTCCGAGGGAGGCCGCCACCTCCCATCCCACACCTGGCCAGCCCTGAGGGCCGTGGCTCCACGGGGTGTCCGCCGGCTTTGCGGCTTTCCACCTCGACACCGCATTGGATGGCAGTTACAGAGATTTTCCATTGGCGTGTGCGACCCTGCCGTCCGGCCGAGTCGGCGCCGCGGAATTCTCCCCGGTCAGGTCTCGCGCTCGGGCCGGTAGTCCTCCTCCGCGATGCCGAACGTCCACGCGACCCCCTCGCGCGCCCGCTGCACCCACGGCGGCACCCGCAGGAAATAGGTGCGGCTGGTGCCGTCGGGCTCGGGCGTGGAGTTGACGACCTCCACCATGGTGATCGACTCGTCGCCGGGCAGGTCGATGCACCACAGGACACCGGTCTCGTCGCGATGTACAGGCCTGGCGCCGGACTCGGCAAGATAGCGGTCGTAACCGAAGTGCTCCAGCATCACGCGGCGCAGCTCGGCGTTGTCCTCGTTGCGGATCCGCTCGGGCGTGAGATCGCCCATCGACGCCCCGAACTCGGCGGGGACGGGCATGCCGTGCCAGGCGTGCAGGGCGAAGCCATCGGAGTAGGACATGGCAGGCCCGTCCGCGCGATGCAGTCGTGCGAGCTCGTCGAGGTGCAGCTCGACAGGCCGCTCCGTGATGATCGCCATCCGCTCGTACGGCCACCACCAGCCCGCGCACTCGGCCACCCGCTTCAGCCCGTCCAGGCCGTCGAACGCCGACAACCACGGGGCGTCGTGCTGCCCGAGCACGGCGTCCAACGTGACCTGCCGCAGCGCCTCGCCACCGAGGTCGGCCAGCCCTCGGCGGATGGCGGTGACCAACTGGTCGACCTGCGGCCACAGCCGTCCGCCCGTCTGGTCCCAGAGCGCCGCCCAACCGGTCGGCCCGAGCTCGGCGTAGAGCGCTGCCCTCGCGCGCTCCCACGGCTGCGTACGGACGACGTCCCGCACCGACCGCCCCGGCTCACCGACCGGCCGCAGTGCACCGAACAGCGCCTGAGCACGGTCGGCTCCGCCGGGCCCCCGCACCGCCGGCACCGCCTCCTCAAGGGCCTGGCGCCGGGCGTCGTCGCCGGTCAGCCATGCCGCCGCCACGGCCCCGGCCGCGGGCGAGCTCAGCACGAGAACGTGCTCAGGCTCCACGAGCCCTGCCTCGCGGTACGCCTGCCGGACGGCCGCCTCCGGGTCGCCTCCCGCGCCGGTCGCCCGAGCGACCCGCTCCCACGTCAGCGTCTCCATCAGTCGGCCACCACCCGGAAGGACCCCGGCACGTATTCGCGCTGCCTGATCACCCGATACCAGCCCTTGGGCAGCGAGATCGCGTCATGCTCCTCGTGCACCAGCCTTCCTCCCTCAGGGAGGTGCAGGAATCCACCGGAGAGCGTGCCGGGACCGGGGATCGCGTGACAGTGCCCGGTGGCCTCGCCATGGGCCAGCACCAGCCGCCCACGGGGGTCCCGCGGCTCGGGCCGCATGATGCGGGACGCGGACTCCTCCGGAATCGGCATGATCAGGATGTCGCCCTGTCGATACATCGACCAACCTCCATCGTTGGGGGGATGATCGCAAGCTATCGACCACGACCGACAATTCCTGAGTGGCCAGGCCTCCCGTCGCACGGTGATCGACCGGCATATCCCTACCGGCGGCGTCGTTGATCGGCCTGCCTAGGGTGTCCGGTCCCGGCCCGCGTAATCCATAGAGTGCGTTCTTCGTCGCCGATCAGCGAATCGAACGCGCCACGGCTGAGGCCGGGGAACATCGTCGCCCCGGCCTGCCATCAGAAATCCCCTTTCGGACGGGCCACCTCCGGACCATCACCGGGGAGGGCCCCGGCAATTCGCGAGCGAGCTCAGGATCGCTCCAGATCACCGCGGTGGAGCGCCAGGAGGTCAGCGACCGCGCGAACGGCAGCAGCTCTCCGGTGTCCGCGCCTGCGATCAGATGGCCGAGCAGGTCGCGTACACACGCATGACGCTCGGTGTCGGGAAGCCACGTGAGCCAAGGGAGCTCCTCGGCGAGGACCTCCTAGGCGAGTTCGCTGTTCCGGCGAGCCACTATGGCCAGTGCTCGGACGGCGATGCCCAAGCTGGCCGCACCTGCTTCAAATCGCTCGGCGCGCATCAGGATGATGTTCTCGTCATCGCGACGCTCGAGGATGACGTCGGCGTGATCCAGCGTGGGTGGTGAAAGGAGTCGCCTGGGACCGCAACGACAGCTTCCGCGAGTTCGTCGCGACCACGTCCATTGCGATGATCTTGTGGGGAGTCTGATCCCGAGCTTCCCCGGCACTCTCTGACCACAGCCTCTCAGGTCAGGTCTCGACCTCTTCTATCGGTGGCGGGCGCGGGAGGCGGCGGCGTGGGCCCGATTGGCGCAGCGGGTGGAGCAGAATTGGCGGCGGCCCGGGCGGCTGCGGTCGACGAAGGCGTCCTGGCACGGTCGGGCCGCGCACAGGCGCAGGCGTTCCCAGTCGCCTGACGCGGCGAGGTCGAGCAGGTCGGCGACGGAGCGGACGGCGAGGCGTTCGGCCAGTGCGGCGTCGGCAGGCGCGGTGAGACGGAGGCGGGGCAAGCCGTCCGCATCCTCCACGGCCGCCCGGACCGGCAGCTCAGCGGTCCACCGGGCCAGGGCTCGCGTCCGTTCGGGAGGGTCGCCCGCCAAGAGGACGGCGCGCAGCCGCTCCCGCACGGCCCGGACCGCGTCGAGATGCTCCGCGCCGATCCCGCTCTCCCCGCCCACGCCCAGCTCACGACAGAAGCGGCGCAGCTCGGGCAGGTCCGGCAGCCGTTCGGGATCGTCCAGGTATTCGTCCCAGGTGTTCGCCAGATCGATCGCCACGATCCCCGTCTCCGCGAACTGGCGCATCCGCCCTCCCCTTGCTACCGTCACGAGTATGACAATAATAACCACTGACAGAGATCTGATCGTCCTCGACGCGCCCTCCAACCTCGGCCTGCGTCCGCCCGCCCCCGGCGCCGTCCCCGGCTGCTACAAGGCCCCCTGGGCACTGCGGAACGCCGGCCTGGTCCGGCGGCTCGGCGCGGCCGACGCGGGTGCGGTCGTGCCGCCCCGTTACGTGGCCACGTGGAAACGCGGCGACGGCGTGCGTAACGGGCCCGCCATCGCCGCCTATGCGCGCACGCTCGCCGATCGGCTGGACGAGATCAATGGGTTTCCCGTACTGCTGGGCGGGGACTGCTCGATCGTCCTCGGCCCCGCCCTCGCGCTGCGCAGACGCGGACGCTACGGGCTGGCGTACGTGGACGCGCACGCCGACTTCCGGCACCTGGGCAACTCCCCGCACGTCGGCGCGGCGGCCGGGGAGGACCTCGCCCTGGTGACCGGCCGTGGTGACGACTACCTCACCGACATCGACGGCTTGCGGCCGTACGTCCGGGATGAGGATGTGATCGTGCTCGGGGTGCGGGACAAGGGGGATGTGCGGGACATCGCCGGCAGCGGAACCATCGCCTACCTCCCCGGCAGCGACATTGACCTCGGCAGGGCCAAGGAGGTGCTGGTCCGGGAGGAGCTCGACGGATTCTGGATTCATGTGGACGCCGACGTGCTCGATCCCTCCGTGTTGCCCGCCGTGGACTCCCCCACCCCGGGCGGACTCGACGCCGCTCAGCTCACCGACCTGCTGCGCGGCCTGGTCACCCTTCCGGGAGCCGTGGGACTGGAGGTGACCATTCTCGACCCGGACCTGGACGAGGACGGCAGCCAGGCCGCGTTGCTGGCGGACATTCTGGTAGCGGCCCTGGCTGCCTAGGGCATCACGTAGGGGGTCGTGCTGGTCTCGCCGGCCTCGTTCGTGGCGGTGACCGGCGTCGACGGGCTCGTCGGCAGGTATGGCGCCCAGGCGGACTCGAGCCGGCCCTGCCGGCCGTGCCACTCCTGCTCGATGACCTGCGAGCCGAAACGGAGCGTGCCGCCGCGCAGGTTGAAGCCCTCCACGAGAACCCCTGGCCGCCCGTTCATCTCCTTCGGGGTCACGTTCACGATGATCGGCTGTCGCCACTCGCGCACGATGTCGTCGGCCAGCGAAGGCGTGTCGTAGCGGGCCTGGCAGGTGAAGAAGGGCTCCCAGCCATAGGAGATGATCTTCTGTACGCCGGTCCCGGTCGCCATGACCTGCCGGTCCAGCCGGGCTTTGGAAGGGCGTCCGCGCAGCGGTAGTGGTTCGACTCGCCCGCACTCGCCGGCCACTTGCGTGGGCTCGAAGCCCTCCACGTTCACCCACAGCTCCACCCCCGGCGGCACCCGTCGCGCCGCCGCCTCGATGTAGTCGCGCGTGGAGCCGTAGTACGCCTGCGCGTAGGTCACCTCACCGACCATGGGCACCAGCCGCGCCTCGACCCGCGCATCCCGCTCGTTGAGCGCGTACACCGGCACCTTCCCGGTGCCCCGCCCATCCTGTACGGCGATGGCCATCGGCAGGCCCGCCCGCGTGCCGGCGATGTCGGCCATCCCCGGCTCCACCTGGTCCGGCGGGAATCCGCGGCCGCGACGCGCGTCGATGTACGGGCTGACCAGGATCTTCGTGCCGGGCAGCGCGGAGGCGACGGCCGCGTGCTGGGCGGCGTACAGCGCGATGATCGGGTCCTTGGCGGACCGCGTCCGCATGGCCAGCTCGAACGACTGATAGACACCGGCGAAGGCCGCCCCGAACCGCGCCCGGTAGTCCGCGAGCACCCGCGTGGTGAAGGCGTTCAGCGCGCCCAGGTGGGCGAGGTCGGGCTCCCACGGCTTGCCCGCCTGCTGCGGCGCGGCAGGCAGCCCGGGGAAGACCTTCATCCCGTACGCCGCCGCCTCCGTCATCAGATTCCCCAGCCCGTCGCCGTCGGTGGCGATCAGCACCAGGTCATGGGCGCGAGCGTCGCACGACGTCGCCAGCGACACCCGGTAGAAGATCCGCCCGTCGCTCTCGATCCGCCGGTCCAGGCCAGGACAGCGCAGCAGGCCCGGCCCGAACTCCTCGCTGGTGACGTAGGTGTAGACGTGCCGCACCCCCGGCACGTCGGCGCACGGCCGCCCGTCCACGACGCAGCCGGGCTCCGCACCCACGCTGAACCGCGGCCCGAACGTGACGAGCGTGTCCCCGCCGATCGCGTGGATCGCCTCGACCATCCGCCGCGTCACGCACGCATCGGCCCGCGGAATGACCCAGTAACCGGTGACCGCGTACGGCGCCACCACCCGCGTGTCCCGCGGCGGGCACTCCCCCGGCGCTTCCTCCACCGAATCGGACGGCACGACGAGGCCCACCATGAAGGCGACCGCCACGACCACCCACAGGATCCGGTGCACCCACGCCCCTTCCGCGCCGGCCTCCAGCCTACGCAGTCGGCCCCCCGCTGTGAGCCCGCGCACACTGATCGCGGACAATGGCGGACGGGGGGGAACACATCGTGCGCATAGATCTCAGCGGCAAGACCGCACTCGTCACCGGATCGACTCAGGGAATAGGGGCGGCCATCGCCACCGGGCTGGCCGAGGCCGGGGCCCGCGTCGGTGTCAACGGCAGGAGCGAGGCCTCCGTGGCGATGGCCATCGAGCTCATGAACGGCGAACCGGTGGCTGCGCCCGGCGACGTGTCCACCGACGAGGGGTGCGAGCAGGTCCTCAGCGTGCTGCCGCAGGTCGACATCCTGGTCAACAACCTCGGCATCTTCGGCGCCAAGCCGGCTCTGGAGATCAGCGACGACGAATGGCGGCGCTATTTCGAGGTGAACGTGCTGGCCGCGGTCCGGCTGACCCGCGCGTACCTGCCGGGCATGAAGGAGCGGGGCTGGGGGCGGATCCAGTACATCGCCAGCGACTCGGCCGTCGCCATCCCGGCCGAGATGATCCACTACGGCATGACGAAGACCGCGCTGCTGGCCGTGTCCAGGGGGTTCGCGAAGGAGGCCGCGGGGAGCGGGGTGACGGTCAACTCGGTGATCGCCGGGCCGACGCACACGGGCGGCGTAGAGGATTTCGTCTACCAGCTCGTCGGCAGGGACCTGCCGTGGGAGCAGGCGCAGCGGGCGTTCATGCGCGAGCACCGGCCCCAGTCGCTGCTCCAGCGGCTGATCGAGCCCGAGGAGATCGCGAACATGGTGGTCTATCTCAGCTCGCCGTTCGCCTCGGCCACCACGGGGGGCGCGGTGCGGGTGGACGGCGGGTACGTCGACGCCATCCTTCCTTAGCCGCCTTCCTTAGCCGCGGCGGTCCAGTCCTGACAGCTGCCAGGCCAGGCGGCGGCGCACCGCCGGGAGCCGGCCCACCAGGCCGAGCACCAGGTTCCGCAGAGGGCGGCGGGCCGCGCTCATGGTGGCCAGGGAGGTGAGGCGGCTCGCCAGAGCGACGACCTTCTCGGCGACCGGGCGGCGGGCGGCGGCGTAGGCGTCCAGCAGGTCGGGCGATCCGCCCCGCAGCACCTTCGACAACGCCTCGCCCGCCTTGACCGCGTCCTCGATGCCGAGGTTCATGCCCTGACCGCCGGCCGGCGAGTGCACGTGCGCCGCGTCCCCGACGAGCAGGATCCGTCCGCGCCGATAGGTGTCGGCGATGCGGTGGTGCACGCGGAAGCGCGAGCCCCAGATCACCTCGTCCACCACGGCGGGCACGGCCTTCGGCCCGCGCGTGTCGAGCAACCGCTGGACGAACGCCACGTCGGGATGCTGAGGCGCCTCCCCCACGGTGGCCACGATCCGGTACGTCCCGCCGGGCAGCGGCGCGACGACCACGAGCCCGTCGGGCGAGAAGTACAGGATGACCTCCTCGCGCGGGACCCCGCCGTGGAGCCGCACGTCGGCCAGGGTGAACGACTCGTCGTACGTGCCGCCGCCGAAGCCGATCCCGGCCTGCTCGCGGACGCCGCTGTGCATGCCGTCGGCGCCCACCAGGTAGGACGCGCGGAAGGCGCGCCCGTCGCCGAGGGTCGCCGTGACGCCGGAGTTGTCCTGGGCGACGGTGGTCACCCGGGCCGGCCGCAGGACCTTGACGCCCAGCTCTGTAAGCCGGGCCAGCAGGTAGGCCTCCGTGTCGGCCTGAGAGATCATCAGTGTGTAGGGGTAAGGGGTCGGCAGCCCGTCGAAGGGCACCGCCACCAGCAACCGGTCGCGGTCGCGGACCGTGAAGCGCGGCGTGTGCACCCCTCGCCCGACCAGGGCGGACGTGACACCGTACGGCTCCAGCAGCTCCAGCGTGCGCGAGTGCACGACGGCGGCCCTGGAGGTGTTCGCCCCCTCGGCCTGCGCGTCCACGATGACGACGTCGTGGCCCGACTGGGCCAGGACGATGGCGGCGGTGAGGCCCGCGGGGCCGGCTCCGACGACGAGCACATCGGTGTTTTCCATGTCTCCTCCTTCTGCCAACACCTGTTGACGTTAGATCAGGTGGCATGGAATGTCAACACTCGTTGGCCAACAGTCGTTGGCATACGGATGCCCCGGACAGCCCTATGCCCTGATGCCCCGATCTCCCCGCGCTCGGACGCCATGAGCAGGAAGGACGTCGTCACGGCGATAGGTCCGGCCATTCACTGTTATCTCGACGTCAAACCGTGATTTGCACAAAGTTTCAGATGATGTTAGATGGAAGTCAGGGAGAGAGGACCGGGGACCGTGACGCTGATTCTCGATGGCGTCTCCGTACGGCAACGCGGGGAGACCTGGCTCGACGACATTCATCTGGAATTACCTAACGGAATGACCACCCTCGTCGGTCCCATGACCGCGGGAAAGACGACATTGATGCGCGTCGCCGCCGGATTGCTGGCCCCGGATTCCGGCCGGGTCATGGTGCACGGAAAAGAGGTCACCGGCATTCCCGTGCGGAAAAGGTCGGTCGCCTTCGTCTATCAGCAATTCATCAACTATCCGTCGCTGACGGTCTATGAGAACATCGCCTCCCCGCTCCGCCTGGACTCCACATTCCGCAAGGACGGGATCGACCGGCGGGTGCGCGAGGTGGCCGAGCTCATGGGCATCGCCGGCCTGCTCGAGCGCCGGCCCGCGGAGCTCTCGGGCGGGCAGCAGCAGCGCACCGCCATCGCCCGCGCGCTGGCCCGCCCCGTGGACGTGCTGCTCCTCGACGAGCCCCTCGCCAACCTGGACTTCAAGCTCCGCGAGCAGCTGCGCGCCGACCTCAAGACCATGTTCGCCGACACCCCCGGCGTGGTCGTCTACTCCACGGCCGACCCCAACGAGGCGCTGACGTTCGCCGCCCGGACCGTGGTGCTGGGCGAGGGCAGGGTGCAGCACGTCGGGGACGTCGCGGACATGTACGCCCACCCGCCCACCCTGGCCGTGGCCGCCACGCTCAGCGATCCCCCGCTCAACCTGCTGCCCGGCGTGGTCCGCGACGGCCGGATCGAGGTGCTCGGCACGTCGTTCCCCGCGCCCCACGCGACCGCCACCGGCCACGACGTCATGCTCGGCATCCGCCCCCACCAGGTCCGGATCGCCCGCGACGGGCCCGGCGCGCTGGAGCTGCCCGCCGAGATCAGGCTCGCCGAGGTCACCGGCAGCGCCACGTTCCTGCACCTGCTGCTGCGGGGCGACCGGCACCTGGTCGCCCACCTGCCGGGCACCCAGCTGTTCACCCCCGGGGAGGCCACGGTCGCGTACGTGGACCCCGCGCACATCTTCGTCTTCGACGAGGCCGGCGGACGGTTGCTGGCCACCAGCGCCGCGGACCTCGGAGGCGTGCATGGCTGACATCCGCCTGGAAGGCGTGGGACACAGCTACGACGGCGGCGCGACGTGGGCGCTGAAGCCGATGACGTGGACGTGGTGCACCGCGCGGGCGTACGCGTTGCTGGGCCCCAGCGGGTGCGGCAAGACGACGCTGCTGAACATCATCTCCGGCCTGATCACCCCTACGGTGGGGCGGATCTTCTTCGACGACCGCGACGTCACCGACGTGCCGACGGCAGGCCGGAACATCGCGCAGGTCTTCCAGTTCCCGGTCCTGTACGAGGAGATGTCCGTTTACGACAACCTCGCCTTCCCCCTCCGCAACCGGAAATATCCGAAAAACGAGATCGACCAGCGCGTCCGCCAGGTCTCCCAGCTGCTCGGCCTGGACCACCTCCTGCGCCGCAGGTCACGCCGGCTGGACCCGGGCCGGCAGCAGATCGTCAGCCTGGGCCGCGGGCTGGTGCGTTCCCAGGTGGCGGCCGTGTTGCTGGACGAGCCGCTGACGGTGGTGGATCCGGCGCTGAAGTGGACGCTGCGCAGCAAGCTCAAGGAGATCCACCGCGACACCGGGCACACGCTGATCTACGTCACGCACGACCAGACGGAGGCGCTGACGTTCGCCGACGAGGTGGTCGTGCTCAACGAGGGGGCGATCGTGCAGGCGGGCGAGCCGGCGGAGCTGTTCCTTTCGCCGGCGCACGAGTTCGTCGGGCACTTCATCGGCTCACCGGGCATGAACATGGTGCCCGCCGAGATCGTCGGCGACGTCGTCCGCGTCGGGCAGGCCGCCGTGGGGTCGGTGGCGGACGGCCTCCCTCCGGGTCCGGTACGCATCGGGGTGCGGCCCGAGTTCGTCCGCATCAGCCGGGCTTCTCCCGGGGTGGCGGCCCAGGTGACCGGGATCGACCGCATGGGCGCGTACGACCTGGTGCACACCCGGGTGGGCGAGCACCCCGTCATCGCCAGGACCGAGGCGGGCTCCGGCTATCAGCCGGACGCACAGGCGTTCCTGCACTTCCCGTCGGATCGTACGTTCCTGTTCCGCGACCAGGTCAGGTGCGGCTTCCTCGCGCCGCTCGACGGAAGGAGCGCCACGTGACCGCGGGCAGCCAGGTGAGCGGCGAGGTCGTCACGACCGCGCCCGCCGAACCCCAGGAGACGCGCACGGACCTGAAGCGCAAGGACAACCGGGCCTGGTGGCTGGTGCTGCCGGTGGTCGTGTCGGTGGCGTTCACGGCGATCATCCCGCTGATGACCGTGGTCAACTTCTCGGTCCAGGACGTCTTCAGCCCCAGCGACCGTGTGTTCGTCGGACTGGACTGGTTCTACGAGGCCGTACGGCGGCCGGAGAACCGGGAGGCGTTCGTCAGGACGCTGCTGTTCTCGGCACAGGTGCTGCTGGTGGAGATCCCGCTCGGGGTGGCGATCGCGGTGGCGATGCCGCGCCGCGGGTTCTGGGCGTCGGCGGCGCTGGTGCTGGTCGCGTTGCCGCTGCTCATCCCGTGGAACGTGGTGGGCACGATCTGGCAGATCTTCGCCCGCGCCGACATCGGGCTCGGCGGCTGGACGATCAACAACGTGCTCGGCATCGGCTTCAACTACACCCTCGACTCCACCGACGCCTGGATCACGATCCTCGTCATGGACGTGTGGCACTGGACGCCGCTGGTGGCGCTGCTGGCGTACGCCGGGCTGCGGTCGATCCCCGAGCCGTACTTCCAGGCCGCGCAGATCGACGGCGCGTCAGGGTGGGCGACGTTCCGGCACATTCAGTTGCCCAGGCTGCGCGGGGTGCTGACGATCGCGATCCTGCTCAGGTTCATGGACAGCTTCATGATCTACACCGAGCCGTTCGTGGTGACGGGCGGCGGGCCGGGCAACGCGACCTCGTTCCTGAGCATCCTGCTGTCGAAGATGGCCGTCGGCCAGTTCGACGTGGGGCCCGCGGGCGCGTTCTCGCTGATCTACTTCTTGATCGTGCAGGTCCTCTGCTACGTCTTCTTCACCGTGCTGACCAGGTCGGGGAGGTGAGGCGGATGGCCAGGACCACCGGACGCCGGCTCCCGTGGGCACGCACGGTCTTCTGGCTGTACGTGGCCACGCTCATGCTGCCGCTGCTGTGGATGTTCGGCATGTCGATCCGCCCGAACGAGGACATCCTCGGCAGCTTCTCGCTCATCCCGCAGCGCGTGACCTTCGACAACTACGTCACGTTCTTCACGGACGTGTCATGGTATTCGAGCTATCTGAACTCCATCATCTACACGTCACTGAACGCGGTGATGTCGCTCATCGTGGCGCTGCCCGCGGCGTACGCGTTCTCACGTTTCCGTTTCGCCGGCGACAAGCACCTGTTCTTCTGGCTGCTGACGAACCGCATGGCGCCGCCCGCCGTCTTCCTGCTGCCATTTTTCCAGATTTATCAGAGCGTCGGGCTTTTCGACACCCATCTCGGGGTGGCCATCGCGCACATGCTCTTCAACGTCCCGCTCGCCGTGTGGATCCTCGAGGGATTCATGTCGGGAATCCCCCGGGAAATCGACGAGACCGCGGCGATCGACGGTTATTCGCTCCCTCGTTTCTTCATTCGCATATTCCTGCCGATGATCCGGTCCGCGATCGGCGTGACGTTGTTCTTCTGCTTCATGTTCAGCTGGGTCGAGCTGCTGATCGCCAGGACCATCACGTCGGTCGACGCGAAACCCATCGCCGCGACGATGACGCGGACGGTGAGCGCGGCCGGCGTGGACTGGGCGCTGCTGGCCACGGCGGGGGTGCTCACGATCGTCCCCGGCGCGATCGTCATCTGGTTCGTGCGTAATTACATAGCTAGGGGCTTCGCCCTGGGGAGGGTCTAGCGCATGCTCGAGTGGATGGTGTGGACCCTCCCCACGGCCCTGGTCTTCATCGGGCTCGCTCTCTTGCTCGTCGTCATGGCGGTCTGGGGCCGCGTCTCCCCGCCCGTGGCCAGGCGAGGTTTCCTGCGTATCGAGACCGACCGGGGCGACCGGCTGTACATCGGCTTGATCAGCGCCGCGGTCGTGCTGGCCGCCTGGATGGCCGTCACCGACCTGTCCATGTGGATCGCGCTGGGCTGCGCGCTGCTCGTGGTGGTCGTGATCGGGATATGGGGTTGACAGAAGGGAAGCCATGCAATGAGGCATCGGGCAGGCAGGTCCGCGGCCGTTGGTCTGGCCACGCTGATTCTGGTGATCGCCGGCTGCGCGCAGAGCACAGAGCGGCCGGCCAGCGACTTCAAGGAGGCCGACGGGAAGGCGGCGGCGCAACGCTGGGTGTCGGAGGAGTTCACGCCCAGCACGCTGGCCAAGGACCAGCAGCTCGCGGAGATGGACTGGTTCATGAAGGCCGCGGCGCCGTACCGGGGCATGCAGATCAACGTGGTGTCCGAGACGATCACCACGCACGAGTACGAGTCCCAGCAGCTCGCCAAGGCGTTCGCCGAGATCACCGGGATCAAGATCAAGCATGACCTGATCCAGGAAGGCGACGTCGTCGAGAAACTCCAGACCCAGATCCAGGGCGACCAGAACATCTACGACGCCTACGTCAACGACTCCGACCTCATCGGCACCCACTCGCGTGGCGACTACGTGATCCCGCTGTCGGACTACATGGCCGGCGAGGGCAAGAACGTCACCTCGCCCACGCTCGACCTGAACGACTTCATCGGCATCAGCTTCACCACCGGCCCGGACAAGAAGATCTATCAGCTGCCCGACCAGCAGTTCGCGAACCTCTACTGGTTCCGCTACGACTGGTTCACCGACCCGGAGATCAAGAAGCAGTTCAGGGACGCCTACGGGTACGACCTGGGCGTCCCGGTCAACTGGGCGGCTTATGAGGACATCGCCGACTTCTTCACCAACAAGGTCAACGGCAACGGGACCGTCGACGGCAAGAAGGTCTACGGCCACATGGACTACGGCAGGAAGGACCCGTCGCTGGGCTGGCGCTTCACCGACGCCTGGCTGTCCATGGCCGGCAACGGCGACCCCGGCATCCCCAACGGCCTGCCGGTGGACGACTGGGGCATCAGGGTGGAAAACTGCCGCCCGGTCGGCTCGTCGGTCACCCGCGGCGGCGACACGAACGGCCCCGCCTCGGTCTACGCGCTCACCAAATACGTGGACTGGCTGAAGAAGTACGCGCCCAAGGAAGCCGCCGGCATGAACTTCAGCGAGGCCGGTCCGGTGCCCGCGCAGGGCAACATCGCCCAGCAGATCTTCTGGTACACGTCGTTCACGGCCGATATGACCAAGGAAGGGCTGCCGGTCGTCAACAGCGACGGCACGCCCAAGTGGCGCATCGCGCCGAGCCCGCACGGCGCGTACTGGAAGGACGGCCACAAGCTCGGCTACCAGGACGCCGGCTCGTGGACGCTGCTGAAGAACACACCGCAGGACCGCAGGGCGGCGGCGTGGCTGTATGCGCAGTTCGTCACGTCGAAGACCGTGTCGCTGAAGAAGTCGATCGTCGGCCTGACGTTCATCAGGGACTCCGACGTCAAGAGCGAGTATTTCGCCCAGAACGCCAAGAAGTACGGCGGCCTGATCGAGTTCTACAACTCCCCGGCCCGCAAGCAGTGGACGCCGACCGGGACGAACGTTCCGGACTACCCCAAGCTCGCCCAGCTCTGGTGGCAGAACGTGGCCACGGCCGTGACCGGCGAGACCACGCCGCAGCAGTCGATGGACAACCTGGCCAAGCAGCAGGACGACATCCTGTCCCGGCTGGAGCGGCGCGGCTACGGCGGGAACTGCGCGCCCAAGCTCAACCCCGAACAATCGGCCCAGCACTGGTACGACCAGCCGGGCGCGCCCGCTCCGAAGCTGGCCGACGAGCGCGGCAAACCGGCCACGCTGGACTACGACAAGCTCATCGCGCAGTGGAAGGCGGGTGACTGACTGCTGCGATGGATCAGGGTGCCGCCGCCCGGGGCAGGCCGGGCGGCGGCAGGTCATCGGAGATGGCGGCCCAGCCAGTCGAAGGCCTGCTCCTGCCTGGGCACGTCGAAGCTGTGCGGCACGTCGGCGAACACCGCCTCGTACGCGCCGGTGTCCCCGTACCGCTCGCTGATCATGGCGTGGGCGCGGCGCATGCCCGGCTCCGGGAACAGCCGGTCGCGCATGGCGTACTGGACCATGAGCGGCTGGGGCGCGCGGGCGGCCACCAGATCGGGCCAGTCGCCGAGGCGCGGCAGGCCCGGCGGGTAGAACATCCAGGTGTGCTTGGCCACGTGCCCGTCCAGCATGTCCCGGTAGGACGAGACCATCGCCGCAACCACGACGGCGCTCATCTGGGGGTCGAAGGCGCCCAGGAGCGCTGCCCGCAGCCCGCCGCCGGACAGCCCGGCGCATCCGACGGGGCCGACGTCGGGGCGTGAGCGAAGGTAGGCCGCCGCCGCGAGGTCCTCGCCCGCCACCACGCCCGCGAAGGAGGTGCCGAGCACGGCACAGTGCTTGGCCACGATGTGCTCATGCGGCCCGGCGAGCCGGTCGTAACGGTCGGCCTCGCTGAGCGGCGCCTCGGCCGTGGCGGGGGCCGGCGCGGGGGCCGCTTCCGGGTCGAGGGGGAAGCGGCGGCTGCCCCAGGCGAACACGTCGTGCGCGAGCACGACGAACCCGCGCCTGGCCAGCTCGTTGGCGAAGGCGCGACCGCCGTAAATGGCCGCCCTGGCCCTGACCACCTCAGGCGACGGCTCTTCGGGACCGTCGGCGATCTTCTCCTTGCCGACCCATTTCATGCCGCCGTGGCAGTGCAGCGCCACCACCCCGGGCAGCGGCCCCACCGCATCCCTGGGACGCAGCAGGAACGCCCGCGTCCGCGGCCCGAACCCGACGGACCAAGAGAGCTCCTCGCCGACAAGATCGCCATCGACCCAGGTCCGTTCGACCCGCACGTCATCAGCGCGCAGGTCGAGCACCCCGAGGGCGTCGCGTGCCGCCACCCGCAGCTCGGGCCCCGGAAGATCCGGATAAGTCCCGAGCTGCGCCTCAGCGATCCCGGCCAGCTCACCGAACACGAGCCCGGTCCCGTCAGCAGGCACGGACCCGGCCGGTGCGGCGGACACGGACCCGGCCGGTGCGGCGGACACGGACCCGTGCGGTGCGGCAGGCACCGGCCCGGCCGGCTCAGCCGACACGGGTCCCGTCGTCCACCAAGCGGACGGGCGTGCCGGTCTGCGCAGCCATGGTGGCCGCGACGCCCGTCAGAACGCTGCGGATGCCGTCGCGGTAGCCGGCCTGCCGAGCCAGCGGGTCGTTGTCGGGACCGCGGAAGACGTCGTTGAGCAGCAGGCGGTCCCCACCGCCGTGCCCGCCGGCCCCGGTCTCGATGGGCACCTCTTCCGGCTTGCTCCAGTGCCGGTGCAGAGTGAGCCTCTCCCACGACCCGGCCGCGTGCTTCTTGCCGGCCGCGCTCGGGTCGATGGCGGCGTGCGGCGGCGTCCACTCCCGCTCGACCACGTCCAGCTCCAGCCGCCCGGCCGTGCCGTTGAAGGCCACCCGGTAACCCTCCCAGGGGGCGTGCGTGTGCAGGGAGTAGGTCATGATCGCCCGGTTGGTGTAGCGGACCAGCACGGACATGTTGTCGTCGATGTCCACGCCTTCGCCGAAGACGTCCTGGTCCCGGATATAGCCGTCCTCGTGCTCGGCGTCCAGGTAGAGCCGCTTGAGCCGGGGGTCGACGGAGATGTCGAGAATGAACGGGTCGGTGCCCAGCCCGGGAGCGCCCTGCCCTCGCGCGGGGCGCTCCTCCAGGCCGCGCTTCTTGGCGTTCTCGGCGCCGTAGAAGCGCAGGTCGGTCTGGGCGAAGACGAGCTCGGGGGCCGCCCCGAGCCACCAGTTGACCAGGTCGAAGTGGTGGGTGGACTTGTGCACGAGCAGCCCGCCCGAGCTGGCCCGGTTGCGGTGCCAGCGGCGGAAGTAGTCGGCGCCGTGGATGGTGTCGAGCGTCCACTCGAAGTGCACGGACGTCACCTCGCCGATCGCGCCCTCCATCAGCAGCCGGCGCACGGCCGAGTTACGCGGCGAGTACCGGTAGTTGAAAGTGACGATCAGCTTGCCGCTGCTGCGCTCGGCCGCCTCGGCGATGGCCGCGCAGCCCTCGGCGTCCACGGTGAGCGGTTTCTCCACAATGACGTCGCGACCGGCGTCGAGTGCCGCGCACACGTAGCGAGCGTGCGTGGCGTCGACGGTCGTGACGATGACCGCGTCGGCGAGCTCGAGCACCTTGTCGAACTCCGCGGGCGCGAAGCACGGCACCTCCTGGCCGATCCGCTCGACGTAATAGTCCATGCGGGTCCGGTTGGTGTCGCACAGGGCGACGATGGTGCCGGCGTCACGCCACTCCCCGAGCAGCGCGTCGACGTACATCTGCGCGCGGTGCCCGAGCCCGACGAACGCGTACTTCATGACTCTCCTTTAGCCTGCGATGGAGGCGTTGGCCTCCGTGATGAACTTCTGCGCGGCGTCGTCGGGAGTCATCCTGCCGAACAGGACCTCCTCCGAGTACCGCGTGAGGATGTCTTCCATGGCGCTGGCGCCCTTCGGCGGAGCGGCGGGCGGGTCGGCCAGCTCGCTCTTGACCTTGTCGAGGAAGTCCAGCGTCTTCTTGTCCGTGGCCGGCAGCTTGTCCTTGACCGCCGCCAGCACCTTGGAGCTGGCCGGCAGGCCGCGGTCGCTGAGGACGATCTGGCCCGCCTCCGGGTCGTTGACCATGAAGTCGATGAACTTGGCGGCCTCGGCCGCGCGCTCGGACTTCGACGAGGCGGTGTAGAACATCGCGGGCTGCAGGAACATGCCGCTGGTGGTGGCGCCCTCCGCCTTCGGCATCCGCAGCAGATCCACTTCCTTGCCCGACGCCTTGTTGATACCGCCGAGCTGGTTGCTCCACCACATGCCCATCGCGCCGGTGCCGGTGGCCAGCAGCGACTGGTCCACGCTCTGGGCGCCGATCTCGGCGGTCTTGGCGGCGTCAGGCGAGCCCTTGGTCTTGATCAGGTTCAGGTGGATGTTCCACCAGTCCTTGATGGTCTGGGGCGAGACGCCGATCTTGTTACCGTTGTAGAAGGGCTCACCCTTCTGCGCGGCGAAGATCTGGAGGAAGGCCGGGTTGAAGCTCTGCTGCGTGCCGTAGATCTTTCCGCCGCTCTTGTCGGTGATCTTCGCCGCCAAGTCGATGTACTCCTCCCAGGTCCACTTGGTGTCGTCGGGGAGCTTCTGCCCCGCGGCCTCCACCTCGGTCGGGCTTACGACGAGGGAGAAGGCGTTGACGCCGGTGGGGATGGCGAGCTGCTTGCCGTCGATGGCACCGGTGCCCAGCACCTTGGCGTCGATGTCGGCGGTGTTGACCTTGCTGGCCAGGTCGGCCAGCGTGCCGCGGTCGGCGTACTCGCGCAGGCCGCGGATCTCGAGGGTGATGACGTCGGGCGCGTCGCTGGCCGCGACCTTCGTGGACAGCGTCTCGTAATAGGCCGCGAAGTCGGAGAACTCGCCCTCGACGTCGATGTTCGGGTTCTTCGCCTCGAACTTCTTGATCGCCTCTTCGGTCATCTTCTGCCGAGCGTCGCTACCCCAATAGGAGAAGCGCAGCTTGATCTTGCCGTCGGCACTTTCGCCGCCGCCGCTGCCACTGCCGCAGGCCGCGGTGACCGCCAGCACAGCGGTGGCGAGCAATGCCGCCGACCACATCTTCTTGCCAGAGCTCACGGCTCTACCTCCTAGGGGTTTTTCTTATTGGGGGGTGAGGAACTACTTCAGTCCCGTGGTGGCCACACCACGGATCAGGTACTTCTGACCGGCCAGGAAAAAGCCGAAGATGGGACCGAGTGCGATGATCGACATGGCGAACATGGGGCCCCATGACGAGTCGCTGCTGGCGTCCAGGAAGGTGCGTAGCGCGACGGGGACAGTGAAGTTGTCCGGGTTGTTGAGGTAAAGGAGCTGGCTAAGGAAGTCGTTCCACGTCCAGATGAACGTGAAGATCGCGGTCGTGGCCAGCGCCGGCAGGCAGAGCGGCATGACGACTCTCATGAAGATGCGCCAATAGCCCGCTCCGTCGATCTCGGCCGCCTCGTCGAGCTCCCTGGGCAGGGTACGGATGAACTGCACCATGAGGAAGACGAAGAACGCGTCCGTCGCCAGCATCTTGGGCATGACCAGCGGCCAAATCGTATTGATGAGATCGAGTTCGGAGAACATGATGTACTGCGGCACGATCACCACATGGTGCGGCAGCATGATCGTGCCCAGCATGATCGCGAACCAGAACTTCTTCAGCGGGAAGTTCAGCCGGGCGAAGGCGTAGGCGGCCAGCGAGCAGGCCACCAGGTTCGCCACCACGGAAATGGCCGTGACGACCGCCGAGTTCCACAGGTAGTAGCCGAAGGGGTGCTTCAGCGCGACCCAGCCCTCGGTGTAGTTCTCGAGCGTGACCTGGCTGGGCCACAATCCCGGCTCCCGGAAGATCAACTCTTCCGGCTTGAGCGAGCTGGAGATCATCCACAGCAGCGGATAGAGCATGATCAGGCCGAAGCCGATCAGCAAGATGTGCTTGACCACCGGTCCGCCCTTGAGGGGGCGGAACAGCACCGGGACCGGCCTACTTGGTGTCGCCATAGAAGACCCAATACTTAGACGCGAGGAAGTTCACTCCGGTCAGGGCGGCGATGATGAGCAGCAGGACCCACGCCATCGCCGCGGCGTAGCCCATGTCGTAGCTCTTGAACCCCTTCAAATAGAGGTAGAGCGTGTAGAAGAGGGTGGAGTCGGCCGGGCCGCCCTTGCCGTTGCTCACGATGAACGCCTGTGTGAACGACTGGAACGATTTGATGACCTCCAGCACGAGGTTGAAGAAGATGATCGGCGTCAGCAGCGGCAGCGTGATCGAGCGGAACTGGCGGAGGGAGCCGGCGCCGTCCACCGCCGCCGCCTCGTAGTAGCTCCTAGGGATCTGCCGCAACCCGGCGAGGAAGATGATCATCGGGGCGCCGAACGTCCACACGTGCAGGAGGATCAGCGTGCCAAGAGCGGTATCGGGGTCGCCGACCCAGCCGGGCCCCTGGATCCCGAAGATCCCGAGCACCGCGTTGACCAGGCCATCGGCGCCGAAAACCTTGCGCCAGAGGATCGCGATCGCGACGCTGCCGCCCAGCAGCGATGGTAGGTAGAAGATCGAGCGGTAGAACGACAGGCCGCGTAGCCCCCGGTCGAGCACCAGGGCCAGCGCCAGCGCGAAGGTCAGTTGCATCGGGACCGACACGACCACGTAGATCGTGGTGACCTTCAGCGAGTTGAGGAACCTCGGGTCCTCGGTGAACATCGTGACGTAGTTGTCAAACCCGACCCACTTCGCCTCCTCCAGGAGGCTGTAGTCGGTGAAGGAGAGGTACAGCGAGGCGAAGATCGGGCCGATCGTGATGACGAGCAGGCCGACGAACCAGGGCGCCAGGAACAGATAGGCGGCCCGCGCCTCACGGCGGGAACGTTTTGTGGCGCGGTGACCACCCCGTGGGGGTTGGGTCGCCGCTCCCCGGGGCTTCACCGCCACCGAAACGTCAGTCATCACACGGACCTTCCGGCGAAATGTGGATGGATAGCGCTTTCCTATAGCCGTCGGGAAAGTTACGTCAACCCTTTGCAGGCGTTACATACCCGTTACCGATATATCGCCACAGCGTTTTCCCAGGTGACAGACTCGGCGGCCGAAGAAGTCAGACGAATTTGCATCGCGGATAGTACAACCGGTTGCAGCGGCCGGGCTATCGCGGCGCTGCGGTGGAGTCGCGGATGACGAGGCGGGTCTCCAGCGACGTGGTGGCGCTCACCTCCTGGATGAGCAGATCCACCGCCAGCCGCCCGGCCGCCGCGGTGGGCATGGCCACCGTGGTGAGCTTGGGGCGGTTGAGCCGCCCTGGCACGATGTCATCGATGCCCACGACACTGACGTCCTCAGGAACGCTCAGTCCGAGCTCGCAGAGCCCTTCGATGAGACCGATCGCCACCAGGTCGTTGTAGGCCAGCACACCGGTCACCTCCGCGTCCCGCACCCGCTTGGCGACGTCGAATCCGCCCCGCTCGGTCGGCGGGTTGGGGCCGATCACGACGAGCTCGATGCCGGCCACCTGCTCGGCGGCCGCCCGGATCTCCGCGCTCGTCCACGAGCCGGTCGGCCCCGACACCAGCGCCACACGGCGGTGCCCGAGCCCGGTCAGGTGCTCCACCGCCAGCCTGGCCCCGTGGCCGACGTCCATCAGCACCGTCGCGGCGCCACGCAGCCGCCGGTTGATCACCACGAACGGCACCCGCTCGGCCAGCCGCTCGAGCACCTTGTTGGACGAGCGCGGGCTGCACAGGATCAGCCCGTCCACCTGTTTGGAGAAGGCCTGCACCAGCTCCTCCTCCGCGGCCGGCTCCTCATCGGTGTCGGCCACGAACAGGTGGTAGTCGCGCTGCCGGGCGGCGGCGTGCGCGGCTTTGATCAAGGGAGGGAAGAACGGGTTGGCGATGTCGGCCACGATCAACCCGAGGTTGTGCGTGCGGCCGGTCGTGAGCGCCCGCGCCGCCCGGTTCGGGCGGTATCCAAGCTCCTCGGCCACCGTCAGCACCCTGGTGCGGGTGGCGGCGTTCACCATGTGCGGCGCGGAGAACGTCCTCGACACGGTGGACACGTGCACGCCGGACGCTCGGGCCACATCACGAATCGTCACTGTCACAGTCGCCCACCCTAACGCAACCGCTTGCAGCACCATGAGTACCCTGAAAGCGCTTGCCGGTCTACGGCATACCGAGCCTTACCCGGAATCCCCAGGTAGCGCTAGGGGAATGAAATCACCTCTTGACGCCCTGGGTCCGGGGACACAAAGGTTTAGTGCAACTGTTTGCAGTCTTGAAGGAGCCCCTCACGGTGAGCAGAGTCCTCATCACCGGAAGTGCAGGACGCCTCGGCCGCAGCGTGGTCAGCACGCTCGCGGCGGCCGGGCACGAGGTCATCGGCGTGGACAGCGCGCCGGGCACGCCGGCGGAGGCCGCGGCCACCCTACCTGCCGACCTCACGAACACGGGAGAGGCGTTCGAGGTGATCGCCAGATTCCGGCCGGAGTCGGTGATCCATTTGGCCGCCATCGCCACCCCGTTCAGCCAGCCGGAGTCGGTGATCTACCGGGTCAACACGCAGCTGGCGTTCAACGTCTGCGAGGCGTCGGTGGCCCTAGGCGTGCGGAACGTGGTGGTGGCCAGCAGCCCGACCGTGATCGGCTACGGCGCTCCGCGCGGGTGGGCGCCGGCGTACCTGCCGATCGACGAGGACCACCCGGTGCGGCCGTGGAACGCCTACAACCTGTCCAAGGTCGCGGCCGAGCAGACCATGAAGGCGTTCGCCGAGGCGGGGACGACGAAGCTGGCCGCGATCAGGCCGTGTTTCGTCATCCCTCCGGAGGAGTGGGCCGGCGCGCCCACGCAGTCGGGACACACCGTCACCGAGCGGCTGGACCGGCCGGAGCTGGGCGGGGTGTCGCTGTTCAACTACGTCGACTCCCGTGACGCCTCCGAGATGGTGGGCGTGCTCATCGAGGCGCTGCCCGAGCTGCCGAACGGCGAGGTGTTCTTCGTCGGCGCCGCGGACGCGCTGGCCAGGAAACCGCTGGCCGAGCTGCTCCCCCAGGTCATCCCGGGCACGGAGCCGTTCGCGGCGGGCCTCACCGGGACCTCCCCGGCCTTTTCGACGTCCAAGGCGGAGCGGTTGCTGGGCTGGCAGGCGAAGCGTAGTTGGCGTACCGAACTCAAGGAATCTCTATGAATCTCAGCGGTGTGCTGTTCTTTCCCGTGACCCCGTTCGCCGCCGACGGCACGCTCGCCGAGCAGGTGCTGGCCGAGCACATCCGGCAGGGCATGGCGCACGGTCCCGGCGGGGTGTTCGTGGCGTGCGGCACCGGCGAGTTCTCCGCGTTGTCGGAGGCCGAGCACGAGCGGGCGGTGCGGGTGGCGGCCGAGGTCGTGGACGGGCGCGTGCCGCTGTTCGCGGGAGCGGGCGGATCGCTCGGCGCGGCGCTGAACCAGGCGCGGGCGGCGCGGGAGGCGGGGGCCGACGGGTTGCTGCTCATGCCGCCTTACCTGGCGCAGGGGCCTGGGCGCGGATTCAAGGCGTATGTGGAGGCGGTGGCCGCGGAGCTGCCGGTGATCGTCTACCAGCGCGGCACCGTGGTGCTGGAGCCGGACGCCGCGGTGGAGCTGGCCGGGATCCCCGGAGTGATCGGGCTCAAGGACGGCCTCGGCGACATCGACCGGATGCAGCGGACCGTGCTGGCGATCCGGGAGACCTACCCGGACTTCCTGTTCTTCAACGGGCTGCCGACGGCCGAGCTGACCATGCCCGCGTATCGGGGCATCGGCGTGGAGCTTTACTCCAGCGCGGTGTTCGCGTTCGCGCCGGAGATCGCGCTGGCTTATCTGAACGGTGACGAGCGGCTGCTGACGGAGTTCTACGCCCCGCTCGTGCGGTTGCGCGGCAAGGTTCCGGGCTATCCGGTCGCCCTGGTCAAGGCCGGGGTACGGCTGCGCGGCCTGGACGTGGGCCCGGTCCGCCCGCCGCTGGTGGACGTGACCGACGAGCATCTGGAGGAGCTGGAGACGCTGATCAAGACGGGGCTGGAGCTGGCGACGTCATGACGATCGCGGACCTGCGTACCGAGCTGCGCACCGCCCCGCTGCCCCGGCCGTGGGGCCCGGACGTGCCCGCCAACCACGTGATCGTCACGCACGTCACGCTGAAGGACGGGCGCACCGGGACGGGGTTCTCGTGGACGCCGCAGATCGGCGCGCACGCCATACGGGCGCTGCTCGACCACGACCTGCGGGAGGCGCTCATCGGGCTGCCCGCGCACCCCGAAGTCGTGTGGGACCGGCTCTGGCGGCACCTGCGTGAAGCCGGACCCGGCGGGATCACCACGATCGCGCTGGCCGGCATCGACCTGGCGTTGTGGGATCTGCGCTGCGGCGAGGCCGGCCTGGCCGACGTGCTGGGCCGGCGGCGCGACGAGGTCCCGGTCTACGGCAGCGGCGTCAACCTGCACTACTCGCTGGAGGAGCTCCTCGAGCAGGTCAGGCGGTGGATGGCGGCCGGATACAAGGGTGTCAAGATCAAGGTGGGCCGTCCCGACCTGGCCGAGGACGTGGCACGGGTGGCCGCGGTACGCGAGGTGCTCGGGCCCGACCGGCTGCTGATGATCGACGCCAACCAGCGGTGGGACCTGCACCGGGCCCGGCGCGCTCTGGCCGCGCTGCGCGAGTTCGACCTGCACTGGATCGAGGAGCCGCTGCCTGCCGACGACGTGGCCGCCCACGTGGAGCTGCGCCGCTCCATCGACGTGCCGGTCGCGGTGGGCGAGAACGTCTACACGACGTACGGCTTCCGCGACCTGCTGGCGGCCGGCGCGTGCGACGTCGTGCAGCCGAACGTGGTGCGGGTCGGCGGCATCACGCCGTTCCTGCGCATCGTGGAGCTGGCCAGGACGTACGACGTGCCCGTCTACCCGCACCTGCTCCCGGACGTGTCCGGGCAGCTGGCCCTGGCGCTGCCACTGCCGATCATGGCGGAGGATGTGGAGGACGCGTCGTTCGCCGCGCTCGGGCTCCTGGAGGAGCCGTATCCGGTGGTCGTGTCGGACGGCATGCTGCGGGTGAGCGAGCACGAAGGGCTGGGACTGAGGTGGGCACGACGATGAAGGTCGTTCTGGCGGGGGCGAACGGGCACGGGCAGCACCATCTGCGCAACCTGCGCAGCCTCGCCGACAGAGGGCTGGTCGAGCTGGCCGGGATCTGCGACGTGCGGCCTGTGGAGGTCGACTTCGCCTCGCCCCTGCAGTCGTCCGATCTCGGCGCGCTGATCGAGAAGACCGGCGCGGAGATCACGATCATCTGCACGCCCATCCACACGCACGCCGACCTCGCGGTGACCGCCCTGCGCGCGGGCTCACACGTGCTGTTGGAGAAGCCGCCCGCGCCCAGCCCCGCCGAACATGGGCGCATCGCGGCGGCCGTGGCCGAGACCGGGCTGGCCTGCCAGGTCGGGTTCCAGTCGCTCGGGTCGGCGGCCGTGCCCGCGGTGCGTGAGCTGATCGCGAGTGGCGCACTCGGCCGGGTGCGCGGCATCGGCGGGGCCGGCGCGTGGGAACGCCCGTCGACGTACTTCACCCGCTCGGCCTGGTCGGGAAAGCGCCGCCTCAACGGCGTGGACGTGGTGGACGGCGCGCTGACCAACCCGTTCGCGCATGCCGTGGCGACCGCGCTGGCGCTGGTGGACGGCCCGATCGCGGAGATCGAGACCGAGCTCTACCACGCCAACCCGATCGAGTCGGACGACACGTCGTGCGTGCGGGTCCGGATGGACGACGGTCTCGTGGTCACGATCGCGGTGACGTTGTGCGCGTCCGAGCGACACGAGCCGTACCTGGTCGTGCACGGCGACCAGGGCCGCGCCACGCTCGTCTACACCCAGGACCAGCTCAAGGTCGAGCACGCGGACGGGTCGGTCACGACCACCGTGTACGAGCGCACCAACCTGCTGGAGAACCTCATCGATCATGTCCGTACGGGCGTGGACCTGCTGGTGCCGCTCTCCCGGACCGAGACGTTCACGCAGGTGCTCGACGCGGTGCGGCTGGCGCCGGAGCCGCTGCCGATCCCCGAGCGGCACCAGCTCCTCGCACGGGAGCCCGGCTCGGACGAGGTCGCCTACCGGTTCCTGCCCGGCATCGCGGACCTGACGGCCCGCAGCGCGGACGAGCTGGCCCTCTACTCGGAGCTGGGCGCGCCGTGGACGAAGGTGCGGCTCCTGGTCGCCGGCACGCCGGTGGCCGACTACGAGGTGCGACCGGACCTCCCGGCCACGGACTCGCCACGCCCGTACCTGCACGGGGTGCGGACCCTGGGCGGCGTCGAGGTCACCCAGGTCCGGCCCGAGGACCACGTACACCACCTCGGGGTCGGCGTGGCGATCTCCGACCTGGGCGGGGCGAACTTCTGGGGCGGCCGCACGTACGTGAAGGACCAGGGTCCGGCCTGGCTCGGCGATCATGGCAGCCAGCGGCACCGGGCGTTCTCACGGCTCGACGACGACGGCTTCACCGAGCAGCTGGAGTGGGCCGGCCCGGACGGGCGGCTCATGGCACGTGAGGAGCGGACGGTGGTCGTGCGACCGGTGGGCGAGGCATGGGCTCTGGACTTCACGTTCACGCTCACCAACCTCACCGGCGCGCCCGTGGAGATCAACAGCTCGGCCACCAAGGGCCGGGTGGGCGCGGGTTACGGCGGCTTCTTCTGGCGCGCGCCAGGGACCTCCACCGCCCGGACGACTCTGCCGGGTGACGAGCAGGCCGTGCACGGCAGCCGGGACCGGTGGATCGCCATGTCCGGCACGGACCCGGAGGGGCGGGACTGGACGCTGGTGTTCGTCCAGGACGACGGCGACGCGTGGTTCGTGCGGGTCGAGGAGTATCCGGGCGTCGGGCAGGCGCTGGCGTGGGACCGGCCGCTGGTCGTCGAGGACACGCTGACCCGGCGGGTGGTCACGATCGTCGCGGACGGGCGGCTCGACCACGTCCAGGTGGCCGAGCTGGCCGCCGAGGTTTAACCCGCGGTTTCCTGGCGGTTCCATGAGCCTGGCTAGGGTGCGTTGCCTGTGAGGGAGCGAAGCGAGCGAACCAATAAACACAGCAGTGCCGCGCTCACAGGGTCGCCGAAGGCGAGCCTGTGAGCGCGACCGTAATAGCCGAGCCTGTCACCGCCAGGGATCCGTTCTTCGACAACGCCAAATACCTGGCCATCCTGCTCGTCGTATGCGGTCACCTCATCGAGAACCAGCGGGACGCGCCCCTCGCGCACGCGCTCTACTTCTACGTGTACGTCTTCCACATGCCGCTGTTCATCGTGCTCACCGGCTACCTGTCGCGGAAGTTCACGTTCGGGGCGGGCAAGGCACGCAAGCTGATCTCCACGCTGGCGGTGCCATACGTGATCTTCGAGCTGGCGTACTCGCTGCCCCGGCTGTTCCTCTACGGGAAGTTCGAGCTGAGCCTGCTGGAGCCGTACTACCTGACCTGGTTCCTGATGTCGTTGTTCTTGTGGCGGCTGTCCACGCCGGTGTGGCAGCAGCTCAGGTGGCCGTTGCTGGTCGCGGTCGTGCTGTCACTGCTGACCGGGATGAGCAAGCTGCCCGACGAGCTGTCCATGAACCGCACGTTCGGCCTGCTGCCCTTCTATGTGCTGGGGCTGATGCTGAAGCCGGAGCACTTCCAGTGGCTGCGCAGGCCGTACATGAGGCTGGCCGGGGCCTGCGTGCTCGGCCTGGGGCTGGCGACGGCGCTGCTCGTGCACGCCGCCGTGCCGACGGAGTGGATCAGGTGGCGGCTGTCGAACACGGAGATCGGCGTGGACGACCTCACCGGCACGGCGATCAGGCTGGGGCTGCTGGTGGCGGGGGCGCTGCTGGTGGCGGCGTTCCTGGCGGTGACGCCGGCGCGGCACACGTGGTTCAGCGGGCTGGGCGCGGCCACCATGTACGCCTACCTGCTCCACGGTTTCGTCGTCAAAGCCACCGAGCGGTTCGAGCTGGGCCTGCTGCCGTCGATCGGGCTCGGCCTGGTCGCGGCCACGCTGCTGTGCACGCCGCCGGTGCGCAAGCTCTTCCACTGGGCGGTCGAGCCCCGTATGTCCTGGGCCTTCACCCCGCTGCGCAAACCCAGCTGAGAGAGTACTTTCGGGAAGTGGCCATCGATTTCACCCTCGCCCCCGAGCACGAGGAGATCCGCAAGCGGGTTCGCACCTTCATCCAAGGCACCGTCATCCCCGCGATGGAGGAGGTGAAGGAGCACGACCGCGACGCGTACCTGCGGACCCTCGCCCGGCTGCGCTCACAGGCGAAGGCCGAGGGCCTGTGGCTGCCGCACATGCCGAAGGAGTGGGGCGGCATGGGGCTCGGCCACGTGGAGCTGGCCATGGTGCAGTCGGAGGCGGCCAAGACCCGCGTCGGCCCGTGGGTGCTCAACTGCATGGCCCCCGACGAGGGCAACATGCACACGCTGCTGCACTGGGCGACGGACGAGCAGAAAGAGAAATACCTGCGCCCGCTGCTCGACGGCACGCAGATGTCCTGCTTCGCGATGACCGAGCCGGAGGTGGCGGGCTCCGACCCCACGCTGATCCGCACCGAAGCCGTACGCGACGGCGACGAATGGGTGGTCAACGGCCACAAATGGTTCATCTCCAATGCCCGGCGCGCCACCTTCGCCATCCTCATCGCCAGGACGGAGCCGGACGTGCCGGAGGGGTCGCGCGGCGCCACTACCGCCTTCCTCGTGGACCTGCCCAGCCCGGGCTGGAACGACGTGCGTGAGGTCGAGACCATGCACGGCTCGACCGGCCACAGCGAGATCCACATCCAGGACCTGCGCGTGCCCGACGACCAGATCCTGGGCGGACGGGGCAACGGCCACCGCCTGGGTCAGTATCGCCTCGGTCCGGCCAGACTCGCCCACTGCATGCGGTGGATCTCGCAGGCGGAGACCGCGCTGGACATGATGGTGGACCGCGCGCTCACCCGCTACAGCCACGGCTCCCTGCTGGCCGAGAAGCAGGGCATCCAGTGGATGATCGCCGATTCCACCATGGAGCTGTACCAGTGCAAGCTGATGGTGCTGCACGCCGCCTCCAAGATCGACAAGGGTGAGGATTTCCGCACCGAGGTGTCGATGGCCAAGCACTTCGTGGCCAACAGCCTCAACCGGATCGTGGACCGGGCGATCCAGGTGCACGGGGCGCTGGGATATTCGACGGACACGCCGCTGGCGAGCATGTTCCAGCACGCCCGCTGGGCCCGCTTCGCCGACGGGGCCGATGAGATCCACCAGATGCGCATCGCCGAACGCACGATCGCCGCCTATCGGGCGACCGGCTCGACGAGCGCCGCCACCGGCGACCTTCCTCTGTAGTCCTCCGCCCCTCCCGCCCCGGAACGACGTGCTCGCCTCCGGGGCTTTTTCATGCCATTGCCGGGCCAGGACGTGAATGTTACGGTGACACCTGTCAGAAATTTATTACACCAGACAGATCAAGATGAACAAGGAGTCTCATGAAGGCGATCCGCTTCTACGCCTACGGCCCGCCCAGCGTGCTCACTCTCCAGGACACCGGCCTGCCGGCGGTCGGGGACGACGACGTGCTGGTCCGCGTCCGAGCAGCCGCGGTCAACGCCGGCGACTGGCATTTCATGCGGGGCGCGCCCTACATCTTCCGCGCGGTGGCCGGCCTGACCCGCCCCAAGGCCAACGGCCTGGGCGCCGACTTCGCCGGGCACGTCGAGGCAGTGGGCGCGAATGTCACCGCGTTACAACCGGGCGACGAGGTGTTCGGCTGCGGCAAGGGAACACTCGCCGAATACGTCTCCGTCCGCCAGGACGCGGCGGTGCTGAGGAAGCCGGCCAACTTGACGTTCGAGCAGGCGGCGGCCGTGCCGACGGCGGCGGTCACCGCCCTGCTCGGCCTCCGCGACGTGGGACGGGTCCAGCCCGGGCACCGGGTGCTGGTCAACGGCGCCGCGGGCGGAGTGGGCACCTTCGCGGTGCAGATCGCCAAAGCTCTGGGCGCCGAGGTGACCGCCGTGTGCAGCACCGGCAACGTCGAGATGGTCCGCTCCATCGGCGCCGACCACGTCCTCGACTACACCAAAGAAGACTTCACCCGCGGCGGCCGGCGCTATGACCTCATCCTCGACAACGTCGGCAACCATCCCCTGTCGGCGATCAGACGCGTTCTGACCACCCGCGGGACGTTCATCCCCATCTCCGGCAGCGGCGGTCGCTGGGTCGGCCCCATAAACCGGATCATCGGGGGGAAGCTGATGTTCCTGTTCGGCGGCCAGAGGCTCGTGAACTACATGGCACGCCCGAGCAAGGACACGCTCACCGCCCTGCACGACCTCCTCGACGACAAGAAGATCACCCCGGTCATCGACCGGACGTACGCGCTGAACGAGGCGGCGGAGGCGATCCGCTACCTGGAAGAAGGACACGCCAGGGGCAAAGTCGTCATCACCGTCTGAACCGCCGGCTCGGGCTCGAGGTAGCGGTGCAACACCGGATGCCACCGGTTGGCGCGGCGGTCGCGGAGGGCGGCGACGGCGATGCAATATTTGCTCACACTCACCGGCCGCACCCCCATCCCCCATAACACCCGATCGACGGCCGCCTTGCCGTCCGCGGACTTCGACTCCAGCAGGACCAGGTCCCGGCGGGCGGGCACGACCCGGCCCGCACCGCGGCAGACCAGACCGGTGTCGCAGGTGAGCCGGGCCATTCCTGCCCGGTCCACCAGGGTCACCCTCTTGTAGTCGGTGGACAGGACCGGCCCCAGCGGGCGGGGCATGGTCAGGCGGAGCTCACGCACCAGGGTGTCGCTCACGAAGTCCAGCGCCTCCGCGGTGAGCGCGTGCGCCGGCGCGTCGTCGTAGGGGATGCGGTGTTTGTCGGTGCTGCCGCGTGCCCCGCTGAGCTTGAGCTCCAGCCACCGGCCGCCCCCGTCCAGGTACGTCCGCGTCCGGAGCTTGAACCGGCGGCGCCGGTCCTGCCGATGCTGCCGGAAGGTGACCAGGTCCGGCGTGTCGAAGTACGTCGAGGTGTAGCGGAACTGCCGCCGCCCGTCGATCCGCAACACCGCGAACCGGTCACCCAGCTCGGCGGCGAGCCTGACCATGGTCGCGGCCGGCACGATGTACTTGGAGTCCACCCGGCTCATCAGCTCCGGCACGTCCTCGAGCTCGATCGCCGCCGCCCCCGCGGCGACCCCGGCGAGCACCACGTCCGCGTTCACCGCACCCTCGCCTTCATGTCCGGCACCACGTAGCGCACGTCCACGACGGTCACGTCGCGTACGTAGTCCACCTGAGTGACCATGGCCTGCAGCACCCGGGCCCGCAGCCGGCTCTCCAGGTCGGCCTTCAGCAGCTCCGGGTCCGCGTGCACGACGTCCAGCGTCACGAGCTGCTGGCGGGTGCGGCCGAGCAGCCCGCGGTGGTCGGCGACGTACATCACCGCGAGCAGCACCCCGTTCAGGGTGAGAGCCGTCAGCGGCATCGCCGCCGCGATCCCGTTGACCAGCCCCAGCACGATCGCGACAAAGTAGTAGGCGATCTCCTGCTGGGTGATCTCGCTGGAGCGCAGCCGGATGATCGACAGCAGCCCGAACAGCCCGAATCCGACGGCGATGTCGACCCGCTGGACAAGCAGCAGCGACACCACCGCGAAGATGCCCACGTTCAACGCAATGTAGGCGAACAGCAGATCGCGCCTGTGGTGGCGCCGATAGTAGATGCCGTAGGCGAGCAAGATGATCGCCACGAGGTCCATCGCCAGTCCGGTGAACACGGTCCCTCCTCTTTCTGTCCTGTTGATGAACAGCCTGGAGGAGCCCGGTGAAGCGGATGTGAGGCGATGATTAGGCGACTCTCATGCGGTATCCGGTGCCGCGTACGGTCTCGATCCGGTCCGCGCCGATCTTGCGACGCAGGTACCGCACGTAGACGTCCACGACGTTCGAGCCGGGGTCGAAGTCGAACCCCCACACGTGGCTCAGCAGTTGCTCCCGGGTCAGCACCTGGTCCGGGTGCCGGCAGAAGATCTCCGCCAGCGCGAACTCCCTGGTGGACAGGTCCACCGCCCGATCCCCCACGTAAGCCCGCCTGGTCCGCAGATCCAGCGACAGATCCGACACGCGCAGCACGGTCACCTCGGGCGTGCGCTCGGCCCGCAGCCGCAGCCGCACGCGCGCCAGCAGTTCCTCGAAGGCGAAGGGCTTGGCGATGTAGTCGTCCGCGCCGCCCTCCAGCCCCGCCACGGTGTCGGTGACGCTGCCGCGGGCGGTCAGGATGATCACCGGGATGGTCACCTTGGACTCCCGCAACCGCCGCAACACCGTGAAGCCATCGCTCAACGGCAACCCGATGTCCAGGATGAGCAGGTCGAACCCGCCCGCGCACGCCAGGTCGTACGCCGCGAGCCCGTCCCCCACCACGGCGGTCACGAACCCGTTGGCCCGCAGCCCCTTCTCCACGAAGGAGGCGATCCTGGCCTCGTCCTCGGCGATCAGAATGCGGTTCACCGCACCTCCCACAGCGGGATGGACATGACAAAACAGGCCCCGCCGCCCGGGGCCTCGGTCACCTGTACCCAGCCCTCATGGGCCTCGGCGATGGATTTCACGATGGCCAGGCCGAGCCCGGACCCGTCATGGGCGCCGGTGCGGCCCGCCCCGCGGGTGAACCGGCCGAAGATGCGCTCCCGGTCGGCCGGCGCCACTCCGGGGCCGCTGTCGCGTACCCACAGCTCGGCCCGCCCGTCCCGGACGGCCGACCCCACGGCGATCAGGTCGCCGTCCTTCGTGTGCCGGAAAGCGTTGGCGACCAGCTGCATGAGCGCCTGCGTGAGCAGCTGGCGGTCGGCCGGCACGCGAGCCTCGGCCACCTCGTCCACCCGCCACTTCCGCTCGCCGAGCGCCCGCGCCTTGGCGACCACGCTGACCGTGAGGTCGGCCAGCTCGACGGTGTCCACGGCCAGGAAGCCCGGCTGCTCGGCCTTGGCGAGGGTGAGGAGGTCATCGACGATGCGGTTCATGCGCTCCAGCTCGTCGGTGACCAGGGCCAGCGTCTCAGCGCGGTCGGCCGGGTCGTCGCCCATGAGCTCGAGGTGGCCGCGGATGACGGTGATCGGCGTACGCAGCTCGTGCCCGGCGTCGTCGAGGAAGTTCCGCTGCGCCAAGAAGGCCCGTTCCAGCCGGTCCAGCATGTGGTTGAACGTGCCGGCGAGCGCGGCCACGTCGTCGTCACCCGGCACGTCCAATCTGCGGGTCAGGTCGGAGGAGTCGCTGATCTGCTCGGCCGTCTGGCTGACCAGCCGGACCGGCGCCAGCACCCGCCCGGCCACGAACCACCCGGCCGCCCCGGCCAGCGCCATCGCGGCCAGCGCGGACAACCCGAGCACCCGCACCGCCTCCACGATCTCACTACGGTGCCTGTCGTAGAAGATCGCCACCACGAGGTGGGCGGGGCGGGGGTCGGCGGTCACCCTGACCGGGATGACCGCGTAGCGGACCCTTCCCCCGGCGCTCTCGACATTCCCGCTGACCGTCCTGGTGGCCGCGGCCAGCCGCGCCACCAGGTCGTCGTCGGTGTCGAGACGCACGGGCGGCGGGATCGCCGTGATCCTGTGGGGCTGGCCGTCGACGATGCTGAAGAAGGTCTCATGCCGGTCCGGCGAGTTGATCGCGAGGTACCCCTCGAGCAGGACCTCGACGTCCGTGACGGCACGGTTGTTGTCCGCGTAGCTCCGCAGCTTGTCGACCTCGTTCTCGAGCTCGTGCCGCACCCGGTTGTCCAGGCCGGTCTGCAGGAAGGTCCAGGTCGCGAAGATCGAGACTGACAGGGCGAGGCCGACGACGACGAGCATCCAGCCCACGATCCGGGCACGGGCGCTCACTCGCATACGGCCTTCCCATCAGTCATCACCGTCATCGTCCCCGCCGTCGTCGCCGTCGTCATCGTCACCATCATCGCCGCCGGGCCTGGGAGACGGCGGTTTGACCGGCTCGGCCTTGGTCTTGCGCGGGGCAGGCCGCTTGCTCTCGGTCCGCTCGGACGTGCCGGCCGCATCGCCCGGCTGGCTCCGGCCAGGCGACGGGGATTGACTTCGATCAGCCGCCGGCGAGGCCGGGGCCGAAGGGGACGGCGTGACCACGACGGGCTCACCCAGGTCAGACCCTTGATCGGCCGCATTGACCAGTCCCACCGACAGCAGCCCGGCCACCGCCACACCCAGTCCGAGGAGCATCACCATCGCCCGCTGTTTCATGCCATCGACCTTGACGCCCTTCGAGGAGACCACGCTGAAGCCCAAATGAGAAAGCTCTCATCTGATCACGCTTTGTATAGAATATGGTTCTACATACCGGGCGGTCGGTTCAGGAGGAGCATCCATGCAGGTGCGGGACAAGGTCGTCGTGGTCACGGGTGCGGCGGGCGGGATCGGCCGGGCGCTGGCCCTGCGGTTCGCCGCGGAAGGCGCGGCGGGGGTGGTGGTCGCCGACCTCGACGAGGCGGGCGCGAGCGCGGTGGCCAAGGAGATCGGCGAGCGCGCGGTGCCCGCCCGGGTGGACGTGGCATCGGAGGCAGACGTCGCCGCCCTGGTGGACACCCCGTTCGGCCCCGTCGACCTGTTCTGCTCCAACGCCGGCATCATCGGCGGCCACGGCCTGGACGCCCCCGACCAGGAGTGGAGCGACCTGTACGCGATCAACGTCCTGGCCCACGTGTACGCCGCCCGCGCCGCCGTCCCCTCCATGATCGCCCGCGGCGGCGGCTACCTCCTGAACACCTGCTCCGCGGCCGGCCTGATCGGCTGCCCCGGAGACGCCCCGTACGCGGTCACGAAGGCGGCGGCGATCGCGTTCGCCGAGTGGGTCGCCATGCACTACAGCTCCCAGGGCATCAAGGTCAGCGTGTTGTGCCCGCAAGGGGTGCGGACGAACATGTACGAGCGCGGCCAGGAGGAGGACCACCTGACCGCCCGCGCGGTGGGCGCGTCGGGCACGATCCTCGACCCGGCCGACGTGGCCACCACCGTCGTCGAGGGCCTGGCGGCCGAGCGCTTCCACATATTCCCGCACCCGGAGGTGGCGGAGTTCGCGCGCCGCAAGGCGGAGGATCCCGACCGATGGCTGGCCGGGATGTCGCGCTTCATCGACTCCCTGACGACGTCATGACGGGCGACACGGCCGCGGCCCGCCGCGCCTGGCGCCGCCTGGAGCCCTTGCACGGCATGATCTACTTCGTTCCCGAGGCCGCCGCCCGCTACGCCAACCTCGGCCTCACCGGCATGTCCGGATATTTCGCCTCGCGTGGCGCTGCCTTCGGCCGGGCCTCCGCCGACCTGGTCATCGCCACCTTCTACAACTTCTGCCCCGACCTCGTACGCCGCTCCCTCCCCGCCGCCTGGGACGTGGTGACGCCGGAGCAGATGCTCGAGGCCCGCCTCGAAGCCGCCGACGAAGCCCTGCGCCGGGCGGGCATCCACGAGCTTCCTCACCTGGCCGAGACCCTCGACCTGGCCCGCCGCGCCGCCACGGCAGCCTGCGACCATCCCCAGGGCCGACCGCTCTTCGCCGCCCACGCCGCGCTCCCCTGGCCGGACGACCCGCTCCAGCAGCTCTGGCACGCCCAGACCCTGCTCCGCGAGTTCCGCGGCGACGGCCATGTGGCCACCCTCCTCGCCGAAGGCCTCACCGGCCTGGAAGCCCTGGTCCTCCATGCCGCCGGCGGCGAGGTCCCCGTCGCTTTCCTCAAGATCAGCCGTGCCTGGCCGGAGGAGGCATGGACGGCCGCGGAAGCCGGCCTCCACGCCCGCGGGCTCCTGGAAGGGGGCGCGCTGAGCGCAGCGGGCCAGGCGCTGCGCCGCCACCTCGAGGACCGTACGGACACCCTGGCCATGGCCGCGTACGGGGCGCTGGGCGAGGACGGCTGCGAGCGCCTGGCCGAACTCGCCCGCCCCTTCGGCCGCCGGGTCGTGGACGCGGGCCTGCTCAGCCTCGGCTGACGACCTGGCCCGGCAGGCTGCCGGGCTGATCGACGTAGACGGTGCCCCCGCGCTGCCGGAACTCCTCCGCCTTCTCCGCGTAGCCCGCCTGGCGGATGTCGTGGCTGATCCGCATGGAGCAGAACTTCGGCCCGCACATCGAGCAGAAGTGCGCGGTCTTGGCCGGCGCGGCAGGCAGGGTCTCGTCGTGGAAGGCGCGGGCGGTGCCGGGGTCGAGCGACAGGTCGAACTGGTCCTCCCAGCGGAACTCGAACCGCGCGTCCGACAGCGCGTCGTCCCACTCCTGCGCCCGCGGATGCCCCTTGGCCAGGTCCGCCGCATGGGCGGCGATCTTGTAGGTGATCACGCCGGTCTTGACGTCGTCCTTGTCCGGCAGGCCGAGGTGCTCCTTGGGGGTGACGTAGCAAAGCATGGCGGTGCCGTACCAGCCGATCATGGCGGCGCCGATGCCGGAGGTGATGTGGTCGTAGCCCGGGGCGATGTCGGTGATCAGCGGCCCGAGGGTGTAGAAGGGGGCGTCGTCGCAGAGCTCGCGCTGCAGGTCGACGTTCTCCTTGATCTTGTGCATGGGCACGTGTCCCGGGCCCTCGATCATGACCTGGACGTCGTGCTCACGTGCGACCCTGGTCAGCTCGCCGAGCGTGCGCAGCTCGGCGAACTGGGCCTCGTCGTTGGCGTCCGCGATCGAGCCGGGCCGCAGCCCGTCCCCGAGTGAGAACGACACGTCGTAACGAGCGAGGATCTCGCACATGTCGGCGAAGTGCTCGTACAGGAAGCTCTCACGGTGGTGCGCCAGGCACCAGGCGGCCATGATCGAGCCGCCGCGCGAGACGATGCCGGTCTTGCGGCCGGCGGTGAGCGGCACGTACGCCAGCCGCACCCCCGCGTGCACGGTCACGTAGTCCACACCCTGCTCGCACTGCTCGACGAGCGTGTCCCGGTAGATCTCCCACGACAGGTCCTCAGGACGGCCCTTGACCTTCTCCAACGCCTGGTAGATGGGCACGGTGCCGACCGGGACCGGCGAGTTGCGGATGATCCACTCACGGGTCTCGTGGATGTCCGGGCCGGTGGACAAGTCCATGATCGTGTCCGCGCCCCACCGCGTGGCCCAGGTCATCTTCTCGACCTCCTCCTCGATGGAGGACGTCACGGCCGAGTTGCCGATGTTGGCGTTGATCTTCACGAGGAAGTGGCGGCCGATGATCATCGGCTCGGACTCGGAGTGGTTGACGTTGGCGGGGATGATGGCCCGGCCGGCCGCGACCTCCTGGCGGACGAACTCGGCGTCGAGGCCCTCACGGACGGCCACGAACTCCATCTCCCTGGTGATCAGCCCCTTCCTGGCGCAGCCGACCTGGGTGACGGGCTGGCCGGCGGCGCGGCGGTCGCGTACCCACTGCTCGCGCAGGCGCGGCAGCCCGCGCCTGACGTCGGTCTCGATGGCGGGGTCGGTGTGCGGGCCTGACGTGTCGTACAGCGTCACCGTCGATCCGTTCGACAGACGCACCTGACGCATCGGCACATGGAGGTCACCGGTGTAAACCTTGGTAAAACGCGCGTCATGCATCGCGCAAACTCCCTTCGCCGGCATTATCCGGAGCAGGTTCTGGCGGTCGGCGGCTGTCAGCCGTCCTCTCAGCCCGGTCCGTACCGGGCTCCCGCGTTGGACGGCGATGATCGTACCCATCCCCGATGCCGCGCCAAACCTGGCATGATCCGGGTCATGGAGGATCCGACCCCCCGCACAACGGCGACCTACGACCGCATCGCCCCGGTTTTCGCCGAGCGCAGCCGGACCCGCAGCGGCGGCTTCCTGGCCTTCCGTCAGCGGTTCGCCGAGGTGGCGCGGGGGCCGGTGGCCGACCTGGGGTGTGGTCCTGGGCATGACGCGGCCTGGTTCCTGGAGCAGGGGCTGCCGGTGGTCGGGGTCGACCGCTCGACCGAGATGGCCAGGCTGGCCGCCGCCCAGAGGGTGCCCGCGGTGCTCGGTGACCTGCGCAGGCCGCCGCTCGCCCCCGGCTCACTGGCGGGTCTGTGGTGCTGTGCGGCGCTGCTCCACGTGCCCGCCGACGAGACCGAGCCGACGTTGCGCGCCTGGTCGGCGGCGCTGCGGCCGGGCGGCGTGCTCGGAATGAGCACTTCAGCCGGCGACCGGCAGGAATGGGAGCCGATCCCCTACGACACCGAGGTCTCCCGGTGGTTCGTGCACCGCGACCCCGACACGCTGCTGGCGATGCTGGAATCGACCGGGTTCGAGGTCCTGGAACACGGTCTGAGCACCACCCACCGCACCTGGCTCAGCGTGCTGGCGCGCCGGCGCGAGGTTTGACGAGCGCCCTGGGCGGTACGTCCCCATCAGGGGAAACCATGATGAAGATAGCCGCTGTCGCAGGACTCGTGGTGGTGGCCGCGTTGGGAGGGACCACCGCCGCTGGGGACGGCATGGACAAGCACGAAGTCAGCCAGGAGCAGTTCGACACCTTGATGGCCCAATGCCGCTACGCCAACACGGCGCGGGCGCGGACCCAGTGCCGCACGGACGTCAAGGCCATGTACCGGATCGGAGAGGCCGACCCCACGCTCGACTGCCGCACGTACTCCGGCGTGTCCGTCTGCGGCACGCTGAAGCTCAGCAGAGCCGAGCGCCAGTGCACCAAGGACTCCACGGACAAAGGGCTGCCGTTCCGCCGGGCAGAGGTGGAGTGCTTCGCGTTTACCTGAAAGGCGGTCGTCGTGATCATCGTTGGGGTGGACGGCTCACGCACCGGGCTGGAAGCCGCCGCGTGGGCTACTGCCGAGGCCGCCCTTCGACGCACGCGGCTCGTCGTGGCCCACGCCGTGGCCAAGTGGGTGTACGAGGACACGCCCAGCAGCCACTACGCCGAGGTCAGGCGATGGATGCGCGAGGGCGCCACCACAGTGCTCGCGGCGGCCGAGGACCGGGTCCGTCGCGAGCACCCGGAGGTGGAGGTGACCACCGAGCTGCTGCCCGGCGATCCCCGCACTGCGTTGATCCACGCCTCCGAAGGCGCCGAGCTGCTGGTCGTGGGCAGCCGCGGCATCGGCGGCATCCGCGGGCTGCTGGTCGGGTCCGTCGCGCACGGAGTGGCCGCGCACGCCCGTACGAACGTGGTCCTCATCCGTGAGCTGCCCCGGCCGCCGCGCAGGGAAATCGTGGCCGGGGTGGACGGCTCGCCCGGCGGGCTGTGCGCACTCGACTTCGCCCTCACCGAGGCCGAGTTGCACGGTGCGCGGGTGCGTGCCGTACAGGCGTGGGCCTGGCCGCACCCGAGCGGCTTCGAACCGGCCGACCCCAACGGCGAGCAGAACGCCCTCCGGGCGCTGCAGAAGCTGACCGCCGACGGCCGGTCGCGGCATCCAGGGGTGGAGGTGGTGGCCGAGGTCGTCCACGGGCACCCCATCGAGGTGCTCAAGGAAGCGGCTGCGCGGGCCGACCTGCTGGTAGTGGGGACGCGCGGGCACGGTCAGCTGACTGGGATGATCATGGGTTCGATCAGCCACGCCCTGCTCCACCACGCGTCGTGCCCGCTCGCCATCGTCCGCCCCTGACTTGAAAGTTACATCCCGGATCGCGCATCGCCGCAGGTCGCGTCCCTCTGCCCAGGCAGCCGCCTTCCCGTCTCCGAGCCGCGCTCTTACGATCAACGCCAGGCGACGACGGGAGCGCGGACGATGCGGAAGACCTGGGCGTTACTGGCGGCGTTGCTCGCGACGGCCGGCGCAGTGCTGTTCTTGACGACCACCCCGGCCAGCGCCGCCGCCATCAGGGTCATGCCCCTGGGCGACTCGATCACCGGCTCCCCCGGCTGCTGGCGGGCCCTGCTCTGGAACAAGCTCCAGAGCACCGGCTACACGGACGTCGACTTCGTCGGCACCCTCCCGGCGCAGGGCTGCTCGGTCCCGTACGACGGCGACAACGAGGGACACGGCGGCTACCTGGCCACGAACGTCGCCAACCAGAACCAACTGCCCGGCTGGCTCGCCGCGACCCGGCCCGACATCGTCATGATGCATTTCGGCACCAACGACGTGTGGAGCAACATCCCGCCCGCGACGATCCTCAGCGCGTACACCACGCTGGTGAACCAGATGCGGGCGAGCAACCCCGCCATGAAGATCCTCGTCGCCAAGATCATCCCGATGAACCCGTCCACGTGCGCCGAATGCGCCCAGCGCGCCGTGAACCTGAACGACGCCATCCCCGGCTGGGCCGCCACCACCTCCACCCAGCAGTCGCCGATCACGGTGGTGGACCAGTGGACGGGGTTCAGCACCAGCACGGACACGTACGACGGAGTGCACCCGAACGCGGCGGGCGACCAGAAGATCTCCGACAAGTGGTACCCGGCCCTGGTGAACGCCCTGTCCGGCGTAACCCCGTCGCCCACCGTAACCCCGACCGTAACCCCCACCGTCACCCCCACCGGCACTGGCGGATGCACGGCCGCGTACAAGAACGTCGGCCAGTGGCAGGGCGGCTTCCAGGGCGAGGTCACCGTCAAGAACACCGGCACCGCGCCGATGAACGGATGGACGGTCCGGTGGGCGTTCGCCAACGGGCAGCAGATCAGCCAGATCTGGAACGGCACGCTGAGCGCGAGCGGCGCGGACGTGACGGTGCGTAACGTGAGCTGGAACGGCTCGCTGGCACCCGGCGCCACGGCCACATTCGGCTTCCTCGCCTCCTGGAACGGCGCCAACACCGCCCCCGCGCCGACCTGCGCCTAGCAGCTCGTCATGACGTCGTCACGATGGGGGCGCCTTCACTGGCCTGTCACTATGGGGGCACCTTCACTGGCCTGCACCAGCACGAAGCCCTGCCCCCTGAACGCCAGCTGCATGGCCTCCCCGCTCCCCCGCCCGATCAACGCCCCCACCTTCATCGTCCGGTTGACCCCGACCTGAAGCCCCGTGCTCCAGCAGACCGCCGACTGCCCGTCCGCGAACGTCGGCATGCGGGCGACATCGAGGAGCACCGGCGTGCCGTGCGTGGTCACCGCCACCCACCCCGTCCCCGTGACCGTCGTGTTGAACAGCCCACCCGCAGCCACCCCAGCCCCTTGCACCCGCTGAATGTCCCAAGTGAGCTGCGGCTGAAACGCCAGCAGATTCCGCCCGTTGACGGTCAGCCCTTCGTTCTCCAGGTAGAACAGGTGAATGTCGTCGGCATTGTCGGCCAGGTAGAGCAGGCCCTCACCACGGACCCGCATGAGCGAGGCGCCCTCACCGGTGACGGCCTTCTTGAACAGCTTGCCGAGCCCTCCTGCGCCCTCGTAATCGAAGTCCATCTGCCCCTGAAAGGCGACCATCGAGCCTTGTTTGGCGAGCACCTCATGAGGCAACTGGACCCGCAACATCTTCTTGTTCTCCAGCGCGAACCCACCGGGCAGCGGCTGGCCGTCGAGATTGCCGAAAATCGAGCTACGCACGATTCAACCCTTCGAACGGGAATGTTGCCGCCAGCGTACGGAAGAGCCCTACCACCCGCGCACGCGCCTCGTCGACCAAGCGCAGAGCCACGCTGGCTTCCTACGCACGGCGCCTCCGTAGTGCTGCTCCCGCGATGATGAAGCCGATCAGGTACGGATAGATGATTCCGCGTTCGAAGAGGCCGATGAGGACGCCGGCATCCGAGACGAGGATGGTTCCGAAGGCCATCAGCGAGACCAAGCCGAGTATCCCGAACACCACCAGGGCCCGGCCCAGTCTGGGGGAGATTCCTAGGAGCTGATGCGCCCTGCCGATCAGGATGGAAAGCACGTTGCCGGGGATGAACACCATGAGAGCGCCCAGCCCGTGGTAGTCGGTCGTGCCGTTGTCGTCAGACCCCGGAAACACTCCCACCAGCATGCCGCCGACCGCCAGCAGCACCGCCGTCGCGGCCATCGCCCAGCGCCGCCTGCCCGGCAGTCCCCTCAGCATGACGACGCCGCTCAGCGCGGCGAGCCCGAACAAGAAGAAGCCGGTATTCATCACCGTCGCGAGCGGGGAGTAGATGAACTGCCCAAACGCCGTTAGGGGGCCGTGAACCCCGAGGTTGCTGATGAAGTGGTGCGTGTAGCTGTAGGGCGGATCCGTCCATGCTGCGGCGGCGATGACCTCGGCGGTGAAGAAGATGCCTCCGCTGGCGATGAGCGCCGTCCCCGCCCCGCGGCGCTGCTTGATGTCGTTCAAGGTTTCCTCCTGTGGTTGGCATGTGAAGACTGAGGCGGGTCGCTCACACGGGGCACACACGGGGCACACGCGGGGCACACGCGGCGCTGACACGGACGCCCCGATTTGGGGCCTTGCGGGTGAGCGCGCGAAAATCGGGGAATGGACGGGGATGCACGGCTTCGCGTCAGGCTGCTCGGCGCGTTTCAGGTGTCCCGCGGTGACGCCGTCCTGCCCGTTGCGGGTGCGCGGTTGCAGGGCCTGCTCGTACGGCTGGCGCTCGCCGGTGGCCGCGCGGTCGAGCCGGGCGTGCTGGTCGACGCGATCTGGGCCGAGGAGCCGCCGTCCGGCCCTGCCCACGCCCTGCAGACCCTCGTATCCCGGCTGCGCCGCGCCCTCACCCCGACCGGCGCGGCCGGTGGCGTTGTCGTGCAGGTCGCGGGGGGCTACCGGCTGGCGGTGGACGCGGCCGACGTGGACGCATCGCGCTTTGAGCGGCTCACCGCTGCCGGTCGGGAGAGGCTACGGGCAGGTGACCCGGAGGCCGCGGTCGCCGCGCTCGCCGAGGCCGTGGCGTTGTGGGGCGATGATCCTGGCGCCGAACCGGCAGTCATCGCCGCGGTCGCGCCCACGGTCGCGACACGGCTGGTACATGTGTCGATCGAGGCGGTCTCCGACCTCGCCGACGCCGAGTTGTCGCTGGGACGGGCCGAGGTGGCCGCTGCCCGGCTGACCGGGTTGCTGGCCGAGCAGCCGGTCCACGAGCGGGCGGCCGCGCTGCTGATGGACGCGCTCGCCGCTCAGGGGCGTCAGGCCGAGGCGCTGGCCGTCTACGAGCGGGTCCGGCAGACCCTGGCCGATGTCCTCGGCGCCGACCCGGGCACCGCCCTGCGGGAACGCCACCAGCGCCTGCTGCGCCCCGGCCAGAGCGCCGCGGCTGTAACCGGGCGGAATGCCGGGTGGCAGGCGGCCACCGACCCCGGCCAGAAACGGCCGACCAACCTGCCCGCGCCGCTGACCAGCTTCATCGGCCGCGACGATGACCTCAGCCGCATCGGCACCCTGCTCACCACCAGGCGCCTGGTCACCGTCCTCGGCCCCGGCGGCTCCGGGAAGACTCGGCTCGCGCTGGAGGCCGCTCGCCGCCACCGCCACGAATACCGCGACGGCGCCTGGCTCATCGACCTCGCCCCCGTCACCGAACCAGCGAAGATCGCCACGGCCGTGCTCGCCGGGATCGGGCTGCGCGGCGGCGCGATGCTCGACGCCCGCAAGCGAGTCGAGGGTGACGAGCTGGACGTCCTCGTCGGCGAGCTCGGCGGCAGGGAGAGCCTGCTGCTGGTCGACAACTGCGAGCACCTGATCGACGCCGTGGCCCACCTGGTCGCGGCGCTGCTGCCCCGTAGCCCCGGGCTGCGCGTGCTCGCCACCAGCCGCGAACCCCTCGCGGTCGACGGCGAGGCGCTCGTGCCGCTGGCCCCGCTCGCGCTGCCTGACCCGGACGACAGCGTCGAACAGGCCCGAAGGGCGGCCTCGGTGCGCCTGTTCACCGATCGGGCCACCGCCGTACGACCCGGTTTCGACGTCGACGAGACCACACTGCCCGACATAGTGCGCGTGGTGCACGGCCTGGACGGCCTGCCGCTGGCCCTCGAGCTGGCCGCCGCCCGGCTGCGGACGCTGTCACTGCCCGACCTGGCCGGCGGGCTCTCCGACCGGTTCCGGCTGCTGTCCACCGGCAGCCGCACCGCGCTACCCCGGCACCGCACCCTGCGCGCGGTCATCGCCTGGAGCTGGGAGCTGCTGAGCGATCACGAACGCATCGTCGCGGAACGGATCTCCATCCTGCCCGGCGGCGTCACACCCGCCTCAGCCACCGCCGCCTGCGCCGGCACCACCGTGCCCACCGCCGCAATCCCCGAACTGCTCGCCACCCTCGTCGACCGGTCACTGCTGCAGCTCGCGCCCAGCACCGGCCGCTACCGCATGCTCGAAACCATCCGCGAGTACGGCGCCGACCGCCTGACCGACACCGGCGACCTCCGCACGGCCCGCGACCTGGCCGCCGCCCACTTCACCGAGCTGATGGCCCGCCACGACCCTCAACTGCGCGGGCCCGGCCAGCTGACGGCCATGAAGGTCATCAGCGCCGAGTACGACAACACCCTCGCCGCCCTGCGCCACCTGTGCGCCACCCACGACTCCCCCGGCGCGACCGCCCTCGCCCTGACCCTGACCTGGTACTGGCAGATGTCCGGCCGCCACTCCGACGCCGCCTACTGGCTGGGCGAGGCCCTGGCGCTGCCCGGCGGCGGGCCGACGCCCGAGCGCGACTGCGCCCGAGCCGTCTACTTGCTCAACCGGGCGGACATCCTGTCGGGGATCACCGCTGGGGAAGCCGCGGACGACCGGGCGGAGATGCGCGAGCTGGCCGACCGGCTGCTCGCGCATCCGGAGCTGCCGAGCCACTACCGCGTGTTCGGCCCGGTCCTGCTCTTCCTGCTGGAGGAGGAGGAGGCCGCGTTCGCGATCTTCCTGCGCCTGGCCGACGACGACGACGTGTGGCTGTCCGGGCTGGCCCACATGTTCCTGGCCGAGATCGCCGAGAACGCGGGCGCGCTCGACCGGATGCGTGTCCACGTGGAGGCGGCCCTGGCCTGCTTCCGGCAGGTCGGCGACCGTTGGGGCGAGGCCGCCACGCTTCCGAGGCGCGCCCGGCTGCGGCGATACGACGACCTCGACGGCGCGCTGGCCGACCTGCTCGAGGCCCGCGCGCTGGCCGGTGAGTTCGGCTCGCTCAGCCTCGGCGACCAGCTCTACAGCGACCTGCGCTGGATCGACGTGCACATGCGGCGCGGCGACACCGACTGGGCGATGGCGATGATCGACTCCGCCCGGGAGCGTGCGCTGCACGCGTCCTCGGCGGAGCTGCTGGTCCTGGTCGACGCGCGGGAGGCCGACATCCGGGTGCGGCTCGGCGACCTGGGCAGGGCGGCCGACCTACTCGACGACGCCGAACGAGGTCTGCCCGGCGACACCACGTTCCCCGCCGACCACGCCCGGACGCTGGTCGGCAGCGCACGGGCCGCCCTCTGCCTGGCTCTGGGCGACCTGCCCGGCGCCGACAAGGCGCTGCGGGAAGCGTACGCGGCCGCACTGGCAACCCGGGAACTGCCGATCCTGTCGCTGGTGACGGTGAACGCGGCCGCGCTCGCCGAAACGCGCGGCTGGCAGCACGAGTCGGCCGTGCTGCTCGGAACCGCCGCCCGGCTGCGGGGCGCGCACGACCACACCGATCCGCAGGTCCGCGAGCTCACCCGCCGTGGTCAGGCCGCGCTGGGCAGGGAAGAGTTCGCCGCAGCGTACGCGAAAGGCTGGGAGCTGGACGTAAAGACCGCCGTGACCACAGCCGACCCGGCCGGCTGAGGTAGCCCCCTTCACCCTTGAACGTTCGCCGCGAGATCCCGCACAACTTCAATCAACTCCGCCGGATCAAAGGGTTTCGTGAGGTAGGCGTCAACCCCGATACCCCGCCCCCGGCGTTTGTCGTCATCCTGCGCCCGCGCCGTGATCAACACGACCTTGATGTGACTGGTGTCCTCGTCCGTACGCAACTTCTCCGCCGTAGCCCACCCATCCAGGTACGGCATCATCACATCCAGCGTGATGACGTCGGGCATGACGTCCCGCACGCGATCAAGGCAATCCTGCCCATCCGTGGCGGTGGCCACCTCGAACCCCTCCAGATTCAGGTTGACTGCGATGAGCTGACGGATGACCTCGTCATCGTCCACGACCAGCACTTTGCCAAGAACCTCGCTCACGGGCGCAAAGTTAACCGGTAGCGGACCCGTCACGTGCGGTTTTCACGTGATGTGTTCGACGAGCGTTATCCGGTGCAGAGTGGTAGCTAGATGCTGGTAGCCTTATCACTCGTTGAGCCCCGTTAGCTCAGGGGATAGAGCACCGGCCTCCGGAGCCGGGTGCGCAGGTTCGAATCCTGCACGGGGCACGCAGAACAAGGGAAACATTTTCGGACGCCGATCCTCCTCCGGGAGGGTCGGCGATCTCTTTGGTCAGGGTCTTGATCAGTGGCATCTGCTCCGCCTTCACTGTGATGCGGATCAGGACTTCGTGCGTGTCCGCGCGGTAGCGGGTCGCGGTCGGTTCGTACTCTTCGATCTGAGTCAGGACGTTGTCCTGCCGCCTTCCGAGATCGCGGAGCTCTTTCCTGAGCCGGTAGGTGCGACCACGAAGCCCGCAGATCGGTGACGTCCTTTGTCGGCGCGCGCGGATATGACGATGGCGGTGAGGATCAGCCCTTCCTCGGCCATCCAGCGACCGGAGAACCCCGTCAGTTGCCGGCCCAGCACGTGCGGCCCGTTCACGAGCAGGCGGGCGGTGAACGTTCCCCGCAGCGGATCGATGGTCACCAGGGCGTTCTCGAAGTCCAGCCACCGCTTGGTCAGCGGGAACCAGGCCTTGTAGACCGACTCCTTGGCACTGAACAGCAGGCGGTCCCATGACGTGCCGGGATGCTCGCGGGAGAGCGTCCTGATGGCCTCGCGCTCCTCGGGCTGGGAGATGGCGTCCAGCACTCCGTTGGGCACGGTCTCATCGGGTTCGGCGTCTATGCCGATCGTGATGGCCTCCGATCGGGCCCCGATGACCGCGGCGCGGTATCCCGCACAGTGCGTGATGCTGCCGACCAGGCCCTTGGGCCACTGGGGCTCGCCGCGTACGCCGGGGAGCAGCGGCTGCGGCGGCAGGCCGAGCGCGCTCATGGCCTTCCTGGCGCACATCCGCGCCGTGGCGAACTCCGCGCGTCTCTTCTCGACGGACTTGCTGATCACCTCCTTCTCCGCGGCGAACAGTGCCGCGTCGTGGTCTTTGAACGTGTCGACGGCCGCCACCCACGGAGGAAGGATGTTCCCGATCAAGGCTTCAGCGTTCACACCTCAACGCTAGGCAGGCACCTGATCACGGGGAATCGGCGCGGGCCGATTCTGGGGCTGTCAGAGCCCTAATGAGGGGTAGGGCGGGGTAGTGGTGGGATTGCGAACGGCAGGGCCGGACACCGTGATCAGCGAGGAGTCGATCGCCCGGTTGACGGCGTCGATGCGCGAGGCGGCGCCGAGCTTCACGAAGATGTTGCGCAGGTGGCGTTTGACCGTGGCCTCTGTGGTGTTGAGCCGGGTCGCGATCTGCCGGTTGCTGTACGCCTGAGCGACCAGCTCCAGCACCTCTCGCTCCTTGCTCGTCAGGACCTCCGCGGGGGTGCTCTCCATCTGCGTCAGGCTCTCCTGAGAGACGGCCAGGACGATACGGTCGGGTTCGTGGTGGACGCTTCTGATCGCCGACACCAGCTCGTGCCGGTGCACGGTCTTGAGCAGGTAGCCGCGGATGCCGGCGGCCAGGAGCGGGCGCAGTAGGTGCGGCCCGTCGTACATGCTCAGGATGATGACCTGCGTGGCGGGCGACATCGCGCGCGCCCTGGACACGGTGTGCGCAGCCGCGTCGCCGGGGATCTCCACGTCGAGCAGCAGGATGTCCGGCCGCATCTCCGCGACCAGCTGGAGCGCGCCGCTGGAGGTGCCGGCCTCGCCCACGACCACCAGGTCGTCCTGCCCTTCCAGGATCTCCCGCAGGCCCTCCCGGAACAGCGCGTGGTCGTCCACGATGGCGATCTTGGTCGGGCGGTCAATACGACTCATCGAGCGACCCTCGCAGCGGCACGGCGAGGTCGATCCGAGTGCCCCGCTCCACCTCGCTGGTGATGGTGACCGTGCCGCCGAGCAGTGCGACACGCTCCTGGATGGAGATGAGCCCGAGGCTGTGCCGAGCGGGAGGCCGGTCCGAGTCGAAGCCGCAGCCGTCGTCGATCACGGCGGCCAGGAGCTCATGGGGGGCGATGTCCACCCTGATGACGATGGTCGATGCCCTCGCGTGACTGAGCGCGTTGCGCGTCGCCTCGGTCAGGATGAGCAGGCACTCCTCGCTGATCGCCGGTGCCACCCAGTTCTCGTCGCCGTTGACCGCCAGCTCGACCACCACGTCCTCGGCGCCGATCACATCGAGATGGGCGAGCAGCGCCTTCTCCAGACTCTGTATCGGCTCGAGGGGGTGGAGATCGGAGGTCAGCTGCCGTAATCGCCACATGGCCTCCTGGACGGCCTCCCGCGTCCGCTCGATCTTGACCATGGCCTTGGCGGGATCGTCGGCCCGGTGCATGACCGCGAGCTCCGCCTGCCTGTGGGCCACGCTGAGGCACTGGCCGATGCGGTCGTGGAGCTCTCTGGCGATGCGTCTGCGCTCGGCGAGATGCGCCTCGTGCACCTTGCTGAGCAGGAAGCCGGCGTAGCTGGTCGCGGCCTCCCTACTGCGTGTCGAGACGCTCTGTTCCAGGGTCGTCACCAGGCGCCTGAGCAGGAGGGCGGTCGCGGAATCGTCCTGGAGCCGCTGGCTCAGCGTGGTGAACGCCGTGCGGAAGAACACGGAGGCGGCCAGGAGGGACTCGCGGGGATAGACACCGGGCGTCGCCCCGGGCAGGGCAATGTCCCAGGCGAGGAGCTGGGGTGGGTCGTCGGACAGCGGGAGGCCGGCCAGCAATGCCGTGCCCATGTCGGACAGTATCTGGTTGGCGTTGGCCATCACCTGGGCTTTCGCGCGCCGATCCTGGATCAGCAGGCTCCCGGCGACTTCGAGGGCCCGCTCGTAATCGGCCAGGATTACCTCCCGACAGTCTTCAATAAGGGCGAAAGACGCATTCGGGCTGTTTGTTACCTCGTCTACCTCGCCTACCCCCACTGTGCCGCCTTTCGCAGTTCCCCCAGATGCCCATATTTTGGTTCATTACTGACCAGGAGGCAACAGAAGATGGTCAAGGAATGGCGTCAATCGATCAAACCGAGCACGCCTCAATTATTACCGGCCAGTTGTCATGCCCCCGAGCAATGCGGTTCGCCGGGAAGGGTAGGCGCACTTACCGCACCCCGGACGGCGGTGATCCTACTGGACGGGGACCAGAGCGTGACCTGACTGGCTCTTGAGGTCGGGCGGGAGGTCGGACCGCTGGCTGATGTTCAGCTTGCGATAGACGCGGGTCAGATGTTGTTCGACCGTGCTCACCGTGATGAACAGCTTGGCGGCGATCTCGCGGTTGGAATAGCCCACCGTGGCCAGGCCGGCGACCCGGCGCTCGGCATCGCTGAGGATGGCCACCACCTTGCTCGCCTCGGTGGTGTACCCGTCGCCCGCGACGCCCTCGTCGGACAGCGCCCGGCTCAGCGGCCGCGCGCCGCACTCCAGCGCCAGGGCACGCGCACGACCGGCGATGATGCCGGCCCTGCGAAACTCGCCCACGCTGTGATAGGCCTCCGTGAGGTCGAACAGCGCCTTGGCCAGCTCGTAGCGGTCGCCACAGGACTGCAGGCGCTCCGATGCCTGGCGGAGCAGCATGGGGCGGTGCCGCACCTCGCCGGCGGCGGCCAGCAGCCGCATCGCGACGCCGTCGGCACGTGCGGTGCCGGGGCCGGAACGGGTCAGCTGATCCTCGATCAGGCGACGGGCCTCCTCGCGCTCGCCCATGCGGAGGTGAGCTTCGGCGAGATCGGTCCGCCAGGCGATGAACCCCGGAGTGTCCATCTTCCACGTCACCATGAGCTGACCGCAGAGCCGGAAGTCGCGCAGCGCCGCCGCGGTGTTGTCGACGGCCAGCTGGTAGCGGCCGCGGGCGTGCAGGTAGTGCAGGCCGAACCTGGTCTGCAGCATTCCCTCCGGCACCGGCCGGTTGACCTCGGCGAGCCCCTCGTCGTACCGCCCCATCGCGGTGGCGGCCAGCAGCAGACTCGCCAGCGGGCCGCCCACGGCCACGCCCCAGCTGCCCGGCGGGATGATCTGCAGGGCCCGGCGAGCCTGCGCGGCGGCGTCCTCGAGGTCCCCCTGGCGCAGGGAGATCTCCGCCCTGATGGCGGTGAGCCGGGCCAGCCTGGCCGGCGCGCCGCCCGTACGCAGCTCGTCGAGGAAGGTGTCGCACCACGGCGTGGCCATGTCGGGCCGGCCGCCGTAGACGAGCGCGAGCAGCGCGCTCTCCACGGTGTCCATGGACAGGTCGTCCAGGCGGGAGCTGTGCAGGATCCGCTCCGCCGTGCTCGCGGTCTCCTCGCGGGGGCCGTCGACGAGCACCGAGGCCAGCGCCTTGACCGACTCCAGGCGGCGGCTCACCTGGATCGGCAGCACCGCCTCGCTGGCCTGCTCACGCACCGGAGCGGCCAGGTGTGCTAGGAGCGGCGGCGCCGAGCAGCGTAACCACAGCCGTGTCCCCGCGAGTTCGGCCACCGTCTGGGGCTCGGTGTCACCGAGCTTCTCCAGGTGCTCCAGCACGTCCCCCGCCTCGCCCATCCTGCCGTGCCAGAGCAGCGCCCTGGCGAGCACGACCGCGTCGCCGCCCCGCAGGGCGCCGTTGTGCAGGGCCTCGGTCAGCTCGGCGAAGTGGCCGGTGCGCGCGTTCGGGTTGATACGCCAGTCGGCGCGCATCAGCAGCGTCACGATCACGGCGCGCCTGCGCTCGTCCACGCAGCCGCGCAGGGCGAGCTCGAGATAGCCGACGGCGGCTTCGACCTCGCCGTCGGCAAGCCGGGCGTGCGCCGCGGACTCCAGTACGGGCACCGCCCACGCGGCGTCACTGAAGTCCGCCTCGATGAGCTGCTCGGCCACCGTGACGTCGGCCGCTCCCTCGGCGTACAGCAGCTCGGCGGCCCGCCTGTGCAGCTGCTGCCGCTTGTCGGCCCCCAGCTCGGCGAGCACCGCTGACCGGCCCGCCTCGTGGCGGAAGCTGCCCGACTCCAGCAGGCCCGCGGTCTCCAGCCAGTGGATCGACAGGGGCACCGGCGTGCTGTCGGAGTCGGCCAGCCGCCCGACGAGCGCGGGATCATCGAGCGCCGCCAGCCAACTGGCCACCTCGAGCAGTACGGGATCGGCTCGGTGGAGACAGGACAGCACGGCTTCGCCGTACCGCTCGGCGGGCCAGGCGCCGCCCGACTCGGCATCATCCAGCAGCCCGCCCACCAGGATCGGGTTGCCGCCGCTGAGCGCGTGCCACTCCGGCGCCAGCCGCTCGGCCGTCTCGTGGCCCAGGCGCACGCTCGCCATGCTCGTCACCGCGGCGCGCGAGAGCGGCGCCAGTCGTACGGCGGTGCAGTGCGGCTGCCTCAGCATCTCCGTGGGGAAGAACCTGTGCGCGTGGTGCATGTGGTCGGACTGGCTGAACACCGCCATGATCGGTGAGAATCGCGCCCTGCGCACGAGGTAGGACAGGCACAGCAACGAGGCGCGGTCGGCGTAGTGGACGTCGTCGACGACGATCATCAGCGGGCGACTCTCGGAGAGAGACAGCAGCACCGCGCAGAGCGCGTGCACAATCTCGGCGTCGACCTGTTCGAAGGCGTCCAGGCCCGACTGGGCGGCCGCTCCCGTGCGCAGCAGGTCCATCACGCGCTCGTGCGCGTCCGGCGTCAGCGGCGCGTTGTAGAAGAGCTGTCCCAGCACGCCCAGGGCGAGGTCGCTCTCCGCGCGCGACGCCGTCGCCACGAGTGGGAGTGCCCCCAGGTCATGAGCCTGCTCGGCGAAGGCGTGGAGCAGCTCGCTCTTGCCCGTGGCGACGACTCCGGTCACCATCGCGACCCTGCTCCTGCCGTCGACGACCTCCGCGAGCAGGCCCTGCAGGGATGCCAGCGCCGCGTCTCTTTCGATGAGTCTCATGCCGAATCCCCTCACAATAGCGAGAACGGTATTTTGAGACGGGCGGGAATATGCATTTCCATTGGTATTCCCCCATGCCTCACAACCTCTCCCGGAAGCATTTGAGTTAACTCTCAACTGTTGACGGGTCGCAGCTGCTGCTTAACAACACTCAGCACCGTACGACGGCACTCATGTCAAAACATAGGATGTGATCCTTTAATAACGCGGGAGGGACCCAAATGGAGCAACCCGTCTACAACTTTTGATCCGTCCGGCCGTACGAACGGGGCCACCGGACAAGGTGCCGGATGGTGAGCGTTTTCTGACGGTCCGCGCCGACATGCCGGCGGGTCACCGACGAGGCCGCGCCGCACGAGAGGAAAGACCGTCGGAATCCGCGGCTCGGACCCACTCCACAGTCGAATCGCCGGCCCGCGGGGCGGGGCCGGCGATCATGTCAGGGGCGGGCCGGGATCCGCGCCCGTTCGTACGGCCGGGCTCGTCGCACGGCCGCGCCGCCGCCCCGGACGTACGCCCCGGCAAGCGGGCGTGACCTGGGACAGCGGCGCAAGGAGTGCTTACTCGGCGATCCTCGTCCTGGTTGTCCAGCGGAAGACCAGACCCTGGCACTCGTCGTCGAGGTGGTAGTGCTCGGTGGTGCGCTCGAAGTGCTCGTAACCACTTCTGTGCGGGATTTTGACTTTCTCGTCGGCAGGGTTCGTGTTGCGGAACCGGGCCGCGTCGGGGAAGTCGCCGGGACCGCCGACCAGGACGATGTTGAGCCCATACGGCTCGTCATCGATCGCGCAATTGGCAAGAACCTCTCGTACCGAGTCAGGGAGTTGGGTCATGGAGCCCTCCACGAATTGACTTGACGAACCTAAAGGTGGCCGTGTCCTGGCATCCGCCCCCGATGCCCCCTGCCGACCGGCCCCGTTCGATCGTTACCGCGGCGTCCAGCGGAACGTCTTCAGGCAGAGGAGCAGGCCGCCGACGCACCACGCGGCGAGCACCAAAGCGATCATCGGATGCTCCCAGGCGCCGGCCGGTTCCAGGGCGGCCGCCTGTTCGGGCAGGAACACCGATCTCATGCCCTGGGTCATCCACTTGAGCGGGAACAGCGCCGCGAAATACTGCAGCAGGGCGGGCACGTCGGAGAAGGGCAGGTAGACGCCGGAGCAGAACTGCAGGATGAGGAAGGGAAGGGTGATGATGGCGTTGGCTCCGCGCCCGGTCTTCGGCAGGCTGCTGGCCGCGATGCCCAGGAGCGCGCAGGCCACGCCGCCGAGGGCGAGGACCCAGGCGAACGTCACCCACCGGTCGAGGGAGCTGGGCAACTGCACGTCGAACAGCAGCACGCCGACGACGATCAAGATGGCGACCTCAGCGACCATGCAGACCAGGACCTGGATGATCTTGCCGCCGAAATACGACACGTGCGGCATGGGCATGCCGTGGAGCCTCTTCAGCGTCCCGTCGTCGCGCTCCAGCGCGATGTTGATCCCCAGGTTCTGGAAGGACGTGCTCATGATGCCGGCGCCGATCATGCCGGCCGTGAGGATCTGGGCGCCCGTGACGCCGGGCGCCGTCATCCTGCTCATCGACATCGCGCCCAGCAGCATCAGCATGATGGCCGGGAGGGAGAAGATGACGATGAACTGGCCCTTCGTGCGGAAGAAGCCCTTGAGTTCGAGCGCGCCACGCTTCAGCGCCAGCCGGCCGGCGCCCGGCAGGCGCACGGCGGGCGCCGCGGCGAGGTCTTTCGATGATCTCGGGATCGTGGTCGTCACGTCTTCTCTCCGATGAGGCCGAGGTAGATGTCTTCGAGGGTCGGCCGCGAGACGGTCAGTTCGGGGATCTCCCCGTCGAACTGCGCGATGAGCTCGGCGACGACCTGCGTGGGCGTCGCGGTCTTCACCTTGCGCTCGCCGTCCGGAGTGGCCCAGCTGACCGTCGCGTCGGCCTCGGCACGACCGGCCAGGGTGGCGGGCTCGCCCAGGGCCACGATCCGGCCCTCCGCGATCACGCCCACGCGGTGCGCCAGCGCTTCGGCCTCGTCAAGGTAGTGCGTGGTCAGCAGGATCGTGGCGCCCTCATCGGACAGCAGGGAGATCAGCCCCCAGAACTGGCGGCGGGCCTCCGGATCGAAGCCGGTGGTGGGCTCGTCCAGGAAGAGCAGCTCGGGATCGCCCACGACGCCGAGCGCCACGTCCACCCTTCGCCGCTGCCCGCCGGAGAGCGTGCGGACGCGGGCGTCCGCCTTGTCCGTGAGGCCGACGAGCTCGATCACCGAATCGGGGTCCCGCGGCCGCGGGAAATAGCCCGCGAAGTGGTGCACCGTCTCCCGCACCGTGAACTCGGCGGCGTCGGTGGCCGACTGGAGCACCATTCCGAGCCGGGACCGCCAGGCGCGGCCGGCTCGGCCAGGATCCTCGCCGAGCACGCTGACCTCACCACCGTCCCGGTGACGATGCCCTTCAAGAATCTCAACAGTGGTCGTCTTGCCGGCACCGTTGGGTCCGAGGAGCGCGAACACCTCACCCCGAGCGATATCCAAATCGATGCCGTCGACCGCGGATACGTCGCCGTAAGTCTTGCGCAGCTCACGTACACGTACAGCTGTATCGCTCATGCCCCTTAGAGTTGGGGATCGGGCGGGGCTGCGATATTCACCTTTCGGTCCCCCCTACGAGCGTCGATCGATACCCCTAGCCCGCGCTGACCCAGCCTCAACACCGCGTGTCACTCCCCGGTGTCAAAAGGTTGACCCCTATCAACCGTTCGGAGGATTTCGGCCGAGCCGCCCGCCGGTGATCCTCGTAACATGACAGTCATCGAGATCGACGGCCTGCGGAAAAACTACCAGGGCCGCACGACACTGGACGGCCTCTCCCTGACGGTGGAGCGGGGCGAGATCTTCGGGATCGCCGGCCCCAACGGAGCGGGCAAGACCACGGTCGTGGAGTGCGCGTCGGGACTGCGGCGGCCGGACGGCGGCACCCTGCGGGTGCTCGGCCTCGACCCGCAGACCGACCGGCGCCAGCTGCTGCAGCGCATCGGCGCCCAGCTGCAGGAGGCGGCGCTCCCCGACGCGATCAAGGTCGGCGAGGCGCTGCGCATGTACGCCGCCCTCTACGACAAGCCCGCTGACTGGCGGGCACTCATGGACGAATGGGGGCTGACGGACAAGAAGCGGTCCAGCTTCGCGAGCCTGTCCGGCGGCTGGAAGCAGCGGTTGTTCATCGCGCTGGCCCTGGTCGGCAACCCCGAGGTCGTCTTCCTCGACGAGCTCACCACGGGCCTGGACCCCTCCGCCCGCCGCTCAACCTGGGGTCTGATCCGCGAGATGCGCGAGCGTGGCGTCACGGTCGTGCTGGTCACCCACTTCATGGACGAGGCCGAGGCGCTGTGCGACCGCATGGCGATCATCGGCCAGGGACGTGTGGTCGCCGAGGGCACCCCACGCGAGCTGATCAAGCAGGGACAATCCGATTCGCTGGACGAGGCGTACTTCGCGCTGACCGGAAAGGACATGGCATGAAAGGCATCTCGCAGGTCGTCGGGGTCGAGCTCAAGCTGGTCATGCGTGACCCGATGTCGGCGTTCTTCGCCCTGGCCTTCCCGGCGATCCTGCTGTGGGTCAAGATGCGCAGCAACCGGCCGCTGCCGGGCGGTGTGGAGGCCATCGACGCCACGGTGCCGATGCTGAGCATCTTTGTCATCGGCCTGGCCGGGCTGGTCATCCTCCCGACCACGCTGGCGCAGTACAGGGAGCGGCGGGTGCTGAAGCGGCTGCGCGTCACTCCCGCCTCGCCCAGCATGATGTTCACCGCCCAGTGGACCGCCCACATGCTGCTGGCCGCGCTCGGGACACTGCTGCTGATCGCCATCGGCCTGGCCGCCTACGGGCTCGCCCTGCCGGCGAATCCGGCGGTCGTCGTGCTGGCGTGGCTGCTCAGCGCGCTGAGCCTCAGCTCGATCGGGCTCCTCATCGGCGCCTTCGCCCCCAGCGGCCGGACCGCGACGGTGGTCGGGCTCAGCCTCTTCTTCCCGGCGGTCTTCATCTCGGGCGCCATCATCCCGCGCGAGCAGGCGTCGGAGTCGATGCGGGCCATCGGCGACCTGACTCCTGTGGCCCCGGCGGTGGCGGCGATCCGCGACGCCTGGGCCGGCAATGCGACATCCCCGATTACGCTGGGCGTCATGGTAGCGATTTTCGTCATCGCTGGCGGCGTTGCCGTCAGGGCATTCCGGTGGTAGGCGTCACCGACGTCTCACGGTGGGATCGAGCCTCGCCTGCTCTGCCGTACCTGTTCATCCTCCTGCCGACGGTCTTCGCCCTGATGCGGGACTGGCGGCCGTGGGTGCTGAGCCTGGCGCTGTTCGCCGGCGCGTGGCACTGGTTCATGGTGGGCCGCCGGCCGAGCTGGATCGAACGGCCCATCGTGATGGTCGCCTACTTCATGGTGATGCTCGCCGTCATCGCGATTCTGATGAGAATCGACACGCTGTTCATGGTGACCGGCTTGGGAGCGTTCGTACAGTCCTTCACTGTGCTGCCCGGAAGGTGGGCGTATTTAGGGGTGGCGGCGACCTCCGGTGTGCTGGTCGCAGCTCCCCCGGAGCCGGGGCGAAGCCCGGTAGACACGCTCTTCTCGTTCCTCGTGGCGATGCTCGTGGCCTCGACGATCGGGCTGGTCATCCAGACCATCTCCGAGCAGAACGAGAACCGCAAGGTGATGATCAGGCAGCTGAAGGAGACCGGCGCCAAGATGGCCGCGCTCGCCGAGGAGAACGCGGACCTGCAGGCCCAGCTGCTCACCCGGGCCCGCGAGGCCGGCATGCTCGGTGAGCGCCACCGGATGGCCAGGGAGATCCACGACACCATCGCGCAGAGCCTGACCGCCATCATCACCCAGCTGGAGGTCGCCGACAGCGTGATCGACGACGCCCCCGCCGCCCGCACGCGACTGACCACGGCGCAGACCCTGGCCAGGGAGAGCCTGAACGAGGCCCGCCGGTCGTTCCAGGCGCTGCGTCCCGCGCCGCTGGACGACGCGCAGCTCGGCTCCGCGATACAGGACGTCGCCACGAAGTGGTCGCAGAGCACCGGCGTGAACACCACCGTGTCGGTCACGGGCGACCCCCGGCCGCTGCACGCGGAAGTGGAGATCACCTTGCTGCGGGTGGCGCAGGAGGCGCTGGCCAACGTCGGCAAGCACGCCGCCGCCGGCCGGGTCGCCGTCACACTGTCGTACATGGAGGACGTGGTGGTGCTGGACGTGCGGGACGACGGCGCGGGCTTCACCCGAGGGCCGGCGAACTCCGCGACGGACGGGTTCGGGCTCATCGCGATGCGCCAGCGGGTCACCCGGCTGGCAGGTGACTTCGAGATCGAATCGGCCCCCGGTCAGGGGACGGGGATCTCTGCTACTGTTCCCGCCATTCCCGCCGCGTCGGACGCGGGATCATCCGACCGCTTCGGAAACGTGTAGCAGGACATGGCGATTCGTATGATCATCGTCGACGACCACCCCGTCGTCCGCGATGGATTGCGCGGGATCTTCACCGACGACGACTTCGAGGTCGTCGGTGAGGCGGCCGACGGGCCTGAGGCGCTCGTCGTGGCCAGGCAGACCAACCCCGATGTCGTGCTCATGGACCTGCGCATGCCGAAGATGAGCGGCGCCGAGGTCATCCGCCGCCTGCGCGAGCAGGCGCCCGGCATCCGTGTGCTGGTCCTGACCACCTTCTACGACGACGCCGACGTCCTGCCGGCGATCGAGCAGGGGGCCACCGGCTACCTGCTCAAGGACACGCCGGGCGCCGAACTGCGCCGCGCCGTGCAGGCGGCGGCCCGCGGCGAGACGGTGCTGTCGCCCACCGTGGCCGGGGTGCTGACGCAGAAGATGCGCACACCGGAGCAGCAGACACTGAGCCGCAGGGAGCTCGAGGTGCTCGGGCTCATCGCCCGCGGTGCGACCAACCGTGAGGTCGCCGCGAAGCTGTTCATCACCGAGGCGACGGTGAAGACGCATCTGCTGCACATCTTCGCCAAGCTCGGGGTGAAGGACCGCGCGGCCGCGGTCGCCGCGGCCTACGAGGCCGGCCTGATCAAGCCCGGGTCCTGACTAAGGGCACCTAGGGGTGGGCCTGGCCGGAGGCCGAACCATACCGTTGAACAGGCGCCAAATCCCTGCTCACGCGCATCCCCGAGCGGCGTGCACCGCCGCCGGATCCGTCGCGCCCGCAGACACGCCCGGCAGGTCGCCGAAGCCACCCCCTGCAGGAACTGGAGATGAGCCCATGAACACGCTTGCGCTCGCTGACCCGAGGGCCGAGCTGGCGACCGTCGGTGGCAAGGGCGAGTCCCTCGCCCGCCTGGCCGTGGCCGGTCTGCCGGTGCCGGACGGGTTCCACGTCACCACCGCGGCGTACCGCGACTTCGTGGACCGCCACAACCTGCAGGACAAGATCCTCTCGGGCGACGCCGACGAGATCGCGACCCTGTTCGCCGCCCATGAGATGCCGGCCGAGACGGCCGGTGACATTCTGGCCGCCTACGCGGCGATGGGCGAGGATCCGGCGGTGGCCGTGCGCTCGTCGGCGACCGCGGAGGACCTGCCGGGCATGTCGTTCGCCGGGCAACAGGACAGCTACCTCAACATCAGCGGCACCGAGCGGCTCCTGGACGCGGTCAAGCGCTGCTGGGCCTCGCTGTGGACCGAGCGGGCGATCGCCTACCGCAAGCGCAACGGCATCCCCCAGAACGAGGTGGCCATCGCCGTCGTCGTCCAGGAACTCGTGCCGGCCGACGCCGCGGGCGTGCTGTTCACCGAGGACCGCCTCTCCCCCGGCCTCCTGACCGTCAACGCCGCGTGGGGGCTGGGCGAGGCCGTCGTCGGCGGCCTGGTCACACCGGACACGATCACGCTCGACCGCGCGGGCCGTACGGTCGTCACCGAGACGATCGCGTCCAAGGCGGTCATGACCGTGCGCACGCCCGGCGGCACGGCCGAGGAGCCCGTCCCCCTGGACAGGCGCGACGCGCCTGTCCTGTCCGCCGCGCAGGCCGCGCAGCTCGCCGGGCTGGGCATGACCATTGAGGAGTTGTACGGCTGCCCGATGGACGTGGAGTGGGCCATCCACGACGCGCAGCTCTACATCCTCCAGGCGCGGCCGATCACCGGGCAGCGCGAGGTGTGGAACGACTCGCTCAAGGGCGACTACCTGTGGAGCAACGGCAACCTGGGCGAGGCGATCCCCAGCGTGATGACGCCGTGCACCTGGTCGCTCGTGCAGGCGTTCATGAGCGAGATCATGATCCTCGGCGACCTCGGCGGCCACCCCATCTGCGGGAACATCGGTGGCCGGGTCTACATGAACATGAGCCTGACCGCCTCGCTCGGAGCGGCGCTCGGGATCACGAAGAAGATCAAAGAGACCCAGGAACCGGTCTACGGCCGGCTGCCCGAGGGGATCGAGACGCCGCGCCTGCCGATGTCGCGCTGGCAGACGCTCAAGGCAGCCAAGCCGATGCTCGGCGGCCGCCGGGCCGTCCAGCAGGAGACGGGCCGGCTCCCCGAGTACATCGCGACCGTCGCCCAGCGCATCGAGAACATCCGCGACAAGATCGCCGCGCAGGACGACCTGGTCACGCTCTGGGAGAACGAGGTGGAGCCGCAGTTCCGCGAGAGCAACCGCATGCTGGCCTGCGCGGCCCGGCAGGACGCGGGCTCGCTCGTCTACCTCGGCTCCCAGCTGGAGAAGCTGGTCGGAGAGGTCGACGCCAACGCGCTGATGACCGGGCTGCAGGGCAGCAGCAGCCAGCTGGAGAGCCTCGGCCCGCTGCTCGGCCTGGCGCGGATCAAGCGCGGCGAACTCTCCCGCGACGCCTACGCCCGCAGGTACGGTCACCGGTGCCCCGACGAGTTCGAGGTCTCCATCGCCCGGCCGGTCGAGGACCCGGCGTGGATCGACCGGCAGCTCGCCGCACTCACGACCGATCCGGCCGAGCTGCTGGGGCGCCAGGAGGAGGCGAACACCGCCGCCTGGCAGCGGTTCCGCGAGCGGCATCCGCGCAAGGCCGAGAAGTTCCGCCGCAAGATCGACCGCTGGACGGCGATCGTGCAGGCCCGCGAGGACACCCGGTCGGAGATGATGCGCGGCTTCTGGATGGTGCGCGACTTCGTGCTGCGTGCCGGGGAGCTGACCGGGCAGGGCGACGACCTGTTCTTCCTGACGATCGAGGAGATCCTGGAGGTGCTGGGCGGCTCCCGCCGGCCGCTGTCGCGGGTGGCCACGCGGCGGGCGACGTACGCGCTGTACCAGGCGCTGCCGCGGTACCCGGGCATCATCCGCGGCCGGTTCGATCCCGAGCGGTGGGCGGCCGATCCGGACCGGCGGGGCGACGTGTTCGACGCCGCCGCGACGGTGGCGCCGCCGTCGCAGACCGTCAGCGGCATCCCCGGCTCGGCCGGCGTGGTCGAGGGCACGGCCCGCGTGATCGCCTCGGTGGCGGACGGCGACAGGCTGGGAGAGGGCGAGATCCTGGTGACGACCGTGACGAACGTGGGCTGGACGCTGCTCTTCCCGCGGGCGGCGGCGGTCGTCACCGATGTGGGGGCGCCGCTGTCGCACGCCACGATCGTCGCGCGCGAGCTGGGGATTCCCGCCGTGGTCGGCACGAGGAACGCCACCATGCTGCTGCGCGACGGTGACCGGATCCGCGTCGACGGCACCCATGGCACGGTCGAGGTCATCACCACCGCGGTACCCGCGCTCAGCTGAAAACCAGGACGCCGGGCTCGTGGCGAGCCCGGCGTCCTGTTTTTCAGCGGCTCGCGACGAGCAGCCGCATCCCGAGCGGCAGGTCGAGCAGCTTCCCCGGCACCAGGCCCGCCTGCTCCAGCAAGGTCCCGTACTCCTCCTCCGTGCGCTCCCGCCCGCCGGTCATCACCATCATGTGCAGGTCGAAGGCGAGCGGCAGGTACGAGTCAGCGGAGACGACCCGCTCGATGATCAGCAGTTCGGCCCCGGGCCGCATCGCCCGGGCGCAGTTGCGCAGCAACATGGCACACCGGTCGTCGTCCCAGTCGTGCATGATGCGGGAGAGCAGGTAGACGTCCCCGCCCGCCGGCACGGACACGAACAGGTCACCGCCGACGAGCTCGCATCTGTCCAGCACCCCTTCCAGGTGCGCGGACGCGGCCGCGACCACCTCCGGCACGTCGAACAGCACGCCCCGGGCCGAGGGGGTGTCCCGCAGCACCGTCCCGAGCAGGGCGCCCGTGCCGCCCGCGAGATCGACCACGGTGCGCGCCCCGGAGAAGTCGTAGGCGACGGGGACCTCGCGGAAGAACGCCGCGCCCGCCGCCATCCCGGCGTTGAAGGTGGCTGCCCTGCCGGGGTCGTCCGCCAGGTGCGCGAAGACGGGCATCCCGTGGACGTGCTCGAAGGCGGGCTCCCCCGTGCGGACGGCATGCGCCAGCCCGCCCCACGCGGCGCCGAAGTAGTCCTCGCCGTAGAGCGCGACGAGCGGCCCCAGCTCGTCGTGGCGCAGCAGGGCGCCCATCGGCGTGAGACCCCATCCACCGGCGCCGTCGGTGTCGACCAGGTCCACGCGCGCTAACAGCCGGAGCAGGCGGTGCAGCGCGCCGGGGTGGGCGCCGACCGCCTCGGCGAGTTCGGCGCAGGTCAGGCGGCGCCCTTCGAGTGCGTCCGCGACACCGAGCCGGACCGCGACGAAGGTCGCCTGTGCCAGCCAGCCTCCGGTGGCGATCCGCATGAGCTCGTGCTCCATCATGACTTCCTTACGGTGTGGACGGCCAGGCCGTGGAGAGGGCGCCGAGCAGCCGCGCGATCACTTCGGTCCGCCGCGGCACGAGGTAGAAGTGGTCGCCGCCCAGCACACAGAGGGTGAACGCGGCCCGGGTCAGCTCGCTCCACCGCGCGGCCTGCCCGATGGTCACCTCGGGGTCGGCCTCGCCGAGAAGCGCGGTGACGGGGCAGCTGAGTACGCCACCCGAGCGATGCAGGTACGTCTCGTCGACCCGGTAGTCGTTGCGGACCACCGGTAACGTCAGCTCACGGATCACCGGATCGGCGAGGAGTTCCGGCTCCATGCCGCCGAGGCGTACCAGATCGGCGATCAGCTCGTCGTCGGTGCCCGACCCGGTGCCGGAGGCGCGGTGCTCGTGCGGCGCGTGCCGGCCCGAGGCGAACAGGTGCGCCACGCCGCGGCCGCGGGCCTCCAACTCGCGCGCCACCTCGTACGCGATCAACGCCCCCATGCTGTGCCCGAACAGCGCGACCGGCCGGTCGAGCAGCGGTGCCATGGCGTCGGCGATCAGCTTGGCGAGGTGACCCGCATCGTCGACCATCGGGTCCGCGCGGCGGTCGGCCCGCCCCGGATACTGCACGGCGCGCAGCTCGACGGCCGGCGGGAGGTCGCGGTGCCAGGCCCGGTAGAAACTCGCCGAGCCGCCCGCGTGGGGGAAGCAGAACAGCCGCGAACCGGCCAGCGGCCGGGGCGCGTAGCAGGGGAACCAGCTCATGAGATCTCCGCGGCGGACAGTGGCCGCGGCGCCGGCTGGACCAGCAGTTCGGGCCGGCCGATGGCCGCGGTGGCGTCCTGCCAGAGGCGGCTGAGCGACAGGTAGTACTGGCCCTGGCGCAGCGGATCCGCCACCCCCTCGGCCGCCTCGCGCAGCTCGGTCAGCGCCCGACGCACGCCGTCCGGCCACACCGTGGTCACGATGTCGTGGAAGGTCGGGGCCTGTTCCGCGCCGATGACCGTGGCGCTGGGCAGGCGGAGGTGGTCCGCCCCGGCGTCGAAGCGGCCGTCCGGGTCGCGGCCGACGTACATGCGCGGGCTCCACACGAGCGGTCCGTGCGTGTTGACGAGCGTGAGCGAGCCACCCTCGGTTCCCAGCGTGATGCGGTGCAGCAGGTGCAGGTGGGCGTCGGGGTCGTTGGGGGCGATCTGGTTCTGCACGCGCAGGGTCAGCGGCACGCCGCCGATCGTCCCCGTGACGCAAAGGAAAGGCGTTCCGGGGGCGGTGGCGGTGAACGCCCACGGGCGCAGTGCGCCCAGCGCGCGGCCCAGGATGTCGAACAGGGCGTAGGCGACGTGGACGCTGCAGGCGGCGTCCACGTACAGCGGTTGCTGCAGCGCGCGGAGCCGGCGGGCGGCCTCGATGAACGCTCGCACCGGCTCCAGGTGCGCGTACAAGGTGTTGACGTGGTGGACGGCCGGCGCCGCCCGGGCGGCGCGCAGGCACTGGGCCAGCTCGTCGGCGTGCAGGGGGTGCTCCTGGAGCACGTGCACGCCGCGGCTCAGCAGCGCGCGGGCCAGTTCACTGCCCTCTCCCCCGACGACTCCGGCGCGCACCACCACACAGGCCAGGTCGGCCACGCCGGGCACCTGGTCCGGGTCCGTGAGCAGCGGCACCCCGTACGCCCTGGCGTATCCGGCGGATCTGGCGCTGCCGCGGGCGAGGATGCCGGTCAGCTGGAACGGGCCCTGCTCCAGGGCCGACAGGTAGACCTGGCCGAACCTGGTGCCGCAGACCACGACCCGCTTCACAGCGCGCCCTCCTCGAAGATCGGCGCGGTCACGTCGATGCGCGGCACGGCGTCCGTGAGCACGATCGTCGCCACGGGTTCCAGGTCCGCCAGCATCAGGGCGGGGTCGAGCACGCTGTCGGCGTAGTGGACGCCGGGCTCGATGGCCCCGCGGAGCATGGCGAGCGCCGTGTGCGCGACGACCGCGCCGCTGAGCTCGTACGAGTCCGCGGCCCGCAGCGCCAGCGTGTGGGTGGAGTGCGGGCCGCTGAGCTGGAAGAGCAGGACGTAGTAAGGCGTTCGCCCGGCCATTTCGAGCTCGGCCACGCGCGTCAGGTCCGCGGCCGAGGACACCGTGCTCGCGGTGGCGAGGACGCGGTCACCGGTGAGCACGTTGTACCAGCGGGCCTCCTGCAGCCCGAGTTCCCTGGCCACCCGTTCCGCCTCGGCGCTGAGGAAGGGGTAGGCGGTCACCAGGCCGGGGAAGTAGGGCAGTTCGACGTCGCGCGCCGGGGTCAGCGCGCGGGAGACCCGGCCGCCGTCGCGCCACCCGGCCAGGGCCTCGCCGTGGCCGCCGGCCAGCAGGTAGTCGCCCGCCGCCGCGGGGGTGAGCCGGTCGAGGCCGCCGGTGTAGACATCGAGGCGGAGCGGGCCGCCTCCGGCGAGCCTGGCCAGATGGCGGGGCAGGAGGCCGGTGAGGCCGGGGAGCATGCCCGCCGACAGGACGGCGCGGCGGCCGGCTGCGCCGGTGAGGGCGAGCAGGGCGAACGCGGGGTCGTCGCCGGCCGCGTCCACATAGTCGGCGCCGGCGGCCAGTGCGGCCCGCGCCACCCGGTCGAGCAGGAGGTAGGAAGGGCCCGCGCAGTTGACCACGATGCGGCAGCCCCGGCAGAACCTGGCCAGCGACGTTTCGTCGTAGGCGTCCACCTGGCACGCCTCGCCGCGGCCGGCCAGTTCGTCGCGCACGAAGCGGCGAGCGGACGCGCCGTCGCGCCCGCCGATGCGCACGCCGTGGTCGGCGAGCAGCCGCGCCGCCGCACCGCCGACCGCGCCGTACGCTCCGACGATGCCGATCACCCGGTCACCCCGGTGATCAGCTTGGCCACGCCGGGCGCGTACGTGGCGTCGAGGCAGCTGAAGTGGTCGCCTTCGACGTCGTGGACGGTAAGCCGGCCCAGGCAGAGGTCGCGCCAGAAGTCCGTCATGTCGTTCTGCAAGGTCGGCACGAGGTTAGTGATGCCGCGCTGGCGCAGGAACGTGATGTCGCCCGCATACGGCTCCGGGTCGTAATGGGTGACGGCGGTGAAGCTCTGTTTGAAGACGCGGTACGCGAGGGCCACGCGGTCCGGCGGGTGCTCGAGGTCGCGGGCGACGGCGGCCAGCCGCTCCTCGTGGGGGACGGCGGCCAGGGCGGCGAAGCGGCGACCGATCTCGGCGAGCCCGGGGTCGTGGTGGCCGGCGAGCGCGGCCAGGCTGCCTTCGCGCACGTGACCCGAGTCCAGTACGGCGTGCAGGGCCCGGGCCAGGTCTGCCGCCGGGTAGCCGAGCCGTTCCGGGTCCACGCCGCAGGCCTGGGCGAAGCCGTACTCCAGCATGAGCTCGTCGGCGATCCGGTAGGGGAAGCGGGAGCTGCTGATGACGGTGAGCTCGTCGACGACCGCGCCGCTCTCGGTGAGCTGGCGGGCGAGCTCGGTGGCGACCAGGCCGCCCATGCAGTAGCCGACGACGTGGTAACGCGACGCCCCCTCCTTGAGCAGCAGCCGTGCGTATGATGCGGCCAGCGTTTCCACCGCCGTGGCGGGCTCCAGCTCCAGGTAGCGCTCGGCGTCGTTGACCACTAGGCCGATCAGGGGCCCGCCGGAGAGCTCCCGGGTGAGGGCGCGGTAGGGGGTCAGGGTTCCGGTGCCGTCGTGGACGAGCACGCGCGTCGGGCCTTCGCCGCCGGCCAGGTGCACCAGCGGGCTGGCCTGCGTACGGGACTGCCCGCGGGCCCGGTCCTCGCGTGCCTGGCGGAGGTGGGCGGCGAGCGCGGCCACGGTCGGCTGGTTGACGAGCTGGCGGACGAGGCTGTCCCAGTAGGAGTCTTCTGCTTCTGGCAGCTCCTCGCGTATCCGCCCGGCCAGCCGGGTGACCAGCAGCGAGTCGCCGCCCAGCGCGAAGAAGTCCTGGTCCCTGCCGACCCGTGGGAGTCCGAGCAGCTCGGCCCAGAGCGCGGCCAGCCGCCGTTCCAGGTCGTCACGCGGCTCCTCGCCTGCGGGGGCGGCCTCGCCGGCCGCGCGCGGGAGGAGGGTGCGCAGCCGCTTCCGGTCGATCTTGCCGTTGTCCGTCAGCGGCAGCTCGTCGACCACCTGGACGTGGGCCGGCATCATGTAGTCGGGCAGCCGCTCGGCCAGGAAGCTCCGCAGCCGCGCGAGGTCGACGTGCTCGCGGTCGGCGGGGAAGCGGGCCGCGAAGACGCACTGGCCCAGGGGCGCCAGCGGCTCGGCGGGCTCCGGCAGGCAGGCGTGCACGTGGGCGCCCGCTCCTTCCAGCAGGTCGTGCCACTCCTCGCGGGTGATGAAGGTGCGGTCGCGGCCGCGCCGCACGTCCTCGTAGTCGCCGGGGTTCATCAGGAACTCCATCGAGCTCATGATCTGCACGTGCTCGCGGGTGGTCTCGATGAACACCAGCCAGCCGCCTGGTGCGAGCAGCTCGCGGAACCTGGCCAGGACGACGGCGGCGTCCTGGGAGTTGTGCAGGACGTTGGCGCAGAGGATGACGTCGAAGGAGTTGGGTTCGTACCCTTGGGCGCGGTAGTCGGCGTTGATGTCGAACAGGCCGTACCGCACCCATGGGTGGTCGGCGAAGCGCTCGGCCGCCTGGCTGATGAAGAACCTGGACAGGTCGGTGAACAGGTACTCCACCTGGTGCCCGGCGAGTTCGGGGATCAGTTCGGCGCTGGTGCCGCCGACGCCTGCGCCTGCTTCGAGGACGCGCAGCGGGCCGCCTTCGTGGTGTGCGGCAACGCGGCCGACGACGGCTCGGGCGATGCGGTTGACGTACCTGCTGAGTACGTTGTCCTTGTAGGCTCCCTCGGCTGTTTCCACGCCCGCCCCGGGGAACAGCAGTTCGCGCGCGTCGAGTTCGCCGCGCATCAGCTCGGGCAGGTGGGCGGTGCTGGCGCGGAGGAATCCGATCAGTTCGGCTCCGTAGTCGAGGCCGTCGGTCAGTGTCTCGACCTCGCTCCAGAGCGCGGCCAGGTCGGCGTCGGGGCGCAGGTTCCGGTACGCGCCCGCTGGGTCGAGGTCGAGCCGTCCGCGTTCGTGCAGTGCCGTGAGCCAGCGCCTGACGAGGCGGTGGTGGTCCGGCGCGACCCTGGCGGTCTCCAGGATCTCGGCCGGCTCGTGGGCGGCGTCTGCGCCGGTGAACAGTCCCGCGTCGCGTAGCGCGGCGGCCATCGAGGTCAGTGCGATCTCGTCCAGCGTCTCGGCCACCGCGATCACCTGGGGCAGATCGACGCCGGCGAGGGCATCGGCGGCCGCGGCCTTCGCCGCGTCGGCGACGTCCAGGCGAATGTCCGGCCCGGTTCCGGGCGCTCCGTGGTTGTCGTCGTGCTTGCGTGCCGCCTGGGCGAAGGCGACCAGCCTGCGCTCCAGCGCGCGGTCACCGTCGACGATCACTGTGCTGGCGGCGATCGCCGGGTGGGCCTGCAGCGCGGCCTCCACTTCGGCCAGTTCGATCCGGTGGCCCCGGATCTTGACCTGGGAGTCCTGCCTGCCGAGGAACTCGATGTCGCCGTCCGGCCAGTAACGGCCGAGGTCGCCGGTCCGGTAGAGGCGTTCGCGGTCGTGCTGGACGAATCGTTCGGCGGTCCTGGCCTGGTCGCCGAGATATCCCCGCGCCACTCCGGCGCCGCCGATGTACAACTCGCCCGCCACCCAGTCAGGGCTTGGCCGCATGTTCGCGTCGAGCACGTGGAAGGTCTGGTTGGCCAGCGGCTTGCCGTACGGGACGCTGACCCGGCCGGCGGGCAGGTCACCGATGGGGTGGTAGATGGACCAGATGGCGGCCTCCGTCGCCCCGCCCAGGCTGATCAGCTCCAGTCCCGGCAGCCGCCGGCGGATCTGGCCGGGGAGCGTCACCGGGATCCAGTCGCCCGACAGCAGGGCCAGCCGGAGCGTGGCCGGCTCCACCCCGGGCTCGGCGTCCAGGTAGTGCTGGAGCATCTGGAGCTGCGCGGGCACCGAGTTCCACACGGTGACTCCGTGCCCGGCGATGAGTGCGGCCCAGTGCGCGGGGTCGCCCCGGCGCAGCGGGTCGGGCAGCACCAGGGCGGCGCCAGTGGCAAGGGTGCCGAAGATGTCGTAGACCGACAGGTCGAAGCCGAGGTTGGCCAGGCCGAGCACGCGGTCGTCCCGGCCGATGCCGAAGCGGGTGCTGATGTCGTCGATCGTGTTGCGGGCGGCTCGATGCTCGATCATCACGCCCTTGGGTGCGCCGGTAGAGCCCGAGGTGTAGATGACGTAGGCGAGGTCGTCCGGGCGCCGCTGGGTCGCGGGCGGGGCCGGCTCGAAGGGATCGGGCGCGGAGGGATCGGGCGCGAGGGTGTCGACGGGGATCCAGCCGGGTTCCGCGTGCCAGGACTGGGTGAGCACGAGACGCGCCCCGGCGTCGGCGAGGATGCGGTCGCGCCTGGCCGGCGGCTGGCCGGTGTCGATGGGAAGGTAGACGCCACCGGCCAGCAGCGTGCCGAGCACGGCCACGATCTGCTCGACGCCCTTGTCCATGACCACCGCGACGATCTCACCCGCCGCGTGCCCGGCCGTGCGCAACACCTGTGACACCGCTGCCGCCCGGCCGAGCAGCTCGCCGTAGGTGACCGAGCCCGTGCTGGTGATGACGGCGACCCGGTCCGGCGCGCGCCGTGCCTGGTCCACGACCTCCTCGTGCAGCAGCCCGTACGGGAGCGGCGCCGCCGTGTCGTTGACGAGGAGGCGGCGCCGTGCCTGGGCGCCGGGCAGCTCGACGGGAGAGTGAGCTGCCCAGGTCTCCTCTTCGGCCAGGCGTCCGAGTAGCGAGGCGAAGGCGGTGAACATGTCGTCGACCATGCCGTCGGGGAACACTCCCGCGCGCACGTCCCAGTTGATCAGCAGCGCGCCCCGGTGCTCTTTGACCTGGCAGTCGATCCACACCTGTGGCGTCTGGCTGATGCCGTAGACGGGCTCGCCGTGCTCGGCCTCCTCCTGGTCGAGGCCGATGGCGCTGGTGAACACCACCGGCATCAGCCCGGCGTCCCTGCCACGCCGGCGGGCGACCTCGCGGATGACCTCGATGCCGCCGCAGCGGCGGTGTTCCATGTCGGTGAAGAGCTGCCCGCCGACGGCGCGGGCGCGGTCGGCGAAGGGGGTGCTGGGCGTGGTGTCGACGGCGAGCAGGTTGAGCGTGGTGAAGTCGCCCACGACCTGGTCGATCCCGGGGTGCAGCGGCGGGCGGTCGAGCAGGGTGAGGTTGAGTGTGAACGCGGGCCTGCGGCTCCATCGCCCGACGACCTCGGCGTACGCGGCCAGCACGGCCTGCGACGGGGTGATGCCGGCCGCGGCGGCGTGAGTGCGGAGCCGCGCCCACTCCGGCGGCTCCAGCCTGGTCTCGGAGCGGTCGAACCTGGCGCCGGCGTCCTGGTCGAGCGCGGGTAACTCCGGTGCGGGCGGCAGCTCGTCGATCCTGGCCCACCAGTAGGCGCGGTCGCGGTCGTAGCGTGTGCTCTCGCGCTGCGCCCGCATGGCCAGTACACAGTCTCGGAAGCTGACGGGCACGGGCGGGAGTGCCGTCTCTTGGAGCAGCAGGTGCAGCTCGGACAGCAGCAGCTGGATGCTGACGTAGTCGGCGATGAGCAGGTCGATGGAGGCGTGCAGCAGCGCCCCGTGGTCGGTGCGGGTGATCCGCAGCTCGAACAGCGGCCAGGCGCCCGCCGGGTAGACGGTGTGCGCCATCTCCTCGCGGATGGCGGCGAGGTGCGGCTCGGGGTCCGCGCCGCGGAGATCGGCCGCGCGCACCTCGTAGGCGGGCACCTCGGCCAGCACGTGCTGGTGGCCGTCGGGGTGGATCACGGCGCGGAGCATGTCGTGACGGTCGATCAGGGTGCGCCAGGCGGCCTGGACCCGTACGGGGTCGAGTTCGGGGTAGGCGACCTCGACGTAGCCGTGGCAGGCGACTCCTCCGTAGCCGAAGGCGTCGTTGCGGCCGAGCAGGTAGGCCTGCTGGACGTCGGTCAGCGGGAAGGGGTCAAAGCGGCGTCCGGGCTCCGGACGGACGGTCTCGGCTTCGGACTCGCGACGCAGGTGCTCGATGATCTCGGGCTTGGCTTCGAGCAGGGCCGCGCGCCGTTCACCGGTCAGTGCTCCCTTGGGTGCGCGGAAACGGAGCTGCCCGCCGTCCTCCCACAGCCGGATCCCGGCCGCCTCCATGTCGGCGATCAGTTCGCGTACGGCCGGTGCCTGGGTCACAGCACGCCTTCCTCGGTGTCATGGGTGCCGATCCTCTCGGCACAGTCCGCGATGGTGGGGGCGGCGAAGAAGTGCCGCAGGGACAGGTCCACGCCCAGCCGCCGCCTTACGATCTCCGCGAAGCGGGTGGCCTGCAGGGAGTCGCCGCCCAGGGTGAAGAAGTTCTGGGTACGGCCTGGTGGTGGGGTCTCGAGGAGTTCCGACCAGATCGCAGCGAGTCGTTGCTCCGTGCCGGGGCGTGGGGGGTCGTCGTCGGGTACGGGTTCGAACTCGGTGGTGAGGGCGGCTCTGTCGATCTTTCCGTTGGCGGTCAAGGGCAGATCGTCCAGGGCCGTGATCGCAGCCGGGACGGCGTAACCGGGCAACCGATCGGCCAGGAAAGCGGCGAGCTCATCCGCTTTGACATCACCCGGAGTCACGAACGCGGCCAGGCGACGCCGGCGACGATCCCCGACCGCCACCGCCACCGCCCGGGACACCCCCGGATGCGCCAGCAGCGCGGCTTCGATCTCCCCCAGCTCGATGCGATGCCCACGGATCTTGACCTGATGATCAGCCCTGCCCAGAAACTCCAACGTCCCATCCGGCCAATACCGGCCCAGATCCCCGGTGCGATACCAGCGCCCACCAGCGTGCTCGACGAACTTGTCCGCGCTGGCCTGTGGATCACCCCGATAGCCCACAGCCACGCCGGCGCCACCGATCCACAACTCACCCGCCACCCAGTCCGGGCAGTCCCGGCCCCGCGCGTCCACCACCCGATACCGCTGATTACGCAGCGGAAACCCATACGGGATCGACGTCCACTGGGCGGGAACGTGATCCACGTCCATCGCGTTGGACCAGATCGCCGCCTCCGTCGCACCACCCAACGCCACCAGACGACACCGGCCGCCGCTCCGCACCGCCAGCCGAGCCGGCAGATCCAGCCCCACCCAGTCGCCCGACACCAACGCCAACCGCAAACTCGGCGCCACCTCCGACGCGGCGACCAGCAACATGTCCAGCAACGTCGGCACGCTGTTCCACACGGTGACCTGATGTTCCGCACATAACCGCGCCCAAGCCTGGGCGTCACGCCGGTCCTCTTCACCCACCAGCACCAGCGCGCCGCCGACCGACAACAGGCCGAACACGTCGTACACCGACAGATCGAAGTCCAGCGCCGACACCGCCAGCACCCGATCATCCGGCCCGACGCCGTAGCGCTGGTTGATGTCCTCCACCGTGTTCAACGCCGCCCGATGAGAGACCTCCACCCCCTTCGGCTCACCCGTCGACCCCGACGTGAAGATCACATAAGCCGACGCGTCCGGCGACACCACCACCGGCCCCGCCAACGGCACCGCCAACGGCTCCACCAGCGACGACACATCACCCAGCACATACCGCACCCCGGCCCGCGCCAAAATCCGATCCCGCCGCGCCACCGGCTGATCCACCCCCACCGGCACATACACACCACCCGCCGCCAACACCCCCAACACAGCGACGACCTGATCAGGCCCCCGAGGCACCATCACACCAACCGCATCCCCCGGCCCAACCCCCGCACCACGCAGATGCCCCGCAACCCGCAACGCCCGATCCGCCAACTCCCCATAAGTGACCACCCCCAGATCCCCGACCAACGCCGGACGACCAGGCTCACGCCCCGCCCGCGCGAAAAACCCGCCATGCAACACACCCTCAACCACCGGCCCAGCCGTGTCATTGACCCGATCCCGAACCACAACCTGCCCAGCAGGCAACCCCACCGGAGCCGCAACCGACCAATCACCCTCCACCAACCACCCCAGCAACCCCCCATACGCCTCGAACATCGCATCCAACACACCCGGCGCGAACAACTCCTCCACCGCGTCCCAGCGGGCCAGCAGCGCGCCGTCGACCTCCGCCACCTGGTTGTCCAGCCAGACCTGCGGAGTCTGCGACACGCCCCAGACCGGCTCGCCGAACGCGGGCCCGAACGCGGCGGCGCCGGTGATGCCGAGCGTGCTGGTGAACACCACGGGCATGGTCATCTCGACCGTGCCAGCCCGTCTGGCCAGCTCACGCATCACCCGGACCGCGGAGACCTCGCCGTGCTCGAGGCCGCGCCACACCTCGTCCTGAAGGCTGCGCGCGCCCTCCAGCCAGCTGGCTTGCGACCGGTGGCCGACGAGCAGCAACGAGGTGAAGTCGCCGAGCACACGGTGGATGTCGGGGTGGACCTCGCGCCGGTCGAACAGCGTGAGGGTGAGCGTCAGCTCCGGCTGCGCGCTCCAGGCGGCCAGGACCTCGCCGAGCGCGGTCGCCAGCACGGTGGCGGGGGTCAGGTCGTGCCGCCTGGCCAGGTCGGTGATGGCGCGCCACTGCTCCGCGGGCAGCCGCAGCTCGCGGCGGGTGAACCGGGGCCGGTCGATCATCGCCGGGTCGACACGCAGCGGCAGTTGCGGGGCGGGCGGGAGTTCGGGCAGCCGGGCGGCCCAGTAGTCCTTGGCCTTGTCGAAGGCGCCTGGGTCGGGGGTCAACCCGAGCAGGTAGTCGCGGAACGACACCCCTATCGGCGGCAGCACGGCCGACGGGTCGTGGTAGAGCTGGTCGAGTTCGGCGAAGAAGATCATCATGCTCAGCGCGTCGATGATGATGTTGTCGAAGCTGATGCCCAGCCGGATCCGGCCCTCATGGCGGGCGGCCCGCGCGTCGAACAGCGGCCAGACCGCCGGGTCGAGCGCCTGGTGTGACATGTCCGCGCGGAGCGGTTCGACGCCGTCGACCAGGCGAATCCGGAATCGGGGCACCTCGGGCAGGACGCGCTGGAGCCCGTCCTCGTCGAACACCACGCGCAACATCTCGTGCCGCGCGATCAGTACGTTCCACGCTTCTTCCAGCCGGTCGAGGTCGATCTCGCCGTCGAACTCGGTGTAGAAGTGGCAGCCGACGCCGCCGAGCGTGAAATGCTCGGCCCGGCCGAGCCAGTAGGCCCGCTGCACCTCGGTGGGCGGGAACGGGTCGTGGCGGTGCTGGACGTCCGCGGTCAGCTCGCGGGCGGGCGGGGCCGCTTCGCCCAGGCTGAGGGTCGCCGCGAAGCCGGCGAGCACCGGCAACTGGAAGAGCAGGCTCAACCTGGCGTCGTGGACGCCTGCCGCCCGCAGCTTGGCGATCATACGTGTGGCGAGCAGCGAGTCTCCGCCGAGAAAGAAGAAGTTGTCCGTACGCTGGACGGAGGGGATTTCGAGCAGGTCTGCCCAGATCTTGGCGAGCACGATCTCGGCCGGGCCGACCGGCGGTTCCTCCACGGTGCGCACGCCTGCTGCAAGCGCTTCCATGGTGAGGGCGGCTCTGTCGATCTTTCCGTTGGCGGTCAAGGGCAGGTCGTCCAGGGCCGTGATCGCAGCCGGGACCGCGTAACCGGGCAACCGGCCGGCCAGGAAAGCGGCGAGCTCGTCCGGTTGGACATCACCCGGAGTCACAAAGGCGGCCAGGCGACGCCGGCGACGATCCCCGACGGCCACCGCCACCGCACGACTCACCCCCGGATGCGCCAGCAGGGCCGCTTCGATCTCACCCAACTCAATACGATGCCCACGGATCTTGACCTGATGATCGGCCCGGCCCAGAAACTCCAACATCCCATCCGGCCAGTACCGACCCAGATCCCCGGTGCGATACCAGCGCCCACCAGCGTGCTCAACGAACTTGACCGCGCTGGCCTGAGGATCACCCCGATAGCCCACCGCCACGCCGGCGCCACCGATCCACAACTCGCCCGCCACCCAATCCGGGCAGTCCCGGCCACGCGCGTCCACCACCCGGTACCGCTGATTACGCAGCGGAAACCCATACGGGATCGACGTCCAGTGAGCGGGAACGTGATCCACCTCCAACGCATTGGACCAGATCGCCGCCTCCGTCGCACCACCCAACGCCACCAGACGACACCGGCCACCGCTCTGCACCGCCAGCCGAGCCGGCAGATCCAGCCCCACCCAGTCACCCGACACCAACGCCAACCGCAAACTCGGCGCCACCTCCGGCACACTGACCAGCAGCATGTCCAGCAACGTCGGCACGCTGTTCCACACGGTGACCCGATGATCCGCGCACAACCGCGCCCAAACCCGGGCATCACGCCGATCCTCTTCCCCCACCAACACCAGCGCGCCACCGACCGACAACAAACCAAACACGTCATAGACCGACAGATCGAAATCCAGCGCCGACACCGCCAGCACCCGATCATCCGGCCCGACGCCATACCGCACGTTGACGTCCTGCACCGTGTTCAACGCCGCCCGATGAGAGACCTCCACCCCCTTCGGCTCACCCGTCGACCCCGACGTGAAGATGACATACGCCGACAAATCCGGCGACACCACCACCGGCCCCGCCAACGGCACCGCCGGCAACGACACATCAGACAACACATACCGCACCCCGGCCCGCGCCAAAATCCGATCCCGCCGCGCCACCGGCTGATCCACCCCCACCGGCACATACACACCACCCGCCGCCAACACCCCCAACACAGCGACGACCTGATCAGGCCCCCGAGGCACCATCACACCAACCGCATCCCCCGGCCCAACCCCCGCACCCTGCAAGTGCCCCGCAACCCGCAACGCCCGATCCGCCAACTCGCCATACGTGACCACCCCCAGATCCCCGACCAACGCCGCACGACCGGGCTCACGCCCCGCCTGCGCGAAAAACCCGCCATGCAACACACCCTCAACCACCGGCCCAGCCGTGTCATTGACCCGATCCCGAACCACAACCTGCCCAGCAGGCAACCCCACCGGAGCCGCAACCGACCAATCACCCTCCACCAACCACCCCAGCAACCCCCCATACGCCTCGAACATCGCATCCAACACACCCGGCGCGAACAACTCCTCCACCGCGTCCCATGCCAGATGGAGCCCGTGTTCGTACTCGTTGATCTGGTGGTCGAGCCACACCTGCGGCGTCTGCGTGATCATCCAGCCCGGCTCCCCGAAGGCCTCTCTGACCTCGGGCACGATCAGCTCGGTGCCCAGATTGCAGGCGAACACCACCGGCGCACCCGTGTGCTCCCCGTCACGGGCCAGGTCACGGAGCACTTCGACGCCGGAGTAGCCGGTGTGGCCGGCGTCGGCGCGGAAGCGGGACTGCAGGGCCCTGGCCCGTTCCGCGAACGGCTGGGCCTCGGAGAAGTCGGCGGCCAGCAGGATCAGGTTGGTGAAGTCCGCGACCATGTGGGCCACGTCCGGATGGACGGTGTCGTCCCGGTCGAACAGCGGCACGTTGATGAGGAAGCGCGGTTCGCCGCTCCACGCGGCGAGCACCTCGCAGTACGCGGCGGCCAGCACCATGGCGGGGGTCAGTCCGTACGCCCGGGCCTGCGCCTGGATCCGCTGCCACGCCTCGACGGACAACCACCGCTCACGGCGTGCGAACCGGGGCCGGGCGATCAGGCTCGGGTCCACGGCGAGCGGCAGCCGGGGTGCGCCGGGCAGCTCGTACATGCGGCCCTGCCAGTACTCCCGGTCCCTGGCGTGGTCCCTGGAGCGTGCGGCGTTCCTGGCCGCGAGATAGCGGGGGAACGACCAGACCAGAGGGGCGGCCGGCGTGCCCGGATCCAGGTAGAGACGGGCCAGGTCCCGCAGCAGGATCTGCAGGCCGAGCACGTCGGCGACCAGGAAGTCCACCTCGAAGTGCACCCGGGTGCCGCCGTCGGGAAGCAGCGACAGGCGCACGTCGAACACCTCGCCTCTGGAGGCGTCGAACCGGCGGTGGGAGAGCTGCTCGCGGACGTGCTCGGCGGTGTCCTCGCCGAGCCCCGAGGGGTCGTGCACGGTCAGGTCGTGCACGGTCAGGCCCGGCCACGGGCTGGTGTCCATGATCTGCTGGGTGCCGTCGTCGTGGAAGACCGCGCGCAACATGCCGTGCCGGTCGATCAGCGCGAATACGGCCCGCTCCAGCCTGGCCGGGTCGATGCCCGAGCCGTCGAACTCGAGGTAGGCGTGGCAACCGACACCACCGATGACCTGCCCGTCCGTACGGCCGATCCAGTACGCCAGCTGCACCGGGGTCAGCGGGAACGGCGCCGTCTCGTCCACGACCGTCTCGGGCTCGGCAGGTGCCGGCGACCGCGAGGAGACCAGCGACCACCAGGCCGCCAGGGTGAGCTCCTCCGCCAGTTCGGCGAAGGCGACCCCGGCTCCAGCGCGCCGCCACCGCCCGGCCAGTCTCATGGCCCGCAGCGAGTCGAGCCCCAGGGTGACGAGGTCGGCTTCGTCCGCGATCGCGGAGGGGTCGATGCCGAGCTGGCCCGCGATATCCGCGCGCATCGACTCGAGGGACGGAACGGGAGATTTGTCCATCACTAAAGAAACCCGCCTATCAACGTGGGGCCGAGTGCGCTCAGGAGGGGTCAGCCGCCAGCAGCCTGCGTGCCAGGCCGGACGGGGTCGGCTCCTCGAAGATGTCCTTGAGCTTGAGCCGTACCTCGGTCACCCGCTTGATTTCCTGAAGCAGTTTGACGGCCAGCAGCGAGTGCCCGCCGTGGGCGAAGAAGTGGCTGTCGGGGCCCATGTCGGAGCGGCTCAGCATGGCGTTCCACAACGACACGAGGGTGTCGACCAGCTCGTTCCCGCTCTCCGCGGGCAGTCCCGGCTCCTCCGTGACGGTCTCGGCGCCGCGCAGCTCCTGGGCCAGCCGGCGCAGCGCCGGGTAGTCGACCTTGTCGTTTCCGGTCATCGGGAAGGCGTCCACGGCCACGTACTCCTGGGGGGTGGCGGCGTACGGGAGGGACGCGCTGGCGTGCACCCACAACTCCGAGCCAACGTCCGGCCGGTCCGGCGCCACCACGAAGGCCCACAGGACGGCGTCGGCGCTGGGGTCGCCGACGATCACGACCGCAGCGGCGCGTACGTCCGGGTGGGTCAGCAGCACGCCCTCGACCTCGGCCAGCTCAATCCGGTTGCCGCGCAACTTGACCTGGCGGTCGAGCCTGCCGAGGATCTCCAGCCGGCCGTCGTGCGCCCATTGGGCCAGATCGCCGGTGCGGTAGAACCGCCCGTACGAAACGTGCTCGCCGAACCGCTCGGCGGTCAGGTCGGGGCGGCCGTGGTAGCCGACGGCCACGCCGTCGCCCGCGATGCACAGCTCGCCGCGCGTCCCGATCGGCAGCGCGCGGCCGGCCGGGTCGGCGACGTACACCTTGGTGTTGGCGATCGGCACGCCCACGTCGACGCGGTCCGCGGCGGCGTCGACGCGTCCGGCGGTGGACCAGATCGTGGTCTCGGTGGGGCCGTACACGTTGGACAGCTCACAGCCCGTCGCGGCCAGCTTCCCGGCCAGGACGGCGGGCAGCGGCTCACCGCCGCAGAGCACGCGGCGGCCGGCGAGCAGGCCCGCGACCTGGTCGATGACGAGGCGCCAGGTGGTCGGCGTGGCCTGGACGATGGTCACGTCGTAGCGCCGCAGGGCGTCGGCGAGCGGTTCGCCCTGCGTGCGGGCGTCGTCCGGGGCGACGGCCAGCCGGCCGCCGGCCGCCAGGGGCAGGAACAGCTCCAGCGCGGAGATGTCGAAGCTGAACGTAGTCAGCCACAACATGGTGTCCCCGGCGCCCGCCGCCAGCTGGTCCGCGAAGTGGGCGATCAGGTTGGCGAGGGCACGATGGTCGATCAGGGTGCCCTTGGGCAGCCCGGTGGAGCCGCTGGTGTAGATCAGGTACGCACGGTCGTCCGGCGCGACCGGGCTGGGCGGCGGCACCGTACCGGAGACCGGTGCCACCGAGTCGACGTTCACGAGCGGCAGGACCGTACGCTCGCCGGGAACGGTGACGCCTTCTCCGGCGAGCACCACGACGGCCGCCGAGTCGTCGAGCTGGTGGCCGAGCCGCTGCTCGGGGTGGTCGGGGTCGAGCGGCAGGTACGCCGCGCCGGCCAGCCATACGCCGAGCGCCGCCGCGGCCAGCTCGGGCCCGCGCGGCGCGAGCAGTGCGACGACGTCACCCCGGCCCGTGCCGGCGGCAAGCAGCAGGTCGCGGGTGGCCTCGGCGGCGGCCCACAGGCGGCGCAGGCCGATCCGGCGGTCGCCGTCGAGGACCGCGACCGTGTCCGCCTCGGGAGCGGCGAACACCCGATCGGCGATCATCTCCAGCACGGTCGCGGGTGTCACCGTGCGTTCGGTGGCGTTGGCCTGCTCGATGACCGCCCTGTCTCGTTCGCACCAGACGGACACGTCCGCCAACGCCGTGTCCGGCCCCGCAGCGAGCGTGACGAGCAGTTCGTCGAAGCGGGCGAGCAGCAGCTCCACCTCGGCCCTGCCGAGGACGTCCACGCAGAAAGCGGCCCTGATCTTGATCGCCTCCGGCGTGGAGGTGACGAAGAACTCCAGGTCGAACTTGCTGGAGCCGTTCTCGATCACCACCTGCGCGGCGGGCATGCCGTCCAGCGTGAACGCGGCGCCGATGTCGGCGGGGACGTAGTTGAAGGTGTGCCGGAAGAGGTTGTTCCGCCAGCCGTCGCGCGGCACGAGCTCCAGCAGGTCGTCCACCGGGTAGTCGGCGTGCGCCATGGCCTCCATGAACGTGCGGCGGGTCAGCCGGGCGTGCTTCCTGAAACTCTCCGCCCAGTCGACCCGGGTACGCAGGGTGAGGACGTTGATGTGGTAGCCGAGCCGCGCGCCCGCGTCGGGGGTCCGTACGCTGATCGGTGAGCCGATCGTGAGGTCGGGGCCGGCGCCGTGAGCGGCGAGCAGCACCCCGTACGCGGCCAGCAGGATGACGGATTCGGGCGACCGCAGCTCGGCCTGCATGCGCCGGGCCGCGTCGCGGGCGGCGGGAGACAGCTCCCAGTTGATCACGTCGCCGGCGAGGGTGACCTGCGACGCCTCCGGCTTCTCGCACCACAGGTCCAGCTCGCCGGCGCGGAACCCGTCCAGCTTGTCGCGCCAGAACGCCGCGCTGCGCGGATCCGCGGCCGGTTCACACCAGACCGGCGCCACCTCCAGCGCCGGCGATTCGCCTGCCGCCATCGCGTTGTAGAGGGCCGCGAGCTCGCCGAGCAGCAGCGCCGACGACAGGCCGTCGAAGATCGAGTGATGGATCGCCAGGCAGTAGACCTCGCCCGCCTCCTCCTCGACGACCGCGGCGCGCACGAGCAACTCGCCGTCCGCGTGGAACGGCCGCGCGAGGAACCCCGTCAGCCACTCCCGCGTGCCACCGCCTTCCTCGAGCCGCAACTCGACCGCCTCTGGCGGCAGGACCTCCCGCATCATCGCCTCGGTCTCGATGCGGAAGACCGTGCGCAGGATCTCGTGACGGCGCAGCAGGCGGGTCATCGCGTCCAGCACGAGGGGCCGCCGCAGCGGGCCCGCCACGGTGAAGGCCACGCTCAGGTTGTTCACCCCGGTGCCGGGGACGAGCTCTTCCAGCAGCCACAGAGCCTGCTCCTTGCGCGTGGCCCGCTGGCCCAGCATCTGCTCCATGGTCATCGCTCCAGCAGCTCGGTGACGGCGCGGGCGACCTCGTCGGACCTGAGCAGCTCGTCGTGGCCCTCCTCGAAGCAGAGCTCCTTGGCCACCAGGACGGCGTCGGTGCCGGCGCGCAGCCGGTTCAGGCCGTTGTTGGGGTTGGACGAGCTCAGCGCGGTGCCTCGCCGCCAGCCGTCCCAGGGGTCGATCAGGTCGGCGTAGGTCAGGTAGGACAGGAAGGCGCTGAAGGTGGCCCACATCTCCTCGGCGTATTCCTGGTCGAGACCGGCCCTGATGAACGCGTTGTGGCCGACGTCGCGGAAGGTGTGGAAGAGCCGCGAGGCGTACTGCTCGACCGTGATGCCTTCCTCCTCGGCCACCCGATCCATGGTCTCCCTGGTCAGGGCGATGTCCTCGGCGCTGAGGATCGTGGACAGGACCGAGAAGACCTTGTCGAACTGGAAGTAGACGTTCTCCAGGCTCGTGGGCTCCGGATCGAAGACGATCAGCTCGGGCGGCGCATCCTGCAGCTCGGCCAGCGCGTCGACGAGCTCGGCCGCGTAGACGGCGCCCACGCAGTAACCCATCACCGCACGGACCGTCATCCCGCTCTCCTTGACGGGCTCCAGCCAGGACCGGACGTACGCGGCACCGCCGATGCCCGAGTCGGGCGCCACGGCGGGCGGGGCGACGTGCCAGTACGTGGCGTCATAGGCCAGTCGCTTCACCAGGTCGGGGAAGCCGGCCTCGATGCGGCCGGTTTCCGTGAAGTCGACGCAGAGGACCAGGTCCGTCGATGAGTGCGATTCGTGGAGTTTCGTCCACGTGGTTACCAGGTTCATGCTCACTTTCCTTCTGCTTAGGAGTTCCCGCCGTCGAGGGCGAGCTGAATCAGGAGATCGGCGTCCATGCTGTCGATGGCCTGGGCGCTGCCGTTCGTCTCCGGCTCCTCGGTGCCGGCCAGGCGGAACAGGCTGTCCAGCAGCCCGGCCTCGCGCAGCCGGGAGATCGGGATGGTCGTCAGGAGCTGCCGTACGTCGGTGTCGCTGCGCGGCACGCCGCTGCCGGTCGCCTCGCTGGGGAAGAGCTGCTCCAGCACCAGGCCGGTGAGGGCATGGGGGGTCGGGTAGTCGAAGACCATCGTGGCCGGCAGGCGCAGGCCGGTGACCACGGTGAGCCGGTTCCGCAGCTCGACCGCGGTGAGCGAGTCGAAGCCGAGCTCCTGGAACTGGCGCTGGGGGTCGATGGCCGATCCGTCGGGGAAACCGAGCACGGTGGCGGCCTGCTCGCGTACGAGGTCGGACAGCACCGGCCCGCGTTCGGCCGGCTCCAGCCCGGCCAGCCGGCTGGCGAGCCCGACTGCCGTCCCGGCCCGCCGGAGCGGGGTCCTAGCGTTGCTCCGGGTGAACCGCGCGGGAACCAGGACCGCACGGTCACTCTGGAGCGCGGTGTCGAACAGGGCCAGGCCGTCCTCGTTCGACAGCGGCACCACACCCGAGCGGGCCAGCCGCCGCAGGGCGGTCTCGTCCAGCTCGGCCATCCCACCGTCCTCCCACAGGCCCCAGGCCAGCGAGATCGCCGTACGTCCCTGCGCCCTGCGCTGCTGGGCCAGGGCGTCCAGGTACGCGTTGGCGGCCGCGTAGTTGGCCTGACCTGGACTGCCCAGCACGCCGGCCAGCGAGGAGAACAACACGAAAGCGGTCAGGTCCAGGTCCTGTGTGAGCTCGTGCAGGTGCCGCGCGGCCTCGGCCTTGGGCCGCAGCACGCTGTCGAGGCGGTCCGGAGTGAGGGCGGTGATGACGCCGTCGTCCAGCACGCCGGCCGTGTGCACCACTCCAGCGAGCGGGCGGTCCTTCGGTATGCCCGCGATCACATCGGCGAGCGCGTCGCGATCACCCACATCGCACGCGGCGACGTTCACCTGGGCGCCGAGCTCCGACAGCTCGGCCACCAGTTCGGCGGCGCCGGGCGCCGTGATGCCGCGCCGGCTGACCAGCACCAGGTGCCGCACCTGGTAGGCGGTGACCAGATGCCTGGCCACCAGCCCGCCCAGCCCGCCGGTGCCACCGGTGACCAGCACCGTGGCCTGCTCACCGAACTCCGGCTTCGGTCCCTCGTCCAGGCCGGTGGCCCTCACGAGGCGCGGCGTCCACACTTCGCCGTCTCTGATCGCCAGCTGCTCTTCACCGCTGGCCAGTGCCCGCTCGACCGCCTTCGCCGAGGAGTCGTCCCCGTCGAGGTCCAGCAATGTGAGCCGGCCGGGCTGCTCGGCCTGCGCGGCACGTACCAGGCCCCACACTGCGGCCTGGTCCGGGTCTGGAGCCTGGCCGGGGCCGGTCGCCACCGCACCACGGGTGACCACGACCAGCCTTGACGCCGCGTATCGGTCGTCGGCCAGCCACTCCTGCACCAGTTTCAGCACGTGGTGGGTGGCCTGGTTCGTGCCTGGCTCAATGATCGCCAGGACCTGCTCGGGAACCGGTCCCGCCTCGGCCAGGTGGTCCAGGCCGGGATGGGTCTCGGCGCCGAGCGCGTCGTCGCGCTCGGAGATGACCGCCCAACGTGGGGCCTGGGCCACGGGTTCGCCGGGAACGGCGGTCCACTCGAGTTGGCGGATCTGGCCTTGCCCGGTGGCCGGCCCCGTGGTGGAGAGGGGGCGGAGGGTGAGAGTGTCGATCTGGGCCACGGGCGCGCCGACCTCATCGGCGACGGCCAGCGTGACACCGCCCGCCGCCTGGCTGACTTTGATCCGCAAGCTGGTGGCCGCACTGGCGTGCAGCCTCACCCCAGACCAGGCGAAAGGCAGATACGGCCGGCCAGGCTCCGGGGCCGGCAACAGATCACCCAGAGCACTCGCATGCAGACACGCATCCAGCAACGCCGGATGCAACCCGAACCGGCCCGCCTCGGCATGCGCCTCATCCGGCAACACGACCTCGGCGAACACCTCACCCGGCCGGCCCCACGCCGCCACCAGCCCCTGGAACACCGGTCCGTAGTCCAGCCCGATCCCGGCCATCTCCTCATACAGGCCCTCGACCGCGATCGGCCGGGCGGTGGGCGGGGGCCATGCCGCCAGGTCGAATACCGGCGCGGGCACCTCGGGGGTGAGCAGGCCCTGAGCATGCTGCACCCACTCCTCGCCCTGCGGAGTACGCGAGTACAGGCTGATCGGCCGCGCACCACCGTGGTCGGGGCCGCCGGCCACCAACTGCACCTGCAGACCACCCTCATCCGGCACCACCAACGGCGCCTGAAGCGTCAGCTCCCCCACACCCGGACAACCGATCTCCTGCCCCGCCCGCAGCGCCAACTCCACCAACGCCGCACCCGGAACGACCACCCGCCCGTTCACCACGTGATCAGCCAGCCACGGCTGCGCCGACAACGACAGGTGGCCGCTGAAGACCACGGACTCGCTGCCGGCCAGTTCGGTCACCGCGCCGAGCAGCGGGTGATCGACACCCGCTAGCCCGGCACTAGCCATGTCCCCGGCTCCGGTACGCGACGAGATCCAGTAACGCTGATGCTGGAACGCATACGTCGGCAACTCCACCCGTCGGGGCAAGGCCGGAGCGAAGAACGCCTCCCAATCCACCGCCCCGCCATGGGAGTGCAACAGCGCTAGCGCCTCCACCACCGTGCGGACCTCTTCTCGGTCCTTACGTACGACCGGGACGAACACCGCGTCGTCAAGGCTTTGCTGTGCCAGTCCGGTCAGGACGCCGTCCGGGCCAACCTCGAGGAACACCGACGCGCCCGTGGCGGCGATGCCGTCGGCGAACCGCACTGCCTGCCGTACGTGATCCGCCCAGTAGGACGGATCGCTCAACTGCCCCGGCTCGGCGAGTTGCCCGGTCACGTTGGAGACGATCGGAATGACCGGGTCCCTGAACGTCAGACCGGAAATGGCCTCGGCGAACTCGGCCAGCATCGGCTCCATCAACGGCGAATGGAACGCATGCGACACCCGAAGACGGCTGGTGCGTACCTTTCGCTCGGCCAGCACACTCGCGATCTCCTCGACCGCCTCTTCCGCACCCGAGACCACCACCGCGGACGGCCCGTTCACCGCCGCGATCCCAGTCGTGCCCTGCAGAAGCGGCAACACCTCGGACTCCGGGGCGGCGACCGCCAGCATCGCCCCACCCGATGGGAGCGCCTGCATCAACCGCGCCCTGGCCGCGATCAACGTGCACGCATCGGCCAGCGAGAACACCCCGGCCACATGCGCCGCCGCGATCTCCCCGACCGAATGCCCCACCAACACATCGGGGGCGACGCCCAGTGAGGACAAGAGCCGATACAGCGCCACCTCGAACGCGAACAACGCCGGCTGCGTCATCCCCGTCTCATCCAGCACCCCATCCGAATCGGCGAACATCACCTCACGCAACGGATAGGGCAGCAACGGATCCAGCACCGCGCAGATCTCTGACAGGGCCTCCGCGAACACCGGGAACGCCTCTGCCAGGTCGCGGCCCATGCCCACCCGCTGACTGCCCTGACCGGTGAACAACAACGCCAGCTTGCCACCCGATCCACTCCCCGTGACCAAGCCCGGTGATACGGAGCCGTCGGCCAACGCCCGCAGCCCGGCCAGCAGTTCGTCACGATCCCCGCCGACCACGGCAGCGCGATGCTCCAGCACCGTCCGGCCCGTCGCCAGCGACCAGCCCACATCAGCCAGCTCCACCTGGTCCGTCACCCACGACACCAGCCGAGCGGCCTGCGCCCGCAACGCCTCCGGACTCTTCGCCGAAACCGCCCACGGCACCATCGGCAACCCCGCCGCGACCACCCCGGGCTCCACCACCGGACCCTGTTCGAGGATCACATGCGCATTCGTGCCACTGATCCCGAACGACGACACCGCAGCCCGCCGTGCACGACCGTTCTCCTGCCACGACACCGGCTCGGTCAGCAACTTCACCGCACCCGCCGACCAGTCCACGTGCGGCGACGGCTCATCCGCATGCAGCGTCTGCGGCAACACACCATGCCGCAACGCCATCACCATCTTGATCACACCGGCCACACCCGCAGCCGCCTGCGTATGACCGAGGTTCGACTTCACCGACCCCAGCCACAACGGCCGATCCTCCGCCCGGTCTCGACCGTAGGTGGCCAGTAGGGCCTGGGCTTCGATCGGGTCACCCAGCGTGGTCCCGGTGCCGTGCGCCTCCACCGCGTCGACGTCCATGGTGGACAACCCGGCGTTCGCCAGCGCCTGCAGGATCACCCGCTGCTGGGAAGGACCGTTCGGCGCGGTCAGGCCGTTGCTGGCGCCGTCCTGATTGACGGCACTGCCGCGCAGCACCGCGAGAATCTCATGCCCATTGCGCCGGGCATCTGACAACCGCTCGACCAGCAGCATCCCGACGCCCTCGCCCCAGCCGGTGCCGTCGGCCGAAGCCGAGAACGCCTTGCACCGGCCATCAGGTGACAACCCGCGCTGCCGCGAGAACTCCACGAACGTGCCCGGAGTGGCCATCACCGTCACACCACCCGCGAGGGCGAGATCGCACTCGCCCGACCGCAACGCCTGCGCCGCCCAGTGCAGCGCCACCAGCGACGACGAGCAGGCCGTGTCCACGGTGACGGCGGGACCTTCGAGCCCCAACGTGTATGACAGCCGACCGGACGCGACGCTTCCGGCATTGCCGGTCCCGATCAGCCCTTCCAGCTCACCCGGCACAGCCGAGAGCCGGGTCCCGTAGTCGTGGTACATGACGCCGGCGAATACACCCGTACGGCTGCCGCGCAGCGTGGTGTGGCTGATCCCGGCCCGTTCGATCGCCTCCCACGAGGTTTCCAGTAGGAGCCGCTGTTGCGGGTCCATCGCGGTGGCCTCGCGCGGCGAGATCCCGAAGAACCCAGGATCGAAGTCACCCGCGTCATACAGGAACCCGCCATGCCGGGCATACGACGTCCCCCGATTATCGGGATCCGCGTCGTACAACTTCTCCAGATCCCAACCACGATCGGACGGGAACTCACCCACCGCGTCCCGGGCCTGCGCCACCAGCTCCCACAGATCCTCCGGCGACGCCACACCCCCCGGGAACCGGCACGCCATCCCCACGATCGCGATCGGCTCATCCACCACCGACGCGGCAGCCACCACAGCCTGCGAAACCTGCCCACCGGCCAGCTCAGCGGCAACATAGTCCGCCACCGCCTCAGCGGTCGGGCAATCGAAGACCAGCGTCGCCGGCAACCGCAGGCCCGTGGCCGTACTGAGCTGGTTGCGGAACTCCACCGCGGCCAGGGAATCGAAGCCCAGCTCCTGGAAGGTGCGATCTGGCTGCACCGAATCCACCGAGGGGTACGCCAGTACGCCGGCGACTTCCCGCCGTACCAGATCCAGCAGAATCGGACGCCGCTGAGCCGCCTCAAGTCCGGCGAGCCGCTTCGTGAGCCCGTTGGCCGTGCCAGCACGACGCACCGCACCGCGCCCGGTAGCGCGGGCCCGAACGAATCGCGCGGGAACCAACAACGCCCGGCCGGACGATACCGCGGTATCGAACAACGCCAGCCCATCCTCAACCGACAACGGCCGCACCCCGGCCCGCTCCATACGGCGCAGATCAGAATCACCGAGCTCACCCGCCATACCACCGGAAGCCCACAGCCCCCACGCCAGCGACGTGCCCGGCAACCCGCGCACCACGCGGTACTGGGCCAGCGCATCCAGATAGGCATTGGCCGCCGCATAGTTGCCCTGACCCGCACTGCCCAGCACCCCGGCCACCGAGGAGAACAACACGAACGCCGACAGATCCAGATGCTGCGTGAGCTCATGCAAATGCCACGCCGCATCCGCCTTGGGCCGCAGAACCGCGTCCAACCGCTCACCAGTCAGGGAGGTGACGAGAGCGTCGTCCAAAACACCCGCCGTATGCACCACACCCGCCAGCGGATGCTCCTCCGCGACCGAGCCGATCAGCGCAGCCAACGCGTCACGATCACCCACATCACAGGCGGCCACACTCACCCCGGCACCCAACTCGGCCAACTCGGCCACCAACCCGGCAGCACCAGGCGCCTCCAGGCCACGCCGGCTGACCAGCAGCAGATGACGGACACCATGCACGGTCACCAGATGCCGGGCCACCAACGCACCCAGCCCACCCGTCCCACCCGTGACCAGCACCGTCCCACCCGGACCGAACACCGGCCCGCGGCCCTCAACGGGCTGGCCCCCGACCACCGCGGCAGGGCTGAGCTGCGGCGTCCGCAATTGACCGGCCCGCACCGCCACCTGAGGCTCGCCCGTGGCCAGTGCCTGACCGACCACGTCGGCAAGAACACCGGCAGCATCCAGATCCAGCAGCACGAACCGGCCCGGCTGCTCAGCCTGCGCCGCCCGCACCAGACCCCACACCGCCGCCTGCGCCAGATCCGGAGTCTCACCCGGCTCAACCGCCACCGCACCACGCGTGACCACGACCAGCCGCGCCGCCGCCAACCGCTCATCGGCCAGCCACTCCTGGATCAACCCGAGCACCGCATGTGCGGCGGCGTGTGGTTCATGACCGTCGGCCGGGCAGGTGACGAGGATTGCCTCAGGCAGATTCTCGACGTCGAGTGAGGCCAGTGCTTCCGTCCCGGTATCCAGCATGACCCAGCGGGACGCGTCCGGCGTGGACGTAGCGGAGACGACGGCCCAGTCGAGCTGATGCAGCGAACCCTGGATACCGCTGGCCGTCAACTGAGCCGACAGAGGCCGCACGGTAAGCGCGTCGACCTGGGCCACAGGCGCACCGGTCTCATCGGCGATGGTCAAGGCAATGCCGGCGGCGCCAGCAGCGTTGCCGATACCGGCGCTGCTGGCCGTGATCTTAACGCGGAGGCTGGTGGCCGCACTGGCGTGCAGCCTCACCCCAGACCAGGCGAAGGGCAGATACGGCCGGCCAGGCTCGGGCGCCGGCAACAGATCACCCAGAGCACTCGCATGCAGACACGCATCCAGCAACGCCGGATGCAACCCGAACCGGCCCGCCTCGGCATGCGCCTCATCCGGCAACACCACCTCGGCGAACACCTCACCCGGCCAACCCCACGCCCCCACCAGGCCCTGGAAGATGGGGCCGTAGTCCAGCCCGATCGCGGCCATCTCCTCATACAGGCCCTCGACCGCGATCGGCCGGGCACCCTGCGGCGGCCACACCACCAGCTCGGACACCGGCGCCTCAGAGCCGAGCAGGATTTGAGCCTGCCCGGCCTCCTCAGCGGTGAGCAGGCCCTCGGCGTGCTGTACCCACTCCTCGCTCTCAGCGACGCGCGAGTGCAGGCTGATCGGCCGCGCGCCGCTGTGGTCGGGGGCGCCGGCCATCAACTGCACCTGCAGACCACCCTCATCCGGCACCACCAACGGCGCCTGAAGCGTCAGCTCCCCCACACCCGGGCAACCGATCTCCTGCCCCGCCCGCAGCGCCAACTCCACCAACGCCGCACCCGGAACAACCACCCGCCCGTTCACCACGTGATCAGCCAGCCACGGCTGCGCCGACAACGACAGGTGGCCGCTGAAGACCACGGACTCGCTGCCGGCCAGTTCGGTCACCGCGCCGAGCAGCGGGTGATCGACACCCGCTAGCCCGGCACTAGCCATGTCCCCGGCTCCGGTACGCGACGAGATCCAGTAACGCTGATGCTGGAACGCATACGTCGGCAACTCCACCCGCCGCGGCAACGCCGGAGCGAAGAACGCCTCCCAATCCACCACCCCACCACGGGAGTGCAACAGCCCCAGCGCCTCCACCACCGTGCGAACCTCATCACGGCCCTTACGAACAGCAGGAACGAACACACCGCTGTCGAGACTCTGCTGCGCCAGCCCCGTCAGGACACCATCCGGTCCGACCTCAAGGAACACCGCCGCACCCGTGGCGGCGATGCCATCGGCGAACCGCACCGCCTCCCGCACGTGATCCACCCAGTAACCGGCGTTACTCAACAGGCCCGGCTCAGCCACACGACCGCTCACGTTGGACACGATCGCCATGTCCGGCTCGTGGAAGGTCAGACCCGCGATCGCCTCAGCGAACTCGGCCAGCATCGGCTCCATCAACGGCGAATGGAACGCATGCGACACCCGGAGGCGGCGCGTCCGCACCCCCCGCTCAGCCAGCAGGGCGGCGATCTCCTCCACCACGTCCTGCTCACCGGAGACCACCACCGCGGCCGGCCCGTTGACCGCCGCGATCCCGGCCCGGCCCTCACGACCCTCCAGCAGCGGCACCACCTCGCCCTCCGGCGCGGCGACCGCCAGCATCGCCCCACCCGACGGCAACCCCTGCATCAACCGAGCCCGCGCCGCGACCAACGCACACGCATCCGCTAGCGAGAACACCCCCGCCACATGCGCCGCGGCGATCTCCCCGACCGAATGCCCCACCAGCACATCGGGGGCGACGCCCAGTGAGGACAAGAGCCGATACAGCGCCACCTCAAACGCGAACAACGCCGGCTGCGTCATCCCCGTCTCATCCAGCACCCCATCCGCATCCGCGAACATCACCTCACGCAACGGATAGGGCAGCAACGGATCCAGCACCGCGCAGATCTCTGACAGGACCTCAGCGAACACCGGGAACGCCTCTGCCAGGTCGCGGCCCATGCCCACCCGCTGACTGCCCTGACCCGTGAACAACAACGCCAGCCTGCCGCCCGAACCGCTCCCCGTGACCACACCGGGTGCGTCCGACCCGTCGGCCAACGCCCGCAGACCCGCCAGCAGTTCGTCACGATCCCCGCCGACCACGGCAGCGCGATGCTCCAGCACCGTCCGGCCCGTCGCCAGCGACCAGCCCACATCAGCCAGCTCCACCTGGTCCGTCACCCACGACACCAGCCGGCCGGCCTGCGCCCGCAACGCCTCCGGACTCTTCGCCGAAACCACCCACGGCACCACCGGCAGCTCCGAGCCACCAACCACAGCCTCGACCACGACCGGAGACGCCTCCAGCACGACATGCGCATTCGTGCCACTGATCCCGAACGACGACACCGCAGCCCGCCGCGGCCGATCCAGCTCACCCCACGAACGAGCCTCGGTCAGCAACTCGACCGCGCCAGCCGACCAGTCCACATGCGGCGACGGCTCATCCACATGCAGCGTCCTGGGCAACAGCCCGTTGCGCATGGCCATCACCATCTTGATCACACCAGCCACACCCGCAGCCGCCTGCGTATGACCAAAGTTCGACTTCACCGTGCCCAGCCACAACGGCCGATCCACCGCCCGGCCCTGACCATAGGTCGCCAGGATGGCCTGAGCCTCGATCGGATCACCCAAAGTCGTCCCAGTCCCGTGCGCCTCCACCACGTCCACATCAGCCGCCGACAGGCCCGCGTTGGCCAGCGCCTGCAGGATCACCCGCTGCTGCGACGGCCCGTTCGGCGCCGTCAGACCGTTACTGGCCCCGTCCTGATTGATCGCGCTGCCCCGCAGCACGGCCAGCACCTGATGACCGTTGCGGCGCGCGTCCGACAACCGCTCCACCAGCAACATGCCGACGCCCTCACCCCAGCCCGTGCCATCGGCCGAAGCCGAGAACGCCTTGCACCGGCCGTCCGGCGCCATCCCACGCTGCCGCGAGAACTCGATGAACATCCCCGGCGTCGACATCACCGTCACACCGCCGGCGAGCGCGAGATCGCATTCGCCCGACCGCAGTGCCTGCGCCGCCCAATGCAGCGCCACCAACGAGGAGGAACACGCCGTGTCGACCGTGACCGCCGGGCCCTCCAAGCCCAGGCTGTAGGACACCCGGCCAGACACCAGGCTCCCGCCGCTGGTGGAAGCCGGCGTCCCCAACCCGTAGTCGTGATACATCACCCCGGCGAACACACCCGTACGGCTGCCCCGCAGCGCGGTGACCTTGATCCCGGCCCGCTCGATCGCCTCCCACGAAGCCTCCAGCAACAACCGCTGCTGCGGATCCATCCCGGCCGCCTCACGCGGCGAGATCCCGAAGAACCCAGGATCGAAGTCCGCCGCGTCATACAAGAACCCGCCGACACGTGTGTACGTCTTGCCCGCCACCCCCGGCTCCGGCGCATACACCCCCTCGACATCCCAACCACGATCGGCCGGGAACTCCCCCACCGCATCCGTCCCGGCCACCACCAGATCCCACAGATCCTCCGGCGAGGTCACCCCACCCGGATACCGGCACGCCATCCCCACGATCGCGATCGGCTCATCCACCACCGAGGTGGCAGTCACAACCGCCCGTTCGGCATGCCCGCCCGCCAGCTCACCCGCCAGATAGCCGGCCACCGCCTCAGCAGTCGGATAATCGAAAACGAGGGTGGCGGGCAACCGCAGCCCCGTAACCGCGTTCAGCAGGTTCCGGAACTCCACCGCCGAGAGGGAGTCGAACCCGAGGTCCTGGAACTGGCGTTGCGGATCGACCGCTGATCCGTCGGCGAACCCGAGAACCACCGCCACCTGGCCGCGGACCAGGTCCGACAGCAGCGACTGGCGTTCGTCCATGTCGAGCCCGGCGAGCCGCTTCGTGAGCCCGTTGGCCGTGCCGGCACGACGCACCGCACCGCGCCCGGTAGCGCGGGCCCGAACGAATCGCGCGGGAACCAACAACGCCCGGCCGGACGATACCGCGGTATCGAACAACGCCAGCCCATCCTCAACCGACAACGGCCGCACCCCGGCCCGCTCCATACGGCGCAGATCAGAATCACCGAGCTCACCCGCCATACCACCGGAAGCCCACAGCCCCCACGCCAGCGACGTGCCCGGCAACCCGCGCACCACGCGGTACTGGGCCAGCGCATCCAGATAGGCATTGGCCGCCGCATAGTTGCCCTGACCCGCACTGCCCAGCACCCCGGCCACCGAGGAGAACAACACGAACGCCGACAGATCCAGATGCTGCGTGAGCTCATGCAAATGCCACGCCGCATCCGCCTTGGGCCGCAGAACCGCGTCCAACCGCTCACCAGTCAGGGAGGTGACGAGAGCGTCGTCCAAAACACCCGCCGTATGCACCACACCCGCCAGCGGATGCTCCTCCGCGACCGAGCCGATCAGCGCAGCCAACGCGTCACGATCACCCACATCACAGGCGGCCACACTCACCCCGGCACCCAACTCGGCCAACTCGGCCACCAACCCGGCAGCACCAGGCGCCTCCAGGCCACGCCGGCTGACCAGCAGCAGATGACGGACACCATGCACGGTCACCAGATGCCGGGCCACCAACGCACCCAGCCCACCCGTCCCACCCGTGACCAGCACCGTCCCACCCGGACCGAACACCGGCCCGCGGCCCTCAACGGGCTGGCCCCCGACCACCGCGGCAGGGCTGAGCTGCGGCGTCCGCAATTGACCGGCCCGCACCGCCACCTGAGGCTCGCCCGTGGCCAGTGCCTGACCGACCACGTCGGCAAGAACACCGGCAGCATCCAGATCCAGCAGCACGAACCGGCCCGGCTGCTCAGCCTGCGCCGCCCGCACCAGACCCCACACCGCCGCCTGCGCCAGATCCGGAGTCTCACCCGGCTCAACCGCCACCGCACCACGCGTGACCACGACCAGCCGCGCCGCCGCCAACCGCTCATCGGCCAGCCACTCCTGGATCAACCCGAGCACCGCATGTGCGGCGGCGTGTGGTTCATGACCGTCGGCCGGGCAGGTGACGAGGATTGCCTCAGGCAGATTCTCGACGTCGAGTGAGGCCAGTGCTTCCGTCCCGGTATCCAGCATGACCCAGCGGGACGCGTCCGGCGTGGACGTAGCGGAGACGACGGCCCAGTCGAGCTGATGCAGCGAACCCTGGATACCGCTGGCCGTCAACTGAGCCGACAGAGGCCGCACGGTAAGCGCGTCGACCTGGGCCACAGGCGCACCGGTCTCATCGGCGATGGTCAAGGCAATGCCGGCGGCGCCAGCAGCGTTGCCGATACCGGCGCTGCTGGCCGTGATCTTAACGCGGAGGCTGGTGGCCGCACTGGCGTGCAGCCTCACCCCAGACCAGGCGAAGGGCAGATACGGCCGGCCAGGCTCGGGCGCCGGCAACAGATCACCCAGAGCACTCGCATGCAGACACGCATCCAGCAACGCCGGATGCAACCCGAACCGGCCCGCCTCGGCATGCGCCTCATCCGGCAACACCACCTCGGCGAACACCTCACCCGGCCAACCCCACGCCCCCACCAGCCCCTGGAACACCGGTCCGTAGTCCAGCCCGATCGCGGCCATCTCCTCATACAGGCCCTCGACGGCGATCTGCCGGGCCCCGGGCGGCGGCCAGACGGTCAGGTCGAACACCGGCGCGGGCACCTCGGGGGTGAGCAGGCCCTGAGCGTGCTGTACCCACTCCTCGCTCTGCGGGGTGCGCGAGTGCAGGCTGATCGGCCGCGCGCCGCTGTGGTCGGGGGCGCCGGCCATCAACTGCACCTGCAGGCCACCCTCATCCGGAACCACCAACGGCGCCTGAAGCGTCAGCTCCCCCACACCCGGACAACCGATCTCCTGCCCCGCCCGCAGCGCCAACTCCACCAACGCCGCACCCGGAACAACCACCCGCCCGTTCACCACGTGATCGACCAGCCACGGCTGCGCCGACGCCGACAACCGCCCGGTGAAGGAGACATGGGCACCATCCGGTGCCGGAACGACGGCACGCAGCAACGGATGGTCGAGGGCCTCCAGCCCAGCCGCCGCCACATCCCCGTCATCAACCCGCGCGGACATCCAGTAACGCTGGTGCTGGAACGCATACGTCGGCAACTCCACCCGCCGCGGAGACGCCGGAGCGAAGAACGCCTCCCAATCCACCGCCCCGCCATGGGAGTGCAACAGCGCTAGCGCCTCCACCACCGTGCGGACCTCTTCACGGCCCTTACGAACAGCAGGAACGAACACACCGCTGTCGAGGCTCTGCTGCGCCAGCCCGGTCAGGACGCCATCCGGTCCGACCTCAAGGAACACCGCCGCACCGGTGGCCGCGATGCCATCGGCGAACCGCACTGCCTGCCGGACGTGCTCCACCCAGTAACCGGCGTTACTCAACAGGCCCGGCTCAGCCACACGACCGCTCACGTTGGACACGATCGCCATGTCCGGCTCGTGGAAGGTCAGACCCGCGATCGCCTCAGCGAACTCGGCCAGCATCGGCTCCATCAACGGCGAATGAAACGCATGCGACACCCGGAGGCGGCGGGTGCGCACCTTCCGCTCGGCCAGCAGGGCGGCGATCTCCTCCACCACGTCCTGCTCACCGGAGACCACCACCGCGGCCGGCCCGTTGACCGCCGCGATCCCGGCCCGGCCCTCACGACCCTCCAGCAGCGGCACCACCTCAGCCTCCGGCGCGGCGACCGCCAGCATCGCCCCACCCGACGGCAACCCCTGCATCAACCGAGCCCGCGCCGCGACCAACGCACACGCATCCGCTAGCGAGAACACCCCCGCCACATGCGCCGCGGCGATCTCCCCGATCGAATGCCCCACCAGCACATCGGCGCGCACCCCGAAAGAGGCCAACAGCCGATACAGGGCGACCTCGAACGCGAACAACGCCGGCTGCGTCATCCCCGTCTCATCCAGCACCCCATCCGAATCGGCGAACATCACCTCACGCAACGGACGCGGCAGCAGGGGGTCCAGGGCTTGGCAGATCTCCGCCAGAGCCTCGCCGAACACCGGGAACGCGGCCGCCAGATCCCGGCCCATACCCACCCGCTGACTGCCCTGACCCGTAAACAACAACGCCAGCCTGCCGCCCGAACCACTCCCCATGACCACACCCGGCGCCACCGACCCATCGGCCAACACCCGCAGACCCGCCAGCAGTTCGTCACGATCCCCGCCGACCACCACCGCGCGATGCTCCAGCACCGTCCGGCCGGACGCCAGCGACCAGCCCACATCAGCCAGCTCCACCTGGTCCGTCACCCACGACACCAGCCGGCCGGCCTGCGCCCGCAACGCCTCCGGACTCTTCGCCGAGACCACCCACGGCACCACCGGCAGCTCCGAGCCACCAACCACAGCCTCGACCACGACCGGAGACGCCTCCAGCACGACATGCGCATTCGTGCCACTGATCCCGAACGACGACACCGCAGCCCGCAGCGCACGACCGTTCTCCTGCCACGACACCGGCTCCGTCAGCAGCTTCACCGCACCCGTCGACCAGTCCACATGCGGCGACGGCTCATCCGCATGCAGGGTCTTGGGCAGCAGTCCGTTGCGCATGGCCATGACCATCTTGATCACGCCGGCCACACCGGCCGCGGCCTGCGTGTGGCCGATGTTCGACTTCACCGACCCCAGCCACAACGGCCGATCCCCAGCCCGATCCCGGCCGTAGGTGGCCAGCAGCGCCTGAGCCTCGATCGGATCACCCAAAGTCGTCCCAGTCCCGTGCGCCTCCACCACGTCCACATCAGCCGCCGACAACCCCGCGTTCGCCAGCGCCTGCAGGATCACCCGCTGCTGCGACGGCCCGTTCGGCGCGGTCAGACCGTTGCTCGCACCGTCCTGGTTGACCGCCGACCCACGCACCACCGCCAGCACCTGGTGACCGTTACGGCGCGCGTCCGACAACCGCTCGACCAGCAACATGCCAACGCCCTCACCCCAGCCGGTGCCATCGGCCGAAGCCGAGAACGCCTTGCACCGGCCATCCGGCGACAACCCCCGCTGCCGCGAGAACTCCACGAACGTGCCCGGAGTGGCCATCACCGTCACACCACCGGCGAGGGCGAGATCACACTCACCCGACCGCAACGCCTGCACGGCGAGGTGGAGCGAAACCAGGGACGACGAGCAGGCCGTGTCGACGGTGACCGCCGGGCCCTCCAAACCCAGGCTGTAGGACACCCGTCCCGAGGCGATGCTCCCGGAGCTACCAGTCCCGATCAGTCCTTCCAGCTCACCTGGCACGGAAGACAACTGAGGGGCGTAGTCGTGGTACATGACGCCGGCGAACACACCGGTACGGCTGCCCCGCAACCCGAGAGGACTGATCCCGGCCCGCTCGATCGCCTCCCACGAGGACTCCAGGAGCAACCGCTGCTGCGGATCCATCGCCAGCGCCTCACGCGGCGAAATCCCGAAGAACCCAGGATCGAAGTCACCCGCGTCATACAGGAACCCGCCATGCCGGGCATACGACGTCCCCCGATTATCGGGATCCGCGTCGTACAACTTCTCCAGATCCCAACCACGATCGGACGGGAACTCACCCACCGCGTCCCGGGCCTGCGCCACCAGCTCCCACAGATCCTCCGGCGACGCCACACCCCCCGGGAACCGGCACGCCATCCCCACGATCGCGATCGGCTCGTCCACCACCGACGCGGCAGCCACCACAGCCTGCGAAACCTGCCCACCGGCCAGCTCAGCGGCAACATAGTCCGCCACCGCCTCAGCGGTCGGGCAATCGAAGACCAGCGTCGCCGGCAACCGCAGGCCCGTGGCCGTACTGAGCTGGTTGCGGAACTCCACCGCGGTGAGCGAGTCGAAGCCGAGCTCCTGGAATCGCTTGGCCGGCTCCACGGCATCCGCGTTGGAGAAGCCGAGCACGGCCGCCACCTGGCCGCGTACGAGTTGCAGGAGATCGGCCGGGTTCGCGGCGGCTGTGCTCGTGCGGCGGGCAGGCACCCGGACGAGCCCCTGCAGGACCGGGGGCAGCGTGCCCGCCTGGGCCTGGGCCTGCAGCGCGGGCATGCTCAGCGACGCCGGGACCAGGACGGGGTGTTCCTGGTTGACCGCGATGTCGAACAGGGCCAGTCCGTCGCCGACAGGCAGCGGCGTGATGCCGCCGCGTTCGAGGCGGCGCAGGTCGGAGTCGCCGAGCTCGCCCGCCATGCCGCCGGAAGCCCACAGTCCCCAGGCCAGCGAGGTAACCGGGAGGCCCTGCGCTCTGCGCCGCTGGGCCAGGGCGTCCAGGAAGGTGTTGGCAGCGGCGTAGTTGCCCTGGCCCGCGCTGCCCAGCACCCCGGAGAGGGAGGAGAACAGCACGAACGCGGTCAGATCCAGGTCTTGCGTGAGCTCGTGCAGATGCCAAGCGGCATCGGCCTTGGGTGTCAGGACCGCGTCGAGGCGTTCTGGGGTGAGGGAGGTGATGATGCCGTCGTCCAGAACACCCGCCGTGTGCACGACACCGATCAGTGGCTGCTCCTCGGCGACCGAGCCGAGCAGCACCGCCAAGGCGTCACGGTCGCCGACATCACAGGCGGCGACGCCCACGCTGGCACCATGCTCGGCCAGTTCGGCCACCAACCCGGCGGCACCAGGCGCATCCAAGCCACGCCGGCTGACCAGTAGCAGATGCCGCACACCATGAGTCGTCACCAGATGCCGGGCCACCAACGCACCCAGCCCACCCGTCCCACCCGTGACCAGCACCGTCCCATCCGGACCGAACACCGGCCCACGGCCCTCGACCACCGTGACCCGATTGAGCCGGGGCGTCCGCAACTGACCGGCACGCACCGCCACCTGAGGCTCGCCCGTGGCCAGTGCCTGACCGACCACGTCGGCGAGAACGGCCGCAGCATCCAGATCCAGGAGCACGAACCGGCCCGGCTGCTCAGCCTGCGCCGCCCGCACCAGACCCCACACCGCCGCCTGCGCCAGATCCGGAGTCTCACCCGGCTCAACCGCCACCGCACCACGCGTGACCACAACCAGCCGCGAAGCGGCCTGCCCGGTGGCGAGCAGTTCCTGCACCGCGGTCAGGACCTCGTACGTGGCCTGCCTGATCGCCTCTGGGGCGGGTGCGTCGGTCACGGGTACGTCGAAGAGCGTGTACGGGAGGTCACTCGTGGCCGTACGGCCGGCCGGCACCCAATCGATCTGGAACAGGTTGTTGTGACGGGCGGCCGGCTGCTCGGTGGCCGCGGGACGCAGGGTGAGGGAGCCGATCTCCATCACGGGGGCACCGGCGGTGTCCGCCATGGCCAGTGTGACGACGCCGGTGTTGCCTGTGGGGGTGACCCGGACGCGCAGGGCGGTCGCGCCGCCGGCGTGCAGCGCCGCCTGGTTCCAGGCGAAGGGGATGTACGGCCGGCCGGATTCGGCTTGGGGCAGGAGACCGGCCACGGGGATGGTGTGCAGGGCGGCGTCGAGCAGCGCCGGGTGCAACCCGAACCGCCGGGCGTCGGGGTGGGCGTGTTCCGGCAGGGCGACTTCGGCGTAGACCGCGTCGTCCTTCCGCCAGGCGGCTCTGAGGCACTGGAAGGTGTCGCCGTACTCCATGCCGGTCGCGGCAAGATCGTCGTAGAGGTGGTCGACGGCGATAGGCTGCGCGCCGGCCGGTGGCCACTGTGCGAGGTCGAAGCCGGGTAGGGCGGCGGCCTGAGCGAGCACGCCCTGGGCGTTCTGGCTCCACGCGGCGGCGTCCTCGTCCCTGGAGTAGATCGTCACCTGGCGGCGGCCCGATTCGCCGGCCGCCGCGACCACGACCTGGAGCTGCAGGTGGCCCTGTGCGGGCAGGACCATCGGGCTCTGGAGGGTGATCTCGTCCAGCACCGGGCAGCCGGTCTCGTCCCCGGCCCGTACCGCGAGCTCCACTTGCGCAGCGCCAGGCACGACCACCCGGCCGCCCACCACGTGGTCGGCGAGCCAGGGTTGGGCGGCCAGGGACAGGCGGCCGATGAGCGTGTGGGTGTCGGAGCCGGGGGCGGGAACGATGGCGGTGAGCAGCGGGTGGTCCACGGCCACCAAGCCGCCGCCCGAGGCGATGTCACCGGTGGTGGCGCCGGCGTCCATCCAGTAGCGCCGACGCTGGAAGGCGTAGGTGGGCAGGTCGACGTGCTGGGCGGGGATGGCGGCGAAGTAGGCGTCCCAGTCGATGACCAGGCCGTGCGTGTGGAAATGGCCGAGCGCTTCGACCAAGGTGCGGGCCTCGTCGCGATCCTTGCGGACAGTGGGGACGAAGACGCCGTCGCCGAGGCTCTGCTGGGCCAGAGCCGTCAAGGTGGTGTCCGGGCCGACCTCGGCGAACACCGTGGCCCCTGCCGCGTGCGCGGCGGTGACGCCGTCGGCGAACCGCACCGCCTGCCGGACGTGCTCCACCCAGTAACCGGGGCTGCTCAACTGCCCCGGCTCGGCCAGCCGGCCGGTGACGTTGGAGACGATCGCGATGTCGGGCTCGTGGAAGGTCAGCCCGGAGATCGCCTCAGCGAACTCGGCCAGCATCGGCTCCATCAACGGCGAATGGAACGCATGCGACACCCGGAGACGACGCGTCCGCACCTTCCGCTCGGCCAGCAGGGCGGCGATCCTCTCCACCACGTCCTGCTCGCCGGAGACCACCACTGCGGCCGGCCCGTTCACCGCGGCGATCCCGGCCCGGCCCTGGAGGAGCGGCAGCACGTCGGCCTCCGGGGCGGCGACCGCCAGCATCGCCCCGCCCGACGGCAGCGCCTGCATCAACCGGGCCCGCGCCGCGATCAACGAGCACGCATCCGTGAGCGAGAACACCCCCGCCACATGCGCGGCGGCGATCTCCCCGATCGAGTGCCCCACCAGCACATCGGCGCGCACCCCGAAAGAGGCCAGCAGCCGGTACAGCGCCACCTCGAACGCGAACAACGCCGGCTGCGTCATCCCCGTCTCATCCAGCACCCCATCCGAATCGGCGAACATCACCTCACGCAACGGATAGGGCAGCAACGGATCCAGCACCGCGCAGATCTCTGACAGGGCCTCCGCGAACACCGGGAACGCCTCTGCCAGGTCGCGGCCCATGCCCACCCGCTGACTGCCCTGACCCGTGAACAACAACGCCAGCTGGCCGCCCGCGCCACTGCCGATGATCACGCCGGCCGCGCCGTCGGCCACAGCGCGCAGCCCGGCCAGCAGATCCTCACTGGAGCCGCCCACTACCACCGCACGCTGCTCCAGCACCGCCCGAGCCGAGACCAGCGCCTTGCCCACGGCGGCCAGCGGGCGATTGTCCTGTTCGGCCCAGTCCGCGAGCCGCTTGGCCTGCTCCCGCAGCGCCTCGACGTCGTTGGCGGAGATCAGCCACGGCACGGCAGAAAGCTCCGGCACGTCCAGAGCGGGCGCGGCCGGGCTCTGCTCGATGATCACATGTGCGTTGGTGCCGCTGACTCCGAACGACGAGACGCCGGCCCGCCGGGGACGGTCCTCCCGGTCCCACGGCCGCGCCTCGGTCAGCAGTTCCACCGCGCCCGCCGACCAGTCCACGTGCGGTGACGGCTCGTTCGCATGCAAGGTGCGCGGCAGCAGCCCGTGCCGCATGGCCATCACCATCTTGATGACGCCGCCCACGCCGGCCGCGGCCTGGGTGTGGCCGATGTTCGACTTGAGCGACCCCAGCCACAGCGGCGTGTCCCGGTCCTGGCCGTAGGCCGCGATCAGCGCCTGCGCCTCGATCGGATCCCCGAGCGTCGTCCCGGTGCCGTGCGCCTCGACCACGTCCACGTCGGCGGCCGACACCCCGGCGTTGGCCAGTGCCTGCCGGATCACCCGTTCCTGCGCGGGCCCGTTCGGCGCGGTGAGCCCGTTGCTGGCGCCGTCCTGGTTGATCGCCGTCCCGCGGACGATCGCGAGGATCTGGTGGCCGTTGCGCTGCGCGTCCGACAGCCGCTCGACCAGCAGCATGCCCGCGCCCTCGGCCCACCCGGTGCCGTCGGCGGCAGCCGAGAACGCCTTGCACCGGCCGTCCAGCGCGAGGCCGCGCTGCCGGGAGAACTCGATGAAGACGCTGGGCGTGGCCATCACGGTCACGCCGCCGGCCAGCGCCAGGTCGCACTCGCCCGACCGCAGCGACTGCGCGGCCAGGTGCAGCGCCACCAGCGACGACGAGCACGCCGTATCCACCGTCACCGCCGGGCCCTCCAGCCCGAACGTGTACGACACCCGCCCCGAGGCGATGCTTCCCGCGCTGCCGTTGAGCACGAACCCTTCGAAGCCCTCGGGCGCGTGCGGCAGGCGGGTGCCGTAGTCGTGGTACATCACACCGGCGAAGACACCCGTACGGCTGCCCCGCATCGCCCTCGGGCTGATCCCAGCCCGCTCGATCGCCTCCCACGAGGTTTCCAGCAGCAGCCGCTGCTGCGGGTCCATCGCGGTGGCCTCGCGCGGCGAGATCCCGAATAGCGCGGGGTCGAAGCGGTCGGCATCATGCAGGAACCCGCCCTGGCGGGTGTAGCTCGTCCCGGCGTGCGCGGGGTCGGGGTCGTACAGCCGCTCCAGATCCCAGCCGCGGTTGTCGGGGAACGTGGTGATCGCGTCGTCGGCCCGCGTGAGCAACTGCCAGAGGTCCTCGGGCGAGACCACCCCGCCGGGGTAGCGGCAGGCCATGCCGACGATCGCGATGGGCTCGTCGGCGGTCGCCGTGCGAGTGGTGGCCCGGCCGGCCCCGGAGGTACCGGTGAGCTGCGCGTACAGGTGTGCGGCGAGCTCGTCGGGAGTGGGGAAGTTGAACAGGAGCGTGGCGGGCAGCCGCAGCCCGGTGGCGGCGTTGAGCCGGTTGCGCAGCTCGACGGAGCTCAGCGAGTCGAAGCCGAGCTCCTTGAACGCGGTGCCGATGTCCACGGTGTCGGCGTTGGCGTGGCCGGTAACGAGCGCGACGTTCGTCCGGATGAGTGACAGCAGCGCGCCCTTGTCCGCCGTGGCCCGCACGGGTCTGGCGGCGGCCCGCCGCGGCGGGGCCTTGACCAGCGCGCGGAAGACGGCGGGGATCTCGTCCTGGCGGCGCAGCGCGGCCGTGTCGAGGCGGGCGAGGATCTGCACTCCCCGGTCGAGCGCGAGCGACGCGTCGAACAGTGACATGCCCTCCGCCACGGGGAGCGGCGCGATCCCGGTCCTGGCGAGCCTGGCCACGTCGGCCTGGCTCAGCGCGCCGGCCATGCCACTGTCGGCCTCCCACAGTCCCCACTGCAGGGAGACGGCGGGCAGTCCCTGCGCGCGGCGGTGCAGGACCAGCGCGTCGAGGTACGTGTTCGCGGCCGCGTAGTTCGCCTGGCCCGCGCTGCCGATCGTGCCGGCGATGGAGGAGTACATCACGAAGGCCGAGAGGCCGAGGTCCTTGGTGAGCTCGTGCAGATGCCAGGCCGCGTCCGCCTTCGGCCCGAAGACGCGGTCGATGCGCTCGGGGGTCAGCGAGGTCACGGCGCCGTCGTCGACCACGCCCGCCAGGTGGACGACACCCGTCAGCGGCTGTTCGGCGGGGATCGCCGTCAGCAGGGCGGCGAGCTGGGCGCGGTCCGACACGTCGCAGGCGGCGATCGTGACCTGCGCGCCGAGCGCGGTCAGCTCGGCCAGCAGGTCGTCGGCTCCTGGGGCCGTGGGACCGCGGCGGCCGGCCAGCAGCAGGTGGCATACGCCGTGCTCGGTGACGAGCCGCCGTGCGGCCAGGGCACCGAGTCCGCCCAGGCCGCCGGTCAGCAGCACGGTGCCGGCTCCGAACGTGTGACCGGTCGCGGGTGGCCCGATCGCGGGGACGATCCGGGGCACGTGGATCGCGCCCCGCCGCAGGGCGAGTTGCGGCTCTCCGGACGCGCAGGCGCGGAGCACGGCGGCCTCCGAGTCTGGGTGGCCGTCGGTGTCGAGGATGACGAACCGGCCGGCGTGCTCGGACTGCGCGGATCGGATCAGGCCCCAGACGGGCGCGGTGGACAGGTCGGGTACGTCACCGACCGCACCGCTCGTCACGATCGCCAGCCGGGACTGGTCGAGCCGCTCGTCCGCGAGCCACTCCTGGACGAGCGCGAGCACTTCGTACGTCCTGGTGCGTCCCGCACCGGCCGGCACCCGGGCGAGCACCAGGTCGGGGACGTCCGCGCCGATCTGCTCGCGCAGCCCGGACAGGCCGTCGAGTATGATCACGCGTCCGGGCTCGGGACCGTCCGCCGGCACCGGCACCCAGTCGAGCGTGTACGGGGTGTTCTGGGTCGTCAGCTCGTTCGCCACGGCCCTGACTACCAGGGAATCCACCGTGAGGATCGGCGCGCCGGTGTGGTCCGCGATGCTCAGCGAGAGCTCGCCGGGGCCTTTCGCGGTCGTGCGTACCCTGGCCGCGGTCCCGCCCGCCGCGTGCACAGTGACACCGGACCAGGCGAACGGCAGTGCCGGGCGCCCGGGCTCGGTGCGGGGCAGGAGATCGCCGAGCGTGATGGAGTGCAGCACCGCGTCGAGCAGCGCCGGGTGGAACCTGAACCGCTCCGCGCCCGCCTGCACCTGGTCGGGCAGGACGATCTCGGCGTAGACGGCGTCGTCCTGCTGCCAGGCGCCCACGAGGCCCTGAAACGTCTCGCCGTACTCCAGGCCCGATACGGCCAGGTCGTGGTAGAGGTCGTCGATGCCGACGCGGTGCGCGCCGGGCGGCGGCCACTGCGCGAGGTCGAAGCCGGGCGCGGGGGCCTCTGGGCTGAGCGTTCCCTGGGCGTGCCGCTGCCAGGTGGTGGTGTCTTCGGTACGCGCGTACAGGGCGATGCCGCGCAGACCGCTGTCGTCCCGTCCTTCGATGACCACCTGGAGCTGTACGGGGTGGTCGTGCGTGAGAACGAGGGGTGCGTGCAGGGTGAGCTCGGAGACCGTCTCGCAGTCCTCGGTCTCCGCCATGGCGCGCAGCGCGATCTCGAGGAAGCCGGTGCCGGGGAGGATGACCGTGCCGTTGACCGCATGATCGGCGAGCCAGGGCAGTGCGGTCAGGGACAGTCGCCCCGTGAGGGTGAGGGTGTCGGAGTCCGGGGCGGGGACGAGCGCGCTGAGGATCGGGTGGTCGACGGCGCTGAGCCCGGCGGATGTCACGTCGCCGCCCGCGCTGCCGGATTCGAGCCAATAGCGCCGGTGCTGGAAGGCGTAGGTCGGCAGGTCCACCGGCCGCCCAGGGGTGAGGAGCGCTTTCCAGTCGATGGGGATGTCGTTGGTGTGGAGGTGGCCGAGGGCTTCGACCAGGGTGCGGATCTCTTCGCGGTCCTTGCGTACGGCGGGGACGAACACACCGCTGTCGAGGCTCTGCTGCGCCAGCCCGGTCAGGACACCATCCGGTCCGACCTCGAGGAACACCGCCGCACCGGTGGCGGCGATGCCGTCGGCGAACCGCACCGCCTGCCGCACGTGGTCCACCCAGTAGCCGGGGTTGGTCAGCTGGCCCGGCTCGGCGAGTCGCCCGGTCACGTTAGACACGATCGCCATGTCCGGCTCGTGGAACGTCAGACCCGCGATCGCCTCAGCGAACTCGGCCAGCATCGGCTCCATCAACGGCGAATGGAACGCATGCGACACCCGAAGACGACGCGTCCGCACCCCCCGCTCAGCCAGCAGGGCGGCGATCTCCTCCACCACGTCCTGCTCGCCGGAGACCACCACCGCGGCCGGCCCGTTGACCGCCGCGATCCCGGCCAGGTCCTCGCGGCCCTCCAGCAGCGGCAGCACGTGGGCCTCCGGGGCGGCGACCGCCAGCATCGCCCCGCCCGACGGCAGCGCCTGCATCAATCGGGCCCGCGCCGCGACCAACGCACACGCATCCGCGAGCGAGAACACCCCCGCCACATGCGCCGCGGCGATCTCCCCGACCGAATGCCCCACCAGCACATCGGCGCGCACCCCGAAAGAGGCCAGCAGCCGATACAGGGCGACCTCGAACGCGAACAACGCCGGCTGCGTCATTCCCGTCTCATCCAGCACATCGCCGGAACCGCTGAACATCACCTCACGCAACGGATGAGGCAGCAACGGATCCAGAACCTGGCAGATCTCCGCCAGGGCCTCGGCGAACACCGGGAACGCCTCTGCCAGGTCGCGGCCCATGCCCACCCGCTGACTGCCCTGACCCGTGAACAACAACGCCAGCTTGCCGCCCGAACCGCTGCCCGTGACCACACCGGGTGCGTCCGAGCCATCGGCCAACGCCCGCAGCCCCGCCAGCAGTTCGTCACGATCTCCGCCGACCACCACCGCGCGCTGCTCCAGCACCGTCCGGCCCGTCGCCAGCGACCAGCCCACATCAGCCGGCTCCAGCTGGTCCGTCACCCACGACACCAGCCGAGCGGCCTGCGCCCGCAACGCCTCCGGACTCTTCGCCGAAACCACCCACGGCACCACCGGCAACCCCGCCGCAACCACCCCAGGCTCCGCCACCGGACCCTGCTCGATGATCACGTGCGCATTCGTGCCGCTGACTCCGAACGACGACACCGCAGCCCGCCGCGGCCTATCCAGCTCATCCCACGGACGAGCCTCCGTCAGCAACTCGACCGCGCCCGCCGACCAGTCCACATGCGGCGACGGCTCATCCACATGCAGGGTCTTGGGGAGCAGCCCGTGGCGCATGGCCATCACCATCTTGATGACCCCACCCACACCCGCCGCCGACTGCGCATGCCCGATGTTCGACTTCAGCGATCCCAGCCACAACGGCCGGCCCGCCGGCCGGTCCTGCCCATACGTGGCCAGGATGGCCTGGGCTTCGATCGGATCGCCCAAAGTCGTTCCGGTGCCGTGCGCCTCCACCACGTCCACGTCGGCTGCCGACAACCCGGCGCTGGCCAGCGCCTGCCGGATCACCCGCTGCTGCGACGGTCCGTTGGGGGCGCTCAGGCCGTTGCTGGCACCGTCCTGGTTGATCGCGCTGCCCCGCAGCACCGCCAGGATCCTGTGACCGTTGCGCTCCGCGTCCGACAGCCGCTCGACCAGCAGTACGCCCACGCCCTCGGCCCAGCCGGTGCCGTCGGCGGCAGCCGAGAACGCCCTGCACCGGCCGTCCGGCGACAACCCGCGCTGCCGGGAGAACTCCACGAACGTGCCCGGCGTCGACATGATCATCGCGCCGCCGGCCAGGGCCAGGTCACAGTCGCCCGACCGCAGCGACTGCGCGGCCAGGTGCAGCGCCACCAGCGACGACGAACACGCGGTGTCCACCGTCACGGCGGGGCCCTCGAACCCGAAGGTGTAAGCCACCCGGCCCGAGGCGACGCTGGTCGAGCCGCCGGTCAGAAGGTATCCGGCCACGCTCTCCGGGCCCTCGTGCCGCCGCGGTCCGTAGTCCTGCCCGGCGATGCCGGTGAAGACCCCGGTCCTGCTGCCCCGCAACCCGCTCAGGTCGACGTTGGCGTGTTCGAACGCCTCCCACGAGGTCTCCAGCAGCAGGCGCTGCTGCGGATCCATCGCCAAGGCCTCACGCGGCGAAATCCCGAAAAATCCGGAATCAAACTGCGCCGCTTCGTACAAGAATCCGCCATGCCGCGCATACGACGTCCCCCGCCCATCCGGGTCCGGGTTGAACAGTCGCTTCAGATCCCACCCGCGATCGACCGGGAACTCTCCCACCGCATCCCGGCCTGAGACGACGAGTTCCCACAGGCTCTCCGGCGAGGTCACCCCGCCCGGGAACCGGCACGCCATCCCCACGATCGCGATCGGCTCATCCAACGCACCGGCCCGCACCACGGGCGCCGCCGTCGGCTCCGCATCACCTGCCAGCTCACCACGCAGGAACCCGGCCAGGGCCACCGGCGACGGATAGTCGAACAACAACGAACTCGGCAACCGCAGCCCGGTCGCCGTAATGAGCCGGTTCCTGAGCTCGACCGCCGTCAGCGAGTCGAAGCCCGCGTCCTTGAAGGCGCCCGCGGTGCTGATCACGCTGGGTGTCACGTGGCCCAGCACGACAGCCGCCTGGCCTCGTACGAGATCGAGCAGCGTACGTTCCTGCCCGTCGGCGTCCAGTTCGCGCAGACGCTGCGCGAGCCCCATCTCGCCGGCCCGGCCGCGTTGGACCGGCCGGGGCAGCATCGTGCGGAGCAGCACCGGCACGGGGTCGGCGACCTTCGCAAGGCTCAGCCTGGCCGCGACGGTCGTCGCCGCCTCACCGGCGAGCGCGGCGTCGAAGAGCGCCAGCGCCTTGTCCCGCGGCATCGGCGCGACACCCAGCCGGGCCCACCTAGCCAGGTCGGCGGTGTCGAGGTCGCCCGCCATCCCGCCGCGCTCCGTGGAGTTCTCCCACAGGCCCCAGGCCACCGACGTCGCGGGCAGGCCGAGCGCGTGGCGGTGCCGGGCGAGGCCGTCGAGGAAGGCGTTGGCGGCGGCGTAGTTGGCCTGGCCCGCGCTGCCAAGCGTGGCCGCGATCGAGGAGAACAACACGAACGCGGACAGCTCGCGGTCCCTGGTCAGGTCGTGCAGGAGCCAGGCCGTGTCCGCCTTGGTGCGCCACACGGTGTCCAGCCGTCCGGGGCTCAGCGCCGAGACGACGCCGTCGTCCAGGACGCCGGCGATGTGCACGACGCCGGTCAGCTCCTGGCAGGAGGCGATGAGCGCGGCCAGCGCCGCGCGGTCGGTGACGTCGCAGCCGGCCAGTTCGGCGTGTGCGCCGAGCTCGGCCAGCTGCGCCGCCAGCTCGACGGCCCCCGGCGCCCGCGGGTCGCGGGTGGCGAGGACGAGGTTCCTGACGCCGTGCCGGGTGACGAGGTGCTTGGTGACCGCCCGGCCGAGCGCGCCGGTGGCGCCGGTCACCAGTACGGTGCCGTCACCGAGCCACGTGGGCTCGCCGGACGGCTGCTCACGCCGGGACAGCCGGGGGACGAGCGTCCTGCCCTCGATGATCGCCAGCTGCGGTTCGTCATGGGGGAGGGCCGCGGTGACCTCTGCGCCGCCGTCGCGGGCGAGCAGGACGAAGCGGCCGGGGTACTCGGTCTGCACGGAGCGGACCAGGCCCCAGACCGCCGTGGCGGCCGGGTCGGGAGCTTCGCCCATCACCGCCCCGGTTTCGACCACGAGCCGGGCGGACGGGGGGTGTTCGCCGGAGACCCACTCCTGGACGGCGGAGAGCACGCGCAGCACGGCCGCGCGCGCCCTGGCCGCACCGTCCGCCTCGTCGTCCTCTTCCCAGGGCAGCAGGACGTCTTCCGATGCCGAGCTCCCAGTGGTGTCGAGCGCTGTGGTGTCGAGCGCTGTGGTGTCGAGCGCTGTGGTGTCGAGCGCTGTGGTGTCGAGCGCTGTGGCGGCGGGCGCGGGCACCCAGTCGACGCCGAACAGCCCGACGTGCTCGGTGGGCAGGTCGACAGGGCCGCGCGCCTCCAGCCAGTACCGCTGCCGCTGGAAGGCGTACGTGGGCAGGTCGACGTGGCGGGCGGAGGCACCGAGGTAGGTGTTCCAGTCGATGGCGACGCCGCAGGCGTGGAGTTGCCCGATGGCCTGGACGAACGTGCGGACCTCGTCGCGGTCCTTGCGTGCGGCGGCGATGAAGACGCCGTCGGAGAGCGTCTGCTGGGCGAGCCCGGTCAGGATGCCGTCGGGCCCGACCTCGACGAAGAGGGCGGCCGCCGCGGCGGCGACGCCGTCGGCGAAGCGGACCGGCTGCCGGATGTGGTCGACCCAGTATTGGGCGTTGGTGAGCTGCCCGGGTTCCGCGATCGCGCCGGTGACGTTGGAGATGACCGGGATGGCCGGCTCGTGGTAGGTGATGGTCGCCGCGATCCGGCCGTACTCCTCCAGGATCGGCTCCATCAGCGGCGAGTGGGAGGCGAGGGAGATCCGCAGCCGGTGCTTGCGTACGGTGATGTCCTGCGCGATCCGGTCGACCACCGCCGCCGCGCCGGAGATCACCACGGACGTGGGCGTGTTGATCGCGCCGATGGCGACCTGGTCCTCGTAGCCTTCGAGCAGCGGCAGCACGTCGGCCTCGGAGGCGGCGACGGCCAGCATCGCGCCGCCGGGGGGCAGCCCCTGCATGAGCCGGGCCCGCGCGGCGATCAGTGTGCAGGCGTCGGCCAGGGAGAACACGCCGGCCACGTGCGCGGCGCCGATCTCGCCGACCGAGTGCCCCGTGACCACGTCCGGCGTGACGCCGAGGGAGTTCAGCAGCCGGTAGAGGGCCACTTCGAAGGCGAACAGGGCGGGCTGCGTCATGCCGGTCTCGTCCAGCACCCCGTCGGGGTCAGCGAACATCACCTCGCGCAGCGGGCGGGGCAGCAGCGGGTCCAGAGCCGCGCAGATCTCCTCCAGGGCCTCGGCGAACACGGGGAAGGCCGCGGCCAGTTCGCGGCCCATGCCCACCCGCTGGCTGCCCTGTCCGGTGAACAACACGGCCAGTTTCCCGCCGGTGCCGCTACCGGTGACGACTCCGGGCGCGTCCGAACCGTCGGCCAGCGCCCGCAGCCCCGCGAGCAGCTCTTCCCGCTCGCGGCCCACGACCACCGCGCGCTGCTCCAGCACCGCCCGGCTCGTCGCCAGCGACCGGCCCACATCGGCCGGCCCAGCCAGATCATCGTCCGCTGGGGGGAAGTGCGCCGTGAACCACGACTCCAGCCGGGAGGCCTGCGCCCGGAGCGCCTCGGGGCTCTTGGCGGAGAGCAGCCACGGCACGTCGGGCAACGCCGGAGCACAAACCTCTGGCTCGGCCTCTGCCACCGGGCTCTGCTCGATGATCACGTGGGCGTTGGTGCCGCTGATCCCGAAGGAGGAGACGGCGGCCCGGCGCGGGTGATCGTGCTCGTCCCAGGAACGTGCCTCGGTGAGCAGCTCGACCGCGCCCGCCGACCAGTCGACGTGCGGCGACGGCTCGTCCACGTGCAGGGTTCGCGGCAGCACCCCGTGCCGCATGGCCATCACCATCTTGATGACGCCGCCCACGCCGGCGGCTGCCTGGGTGTGGCCGATGTTCGACTTCAGCGAACCCAGCCACAGCGGCTGTCCGCCGGCCCGGTCCTGGCCGTAGGTCGCGATGAGTGCCTGGGCCTCGATCGGGTCACCCAGCATGGTGCCGGTGCCATGCGCCTCGACCGCGTCCACGTCCGCGGCCGACAGTCCGGCATTGGCCAGCGCCTGCTGGATCACCCGCTGCTGGGAAGGGCCGTTGGGAGCGGTGAGCCCGTTGCTGGCGCCGTCCTGGTTGATCGCGCTGCCCCGCAGCACCGCCAGGATCTGGTGACCGTTGCGCTGCGCGTCCGACAGCCGCTCGACCAGCAGCATGCCGACGCCCTCGCCCCAGCCGGTGCCATCGGCCGCGGACGAGAACGCCTTGCACCGGCCGTCCGGTGACAGGCCGCGCTGCCGGGAGAACTCCACGAACATGCCAGGGGTCGCCATCACGGTCGCGCCGCCGGCCAGGGCGAGGTCGCAGTCGCCCGACCGCAGCGACTGCGCCGCCAGGTGCAGCGCCACCAGCGACGACGAGCACGCCGTGTCCACTGTCACGGCGGGGCCCTCGAAACCGAGCGAGAAAGAGATCCGCCCGGAGATCACGCTGGTGGTGGTGCCCGTCAGCACGTAGCCTTCGGCGCTTCCCGTGGCCTCGTGCAGCCTTGGGCCGTAGTCCTGCGCCATCGCGCCGGCGAAGACGCCGGTGCGGCTGCCCCGCAGGCCGGCCGGGGCGATCCCGGCCCGCTCCAACGCCTCCCAGGAGGTCTCCAGCAGCAGGCGCTGCTGCGGATCCATCCCCATCGCCTCACGCGGCGAAATCCCGAAAAATCCGGAATCGAATTCTGCCGCCTCATACAGGAAGCCGCCGTGCCGGGCATAAGTGGTGCCCGGGACGTCGGGATCCGGGTCGAACAGCTTCTCCGGATCCCAGCCACGGTCGAGCGGAAACTCCCCGATCGCGTCCGTCCCGGCGTCCACCAGCTCCCACAGAGCCTCGGGCGAGGAAACGCCACCAGGAAACCGGCAGGCCATCCCCACGATCGCGATCGGCTCGTCGAAACCACCGGTCCGCGTCATCGACACCGATGCCGGCGTCGCTTCTCCGGCCAGCTCCGCGCGCAGGAACCCCGCCAGCGTCGCCGGCGAGGGATAGTCGAACAACAACGAGCTCGGCAACCGCAGCCCGGTCGCCGCGATGAGCCGGTCCCTGAGCTCGACCGCGCTGAAGGAGTCGAAGCCGAGCGCCTTGAAGGCGACGCCGGTGTCGACGGTCGCGGAGGTGGCGTGGCCGAGGACGAGCGCGATGCAGGTCCGTACGAGATCCAGCAGCGCCTGTTCCCTGGCCTGCTCCGGCATCCCGCGCAGCCGGTCGGCGAGCGACTGTGCGCCCTGTCCGGCGGGCGCCGGCGTCTGACCGGCGGAGCCGTCCGTCACGGGCGTCCGGCCGGCGGAGCCGTCGGTCGAGGGCAGCCAGTGGTGCGTGCGCTGGAAGGCGTACGTGGGGAGTTGCACGCGCCGGGCACCGGGGTACACCGCGGCCCAGTCCACGGCGGCGCCCCTGACGTGCAGCTCGGCCAGGGCCGTGGCGGCGGTGAGGCACTCCGGGCGGTTGTCGCGCCCCGCGGCGGCGAACCGTGCGCCCGCGTCGGCGGGCAGGCAGGCCGGACCCATGGCGGCCAGCACCGAGCTCGGCCCGATCTCCAGGTACGTGGTCACGCCCCCCTCGGCGAGGGCGCGGATGCCGTCGTTGAAGCGCACAGCCTCGCGCACGTGCCGAACCCAGTGGCCGGGCGAGCACAGTTCCCGGCCGGACACGGTGGCGCCGGTGAGGTTGGACACGATCGGGACAGACGGCTCGTGGTACGTGAGCGACTCGGCGACCTGCTGGAACTCCTCCAGCATCGGGTCCATCAGCGGCGAGTGGAAGGCGTGGCTGACGCGCAGCCGATGGACCTTGCGGCCGCGGCCGCGGAAGTCCTCGGCGATCTCGGCGACGCGGCTCTCCGTACCGGACACGACCACGGAGTCAGGGCCGTTGATCGCGGCAAGGCCGGCCGAGGCGTCGAGGGAACCGAGGATCTCCTCCTCCGTGGCCTGGATGGCGACCATCGCGCCACCGGCGGGCAGGCTCTGCATCAGCCTGCCGCGTGCCGAGACCAGGGCGCACGCGTCGGCCAGCGTCAGCACGCCGGCGACGTGGGCGGCCGAGATCTCGCCGATGGAGTGGCCGATGAGCCGGTCGGGGCGGATGCCCCAGTGCTCGTACAGGCGGGTGAGCGCGACCTCGAAGGCGAACAGCGCGGGCTGGGCGAAACCGGTCTGGTCGAGCAGCTCGGCCTCGCGCGAGCCTGCCTCGCTGAACATCACGTCCATGAGTGGCCTGCCGAGCTCGCCCGCGAAGCAGCCGGCGATCTCGTCGAGCGCCCGCGCGAATACGGGATGCGCGCCGTACAGCTCGCGTCCCATGCCGGGACGCTGGCTGCCCTGCCCGGAGTAGAGGAACGCGATGCCGCCGGCGCCCGGCCCGCCCGTCACGATCTCGGCGGCGGGCTCGCCGCGGGAGAGCCGGTCGAGCACGTCGGGCAACTGCGCGGGATCGTCCACGACGACGGCCGCCCGGTGAGTGAAGGCGGTGCGCGTCGTGCCCAGCGAGTACGCGGTGCCCGCCAGGTCGGAGGCGGCAGTCAGGTGGTCACGGAGCCGTGCGGCCTGGCCGCGCAGCGCGGCCTCGGTCAGCCCGGCCAGCGGCACGATGAGCGGCGCCGTGGGCAGGTCCTGCCCGATCAACGGGCCCGCCTCGCGCGCGGGTGTTTCCTGCGGATATTCGGCGAGCACGACGTGGCAGTTGGCGCCGCCCATGCCGAAGGAGCTGACCCCTGCCACCAGCGGCACGTCGGCCCGGGGCCACGGGCTCAGCTCCGTGTTGACGCGCAGGTTCAGCTCATCGAACGGGATCAGCGGGTTCGGCGTCTCGAAGTTCAGCGACGGGGGCAGTTGCCGGTGCCGGATGGCCAGTGCGGTCTTCAGCAGGCCGACGATGCCCGCGGCGCCCTCGAGGTGACCGATGTTGGTCTTGGCGGAGCCGACGAGCAGCGGCGCGCCCGGCTCCTTCGACGTGCCGAGCGTGGCGCCGAGCGCGCGTGCCTCGACGGGGTCGCCCACCCTGGTGCCGGTGCCGTGCAGCTCGACGAACTGCACGTCGGCCGCGGACACGCCGGCCCGCGCGCAGGCCAGCCTGACGACCTCCTCCTGGGCGTGCTGGTCGGGGACGGTGAGGCCGTCGCCGCCACCGTCGTTGTTCACGGCGCTGCCCGCGATCACGCAGTAGACCCGGTCGCCGTCCGCGAGCGCGCGGCCCAGCGGCTTGAGCACGACCATGCCGCCGCCCTCGCCGCGCACGTAGCCGTTGGCGCGGGCGTCGAACGTGAAACATTTGCCGTCGGGCGACAGGGCGCCGAACTTCGCGGCGGCGAGCGTGCCCTCGGCGGTCAGGTTGAGGTTCACGCCGCCGACGATGGCCAGGTCGGACTCGCCGTTGCGGAGGCTCTCGCACGCCAGGTGCACGGCGGTCAGCGACGCGGACTGCGCCGAGTCGACGGTCAGGCTGGGGCCGTGCAACCCCAGCGTGTACGAGATCCGGTTGGCGAGCAGGGCCCGGCTGAGTCCGGTCAGGCTGTGCCGGTTCACCGCGGCGGAGCCGTTGCCCTGCAGCAGCTGGGCGTAGTCGCTGGCCATGGCGCCGATGAACACGCTCGCGCCGCTGTCGCGCAGGCTCGCCGGCAGGATGCCGGCGTCTTCCAGCGCCTCCCAGCTCAGCTCCATGACCAGCCGCTGCTGCGGATCCATCATCGCGGCTTCGTTCGGCGACACACCGAAGAACTCGGCGTCGAATTCGGCTATCCCGGTGATGAAGCCGCCGCGGAGTGAGCTCGTCTCCGGCGAGTCCCAGCGGCCGCTGGGAACCTCCGTGACGGCGTCACGCCCATCGCGCAACAACCGCCAGAAGGATTGCGGATCCGGTGCCTGGGGAAGCCGGCAGGATATTCCGACGATCGCCACCGCGTCGTCGGAGGAAACACGGGAGGAGAGTTCGGAGTGCATTGAACCAATCCTGATTCCGACGGAGCGAGAAGGGGACGGTGGAACGCCTTCAGCGATCAGCTGACGACGTCGTATTTTTCGAATCCGGTGGCCACTTCGACCGGTTCGAGAAAGAGGTCCAGCGGATTCTCGGGGTCGAATTTCCCGGAATGCTGATAGGCCGCCAAGGTGCCGTCGGAGCGTAGCGCCAGCATGTCGGGCCGCCCGTCCAGGTCGATGTCCGTGAGCGTCATCAGCCGCATGTCCTGCCAGCCGCGTGCGACGGTGTGCCAGGTGCCGTCGGTCGTCGTGCCCGGCCGGCCGGCGAACTCGTACAGCGCCAGGTCGCCGTTGGGGCGGCGGATCAGCAGGTCGAGCAGGCCGTTGCCGGTGAAGTCAGCCATGGCGACGGGGAGGTCGTCGACGCCGACGTCCGTGAGGCGCACCGGGTCCTTTTCGTAGCTGCCGTCGCGCACGACGCCCTGGTCACGGTGCGGGAACAGGTCCACGTTGCCGGCGTTCTTGCCTCGGCCGAACGTGTCGTCGGCGCCGTTGCCGGTCACGTCGGCGAACCCGATCGTCTCCCACTCCTGGCCGTCGTCGCGCTTGCTCGACACCCGGATCGGCTCGGCGAAAGGGCCGATCTCACCCGGCCCGCCGACGTTCCGCAGCAGGAAGAACCCGTGCTCGCCGTTCTCGCCGGGATTGATGTCGTAGTCGCTGGCGCTGAATGCGCAGATGTCGGCGCGCCCGTCGCCGGAGACGTCCACCGCGCGGACGAAGAAGAACCGCTGCCAGCCGAAGCCCTCGCCGATTTTCACCGGGTCGCCGAAGGTGTCCATGCCATTGAACGCGCCGCTGTGCGGATAGACGAAGAGCTCGCCTGTTTCGGTGTTCCGCACCAGCAGGTCGAGCCGCCCGTCCCCCCGGAAAGATCGGCACTGGCCGTTCGCGAAATTAGCCGCCACGGATAACCACTCCTCCTCGAGGGAAGTGCCAGTCACGCGGCATCAGTATTCGTGAGCGGGGAGAAAGCGGGTAACCCCTAGAGACCCCCAGCATTCGCTTGTGGTGGTGAAACGGGCATGCCCGGCGCGGCCTGGGGGGCGTCCGCGCCGGGCATGGTCAGCAGGAGGTCAGGCGTCCCGTGTGCGGAACACGGCGAACGCCGCGGCCAGCAGCACCGCGGTGAAGCCCGCCATCACCCCCAGCCCGGTCCACGGCGGCAGCCCGGTGGTGTCCTCGACGGTGGTGATGACCTGCAGGCCGGCCGAGATCGGCCAGTACGTCGTCACCCAGTCCCCGGCCGCCTCGGGCAGCAGCCGGGGCCCGATGATGGGGATGATGAAGTTGACCGCCACGACCAGGGTGATGGCGCCCGTCGTGGCCCGCATCAGGCAACCCACGGCCACGCCGACCAGGCCCACGAGCGCCCAGACGAGCCCCATGCCGACGACCGCCCGCAGGACTCCAGGCTGGCCGAGGTTCGCGGTGGGAGCGCCCGCCCCGCCGATCGCCGCCTGCCCGAGCCAGAAGGCGGAGAAGCTGGAGGCCTCCCCCGTCGCCAGGGCGATCAGGCCGAACGTGCCGACCTTGGCGCCCAGCAGCCGGCCGCGCCGCGGCACCACGGTCAGGCTGGTGCGGATCATCCCGGTGGCGTACTCGGAGGTCATCACGAGCACGCCGAGTGCGCCCACGGTGATCTGGGCGAACAGGAAGCCGCCGTACATGCTGATGTATGTGGCGTCGAACGTGCCCTGCGCGGAGGCCTGGTAGCCCTCGCCCGCGCGGTACGCGGTGAGTGCACCCGCGCCGACCATGAGCACCACGGCCACCACCAGGGTGGGAATGTTGGACGGGATCGAGCGGAACTTGGTCCACTCCGAGTGCGCCGTGCCGGCGATCGTGGCCCTCATGCCGCGCTCGCCTGGAACTCGATGCTGTCGCGGGTCAAGTCCATGTACGCCTGCTCCAAAGATCGCTGCGGTGTCAGCTCCGACAGCACCACTCCGGCGGTCAGCGCCACCTTCCCGATCTCCCTGGCCTCCAGCCCCGTGACGATGAGGGCGCCCTCGGTGCCCGGCTCGATGGCGCCGCCCGCCTCGGTCAGGCGGCGGACGAGCAGGTCCTGGTCGTCGTCGGTGCGCACCAGCACGCTGGAGCCCTGCCTGACGAACTCGCCGATCCCGATGTCCGCGATCAGCTTGCCGCGGCCGATGACGACGAGGTGGTCGGCGGTCTGCGCCATCTCGCTCATCAGGTGGCTGGAGACCAGGACCGTGCGGTTCTCCGCGGCCAGCCCGCGCATCAACTCGCGGATCCACTTGATGCCCTCGGGGTCCAGGCCGTTGACGGGCTCGTCGAACATCAGCACCTTGGGATCGCCGAGGAGCGCCACCGCTATGCCGAGCCGCTGGCCCATGCCCAAGGAGAAGGTGCCCGCCCGCTTGCGCGCCACCGACGCCAGTCCGACCAGGTCCAGCACCTCGTCCACCCGTTTGCCCGGGATCCCGTTCGTCTGGGCCAGGCAGAGCAGGTGGTTGCGTGCGGTACGCCCGCCGTGCACCGCACGGGCGTCCAGCAGGGCGCCCACCTCGTGCATCGGACGGGGTAAACCCGCGTAACCGCGGCCGTTGACCGTCACGCTGCCCGCGTTCGGCCGGTCGAGACCGAGGATCATCCTCATGGTCGTCGACTTCCCCGCGCCGTTGGGCCCGAGAAATCCGGTGACCCGGCCGGGCTCCACGGTGAACGTCAGCCCGTCCACCGCCATCTTGTCGCCATAACGCTTGGTCAGCCCATCAATGGTGATCATTTTCCGGTTCCTCCTGTAACGGCGGCTCGTGGCTCTCCGGAACGGCCAGGGCCGCGAGCATCGGGCGGAACTTCAGCCATGTCTCCTGGAGTTCCCCTCCGGGATCGGAGCCTGCCACGATGCCGCAGCCCGCGTACAGTGTCGCGATCCCTCCTCGCAGGTGGGCCGAGCGGAGCGCGACCGCGAAATCCCCGTCCTGGGCGGCGTTCATCCAGCCGACCGGGCCGGCGTACCAGCCGCGGTCGATGGGCTCGGCCCGGTCGAGCCAGGCGAGCGCGGGCTCCCGGGGGTGGCCGCCGACGGCGGGCGTGGGATGCAGCCGTTCGACGAGATCGAGCACACTGACGACGTCGGGGTCCGCGATCTCGCCGACGATGCGGGTGTGCAGGTGACGCAGGTTCGGCAGGTCGAGCACGTACGGCTCGTCCAGTTCGACGTGCCGGCACATCTGCTCGAACGCGTGACGCACGGCCTGCGTGACGATGCCCTGCTCGCGCCTGCTCCGGTCGTCCGCCAGCAGGGTTGCCCGCAGGCGTGCGTCCTCGGCCGCGGTGCCGCCGCGCGGCATGGACGCCGCCAGGCTCATCGACTCGGCCCGCCCGGCGTGCAGGCTCACCAGCCGCTCGGGGGTCGCACCGACGAACGCGTGCCCGTCCAGCCCGACGCCGAAGACGGTGCTGCCGGGCTGGGCATCCAACAGCGCTGCCAGCACGGACGGCACGTCGTACGCGGTGGGCGAGCTCACCCGCAACTGGCGGGCTACCACGATCTTGTCGAACGCGCCGCGCCCGATCTCCTCGACGGCCCGCGCGACCAGGGCCTTCCACTCCTGCCCTGATGGGATCTCGGTCAGCGTCGTCCCTGCTTGCCGCGGCGGGTTGCACGGATGTCCTCCGGCCCGCGAGAGCAGGGCCACGGCCTCGGCCGCCACGCGCACCGCGGCGTCACTCGTGGCCGGGCCGGGGTCGACGCGCACGCTGAGCGACAGGGTGGTCCGGCCGTCGCGATCACGGGCGATCAGGACGCGGGGCAGCCACATCAGCGCGCCCGGCATCGTCCCTGGACGCGGGGCGAACGCGAAGCCGCCGACCAGCGCGGGCGCCGCGCCCGAGCCCGGCCCGCCGGTGACCGCGTTCTCCATCGCGCTCTCCCAGCTCCGCCGGATGCCGGCGAACCGGTCCGCCTCGCCGGGGCCGGCCGCACTGTCAGCGCCGAAGTCGGCGCTGCTGCCGAGGGCGATGACGCCGCACTGCGGGGACTCCCAGAAGAAGGAGCGCCCGGATCGCTCGAACAGCGGCCCGAGAAGCGCCGCCGGATCGACGTGGCCGAGTTCCTCGCGCCAGATCGCCAGGGAAGGGCGGGAGGTGTTGCGCGCTTGGGCGGTGGCCTTGGCGTGCACCTCCAGGAATCCGGACAGGTCGATGTCCGCGCCATGCATGGAGGGCCTTTCTTCTTCGCGAACGGCTTCGTGGAGTCGTCTTCAGCCGAACATCGCCGTGAGCTTCTTCTTGCTGACCTTGCCGAGCGCCGTGAGCGGGAGCGCGTCGACGATCTCCAGCCGGTCAGGGATCTTGAAAGCGGCGACCCCACGCCCGCGGAGGAAGGCGACGAGCTCCTGGTGCGCCGGAGGCGCACCGCGCGGGACGACGCAGGCACAACTGCGCTCCCCGAGGACCTCGTCGGCCAGGCCCACCAGGGCGACCTCACGGACGTGCGGATGGGCGAGCAGGTGGTTCTCCACCTCCTCCGCCGCGATCTTGTCGCCGCCTCGGTTGATCTGGTCCTTGACCCGGCCCTCGAAGATCACGTGCCCGGTCGGCAGCAGCCGCACCAGGTCACCGGTCCGGTAGAACCCGTCCTCGGTGAACGCTCGGGCGTTGTGCTCGGGCGCCCGGTAGTAGCCGCGTACCGTGTAGGGGCCGCGGGCCAGGAGTTGTCCCACCTCGCCCGGCGGGACGTCGCGGTCCTCCTCGTCCACGACCCGCACCTCGTCGTCCGGTGAGACGGGGAGTCCCTGGCTGACGAGGACCACGTCGGCCGGATCGTCCCACCTGTGGAACCCGCACAGTCCCTCGGCCATGCCGAACGCCTGCTGCAGCCGGCAGCCGAGCGCGGGCTCCACCCGGCGGGCCAGCTCGGGATTGAGCTTCGTCCCGCCGATGGTGACGCGGCGCAGGCTGGACAGGTCGTGCTCGCCCCACTCGGCCACCTCCATCCAGAGCAGAGCCATGCCGGGAACCAGTCCGGTGTCGGTCACCCCCTCGCGCTCGACGAGCGGGAACGTCTCGTCCGGGCTCGGCCCCGGTGCCAGGACGAGCGTCGCGCCGACGTTGAAGGTCGCCATCAGCCCATGGGTCAGCGGCCAGTTGTGGCTCAGCGGCAGGCTCACCAGATGGACGGTGCTCGCGTCGTAACCGCACGCCTCCGCGACGGCGCGCCCGCTGTAGGACCATTCCTGGTGCACGCGCGGGACGAGCTTGGGCACACCGGTCGTGCCGCCCGACAGCAGGAAGATCGCCACGTCGGCGGGGTCGGGACGGGGTAGGTCCGGCAGGCTCCCGGCCGGCAGGTCGCCCAGGGCGGTGAACTCCCCGGGGTCCCCGGCGACGAGGACGTGCTTGAGGGTCGGCACCCGTGCGGCGACCTCGGCGGCCAGTTCCCGGTAGTCGAACCCGAGATGCGCGTCCGGGATGACGTAGGCGGTCGCCTCGGTGAATTCGCAGAAGTACGTGATCTCGCTGGCGCGGTGGGCGGGCAGCGCCACGACCGGCTGGGCGCCGATCCTGAACAGCGCGAAGAGCAGCGGTACGAGCTCAGGCACGTTCGGCAGCTGGACGACGACGCGCGCGCCGGGTCCGATGCCGAGCGCGTGCAGTCCTGCCGCCATCCGGTCGGCCCGCTCGTCCAGCTCGGCGTAGGTCCATCGGTGCGGGCCCACCACGAGAGCGGTCCGCTCGCCATGCGAGCGGGCCAGCTCGTGGAGGAACTCGCCCAGGTTCTCGTCACGCCAATAGCCGGCCGCGCGGTAACGCTCGGCGAACTCCTGCGGCCACGGCGTACATCCGTCCAGCACGCGATCGTCCTTTCAGAGGTGAACAACGACGGAGGTTCAGCACGCGACCTCGGCGAGCAGGTGCTCGGCCAGCTCGGCGGGAGTCGGGTACTCGTAGACCGCGTCGGCCGCCAGCTCGATGCCGGTCAGCTCGCCGAGCCGGTTGCGCAGCTCCACGGCGGCCATCGAGGAGAAGCCGAGGTCGAAGAACTCCGCGTCGTGCTCGACGGCGTCGGGCAGCGGGAACCGCAGGACCGCCGCGGCCTGGCGGCGTACCAGGTCGAGCAGGATCCCGAGGTGCTCGTCGCCCGGGCTGCCGGCCAGCAGGCGGCGGAACGCCGCGACGCCGTCGATGAGGTCGTCGGAGCCGTCCTGCCCGCCCGCGGCCTCAGGGATCTCCTCCAGCAGGCAGGAGTTCGCGGCGAGCGCGGCCCAGTCCGGGTCGGCGACCACGAGCGTCCGGTCCCCCTGGCGCAGCGCGTGGCGGATGGCCGACACGGCGTCTGCCGGCTCTTTCAGGCCCACCGCCGCCGACAGCGCGGGCAGTCCCGCGGCGTGCCGACCGGCCGTCAGGGCGTTGAAGTACTCGAACGTGGCCGCGCCCTCCTCGCCCCAGGCGGCGGCCGCGGGTGCCAGGAGCACGAAGACGGGCAGCCCCGCCGAGCGGGTGCGTTCGTCCAGCGCATCGGCCTGCTCCGGGGCCGTGCACACGACGGCGGTCAGCGGCGCGCCCACCGGCAGCAGGTCGTCCACGGCGTGCACGACGACGCCGGGCTCGCCTTCGAGACCCGCGGCGGGCTCGGTCAGCACGACCCGGTCGGCGCCGTTGCGTGCGGCCCACCTGGCCAGCTCTTCGGCGGTCTCGTCGAGCGGTCCTGCCAGCAGGACGGTGCCGCCCGGCCGCCAGTCCGCGCCGAGTGCCGCCCCTCGCGTCGGGGCTGGGCGGAGCCTGCGGGCGAAGGCGCCGCCGGACCGCACGGCCACCTCGTCCTCGCCGGTCAGCCCGGACAGCGCGCCGCACAACCGGCGGATGATCTGCTCGTCCAGCCTGGCCGGAAGGTCGATCAGACCACCACCGCGCAGCACCCCTTCGCGGGCCTTGGTCCGCAGGGCTCCCCAGGACCGCGCTCCCTCCGGCGCCGCCGTGCCATCGGACGGCGTCACCTGGATCGCGCCCTGAGTGATGAACCAGACCGGTGCGGAGCCCTGCGGAACGGGCGGCATCGCTGCTCCTTCGGGCAGCAGGCACACGATGCCGGCGGCGCCGTCGTCGGAGTCCGGCATCGCGGAGAGCACGACGATGTCCGCGCCGTGACCCGCGAGCGCGGCCGGCAGCGCCTGATCCGGCGTGAGCCCGGCGGCCGGAGCCTGGTCCCGGGTGGCGCCCTCAGCGACCAGGAGCCACTTCCCCGTCAGGGCCGGGGCGGGGAGGTTGGTGAGGGGCCGCCAGCCGAGTTGGTAGCGGACCTCCCCGTGGTCGGCCCCGTAGTCGGCGCCGCGCAGCCTGGCGAGGGCGGGCAGCAACTCGCCGAGGGTGGCGTCGGTGCCCAGGCCGAGCACCGCGAGCACCCCGTCCAGGTCCTCGCGGGCCACGGCGTCCCACAACTCCTGACCGGGCCGCGCGGCCTCTTCTGGCCGGGGCGGGTCCGGCCAGTAGCGCTGCCGCTGGAATGGGTACGTCGGCAGCGGCACGGTCCGCGCGCCTCCCCCGATCATCGTGCCCCAATCGACGGCCAGCCCGTGCACGTGCGCCTGGGCCAGGGCCTCGAGCAGGGTGGTGGTCTCCGCCCGGTCCCGGCGCAGCACCGGGGTCACCACCCCGGTCCAGCCGTCCAGGCAGTCGGTGACCATCGCCGACAACACCGCGTCCGGCCCGAGCTCGAGGAACGTCGTGACGCCCTGCCCCTGCAGGGTCCGCAGTCCGTCGCAGAAGCGCACGGGCTGTCGCAGGTGACGCGCCCAGTACTCGGGCGAGGTCAGCTCCTCGGCAGTGGCCGGCTCGCCGGTGACGTTGGAGACGATGGGGATCTCGGGCGGCTGGAACGTCAGCCCGCGCGCGACGCTGAGGAACTCCTCGAGCGCGGGCTCCATCAGTGGCGAGTGGAAGGCGTGGCTGACGGACAGCCGCCGGGTCTTGTGCCCGTGCGCGGCCAGCCGCTCGGCCAGGTCGAGCACGCTCGCCTCGTCGCCGGACAGGACCAGGGAGGCCGGCCCGTTGAGCGAGGCGATGCTCACGCGGTCGTCGAGCCCGGCCAGCAACGGCAGCACGTCCGCCTCCGCCGCGCCCCGGACCGAGACCATCGCGCCCCCTGGCGGCAGCGCCTGCATCAGCCTGCCGCGGGCGGCCACGAGCGTGACCGCGTCGTCCAGCGACAACACGCCGGCGACGTGTGCGGCGACGAGTTCGCCGATCGAGTGGCCGGCCAGGAAGTCGGGGCGCACGCCCCAGGCCTCGAGGCAGCGGAATAGGGCGACCTCGACGGCGAACAGCGCCGCCTGGGTGTAGCGCGTCTGCTGGAGCAGATCGGCGTCGCCGGTGATGACCTCGTGGAGGGGCCGGTCGAGGTGCGCGTCGAAGCGGGCGCACACGGCGTCGAATGCCTCCGCGTACGCGGGGTGTGCCGCGTACAGCTCCTCCCCCATGGCCAGCCGCTGACTGCCCTGACCGGTGAAGAGGTACGCGGTCCTGCCGCGGGTGGCCGACCCCGTGACCACGTTGGGCACGGGGGCGCCGGCCAGGGCGGACTCCAGCCCGGCGGCGAGGTCCTCGCGGGTGGCGCCGATGACGATCATCCGGCGTTTGAACGCGGCCCGGGTCGTGGCCAGCGACCAGGCGATGTCGGCGGCCGCTTGATCCGGCCGGGTCGTCAGGTGCTCGCGCAACCGGCGGGCCTGGATCTTGAGCGCGTCCGAGGTCTTGGCCGTCAGCACCCACGGGATCAGCGGGCCCGCGGGCCCCGCTTCCGCTCTGGCGGGCTCGGGCGGCGCCTGTTCGAGGATGATGTGGGCGTTGGTGCCGCTGATGCCGAAGGAGGAGACGCCGGCGCGGCGCGGCCTGCCGGTCTCCGGCCATGGCGTGGCCTCGGTGAGCAGCCGTACCGCGCCCGCGTCCCACGCGACATGCGTGGTCGGCTCGTCCACGTGGAGGGTTCGCGGCAGCAGGCCGTGCCGCATGGCCATGACCATCTTGATGACCCCCGCGACGCCCGCGGCGGCCTGGGTGTGGCCGAGGTTCGACTTGACCGAGCCCAGCCAGAGAGGCAGGTCCTCCTGCCGGTCCTGGCCGTATGTGGCGACGATGGCCTGGGCCTCGATGGGGTCGCCGAGCGTGGTGCCGGTGCCGTGGCCTTCGACGGCGTCGACGTCGGCCGTGGTGAGCCGCGCGTCGGCCAGGGCCTGCTCGATCAGCCGCTGCTGCGAGGGGCCGTTGGGGGCGGTGAGCCCGTAGCTGGCGCCGTCCTGGTTGATCGCGCTGCCGCGGACCACGGCCAGGACCTGGTGGGCGTGGCGGCGGGCGTCGGAGAGCCGCTCGACCAGCAGCAGTCCGACACCCTCGGCCCAGCCGGTGCCGTCGGCGGCCGCGGCGAACGACTTGCAGCGGCCGTCGGTGGACAACCCGCGCTGCCGGCTGAAGTCGACGAACACCGAAGGGGTGGACAGCACGGTGACGCCGCCGGCCAGGGCGAGCGAGCACTCGCCGCGCCGCAGCGCCTGGATCGCCCAGTGCAGTGCCACCAGCGAGGACGAGCACGCCGTATCAATGGTGATCGACGGCCCCTCGAAGCCGAAGGTGTAGGAGATGCGGCCGGAGGCGACGCCGGCCGAGATGCCGGTGCCGACCAGACCTTCGAGGTCGTTCCCCGGGTTCTGCAGGTGCATGCCGTAGTCGTGGTACATCAGCCCGACGAATACTCCCGTGTCGCTGCCGCGTACGGTGGCCGGGTCGATGCCCGCGTGCTCCAGCACCTCCCAGGAGCTCTCCAGCAGCAGGCGCTGCTGGGGGTCCATGGCCATGGCCTCCCGGGGCGAGATGCTGAAGAACGCCGGGTCGAACGCGGTGGCGTCGTAGACGAATCCGCCCTCGCGGGTGTAGGTCGTGCCCGGGTGTTCCGGGTCGGGGTGGTAGAGCTCGTCGAGGTTCCAGTTGCGGTCGGCGGGGAACACCGACATCGCATCGCCGCCCTCGGCGACGAGGTCCCACAGCTGGTCGGGGCCTGTGACGCCGCCGGGGAGCCGGCAGCTCATGCCGACGATGGCGATCGGCTCCTCATCGCGGGCCCGGGTCCTGGCGGACGCGGTCTGCTGGGGCGCGTCCAGGAGCCGGGTCTTCAGGTACCGCACCAGCCCGACGGGCGTCGGATAGTCGAAGACCAGCGTGGCGGGCAGCCGCAGCCCAGTGGCCGCGTTCATCCTGTTGCGGAACTCGACCGCGGTGAGCGAGTCGAATCCGGCCTCGTTGAAGGGGCGGTCCTGCTCCACGGCGCTCGCGTCGCGGTAGCCGAGCACGGTCGCCACCTGGCCGAGCACCAGGTCGAGCAGGACCCTGGCGTGCTCGTTCACGGGCATGCGGGCCAGGCGGTCGCGCAGCTCGGAGGCGGCCGCGGGGTCGGCGCCCACGACGCGCCGCCTGGATGTGGGAACGAGCGCCTGCAGGATCGTGGGCAGCGCACCGAACTGGGCGGCGACCCGCAGGCTGCCGAACTCCAGCCGGATCGGCACCAGCGTCGCCCGTTCCCCGGCGCAGGCCGCGTCGAACAGCGCGAGACCGTCGGCGGTGGACAGCGGGGCGACGCCGGTACGGGCCAGCCGCGCCCGGTCGGTCTCGCTGAGCGTCCCGGTCAGGCCGCTGGCCTGCTCCCACAGGCCCCATGCCAGGGAGACCGCGGGCAGGCCGAGCCGCCGGCGCCGCTGGGCGAGCGCGTCGACGAAGGCGTTGGCCGCCGCGTAGTTGCCCTGGCCGGGACCGCCGAAGACGCCCGCGGCCGAGGAGAACAGCACGAACGCGGTCAGCGGCAGGTCCTTGGTCAGCTCGTGCAGGTTCTGTACGGCGTCGGCTTTGGCCCGCAGCACGGTGTCGATCCGCTCGGGCGTCAGGGCGGCCAGGACGCCGTCGTCCAGGGAGCCGGCCGCGTGGACGACGCCGGTGAGCGGGTGCTCCGCCGGAATGGCGGCCAGCACCGCTGCCAGCCCCTGCCGGTCGCCGGCGTCGCACGCGGTGACGGTCGCCACCGCGCCCAGCCGTTCCAGCTCGGCCACCAGTTCGGCGGCGCCTTCTGCGTCGGGGCCGCGGCGGCTGGTCAACAGCAGGTGCCGGATCCCGTGCTCGGTCGCCAGGTGGCGGGCGACGATCCCGCCGAGGGTCCCGGTGCCGCCGGTGATCAGTACGGTGCCGCCGGTGTCCCATGGGGCGGGGCCGTGCCCGGTGGCGGGGTGGCGGGCCAGCCGCGGCACCAGGGCCTGGCCTGCGGCCAGCGCGATCTGGGGTTCGCCCGAGGCGGCGGCGGCGGGGAGCACCTGCCACGATTCCTCGGTGCCGTCGAGGTCCAGGAGCACGAACCGGCCGGGGTTCTCCGACTGCGCCGAGCGGATGAGACCCCACACGGCGGCGCCCGGCAGGTTGTCTCCTGCACCGGCCGGCCGGGCGTCTCCGGTGGCCGCTGCTCCCTGGGTGACCAGGACCAGGGGGACGTCGGCGTAACGGTCGTCTTCGAGCCAGGACTGGGCGGCGGCGAGCGCTTGGCTGGTCGCGGTGCGGGCCCCGGCGGCCGGGTCCTGGCCGTCGCCCGTCGTGCACAGCAGGAACGCCAACTGGGGCACGCCTCCGGTGGGATCGATCATTTCCACCCGCGCCCCGCCGGCTTCAAGCGCGGCTCTCAGCCGTGGGTCGTCGCCGCCGACGATGGCGTAGTGCGCGCCATCCTGCGCCGGGACAGGTTGCGGCGGCGCGGCCACCCAGTCGAGGGCGAAGAGCGCGTCCCGCAGCGGGTCCACGCCTCCCTTGAGGTCGCCGGCCGCCATGGGACGCACGACCAGGGAGTCCACGGAGGCGACGGGTGCCCCGTTGGCGTCGGCGACCTCGATCCTGACGGCGTTCGGCCCGGCGGGCGTGAGTCGTACGCGCAGGGTGGCGGCGCCGGTCGCGGTCAGCCGCACGCCGGTCCAGGCGAAGGGCAGGACGGGCCCGTCGGCGGGCTGCGCGGAGAAGAAGCTTCCCACGGCGAGCGGCTGCAGGGCCGCGTCGAAGAGCGCGGGGTGCAGTCCGAATCCGCCGTTCTCCGTCCCGTCCGGGAGGGCGACCTCGGCGAACAACTCCTGGTCGCGGCGCCACACGGTACGTACGCCGCGGAAGGCGGGGCCGTAGTCGACGCCGACGCCCGCCATCAGGTCGTAGACGTGGTCGGCGGGCACGATGGTCGCGTCGGCGGGCGGCCAGGAGGCCTCCCCGAAGGCGGCCGTGCCGGTGTCCTTGGTGAGGCAGCCGACGGCGTGCCTGGTCCACGGCTCGTCGTCGAGGCGGGCGTGGATGGTGAGCTGCCGCCGTCCGTCCTCGTCGGGGGCGCCGACAGCGACCTGCACCTGGACACCGCCGCGTTCGGGCACCGGCAGCGGGGCCTGCAGGGTGAGCTCCTCCAGCAGGTCGCAGCCGGCCTCGTCGCCGGCGCGGATGGCCAGCTCGACGAAGGCGGTGCCGGGCAGGATCACCTGGCCGTTGACGGCGTGGTCGGCCAGCCATGGGTGGGTCTTCAGCGACAACCGCCCGGTCAGCAGCACGCCTTCCGCGTCCGCCAGCGACACGGCGGCCGCGAGCAGGGGGTGTCCGGCGGGGCCGAGGCCGACTTGGGCGAGGTCGCCGTTGGCCTGCACGGTCTTCGGCCAGTAGGGCTCGTTCTGGAACGCGTAGGTGGGCAGCTCAATCGTCCGTGGCCGGGCGGGGGCGTACACCTGGGCCCAGTCGACGTCGGCGCCGCGTACCCATAGCTCGGCCGCACTGGTCCACAACCGTCTCAGGCCGCCGTCGTCGCGGCGGAGGGTGCCGGCCACCACCGCCTCTTCCAGGGTCTCACGCAGGCCGATCTGCAGCACCGGATGCGCGCTCGACTCGACGAAGAAGCGGAATCCCTCCTCCGCCAGTGCGCTGACCGCAGGGGCGAACCACACGGTCTGCCGGAGGTTCTCATACCAGTACGCCGCATCCGCCTCGGCGCCGGTGAGCCAGCAACCACGCACCGTCGAATACCACGGCACCTGACCGGCCCTAGGCGCCACAGGAGCCAGAAGCTCGGCGAGTTCCTCCTGAAGGTGTTCCACATGCGCCGAGTGCGAGGCGTAGTCCACCTCGATCCGCCGAGCCCGCACGCCGTCCGCCTCACACGCGGCCAGTAACTCCTCCAGCGCGTCCACATCACCCGACACCACCGTCGAGGCCGGGCCGTTGACCACCGCCACCGACACACGCCCATCCCAGCGCGCGATCAGCTCGGCCACCTCAGCCGACCCCAGCGGCACCGACACCATCCCGCCACGCCCCGCCAGCGCCACAATCGCCCGGCTACGCAAAGCCACCACCCGAGCGCCGTCCTCCAACGACAACGCACCCGCCACCACCGCAGCGGCGATCTCCCCCTGCGAATGCCCCACCACCGCAGCAGGAACCACCCCAACCGACCGCCACACCTCCGCCAACGAGACCATCACCGCCCACAACACCGGCTGGATCACATCCACCCGGTCAAACCCCTCACCACCCCGCAACACACCACTCAGCGACCAATCCACGAACGGAGCCAACGCCGCCTCACACTCCGCCACCCGCGCAGCGAACACCGGCGACGACTCCAGCAACTCCACCCCCATCCCCACCCACTGCGACCCCTGACCGGGGAACACCAGAACCGTCTTACCGCCTGCCCCGGCCACGCCCGCCACCACGCCGGGCACGTCCACGCCCTCGGCCAGCCCACGCAGGCCGGCCAGCAACTCGTCCCGGTCCGCGCCCACCACCACGGCCCGGTGATCGAACGCCGACCGGCTGGCCGACAGTGACCAGCCGGTGTCCGTCACATCAAGCTCGGGGCGCGACTCCGTCCACGAGGCGAGACGCGCCGCCTGGCGCCGTACGCTGCCGTGGCCGCGCCCCGACAGCACCCAGGGCACCACCGGCAGTCCCTGGGAGGAGCCCGTCTCGGCGGGCTCCTCTGCGGGAGCCTCTTCAATGATCACGTGCGCGTTGGTGCCGCTCATGCCGAACGACGACACGCCGGCCCGGCGCGGTTCGGCGCCCGCGGGCCAGGGACGGGCCTCGGTCAGGAGCTCGACCGCGCCCTTGGACCAGTCGATGTGCTCTGAGCGCTCGTCGGCGTGCAGGGTCGCCGGCATGACGCCGCTGCGCAGCGCCATCACCATCTTGATGACGCCCGCGGCGCCGGCGGCGGCCTGGGTGTGGCCGATGTTCGACTTCACCGATCCCAGCCACAGGGGCCGGTCGCCGTCGCGGTCCTGGCCGTAGGTGGCGATGAGTGCCTGCGCCTCGATCGGGTCGCCGAGTTCGGTGCCGGTGCCGTGCGCCTCGACGACGTCGACCTGGGTGTGCACGAGCCTCGCGTCGGCGAGGGCCTGGCGGATGACGCGCTGCTGCGAGGGGCCGTTCGGCGCGGTCAGGCCATTGCTGGCGCCGTCCTGGTTGATCGCGGAGCCGCGGACGACGGCGAGCACCGGGTGCCCGTTGCGGCGGGCGTCCGACAGCCGCTCGATCAGGAACACGCCCGCTCCCTCGGCGAGGGCCATGCCGTCCGCCGCGGCGGAGAACGCCTTGGAGCGCCCGTCCCTGGCCAGCGCGCGCACGCGGCTGAAGCCGATGAACGTGCCTGGGGACGACAGCACGGCCACGGCCCCGGCCAGCGCCAGCGAGCAGTCGCCGTTGCGCAGAGCGCGCACCGCCAGGTGCAACGCCACCAGGGACGACGAGCAGGCCGTGTCGATGGTGACGGCGGGGCCCTCCAGGCCGAGGGTGTACGAGATGCGGCCGGACACGACGCTGGTGGCGACGCCGGTCATCAGGTAACCCTGCAGCTCCGGCGGCGCCTGCATCATCAGGGTGAGGAACTCGGAGCTGTTGGCGCCCACGAACACGCCGGTCCTGCTGCCCTGCAGCGTCGCCGGGTCGATGCCGGCCCGCTCGATCGCCTCCCACGAGGTCTCCAGCAGCAGCCGCTGCTGCGGATCCATGGCGACCGCCTCACGCGGGCTGATCCCGAAGAACCCCGGATCGAACTCGGTGACATCCCCCACGAAACCGCCCTGGCTGACGTACGAGGTGCCGAAGGCGTCAGGGTCGGGGTTGTACATCGACTCCAGGTCCCAGCCACGGTCGTCCGGGAGGCCGGAGATGGCGTCGGTCCGGCCGGAGACGACCCGCCACAGGTCCTCGGGGCTCTGGACCTGACCGGGGTAGCGGCAGCCGATGCCGATGATCGCGATCGGCTCGTGGTCCTTGTCCTCGGCCGCCCGCAGCCGCTTCCTGCTGTCGTGGAGCTCGGTCGTCACGCGCTTCAGGTACTCGACGAGCTGCTCTTCTGTCGCCATCTGTGTTGCCTTCCTAGCCGTCGCTGAAGCCTGCTCAGGAGAGTCCGAACTCGTTGTCGATGAAACTGATGATCTCGTCGGCGGTCGCCGAGCCGAGCCGTCCCGCGACGTCCTCGGCGGGGACGGCGCCCTGCCGCTGCTTCCAGGAGAAGACGAGCTGCTCGAGGCGGGCGGTGATCTCTTCGGCGGTCTCGTGCTCCGCCGCGACGACGGCCAGCCTGGCCTCGATCCGGTCAAGCTCCGCCAGGACCTGCTGTTCGGGGCTGTGCGCCGGGGGCGCGAGCTCTTCCAGCAGGTGCCCGGCCAGGACGGCGGGGTTCGGGTAGTCGAAGACCAGCGAGGCCGGCAGCCGGAGCCCGGTGACGGATTTGAGTCTGTTGCGGAGCTCCACAGCGGTCAGCGAGTCGAAACCGATCTCCTTGAACGCCCGCCCGGGTTCGACCGCTTCGGGCCCGGCGAAGCCGAGCACGGCGGCGACGTGGCCGCGTACCAGGTCGAGCAGGAGCGGCGGCCGGTCGGCTTCCGGCAGGACGGCGAGCCGGTCGGTGAGCGACTCGGTCGCCGGGGATTCGGCGACCAGCACGCGGCGTGCGGAGATCCGTACCAGGCCGCGGAACAGCGGGTGCCCGAAGCCCATGGCGGCGCCGGCGCGCAGGGTGGCGAGGTCGAGGTGGATCGGCACGAGCGCCGCCTCGTCCGCGCTCAGCGCACGGTCGAACAGGTCGAGACCCTGCTCGAGGCCGAGCGCGCCCATGCCGGACCGGCTCAGCCTGCTCAGGTCGGCCTCGTCCAGGTGACCGGTCATGCCGCTGCCGCTCTCCGGCGACCACAGGCCCCAGGCCAGGGAGGTGGCCGCCAGGCCGCGGGCCCGGCGGTGCTGGGCGAGCGCGTCGAGGAAGGCGTTCGCCGCGGCGTAGTTGCCCTGTCCGGGACTGCCGAGCACGCCGGCAGCACCCGAGTACAGCACGAACAACGTCAGGTCGAGATCGGCGGTGAGCTCGTGCAGGTTGACGGCGGCGGAGACCTTCGGGCGCAGCACGGCCGCGACGCGTTCCGGTGTGAGCGAGGAGATCATCCCGTCGTCCAGCACGCCCGCGGTGCTGACGACCGCGGTCAGCGGATGCTCGGCGGGGATTCCCGCGAGCAGCGCCGCCAGGGCGTCCCGGTCGGCGGCGTCGCAGGCGGCGATCCGGACGTCGGCGCCCAGCCCGGTCAGCTCGTCCCGCAGCGTGGCGGCGCCGCCGGCGGCGGGGCCGCGGCGGCTGGTCAGGACCAGATGCCGCACGCCGTGCTCGGCGACCAGGCGGCGGGCCGCCAGTCCGCCGAGCGCGCCGGTGCCGCCGACGACGAGCACGGTGCCGTCGGGGTCCAGCTCGCGCGGCGTGGTCAGCACGACCTTGCCGATGTGGCGGGCCTGGGCGACGTGCCGGAAGGCCTCGGTGGCGCGGCGTACGTCCCACGTCCTGACCGGTGGCGGCTGGAGCGCGCCCCGCGCGAACAGGTCGACGATCTCGGCGAGGATCGCGCCCGTACGGCCTGGGTCGAGCTCGGTGAGGTCGAAGGTCTGGTAGTGCACCGGCGCCAGCTCGGCCGCGTCCCGCACGTCCGTCTTGCCCATTTCGATGAACCGCCCGCCGGGTCGCAGCAGCCCCAGCGAGGCGTCCACGAACTCTCCGGCGAGGGAGTTGAGCACGACGTCCACACCGTCGGCGAAGGTCTGGGCGAACTCCAGCGTCCGGGAGGAGGCGATCCGTTCCTGGGGGACGCCCAAGCGGCGTACCGCGTCCCACTTGGGCTCGCTCGCGGTGCCGTAGACCTCGGCACCCAGGTGGTGGGCGAGTTGCACGGCGGCCGTGCCGACGCCGCCGGCGGCGGCGTGCACGAGCAGCCGTTCGCCGCCCTTCAGGCCGGCCAGGTCCACCAGGGCGTGGTACGCGGTGATGAAGGCGATCGGCACGGAGGCGGCCTGGGTGAACGTCCAGCCGTCGGGGATGCGGGCGAGCATCCGGTGGTCAGTGACCGCGTGCCGGGCGAAGCCGTCGATGACGCCCATCACGCGGTCTCCGGGCGCGAGCGTGGTGACGTCGCCGGCGACCTCGATGACGACGCCGGCGCCCTCGCCGCCCATGGGGGCATCGCCCGGGTACATGTCGAGGGCGATCAGCACGTCGCGGAAGTTCAGCCCCATGGCCCGCGTGCTGATGCGGACCTGCCCGGGGGCGAGTGGCACCGTGGGCGCGGGGAGCAGCGCGAGGTCGTCGACGGTGCCACGGCTGGTCACGTCCAGCCGCCAGTTCTCGGCCGCAGCGGGCAGGGTGAGCGCGCCGGTCCCGGCGCGGGCCAGACGGGGCATGTACGCGGTCCCGCCGCGGAGTGCGAGCTGGGTCTCTCCGGTCGCCAGTACGGCGGGCAGCGCCCGGTAGGAGCCGGGGTCGCGGTCGAGGTCGACGAGGATCAGCCGGTCGGGGTTCTCCGACTGCGCGGACCTGACCAGGCCCCAGACGGCGGCGTTGGCCAGGTCCGCCACCTCGTCGTGGCCGGTGGCAGCGACGGCGCCGTGGGTGACGACGACCAGCCGTGAGGCGGGGAAGCCCTCCTCCGCCAGCCACGTCCGCAGCAGTTCCAGCACCTCGCAGGTCCGGTCCTGAACAGCCCCGGCGAGCCCGCCCTCCGGGCCGCCGTCCAGGGAGACGATCACCCGCTCGGGTACCGTCCCGGTGGCGAGGAGCTCGGCCAGGCTGCCATGAGCCACGGCGTCGATCCCGGCCACGTGGTCGCCGATGACGGCCCATCGCTGGTCGCCGGAGGGCTCGCCGGCCGGCACGGGCGTCCATTCGAGGGTGTAGAGCGAGTCGTGTCCCGTGGGCGCCGCGCCGAGGTCGGCGGGCAGGGGGCGCAGCACGAGCGAGGCCACGTCGGCGACGGGGACGCCCGCGGTGTCGGTGACGGTGAGGCCGACACGGTCGGGCTCCCGCATCGTGAGGCGTACGCGGATCGATGTGGCTCCGGTCGCGTGCAGCCGTACGCCGGTCCAGGAGAACGGCATCCGGGGCCCGTCCTGGGCGGCGTTGAGCGCGAGGGAGTGCAGGGCGGCGTCGAGGAGCGCGGGGTGCAGCCCGTATCCGGCGCCCTCTTCGGGCAGGGTGACCTCGGCGAACAGATCGTCGTCGCGGCGCCAGACGGCCTGCAGCCCCTGGAAGGCCGGGCCGTAGCCCAGCCCCGCCTCGCTGAGCCAGTCGTACAGGCCGGTCAGCGCGAGGGGTTGTGCGCCCTCGGGCGGCCACGCGGCCGGCTCCCGCGCCGGCGGCGGCGCGGCGGCCGGGGCGAGCACGCCGGCGGCATGGCAGGTCCACGGCTCGTCGTCGTAGCGGGCGTGGACGGTGAGGGACCGCCGTCCGTCCTCGCCGGGCGCGCCCACGGTCAGCTGGAGCTGGACGGCTCCGCGTTCCGGCAGGGTGAGCGGGGCCTGGAGGGTGAGCTCCTCCAGCAGGTCGCAGCCGGCCTCGTCGCCGGCTCTGATCGCCAGGTCGACGAACGCGGTGCCGGGCAGGATCACCTGGCCGTTGACGGCGTGGTCGGCCAGCCATGGGTGGGTTCTGAGTGACAACCTTCCGGTCAGCAGCACGCCGTCCCCGTCCGCCAGCGGGACGGCCGCGCCGAGGAGGGGGTGTCCGGCGGCGCCGAGGCCGGCCGCGCCGACGTCGCCCGCGGTCGCGGTGCGTTCCTCGAGCCAGTAGTGCTGGTGCTGGAAGGCGTACGTGGGCAGGGCGACCGTACGGGGACGGGCGGGGGCGTACACCTGGGCCCAGTCGACCTCGACGCCGCGTACCCACAGCTCGCCCGCGCTGGACCACAATCGGCGTAACCCGCCGTCCTCCCGGCGCAGCGTGCCGACCGCCACGACCTCGCCGCCGGCGTCCTCCGCCGTGTCCTGCACCGCCATGGTCAGCACCGGATGCGCGCTGACCTCCACGAACACGCCATGCCCCTCCTCGATCAGCGCCCGGACCGCAGGATCCAGCCGTACGGGTTGGCGCAGGTTCTCATACCAGTACGCCGCATCCGCCTCCGTCCCGGTGAGCCAGCAACCACGCACCGTCGAATACCACGGCACCTGACCGGCCCTGGGCGCCACAGGAGCCAAAAGCCCCGCGAGTTCCTCCTGAAGGTGTTCCACATGCGCCGAGTGCGAGGCGTAGTCCACCTCGATCCGCCGAGCCCGCACGCCCCACACCTCGGCGTCGACCAGCAGTTCGTCGAGTGCGTCCACGTCACCCGACACCACCGTCGAGGCCGGGCCGTTGACCACCGCCACCGACACACGCCCATCCCAGCGCGAGATCAGCTCGGCCACCTCAGCCGACCCCAGCGGCACCGACACCATCCCGCCACGCCCCGCCAGCGCCACAATCGCCCGGCTACGCAAAGCCACCACCCGAGCGCCGTCCTCCAACGACAACGCACCCGCCACCACCGCGGCGGCGATCTCTCCTTGGGAGTGCCCGACCACGGCCGCGGGAGTCACCCCGACCGACCGCCACACCTCCGCCAGCGACACCATCACCGCCCACAACACCGGCTGGATCACATCCACCCGGTCAAACCCCTCACCACCCCGCAACACACCACTCAGCGACCAATCCACGAACGGAGCCAACGCCGCCTCACACTCCGCCACCCGCGCAGCGAACACCGGCGACGACTCCAGCAACTCCACCCCCATCCCCACCCACTGCGACCCCTGACCGGGGAACACCAGAACCGTCTTACCGCCTGCCCCGGCCACGCCCGCCACCACGCCGGGCACGTCCACGCCCTCGGCCAGCCCACGCAGGCCGGCGAGCAACTCGTCCCGGCCCGCACCCACCACCACGGCCCGGCGGTCGAACGCCGACCGCGAGACCACCAGCGAATGCGCCACATCCACCAGCCGCTCAGGCGATCCCGCCACCCACTCAGCCAGCCGACCCGCCTGTGCCTGGAGGGCCTGCGTGCTCCGGCCGGACAGCGTCATCGGCACCACCGGCAGATCCGCCGTCTCTCTGGGCGCCTCCTCCGGGGCGGGGCTCTGCTCGATGATCACGTGAGCGTTGGTGCCGCTGATCCCGAAGGAGGAGACGGCGGCGCGGCGCGCGTGCCCGTTCTCCTGCCACGGCACCGCTTCGGTGAGCAGCTTCACCGTGCCGGCCGACCAGTCCACGTGCGGGCTGGGCTCGTCCACGTGCAGCGTCTTGGGCAGCAGCCCGTGACGCAGCGCCATCACCATCTTGATCACTCCGGCCACGCCGGCGGCCGACTGCGTGTGGCCGATGTTCGACTTGACCGAACCGAGCCAGAGCGGCCGATCCTCCGGGCGGTCCTGGCCGTAGGTGGCGATGAGCGCCTGCGCCTCGATGGGATCACCCAGCGTCGTCCCGGTGCCGTGGGCTTCGACCACGTCGACGTCGGCGGCCGACAACCCGGAGTTGGCCAGCGCCTGCCGGATCACCCGCTGCTGCGATGGCCCGTTCGGCGCGGTCAGGCCGTTGCTGGCGCCGTCCTGGTTGACCGCCGACCCGCGCACCACCGCCAGCACCTGGTGACCGTTGCGCTCGGCGTCCGACAGCCGCTCCACCAGCAGCATGCCGACGCCCTCCGACAGGCCGAACCCGTCCGCGGCGGAGGCGAAGGGCTTGCACCGCCCGTCCCGGGCGAGCGCGCCCTGCAGGCTGAAGCCGATGAACCCGAGCGGGGTGCACATCACCGTGACACCGCCTGCCAGCGCCAGGTCGCAGTCGCCGTTCCGCAGCGCCTGCGCCGCCAGGTGCAGGGCCACCAGCGACGACGAGCACGCCGTGTCGACCGTCACAGCAGGGCCTTCCAGCCCCAGCGCGTAGGCGACGCGGCCGGACACGATGCTGCTCAGCGTGCCGGTGACCAGGTGCCCCACCGATTCCAGCGGGATCTGGTCGGAGTTGCGGCCGTACTCTTCGTACGCCGCGCCCACGAAGACGCCGGTACGGGTGCCGCGCAGCGAGCCGGGCGCGATCCGGCCGTGCTCGATCGCCTCCCAGGAGGCTTCGAGCAGGAGCCGCTGTTGCGGGTCCATGGCCAGGGCCTCGCGCGGGCTGATCCCGAAGAACTCGGGGTCGAACTCGCCCGCCTCGTAGACGAATCCGCCGTCCCGTACGTACGAGGCGAGCACGGCGTCCGGATCCGGGTCGTAGATCCCCTCGACGTCCCAGCCCCGGTTGCCGGGGAGCGGCGAGATCGCGTCCCTGCCTTCGGCGACCAGCCGCCACAGGTCGTCGGGACCGTTCACGCCGCCGGGAATGCGGCAGCTCATCCCCACGATCACGACCGGGTCGTCCTCGACCGGCCCGCGGCTCACCCCGGCGGTCCCGAGCTCGGCTCGCACGCCGAGGATCTCGGTCCTGGCCAGCTCGGCCAGGACCTTGACGTTCGGGTAGTCGAAGACCACGGTCGCCGGGAGCCGCACGCCGAAGGCGGCGTTGAGCTTGCCGCGCAGCTCGACCGCGGTGACCGAGTCGAAGCCGAGATCCCGGAAGGCCCGGTCGGCGTCGACATCAGCCGGGCCGGCGTACCCGAGCACGCCGGCCACCTGCTCGCGGACGCGCGCCACCAGCAGGCGTGCCTGATCCTCCTGGGTCAGCTCCAGGAGTTGCCCGCGCAGTTCCGAGGTCTCGGGGGCGGGTTCGGTGTCGTCTCCGAGGGCGGCGACCGCCTCGGGCACGCCGTCGAGCAGGGGGCGGCGGCGGGCGGCGGCGAAGGGCGGCGCGAACCGCGTCCAGTCGATGTCCGCGATCACCAGGTTCGTCTCGTCGTCGTCGAGCGCCTGACACAGCCCGTCGACGGCCATTCCGGGATCCATGAACCGCACACCGGACCTGCGCGCGTCGTCCTCGCTGAGCAGCGTGGTCATGCCGCCGCCCGCGGCGTCCCAGAAGCCCCAGGCGATCGCCGTGCCGGCGAGGCCGCGGCCCCGGCGGTGCGCGGCGAGGGCGTCGAGGAAGGCGTTGCCCGCGGCGTACGCGCCGTTCTGGGCGCCACCCCAGACCCCGGCGCCGGACGAGAACAGCACGAAGGCGTCGAGCGGCCCGGCGAAGAGCTCGTCCAGGTTGGCGGCTCCGGTGATCTTGGCTTGGGTGGCGGTGGCGAGCTCCGCAGGATCGAGTTCGAGCAGCGGGCGGATGTGCGGGACGCCCGCCGTGTGGAAGACCGACCGGATGGCATCGCCGCCGTCCTCGATGCCGCGGACGAGGGCGGCGAGGGCCGCGCGGTCGGCCACGTCGCACGCGGCCACCGTGACGCGCGCACCGAGCTCTTCGAGTTCCGCGACGAGTTCGGGGACGCCGGGGGCGTGCGCGCCGCGCCTGCTGGTGAGCACGAGATGGTCCGCGCCGCCGCGGGCCAGCCACCGCGCCACGTGCGCGCCCAGGCCGCCGGTGCCGCCGGTGATGAGGGCGGTGCCGTGCGGCCGGCGGCGCTCCGCGGCGCGTTGCCTGGGCGCCGGGGTCAGCCGCCGGGCGAAGACGCCGGAGGCGCGGATCGCCAACTGGTCCTCGTCCCCGATCCCGGCCAGCACGGCCATCAGCCGGGTCAGGGCGCGCGGGTCGAGGGTTTCCGGCAGGTCGACGAGGCCGCCCCAGCGGGCGGGGTGCTCCAGGCCGAAGACCCGGCCGAGCCCGGCCACGGCGCCCTGCTCGGGATCACGTACGGCGTCGACCCGGCTGACGCTCTCGGCGCCGCCGGTGGCGATCCAGAGCGGCGCGTTCACGTCCGCGTCGGCCATGGCCTGGGTCAGCGTGAGCGTGCGCGCCAGGCCGCAGTGGAGGGACAACACGCCGGCCGGTACGACGTCGCCGCGCAGCAGTGCGGCGAGGTCCTCCCTGCCGAGGTCGTCGGCCAGCTCCAGGACCTGGGGACGGGCGCCGTGGCGCTCGAGCGCCTGGACGACGGAGGTCACCGCGTCGTCGCCGGCCCGCGCCGCCGGGACGGTCACCAGCCAGGCCCCGTCCAGCACGGGCGCGAAGTCGGCGATGGTCAACGGCGTCCAGGTCACGCGGTACCGCCAGGAGTCCAGCGTGGACTGGTCGCGCCTGCGCCGCCGCCAGGACGAGAGCGCCGGCAGGATGGCGGCGAGCGGCGAACCGTCCGCGATGTCCAGCGTGGCGGCGAGGGCGGCCACGTCCTCACGCTCCACCGCCGCCCAGAACTCGGGGTCGACGGCGTCGGCGGCCGGCGCGACCTCCTCGTTCCCGGGCATGAACCAGTAGCGCTTGTGCTGGAAGGCATACGTGGGCAGGTCGGCGCGCCGGGGACAGGCGTCGGCGAAGTAGGCGTCCCAGTCGACGGTGACGCCGCGGTTGTGGAGGTGGGCGAGGGCCTCGACAAAGGTACGGGCCTCGTCGCGGTCCTTGCGGGCGCCCGGGATGAAGGCGCCGTCGTCGACGGTCTGCTGGGCGAGCGTGGTCAGCGTGGTGTCCGGGCCGATCTCCACGAACACCGTGGCGCCGCCGGCTCTGGCTGTGCTGACCGCGTCGGCGAAGCGGACCGCCCGCCGTACGTGATCCACCCAGTAGCCGGGGTCGGTGAGCTGCCCGGTCGCGCCGGAGATGATCGGGATGGCCGGTTCGTGGTACGTGAGGGCGGCCGCGACCTGCTCGAACTCCCGCAGCATCGGCTCCATCAGCGGCGAGTGGAACGCGTGCGAGACCCGCAGCCGCCGGGTGCGGATCTGCTGCTCGCCGAGCGCCCGGGCGATGTCGTCGATCACTCTCTCGGTTCCGGAGACCACGACCGCGTCCGGGGCGTTGACCGCGGCGATCCCCGCCTGGTCCTCGTGGCCCGCCAGCAACGGCAGCACCCGCTCCTCGGCGGCGGCGACGGCGAGCATGGCGCCGCCCGCGGGCAGGGCCTGCATCAGCCGGGCCCGGGCCGCGACCAGCGTGCACGCGTCGGCCAGGGAGAGCACCCCGGCCACGTGCGCGGCCGCGATCTCGCCCACGGAGTGGCCGGTCAGCATGTCCGGGGCGACGCCCATGGAGGTCAGCAACCGGTAGAGGGCGACCTCGAACGTGAACAGCGCCGGCTGCGTCATGCCCGTGTCGTCCAGCACCCCTCGGGGGTCGCTGAACATCACGTCGCGTACGGGGTGGTCCAGGAGCGGGTCCAGGACCTTGCAGATCTCGTCCAGCGCCGCGGCGAACACGGGGAACGCCGCGGCGAGTCCCGCGCCCATGCCCACCCGCTGGCTGCCCTGGCCGGCGAACAGCAGGGCGACCTTGCCGCCGGTTCCGGTTCCTGTCACGGTTCCGGGTACGGCCGTGCCGTCGGCGACTGCCTGGAGACCGGCCAGCAACTCGTCCCTGTTCGCCCCCACGATCACCGCGCGGTGGTCGAGTACGGCCCGGCTCGTGGCCAGCGACCAGCCCACGTCCGCCACGGGCAGGTCCGGCCGCGTGTCCGCCCACGCCCTGAGCCTGGCCGCCTGCGCGGCGAGCGCGTGCGCGTCCCTGGCCGACACCGTCCAGGGCACCAGGGGCAGGGTCAGGCCGCCCGGCTCGGTGTCGTCCGGCTCAACCGGCGACTCCTCGAGGATCAGGTGGGCGTTGGTGCCGCTGAAGCCGAAGGCGGAAACCGCGGCCCGGCGGGGGGCGTCGTGCCGCTCCCATGCCCTGGCCTCGGTCAGCAGCTCCACGGCCCCGGCGGACCAGTCCACGTGGGCGGACGGCTCGTCCACGTGCAGGGTGCGCGGCAGCGTGCCGTGGCGCAGGGCCATCACCATCTTGATCACGCCGCCCACTCCGGCGGCGGCCTGGGTGTGGCCGATGTTCGACTTCAGCGAACCGAGCCACAGCGGCCGGTCCAGCGGCCGGTCCTGGCCGTAGGCGGCGAGGAGGGCCTGGGCCTCGATCGGGTCGCCCAGTGTCGTACCGGTGCCGTGTCCTTCGACCGCGTCGACCTGCGTGGGCGACAGGCCGGCGTCGGCCAGCGCCTGCCGGATCACCCGGATCTGGGAGGGCCCGTTCGGCGCGGACAGGCCGTTGCTGGCGCCGTCCTGGTTGACCGCGCTCCCCCGGATGACCGCGAGCACCTGGTGGCCGTTCTCCTGGGCGTCGGACAGCTTCTCGAGCAGCAGCACGCCCACGCCCTCGCCCCAGCCGGTGCCGTTGGCCGCGGTGGCGAAGGACTTGCACCGCCCGTCCGCGGACAGGCCCCGCTGCTGGGAGAACTCGATGAACGTGTTCGGGGTCGCCATCACGGTCACGCCGCCGGCCAGTGCCAGCGTGCACTCGCCCCGCCGCAGCGCGTGCACCGCCAGGTGCAGTGCGACCAGGGACGACGAGCAGGCGGTGTCGATCGAGACCGCCGGGCCTTCCAGGTCGAGGGCGTACGCGACCCGGCCGGAGATGACGCTGCCGAGCGCTTCGGCGCGGAAGTAGTCGTGGTACATGGCGCCGGCGTAGACACCGGTCCGGCTGCCGCGTACCGAGTTCGGGTCGATGCCCGCGCGTTCGAACGTCTCCCAGCACGTCTCCAGGAACAACCGCTGCTGCGGATCGGTCCCGAAGGCCTCACGCGGGGAGATGGCGAAGAATCCCGCGTCGAAGTCGGCGGCGTCGTAGAGGAATCCGCCCTGCCTGGCGGTGGTCGTACCCGGGTGGTCGGGGTCCGGGTGGTACAACTCCTCGCTCCAGCCGCGGTCGGCGGGGAACTCGGAGATCGCATCGCCGCCCTCGTCGAGCAGCCGCCACAACTCCTCCGGCGAGGTGACCCCGCCCGGATAACGGCAGCTCATGCCGATGATCGCGATGGGCTCGTGCTCCCGGCCCTCAACCTCGCGCAACTGCCGACGAGTTTGGTGAAGGTCGGCCGTGACCCGCTTCAGGTAGTCCCTGAGCTTGTCTTCGTTTGCCATCGAACGTTGCCCTTCAGGAGATCTCAAACTCGTTGTCGATGAAGGCGAACATCTCGTCGTCGGTGGCCGCCTCGAGCTGGTCGGCGACTCCGTTCTGTACAGCGGGATCGTTGAGGCCGGCCAGGACCTCCTTGAGCCGTGCGACGATCCGGCCGCGCGCCGTGCTCTCCTCGGCGAGCTTGGCCGTCGAGTTCTCGATGTTGTCCAGCTCGGCGAAGAGCCGCAGGATGCCGGCCTCTTCGTCCTGGGCTCCGTCGAAATGGCCCATCAGGTGCTCGGTGAGCTCGGCCGGGGTGGGGTAGTCGAAGATGACGGTGGCGGGTAGCCGGAGTCCGGTGCTCTTGCTGAGCTGGTTGCGAAACTCGACGGCGGTGAGGGAGTCGAAGCCGAGGTCCTGGAACTGGCGTCGCGGCTCGATCGCCGATCCGCCGGCGAATCCCAGGATGGTGGCCACCTGGCCGCGGACCAGGTCCGACAGTGCGGACTCGCGTTCGGCCGGATCCAGTGCGGCCAGCCGCTCGGCGAGCCCTTCCGCGGTGCCCGCGCGACGTACCGGGGTCCGGGCGCTGGTGCGGGTCTGCACGAACCGGGCCGGGACCAGCAGCGCCTGCCCGGACGCCACTGCGGTGTCGAACAGGGCCAGCCCGTCGGCCTTCGACAGCGGTGCCACACCCATCCGCGCCAGGCGGCGCAGATCGGCCTCGGTCAGCTCCCCGGTCATCCCGCCTTCCTCCCACAACCCCCACGCCAGCGAGGTGGCCGCCAACCCATCGGCCGCCCGCAGCTGGGCCAAGGCGTCCAGAGAGGCGTTGGCCGCGGCATAGTTGCCCTGGCCCGCACCCCCCAGCACGCCCGCCATCGAGGAGAACAGGACGAACGCGGTCAGATTCAGATCCCGCGTGAGCTCGTGCAGATGCCGGGCGCCCTCCGCCTTGGGCCTGAGCACCCTGTCCAAACGCTCAGGAGTCAACGACGTGATCATCCCGTCATCAAGCACACCGGCCGTATGCACCACACCCACCAACGCATGCTCGGCCGGAACCGAACCGATCACATCGGCCAGCGCCTCACGATCACCGACATCACAACCGGCCACGGTCACGCTCGCACCATGCTCGGCCAGTTCGGCCACCAACTCGGCGGCACCAGGCGCATCCAGACCACGCCGACTGACCAGCAGCAGACGCCGGACACCATGCACGGTCACCAAATGCCTGGCCACCAACGCACCCAGCCCACCAGTACCACCCGTGACCAGCACCGTCCCATCCGGACCGAACACCCGCTCGCCATCACCGGCCAGCACACGACCCTCGTCATCCAGCCCCGCGACCGTGCCCTGCACCCCAGGCAGGACAGCCCGGCTCAGCCGCGGCACCCACACCTGCCCACCTCGCACCGCCAGCTGAGACTCACCGGTGGCCAACGCCCCGGCAATCACGTCCGGCGAAGCATCATCCCCATCCAGATCCAGCAGCGCGAAACGCCCCGGCTGCTCAGCCTGGGCAGCCCGCACCAACCCCCACACCTCAGCCTGCGCCACATCGGGGCGCTCCCCGGCAACCGTCGCCACCCCACTCCGGGTGACAACGACCAGCCGCGACGCCACGAACCGATCATCGGCCAGCCACTCCCGCACCAGCCCCAGCACCTCATGCACCGCCCGCGCACCAACCGGAGCCGCCACCAACACCCACTCAGGAACCACCCCACCCTCGGGCAGCCCGGAAAGGATCTCGACACTCGGCGGCGATGACACGGGTGCGGCCGGGACGATCGTCCACTCCAGCTGGTGGAGCTCGCCTCGACCGGCTGGGACGGCGGACATCTGGCGCAGCGAGAGGGTGTCGATCACGGCGACGGGCGCGCCGGTCTCGTCGGCCACGGCCAGGGTGAGGCTCGCGCCTGCGCCACCCGTCCCTGTGGAGGCGATCCTTACACGCAGGCTGGTCGCCCCGGCCGCGTGCAGGGACACACCCGACCAGGCGAAGGGCAGGTACGGCCGCCCGGGCTCCGGTTGCGGCAGCAGTCCGCCGAGCGCGGTGGCGTGCAGCGCGGCGTCCAGCAGTGCGGGGTGCAGCCCGAACCTCGCGGCGTCGGGATGCGCCTGTTCGGGCAGGGCGATCTCGGCGAAGACCTCGCCGTTAAGCTCCCAGGCGCGCGTCAGACCCTGGAAGGTCAGCCCGTAGTCCAGGCCGATCGCGGCGAGGTTCTCGTACAGGTCCTCGACCACCACCGCCTGGGCCCCCGGAGGCGGCCACCGCGTCAGATCGACGTCAGGCGCGGGCACGGTCGCGGTGAGCGTGGCCTGGGCGTGCTGGGTCCACTCGGCGGCGTCCTGGAGACGGGAGTGGATCGTCAGCGCCCGCCCATCGGGCTCGTCGCCCGCGGTGATCACGGCCTGGATCTGTACGCCGCCGTCCTCCGGCACGACGAGGGGGGTCTGCAGGGTGAGTTCCCGCAGGTGCGGGCAGCCGGTCTCGTCACCTGCGCGGATGGCGAGCTCCACCAGGGCGGTGCCGGGCACGATCACGCTGCCGCCCACGACGTGGTCGGCCAGCCAGGGGTGGGTGGCCTGCGACAACCGCCCGCTGAAGATCACCGTCTCGCCGCCGGCCAGCTCGGTGGCCGCGCTCAGCAGCGGGTGATCGACGGCGCCCAGCCCGGCCGTGCTGACATCGCCGGCGCCGGGCTGGGCCGCGATCCAGTAGCGCTCGTGCTGGAAGGCGTACGTGGGCAGGTCCGCCCGGGACGGGTGGGCCGGAGCGTAGTAGGCCGACCAGTCGACGGTGACGCCGTGGGTGTGCAGCCGGCCCAGAGCGTGGGTGAAGGCGTGGGTTTCGTCCTGGTCCTTGGCTCTCGTGGTGATGAAGGTTTCATCACCGGTGAGCGTCTGCTGGGCTAGCCCGGTCAGCGTAGTGTCCGGGCCGATCTCGACGAACACCGTGGCGCCCGCGGTCCGAGCGGCGGTGACGCCGTCGGCGAACCGCACCGCCTGGCGGACATGCTCCACCCAGTAAGCGGCGTTGCTCAGCTGGCCCGGCTCGGCCAGACGGCCGCTCACATTGGAGACGATCGGGATGACCGGGTCCCTGAACGTCAGACCGGAGATCGCCTGAGCGAAGTCGTCCAGCATCGGCTCCATCAACGGCGAATGGAACGCATGGGAGACCCGGAGGCGGCGGGTGCGCACCTTCCGGTCGGCCAGCAGGGCGGCGATCTCCTCGACCACGTCCTGGTCGCCGGAGACGACGACCGATGCCGGCCCGTTGACCGCCGCGATCCCGGCCCGGTCCTCGCGGCCTTCCAGCAGCGGCACCACCTCGCCCTCCGGGGCGGCGACCGCCAGCATCGCCCCACCCGACGGCAACGCCTGCATCAACCGGGCCCGGGCCGCGACCAGCGCACACGCATCTGGCAGCGAGAACACCCCGGCCACGTGCGCCGCGGCGATCTCCCCAATCGAATGCCCCACCAGCACATCCGGGGCGATGCCCAGCGAAACCAGCAGCCGATACAGGGCGACCTCGAACGCGAACAACGCCGGCTGCGTCATCCCCGTCTCATCCAGCACCCCATCCGAATCGGCGAACATCACCTCACGCAACGGATAGGGCAGCAACGGATCCAAGACCCCGCAGATCTCCGACAGGGCCTCGCCGAACACCGGGAACGCGGCCGCCAGATCCCGGCCCATACCCACCCGCTGACTGCCCTGACCAGCGAACAACAACGCCGTCCTGGCCCGCGACCGCACCAGACCGGACTCGATCACCGACGTGCTCGGCCCGCCCTCGGCCAGCGCCGACAACGCCTCCAGCAATCCGGCACGATCATCGCCCACCACCACCGCGCGATGCTCGAGCACCGCCCGGCCCGACGCCAGTGACCAGCCCACATCGACCGCGTTCAGTTCGGGCCGCGTCTCCACCCACGACCGCAGCCGCCCGGCCTGCGCCCGCAGCGCCTGCCCGCTCCGCCCGGACAACACCCACGGCAGCACCGGCAACTCAGCCGGCGTCGCGGGCTCGGCCACGACCGGAGACTCCTCCAGCACGACATGCGCGTTCGTGCCGCTGATCCCGAAGGAGGAGACGGCGGCGCGGCGCGCGTGCCCGTTCTCCCGCCACGACACCGGCCCGGTCAGCAGCTTCACCGCGCCCGCCGACCAGTCCACATGCGGCGACGGCTCATCCACGTGCAGCGTCTGCGGCAGCACACCGTGGCGCATGGCCATCACCATCTTGATCACACCGGCCACACCTGCCGCCGCCTGCGTATGACCGAGATTCGATTTCACCGACCCCAGCCAGACCGGCTCATCCTCCGGCCGGTTCTGACCGTAGGTGGCCAGGATGGCCTGGGCCTCGATCGGGTCGCCCAGGGACGTCCCGGTGCCGTGCGCCTCGACCACGTCGACGTCGGCGGCCGCCAGTCCGGCGTTGGCCAGCGCATGCCGGATCACCCGCTGCTGCGAGGGACCGTTCGGCGCCGTCAACCCGTTGCTGGCACCGTCCTGGTTGACCGCCGACCCGCGCACGACCGCCAGCACCTGGTGACCGTTGCGCACGGCGTCCGACAGGCGCTCGACCAGCAACACGCCGGAGCCTTCCGACAGACCGACGCCGCCGTCGCCTTGCGCGAACGCCTTGCACCTGCCGTCCACGGACAGGTTGCGCGCCCGGGAGAACTCGATGAACGTCCATGGCGTGGCCATCACCGTCACACCGCCGGCCAGGGCCAGGTCACAGTCACCCGACCGCAGCGCCTGCACCGCGAGATGCAGCGCCACCAGCGAGGAGGAGCAGGCCGTGTCGACGGTCATCGCGGGGCCTTCGAAACCGAAGGTGTACGACACGCGGCCAGAGGCGACGCTGCCCGAGTTGCCGGTTCCGATCAGCCCTTCCAGCTCGTCGGGCACGAAGGAGAGCTGGCTGGCGTAGTCGTGGTACATGACGCCGGAAAAGACACCGGTACGGCTGCCGCGCAGTGTCGTGGGATTGATCCCCGCCCGCTCGACCGCCTCCCAGGAGGTCTCCAGGAGCAACCGCTGCTGCGGATCCATCGCCAGCGCCTCACGCGGCGAGATCCCGAAGAAACCCGGATCGAACTCGCCGGCGTCGTAGAGGAAACCGCCGTGCCGGGCGTAGGAGGTGCCACGGTTGCCCGGGTCCGGGTCGTACAGGTTCTCCAGGTCCCAGCCACGGTCGGAGGGGAACTCGCCGACGGCGTCTCCGGCCTGTGCCAGCAGCCGCCACAGGTCCTCGGGCGATTCGATCCCGCCGGGGAACCGGCAGGCCATGCCGATGATCGCGATGGGTTCGTCATCGACGGCCGGCGCCCGTACAGGTGTCGCGGCCTGGTTCGCGCCGAGCAGCTCACCGGACAGGAAGCCGACGAGCGCCACCGGGGTCGGATAGTCGAAGATCAGCGTCGCCGGGAGCCGCATGCCCGTCGCCGCGTTGAGCCGGTTGCGGAATTCGACCGCCATCAGCGAGTCGAAGCCCAGGTCCTGGAAGAGCTGGCCATCCTCGAGCGCCGACGCGTCGGCGAGTCCGAGCACCACGGCCACCTGGGCGTACACGAGCTCCCTCAGCACGGACTGTTGTCCGGCCGGTGGCAGTGCTGCGAGCTGCTGCTTGAGTGAGGCCGCGGCCTCGGACGCCGCGGTGACCACACGCCTGGTACGACCGGCCACCAGGCCGCGTAGCAGCGGTGGCAGCGCGTCCGCCTGGGCACCCAGTGTCTTGAGGTCGAGGTGGGCGGGCACCAGCGTGGCGCTGCCGTGGCTGAGTGCGGTGTCGAACAGGGCCAGCCCGTCGGCCTTCGACAGCGGTGCCACACCCATCCGCGCCAGGCGGCGCAGATCGGCCTCGGTCAGCTCCCCGGTCATCCCGCCTTCCTCCCACAACCCCCACGCCAGCGAGGTGGCCGCCAACCCATCGGCCGCCCGCAGCTGGGCCAAGGCGTCCAGAGAGGCGTTGGCCGCGGCATAGTTGCCCTGGCCCGCACCCCCCAGCACGCCCGCCATCGAGGAGAACAGGACGAACGCGGTCAGATTCAGATCCCGCGTGAGCTCGTGCAGATGCCGGGCGCCCTCCGCCTTGGGCCTGAGCACCCTGTCCAAACGCTCAGGAGTCAACGACGTGATCATCCCGTCATCAAGCACACCGGCCGTATGCACCACACCCACCAACGCATGCTCGGCCGGAACCGAACCGATCACATCGGCCAGCGCCTCACGATCACCGACATCACAACCGGCCACGGTCACGCTCGCACCATGCTCGGCCAGTTCGGCCACCAACTCGGCGGCACCAGGCGCATCCAGACCACGCCGACTGACCAGCAGCAGACGCCGGACACCATGCACGGTCACCAAATGCCTGGCCACCAACGCACCCAGCCCACCAGTACCACCCGTGACCAGCACCGTCCCATCCGGACCGAACACCCGCTCGCCATCACCGGCCAGCACACGACCCTCGTCATCCAGCCCCGCGACCGTGCCCTGCACCCCAGGCAGGACAGCCCGGCTCAGCCGCGGCACCCACACCTGCCCACCTCGCACCGCCAGCTGAGACTCACCGGTGGCCAACGCCCCGGCAATCACGTCCGGCGAAGCATCATCCCCATCCAGATCCAGCAGCGCGAAACGCCCCGGCTGCTCAGCCTGGGCAGCCCGCACCAACCCCCACACCTCAGCCTGCGCCACATCGGGGCGCTCCCCGGCAACCGTCGCCACCCCACTCCGGGTGACAACGACCAGCCGCGACGCCACGAACCGATCATCGGCCAGCCACTCCCGCACCAGCCCCAGCACCTCATGCACCGCCCGCGCACCAACCGGAGCCGCCACCAACACCCACTCAGGAACCACCCCACCCTCGGGCAGCCCGGAAAGGATCTCGACACTCGGCGCGCCACTCGCCGCACCGGCCTGCAGTGACACCCAGTCGACCTGGAAGAGCTTGTTCCGGTCCCCGGTGGCGGGAGGTGCCTCCAGCTGCCCGACCGGCACCGGACGTGCGGCCAGCGAACCGATCGTGGCGACGGCCAGTCCCTCGGTGTCCATCAGCGTCAGAGAGACCGCGCCCTGCCCGGCCGGAGAGATCCGGACGCGCAGCTTCGTGGCTCCGGACGCGTGCAGCGCCACCGCGCCCCACGCGAACGGCAGGTAGGGGCGGCCGGGCTCCGGATCGGCCGTGTACCCGCCGAGGGCGATCGCATGTAGGGCCGCGTCGAACAGCGCCGGGTGCAGCCCGAACCTGGCGGCGTCGCGGGCCATCTCCTCTGGCAGTGCCAGCTCGGCGAAGAGTTCGTTCTCCTTGCGCCAGACGGTCTTGAGTCCGCGGAAGGATGGGCCGTAGGCCAGGCCCATGTCGGCGAAGTCGTCGTACATCTCGTCCAGGGCCACCGCCTGGGCGCGTTCCGGCGGCCAGGTCATGTGGGGTTCCGGGATCGCCGGGACGGCCTCGGCCAGCACTCCGGCGGCGTGCTGCGTCCATGGCTCCTCCGGTACGCCGTGGGGGCGGGAGTAGATCCCCAGCGGCCGCCGTCCGTCCACGTCGGGCGCACCCACGGCCAGCTGGAGCTGGGCGGCTCCGCGTTCGGGGAGCATCAGCGGGGCCTGCAGGGTGAGCTCCTCCAGCAGACCGCAGCCGGCCTCGTCGCCGGCGCGGATGGCCAGCTCGACGAAGGCCGCGCCGGGCAGGATCACCTGCCCGTTGACTGCGTGGTCGGCGAGCCATGGATGCGTGGCGATCGACACGCGCCCGGTGAGAACGACCGCTCCGCCGTCGGCGAGCACCGTGAACGCGCCGAGCAGCGGGTGGCCCGTGGCCTGCAGACCGAGGCTTTCCGCATCCGCGGCGCCGACGGACTCCTGCGGCCAGTAGCGCTGGTGCTGGAAGGCATAGGTGGGCAGGGCGACCGTACGGGGACGGGCGGGGGCGTACACCTGGGCCCAGTCGACCTCGACGCCGCGTACCCACAGCTCGGCCGTGTTTGACCACAACCTGCTCAGGTCTCCGTCGTCGCGGCGCAGCGTGCCGACCGCCACGACCTCGCCGCCGGCGTCCTCCGCCGTGTCCTGCACCGCCATGGTCAGCACCGGATGCGCGCTGACCTCCACGAACACGCCATGCCCCTCCTCGATCAGCGCCCGGACCGCAGGATCCAGCCGTACGGGTTGGCGCAGGTTCTCATACCAGTACGCCGCATCCGCCTCCGTCCCGGTGAGCCAGCAACCACGCACCGTCGAATACCACGGCACCTGACCGGCCCTGGGCGCCACAGGAGCCAAAAGCCCCGCGAGTTCCTCCTGAAGGTGTTCCACATGCGCCGAGTGCGAGGCGTAGTCCACCTCGATCCGCCGAGCCCGCACGCCCCACACCTCGGCGTCGACCAGCAGTTCGTCGAGTGCGTCCACGTCACCCGACACCACCGTCGAGGCCGGGCCGTTGACCACCGCCACCGACACACGCCCATCCCAGCGCGAGATCAGCTCGGCCACCTCAGCCGACCCCAGCGGCACCGACACCATCCCGCCACGCCCCGCCAGCGCCACAATCGCCCGGCTACGCAAAGCCACCACCCGAGCGCCGTCCTCCAACGACAACGCACCCGCCACCACCGCGGCGGCGATCTCTCCTTGGGAGTGCCCGACCACGGCCGCGGGAGTCACCCCGACCGACCGCCACACCTCCGCCAGCGACACCATCACCGCCCACAACACCGGCTGGATCACATCCACCCGGTCAAACCCCTCACCACCCCGCAACACACCACTCAGCGACCAATCCACGAACGGAGCCAACGCCGCCTCACACTCCGCCACCCGCGCAGCGAACACCGGCGACGACTCCAGCAACTCCACCCCCATCCCCACCCACTGCGACCCCTGACCGGGGAACACCAGAACCGTCTTACCGCCTGCCCCGGCCACGCCCGCCACCACGCCGGGCACGTCCACGCCCTCGGCCAGCCCACGCAGGCCGGCGAGCAACTCGTCCCGGCCCGCACCCACCACCACGGCCCGGCGGTCGAACGCCGACCGCGAGACCACCAGCGAATGGGCCACATCCACCAGCCGCTCAGGCGATCCCGCCACCCACTCAGCCAGCCGACCCGCCTGTGCCTGGAGCGCCTCCGCGGTGCGCCCGGACAGAACCATTGGCGCCACTGGAAGATCCAGATCGTTGTCCTCGGTCACCGCCGCCGCCGATGGCTCCTCCAGAACGACGTGCGCGTTCGTACCGCTCACGCCGAAGGAGGAGACCGCCGCGCGGCGCGGGCGATCCCGGCGGTCCCACTGCCGGGCCTCGGCCAGCAGCTCGACCGCGCCCGCCGACCAGTCCACATGCGGCGACGGCTCATCCGCATGCAGCGTCTTGGGCAGCAGTCCGTTGCGCATGGCCATGACCATCTTGATCACGCCGGCCACACCGGCCGCGGCCTGCGTGTGACCGATGTTCGATTTCACGGATCCGAGCCACAGCGGCCGATCCTCCGCCCGGTCCCGGCCATAGGTGGCCAGCAGCGCCTGGGCTTCGATCGGGTCACCCAGCGTCGTCCCGGTGCCATGCGCCTCCACCACATCGACGTCCGTGGCCGACAACCCGGAGTTCGCCAGCGCCTGCCGGATCACCCGCTGCTGCGACGGACCGTTCGGCGCCGTCAACCCGTTGCTCGCACCGTCCTGGTTCACCGCCGACCCGCGCACCACCGCCAGCACCCGATGGCCGTTGCGCTCAGCGTCCGAGAGCCGCTCCACCAGCAGCATCCCGACGCCCTCACCCCAGCCCGTGCCATCCGCCGAAGCCGAGAACGCCTTACAGCGCCCATCCGCCGACAACCCACGCTGCCGCGAGAACTCCACGAACGTGCCAGGCGTGGCCATCACCGTCACACCACCGGCGAGCGCGAGATCACACTCACCGGACCGCAGCGCCTGCACCGCCCAGTGCAGTGCCACCAGCGACGACGAGCAGGCCGTGTCGACAGTTACGGCCGGGCCCTCCAAGCCCAGGCTGTAGGACACCCGTCCCGAGGCGATGCTGCCGGAGTTACCGGTCGCGATCAGCCCCTCCAGTTCGTCGGGCATGGAAGAGAGCTGGAGGGCGTAGTCGTGGTACATGACGCCGGCGAATACACCTGTACGGCTGCCGCGCAGCGTTGTGGGGTTGATCCCGGCCCGCTCGATCGCCTCCCACGAGGCTTCGAGCAGCAACCGCTGCTGCGGATCCATCGCCAGCGCCTCGCGCGGACTGATCCCGAAGAACGCCGGATCGAACTCCGCCGCGTCATGCAGGAACCCGCCGTGCTTGGCATAGAAGGTGCCGTGAGTGTCGGGATCGGGGTCGTAGAGCTTCTCCAGGTCCCAGCCGCGATCCGAGGGGAAGTCACCGATCGCGTCCGTGCCGGCCGCCACCAGATCCCACAGGTCCTCCGGCGAGAACACCTCGCCCGGATAGCGGCAGGCCATCCCCACGATCGCGATCGGCTCGTCGTTCACCGGTGTCCTGACGGCGGTGACGGGCACGAGGTCGGCCGCGACCCCGGTGAGCTCGGTCTCGAGGTAGTCCGCGACGGCCCGGGCGTTGGGGTAGTCGAAGACGAGGGTGGCGGGCAGGCGCAGCGCGGTAGCCGTGTTGAGCTGGTTACGGAACTCCACCGCGGTCAGTGAGTCGAAGCCGAGCTCCTGGAAGGCACGGTCCGGCTGCACCGCCTCCATCGAGGGGTACGCCAGCACTCTGGCGACTTCCTGCCGTACGAGATCCAGCAGCGCCTTGGCCCGCTCATCCGCCTCCAGACCGGCCAGCCGCCCTGCCAGAGCCGAGCCGCCCGCCGCCCCTGAGCGCGCCTGCCGTACCGGGCCGCGCACCAGGCCGCGCAGCAACGCGGGAAGAACATCCCCACGCGAGCGCAACGCCGCGGCATCCACCCGCAACGGCACCAACGCCGCCACATCCCGGCCAACCCCGGCATCGAACAGCGCCAACCCCTCAGCCACCGACAACGCCGGCAACCCCTGACGCCGCATACGCTCAAAATCGGCCGCACTCAACCAGCCGCTCAACCCCGTATCGGTGTCCCACAACCCGTACGCCAGCGACGTCGCCACCAACCCCAACGACCGACGATGCACCGCCAACGCATCCAGGAACACATTGGCCGCCGCATAATTACCCTGCCCCGCCGCCAGCACCAACCCGCCGGCCGACGAGAACAACACAAACGCCGACAGATCCACATCCCGCGTCAGCTCATGCAGATGCCACGCCGCATCCGCCTTCGCCGCCAGCACCCCATCCAACCGCTCCGCCGTCAACGACCCGACCAAACCGTTGTCGGCTACGCCCGCCGCATGCACAACGGCACGCAACGGAAACTCCACCGGCACCGACCCCAGCAGCTCCGCGACCGCCCGACGATCGGCCACATCACACGCGGCCACCGACACACTCGCGCCATGCTCAGCCAATTCGTTCACCAGCTCAGCGGCACCCGGCGCCGCCATGCCCCGCCTGCTGGCCAGCAGCACATGACGGACACCATGGGTGACAACCAGGTGGCGGGCCACCAGCGCACCCAGCCCACCGGTCCCTCCCGTGACCAGCACCGTCCCCGACGGATCCCACGCCACCGCCCCACCAGCCGCGGAGACCTTGGCCAGCCGCGGAAGCCACACCTCACCTTCACGAACAGCAGCCTCCGCCTCCCCTGAGGCCACCACCGAGCCCACCGCACGCCACGACTCGGCACTGCCATCCACATCCACCAGCACGAAACGGCCCGGATTCTCCGCCTCCGCCGCCCGCACCAGACCCCACACCGGAGCCTGCGCCACATCCAGACCGGCATCCGAACCCATCGCCACCGCACCACGCGTGACGACCACCAGCCGCGAAGACGCGAACCGCTCATCGGCCAGCCATCCCTGTACGGATGCCAGCACGTGGTTCACGGTCCGGCGCATCGCGCCCGGGATGTCCGACTCGGACTCGGTGACCGGGCACTCCACGAACGCCCACTCGGGCACTGATTCGACATCCTGCAGCGATGCCAGGTCCGGGTACTCATTGCCTTCGGCGGACACAACCGGACTGTTGGTCAGGGGTATCCAGTTCACCTGGTGAAGGGAGCCCTGGTGCCCGCCGAGGTCGGTGGTGGAGAGGGGGCGGAGGGTGAGGGTGTCGATCTGGGCCACGGGCGCGCCGGTGTGGTCGGCGACGGCCAGCGTGATGCCGCCGGTCACCGGGGTGACCTTGATCCGCAGGCTGGTGGCCGCACTGGCGTGCAGGCTCACCCCAGACCAGGCGAAGGGCAGGTACGGCCGTCCAGGCTCGGGCGCCGGCAACAGATCACCCAGAGCACTGGCATGCAAGCTCGCATCCAGCAATGCCGGATGCAACCCGAACCGGCTCGCCTCGGCATGCGCCTCATCCGGCAACACGACCTCGGCGAACACCTCACCCGGCCGACCCCACGCCCCCACCAGGCCCTGGAAGATGGGGCCGTAGTCCAGCCCGATCGCGGCCATCTCCTCATACAGGCCCTCGACGGCGATCTGCCGGGCCCCGGGCGGCGGCCAGACGGTCAGGTCGAACACCGGCGCGGGCAGATCGGGGGTGAGCAGGCCCTGAGCGTGCTGTATCCACTCCTCGCTCTGCGGGGTGCGCGAGTGCAGGCTGATCGGCCGCGCGCCACTGTGATCGGGGCCGCCGGCCATCAACTGCACCTGTAGGCCACCCTCATCGGGCACCACCAACGGCGCCTGAAGGGTCAACTCCTGCACACCCGGGCAACCGATCTCCTGCCCCGCCCGCAGCGCCAACTCCACCAACGCCGCACCCGGAACGACCACCCGCCCGTTCACCACGTGATCAGCCAGCCACGGCTGCGCCGACGCCGACAACCGCCCGGTGAAGGAGACATGGGCACCATCCGGTGCCGGAACGACGGCACGCAGCAACGGATGGTCGAGGGCCTCCAGCCCAGCCGCCGCCACATCCCCGTCATCAACCCGCGCGGACATCCAGTAACGCTGGTGCTGGAACGCATACGTCGGCAACTCCACCCGCCGCGGAGACGCCGGAGCGAAGAACGCTTCCCAATCCACCACCCCACCACGGGAGTGCAACAGCCCCAGCGCCTCCACCACCGTGCGAACCTCATCACGATCCCTGCGAACAGCAGGGACGAACACCGCGTCATCGAGACTCTGCTGCGCCAGCCCGGTCAGGACACCATCCGGTCCGACCTCAAGGAACACACCAGCACCCGCCACCCGCGCAGCCGCCACACCATCGGCGAACCGCACTGCCTGCCGGACGTGCTCCACCCAGTAGCCGGGGTTGCTCAGCTGGCCCGGCTCGGCGAGTCGCCCGGTGATGTTGGAGACGATCGCGATGTCCGGCTCGTGGAAGGTCAGACCCGCGATCGCCTCAGCGAAGTCGTCCAGCATCGGCTCCATCAACGGCGAATGGAACGCATGGGAGACCCTGAGGCGGCGGGTGCGCACCTTCCGCTCGGCCAGCAGGGCGGCGATCTCCTCCACCACGTCCTGCTCGCCGGAGACCACCACCGCAGCCGGCCCGTTCACCGCCGCGATCCCGGCCCGGTCCTCGCGGCCCTCCAGCAGCGGCACCACCTCGCCCTCCGGGGCGGCGACCGCCAGCATCGCCCCACCCGACGGCAACCCCTGCATCAACCGAGCCCGCGCCGCGACCAACGAGCACGCATCCGCGAGCGAGAACACCCCCGCCACATGCGCGGCGGCGATCTCCCCGATCGAATGCCCCACCAGCACATCGGGGGCGACGCCCAGTGAGGACAAGAGCCGATACAGCGCCACCTCGAACGCGAACAACGCCGGCTGCGTCATCCCCGTCTCATCCAGCACCCCATCCGAATCGGCGAACATCACCTCACGCAACGGACGCGGCAGCAGGGGGTCCAGGGCTTGGCAGATCTCCGCCAGAGCCTCGCCGAACACCGGGAACGCGGCCGCCAGATCCCGGCCCATGCCCACCCGCTGACTGCCCTGACCCGTAAACAACAACGCCAGCCTGCCGCCCGAACCACTCCCCGTGACCACACCCGGCGCCACCGAACCATCGGCCAACACCCGCAGACCCGCCAGCAATTCGTCACGATCCCCGCCGACCACCACCGCGCGATGCTCCAGCACCGTCCGGCCCGTCGCCAGCGACCAGCCCACATCAACCAGACCAGCCCGATCAATCGCGGATGGGCCTGCATCAGCTACCGCCAGCGCATCCGTCACACGGGCGCCCATCGCTGCCGCGTCCAACGCATCGGACTGCCCAGCCACCCACGACACCAGCCGCCCGGCCTGCGCCCGCAACGCCTCCGGACTCTTCGCCGAGACCACCCACGGCACCACCGGCAGCTCCGAGCCACCAACCACAGCCTCGACCACGACCGGAGACGCCTCCAGCACGACATGCGCATTCGTGCCACTGATCCCGAACGACGACACCGCAGCCCGCCGCGGCCGATCCAGCTCACCCCACGAACGAGCCTCCCTCAGCAACTCGACCGCGCCAGCCGACCAGTCCACATGCGGCGACGGCTCATCCACATGCAGCGTCCTGGGCAACAGCCCGTGGCGCATGGCCATCACCATCTTGATCACACCAGCCACACCCGCAGCCGCCTGCGTATGGCCAAAGTTCGACTTCACCGTGCCCAGCCACAACGGCCGATCCACCGCCCGGCCCTGACCATAGGTCGCCAGGATGGCCTGAGCCTCGATCGGATCACCCAAAGTCGTCCCAGTCCCGTGCGCCTCCACCACGTCCACATCAGCCGCCGACAGGCCCGCGTTGGCCAGCGCCTGCAGGATCACCCGCTGCTGCGACGGCCCGTTCGGCGCCGTCAGACCGTTACTGGCCCCGTCCTGATTGATCGCGCTGCCCCGCAGCACGGCCAGCACCTGATGACCGTTGCGGCGCGCGTCCGACAACCGCTCCACCAGCAACATCCCGACGCCCTCACCCCAGCCCGTGCCATCGGCCGAAGCCGAGAACGCCTTACACCGCCCATCAGCAGCCATCCCACGCTGCCGCGAGAACTCGATGAACATCCCCGGCGTCGACATCACCGTCACACCACCGGCGAGCGCGAGATCACACTCACCCGACCGCAGTGCCTGCGCCGCCCAATGCAGCGCCACCAACGAGGAGGAACACGCCGTGTCGACCGTGACCGCCGGGCCCTCCAAACCCAGGCTGTAGGACACCCGGCCAGACACCAAACTCCCGCCACTGGTCGAAGCCGGCGTCCCCAACCCGTAGTCGTGATACATCACCCCGGCGAACACACCCGTACGGCTGCCCCGCAGCGCGGTGACCTTGATCCCGGCCCGCTCGATCGCCTCCCACGAAGCCTCCAGCAACAACCGCTGCTGCGGATCCATCCCGGCCGCCTCACGCGGCGAGATCCCGAAAAACCCAGGATCGAAGTCCGCCGCGTCATACAAGAACCCGCCGACACGTGTGTACGTCTTGCCCGCCACCCCCGGCTCCGGCGCATACACCCCCTCGACATCCCAACCACGATCGGCCGGGAACTCCCCCACCGCATCCGTCCCGGCCACCACCAGATCCCACAGATCCTCCGGCGAGGTCACCCCACCCGGATACCGGCACGCCATCCCCACGATCGCGATCGGCTCATCCACCACCGAGGTGGCAGCCACCACCGCCCGTTCGGCATGCCCGCCCGCCAGCTCACCCACCAGATAGCCGGCCACCGCCTCAGCAGTCGGATAATCGAAAACGAGCGTGGCCGGCAACCGCAGCCCCGTAACCGCGTTCAGCTGGTTGCGGAACTCCACCGCGGTCAGTGAGTCGAAGCCGAGTTCCTGGAAGGCACGGTTCGGCTGCACCGCCTCCACCGACGGATATCCCAGCACCCTGGCGACTTCCTGCCGCACCAGATCCAGCAACACCCGGCCACGCTCATCCGCCGCCAACCCCGCGAGCCGCTGCCCGAGCCCATTGGCCGCTGCGCCGGCACGGCGGACAGGTCCGCGCACCAGGCCGCGCAGCAACGCGGGAAGAACATCCCCACGCGAGCGCAACGCCGCGGCATCCACCCGCAACGGCACCAACGCCGCCACATCCCGGCCAACCCCGGCATCGAACAGCGCCAACCCCTCAGCCACCGACAACGCCGGCAACCCCTGACGCCGCATACGCTCAAAATCGGCCGCACTCAACCAGCCGCTCAACCCCGTATCGGTGTCCCACAACCCGTACGCCAGCGACGTCGCCACCAACCCCAACGACCGACGATGCACCGCCAACGCATCCAGGAACACATTGGCCGCCGCATAATTACCCTGCCCCGCCGCCAGCACCAACCCGCCGGCCGACGAGAACAACACAAACGCCGACAGATCCACATCCCGCGTCAGCTCATGCAGATGCCACGCCGCATCCGCCTTCGCCGCCAGCACCCCATCCAACCGCTCCGCCGTCAACGACCCGACCAAACCGTTGTCGGCTACGCCCGCCGCATGCACAACGGCACGCAACGGAAACTCCACCGGCACCGACCCCAGCAGCTCCGCGACCGCCCGACGATCGGCCACATCACACGCGGCCACCGACACACTCGCGCCATGCTCAGCCAATTCGTTCACCAGCTCAGCGGCACCCGGCGCCGCCATGCCCCGCCTGCTGGCCAGCAGCACATGACGGACACCATGGGTGACAACCAGGTGGCGGGCCACCAGCGCACCCAGCCCACCGGTCCCTCCCGTGACCAGCACCGTCCCCGACGGATCCCACGCCACCGCCCCACCAGCCGCCGAGACCTTGGCCAGCCGCGGAAGCCACACCTCACCTTCACGAACAGCAGCCTCCGCCTCCCCTGAGGCCACCACCGAGCCCACCGCACGCCACGACTCGGCACTGCCATCCACATCCACCAGCACGAAACGGCCCGGATTCTCCGCCTCCGCCGCCCGCACCAGACCCCACACCGGAGCCTGCGCCACATCCAGACCGGCATCCGAACCCAGCGCCACCGCACCACGCGTGACGACCACCAGCCGCGAAGACGCGAACCGCTCATCGGCCAGCCACTCCTGGATCACACGCAGGACGGCTCCGACAGCCTCACGCACGGCATCGAGCACATCGGTTTCCGCTGATGTCACTGCGTGGACGACCGCCTCAGGGGCAACAACACCCTCAACGATCGCCGCCTTCGCGGCGGCGAGATCAGGCAGTTCCTCGGCCGCGGTCTGCGCGACCGGGAGTGGCGTCCAGTTCACGTGGAGCAGGGAGTCCGGACGGTCGGCGAGCTGGTCGGCGGAGACGGGACGTACGGCGAGCGACTCCACCGACAACACCGGCGCCCCGGTGGGATCGGCGATGGTCAGGGCGATGGAATTGTCGCGCACGGGCGAGATCAGCACTCGCACGCTGTTCGCCCCGGCCGAATGCAGGCACACTCCTGCCCAGGAGAACGGCAGGACCGTCTGCCCGTCACCGGCCAGCAGTTGGGCGTGCATCGTGGCATCCAGGAGTGCCGGGTGCAGCCCGAACCTGGCCGCGTCCGCGTGGGCCTCCTGAGGCAGCGCGACCTCGGCGAACACCTCGTCCGCACGCCGCCATGCCGCCTGTAGGCCCTGGAACACGGGCCCGTACTCGTACCCTCTGTCCAGCAGCAGGTCGTACGCCTCGGTCACATCGATCACCGTGGCCCCCGGCGGGGGCCACTGCTCCAGCCCGGACGCGGTCACCGGCGGGGCGGCGGCCAGCGCACCATCGGCGTGCGTGACCCACGCGTCCGCCGCGTCGCCGTCGGCGCGGGAGTGGATCGAGACCGGCCTCGTCCCCGCCCCGTCGGCGGCACCGACAAGGACCTGCACCTGGCGGCCGCCATCGGGCGGCACCACCAGCGGCGCCTGCAGGGTGAGCTCCTGTACGAGTCGGCAGCCCACCTCGATGCCGGCCTGTAACGCCAGCTCCAGGAAGGCCGTGCCAGGAAGGATGATCGTGCCGTTCACCGCGTGATCGGCCAGCCAGGGCTGCGCCGTCACCGACAACCGCCCGCTGAAGACCACGGACTCGCCGCCGGCCAGTTCGGTCACCGCGCCGAGCAGCGGATGATCGACACTCGCGAGCCCGGCGACAGCCATGTCCCCGGCATCACCCCGCGCGGACATCCAGTAACGCTGATGCTGGAACGCATACGTCGGCAACTCCACCCGCCGCGGCAACGCCGGAGCGAAGAACGCCTCCCAATCCACCACCCCACCACGGGAGTGCAACAGCCCCAGCGCCTCCACCACCGTGCGAACCTCATCACGGCCCTTACGAACAGCAGGGACGAACACCGCGTCATCGAGACTCTGCTGCGCCAGCCCGGTCAGGACACCATCCGGTCCGACCTCAAGGAACACACCAGCACCCGCCACCCGCGCAGCCGCCACACCATCGGCGAACCGCACTGCCTGCCGGACGTGCTCCACCCAGTAGCCGGGGTTGCTCAGCTGGCCCGGCTCGGCGAGTCGCCCGGTCACGTTGGACACGATCGCCATGTCCGGCTCGTGGAACGTCAGACCCGCGATCGCCTCAGCGAACTCGGCCAGCATCGGCTCCATCAACGGCGAATGAAACGCATGCGACACCCGGAGACGACGCGTCCGCACCCCCCGCTCAGCCAGCAGGGCGGCGATCTCCTCCACCACGTCCTGGACGCCGGAGACCACCACCGCAGCCGGCCCGTTCACCGCCGCGATCCCCACCCGGCCCTCGCGGCCCTCCAGCAGCGGCACCACCTCGCCCTCCGGCGCGGCGACCGCCAGCATCGCCCCACCCGACGGCAACCCCTGCATCAACCGAGCCCGCGCCGCGACCAACGCACACGCATCCGCGAGCGAGAACACCCCCGCCACATGCGCGGCGGCGATCTCCCCGACCGAATGCCCCACCAGCACATCGGGGGCGACGCCCAGTGAGGACAAGAGCCGATACAGCGCCACCTCGAACGCGAACAACGCCGGCTGCGTCATCCCCGTCTCATCCAGCACCCCATCCGAATCGGCGAACATCACCTCACGCAACGGATAGGGCAGCAACGGATCCAGCACCGCGCAGATCTCTGACAGGGCCTCCGCGAACACCGGGAACGCCTCTGCCAGGTCGCGGCCCATGCCCACCCGCTGACTGCCCTGACCGGTGAACAACAACGCCAGCCTGCCGCCCGAACCACTCCCCGTGACCACACCGGGTGCGTCCGAGCCGTCGGCCAACGCCCGCAGACCCGCCAGCAGTTCGTCACGATCCCCGCCGACCACGGCAGCGCGATGCTCCAGCACCGTCCGGCCGGACGCCAACGACCAACCCACATCAACCAGCCCAGCGGGATCCGCCACCAACGACGCCGCATCCGGCCATCCAGCGCCCGACACCACACGAGGCACCCCGACAGCGGGTTGCCCTGACACCCACGACACCAGCCGCCCGGCCTGCGCCCGCAAGGCCACAGCATCCTTCGCCGAGACCACCCACGGCACCAGCGGCAGCTCCGAGCCACCAGCCACCCCAGGCTCCACCACCGGACCCTGCTCAAGGATCACGTGCGCATTCGTGCCACTGACGCCGAACGACGACACCGCAGCCCGCCGCGGCCGATCCAGCTCACCCCACGGACGAGCCTCCGTCAGCAGCTCCACCGCACCCGCCGACCAGTCCACATGCGGCGACGGCTCATCCACGTGCAAGGTGCGCGGCAGCACACCGTGCCACATGGCCATCACCATCTTGATGACGCCGCCCACACCGGCCGCGGCCTGCGCATGCCCGATGTTCGACTTGAGCGACCCCAGCCACAACGGCACGTCCCGGTCCTGACCGTAGGCCGCGATCAGCGCCTGCGCCTCGATCGGATCCCCGAGAGTCGTCCCGGTGCCGTGCGCCTCCACCACGTCCACGTCCGCCGCCGACAGGCCCGCGTTGGCCAGCGCCTGCCGGATCACCCGCTGCTGCGACGGACCGTTCGGCGCCGTCAGACCATTGCTCGCACCGTCCTGGTTGATCGCGCTGCCCCGCACCACCGCCAGCACCTGATGACCGTTGCGGCGCGCGTCCGAGAGCCGCTCCACCAGCAGCATCCCGACGCCCTCACCCCAGCCCGTGCCATCCGCCGAAGCCGAGAACGCCTTGCACCGGCCGTCCGGCGACAACCCACGCTGCCGCGAGAACTCCACGAACGTGCCCGGCGTGGCCATCACCGTCACACCACCGGCCAGGGCGAGATCACACTCGCCCGACCGCAGCGCCTGCGCCGCCAGGTGCAGCGCCACCAGCGACGACGAACACGCGGTGTCCACCGTGACGGCCGGGCCCTCGAACCCGAACGTGTACGACACCCGCCCCGAGGCGATGCTGCCCGAGTTGCCCGTGCCGACCAGCCCTTCCAGCTCCTGCGGCACGACCTGCGGGGCGTAGTCGTGATACATCACCCCGGCGAACACACCCGTACGGCTCCCCCGCAACGTGTGGGGACCGATGCCGGCCCGCTCGATCGCCTCCCACGAAGCCTCCAGCAACAACCGCTGCTGCGGATCCATCGCCAGCGCCTCACGCGGCGAGATCCCGAAGAACCCAGGGTCGAACTCACCCGCGTCATACAGGAACCCGCCGTGCCGGGCGTACGTGGTGCCCCGGTTGCCGGGGTCCGGGTCGTACAGTCTCTCCAGGTCCCAGCCACGATCCGACGGGAACTCCCCGATCGCGTCCGCGCCGGCGGCCACCAGCTCCCACAGGTCCTCGGGCGAGGACACCCCGCCCGGGTAGCGGCACGCCATCCCCACGATCGCGACAGGCTCGCGCGCCGCGTCGACGAGGGAGCGGTTCTGCGCACGCAGCCGTTCCGTCTCCTTCAATGAGGAACGCAGGGCCTCGATGAGCTTGGTGTCGTTCGCAGCCATTCTCGCCTCGTAATCTCAGCGCTACCGAAAGATGTTCTCGGTGATCGTCCGCATCACCGCGGCGGCTTGGGAGTTCAGATAGAAGTGACCCCCGGGGAAGACCTGCAGTTCGAACGGGCCGCTGGTGTGCTCTTTCCAGCGCATCGCCTCGTCCATCGAGACATGCGGATCGGAGTCGCCGACCATGGTGATGATCGGCGCGTCGATCCTGACGTCGGCCGGGCAGCGGTAGGTCATGATCGCCGTGTAGTCGCCGCGCAGCGAGGGCAGGATCATGTCCACGATCTCGGGGTCGTCGAGCATGCGCGAGTCGGTTCCGCCGAGCCGGCGCACCTCGGCGATGAGCGCCCGGTCGCCTTCCTGGTGCACGGTCTCGGTACGCAGGCAGGAGGGCGCGCGCCGGCCCGAGGCGAACAGCACCAGCGGTGAGACGTCCCTGGCCATGAGCCTTCTGGCGGCCTCGAACGCGACCACAGCGCCCATGCTGTGGCCGAAGAAGGCCATCGGCTGATCCGCCAGCGGGAGGAGCTCCTCCGCCACGTGGTCCGCGAGGACGCCGATGTCCTCGATGCACGGTTCGTGGCGGCGTTCCTGCCGGCCCGGATACTGCACCGCCAGCACATCCAGCCGCGGCGACAGCTCCTTGGCGACCGGGTGGAAATAGGACGCGGAGCCGCCCGCGTGCGGAAAACAGATCAGGCGGGTACGCGGTGCCGGCGCGGGCTGGAACCGGCGCACCCATATTCCGGTTTCTGTGCTCACCCAGCGCCCCTTCCATTGATTTCCCTGGACGCCCACGAATTCGGCGCCCGAAACGCCTCCGGCGCATTCCAGGCGGGCGGCCTGCTCGTTCTCGTCGCTAATTTGTGTCTGAGTGCCACCATTACCGCGGCCACCTCTTCCTGATCTGGCTCGCCGCGTACGAAATGGAGCATGACGTCGTCGACGGCCATCACATCGGCAGGTTTCCGTGCTTGCGGTAAGGCGTCTCCGCGCTCTTGGAACGGAGCATGGACAACGACCGCGCGAGGATCGCCCGGGTCTCCGCCGGGTCGATCACGTCGTCCACCAGGCCGCGCTCGGCGGCGTAGTAGGGGTGCATGAGCTCCTGCTGGTATTCCTTGATCCGCTGGGCGCGCGCCGCCTCCGGGTCGCCGGCGGCGGCGATCTCCTTGCGGAACACGACGTTCGCCGCGCCTTCGGCGCCCATGACGGCGATCTCATTCGTCGGCCAGGCGAAGGACAGGTCCGCGCCGATGGAGCGGGAGTCCATCACTATGTACGCGCCGCCGTAGGCCTTGCGCAGGATGACCTGGATCCGGGGGACGGTCGCGTTGCAGTAGGCGTACAGCAACTTCGCCCCGTGCCTGATGATGCCGTTGTGCTCCTGCTCCTTGCCCGGCAGGAAGCCGGGCACGTCGACCAGGGTGACCAGCGGGATGCTGAACGCGTCGCAGAACTGCACGAACCGCGCCGCCTTCTCCGAGGCGTGGATGTCGAGTGCGCCCGCCATCGCGGCCGGCTGGTTGGCGACGATGCCGACCACCTGGCCATTGATCCGGGCGAGGGCGCAGATGACGTTGACCGCCCAGGAGGTGTGCACCTCGAAGAAGTCCCCGACGTCGACGATCTCCCTGATGACCTTCCGCATGTCGTACGAGCGGCTGAGATCGGCCGGCACCACGTCGAGCAGCGCCTCGCAGCGCCGGTCCGCCGGGTCGGCGCTCGGCAGGTCGGGCGGGTGCTCGCGGTTGTTGGACGGCAGGAGCGACAGCAGGAAGCGGACCTCCTCCAGGCAGTCCTGCTCGCTGTCGTAGACGAAGCTGGCCGCGCCCGAGATCGTGCCGTGCACCTCGGCGCCGCCGAGCCCGTCGTGGCTGATCTTCTCGCCGGTGACGGCTTCGACCACGCTCGGGCCAGTGATGTACATCTGGGAGATGCCGTTCACCATGAACGTGAAGTCGGTCAGCGCCGGCGAGTAGGTGGCGCCGCCGGCGCAGGGGCCGAGCACCACGCTGATCTGCGGGATGACCCCTGAGGCCTGCACGTTGCGCTGGAAGATGCCGCCATAGCCGGCCAGTGCCGTGACGCCCTCCTGGATGCGGGCGCCGGCTCCATCGCTGAGGCTGACCAGCGGCGCACCGGTCGAGGCGGCCAGGTCCATGAGTTTGTGGATCTTCTCCGCGTGCGCCTCGCCGAGGGAGCCGCCGAAGATGCGGAAGTCGTGGGCGTAGACGAAGACGGTACGGCCGTGCACGGTGCCCCAGCCGGTGATCACACCGTCGGTGTGCGGGCGCCGGTCCTCCATGCCGAAGCCGCTGGCGCGGTGCCTGCGCAGGGGCTCGATCTCGGTGAAACTGCCGTGGTCGAAGAGCAGGTCGAGCCGCTCTTCGACGGTGAGCTTGCCTCTGGCTCGCTGTTGTTGCGTGGCCCGGTGGAGATCGTCGCCGCGGGCTTCCTTACGCATGCCGAGCTCGGCGACCTTCTCGCGCAGGTTGAGAGTCGCATCCAGGCCGGTTTCTGTGGTCAGAGTCACGTCGTGTATATCCTCTCGGCCAATCAGCAGGGATATTCGACAAGGTGCCATTGGTGTGTGCGCAGGGGTGCCCCGCCGCATGCACGCCTCATTCCAGCCGATGCGGTCGCGATATAGCTACGGGGTCCGCCCCCTAACTATTCGAAGGTGATTCCCCTATGGAATCCCGCCCCGGTACCCACCACATTGAAATAGGGGGCGATAAGGGTTGTGCGCGCACGGCGGCGGGATATCGTTCGTCGGATGAGTGCCTCGCAGCCCATGACGCTCACTGCATACCAGCAGGCCCAGCAGGTCAGCCAGGACGCGGTCAGAACGGCAATTCTCGATCGGGCGATCTCGCTGCTGACCACGCACGGGCATGCCGCGCTGACGGTACGGCGGATCGCGGCGGAGGCGGGTTGCTCGACCAAGGTGCTGTACACCCTGTTCAGCGGCAAGGACGGGCTGGTCGACGCGCTGGGGCGGGAGGGTTTCGCCCGTCTCGGGCGCGCGCTGGAGCGCGTTCCGCACCATCGCGATCCGCTCGCCCATCTGACCGCGCTCACCCTGGCCTACCGCGCGCACGCCCGTGCGGAACCCGCCTACTACGAGATCATGTTCGCGGGCTTCGCGCCGGGTCCCGAGGCCTCATGGGCCGCCCTCGGCATTCTGGAATCGGCGTGCGCCGCGTGCGTCCAGGCCGGCCAGGCCATCGGCGACCCCCGCCAGATCGCCGTCCAGCTGTGGACCACGGTGCACGGCGCGGTGAGCCTGGAGCTGTCCGGCTTCGTCGGCCGCGAGCACGGCGATCGGCTGCTGGCGGCCCCGCGGCTCGAAGCCCTGCTCAACACCGGACGATGAGGTACCCACAGGGGCCCACCCCTAGCCACCCCATGGCGGGGTCCCGGACATCCGGTTAGGGGGCGGATCCCGTAGCTATGCCATGACCTCGTCGGCTGGAATGAGCCGTGGACCCTGCTGTCTCCTCCCGCTCCCGGCGCGCCGATCGCCCCTAGCCAGCTCACCAAGGGGACACCACACCAGGCAGCACGTAAGGAGAGACCGTTGGACTTTGGCCTGTTCTATTTCGCCGACGACGTCAGGACGGGAACCGACCAGTACCGGCTGCTGCTGGAGGGCGCCAAGTTCGCCGACACCCACGGGTTCTCCGCGGTGTGGACGCCCGAGCGGCACTTCCACCAGTTCGGCGGCCGTTACCCCAACCCCGCGGTGACCGCGGCGGCCATCGCCGCTGTCACCGAGCGCGTCGCGATCCGCGCGGGAAGCGTCGTGGCCCCGCTGCACCACCCGGCCCGCATCGCCGAGGAATGGGCAGTGGTGGACAACCTGTCCGGCGGCCGGGTCGGCATCTCCTTCGCCCCTGGCTGGCACCTGGTCGACTTCGCGCTGCGGCCCGAGAACTACGCCGGCCGCAGGCAGGTGATGATGGAGACGATCGACACCGTACGGCGCCTGTGGCGGCAGGAGACGGTGGAGCTGGTCGACGGGGCGGGAGAGCCGGTCAAGATTCAGACCTATCCGGCCCCGGTCCAGCCGGACCTGCCGACGTGGATCACCAGCTCGGGCAACCCTGAGACGTTCCGCCAGGCAGGCGAGCTCGGCTTCGGCGTCCTCACGCACCTGCTCGGCCAGAGTCTGGACGATCTCGTACGCAAGGTCGCTGACTACCGCGAGCACTTCGCCAGGACGCATGGCGGCACGGGTCACGTCGTCCTGATGCTGCACACCTTCCTCGGCGAGGACCGGGCACAGGTACGAGAGGTCATCCACGAGCCCTTCAGCGACTACCTGCGCAGCTCGATCGGGCTGATCATGCAGGCGGCCGAGGAGCTGATGCCCGGCATCGACCCGGACTCGATGGATCCCGAGGACCTCGAGTTCCTCGTGGAGATGTCGTTCGACCGGTATTTCGACACCGGCGGCCTCTTCGGCACGGTCGGCGACGGCCTGGCCCTGCTGGGCTCCCTCCAGGAGATCGGCGTCGACGAGATCGCCTGCCTCGTCGACTTCATCCCGGACACGGACGCCGTGCTCGACAGTCTGCGCCATCTCGACCGGCTCAAGCGGGCCTGGGAAGCGCGCTGACCGGCTTCACCAGGGAGCAGTGATGATCGATAGCTTGAGACTGAGGCGCGTGTTCGGGCACTACCCGACGGGGGTCGTCGTGGTCGCCGCGTTGTCGGACGGCGAACCGTACGGTTTCACGGTCAACTCCTTCACGTCCGTCTCGCTGGATCCCCCGATCGTGGGATTCTGCGCCGCTCACACGTCGAGCACGTGGCCGCGGATCCGGGATGCGGGCGCGTTCACGATCAGCCTGCTGAGCGTCGGGCAGGAGCAGGTGTGCCGGTCGTTCGCGGCCAAGGGCTCCGACCGGTTCTCCGGTGTCGAATGGTCCATGAAGGAGGGCGGCCATCCGGGGATCGACGGCGCGCTCGCCTGGATCGACTGCGTGCTGGACGACTGCCACCTGGTGGGCGACCACGAGCTGATCCTCGCCAGGGTGGTCTCGATGACCACGAACGACGTCGACGACGACCCGCTCGTCTTCCACGGGGGACGCCTGGGCCGGCTCTGCGCCGGGACCTTGGCGACGGCGTCCGGAAACGCGCGGGCCTGCCGGGGGTCGCCGGCCTCGTAGCCTCGCGACTCGTGCTCACCGCGGCTCGTGCTCACCGCGGCTTGTGTGGTCACGGACGCCGCCGAGGTGACGGTGCGGTTCGACGACGAGTGGTCAACCCGACCGCGATACCGATCCTCGGCACGCCGACCGGCCCTTGGAACGGGATGCTGTGGCGCGGCTGGCCGCGGCGTTCGGCGAGAGCCGGCCGCTACCCCATGTTGTCACTATAAATTCAAAAGATGGTCGAAAAGAGCCAGCTTATGGGGCTCTATAGTGAGGCGCCATGGGCGAGCATCACGACACCGAGGCGAGCCAACGCTACGCCTCGGCGCCGAGCCGTCGCGAGGCCATTCTGCGCCGTATCGAGCTCGACGGATACGTCTCGGCCACCGACCTGGTCACCCAGCTCGGCGTCTCCGCGAACACCGTCAGGCGTGACCTGCGCAGGCTGGCCGGCGACGGGCTGGTCCGTGCGGTGCGCGGCGGGGCCGCTCCGGCGGAGCCGAGCGGCGCCATGCCCTTCACCGACCGATCCGCCCAGGCGGCCGCCGCCAAGCGGGCGATCGCCGTCGCCGCCGTACGGCATATCGAGCCCGGCACGACCGTGGCCCTCGACTCCGGCACCACCACGTTGGAGATCGCCAAACTGCTGCCCGCCGACGCGGGTCTCACTGTGATCACGCACTCGCTGCCGGCCATCGCCGTACTCGCCCCCAGGTCGGACATCTCGTTCATCGGAATCGGCGGCCACTATGGCAGGGACACCCGCTCCTTCGGCGGGCCCGAGCCCCTGGCGGCCCTGGAGCACCTGCGCGTGCGCACCCTGTTCCTGTCCGCCGCCGCACTCGACGGATCCGGCGTCTACGGCTCCAATCCATGCGAGACCGACATCAAGCGCCGGTTCATGTCCATCGCCTGCAGCACCATCGTGGTGGCCGACGTGGGCAAGTTCTCGATGAGCGCCCCGATCAGGGTGCACAGCTGGGAGCCGGTCGAGCGCCTGGTGACCGACGCCGTGCCGGACGGGTTCAGCGCGGTTCCGGTAGAGATCGCGTCGTAGGCGCCCGGCTCAGCCGACCGGCTTCTTGACCGAGACGGGCATGGTCGGGACGGACCTGGCCGGACTGGTGTCCTTCTCGCGCCAGGCGCCACACCCAGGGTGTCGGCGTTGAAGAACCTTAACCGCGCAGGCGCGTGAGCGCCTGAGGGGTCAGGTGTCGCGCGAGCTCGTCGCGGAGTGCCACGATCTGGGCAACGAGCGCATACACAGCTGAGCGCCTCCATCGCTCCATTCCGCGCTGGACCGAAGCTGCCCTGTGTCCTACCGCCAGATCGGCGCGCCGATTCGGCATCGTCGAAGATCGCTGGGTGCTCGCGGGATGGCCGCACGTCCGGATACGTGGTGGCCGTCCACCTGGACTTGAGTTGACCGCTCAGCGGGAACGCTCAACGCGATCGATGCCGGGAGGCTGCCAGCCCGCTCCCCTCGCCACCGCCATCTCAACGGAGAGCAGGTCGTTACTGGTTCAAAAACTCCGCAACCTCCGCGTGGCCGGCATACTGCGCCCATTGCAGTGGCGTGGCATGGTAATCAGAGTCCCGTTTCGACCGGTCAGCGCCGAGTTCCACTAGTGCTTCGGCCATGGCCAGGTCGCCGGCCAGGGCCGCCTTGTGCAGTGCCGTCCACGGCAGGGCCGCGTTGACGTCGAAGCCCAGCCGGCAGGCCAGCCGCACGGCCGGCGTTCGCCCATATGTCGCGGCCTTGATGAGCAGATCCCGCCGTTGCGTCAGCAGGCGCTGGACCAGTCTGCGATCGCCGCTCACCAGGCGTTCGAGCTGCTCGCGATCCCCTCGCATGATCGCCGCCTCGGCCGAGTCCAGACCGCGCAGCGCGCCGGAGGCCCCTGCGGCGGCCAGGATCTGTGCCGTCTCCGTATGCCCGCCCAACTGCGCCGCCTCCAGCGCCGTGTGGCTGCCGAAGGCGGGGTGGCCCTTGGCGTTCACCGGCGCGCCGTGCGCGAGCAGGCACCGCACCCGGCGTGTCTGACCATGCAGCGCGGCCATCACGACCGCGCTCTCCAGCATGCGGGCCGGTGCGTCCAGCACCTGCCCCAGCCTGGCCCGCCACGGCCCGCCGCCTCCGTGGCCGAGCCCGAACTCCAGCAGTAGCTCCAGGTAGCCGGTGTCGTCGCCCAGAAGTCCGCGGTTGTACAGTGCTTGGCCGTCGTTGGCGTCGGCACCGGCCTCCAGCAGTACTCGGGCCACCTGCAGGTCCTGCGGGTGCGCCGGCTGTCCGAGTTCCCCGCCGCCCAGTGCCCCGGTCAACGCGGTGAACGGCGGCGCCAGCCCCTCGAGAAGGTAGCCGGCGTTCGGATCGGCCCCCGCCTGAAGCAAGACCCGCGCGGTCCCGGCGGCGTCAGCCTGAGGCACTCGCGAATAGGTCAGGTACAGAAGGGGCTCCCAGCCGAACGGGCCGCCCTGTGCCCGCGCCAGCGTGGGCTGAGCCGCCACCGCACGTTCGACTCCCGCCGCATCGCCGGTCGCCGCCAGCGTCCATACCGACGCAACGGCTATCTGCGGATTCGCGGCCAGCAATCGGACCGCCGCCTCGTACCGGGCGGGACCGTTGTAGGTCAAGCAGGCCAGTCGCAGGAATTCGGCCGCCAGGTCGGCCGACGGCCCTACCTCATCAGGTCGGCGCGCGAACTCCCCCACCATCGCCATGTGGGCGCGCAGCCGCGCCCAGCTCGTGAAGCCGTACTTGCGGGCCACGACCAGCTGTGCGCCGGCCAAACGCAGCTCTGACAATGACCCCGGGTGCAACGCCTCCGCAGTCGCGAGCGCGCGAGTCTCGCCCGCACGTACGCCACGCAGTAGCTGCTTGGCCTCGTTCTTCAGGTGCTCGAAGCTGGGGTTTTCGGGCAGACGGTTCGCCACGAAGACCTCCCTTTCGGATCTTGCCCGACGTCCGCATCTTCGGGCCGAAAAGGAGGAATGACACCATGAAACAGGCTAGGAATCGGGTGAGCTGAGCCCTTTCCGCGGACCGGGTGCGCCCCGCAGCGCCAACGCGAGCCTACCCCATCATCCCGTTTCAGGAGGATCGCGAAAGCGTCTCACGCCACCGATCACAGCTGGCTTGCCGTCCATGTGTGTGAGAAGGAGCGGCAGGCCGAGCAGACGCCGGCCACGCGGATCTGCAGTCGCATCCCCGTGGAGGTGACCGATGGTCACCTCAACCCGGTCGGCCGGCTTGCTTCGGGTTCGGGGAGCCAGGCGTCGTCCGGTGCCGACAGCCAGTCGTGTGTGGCGGTCAGGTCGTCCACTGCCTCGTGGAGGGCGCGCAGGCCGGGGTGATCGAGGTCGGCGCGCCACACCATCGTCCAGGGGAACAGGGCGACCGGGTCGTTGAGCGGACGCAGGACAGCGCCGGGTACGGCCGGCTGAGTGGTCATGGTGAGGATGGGGGCGCTGCGGTCGCGGATGTGCTGGCCGAGCTCATCGCCGCCCTGGACGTGTGGGTGTGCCATGGCCGGATCGACCCCGAAGGGCGCCAGCAACTGGAGCACTGCGTGCTCCCAGCCCGGTGTCGCGTGGTTGCCGGCGCGGATGCACACCCCGGTGCCGCGCAGCGACTCCAGTGACACGACGTCCATCCGGGCCAGCGGGTGGTGTTCGGGCAACAGCACAGCGATGGGCTCGTACCGGACAACGCGGTAGCGCACCCCCTTGAGCAGCCCCGGATCGCGGCCGAACGTGACATCCAGCCGTTCGGACAGCACCAGCGGCACAGCCGCCTCGGTGCCGGTGTGGAAGCGGGCGAAGAACTCCACGCCTGGAGCCCGCTCACGCGCCGCCGTCAGCACCAGCGCGGGGGTGAGGCCGGAGCCGACGACGTCGACGGTCAATGAGCGTGGCTGGCCGCGCAGGTCCAGCACGGTCGAGTCGTAGAGCGCCAGGATTTCTCGCGCCCGGCCCAGGAGCAGACTGCCTGCCGACGTGAGCGTGACACGGCGGGTGGTGCGCTCCAGCAACCGGACGCCCATCCGATCCTCCAGGCGCTGGATGTCGCGGCTGAGGACCTGCTGCGCCAGGAAGAGCCGTTGGGCGGCACGGCTGAAATGCAGTTCCTCCGCCACAGCAACGAAGTTGCGCAGCAGCCGCATCTCCACGTCGTCAGGCACGGCTCCGTTCTACCCGATTAACACACTTGGCGCGTAAGTATCACTCGAACAAGTGTTGGACCCTGCGCGGTGGCGTCGGCCAGGATCGCATCACGAGATCCACCGTGGAAGGGAGGGCATCATGGCCGCACGAGGCACGATCACGGTCCACTACGGATTGACCGGTGTGCTGAATGCGTTGTGGGGCGCCACACTCCCCGCCACGGACGCACGGCTGGACCTCGGTGCAGGGCTGCTGGGCGGCCTCCTGATGGCCCTGGCCGCCGGGGCGCTCGCGGCGATGCCGGTTGCCGGATGGCTGGCTGATCGGTGGGGCGGGCGGCGCGTGCTGAAGGCAGCCGCTCCGGCTGCATCGTTCGCACTGACCGGCCCCGCCCTCGCGGCCTCCGTCGACTCGCTGATGATCGCCGCCGCCGTCCTCGGAATGTCGATGGGGGTGCTCAACGTGGCATTGAGCGTTCAGGCCGTGGCCGTCGAACGTGCGCTGGCGCGGCCCATCATGGCAACGATGCACGGCACCTGGACGCTGGGTGCGGTGGCGGGCGGCGCGGTGGTCACGACCGCTCTTCGTGTCGGTACGGACGCGCGGCTGCTGATGGCCGCCGGTGCCCTCACGCTGGCTCTGGCCATGCTGGCGGCCGGCGGCAAGCTGGACGAGCCGACGCCACCGAACCCGGATGTCCGAGCGGAAAGCTGCACCGTACAGAGGTCTGCGCCGCTCCGCCCAGGGCTGGTGATCGCCCTTGGGGTGGTCGGTGCCGCCGCCTTCATCACGGAAGGCGCCGCCACGGACTGGGCAGGTGTGCACGCCACCCGGACACTCGGTGGCGATCCGGCGACAGGCTCGCTGGTGTACACGGTCTTCTTCGCGGCGATGACGCTGGTGCGTTTCGTCGCGGACGCCGTACGCGCCCGGCTAGGCGCCGTACGCACCATCCGGCTGGCCGGCGGCGCCGCCACCGCCGGATATGGGCTGGTGCTGCTGGCGGGCGCACTACCCGCGGCCGCGTCGACGCGCGTGGCATGCGCCATCGCCGGTTGGGCCCTCGCCGGGGCCGGCATGGCGGTGGTGTGGCCGATCGTGACCAGCCTGCTCGGAGCCGCCGACGGGAGCGCTCAACGGCTCTCCATGGTCACCACCATCAGCTACGGCGGGGGCCTGATCGGACCGGCGCTCATCGGCTACGTCGCCACGGCGGTGACGCTACCGCTGGCCCTGATGATCCCGGCGGTCTTGGCCCTGGTCGTGGCGGCCGCGGCACCGCTCCTGTTCGCCGCGGTCATCCGGACCCATACCACCACTTCTCACGCTCGCCGTGGAGCCGATGCCCCCGTTCCACGACATGACTGACCTGCCCGGCCGCATGGTCGGCCGGAACTCCAACCCCATAACCAGAAGGACTCACTCCCATGACCCAGTCGTCGGCCGTTCGCGCCACCAGCCACATCATCGAGATCCCGGGCGGACGCCTGTATTACGAGGTACGCGGTCAGGGTCCGCTCGTGGCGCTCGTCGGCGCCCCGATGGACGCCACCTCCTTCGCGCCGCTGGCCGACCTGCTGGCCTCCGACCACACCGTGCTCACCACCGATCCGCGCGGCATCAACCGCAGCCCGCTCGATGACCCCGGCCAGGATTCCACCCCGCCGCTGCGCGCCGTCGACCTGTCCCGGCTGCTGACACATCTGGACGCCGGACCGGCCACGATCCTGGGCTCCAGCGGCGGCGCGGTCACCGCCCTGGCACTGGCGCAGATCCATCCCAAGCAGGTCCGCACCGTCATCGCCCACGAACCCCCGCTGATCGAGCTGCTGGCAGATCGTGAGCGGCTCCACGCCACAACCGAGGACATCATCGCCACACACCTCGCCGGCGACGTCGTCGGGGCCTGGGCAAAGTTCATGGCCCAGGCCAACATCATCATGCCCGAGGGCGCGTTGGAGACGATGTTCGGCGGGGATCGCAATCAGCAGCAAGTCGCCGACGAACGCCGCTGGTTCGCCCACGAGCTGCGGGACACCACCCGATGGCAGCCTGACCTGGACGTCCTGCGCGCGACCCCGATCGACATCGTGGTCGGCATCGGCGAGGACTCGACCGGGCAGCTGTGCGACCGCACCTCTCGGGCGCTGGCCACGGCACTGGGCCTAGAGCCCACGCCCTTCCCCGGCGACCACACCGGCTTCGCAGAGGACCCCGATCGCTTCGCCACCCGGCTGCGGGAAGTCTTGCGCGAGCGCTGAAACCGGAACATCTCCGCCAGGACCAAGACACCAACCGGGGACGTACGCGAGGCCGGGCTCTGGGCATTCCTGACACAGCGAAGGATAGACGTGAACGAGATTTGGGCCGTGGTCCACGCCGAACGGGCGGCGCTGATCCGGGACCTGGAGACACTCCCCACCGAGCGGTGGGCCACACCGTCACTATGTCCCGGCTGGGACGTTCACGACGTAGTGGCCCATCTCGCAGATGACGCCAAGACCACCCGCCTGGGCTTCCTTCTGCGTCTTGCCGCCGCCCGCTTTGACTTCGACCGCTACAACACCGCGGGAATCGCGCGGGAGCGTACCGATGAACCACAACTCACGCTCGCCGCGTTCCGCGCGACGAGCCACAGGACCACCAGCGCCCCAGTGCCGAAGGCCACCCGGCTCGTCGAAGCGTTCGTACACGGAGAAGACATCCGGCGCCCTCTGGGCCTCAACCGGGACTATCCGGTCGCGCACGTTGCCACCGCGCTTCGTTACCAGATCAGCACCGGCGCGGCGCTCGGCGGAGGCAAAGAACGAGCACATGGACTGCGCTTGATGGCGACCGACGCGAGTATCGATGCCGGCGAAGGACCGGAGGTGCGCGGCACCGCCTTGGCGCTTCTGCTGGCAGTGTCCGGGCGGCCCATTGGCTCAGATGAGCTCACGGGCCCAGCCGCCCCAGCCCTTACCCGAAACGGAGGACCTCACCATGGTTGACAACAAGAGACACTGCCGCTGGCGGAGTTCCTGCAGCAGGCACGACAACGTGTGTCACCCTCAGCAGCCATGCCTTGAGCGGCGCGACCGGCGTGGCCACACTGATCCGCAGCCACTGGGCCATCAAGGCCCTGCCACGCTGCCGCCAGCCACTACCGCGGCCATCCCTCAGACGGTCTTCAAAGGCCGGCTCCCCTAGACGCTTTCCGAATGCCCAGGAGGTGTACATACCGGGACGGCGAGGACTTCGACGTCGACTGGTGCCACCTGCTCTTCCTGCGGCCCGCTGATCGGTACGGTCCGCGGGCCGCAGGGGATACGGCACTCGTGAAAGCGGCGATGGCCTGGGACCACCTCGACGAGTGCCGTGGACCTGCCCGGCATCGGGGGCCGATCAGTTGTAGAGGGGGTTGTCCGGAAGCCTCTCCGGGGTGACGAGGAGGCGGACGTGACCGGGCTTCACCGGCTCGGCGTCCCAGACCCGCCAGTCCCGGCCGACCTCGTCCTCGGGGACCGGCTCAAAAGACAGGGACGTTCTGGTCGGCTCCCCGCCGTCCGAGGGGCCACCCCCGGAGGCACCGCCGGAGACGCCGGCGCCCGTGTGGATGCGGCTGTAGGTGACGGTCAGGTTCCGCTTGCCGATCTCGGGAAGCAGCTCGACCACCGTACGGCCGTCCCTCATGGGGACGCCTTCAAGCGCCTCACCCGGCGCGGCGGCGGAGGCGTCGTTCTGGTAGGACTCACCGGCTTTCGCCTCGCGGCCGATCTCGACCTCGGCATGACCGGTGAGGTCGGCGGAGACGCGCAGGGTCATCCAGCAGCTCCCGCTAGTGCACTCGTCGACCTCCATGCTGCCCGACAAGCCGACGGACTCGGGTGATCCGGTGCCGCCGGTGGGCTCGGCGGATCCGATGCGGCCCACCTTGCCGACACCGCTGGGCGAGGAGGGCACCAGGCGAAGATCGACGTCCAGGCCCACGGCGGCAAAGGCCTCGGTGAACCTGCGATGGTCGGCGTAGGGGTCTTTGATCCTGGCCACCCATTTGTCGCCTTCTCGCTGGAGCTCGATGGCGGAGTTGGCGTACACGGTGGCGTCCGGGCCGGCGAGCAGGCCGGGCCCCAGTACCACGACGGCCGCGGCGGCACCGGTCACGACTGCCGCAGCCACGGCCAGACGCGCCTTCCCGCGGCGGACAGGACGTGGCGCGGCCCCGCGCGCCGTGTCGGTCGCGGGAGTGATGTCGCCGGCGACGATCGAGGTGAACAGGTCCCGGGCGGCGTCGGTGGACGCCTGGCCGTCCAGAGTCTCGTCGCTGACCTTGGCCAGCCGGTCCAGGATGGGGCGGGTGTCAGTCATGGGTTCCTCTCTGCCGAGATCCTCGTTGCCGGAGCGGTGTGGTGCGCGGAGAGGCCGGCGCGCCCCAGGGCGCGGGCCAGCCGTTTACGCGCGCGGAAGAGCCGAATGCGTACGGCGTTGGACGAGCGGCCCAGCACCTGAGCAATCTGGGCGGTGTCCAGGCCCTCCCACGCCAGCAGGGACAGCACTTCACGGTCCTCTTCCGGCAATGACCGGAAGACGCTAGTGATGGCCAAGAGGCCGAGACTCTCTTCGGGACCCGGGAAGAACGGGGCTATCGTGTCGGCCAGCGCCTGCCGGTGATGCCGGCGGCGCCGCTCCCCTCGGTAGTGGTTGGCCAGGGCCATGCGGGCCACGCCGTACAGCCACAGCGTGGCCTCTTCCCCCGGCGGCACGTCCTCGATGCGACGCCAGGCGATGGCGAAGGTCTCCGCCACCACATCAGAGGCGTCCTCAGGCGATTCACAACGGCGAACGGCGTAGCCAAGGATCTGCTTGTAGGAGCGGTGATAGACCTCTTCAAAACGTTTGACACGCTCATCTTCCACAGGCGAATCCCATGGTCGGCCTCCTCGGGGGGTGGGGTCAGCTCGGATCTTCACTCATCCGGTTCATGTCCGAAGAGGCTGGAGCTATTTCAAATACGTCTGCACATACGTCGAGACGCGGACGCGATCGGCTTGAGAGAAACGACGGGCCGCGGGTCGTGCTCGCGACGGGACCGGAGTCCGAACGTCCGATCCAGACCGTTCGATCTACCCCCATGATCTCGCACAGCTACCACGACGTTCACACCCGACCGCCACCACACCAGCCTTATCTACCTGCGAAAACAGGATGGAGGCCTCTCGCTGATGCCCGATGCGGTCGCCTCTTTCCTGACATGCTGCTTCCACGCCGAGATGACGGGCCGGATCAGCTCCCACCTCGTCGGAGAGATCGCCGGAGCATGGCATGCGCTCGCCATGATTGCCAGTTGAGCGCATCTACACCCTGACATCGCTTCTTAGTCGCTGGCAGATGGGGCTACAGCGCTCGGCGACGGCCGGGCGGACCGCGGACGAGCCTGCCGGGTGTGATGTCCACCGCGCACGCCGAGGGCGCACTGAAGGAACTCCACCATCCGACATAGGGATCCCGGCCACACGGCAGCGCATCACTGACAGGAGATGTCAGCGGATCCTCCTTACGGTTCCCCTATGAACAACAACTTCGATTGGTTCGTCGGTTCGTGGACATCCCAGCAGCGCCGCCTGCGCGAGGTTCTTGTCGGCTGCGACGACTGGTACGAATTCACCGGCATGTCCACATGCTGGAGCGCGCTCGGCGGCGCCGGTCACATCGACGAGGTCACCTTCCCAGAGCTTGGGACCGGCGGGGTGACGTTACGCCTGTACGACAAAGAGCGGGACGAATGGGCGCTCTACTGGGCGACCAGCAAGAGCGGTCTGTCTCTGCCGCCCGTGGTGGGCCGGTTCGGCGACGACGGGCGCGGCATTTTCCTCGCTGACGAGTCATATCAGGGCAAGCAGATCAAGGTCCGTTATATGTGGCTAGATATAACCGCGTCGTCGGCCCGGTGGGAGCAGGCATTCTCCACTGATGGCGGCATCACGTGGGAAACCAACTGGATCGCGGAATTCACCCGCGCGAGCTAGACAGAGCGTTTCGTGTTCGGGGACGGCGGGAGCCGATTCCGGGACGACAAGTTCATCGGCGGAGAGGGAATCATCGACCCAGAGCGTCAAGGGCGCCGACACCGTCCCGTGCACCTCGCGTGGCTACGATACGAATAAGATCAACGCCCCAAGCGGTTCAACGTCACCGACACCCTGGGCCTGAGCTCGCTCCAGTTGACGGTACTTCCAAGCCTGCCCGCCCAGCTTCTTCATCTTTGCGGATGAGGTTATGAATTCACTTCGATACGCGTACGCGGATGCCCGCGCATATCTTCCAGATGATGGGTGCATCAGCTGGATCAGGGGTTACACCCTCGAAGACGTGGTACGAATCTTCGGCGGTGATGAGTCGTCGATCTCACCGGCGACATTCCAGGAGGTGGAAGAGGAGGCCTGGGATTTGCTCGGCGAGGAGGACAACGGCGAGAGTGATCGGGCGGTGATGCTGGCGGCCCGGCATCAGGACTGGATCATCCTGCTGGAGATCTTCTATGGTCGCGCGCCGGACCATCTGCAGGCGATGTCGGCCGATGGCGCGGCACTCGCCGTGCGATGGATGCAGCACCGGCCGGATATGGTCACCTATTCCGAGGCTGGGCGCCTGGTCGCCGACTTCGACGCCGGAAACCCGAATTCGATGACCCCGCACTCGGGTCATCAGTGGCTGCGTGCGCTCCCCGTGGCGGTGGAGGACTGGGCAGACGACGGTCTGGCGACCGCGTTGGCGCTGGGTGAGGAGCTGAGCGGCGTTCGCATCGATCGGGAATGGCTGAGTCGCCGGCATCTGAGGGTGGCACGCGGCGACATGCCCGTGCGGCCGCGGCCGTTCGAGGTTCCCTTCGAGATTGACGGCGTCTTACGGCCGTTCCTGGACAGTGACCCCGGCCTAACGACGATCGCGCGCAACCCCACGCCCGGACATCGTCATGACGTCATCAAAATGATCATCGATATCGCTCTCCGTTACGTGCGTGCCGAGACCGCCCTCGAAACGGAAGCGCTACGTCTGATCGCAAGCGGCATCAGGAACGAGCACACCGAACGCCTGCGAGGTGATCTCCTGGCGGAGGCCGATCAGATCAAAGACCTGATGAACCGCGCCGAGCAGGCCGCGATCATCCAAGGAATGCGGCATCGGGAGCCGTACAGCAAGCCCGGCTCCTCCGGCGATCCGGACTGGGCCATCTACGTCCCATACGTCAATGGTCCGGCCGACGTGCACCGGGGCAAGCAGCTCACCCTGCTGAGGATCCTGCGACTGGCCCTCGACGAAGACTGCGACTCCACGCAACGGGCCGCCGAAGAGTTGAGGGCTCTCGGGCTTGGGCCGGAGGATGGGATGAAGTCCTCCCTGCTGCGAGACCTGGCGTACTACATAACTCATGGAAAGAACCTTTGACGCCGGTCAGCGGGCAAGCCGTCGTGATCAGCGTCGGCTCGGCCTGCTTGCCTAGCGTGCTCAGCCGCTTGAAACGCCTTCGCCTGGTGCCGATAGGCGGGAACCGCTCGACACCCACTCCAGCCGGTCCCGCCACCGGTCTTCCGCCGTACGGAACGGCATCCTGATTCGCAGGTACAGCCCGTGGAAGACTCCCTGATCCGGGTGGTTCAGGAAAAGCTTCAGCGCATCCCCGGTCGTGGAGTCCGACAGGGCGAACGTGATGGTGAGGTACTGGTCAGGCTCTCGCGGAGTTCCTCAGCGGCCAGAACCGGCCTATGTCGACGAGAGCCTCCGCCGTCGTCCTCACGACGACAGCGTCTACGCGATGGCAGGGGTCATTATCGACGCGTCGCACCGTGACGAGGTCCGCACCACGCTGGAGGGTCTCCGCCGAGGCAAGAGCCCTCACCTGCGCCGGCGTGACGAAACCCCCCGCCCGCCAGCGGCTCATAGCGACTACTCTCACCGAACTTCCCATAGCCGGCATGGTCACTGTGCACTTCTACAGCGACGGACACCGCACCGAGCGAGCCCGGCGGCGCTGCCTCGAACCGCTTCTGATCGAGAACGATCGCGCCGGGGCGGTCAAGGTCGTCATTGAATCGCGCGCGCCCGAGCAGGACCGTCTCGACCGAGGACTCCTCACCGGACTCCGCAAAGCGACCATCGTGCCCAAAAGCCTGGCGGTCACCTGGCAGCCGTCGAGCAGTGAGCCACTGGTGTGGGTGGCCGAAAGGCCGGACACCCGATTCCATCGGGAGGCCCGGCCTCACTTCCGCACCCCAGAGGGATTGGCAGTTCCCAGTGTTGCTTCACCGAACGTAAGCAGGCAAGCGCTATGCGAAGGGATACCGACCAGACAGGTTACAGCAGCGCTCGGAGCTGCGTTGGCTTTGGCGGGCGCGGCGAATACACATCAGTGGTTCGCCCCGACCAGCGGTTCGTCGGCGACCGCGTGGTGTGCCTACGTGACGATGCGGCTGGAGCGGTCGAACAGCCAGATCGCGAGCCAGCCGATTCCCACGGCCATGGTAACGAGTCCGAAGTCCAGCGCCGCCTCGGGCACGAAGGCTCGCAGCGACACGGGTACGGCGCCGACGGCGTACAGGACCAGCGGTGTGGTGGGGACCTCGCGGGACCGGAGCATGGCCGCGACGAAGGCAAGGGTTCCCAAGAGGAACAGGATGGATGCCGCGGTCAGCGCGATGCCGAGCGTGCCGTCGCGGAGCGCACCAATCGTATGGTCCGGGAGGTCGTTGAAGACGAAATTGATGACGAACTCCACGCCGACCAGCGCGGACAGGGCGAATGCGTTCAGCAGGAAGGCGACCAGGCCGAAGGTGCCGGCGCGGCGACCGAAGGCGAGGTAGAGGGCGGTGACAAGGGCCAGCGCCAGGATCTGGGCGAGCGGGGCGACCAGTTGGGTGAAGGCAGAGGTCGGGATGACCTCTGCGCGCTTGGCGGCATTGATGAGCAGGACGACGGCGCTTCCGCAGCCAGCGGCTGCGGCGATGCGATAGAGCGTCGCAGGGACGGGATGGGACATGGCTTTCTCCAACGGTTTCGATGGTTGACGGCTCCCGGCCGGTGGCCAAGGGGCTGGTGGAACGAGGAGTCAGGGTGCGTCGATGACCTCTACCGAGATCAACGTGGCGCCAAGGTCGCGTACCTTGGCGAGCAGGCCGTGGAGTGCCGCTTGGTCGGGCACGAGACCGCGCAGGGTGGTCGACCCGTCGTTCTCGTGGGTGAGGGTCAGATCGTCGAACCATGCGGTCCAGTGGTCGTCGAGGTGACCGTCGATCCGGAGCTCGTAGCGGGCGGGCGCCTGTCCTCTGCTGCCCTGGTCGCTCATCGGGACTTCACGACCGGATCTGCGGACCGGCGGGCCGGCTGCCAACGGATGAACCACTCGGCGACGGCAAGGTTGATCGTCCAGCCCGCGCCCTGCAGAAGGGCCTCGCTGAGGTCGCTCTCCCCGAGGATCGTCTCCCCGATGCCGAGGGTGAACACCTGGGTGCCGGCGCCCAGGGCGAGGGCGTAGGCGCGGGTCATCCACACGCGGTGCCGGGCGACGTCGCGCCGCTTGATGGCGAGGACGCCGAGGACGAGGATCGCGGCCATGCCCGATCCGGCCAGCAGCCGGAACGCGAACAGCAGGTCACCGCCTTCAGCGCGGGGATAGAACAGCGTCAACCACAGCGCGGACAGCGCAACGACCATGCCGGCGAGGACGAGGAGGCGTCCGGAGGCCCGATGCCAACCGGCTCTGCGGCGGCGGAGCCCGGCGCCGAACTGGAAGGCGCCGAGGACGGCGTACACGATGACGCTGACGATGTGCGCGACCAGCGGCACGGGTGAGGGGTCGTTGACGCGGGAAGGCAGCAGATGCGGGCCGCCCGACAGTTCGATGAGTCGGGCCGAGCCGGCCAGAACCGGGGCCAGGCTGAGCGCGACCAGCGCGGCGGGTACCCGCCAGGTCGACACGCGGCGCCGGACCGGCCGCCAAGACTGGGCCGGAGCTGCCTTCTTGCCAGAGGTTGGACCATGCTCGGGTCGGTTTACCGCGAAGGACCCGGTTCGGGACGTCACTCGACACCGGCCGCGTCGAGCCGCGCTCTGGGGTCGCTTTGCACGGACTCATGGGAGGTGCCACGCTGTTCGCGCCAGAGCGAGTACCCGAGGCCGGCCAGGGCCAGTCCGACAGGGAATGCGAGCAGCCGGTCGAGTGCGTGCGGGAGAAGAGGCACCAGGAGTGTGGCCACAGCTCCGACCGCGAGCAGCAGGGCAGCCCACCGCGCGAGGATGCGGGCCCGGAAGAGCGCGACACCGAACAGCAGACCGCCGAGCAGGTAGCCGACCGCCGACACCAGATTGGCCACCGGCAGGGGCCCCACGGCGCCGGTGACGGCAGCACCGGTGAAGGTCGCGAGGAAGTCACCGACATACTGGGGCGCCTGATCCGCGAGCGGCGGCAGGACGAACACCTCGACGAAGGTGACCGCAATCGTGAGCATGAAACAGGCTCCGAACAGCAGGAACCCGACCAGGCCCAGCACGCCGGTCTCCGTCACCTGGCGGAGGTACAGCCCGGTGAGCCCGACCAGCAGCAGGACGGACATCGCCATGGTCAGGATCGCGGTAACGGTCCAGGCGGTCGTTGTGACCGTTGCGACGTCCTCGTGGGGATGGATCAGCTGGATGAGGATGAACAGCAACCCTCCCACCACGGCCGCCAGGCCGGCCGCACAGGTGAGTCTGGTGGTGGTAACGGACATGACGCTTCCCTCGCTTCGAGTCGCCGTGGCCAGGTGCCGCGGATGACTCGGAATCTAGGAAGCAAGGTGGTGACCGGGCATCCCCACACGATGTGATTGACGTGGTGAGAGCGGCGGCAGGGCTAGAGCAGGCCACGCTCCCGGGCGCGGCTCACAGCCGCCGGGCGGCTGTTGACGTCGAGCTTGGTGAAGATGTGCTTGGTGTGGCTGCGAAAGGTGTTGAGCGAGATGAAGAGCTCGCGGGCGATCTCCGGCCCGCTGAGGGTGCTGTTGAGCAGTCTGAGCACCTGCAGCTCGCGCTCGCTCAACCCCACTGCCGACGGTGGTGTCACCTGGTCCGAGGCGTCTTCGCTCGGAGTGCGGGCACGGAGCATGCGACGAGCATGGTCGCCGAGTCGGCCACGTTCGTCGGCGGCGTGCAGCAGCGAGACCATGGGCTCACCCTCATCGAGGAGGAGCCGGCCGTAGCCTCCCGGTTCGGGTGTCTGGCCCAGGGCTCGTTCCAGCGCGTCGAGCGCGCGGGCCAGGTCGCCCTGGGCCTGGTGTGCGAGCGCTTGCAGCATGGCGATCTCGAGGAGACTCCCTGGTCGTGCGGCCTGTGTCGCGGCCTCATGCAGCAGGCCCAACAAGCCGACCGCCTCACGGATGGTGCCGGCGTCCGGGTGGCTGCGGTGCTGCGCGATCAGCAACCGCACCACAGTGAGGTGGTCGAACTCGCGGAGATAGCTGAGGTCATCCATGGCGGGCAGGCCGCGTTCGCGGGCCCAGTCGGCGGCCTCCGAGAGCTTGCCCTGGATGATCCGGATGCGCGCCCTCATCGCCGCGATCGGCCGTACGTCGGGGAAGAACCCGCGCACGTAGAGCCGCTCAGCCTGGTCCAGCAGGGAGATGGCTCCGTCTGGGTCGCCGTCCGCTTCCCGGATCCGCGCCATCGCCAGGAACCACCGGTGCCGGTTCTCCGTCATCTCGGCCCGCTCCCCGAGCGCCTTGGCGGTCTCGAGGTGTTGGGTCGCGCCTGCGAGGTTGCCCAGCTCGCGGTCGAGCTCGCTCAGACCGACATGTAGGTCCGCGGTCGGGAGCGGCAGGGCTGTGCCGTGGGTATCGCCGTGGGCAGTGGCCTCTCGCAACGCAGCCTCGTAAAGCCCGCGTGCCCGTTCAGGTCGTCCAGCCGCGAGCCACATGTCCGCCAGGACGATCGTGCCGCTCAACGCGTCGGCAAGATTCCCGGCTGCGCGCAGGCTCCGCACAGCCTCGGAGAACGTCCGCAGACCTGGCTCGATCTCGCCGTTCGCCCAAGCTGCGAGCCCGAGGAACCCCGCGGCGGCGCCACGGGAGAGGTGGGCGCCCGGCCCGGCCATCTCGAGCGCTCGCTGCGCGTGCTGCGCCGTACCTGCTGCGTCGCCGCGGGCTTGCGCGAGCGAGGCACGGTATATGGCCAGGGTCACCGGGAGGGTGCGGAGCTCCTCGTTGCCGGCGTCCGGGGTGCTGCCGGCGGCGAGTGCCCTTTCGGCGTCGTCCAGGCGGTCTTCGACCGCGTCGAGGTCACCCGAGACCATCAGCCTCCAGCCGTAGAAGACGCTGAGTACGGCGCTGCGCCGGACCACGTCGTCGGGGAGTGCGGCGAGCCAGCCGAGGAGCATCGCGTCCTGCCGGTTGCGGCGCAGCGCGGGCAGGGCCAGCTCCATCAGGTGGGCCGCATGATCGAAGTCCCGGGCAGCCAGGGCGTGCCGGACGGCGTCCTCGGCGAGATCATGGCGCTCGTACCAGTCGCTCGCGCGCCTGTGCAGCACCGGGATCAGTTCGGGTTCCTCGCTGCGCAGGCGCGCGCGGAGCATGTCGGCGAACAGGTGGTGGTAGCGGGACCACTCCCGTTGGTCGTCCAGGGCGACGACGAAGAGGTTGCCGCCATCGAGGTTCTCCAGCATCGCGGCACTGTCGGTCCGTACGGTGACGGCGTCGCACAGCGGCGCGGCGAGGCGGTCGAGGACGGCGGTGTGCAGCAAGAACGCGCGGACGTGCGAGGGCTGGTGCCGCAGCACCTCGTCCACGAGGTAGTCCAGGACGAAGCGGTGGCTGCCGGTGAACGCTCCGATGAATCCGGAGACGTCGACATGGCCGCGCAGCGAGAGGGCGACCAGCTGGAGTCCGGCGATCCAACCTTCGGTGCGGGTCTCGAGTGCGTCGACGTCGGAGGTGGAGAGACCGAGGCCCATGACCTGGTTGAGGAAGCTCATCGCCTCGTCCGGTGTGAAGCGCAGGTCAGCGGCGCGCAGCTCGACCAACTCGTCGCGGGTCCGCAGGCGGGACAGTGGTAGCGGCGGATCCGAGCGGCTCGCGATAACAAGGTGCAGCTGCGGGGGCAGGTGGTCGAGCAGGAACGTCATCGCCTCGTGCACCGGCCGGGCGTCGATCACGTGGTAGTCGTCGAGCACGAGCACGATCTGCCCGGCGGTCTGCGCCACGTCGTTGATCAGTGCGGTCAGGGACGCCTCAACCGGGAGCGCGAGCGTGCCGTGAAGGAGGCCGAGCGCCTCGTAGCCGAGGTCCTCCTCCAGTCCCTGCAACGCGGCCACGAGGTGGGTCAGCAGACGTGGAAGGTCGTTGTCGCCGTCGTCCAGCGACAGCCAGGCGACCCGCGCCGCGAGCTGACGTCGCGTGGTGTGCTCGATCCAGTCGGTGACCAACGTCGTCTTGCCGAAGCCGGCGGGCGCCGAGATGAGTGTCAGCCTCCGGCCGGGATCCAGCGCAGCGTCCAGCCGGTCGATCAGCCGCGGCCGAGCGACCAGTTGAGGGCGTCTTGCCGGCGCAAACACCTTGGTGGCCAGCACCGTCGTAGGCATCTCCCGACTATCCCTCAGTTCGGTGCTTCCTGCTGGCAGGCATCAAGGTTGCTCCGCCCGCGCGGGGGGGCAGACACCGCGCTTGCGCCAGAGGAATGTCCTGCTTTGGTCGGCCTCTTTGGAGACCAAGGTTCGATGCGGGGGCGTGCACGTCGTTCGTAGCTTCGGAACATGACGGAACTCCGCACACTGCCCGCAAGCCGTGTCCACGAGGTCGACGTGCTGCGCGGGTTCGCGCTGGCGGGCATCCTCGTCGCGAACATCGGCTTCTTCGCCGACCCCGGCTACGCCATGGCGGGCACCATGCCCATGCCCGAGGGGCCGGTGGCCATGGCCATCACCGCCTTCGTCCTGACGAAGTTCTACATCATCTTCTCGTTCCTGTTCGGCTACTCGTTCACGCTGCAGATGCGCTCGGCGGAGCGGGCAGGGGCGAGCGTGAAGACCAGGACCCTGCGCAGGTGCCTGGGCCTCTTCGTGATCGGCCTGCTCCACGGGATCCTGCTGTGGGTCGGCGACATTCTCACCCTGTACGCCGTGCTGGGCCTGATCCTGCTCTCGCTGCGCAACCTCAGGCCCAAGACCGCCGTCGTCATCGGATCGGCCATCATCGGCGTGCTGACCCTGCTGTGGTCGGCGCTGGCGTGGCTGACCACGCTGGACCCCACCGCGGGGCAGCCGGCGGCGGATCCCGCCGTGGCGGCGAGGGCGCTGGACCTGGCCACCGGCGGGCCGCTTGACTTCCTGTCCCTGCAACTGGAACTCTATCCGCCGCTCGTGACGATGATCTGGCTCTTCCAGGGGCCGACGGCGCTGGCCATGTTCCTGTTCGGGCTGGCGGCGGGCAAGTCCAGGCTGCTGGAGGAACCCGAACGGTGGTCGCGGCTGCTGCCCCGAATTCAGTGGGTGGGATTCGGAGTCGGCATTCCGGGCGGAATCCTGTTCGCCTGGACGTCCGGTGCTTCGGGCCCGGGGGAGGTGGCGGGTGTTTCGGTGAACACCCTCACCTCGATCCTGCTGGCCTCCGCCTACGTGGCGACCCTGCTTCGGGTGATCAGGCGCTTCCCCGCCGCAGGCCGCGCGCTGGCGCCTGCGGGGCGGGTGGCGGCGTCCAACTACGTGGGGCAATCCGTGCTGGCGTGCCTGGTCTTCACCGGGTACGGCCTGGCGCTGGCGGGCAAGCTGTCGCCGATCGCAGTGATGGGCGTGGCCCTCGTGATCTACACGGTTCTGCTGTGGCTTAGCGCGCTCTGGCTGCGGAATCACCGTTACGGGCCCGTGGAGCACGTCCTGCGCCGCATCACCAACTGGACCTAGCACCATATCGCTCTGGCGGATCGGGCGACTTCGATCCCACCGCTCTCGACGACGGTGAGATCCCCGAGGCGGATGGGGATTGACATGGGCCTCGCCGGGGGTTGGATCGAGGTTGCTCGCACCGTCTCTCCGGCCCCGGCGAGGTCATATCAAAGGAAGAGAGGGCGGGATACCCTGCCTGCGGTGCCTCGAACCACGTGACCGGAGGAGTCGATGCTGGGATGACGGCAGGGCGACCGATACCCACACAGGACGACGTGCTCGGCTACTTCGACACGCTGTCGAACTGGGGACGGTGGGGCGACGACGACGAGCTCGGCACTCTGAACCACATCACCGACGACGTCCGGCTGGCGGCGGCGCGGGCCGTGCGCCACGGCAGGAGCGTGTCGTGCGCATGGGAGGTTGCCGTACCGGAAGAGATGGAGCGGTCGACGACGACGTGCCCGTGCGCCGCCGACATGCCGGGTGCCGAGAACATGCCGGTGCCCGGATTCCGCAACGACCGGCGCTGGGGCTTTTCGAACGAGCGGCTCGGCATGATGTTCCACGGCAACACCATCACCCACGTCGACTCGCCGTGCCACATCTTCTGGGACGGCACGATGTACAACGGGCGGTCGCACTCGTTGGTCGACGCCGCAACGGGATCGGCGTGGGCGGCCGTCACGGCGGCGGCGAACGGGATCATCACGCGTGGTGTCCTGCTGGACATTGCGAGCGTCCGCGATGTGCCGTGGTTGGAACCGGGGCAGGGTGTGTTCCCCGATGATCTCGAGGAGGCGGAGCGTCGCCAGGGTGTGCGGGTGCGATCCGGCGATGCGGTACTCCTGCGGACCGGCTATGGCCGCGTCCGGCACGAGGCCGGTGCGGCCGGCGGTTTCACGCAGGCCGGCTGGCACGCGTCCTGCCTGCCGTGGCTGCATGGACGGGAGGTTGCGCTGATCGGCGCTGATACCCCCCAGGACGTTCAGCCGTCGGGGTACGAAGACGTGTTGATGCCGGTTCACGCCGTGAGCCTCGTCGCGATGGGTCTGTGGATGCTCGACAACTGCGACCTGGAGGCGTGCGCGACGACGGCTGCCGAGCTCGGCCAGTGGGACTTCCACCTCGCAGTCGCGCCGGTCCGCTTCGCCGGTACGTCCGGCAGCCCAGTCAACCCGATCGCCACATTCTGACGGCGGTTCACGAGGGGGGTCCCTCGCGCGTCAGCCGCCGTTCGGCCGTGGCCGGGCACGTACGTGAGCGCGTTCCCCCTGGGGCCCGTACAGGATGAGCAGCTCGACCGGCGTGGCCCCGGCGTTCCCCATCCAGTGCGGGACATGCGTGTCGAACTCGGCCACCTCACCAGGCGCCAGGATGAGGTCCTGGTCACCGAGCACGAGCCGTAGCCGGCCGCTGAGCACGTAGACCCACTCATAGCCTTCATGACGCTGCGGATCGGGCTCCGCAGGGCCCGTCGCCCCGGGAATGATCAGCTTGTACGCCTGGGTGCCGCCCGCCTTGTGGGTCAGCCGGATGTAGATCATGCCGTCGCGCTGGATCGGGCGCAGGTGGACGCGTGGGTCGCCGGTCTGCGGTGCCCCGATGAGCTCCTCCAGTGGCATGCCGTAGGCCCTGGCCAGCGGGAGGAGGAGTTCGAGGTTCGGCCGCCGCCCGCCGCTCTCCAGGCGCGACAGAGTGCTCTCCGAAATGCCGGTTTCCGCGGCCAGGTCGGCCAGGGTCAGGCCGCGATGGCGGCGCATCCGCCGAAGCCTCGGACCCAGGGCCGTCAGCGCGGCGTCGAGATCGTCGTCCACAGTGGCCATCCTTGCTGGTTCGGCAATGAGGAAACGCAGGCGCCGGACGCGGCTCCACGTCCAGCCATGGCGTCAAGCGTCCACGTATGCGCTCGCATTCCCCTTGGGCGCCTCTTGCCGGTCCGGCAATTTTTCGTGCGTCCGCCTCCGGGAGCGACGCAGACTCGCAGCCGTGCGACGCCTGCCAGGCGCCGAACACAGCCAGCACTGGCCACAGGCAGAAAGGACGCTCACGGTGAGCACCCAACCCCTCCAGAGCGCCGGCCACGATCCGCGCGACGACCGCGTCATCCCGCCGGATCAGCGGCCGGCGGAGAGCTGTGACCACCCACCCACCGCACAGCGGCTGCGGCTGCGCTACCCGGCGGTCATCGTGTTGTGCCTCACCCAGCTCATTCTGGTGATCGACAACAGCGTGGTGAACGTCGCGCTGCCGCAGATCCGGCACGCGCTGGGCTTCTCGGCGACCGGACTGTCCTGGGTGGTCACCACCTACGCCTTGGTCTTCGGCGGTCTGGTCCTGCTCAGCGGCAAGGTGGGGTCGATCATCGGCCCGCGCCGCGCGTTGCTGATCGGCGTGTCGATCTTCACCGTCGCCTCGGCGCTGGGCGGTGCGGCCACGACGCCGGCGATGCTCATCGCTGCCCGCGTCCTGCAAGGTGTGGGAGCGGCGCTGGCCGCGCCGGGCACGCTCGTGCTGCTGATGTCGATCACCAGGCCCGGTCCGCAGCGCGCCCGGGCGATGAGCGTGTTCGTGCTGTCCATCGGCATCGGCGCCGGGCTCGGCCTGGTGCTCGGCGGGCTGCTGACCACGTCCCTGGGCTGGGAATGGGTGATGTTCGTCAACATCCCCATCGGCCTGGTCGTCCTGGTCGGGGTACGCCTGCTGGTGCCGGAGGCGCCCCGCGCGCCGGCCCGTCTCGACGTCGGCGGGGCCGTCGCTTCCACGACCGGCATGACGGCCCTGGTCTACGGCCTCATCAACGCCGAGTCGCAGGGCTGGGCCAGCCTGCCGGTCCTCGTCTCGTTCGCGCTGGCGATCGCCGGGCTGCTCGCCCTGGTCCTCATCGAACGGCGCCACGCCGCCCCGGTCGTGCCGCTGGAGTTCTTCGCACGGATGCGCAGCGCGGCCCCGCTGCTGGCCATAATGCTGATTCCGGCGGGTCAGGCCGGTTTCCTCTACTTCGCCGCGCTGTTCACCCAGAACGCGCTGGGCTTCACCCCGCTGCAGACGGGGTTGTCCGTTCTGCCTTTCAGCGCCGCGCTGCTCCTCACGAACCTGTTGACCGGCCGCCTGGTGCCGCGGTACGGAGAGCGGATCGTCGGCTCCCTCGGGATGTCCGCCCTGCTCATGGGGTTGGTGTGGATGTCGCGAATCGACGCGTCTGACACCTTCGCCAGCGGCCTGCTCGGGCCGTTCGTCCTGCTCGGCCTCGGTGCGGGGCTGACCGTCGCGCCGCTCACCGCCGTCATCATGCACCAGGCGCCGCCCGCCCATCTCGGCGCCGCCTCCAGTCTCAATCAAGCCATGCAGCAGCTCGGCGGCGCGCTCGGCCTGGCCGTGATGACCACCGTCTACGGTGCCGCCGCGGCCGGAGCCGGTGAAGCGGGGGCGATCGCCACCGCCCTCACCGCCGGGGTCATCTTCCCCCTGTTCGCCCTGACCCTCTTCGCCACGTGGGCCCGCCCCACCACGGCCACGCACTGACCGGCAAATACAAGAAATACGGAGAACCACGATGAGCGACGCCCACGTTCCCACCAGCCCGATCATCGGCAACGACACCAGCCCGCAGGAGTTCACGCGCGCCTGGCGGGAGTGGAGGGCCGGCTGGGAGCAATGGCTCACCCAGCCCCTTGGCTGGCTGGCCGCCACCTCCCACGAATGGCTCGACGACACGCCCCGGAACTATCCCGGGCTGCCCGGCCGGTGGTGGCAGCACGGGGACGCCATCCACATCGACCCGCAGGGCACCCGGATGACGTTCGGCGAGGAAACCTTCACCGCCGAACGCCGGTTCACCCTCGCCGGCGCCCCCGACGACCTCCGGGTCACCGTGGGCGAGCGGGAGGTGGGCATCACCTACCGGGGCACGTACCTGATCGTGGCCTACGACCCGAACTCACCAGCACGACGGGACTTCGACGGCGTGCCCGTCTACGAGCCCAGCCCGCGATGGGTGTTCCCGGGCCGCCTTGAACGCTACGATTCGCCCGCCTCCGTAACGCTCGACTCCGTCGACTGGAGCGCCCACACCCACGAAACGCCCGGCCTGGTGCACTTCGAGTACGCGGGCACCGAGCACACCCTCCAGGTGCTCAGCTCACACGGAATGCTGCTCACCGTCTTCACCGACGCCACCAGCGGCGTCGCCACCTACGGGGCCGGCCGCTCCCTGGACATCCCCAGCCCGGACAGCGAGGGCAATGTGATGCTCGACTTCAACCGCACCGTCAACCTGCCCTGCGCGTTCAGCGAGCACTTCCCCATCTGCCCACTGCCGCCATCGACCAACCGGCTCCCCTTCGCGATCGAGGCCGGAGAGAAGACACCCCACTGAGCGGACTCAACGCGTGAGTGAACGGCACGCGCATGACCTTTTACGCCGCCCGGCGCATCCGGTCCGCCGGCGACAAGAGCCCGGCGGGCAAGCCGCAGCGTGACGACGCTGGAGGGGTGGATGCGCACCCCGGGTGTCGGCGTCGCGGCCGGTGGTGGGCAGGGCGTGGTAGGCGGCTTCTGCCGGAGGTTCAGGCGTGGCGGGCGAGCCAGACGGTTGGCTGCCGGCGGATCTGGTCGATGGAGGTGAGCGCCGCGCCGATCACGGCGGCGTCCGGGCCGAGCAGAGCGGGGCGGACGGTGACGGGAGCCCAGGCGGCGGTGAGCACGCGCCGGTCGATCTCGGCCTTGGCGGTGGCGGTGAGCCAGGACGACATCAGCGAGAAGCTGCCGCCCAGCAGCACGGTGTCGATGTCGAGGATGTTCAGCGCGCTCGACAGGGCGATGCCGAGCGCGGTGCCGGCCCGCTCCAGGGCGGCGAGCGTGGAGGGGGAGCCTGCCTCGGCGCGCTCGGTGACAGCGTTGTCGGGATTGACGGATTCCGGAACGGGGTCGTCGCCGACGATGGCGGCGGTGCTGGCGTAGGCCTGCAGGCAGCCGCGAGCCCCGCACGGGCAGGCAGCTCCGTCGGGGTGGACGGTGACGTGGCCGAACTCGCCGCTCCAGCCGCGGGCGCCGCGCATGAGGTGGCCGCCCAGCACGATCCCGGCACCGATGCCGAGGCCGCCGGAGACGTAGACGAAGCTGTCGAGGGTGTTGTCTCCGGCGTACAGCTCGCCGAGGGCGGCTAGGTTGGCCTCGTTTTCGACGGCGGTGGTCAGGCCCAGGTCGCCGAGGAACGTTCCGGCGGGCACGTCGCGCCAGCCGAGCGCAGGGGCCGAGCGAACGATGCCGCCGTCGACCGGCCCGGGCACGGCCAAGGTGGTCGTGACCACGGTCAGGTCCTTGGCGGTGACGGCGTCGACGGCCTCGCGGGCCATGCGCGCCAGCTCGGTTAGGACGGCGGCGGCGTCCCGGCCGGCGTAGCGGGCCGGGACGAAGGTCAGGTGGCGCACGGTGCCGGTCAGGTCCACGACGCACGCGGCCAGGCCGTCGGCGCGGATGTCCAGGCCGAGCCCGGCGGGACCGCGGTCCGACAGCGTGAGGCCGACGCGCGGGCGGCCCGCCCGGCCGCTGTGGGTGACGCCTTTCTCGGTGATGAGCTGTCCGGCCAGCAGTTCCTCGGCGATGCGGGTGATGGTGGGCCGGGTCAGCCCGGTGGCGGTGGCGAGCTCCGTGCGGGAGATGGGACCGCCCGCGGTGAGGATGCGCTGGAAGACCACCTCGAGGTTGAGGTCGCGCAGGTTTTCCTGCCGGACGGCGCCCTCGGGCGAGCGCGGCGCGCTGGGCCGGAAGGCGGCGGTCATGTCGCCAGCCGGGCCGCGTCTTCGGCCGTGAGGCGGCCGTCGGCCACCAGGACGACCACGGTGCGGGAGATCGTCTCGTCCGGCTCCAGCACCAGCGGCTCCGCCCAGGCCACGCAGGAGCCTACGCCGAGGTAGTCGCGGGCCCGGACGAACCAGGGGTCCTGGGCGGTGTCCTCGTCGCCGGGCCGGAAGACCAGGGTCCACTCCGGGGCGGCGACGGCGACCCAGGCGGCGCTCCGGCCGTGCACGGGCTCCACGCCTTCGCCCGCGGCGCTGAACACGGCGGCGCCGGTGACATTCGGCCCGCGCCAGAAGAAGCCGCCGTAGCCCGCGCCGACCCGGCCCTTGGCCGCCGGGCTCCGCATCACCAGGGCCCGCTCGGCGCCGTTGGTCAGCTGGGTCCGTACGGCCAGCGACCAGACGGTCCCGTCGAGCGGCGTGCAGGTGATCGTCCGCCGCTCGTGCAGCAGCAGCCCGTCGTCGGGCCCCAGCCAGCGCAGCGCGTGCGAGAGCGAGGTCTCGCTGCGGCTCAGCCAGCGTTCGTGCCGCTGGCTGCCGTGATTGTCGAGCCAGGCCGGCCCGTGACCGGTCACGAAGGTGCGCCCGCCCCAGAAGTTGACCCCGTCGAGGTCGGGGAAGGTCACGCCGATCCCGAACTGGTGCGGGTGGGAGTCGGGCATGGCGTCGGTCACGGTACGGCCGGCCAGGGTGCGCACGGGATGCAGGAAGGGGCGCGGTGAACTGGAAGCGGGCGCCTTCGGCTGCCAGACATAGGAGGCCACCTCTCGTCCATCCAGCCGCAGCACTTCCGTGGCCATCTCGCCGCCCTCTCGCATTCGGGGATTATGAGCGTAGTCCCCGGGCGGTGCCGCCACGAGCAGGGCGGGGGTCATGGCAATGGCAATCCCAGCTCATCCAGATGAACGGCCTTGCCGGTGCGCAGCGACTCGTTGCCCGCCACGCCGACCAGCACACTCGCGGCGCCGTCGGCGAACCCGGCGTGCCTGCTCAGCCGGTCTCCGGAGGGACCGCGGAAGACGTCGTGCAGAAGCATGGCGTCGCCGCCGCCGTGGCCGCCCGCGCCTTCGGGGATGGGCACCTCGACCGCGGGCTCCCAGTGGCGCTGCAGCAGCAGACGCGAGCCACGTTGCCGGTGTCCCGCGTCAGCGACGGCACTTTCGCTCTCCGACAGAGCGCTCGGGTCCAGGACTTCGGCCGGCTCGGCCAAGGCGACAGCCGCCTTCGAGGCGGCGGTGGCCGCGCCGATCGTTGAGGAGGCGCCGGCGGGTGAGACGTGGGGCCGCTCGACCACGTCGAGTTCGATGCGCCCCGCCGTACCGTTGATCGCGACGCGGTAGCCCTCCCACGGGCAGTGCGCGTGCAGGGTGTAGGACATCGACGCGCCGCCCCGATAGCCGACCACCACGTTGAGGTTGTCCTCGATGGTGATGCCGTCGGAGAAGACGTCGCGGTCGCGGATGTAGCCGTCCAGGTGCTCGCCGTCCCGGTAGAGCTCGCGGAGCTTCTCGTCCGAGGCCAGGTCCAGGGAGAACGGGTCGCCGTCGATGAGGCCGCGCGCGGGCCGGATGCCCAGGCCGCGGCGGCGGGCGTTGTCGGGGCCGTAGAAGCGCAGCCCGCCGCGGGCGAAGACCACCTCGGGACGGTCACCCAGCCACCAGTTGACCAGGTCGAAGTGGTGGGTGGCCTTGTGCACCAGCAGCCCGCCGGAGGCGGCCTTGTCGCGGTGCCAGCGGCGGAAGTAGTCGGCGCCGTGCACGGTGTCCAGGCACCATTCGAAGGTGACGGAGGTGACCTCGCCGATCTCCCCGTCGGCGATGAGCTGCCGCGTGAGCGCGTTGCGCGGGGAGTAGCGGTAGTTGAAGGTGACCGTCAGCTCCGACGTACCGGCCTGGAGCGCGTCGTGGATCTGCCGCACCCCGGCCAGGTCGATGGTCATGGGCTTCTCCACCACAACGTCCACCCCCGCCAGCAGCGCACGGCTCACGTAGCCGGCGTGCGTGTCGTCGCGGGAGGTGATGAAGACGACGTCGCTCTGTTCGAGCATCTCGTCGTAGGCGTCGGGGAAGTAGTGCGGCAGGGGGGCGCCGACGATCCGGTCGTAGTAGGCCATGCGCACCTCGTTGGTGTCGCAGAAGGCCACCGGACGGCCGAGGTCGGCGTAGGGGCCGAGCAGGGCGGCCAGGTACATCTGGGCGCGCGAGCCGGTCCCGACGAAGGAATAGCGTTGCATCTACTTCAATCCCGTGGTGGCGATGCCCTTGACCAGATACTTCTGGCCGGCGATGAAGAACCCGATGACCGGGGCGAGGGAGACGAACGACATGGCGAACATCTGCCCCCACTGGGACTGGCCCTCGGAGTCGATGAACTGGCGCACCGCCAGCGGCACGGTGTAGAGCTCCTGCTCGGTCAGGTAGAGCAAGGGAGAGAAGAACTCGTTCCAGGTCGAGATGAAGGTGAAGATCGCCGTGGTGGCGAAGGCGGGCTTGCACAGCGGCAGGATCACGCTCCAGAAGATCCGGAACGTGCCCGCGCCGTCGATGCGGGCCGCCTCGTCCAGCTCCTTGGGCAGGGAACGGATGAACTGCACCATCAGGAAGATGTAGAACGCGCTGGTGGCCAGGAAGTTCGGCACGATCAGCGGGAAGTAGGTGTTGAGCCAGCCCAGCTTGGCGAAGACGATGTACTGCGGGACCAGCAGCACATGGCCGGGGAGCATCATCGTGCCGAGCGTCAGCGCGAAGAACAGCTTGCGGCCACGGAAGTTGAGCCGGGCGAAGGCGTAGGCGGCCAGCGAGCACGACAGCAGGTTGCCCACGATGCTCAGCACGACGATGACGACCGAGTTGACCAGATAGAGGTCGAAGGGGAACTCCAGGGCCGTCCAGCCCTCGGTGTAGTTGGACAGGTCCCACTCGGCGGGCCAGAGCGAGAGGTCCTTGAAGACGATCCCGGCCGGCTTGAGCGAGCTGGACACCAGCCACAGCAACGGGTAAAGCATGACGATGCTGACCAGGCAGAGCAGCAGGTGTTTGGTGAAGCGCTTGCGGCGGGTGTTGCCGATGCGCTCGAGGTAGCTCTCGTCAGTTGTCATAGTGCACCCACCGCTTGGCCAGGAGGAAGTTGAGGCCGGTGAACGCCGCGATGATGATCAGCAGCATCCAGGCCATCGCCGAGGCGTAGCCCATGTGAAACTGCTCGAACCCCTGCTTGTACAGGTAGAGGTTGTAGAACATCGTGGAGTTGGCCGGCCCGCCCTTGCCTCCGCTGAAGATGAACCCTTGTGTGAAGGTCTGGAACGAGGAGATCAGCGACTGGATCAGGTTGAAGAAGATGATCGGGCTGAGCAGCGGCAGCGTGATCTTGCGGAACTGCTGCCACTTGTTCGCCCCGTCGATCGCGGCGGCCTCGTAGTACATCGACGGGATCTGCTTCAGGCCGGCCAGGAAGATCACCATGGGCGAGCCGAACGTCCAGATGTGCAGGATGATCAGCGTGGTGAGGGCGTAGTCCGGGTCGGACGTCCAGCTGATCTTCTCGATGCCGAAGAAACCGAGGAAGGCGTTGACGATGCCGTTGAGGCCGAAGATGTAGCGCCACAGCAGCACCAGCGCCACGCTGCCACCCAGCAGCGAGGGCAGGTAGAAGATCGCCCGGTAGACCGGCAGGCCACGCACGCCCCGGTTGAGGAGCATGGCGACGCCCAGCGCGGCGGCCAGCGACAGCGGCACCGAGACGAACGTGTAGACGAACGTGACCTTGACCGACTGCCACCAGGTGTCATCGGAGAACATCTCGGCGAAGTTCTCCAGGCCGATCCAGTTCGGCACGTTCAGCAGGTTGTAGTCGGTGAATGCCAGGTAGAGCGAGGCGAAGAACGGGATGATCGTGAAGGCCATCCCGATGAACCAGGGCAGGATGAACAGGTAGCCCGACCGGTCCTGAGGGGGTTTCGCCGCCTTGGGTGGCGAAACCGGCGCCTCGGACACGGCCGGGTCCTTCACAGACGTGAGCGTCACTGCGACAGGGCCTTCGTCGCCGCTTCGATGACCTTCTTGGCGGCCTCGGCCGGGGTCAGCCGCCCGTGCTCGACCTCGGGAGCGACCGCGGTGAGTTCGTCCTGGATGCCGCTGGCGCCCTTGGGGTACGGCGGGACGGCGACCAGTGTCTGCTTCTGCAGGCCGATCAGATAGTCGGTGGCCACCTGGTCGTCCTTCTCCAGCGTCGGCTTGATCGCGTCGGCGACGACGGTGCTGGCGGGAACGCCCCGGGTGGTGCCCATGGCCTTGTTGGCCTCCACGTCGTTGATGAGGAAGTTGAGCAGCTGCAGCGCCTCCTTCGGGTGCTTGGAGGTCGCGGCGATCGACCACAGCGCCGGGGTGCCGATGTTCGTGCCCCGCCGCTTGGCGGTGGCCTCGCCTGGGATGCCCAGCAGCACCAGGTTGCCGCCGGAGACCTTGTTGTAGCCGAGGAGGCCGTTGCTCGGGATGATCTGCGAGGCAACGGAGCCCTTGGCGATGTAGGACTGGTCGGGCGAGGAACCGATCGTTTCGACGAACCCCGCGGGCGGGAGGCCTCCCTCCTTCCGCATGTCCTCGAACATCTGGAACCACTTGGTCAGCGTGGCCTCGCTGACGCCGAACCTGCCGTCGGCGGTGAAGAGATCCTCGCCCTGCTGGGAGACGTAGACGACCAGGTTGGCCAGGGTCGCCGGGTCCACCAGGGTGCCGTAGACCTTCTTGCCGCTCTTGTCCGTGACCTCCTTGGCGAACTTGGCCAGGTCCTCCCAGGTCCAGGTGTTGCCGTCGGGGAGGGTCACGCCGTACTGGTCGGTGATCGTCTTGTTGACGATGTAGCCGATCGCGTTGAGGCCCGAAGGGATGCCGTAGACGGCGTCGCCGACCTTGCTGAGGTTCGCCGCGGCCTCACTGAGGTTGCTGGTGTTGACGGTGCCAGGGTGGTCATTGAGGTTGAGGAGCGACTTGCGGTCGGCGTACTCCCGCAGGCTGTCCATACGCATCATCATCAGGTCCGGCGGATTGCCGGCGGCGAAGCGGGTGGCCAGCTTGTCCTTGTAGGGGCCGCTGTCCTGGTACTCGGTCTTGATGGCGATGCCCGGGTTGGCCTTCATGAACAGGTCGAGCGCGGCCTGGGTCTTCTGGGCGCGGAAGGCATCGCCCCACCAGACCATGTTCAGCGTGATCTTGCCGGAGGCGGACTCACTGCCGCCGCCTCCACCGAAACCACGTCCACAGGCGGCCACGGCCAGACCGAGTCCGGTCAGTCCGGCGGTGCGCAGCATGTCTCTTCTGGAGATCATCAGTCGTTTGCCCTTCGCACGGGGGGTTGCCAGGAGGCTACGGCCGGGTTTCCGATTGCGTCAATCCGTGAAAGAAATATTAAGGAAAGCCATTGACGGTAATTCTGCGGCCTTCCTACAGTGAGGGCACCTCGCCCCAGACTCCCCAGCCGTGGCGACTGCGGAGACCGCCACAGCCGGATCTCCCTCAGGAAAGCGAACCCCCCTGTGACCACTGCGCGTCATGCCGCCCTGGCGGCTGCCACCCTGACCTTGCTCGCCGCCACCGCGCCCCCGGCCTCAGCTGCCTCAGGCCACGCGGGCGGCGGCTACCACATCGTCAACGCCGAGACCGGCCAGTGCCTGGACATCAAGCTCCGGGAGCAGCCCTGCCGTGGCCGCACCGCCGAGCTCCGCCTGAAGGCCGCGGCGGGCGGTCAGGTCCACCTGGTCAACGGCGCGAACCGCAGCTCCGCCGAGGTCACCCTGACCTACGCGGGCGACGGCAAGTATCGGATCGCCGATCGGCTCTGGACCTTCCGCCCGGTGGGCGGGCCCCGCCACTGGTCCGACCAGGCGGATGGCTTCGCCGCGGGCACCACGGGAGGCGAGGGCGGCCAGGTCGTCACCGTGACCACCCAGGAAGAGCTGAACACCTACGTCACGGCCGCCGAGCCGTACATCATCAAGGTCGCCGGCCCGATCGAGATCAGTCCGAAGGGGACCGAGCTCAAGGTGGCCTCCAACAAGACCATCATCGGGGTCGGTACGGCAGGCGAGATCGTCGGCGGCGGCTTCTTCCTCGGCGCCACGACGAGCAACGTGATCATCCGGAACCTGACGATCCGCGACACCCTCATGCCCGAGGACGACCCGGATGACAAGGACTTCGACTACGACGCCATCCAGATCGACTCCGCGACGAAGGTCTGGATCGACCACAACCGGCTCGCCCGGATGAACGACGGCCTGCTCGACAGCCGCAAGGACGCCACCGACATCACGGTGTCGTGGAACCAATTCCTGGACAACAACAAGACCCTCGGCATCGGCTGGACGGCCAACCTCATCACGCGGATGACTCTCCACCACAACTGGTTCGCCCGCACCAACCAGCGCAACCCCAGCGGCGGCAACCTGCTCAACATGCACATGTACAGCAACTACCTGCAGGACATCAGGTCGTACGGCAACTGGGCGCGCGGCGAGACCAAGGGCGTGATCGAGCACAGCCTCTTCCACAACGTGGCCGACCCCTACTTCGTCGATCCCGCCGGCGAGCTGGTCCAGCGGGGCAACGTCGTCACCGGCACGAGCTCCTGGCGCGACGGTCTCATCAAGGAGCAGGGGGACGCCTTCGACCCGGCGAGCTTCTATTCCTACACCCTCGACCCCGCCACCGCCCTTCCCACGTTGCTGGCCGAGTTCTCCGGCCCGCAGCCCACCATCGGCCTTTGACAGATGACGAGGACATCATGAGAACACAGAACCTCAGCAAGGCACGTCGCTGGATCATCCTTACCGCCACTGCGTTAGTGCTGCAGGCGGGCGTGGTGTCGCCCGCCACTGCCACGCCTCAGCCGACAGTGGCCGCCGACGGGAGCGGGACGTACACCACCGTCCAGGCCGCCATCGACGCCGTGCCGAACGGCAACACCAGCCCGGTCACCATCACCGTCGCGCCCGGCACCTATCGGGAGATCGTCACGGTGCCGTCGAACAAGCCGTACATCACGCTGCGCGGGCTTGGCCGCTCGCCCGAGAGCACCGTCATCGTGAACAACCGCCACGCCGGAGAGTACGGCACAACGGGCAGCTCGACCATGTTCGTCTACGGCCACGACTTCACCGCCCGCAACCTGACCATCGCCAACGACTTCGACGAGAGCACTGCCACCAGCGGCGGGCAGGCGGTGGCGCTGTACACCCGGGCGGACCGTGCCGTCTATCGCGACATCCGCGTGCTCGGCGACCAGGACACCCTCTACGCCCGTGCCGGCCGTGCCTACTTCAGGAACTGCTACGTGGAAGGCACCGTCGACTTCATCTTCGGCGAAGCCAGCGCCGTCTTCGACCGCTGCGACATCTACCAGAAGCGGCTCACCGGCGGTCCGATCACTGCGGCGAGCACTCCTGCGGCGAGCACCTACGGATTCTTGTTCTACCGGTCGACCATCACCGGCGCCGCCGACAACGTCACCCAGCTCGGCCGGCCATGGCGCCCGGATGCGCAGGTGCTGTACCGGGAATCGTGGCTGTCATCCACCATCGCCACCGCACAGCCGTGGATCAACATGTCCGCGAACTCCTGGACCGCCGCCCGGTTCTTCGAGTACCGCAACACCGGACCCGGGGCTGCCGTCCATGGCAACCGTCCTCAGCTGGCCGACGCCGACGCCGAGAACTACACCCCACAGAAGTACCTCGCCGGCTCGGACGGATGGGACCCCTTTGACCTCTGATCCGCACGCCTAAGGACCTCCGGCCATGCCCGAGTACCGCAATCCCATCATCGGCGGCTTCCACCCCGACCCCAGCATCTGCCGGGTCGGTGAGGACTACTACCTGGCCTGCTCCAGCTTCGAGTACTTCCCCGGTGTGCCGATCTTCCACAGCCGGGACCTGGTGCACTGGCGGCAGAACGAGTCCGGCCTGGTCACAGGCGTCCTGAAAGAGGAACGGCCATCACGTGACGCTTCTGCCTCAGGGGGCGAAGATGTCCGCAGCGGTGATGCCGAGGACGTCGTCGTCCAGGTTGATCAGCGTTTCTCTCGCGCAGACGGCGTAGCGCAACTCGTCTGGATCCGCGAGGTCGGCGACCTTGCGTTCCAGTCCCCGGCGGATGCGCGCCGCATCCACCTGCCGCGCCCATTTCGACTCTCCGGCCAGGATGGGCTTTCTCGTCCTGCCCTGCTTGGCCAGGACGACGGCGTCGAGCTGGTCTTGGCCGTCGTGCCGCCACCAGGGTCCGACCGCGACGACCGCGGGGCCGAGCCGTCCTTCGACCGCCAGTCGTCGCAGGTGATCGCGGAACGCCTCCTCGTAGATGGCCCCCATGTGGTCATCGAGGTCGTTCAGCAGGGCGTCGACGATCGTCGCCCCGAGGCCGCGCTCGATCTCGGCTCGGTAGTGCGACAGGATCCCCAGGTAGAACGCCAGGAAATTGTCGGCGATCCGGTAGATGCGCCGCTTGCTGCGCGCCGGGTCCTCGGTGACCGGGATCAGGCGTTCCACGAGTCGCATGGTGATCAGGCGCTCTAGAGTGCGGCTCGCCTCCGCCCGGATGGCGTCTTCGATCTCATGGTGCTTCGTCCGTCCTGCGGCCAGGGCGTAGAGGATGGCGGCCGGCTTGTCACCGGTTTCGATCTCGGTCCCCAGGACCCGCTCCCCCTCGGTGAGCAGGAGCGCCCCGGGGCGGCAGGCCAGTGTCCGCAGGTTCTCCCGTACCGAGAGATCCTGCTGCCACCACTGCAGGTAGAGCGGCATCCCGCCAGTGATCCCGTACACCAGCGCACGATCCGTCGGAGGCAGGCCAGGAAGCATCGCGGCCGCCTCAACGGGGCGGAACGGATGCAGCAGAACGCTCTCGTCGAACCGGCCGTACAGCGGCTCGCGGTAGTCCTGCATCGCCGCCATCACCCGGACCGAGGATCCGCAGATCAAGATCCGCAGGCGGGTGTGCCCCTGCGATCGGTCCAGAAACGCCCGCAGAATCGTCGGCAACGCGGGCGAGGCGGCGATCAGCTCGGGAAACTCGTCCAGAACGAGGAGCAGCGGCTCGTCCCGGGCCAGCTCCGCAAGGCCGTCGAGTAGATCTTCCCAACGCTCGTACGGCCGCTCCCGCAGATCACGAAGCGACTCCGCCGCCGCCGGTGCCATCCGGCTCGACAACTCCCGGAGCTCGTCCACCATGGGCCGCCGCGCCGCGGTGTGAAAGACCATCCGCTTGCCTTCGGCGAACTTCTCGATCAACGCGGTCTTTCCGACGCGCCGCCGCCCCCACACCATGGCCGGACGCGGCGCGGAGCCCGCCCACCACGCTTCGAGCGCCGCCAACTCCTCAGCCCTGCCAACGAAGGTCCGCACACAAGGAAACTAGCATGGGAAGCAACTAACGTTGTACGTAAGTTACGTCAGATGTTAGTTTTCTTGAGCCTGTGTGGATCGAGAGCGCCGCCGCATCCGAGCCAGTGGGCCTCTAGAGTCTTGGGCGTGGAGAAGATCTTGGCGGCAGCCTCGGCGGTCTTGGGCAAGAGGCTCAGCCGGCCGGTCGATCTGGGCGGGAGCTCGCGCAGCCACGTCCTGCGGTGTGTGACTGACGACGGCGGCGCGGTGGTGGTGAAGGCGTATCGGGACGCTGCGGGCTTCGCGGCCGAGGCGGCCGGCTTGCCGCTCAGTGGCGGGTTCGGGCCCCGGTTGCTGGCTGTGGACCCGTCTTTCCCGCTGATCGTGATGTCGGACCTCGGCGTCGCGCCGAGCCTGGCTGACGTGCTGCTCGGGGACTCGGCGGAAGCGGCGAGGGAAGGGCTGCTCACGTGGGCGCGGACGTACGGGCGGATCGCCGTGGCCGCCGCGGGGCGACAGCAGGAGTGGGAACGATCTCGGGCCGCCTACTCGGGAGAGGGCGCGGGATGGCGTCTCTTCCGCGACATAGGCGATCTGGGAGAGGTGTTACCCGATGCACCTTCGGGGCTTGAGGACGAACTGACGGCGCTGGAGGCGAGCAGCGAGCGGTATCCGGTGTTCTCCCCAGGCGACATCTGCCCGGACAACAACCTGCTGACGGCGGACGGGCTGCGGGTGCTCGACTTCGAAGGCGCCGGATATCACGCGGCCTTTCTCGAAGCGGCCTACGTACGCATGCCGTTCGCGACGTGCTGGTGCGTGTTCCGGCTGCCGCCCGGGTTGGAAGCGGAGATCGAGGACGTCTACCGCAAGGAGGTGGTCTCCGTTCATCCCGAGCTGGCCGACGACGTGCTCTGGGAGGCAGGGATGAGGAAGGCGGTGGCCACCTGGACGATTTTCATGACATGGGTCCTCTTGCCGCAGGCCCGTAAGCGGGATCAGCCTATGCATTCCACCCGGACGCCGGTGCCGAGCGAGCGCCAGCTCCTGCGCTACCGGTGGGGTCATCTGCTCAACGAGCTCGACCGGGGCCGGGACGAGCTCCCCGCTGTCCGGGAAGCCGTCCAGGCATGGTTGGAGACAACCGCAGAGTGGGATGTCGCCGAGTTGCCCCACTACCCTGCCTTCACCTCGACTGGGCCAGGCTAACGGTCGGCTGCCGCCTCGGCGTTGCCGTCGGAAGAGTCCGATGAGGAGCCCGCTGCAACTCTCGAGGTCCGTCACCTGCAGCTTGACCGGCATTCTGAGTCATCCGTCCAGCTTCGCCCCCTCCCGAGGATGCTTCCGCAGGCGCTTGGCCGGTGACGAGGTGGGTGTGGGCCGTACGCGCGCGTTCGGCCCATCGGTCGGCTGAACCCGCTGATTCGTCTTCGGGCGGAGACCGTCGTGCTTCGTGTCGTCGCTCACCAAGGGCGGACTGACCCAGTGCAAGGCGGCCAGGCCCGCTGTCATCGTGGCCGCCGCCACTCCCGCGAGGACGAGATGGCGGCGGGGAAGCCCGCTCCCGTTGCCGGAGGCCAGACGAATGCCGACGATGGCGGTACGCAACAGCACTCCGGTGACCGCGCCCAGCAGGAGCGGCACCACCTGGCCAGGGATCGGGCCGGCCCCGGCGACGAGGACGCCGACGGCGGGACTGACACACGAGACCACCAGCCACGGCCACAGCCGCTGCCGGGCCATGTCGAGAAGGGCGGCCAGAGCCAGGCCCTCGCTCGCGGAGTGCACCATCAAAGCGATGACGACGACGGCCGAGGCGGCAAGCGCCAGCGTCGCTCCTTCTATGGTGCGATGCACGGTCAGGGCCGCCGCCGTCCCCATTCCGCCGAACAAGGCGGCGCCGACGGCTTGTTTGACCCGCCGGTGCAGACCAGGTGCGTGCCTTGCGAGGGTCTTAGGGCGACGGTGACCATGCCCGCAGCCCTTACGGGTGAAGTAGGTGATCACGAGGAAGCCGACGGCGACGGAGACGCCGACGACCCACAGTGGAACCCCGTGCTCGACGGCATCCTGCCAGGCGTCCGGGAGGAGATCGGTCAGCGCCGTGACCATCATCATGGCCGAGGCGACGGTCAGCCACATGGTCAACCGTTCGGAGGCCCGCCGGGCCAGCCATGCTCCGGCCAGCGTGGAGAGCGAGACGAGCCCTACGGCGAGCCACGCCTCGGCCCCCGGTCGCCCGCCTTCAAGCACAGGTCCGAGGGCAAGCATCCACGTTGTTGTCTGCACGGGTCCTCCCTATACATGCGGCTGGCGATCGATGATCGGATCGGCGTCGGAGGGGGAGGTCTGCCGGCTGTCGCCTATCTCGGTCAGCTCGGCGAGGAGGTCCTCGATCTGGCTCAGCTGGGTCTGCAGAGTGTTCGCCATGCGCTCGCGATAGTCGGTCACCGAGCGATTCAGCGAGTGGACCTGCCGCTCCAATGCTTGCTGAGCCGCGGCCTGGTCCAGGGACTCCTCGATGAGAGCTTCGGCCTGGTCGCGGGCCTCCCGCGTGATGCGGTCCGCCTCCTGACGGGCGGCGGCGACCGCGCGATCGGCCGTCTCTTGGGCCAGGGCGATGATCCGGGCGGAATCGGCTTTCGACCGCACATCCGAAGTGTTGCGAGCGCGCAGTTCGGCGTTCTCTCGCAGGAGCACTCCGAGTGAGGCCTCCACGTGGCCGAGGAAGGCGTCCACCTCGGTCAGGTCGTACCCCTCCCGCAGGCGGACCACGGTGAAGACCTGGTTGCGGACCGCGGTCGGGTCCAGCACCGTCGCGGGATTCGTCAGGTACGTGCGGACTTGGCGCTCGTCGAGCACTTCGGTAGGGGTGTGGTCATGCCCGTCCTGGTGTGGGTGCATGGCCGTGTCCTTTCACCAGATCGATGGCTGAGCGATGGCGTGACGTCGCCTTCGGAGGCTCGCTCCGCTGCCGGCCCTCGGAGAATTCGGGCAGGCCGTGAGGGAAGATGTGGGCGACTCCTTTCCTTACGCAGAGTTGTTGGCTCGTTACGTAACGCTTAAACATCTGAATCGCTGTTCAGGTGTTGGCGCTGCCGCCTGGCCAGGTCGCTCTGTCCCGATAGGCGCTACACAGCCTTGACAGCATGGAAGGCATGGTTCAACCTCTCATATGAGCAGTCATTCAAGTATTGGCAGTGCGATCTCCGAAGGGGCAAAGGGGCTCAGCGATGACCGATCGAGGCCATCCTCGACACGACCACGGACACGGACATGGTCACGTGGCAAGCGCGGACGCCGACCGGCGCTATCTGGGCGGCGCGCTGGCGTTGATCGTCGCCTTCATGGCGATCGAGGTGGTCATCGGCGTGATCGCGCAATCGCTGGCGTTGATCTCCGATGCCGGTCACATGCTCACCGACGCGGTGGCGATCGTCTTCGCGCTGATTGCCATGCGGATCGCCGCCAAGCCGCCGCGGGGCGGGTTCACCTACGGGCTCAAGCGTGCGGAGATCATCTCAGCTCAGATCAACGGCATCACGCTGCTGCTCCTGAGCGCCTACTTCCTGTACGAAGGCGTCCGCCGCGTCATCGATCCTCCCGAGGTGGAGGGCGCGTACGTGGTGGTCACCGGGCTGGCGGGGATCGCCGTCAACCTCGTCGCGACCTGGATGTTGTCACGGGCCGACCGCTCCAGCCTGAATGTCGAAGGCGCCTACCAGCACATCCTCAACGACCTGTTCGCCTTCATCGCCACGACCGTGGCCGGTGCGGTGGTGTGGTGGACGGGCTGGGCCCGAGCCGACGCGCTGGCCGCGCTGGTGGTGGCCGGGCTGATGCTCAAGGCCGGATGGGGCCTGGTCAGGGACGCCGGACGGGTGTTCATGGAGGCGGCGCCGGTCGGCATGAACCCCGCGGAGATCGGCCAGAAGGCCGCCGCGCTCGATGACGTCGCCGAAGTGCACGACCTGCACGTATGGGAGGTCACCTCCGGGTACGCCGCCCTGTCGGCGCACATCCTGGTCACGCCGGGCGCCGACTGCCACACGATCCGGCAGGCCGCCGAGCTCATGCTGCGCGAGACCTACGGGATCGACCACACCACCCTCCAGGTCGACCACGCGCCGCCCGAACTGATCACCATTGGCGAGGTCCAAGCGCATTGCACCGACGCGCACGGCCCCGTGCACCCGGGCGTCTCGGGATGAGAGAGCAGCCGCCGTGGTCGGTCTGGGGGTGGTTGACGAGCCATACCTGGCGCGAGCAGGGCCGCGCTGGTCGGGGCGATGGAGGGTCAGAGGTTGGCAGGGACGGCGGCGGCGCGGAGGGATTCGAAGTTGGCGACGTACTGGCCGTAGATCCCGCGGTCGTTCACGCGCAGCAGGGTCTCGTCGTTGCGGCGCAGTGACGTCTCGTTGAAGTTGTGGCTGCCCGTGTACACCTTGCCGTCCACCAGCAGGTACTTGGAGTGGATGCGCCCGGGCAGCGCGCTGCCGTCGGCGAGCAGGCGCAGGTCGACGCGCGGCTCGGTGAGGAGACTCTGCTTGACCTCCGGGCTGAGGATCCCGGCGACGATCTGCACGTCGCAGCCGCTCCTGGCCAGCTCGCGCAGCCGGTCGGCGATCGCGATGCGGAAAGTGTCCCACTCGGACATGCCCACGCGGATCTTCTCACCCGGCCGGCACGACACCCTGCGCAGGCTGTCGACGATGATGTCACCCTCGGCCTGCGGGAAGAAGGTGGCGACGACGGAGCCGGTGTGCACGGTGCGGTTGTAGTCGAGGTTCTTGCGCTCGGCCGCGAGGTCCTCGAAGTAGCTGTTGTACGCACGCGACAGCTGCCGGTCGTCGGTGAAGGTGACGGCGTTGTTCCAGTACGTCGTGGAGTTCAGGTCGGTGAGGTTGGCCGACGACTGCACGACGACGTCGGAGGCGGAGCCGGTGCGGGAGAACAGGTAGAACTTGTTGTGCTGGCCCTTGTTGCCGATGCACGCGGCGGTGCCGCCCGACATCGGCCCGGTGCAGACGTGCAGCCAGGAGTTCGCCGTGATGTCGGTGCCGAGGGCGGCGGCAAGCCGGGCGGCCACCGTGCCGCCGCGGGTGTCGCCGTCGACGAGCACCTGCACGTGAACGCCGCGGTCGCGGGCCTTGATCAGCTCGGTCGCGAAGCCCTCGCCCGCCGCACCCGACATGACGAAGTGCGCCACCCTGATCCTGGCGCCCGCCGGGGTCTGCTTGATCATGGAGCAGAGCCACTGGACGATGGCGGCGCCTTCCCCCGCGACGGGGTTGTTGAACACGGCGCCCGTGGCGACCGGGACGAGGGGCGCGGCGGCGCACGTGGAGTCGGCGGCGGACGCGGGGACGGACACGGCGAGCGGTAAGGCCAGCGCGGCGGCGGCCAGCGCGGACATGACCGTCTTGGTCATGGAGATCTCCTTATGAGGCGGCGAAGTGGCAGGCGACCGGGTGACCGGCGCCTCTTTCGATCAGTAAGGGTTCCTCGTCGCGGCACCGATCCTGGGCCAGCCAACACCGGGTCCGGAACCGGCAGCCTGTCGGCGGCGACAACGGGGAGGGAACATCTCCCGACAGGACGATCTCGTGACGGCCGGTCTCTCGCCAGTCGTCGATACCGGGCGCGGCCGACAGCAGCGCCTGGGTATACGGGTGGGCGGGCTTGGCGTAGATGCTGTCCTTCGGGCCGATCTCGGCGACCTTGCCGAGGTACATAACCGCCACCCGGTCGCACAGGTGGTGGACGACGCCGAGGTCGTGGGAGATGAACAGGTACGCGACGCCGAGATCGCGCTGGAGCTCCTGCAGCAGGTTGAGAATCTGGGCGCGGACCGAGACGTCGAGCGCGGAGACGGCCTCGTCGCAGATGATCAGGCGCGGCCGCACGGCCAGCGCCCTGGCGATGCTGATGCGCTGACGCTGCCCGCCCGAGAACTGGTGGGGATAGCGGTCGGCGTGCTCGGGCCGCAGCCCGACACGGCCGAGCAGGTCGCGCACCTCCTCGTCCCATCGTTCGCGTGGGACCAGGCCGGGGTGGATACGCCAAGCCTCCTTGATCAGCGCGGATACCGTCATGCGCGGGTTGAGCGACGCGTACGGGTCCTGAAAGATCAGCTGGATCCCCTGCCTGAGCCGCCGCAGCTCCTTGGCGGGCAGCGACGCCAGGTCCTTGCCCTCGAAGAGCACCTGACCGGAGGCAGGGCGGACGAGACCGACGATGGTCCTGGCCACGGTGGACTTGCCGCAGCCGGACTCGCCGACCAGGCCCACGGTCTCGCCTTCGCCGACGGTGAGGCTCACCCCGGCCACCGCCTGCACCTCGACGCGGCGCGTGCGGTAGGTGGTGACGAGATCGACGAGCTCAAGCATGCGCGATCACCTCCTCGGCGAAGTGGCAGGCGCTCGAGCGCCCGGGTCCGAGTTGACGGGGTTCGGGATCGCTCTCGCGGCAGACGTCGCGGGCGAGCGGGCAGCGGGCGGCGAAGGAGCAGCCGGTCAGCGGCTTGCTCAGGTCGGGCGGCTGGCCGCCGATCATCTCCAGCGGCCTGTCGTCGCGCACGGAGGGCACGGCGCGCATCAGGCCGCGGGTGTAGGGGTGGGCGGGCCGTTCGTACACCTCGGGCACGGTTCCCGTCTCCACGATCCGGCCCGCGTACATGACGGCGACCCGTTCGGCGGCTCTGGCGACCACGCCCAGGTCGTGGCTGATGAGGATCATGCCGAGGCGTTCCGCCCGCTGGCGTTCGCGCAGCAACCGCAGGATCTGGGCCTGCACGGTGACGTCCAGCGCGGTGGTCGGCTCATCGGCGACGAGCAGGCGGGGGTCGAGGGCCAGCGCCATGGCGATCATCACGCGCTGGCGCATGCCGCCGGAGAAGCGGTGGGGGTGCTCGTCCAGCCGCCGAGTGGCGTCGGGGATGCCGACCAGGCTCATCAGCTCGGCCGAGCGGCTGCGTGCCTCCTTCCTGCCGAGGCCGCGGTGCCTGCGGAACATCTCGCCGATCTGGTAGCCGACCGTCAGCGACGGGTTCAGCGCGCTGAGCGGATCCTGGAAGATCATCGAGATGCGCTCACCGCGGAGCTTCTGCCACTGCTCGTCGGTGAGCCCGGTGACCTCCTGCCCCTCGATGCGGATGCGGCCTGCGGCCAGCCGGGCGCCGTGCGGCACCAGGCCGAGCAGCGACTGCGCGGTCACGCTCTTGCCGCTCCCCGACTCGCCGACGACGGCCAGCGTCTCGCCCTCCTCAACCTGGAAGGAGACGCCCCGCACGACGCGGGTGCCGCCGAACTCCACGGCCAGGTCCTCGACCTCCAGCAGGGGACTCATGCGCTCAGCTCCGTCATCGGGTCGGACAAATCGCGCAACAGGTCACCGAGCACGCCGATGCTGACCACCACGAGCGCCAGCGCGAGGCCGGGCGCGGCGGCGATCCACCAGGCGGAGGCCAGGTAGTCGCGGCCCTGCGCGATGGTGGCACCCCAGGAGGCCTGCGAGGCGGGCACGCCGAGGCCGAGGAAGCTCAGCGACGCCTCGGCGACCATGGTCAGGCCGACCTGCACGGTCGCCGCGACGAGCAGCGGCGGCAGGCAGGAGGGCAGGATGTAGTGGATGAGGATGCGCCCGTGGGAGGCGCCGAGGACGCGGGCGGAGTCGACGAACTCGCGGTGCCGTACGGCCAGCGCCGACCCGCGCACCACTCTCGCGAAGATCACCCATCGGGTCACGGCGAGCGCGATGATCACGTTGACCATGCTGGGCCCGAGGACGCCCGCCAGCAGGATCGCCAGGAGCAAGCTGGGGAAGGCGAGCTGGATGTCGCCGATGCGGGAGATGATGCCATCGGTCCAGCTACCGAAATATCCGGACAGAAGGCCGAGCACCAGGCCGATCGACCCGCCCACCAGCACAGTCACCAGCGCCACGGTCAGCGACGTGCGCATGCCGGCCAGCACCTCGGCCAGCAGGTCCTGGCCCACCTGGTCCGTGCCGAGCCAGGCGATGGCGCCGTCGGACAACCGGCTGCCCGGGGGCAGCAGCCGGTTCTGCGGGCTGGTGACCGCGGCCTCGAACGGAACGAGGAACGGCCCGACCAAGCCGGCGACCGCGAACAACAGCACGGTCCCGATGGCCAGCCGCGCTCGCAGGGGCAGCCGCCGGAGCACGGCGGTGTCGAGCGTCATGCGTTCTCCAACTGGATCCTGGGGTCGAGGTAGCTGTAGAGCACGTCGACCAGCAGGTTGAGCGTGATGTAGCAGACGGTGACCACGGTGAGGACGGCCTCGACCACGGAGTAGTCGCGGAAGGTGATCGAGTCGACGAGCAGCGAGCCGATCCCCGGCCAGGCGAAGACCACCTCGACGATGACGCCGTTGGCGATGAAGAAGCCCATCAGCAGGCCGAGCATGGTCACGACGGGCACCAACGTGTTGCGCAGCACGTGGATGTAGAAGACCACCCGCCTGCTCAGGCCCTTGGCCCGAGCCGTGCGCACGTAGTCCTGGTTCATCTCCTCAAGAATCCCGGTGCGCACCAGACGGCCGAGCCAGCCGACGAACGGCAGCGCGAGCGTGAGCGCGGGCAGCAGCAGGCTCGCCATGGTGCCGTCGGCGGTGCTCGGCAGGATCTGCAGCAGCCTGGCGAAGATCAGCGAGAGCATGATGCCGATCCAGAACGGCGGCAGAGCCTGCCCGACCAGCGACGAGACGGAGACCAGGTGGTCGGCCACGGTGTTGGCGTGCCTGGCCGCGAACGTGCCCGCCAGGAAACCGAGCACCACGGTGAAGATCATGGCCCAGATCGACAGGCTCAGTGTGGGGCCGAGGCGTTCCAGCGTGGCGTCCAGAGCGCTGCCGCCCTGCCGCCAGGAGTCGCCGAAGTCCAGGCGCAGGACGTCGAGCAGGTGACCGAAGTACTGCGCGATGATGGACTGATCCAGGCCGAGCTCGGTGCGGAGCTCGGCCAGCTGCTCGGGGGTGGCCTGGCTGCCGAGGATCAGCTCGGCGGGATCGCCGGGCAGCACGCGCAGCGCGATGAAGACGATGGTGACCGCGCCCCAGATCTGCAAGAGCGCCTGGGCGAGGCGGCGTCCGAGGAATCCGGTCATCGGCGGCTCGATCCGCGCACGATGAGCGTCGGCGGGAAGAGGATCTTCTCTGGCGAGCCCGTGGCCGACTTGGTCAGCCGCCGCAGCATGCAGTCGACCGCCGACACCGCGATGTCCGCGGCGGGCAGGTCGACCGTGGTGAGCGACGGTATGACGTAGGGCGCGAAGGGGTGGCCGCCGTACCCGACGACCAGCACGTCCTCGGGGACGCGCAGCCCCGCCTCGTGCGCGACGCGGTATATGGCCAGCGCGAAGTAGTCGTTCCCCGCGACGAAGGCCATCGGGCGCTCGGCGGCGCTGATCACCTCGCGGGCCATCCGGTAGGCCTCGCCCGGGTCCCACGGCATCGCGCTCTGTTCCAGCCGCCTGGTCGGGACCTTGATCAACGTGTCCTGCCGCATCGGCTGCCCGCTTTCGGCCATGGCACGGCGGTAGCCCTCGACCCGGTCGGCGACCGAGGAGACGCCCAGGTCCTCTTCCAGGAAGTAGATCTTCCTGGCGCCCTGGTCGAGGGCGTGCCTGGCCGCCTCGTAGCCGCCGCGAGCGTGATCGACGCCTACGAGGTCGGCGTTCAGTTCGGGGATGTCACGGTTGATCAGCACCAGCGGCACCCCGGCCGAGCGGAACGGGCGCCAGTGCTCGGCGCCCTCCTGCACGGCCACCATCAGGACCCCGTCGACGCCGCGGCGCAGCAGCTCCTCGGCTGCTCGCCGCTCGTTGTCCAGAGACTCCTCGGTCGCCATCAGCAGCAGCGAGTAGCCGTGCTCACGGCAGTGCTGCTCCATGCCGCTGATCAGCTGCGCGTAGAACGGGTTGGAGGGATTCGTGATCACCATGCCGAGCGTGGTCGCGGAGCCCAGGACCAGGGAGCGGGCGGTCACGTTCGGCACGTAGCCGAGCCGAGCCGCCTCCGCCTTGACCCGGTTCCTGGTCTCCACGCCGACGCTGTCCTTGTCCAACAGCGCCCGCGACACGGTGTTGACCGACACCCCGAGGCTCTCGGCGATGTCTTTCAGCGTCGTACGGCGTCCCTCAGGCATGATCGGCGGAGACCGTCCTGAACTCGGGCTGGCTGTTGGCCGCCGGGCGGAAGCCCTTGACCGTGGAGCGCACGCCGTAGGTGGCGGCCAGCGCCGCCGGGAACACGCCGACCGCGTCGGACCAGATGATCGCGCACGCCTGGCCGTACAGGGCCTTGCGTCTGTCCTGGTCGGCGGTCGACTTGGCCTCGGCGAGGAGCGCGTCGAGCTCCTTGTTGGCGTAGCCCATGCGGTTGGCCGCCGAGGTATACAGCCGGCCGAGCGTGTAGTCGGCGTCTGCGGTGGTCACGGTGTTGACCTGGAGCTCGATGTCCCAGTCGAGCGCGGTCAGCCGCTTGATCCAGGCGGCCTTCTCGATCTGCTGCGGCTCGACGACCACGCCCACCTTGGCCCACGCGGAGATGAACGACTGGGCCAGCTCGGTGGCCAAGGGCCCGGTGTCCCTGAACCACATCATGGAGGTACGGATGCCGTCCGCGTATCCCGCCTCTGCCAGCTCCTTCTTGGCCAGGTCGGGGTCGTACTCATAGAGCTTCTGCGGGGCGTGTCCGAACACCGCCGCCGGGATGGGCGCGTCCATGACCGTCGCCGCCTCGCCGTACAGGTTGGCGACGATGCCCTTGACGTCGAGCGCGTGGGAGAGCGCGCGGCGCACCTTGGGGTCGGTGAACGGCTTGCGCCCGCAGTTGAACCAGGTCAGGAAGTAGTTCAGGCCCGGTGTGCTCGCGACGGAGATCCCGGAAACCTGGCGCAGGCGCTTGAGCTCGTCGGGCGGGATGATCCAGGTGACGTCCACCTCGCCGTTCTGCAGCGAGGTCATCCGCGTGGACGCCTCGGGGATGTAGGGCAGGCGCAGGCCCCGCAGCGTGGACGCGCCGCCCCAGTAGTTCTTCACCGGGGTGAGGACCAGCTGTGACGACGGTGTGAACGACTCCACGGCGAACGGCCCGCTTCCCACCGGCTTGCGGAAGAAGCCCGCCTTGCCCATTTGGGTCGCTGGGAGGATGAACGCCAGCGTCAGGTTCACCAGCATCGTGCCGAGCGGCTCGGCGGTGGTGATCTTGACGGTCCGCGCGTCCGGCGCCTCGACCGAGGCGACCGCGGCCCACAGCGGCTTCTGCGGCCCGGTCGACTTGGCCAGCCGTTCCAGCGAGGCCTTCACATCGGCCGAGGTCAGCTTGCTGCCGTCATGGAAGGTGACGTCCTCGCGAAGCGTGAACACCCACGTCTTGTCGTCGGGTTGGGTCCATGACGTGGCCAGGCTCGGCGCCGGCTCGGTGCCGTTCCTGGTCACGAGGGTGTCGTAGATCTGCCGGTTGGCCAGCAGCGACGCCTCGTCGACCGCGCTCGGACCGTGCGGGTCCAGGTCGTTGATGGCCTGGTTGAACGCGGCGCTGAGCGGGGCGTTCTGGTCGGAGCCGGGCCCGCCAGGGGCGCATCCTGCGATCAGGACAGTCCCTCCGAGGAGGGTGAGGAACTGGCGCCTGCCTACATCGTCCATGTCGCTTACCTTCTGTCAGCTCTGTCAGCTCTTGAGTGCCAGGTAGATCAGGACTTTCGCCTTCGGATCGCCCCCGCGAAGTGAAGCCCGCAGCCGCAGCCAGTGACCGAACTCCCGCACGCGCCAGGACACAAGGCCCGGCTCAGTGGTCACCAGCTCGGGTGTCTCCTCGTCGCACCAGTGCAGCCCGTCAGGGGAGATCTGGGTGACGAGGTGGAGGCTGGGTTGCTCACCTTCGAGCTCCAGCGTCCGCACGAACCATCGGGCTTCGCCCGCCCATGCGGCTTCGTACGGCTCAGTCATGAAATCTGCGGTGAAAGTGGTGTTCCGCTCGAGTACGGCGGTTTGAGCGTTCTTCATGCCGAGGTCACCAATCCACGGAGATCAGGGCGGAATCAAGGAAGAGGAAGTTGCGGACGGGAGAATGGGTCCGCACGCTGACGTAGAAGTTCAGCAGGTTCTCCAAGCCGTCATACCTGTCCGGATAGTGCGGGACAGGGACGTCACGTAGATCCATGACCCGGTCGTTGACCTGAAGTTCGACGTTGGTCCGTGAGCGGGTGTCGAACTGCCAGCGCAAGTAGTGCCAGTTGACCTTGGTCGGCACCTCGTTGTAGCAGAGGAACTGCGGCTCCTCGTCGAGCGGGTGCCAGTCCTCGGGGTTGGGCGCGGTGAAGTCCTCGGTCGCCACCAGGTTGTCCTGGTTGTGCAGGTTCTCCTTTGGCGTCGGCTCGGGCACCACCGGGTACACCCAGCGCCTGGTCAGCTTGTTGTCCAGGTCGGTGTTCTGGTAGCGCATCACCGTGTGGTAGCGGACGCCGTCGCCGTCGCACAGGTCGGTCGCGATCGTGAAGCAGCCGAACTGCGCCTCCGACGGGTGCAGGTTACCGTCCCACTCGATCTCGCCGAAGCGGTTGCCGAGGCTGGACTCTGCCGTCGCCGCCTCGCTCTTGTAGGTGAAATAGGTCTCGAACTGCACGATCCCGCGCTGCGCCATCGTCAGCCGGCGGATCGCCACCCCCGTGTGTCCGGTGACCGGCCTGGTGGCCACCTTGAGCGCGTACGTGCCGCTCATCGCGCCGTGCGTGCCGGTGTCGAAGAAGTCGCATGAGCTGAGCTGCGGCGGACGGAAGTCGCGCATGTGCTTGTCGACGGTGTCCAGGTTGCCGTGGCCGTCATGGTTGCCGATGAGCTCGGTCCAGCCGTGGGTGCCGGTGTTGAACTCGTCGAAGGCGAGGATGCGGGGCAGCGGGTTGAACTTCGACAGCTTCGGATCGGCCGCGATCAGCGCGCGACGCAGATCATCGCTTTCCAAGTCGTCCTCCTACGAACCAAGAGGATTAACGTTCACGTGAACGTTAATCCTGAAGTTCAAGGAAGTTAACTTGTCCTATCCGTGAGCGTCAAGGCTTGGTTACAAAGCGGACATCCAACACCTGACGCCTCCGGGAGGCACCGAGCGTCACGAGCAGACCGTGCCGTCGGCCGGGACCTTGCCGTCGAGCAGATAGCCGTCCACCGCGTCGGTGACGCAGTCGCTGCCGGGGTAGGCGCCATGGCCCTCGCCCTTGTACGCGACCTCGACGCCGACGCCCTCGCCGAGCTGTTCGGCCATCCGCCGGGCGCCCTCGTACGGGGTCGCCGGATCGCCGGTGGTGCCGATGACGACGATGGGCTCCGCACCCTTGGCGCTGACCTCGACGGTCCGCGACGAGCCTTCCCTGACCTTCCAGCCGGAGCAGGTGAGCAGGGTCCAGGCCATGGATTCGCCGAAAACGGGCGATGCGTCACGGAACTGCGGGAGCCGGTCCAGGACATCCTGCTCGGTGTAGCGGTCGCTGGAATCGGCGCAGATCACGGCCGTGTACGCGGACTGGAGATTGTTGTACCGGCCGTTCTTGTCCCGGCCGTTGTAGAAGTCGGCGAGGAACTGGAGCCAGCGTCCGTCCCCGTTCTTCTTCATGGCGTCCCGCAGCCCGGACTTCAGCATGACCCAGGTCTCCTTGCCGTACAGCGCGGCCGCCATGCCGGTGAGTGCCTCGGCCTGGGTGAGTTCGCCGCCGTCCTCGCCGGCCTTCAGCGGCTTGCTGTCGAGCCGCTTCAGCAGGGCCGTGATCTTGCGGATCCCCGCGTCGGTGTTCTTACGGGCGGCGGGGCCGGAGCCGGTGGGGCAGTCGGGCTCCTTGGCGCAGTCCTTCATGAAGTTCTCCAGCGCCAGCTGGAAGCCCTTGGCCTGGCTGAGGGCCACGGCCGCATCGTCCTGAGTGGGGTCGACGACGGCGTCGAGGACGGTGCGGCCGACGTTCTCGGGGAAGAGGTGGGCGTAGACGCCGCCCAGTTCGGTGCCGTACGAGATGCCGAAGTAGTTGAGCCTGCGGTCGCCGAGGAGCTGACGCATCAGGTCCATGTCGCGAGCGGCGCTGACGGTGTCGACGTGCGGCAGTATCCTGCTGGAGTTCTTCTCGCAGGCCTGGATGAACGCCTTTGACCTGGTGCGCAGTTGTCCCAGCTCGGTGGCGTCGTCAGGGGTGCTGTCGGCCGCGAGCCAGCGTTCGAGGGCCTTGTCGTCCAGGCAGCGCACACCCCCGCTGTTGCCGATGCCGCGCGGGTCGAAGCTCACCAGGTCGTAGCGCTCGTGCAGCTTCATGTACTCGTCGGCGGCGAACTGGGGCAGGGAGGCCACTCCGGAGCTGCCGGGGCCGCCGAAGTTGAAGACAAGCGAGCCGATCCGTCCCTTGGACTCGGTCTTCGGTTTGGCCTCGGCCCTGATGAGGGCGAGGTCGATCGTCTCGCCGTCCGGCTTCGCGTAGTCGAGTGGCACCTTCATCGTCGTGCACTGCCAGGCGGTGCCGTCCGGCAGCTTGCCCGGTCTTCTGTCAGCGCCCTGGAGGACGGACGGGGCTGGGCAGGGCTTCCACCTCAGCTTCTGGGCGGTGAGGGAGGCGGGCAGGGTGACGGAGTCCACCTCGCTTCCGCTGCCGGTTGCGCTGCCGGTTGCGGTGCCTTCGGTGCCTTTTGCGGTGCCGGGGTCGGGGTCGGCAGTGGTCCTGCAGGCCGTGGCCGTGCCGGCGATCAGCAGAGCGGCGAGGGACAGGGCGGTGGTGGTCTTGCGGCGCATAAGGCAGCGTAGCCGTGGCCGTGCAGATCAGGCCGCGCCGCACGCCGTGCGGGCTAGGATCGGGCCATGCCCTTGACCGTGGACGACGTCGACCGGTTCGAGGTCTCCAGGCCGCGCATGGAGGCCATCGCCTACCGCCTCCTCGGCTCCGCGGGGGAGGCGGAGGACGCCGTGCAGGAGACGTTCCTGCGCTGGCAGGCCGCCGACGTCGACCGCATCGAGGTCCCCGAAGCCTGGCTGACGAAGGTCCTCACCAACCTGTGCCTCAACCAGCTCACCTCCGCGCGGGCGCGCCGCGAGACCTATGTGGGCCAATGGCTTCCCGAGCCGCTGCTGGCCGGGGACCCGATGCTCGGCCCGGCCGACACCGCCGAGCAGCGCGAATCGGTCTCCTACGCGGTCCTCACCCTCATGGAGCGCCTCTCCCCCAACGAGCGGGCGGTTTACGTGCTGCGTGAGGCCTTCGACTATCCGCATCGGGAGATCGCCGAGATCCTCGACATCACCGAGGCCGCCAGCCAGCAGATCTTCCACCGCGCCAAGAAGCACGTCGCGGACGGCAAGGCCCGCACCGAGATCGACAAGGCCGCCGCCCGGCGGATCGTCGAGGAGTTCCTGGCGGCCGCCACCAGCGGCCGGACCGAGCCGCTCGTGCGCCTGCTCACCCAGGACGCCATCTCGATCGGCGACGGCGGTGGGAAGGTTCCGGCCCGCGCCAAGGCGTTCGAGGGCGCCGTCGCGGTCGCGAAGTTCCTACGGGGCCTGTTCAAACCCAGCGAGGCCAAACGCGCCCTGGCCGGCGGCGTGCCCGAGATCTACGCCTGGACCGCCAACGGCGACCCCGCCGTCGTGGCCGTCGTGGACGGGCGGGTCATCGGCGTCATGTGCCTGGAGGTCACCGTCGAGGGCATCGCCGCGTTCCGCAACCAGGTCAACCCCGACAAGCTCGAACGCGCTTCCGCGCACTGGGCGGGCGTCGGCCACGGGGAGCCCCTGTTCAACGGCTTCTGACCGCTTGTGTGAGGTGCTTCACATCGCGTTCCTGTCAGGAAACGGCGGGCCGCCCGGTTCAAGGGGCAAACCCGCGCACGACAGGAGCAAGGACATGCAGCACCGCATCGTCGTCCTCGGAGCCGGATACACCGGAGCCGTCGCCGCCGGCCGCCTCGCCAAGCGGCTCCGCCGCGAGGACGTCGCCATCACCCTCGTCAACGCCGAATCCGACTTCGTCGAACGCGTCCGCATGCACCAGCTGGCGACCGGACAGGACCTCAAGCCCCGGCCGTTCAGCGAGATGTTCGCGGGCACCGGCGTCGAGCTGAGGCTCGCGAAGGTCACCGGCGTCGACGTCGACCGCAAGACCGTCACCGTCATCGACGCGAACGGCGCAGGCTCGAACGCGCCCGAGTCCGGCGCAGCCTCGAACGCGCCCGAGTCCGGCGCAGCCTCGAACGCGCCCGAGTCCGGCGCAGCCTCGATCGCGCCCGAGTCCGGCGCAGAAGAACTCGCCTACGACACGCTCGTCTACGCCCTCGGCAGCGGCTGGAACGCCCAAGGCGTCCCCGGGACCGCCGAGCACGCCTATGAGATCGCCAGCCGCCCCGGTGCACTTCGGCTGCGCGAGCGCCTGGCCCACCTCGACGCCGGGCAGACCGTGGTCGTCGTCGGCGGCGGCCTCACCGGCGTGGAAGCCTCGACCGAGATCGCCGAGGCACGCCCGGACCTCGACGTCGCCCTCGCCGCCCGCGCCGGCCTCGGCGACTGGCTTTCCCCCAAGGGCCGCGAGCACCTGCGGAAGGTCTTCGGCAAGCTCGGGATCACCGTGCACGAGCACGCCGCCGTCACCGGCGTCGAAGCCGACCGCGTCGCCACCGCCGACGGCACGGCCATCCCGGCCGCGGTCACCGTGTGGACCGCCGGCTTCGCGACCCACCCGATCGCGAAGGCGACCACGCTGGAGGTCACCGGCAGCGGCCAGATCGTGGTCGACGGGACCATGCGCTCGGTCTCACACCCGGACGTGTACGCCGTCGGCGACGCGGCCATGGTGATGGGCCCAGGGGACAAGCCGCTGCGGATGTCGTGCGCTTCGGGAATTCCGACCGCGTGGCAGGCCGCCGACGCGATCGCGGCGCGCCTGACCGGCGGGAAACTCCCGAACACGCCGATCCGCTACTTCAACCAGTGCATCTCACTGGGCCGCAAGGAGGGTTTGATCCAGTACGTCACCGCCGACGACCGCGCCGTACCGGCGGTCCTGGCCGGACGGCTCGCCGCCGTCTACAAGGAGCTGGTCTGCAAAGGCGCCGCCTGGGGCGTGGCCAACCCGACGCTCGGGCTGCCCACCCGGCGCCGCCGCGTCACGCGGGAGCGGACCGCGGCGGGCTCAGCCGTCAAGGCGCCGGCGTAGACCACGACGCGACGCAAGCGCCCTCGATGCGAGGGCGCCCGCTTCGCTCTCGGTCTTCGCGCTATCGCCCGTAGGACCCGTAGGAGAGGTCTCAGGAGTGCGGGCCGTCAGTGGTGGTAGGCGTGAATGACCGCATGGCCCTTGCCCCGTCCGATGATCCACTTGTTGATCGGCCACGTGACGAGGAACGCGACCAACAGCGCGAAGGCCAGCGCACCCCAGAACAACACAGAGGCGAGACCGGCGTCCATGGCGCCCGGAACGATCACCATGACGCCGTTGTCGACGATCTCCATGACGAGGATCGACAGCGTGTCCGCGGCCAGCGCGAGCCGCAGCGCCTTACGCCAGTCCACGCCGGCACGGAACAGGCCACGCAGCGTGAGCGCGTACCCGAAGATGAACGCCAGGACGACGGCCAAGATGATGCTGGGCACGTCATGCCAGCCCAGCGCGGTGGCGATCACCATGCCGAGGACCTCGCCAATGGCGCAACCGGTGAGGCAGTGCAACGTCGCCGACGCGGCCGCTCCCCAGGTCACCTTCATCCGGTGTGCTTCATGATCGCCGCCCTGGGAGTGGCCGTGATCATGCGAGCCGTGATCCTGGTGTTCATGCCCAGCGTGCTGAAATGATTCAGACATTGCTACCTTCTAGGTCGATCAAGCGCATCTTGGCGCCAATTTATACCCCACCAGGGTATGGATGCAAGTAGATGTCGCGGTAGGGCGGAAGCCTGCATCTACGATGATCAATAGGAAGCATCGTTTCGCGACTGTTACGGACGGACAGTCAACAGCCTCTTCCCGGCCGCTCGACCATGCTTCTGGCCCACATAAGAGCAGGTCAGTAGGATAGACAGCCTCGCAAAGGAGCCGTGCAGCGGAATTACGGAGTTTACATATTGGGCACTTGTATCTACGGAAAACCTCTATAGAGTCGCATGAAACACCCGTCCGCCCACCGCGGCGGCGATCTCAACCTCTTATACCCCCGGGAGGTTCCGTGTACCGGCAATCGAGGATGTTCATCGCGATGGCGGCCGCACTCTGGATGGCTCTGGCCGGGTGCGGCGCGGGCACCGAGCCTCCGCAGAGCGGGAAGACCTCCGCTGCCGCCAAGAGCGTGACGATCGCCATCTCCTCGGATGAGGGGACGCTGACCCCGTTCACCAACCAGACCGGTTATCCGGGGAATAACCTGGTGAAGCTGATCTTCGACACGCTGGTCATCGTCCAGGGCGACGGGGTCACTCCGCTGCTGGCCAGGCAGATCCAGACCACCGACAACAAGGTCTTCACCATGCCGCTCAGGCAGGGCGTCACCTGGCACGACGGCAAGCCGCTGACCGCCGACGACGTGGTGTTCAGCGTTGAGTTCTACAAGAAGCACCTGGAGGGTGACTCCTCGATCGACGTGCGGCCGGTGGAGAGGGTGACCGCGAGCGGCGACACCGTGACTCTGACCCTCAAGGCGCCCGATCCGGAGTTCCCGCGGCGCATTCTGGCCGACATGGCCATCTTGCCCAAGCACCTGTGGGAGTCGGTGGAGAAGGTCGGCGAGGCCGGGACCGACAAGGCGATCGGCACCGGCCCGTACAAGCTCACGCAGTACGACAACGCCCGCGGCTACACGCTGACCGCCAACGCCTCCTACGCCATGGGCAAGCCGAAGGCCGACACCGTGAAGATCGTCGTCATCCCGGAGGAGTCCACGCAGTTCGCCGCCCTGCGCACCGGCGAGATCCACCTGTCCACCCGCATCGTGCCGCCGCAGCAGCTCCAGGCGCTGGAGCGCCAGCCGAACATCGGCGTGGTGAAGGGCACCGAGTTCGCCTCGACGCTGCTGGCCTTCAACACCACCAGGGCCCCGTTCGACAAGCCGGAGGTCCGGCGCGCCCTGGCGAAGGCGATCGACGTGACCGACCTGGTCAAGACGGCCCTGCTCGGCCAGGGCACGCCCGGCAACCCGGGCTTCATCCACGCCGAATCCCCCGTCAAGCCCGACAGCCTCGCCCCGCTCTACGACGTCGAAGCGGCCAAGCGTGAGCTCGACGCGCTGGGGGCCAAGCCGGGCGCCGACGGGATCCGGGTGCTCGACGGCAAGCCGATGTCGTACGAACTGCTGGTCCAGAGCACCTCCACCGACCGGCTGCGCAGCGCGGAGCTGATCCGCGACATGCTCAAGGCAGTGGGTGTGGCCGTGAAGGTGTCCTCGCTCGACCCCGACTCGCTGGATGCGAAGGTGTGGCCCGACTACGACGTACGCAAGGGCCGCAACTACGACATGTCCATGTGGGGCTGGTCCGCTCCGGTGATGCTGAGCAGCGGCACCATTGCCCAGCTGGTCGCCTCGGATCCGGAGGACGGCTCCCTCAACGTCGTCGGTTTCAAGGACGACCAGGTCGATTCCGTCGTGAAGACCCTGACCTCTGCCCCGACCATGGAGGACAGGACGGCGGCAGCCAAGCAGCTTCAGGCTCAGATCGCCGAGCAGATGCCGTTCCTGACGCTCTACTACCGCAACGGCGCCTACGCCTTCCGCAAGGACGTCTACAGCGGCTGGGCCTGGCAGAACGGCTCGGCGGTGCTCAACAAGTTCTCCCTCGTCGAGTTCAAGCCGTGATGCCCTGGCGATATGCGGCGGGCAGGCTGGCCGAGTACGCCGCCGTGCTGGCGGTGGCGCTCACGCTGAACTTCGCCCTGCCCCGCGCCCTGCCGGGCGGCCCGCTGAAGTCGTTCGGCAGCCCGGAGGCGCTCGCGAGGCTGACTGACGACGAACGGGCGCAGATCGCCACCCAGTACGGCTTCGGCAAGCCCCTGCACGAGCAGTTCCTCGACTACCTCGGCGGCGTCTTCACCCTCGACCTCGGCACCTCACTGTCCGACGGACGGCCGGTGACACAGGCGCTGGGCGAGGCGTTGCCGTGGACGTTGCTGCTCGTTGGCACCAGCATCATCTGCACTGCGCTGGTGGGCGTGACGTTCGGTGTGCTGGGTGCGCTGCGCCGCCGCGAAGGCAAGGGTTCGGGGCTGCTCGGCACGGCCATCGTGCTCGACTCGTTTCCCCAGTTCTGGCTGGGGATGCTGCTCATCGTCCTGTTCGGCGTGCAACTCCAGTTGCTCCCGACTTTCGGGGTGTCGGGCGTCGAAGGCGTGACGGTCTCCGGGGTGTTGCTGCATCTGATCCTGCCGGTGACCACCATGACGCTGACCGGGATGGGCTACCTGTTCCTCTACACCCGCTCGTCGCTGCTGACGGTGTTGACCAGCGAGCCGATCCAGCACGCGCACGCCCGCGGCGTCCCCTATGGGCGGCTTGTCAGGCGGCATGCGTTGCGGCCCGCCCTGCTGCCCGTGCACACGATCCTCATGATGGAGATCGGCTTCCTGGCCGCGGGCTCGATCGTGGTGGAGACCGTCTTCGCCTATCCGGGGCTCGGCCGGCTGACCTTCGACGCGATCACGGCCCGCGACTATCCGCTGATGCAGGGCGCGTTCCTGGTGCTGACGCTGATGGTCGTGCTGATGAACGCGGTGGCCGACGCCACGTACCCGCTGCTCGATCCCCGCGCCAGAACCGGAGGCGGCCCATGATGTTCCTGCGCGCGCCCCGCCGCAGCCTCCTCGGCACGCAAGGGCTGATCGGCGCCGGCATCCTTGTCGCGATCGTCGGCGTCGCCCTTTACGGCACGCTGCTGCCCGACGACGCGGGCCGCGCCCGGGTGGCGCAGCCCTACGCCCCTCCGGGAGCGGGGCTGCCGCTCGGAGCCGACGATCTCGGCAGGAACCTCCTCGACCAGCTCATCGTCGGCGCCGGCACCTCGCTGAGCCTGGCGTTCATCGTCGCCGCGGCCACCACCGCGCTCGCGGCGCTGGTGGGCGGGGCGGCCGGGATCGGGCCGCGGTGGTTGTCGGCCACGCTGATGCGCGGCACGGACGTCATGCTGGTGCTGCCCGAGCTGATCCTCTACATTCTCGCGGCGGCCTTCCTCGGCCAGTCCTTCGGCACGCGGGTGACGATCCTGGCCCTGATCCTCTGGCCGGTCCCGGCCCGGGTGCTGCGGGCCGCCGTGCTGACCGCCTGGTCGCGCGGCCATCTGGAGGTGGCCCGCGCGATGGGGGCGCCCCGCTGGTGGCTGCTCCTGCGGCACGGCTCCTACCTGATCGGGCCGCTGCTCATCCCGGTGTTCGTCCGTACGGCGATGCGTGCCGTCATCTACGACGCGACCCTGTCGTTCCTCGGCCTCGGGGACCCGACCGCGCCGAGCTGGGGCACCACGCTGTTCTGGGTGCAGACCAACGGCGTGTTCCTGTCGGAGGCCTGGCTGTGGTGGGCGCTGCCACCGGGCGCCGCGATCACGCTCACCGTGCTGGCCCTCGCCCTCATCGGCATCGCCGTCGAGGAACGGCTCAACCCCGCGCTCAGGGAGGCCACCCGATGACGCTGTCACTACGCGATCTCACGATCAGCTACGGCAACCTGACCGCGGTGGACCGGATCAGCCTGGACGTCGAGGAGGGCGAGGTCGTGGCGCTCGTGGGCGAGAGCGGCTGCGGCAAGACCTCGCTCGCCCGCGCCCTGCTCGGGCTGCTCCCCCGCACCGCTTCCGTCACCGGCTCCGCGCAGCTCGGCGAGGACGAGCTGGCAGGGCGCACCGACTGGAAGGACATCCGAGGCCGCCGGGTCGCCATCGTGCCGCAGGGCGCGATGTCCGGCCTCAGCCCGGTGCACCGGATCGGCGCCCAACTCGTCGAGATGCTCACCCTGCACGGCGGCCACGCGGACCCGGCCGAGCTGCTGGAACGCGTCGGCCTCCAGCCGGCCATGCTGCGGTGCTATCCGCACGAGCTGTCCGGAGGCCAGCGGCAACGGGTCGCGATCGCCCTGGCCCTGGCGGGCGAGCCGCGGCTGCTGATCGCCGACGAGCCCACCACGGGGCTGGACGCGATCACGCAACGGCAGGTCCTCGCCCTACTCGCGGGTCTCGGCACCACCATGCTCATCGTCTCTCACGACCTCGCCGGGCTGATGCCGTACGCGGACCGGGTCGCGGTCATGTACGCGGGCCGCCTCGCCGAGGTGCGCCCCGCCCGTACGCTGGCCGCCGAGCATGCCCACCCCTACACGGCGGGCCTGCTGACGGCGACGCCTGTCGCGGACCGGCAGGTGCCGTGGGGCAGCATCCCCGGCTCCGCGCCCGCGCTCGACCTGCTGCCGGAAGGGTGCCGGTTCGCCCCGCGCTGTCCCCTGGCCACCAGCCTGTGCAGCGAGGAAGCGCCGCCGCTGCGCTCGCACGGCCCGGCGCAGGTGGCCTGTCACCACCACGACAAACCGGCATTCCCAGTGGTGCCGCGAGGCGACCATCCGCTGGGGGCTCCGGTGGTCCGCGTGGCCGATGTCCATCATCGCTACCGGACGCGGACGAGGACCGTGGAGGCGCTGCGTGGCGTCGATCTCGACATCCACGCCGGAGAGATCGTCGCGCTCGTGGGCGAGAGCGGCTCCGGCAAGAGCACCCTGGCCAGGATCATCCTCGGCTTGCTGCGCCCGGCCGGCGGCCGGGTCGAGATCGCGGGTGAGGACCTGACCACGCGGCGGGGCCGTGCGCTGCGCCGCCTGCAGCAGCGGATCGGCTTCGTCCACCAGGACCCTTACGACGCGCTCCACCCCGGGATGCGCGTCGCTAGCCTGGTGGCCGAACCCCTCGTGACGACCGGCGCACCACGGGAACAGCGAGCCGAGCGGGTGCGGGAGGCGGTGAGCGCCTCCGGGCTGCCGGTGTCGGACGAGTTCCTGCAGCGCTTCCCCGGTCAACTGTCGGGCGGGCAGCGGCAGCGCGTGTCCATCGCCAGGGCGCTCGCCGCCGATCCCCTCCTCCTGGTCGCCGACGAGGCCACCTCGATGCTGGACGTCTCCACCCGCGCCGGCATCGCCACCACGCTCCGCACGCTGGCCGTCGATCGCGGGCTCGCCGTCCTGTTCGTCACCCACGACCTGGGCGAGGCGGTGCAGTCGTGCGACCGGATCGTGGTGCTGCGCAGCGGCGCCGTCGTCGAGCACGGCCTGTCCGCCCACCTCGCCAGCGCCCCTTCCCATCCGTACACGGCCCAACTGCTTGAAGCAGCTCAGACCTGACAAGGACGGACAGAGTGACGGACGTCTTCGCACGCCTGGAATCCTTCGGCGACCGCTTCCGCCTCCAGCGCGGTATCGCGCCGGGAAAGGATTGGATCGCCTGCGACCGGCTGCTGGATCCGTGGTCCGGCGAGCTGAAACAAGTGCTCGACGCCGAGCGACGGGCCAGCGGCCAGGTCTCCGATCACGCGACCGCACTGACCGTGATGGCGGTGTACGCGGGCACCGTGACCGCAGCCGCCGTGCTGGCCTGGGCCGTCGACGGCGTGGTGATCGACATGCGACCGCACAACGTCGCCATCCGGCTCTCCCCGCATCACGGCTTCGAGGGCGTCGGGCTGCGCGAACCCACCGTCACCGAGGCGCCCGTGGAGACCCTGGTCACGTGGGTGCTGGACGACCATCTGCTCCCCCTCGCCCAGGCCATGCACGTCCGCACCCGAGCCGGGTTGCGCCAGCTCTACGGCGGCGTGGCCCACGGCTGCGCGGCCGCCTTCTGTATCGCGAGCCGGCGCGGCGGCGACGTCGACCAACTGGAGAGCGCCTACCAGACCTTTCTGGCCGCCGCCACCGGCGGGCTCGACCGCCTCGGCGAGGTGATCCGGCTCACGGAAGGTGGCCGGGAAGGACTCTTCTACCTGCGCAACACCTGCTGCCTCTACTACACCTCGGCGGAGAAGGTGAAGTGCTCCAGCTGCTGCCTGGACACCGTCGAAGACCGCGTGGCGAACTACCGGCGGGTGCTCGCTGACGGTGTAGTCCCACATTGATGGGCAGGGGGATCAATATCCGAGCCCTGCCCATCACACCCGGCAAACTGCTGTAGCAACGCATCTGCGTCCCCGCCCGGGCGCTGGTCGCGCCCGGGCGGGTCAGACATCAGAGCCGATCAAGGATCTTCTGAAGTCGCTCCACCTCGGCTTGCTGAGCGGTCTCGATGGTCTTGGCCAGTTCCTTGGCCTCCGGGTTCGAGCCGTCGGTCTGCTCGGTGCGGGCCATCTCTATCGCTCCGTTGTGGTGGGCGATCATCTGCTGGGCGAACAGCTTGTCGAACTCCGTACCCTTGGCCGCGTCGAGCTTCTTCATCTCCTCCTCGGACATGACACCCGGCATCTCATGGCCCATGCCACCCTCGGGCGCGGCCTTGCCCCACCCGGTCAGCCAGGCCTTCATGGTCTGGATCTCCGGGTCCTGAGCAGCCTTGATCTTGACGGCGAGCTCCTTGATCTCCGGATCGCTCGCCCGCGTCGCCGCGAGGTCGGCCATCTCGACCGCTTGCTCGTGATGCGGGATCATCATCTGCGCGAACGTGACGTCCGCGTCGTTGAAGGCGGCGGACGGCGAAGCGCTGGCGGTGGTGGCGGCAGGCGCGCTGCTGCTGCTCATCCCCTCATGTCCCGCCATGGAGTCGCCGTTACTCCCGCAGGCGGTCAGCAGAGCGAGGGCACCCGCGGCAACGGCGAAGGACAGCTTGCGGTTGATACGCATAGTCGTTTGATCTCTCGATGTTGTCGGAACTTTCGGCCTGTCGCGGACGGCCTCAGAGCTCGTCCGCAGGTCATCGGCCTATATGCGCAATATCGAGAGACTGGCCAGATTCACGGACGTGGGCTTCGGCGGAGGGCGGGCCACCCGCTGCACCGATGGCAGCACCCCACTGCTGTCCCCGAGTCGTCGCCGCGCTCGGATCCAGGCAGCGATCAACAACACGACCATGAGCGAGGACAGGATGGCCAGGCACACGCTGGTCGGGTCGAGTCCAGGCATCTTCTGCTCGGGAACGAATGCCTGCAGTCCCGCTGGAACGGTGAGAGGGGGCTCTTGAGCGACGCCCATGCCGTGGGCATCCGGCGGCGAGCCAGCGTGCCGGCCGTCCACGTGTCCCAGGGTGTGCATGCCGCCCACGCCTAGGGCGAGGGCGACGAGCAGGAGACCGCGCGCGACCCGCAACGCGAGGCGTCGCCGCACGACTCCCATCAGCCCCTCCTCTGGTGATCGGCGTATTCCAAATCCCATAGTACTAACGAGTCTCGTAGTACTGGCCGAAGCCGGCCGGGTGCCGTCATGGGAAGGTACGGCCCCCGACCGGCCACCGTTCACCAATGGAAGCCGCTTCCACCGGGCGTCAGGTCAGGCGGAGGTCAGCTCGTAGCCCGCCTCCTCGACAGCGTCGCGGACAAGCGCCTCGCCAATGGGCGCGTCCCCCGTCACGATCACCTTGCCGGTGGCGAGGTCCACATCCACGGCCGTCACGCCAGCGATCTTGCCGACCTCGGACTTGACACTGCCGACGCAGTGGCCACAGGTCATTCCGCTCACAGTGTACGTAGCGCTGGTCATCTCAACCTCCTCAGTTAATACCCCCGACGGGTATTCGTCCGCCTGCACGATACGCCAGCAATGCCGCCCGAACAACCATAACCCCCTAGGGGTATATGAGAGGTAAATCACGCCAAGTCCTATACCCCGCATGAGTATTCTCCTCCGCATGAGAGAGCTGAATGTAATCGCGGTCGTCGGAGCGTCCCTGGCCGGTCTGCGCGCCGTCCAGGCACTGCGACGAGAGGGCTCCGACGGAACCATCATGCTGATCGGCGGGGAAAGGCATCTCCCCTACAACCGCCCGCCCCCGACGCCTTCCCGAGCACCCGGAAGGCGTGCACACTCTGCGCACGATCGAAGATTCCCTGGCTCTGCGTGCCGAACTGGCCACTGGCCCCGGCAACGTGGTGGTCATCGGCGGCGGGTTCATCGGCTGGGAGGTCGCCTCGACCGCCCGCTCCCTCGGCCTGCCGGTCACCCTCTTGGACGCGTCCCCGTACCCGATGGAGAGGGTCCTGGGCACAGAGGCGGCGCGCTGGCTCGCAGGCCATCACCGGAACAACGGCGTCGACCTGGTGAGCGAGGCCCGCGTGACCGGATTCGACGGAACCGGACGGGTGACAGGGATACGGCTGAGCAACGGCCGCACGCTGCCCGCCGATCTGGTGGTCGCGGGCATGGGCGTGGTGCCGAACACCGACTGGCTGGAGGGCAGCACGACCAGGGCGCCGTCACGGCGCTCAACCTGCTGGCCGGACCCGAGAACGCCAAGCCGTTCGCCGACCTCCCATCCTTCGCCACCCATGTGCACGGGGCCCGCGTCCAGATCGCCGGCCTGCCGCACCTTGCCGACCCCAGCCGCGTCGTCGCCGGATCGCCGGAGGAGAACCGCTTCACGGTGGCCTTCGCCAGAGATGGTTTGCTCGTCGGCGGGGTCGCGGTGAACGCCCCAAAGGACCTGATCCGCGTCAAGCGCGCCATCGTGGCCGGCGACCGCCTGGACACCCTGGCATAGCGCGAATGCACGCCTACCCGCTTGTCTACGACCGCCGGTAGCATCAAACGAACGGCGGGGTAGAGGGGACTGGTAGATGGTGCGTGGTCTAGGGGAGCTCGAATCCGCGATCATGGATCGCATGTGGGCCATCAACGCGCCCGCCTCGGTCAGGGACGTCCTGGAGCACCTGCGGAAGAACCGCGCCTTGGCCTACACGACGGTGATGACCGTGATGGACAAGCTCCACACCAAGGGCCTGCTCAAGCGCAAGCCGGTCGGCCGGGCGTACATCTACGAGGCGGTGTCGTCGAAGGAGGCCTACACCGCCGACGTGATGCGCGAATCCCTGGCCAAGAGCGGCAACAGGGCGGCCACGTTCGTGCACTTCCTCGAACGACTTACCCCTGACGAGGCCAGCGCCTTGGAAGCGGCGCTCCAGGTGTACCCGCCGAGGGGACGCAGCTCGTGACGGTGGCGATCGCCCTCGCGGCGTACGCCGCTTTCGCCGCGGTGGCACTGCCGCGGCTGCTGCGGCGGGCCGCTTGGACCGACCGAGCGCCCCGGCTGGCCATCGCCATGTGGCAGGCGGCGGGCGCCTCGGTGGTGGTCTCGGTGCTGCTGTCAGCGTTCGCCATCGCCGTCCCCGCCTCCGTGGTGGGGCACGGCCTGGCCGCGCTGTTCGAGGCCTGCGCGGCCCTGCTGGGCCACGGAGCGACATTGAGCACGACGAGCGCCCGGATCGGCCTCCTCATCGGTGGACTGGTCCTGGCGCGGCTGGCCTATGCCGGTGGAGCCGTCCTGCTGAGCACGCGCCGCGGACGCCGACGGCATGCCGAGGCGCTCGCCCTGCTCGGCAGGCACGATCACGACCTCGGCGCGCTCGTCGTCGACTACAAGGAGCGCCTGGCGTACTGCCTGCCCGGCCGGAAGGGGCACGCCGTCATCACCACCGGGGCGCTGCGCTCGCTGGCGCCGGAGCAGGTCACCGCCGTGCTCGCCCATGAGCAGGCACACCTGCGCGGGCACCACCACCTGGTGCTGGCCGCCGCCGAGGCCCTGGCGCGGGCGTTTCCCCGCATCCCGCTGTTCGATCAGGCGCGGGCAGAGATCGCCCGCCTGGTCGAACTGCTGGCCGACGATGAGGCCGCACGCCATCACCCGCGCATCCACATCGCGGCGGCCCTGGTCCGGTTGGCGACGGGACGAGTTCCCGCATTCGCGCTGGGCGCGGGCGGGGAAACGGCGCTCATCCGCGTGCGCCGGATGTTGCATCCGCAGGCGCCGCTCGAATGGCGCGAACGCCTCTCGGGGCTCTTGGCGGTGACAGCGCTGCTCGCCGGTCCCACCGCCCTGGCCGCAGCCCCGGGTCTGGGCGCCTTTCTCGCCCACCACTGCCATTCCTTCCTCATCACGCTTTGATCTTCTACGAAGGGCGATAGTAGCGGGTAGTAGACTCGCGCCCATGAGGTGTGTGAGTCGGCGGCTGCGCACAAGCGCCGCAGGCGTGGCGCTTGTGGCGGCCCTGGCGGGCTGTGGTCAAGCGGCGCCGGAGCACGACGGGCAGGCCGACCCCGAACCGGGTGTGGGCCATGTCCACGGACTCGGCCTCGATCTCGCTGACGGCAGCCTTTACGTCGCGGGACACCACGGACTGTTCAAAATCACGTCTCCGACGACGATCGCCCGGGTCGCCGACCGCGACCAGGACCACATGGGCTTCACCATCGCCGGCCCGAAGACCTTCCTAGCCAGCGGGCACCCTTCCGCCGAGGACGTCTCGCCGGAACGCCCACCGCACCTCGGCCTTATCAAGTCGACGGACGCGGGTGTCACCTGGAAGGTGATCTCGGCGGACGGCTCCGCGGACTTCCACTCCATCCAGCCGGCCGGCGACAACCTGTACGCCTTCGACAGCCAGACCTCGAAGGTCTGGCGAAGCTTCGACGGCGGCGCCACCTGGACGCAGGGCACTGAGGAGAAGGTGATCGACCTCGGGGCCGGCGCCGAACAGCCCTCGCGCATCTACGCCACCACACCAGACGGGCTGAAGGTGAGCGAGGACGGCGGCGTGAACTTCACCGACGTGGCGAAGGCACCCCTGCTCAGCCATGTGGACGTGCTCCGCGGCGAGGTACTGGTTGGGGCCGGAGCCGACAGGAAGATCCACACCAGCCAGGACGGCGGCAAGAGCTGGTCGGCCGTCGGCGAGCTCCCTGGCCAGGCGGCCGCGTTCACGGCCGTGAACCGGCAGCGCCTGCTGGCCGCCATGGAGGACGGGACGGTCCTGGATTCCAAGGACGGCGGCAAGACCTTCACCACGGCTTTCGCCCCTACCGGCTGAGCGCCGCCGTCAGACGGCCAGACTGCGATGCCGCCCGCCTGCCGGCCGCCGCCTGGGCTACCTCAGCAACCCAGTCAGGATGACCTTGACGAGTCGGTGGGTGGCGGCCTCGGACGGCAGTTCACCGGCCGCCGATACGGCGTGGAGGCAGTAGGTTGCGAGCTCGTCCGGCGCGACGTCATCGCGGAACACCCCGCTCCGCACGCCCTCCGCCAAGATGTCCCGGATCATGTCGTGGAGCTGTCGCTGTGCTCGTGCAACCTGCTTGTCGCGGTGCAGGTGCGCCATGAGCGCACCATCGCCGTGCCCCCGGGACCGCTGGGTGATGTGCGCGTACGCCTCCAGCACGGCTTGCAGCCGCGTGTCAGGGCCGCCAGCCTGGTCGCGGACACGAGCGAGTTGTCCGAGATGAGCGGTGATCTGCCGCTCGTGCCAGGCCAGCAGGATCGTTTCGACGTCCGGGAAGTACTTGTAGAGGGTCGCGCGCCCGATCCCGACCTGCTCCGCGATCTGGGACATCGTGACCGACCGCAGCCCGTGCTCGGCCACGAGTGCCGAAGTGCGGTCGAGGATCGCATCACGTACATCACGGCGATGCGCCTCGATCGTCTCATTCCACAGCCTGGGCATGCTTTGAGCATACGACACGAAAGGATCAATACACAAAGTATTGATATAGACAGAGTGTTTTGTAAACATAGGCCTACGCAGGCCGACAATCCATGGAGGACAGCCATATGGCTGATGAACGCGACCGCGCCGACAGCGATGTCGGCATGCCACGCTGGGTGAAGGTGACGGGGATCATCGCCGCCGTTCTGGTCCTGCTCTTCGTCGTCCTGCTGCTCACGGGTGAGCACGGGCCCGATCGCCACTCGGCTGCGACGTCGGCGGTCGCAAAACTCGTCACCTCATGAGGACCATGGCGCCCCCGCTCCGCAAACTGGTCCTCACCACCCACATCACCTCGTCGGTGGGCTGGCTCGGCGCCGTCCTCGCCTTCCTGGCCCTGGCTGTCATCGGCTTGACCAGTCAGGACGATCAGGCCGTACGAGCCGTCTACCTGGTGATGGAGCCGGCCGCCTGGTACGCCCTCATCCCGCTGGCCGTCGCCTCGCTGCTCACCGGCCTCGTCCAGTCCCTGGGAACCACGTGGGGCCTGTTCCGGCACTACTGGGTCATCTTCAAGCTCCTGATCAACGTCGGCGCCATCGTCGTCCTGCTGATGTACACCGAGACGCTCGGCTATCTGGCAGGCCTCGCAGCAGCACCGGACACCGACCTGGGCCTGCTGCGAAACCCCTCCGTCCTCATCCACACCGTGCTCGCCCTGATGCTGCTGCTAGCGGCCACCGTGCTGGCGGTGTACAAGCCGCGCGGCCGCACACGGTACGCGCTCAGGACACGCCCCACCGCATCCAGAACTGCAGCGCCCCAGCGATGAGCTGAACAGCGATCGCCGCAGCCAGAGCCAGCACGACGGCCGCCACGGCCGGAGCACTGTCGGCCTGCTCCACGTAGAGCATGGTCGCTGCGATCGCACCCGGTCCGGCCAGCATCGGCGTACCGAGCGGGACGAACGCCACCGCGCCGCTCTCAGCGTCGGCGCGTTTCCGCGCGCAATCCGCTTTGAGGAGGTCGGGCGCGATCAGCGCCAGCAGCGCACCGCCGGCGATCTGCAAGGCTTGGAGCGAGATGCCCAAGGCGTCGAGCAGATGGTTTCCGGCGACGGCGAAGACCGCCACGATCCCCGCGGCCACCAGCACCGAGACGCGGGCCGTCCGCCGTTGGGCCGACGGGCTCTGGAGCCGCGTCAGCGTCAGGAACACCGGAATCGCGGCGAGCGGATCGAAGATGACGAGCAACGTGACGAAAGCCTGCACGAAAAGGCTGGAAGACATGGTGCGCCCCACGGGTGACCGGATTGGCCCCGTCCACCTGCGGGAGCGCTAGACGGACGGGCTGGGCCTGGTGACCGTGGGGTGGCAGGGCACCGTCCAGCGCAGCCACACGGCACTGCTGTCGTTCATGACCCATACCTCCTAGGCCGCCTTAACCCGGCGCTCTTTTCGCCTATTCCAAAGGGATGGCTCCGTCGCCGATCGGCGACGGAGCCCATTCCGAGTCGTTCTACTTGAAGCGGCGGAGCCGCAGGCTGTTGCTGACCACGAAGACGCTGGAGAACGCCATCGCGGCCCCTGCGATCATCGGGTTGAGCAGGCCGAGAGCGGCCAGTGGTAGGGCGGCCACGTTGTAGGCAAACGCCCAGAACAGGTTGCCCTTGATCGTGCTGAGCGTCCTGCGCGACAGCCGGATGGCGTCGGCGGCCACCCGCAGGTCGCCTCTGACCAGGGTCAGGTCGGAGGCCTCGATGGCGGCGTCGGTGCCGGTGCCCATCGCCAGCCCCAGGTCGGCCTGGGCCAGCGCGGCGGCGTCGTTGACGCCGTCGCCCACCATGGCCACGACCTTGCCCTCGTTCTGCAGTTCCTTGACGACGTCGACCTTGTCGGCGGGCAGCACCTCGGCGATGACCTCGTCGATGCCAACCTCGGCCGCCACCGCCTTGGCCACGGCCTCGTTGTCCCCGGTCAGAAGGACCGGGGTCAGGCCCAGCTTCCGCAACTGTGCGATGGCCTCGGCGCTGGTCGGCTTGACCACGTCGGCCACCACGAGCACCGCCCGCGCCTGACCGTCCCAGCCCACCGCGACCGCCGTGCGGCCGGCGGCCTGGGCGGCGTGCAGCGCCCGCTCCAGGTCGGGAGTGAGGTGCTGCGACCACTCCTCCAGTAGCCGGGGCCGGCCCACCAGGACGGCGTGCCCGTCGACGATGCCCTGCACGCCCAGCCCTTCGACGTTGGCGAAGTCCTCCGGCGAAGGGAGATCGCCGACGCGGGCGGCGGCGCCCTTGGCGACCGCCTGGGCGATCGGGTGCTCGGAGGCGTGCTCCAGCGCGCCCGCCAGGCGCAGCACCTCCTCCTCGCTCTCGCCTTCGGCCACGTGCACGTCAACCAGGGTCATCTTGCCCTCGGTGACTGTGCCGGTCTTGTCCAGCACCACGGTGTCGATCCGGCGGGTCGACTCCAGCACCTCCGGCCCCTTGATCAGAATGCCCAGCTGAGCACCCCGGCCGGTGCCGACCAGCAACGCGGTCGGCGTGGCCAGGCCGAGCGCGCACGGGCAGGCGATGATCAGCACCGCGACCGCCGCGGTGAACGCCGCGCCCACGCCGTCGCCCGTGCCGAGCCAGAAGCCGAGCGTGCCGAGAGCCAGCGCGATCACGATCGGCACGAAGATGCCCGAGATGCGGTCGGCCAGGCGCTGCACCTGGGCCTTTCCGGTCTGGGCGTCCTCGACCAGCTTGGCCATCTGGGCGAGCTGGGTGTCGGCGCCGACGCGGGTGGCGCGGACGATCAGTCGGCCGCCCGCGTTCACCGTCGCACCGGTCACCCCATCGCCAGGCTTGACCTCGACAGGCACGGACTCACCGGTCAGCATCGAGGCGTCCACCGCCGAGCTGCCCTCTTCGATCACGCCGTCGGTGGCGATCTTCTCGCCGGGACGGACGATGAACCGGTCGCCCACCGTGAGCTGCTCGACCGGCAGGCGCCGACCGTCGGCCAGCTCCACCTCCTTGGCACCCAGTTCCAGCAGGGCCCGCAATGCGGCCCCGGCCCGCCGCTTGGAGCGGGCCTCGAAGTAGCGTCCGGCCAGGATGAAGGCCGTCACCCCCGCCGCGGCCTCCAGGTAGATGTTGCCGGAGCCGTCGGTGCGCTCGACGGTGAACGCGAACGGGTGCGTCATCCCGGGGGTGCCTGCCGTGCCGAAGAACAGCGCCCACAGCGACCAGCCCAGAGCGGCGATGGTGCCGATCGAGATCAGCGTGTCCATCGTCGCGGCGCCGTGCCGCAGGTTGGTCCAGGCGGCCTTGTGGAACGGCCAGCCCGCGTACACCACCACCGGCGCCGCCAAGGTCAGTGACAGCCACTGCCAGTTCGTGAACTGCAACGGCGGGATCATCGCCATCGCGATCACCGGCACCGCCAGCACAATGGAGGTGATGAGGCGGTTACGCAGCGGCTGGAGCTCGTCCTCCGGCTCCTGCTCGGCCGATTCCGCCTGGGGCGGGGCGGGCAGGGCGGCGGTGTAGCCGACCTTCTCCACCTCGGCGATCAGCTGCTGCGCATCGACGCTCTCGGGGAAGGTGACCTTCGCCTTCTCCGTCGCGTAGTTGACCGTCGCGGTCACGCCGTCCAGCTTGTTGAGCTTGCGTTCGATGCGGTTGGCGCAGGATGCGCAGGTCATGCCGCCGATCGAGAGCTCGACCGCGTTGGTCCGGTCATCGGTGAGGGAGGACATCACCGTTCTCCTTTCTCTCGCTCAGTGGCTGTGACCGTCGTCGCTGTGCCCAGAGGATGTGGGCGTGGGAGTCGGGATCGCCGGCCGCTGGCCCGCGCCGAGCGTGAAGTCGGCCGTGCGGACCTTGCCGTCGTGCTGGAAGTCCAGGAAGAGCCGGTAGTCACCGACACTGGGCACCTCGGCATAGAAGACGATCTCGGGTCCAGCCGGGGTCTTGCCGTCGCCGGGCTCGCCGTCCGGGTGAACGTGCAGGTAGGCCAGGTCCCTGGCGCGCAGGGCCACCAGATGGCCGTAGGCGCCGAGGTAGGGCTGCAGGTCCGTCACGGGCTTGCCGTCCTTGCTGACCTTGAGGGTGAGCTTGCTGGATTGCCCAGGTGTCAGGTCGCCGTCGAGGGTGACGGTGTAGCCGTCCACTTCCGCCGTCCGGCTGACCTCGGGCAGGGCTTTGGGTGCGTAATCGCCGTTGACCAGCAGGTCTGTGCCGAGCGTCAGGCCGCTCCCGCCCGTGGGGACGAAGTCGGCGAAGACGCGATAGGCGCCTGGGCCGTCCAGCGTGAGTTTCACCGACCAGATGCCATCGGGTGTCATCTCGGGGTGCAGGTGCTGGAAGCTGCCCAAATCCCGGGAGACCACAATCAAATGCAGCTTCTTATCGTGCTCAACCTTGTAGTCGGTGACCGGCTTGCCGTCCGGACCGGTCACGGTGAAACGGAAGTCCGTCGGCTCGCCGGCCTTGATGGTGGTCAATGGGCTGAGGGTATAGCCGTTCTCGGACACTTGGAGCCCCCCAGGGGTATCGCTCTTCGCCTGCTCGGTGGCGTGCTCCCCGTGTCCCGCGCTCGCCGTCGGCGTCGCCATGGCCGTCATCGCGGCGTGGTCCTCGGCCTGGGGCGTCCCGACCGGCCCCACCACCTTGCCCACGCCCAGGGCGCCGCCGAAGACGACGGCGAGCCCCAGGACGTAGGAACCGAGCTTGACTGCGGTGTTCACGGGTTCGCCACCTCATATCCGGCCTCCTCGACCGCGGCGACGATCTTCGCCGGGTCGACGGGGGCGTCACTGTCCACGGTCAGCAGGCCGGTGGCCAGGTCCACCTCGACGTTGGTCACGCCGGCCACTTCGCTGACCTCTTCCTTGACCGAGCTGACGCAGTGGCCGCAGGTCATGCCCTTGACGGTGTAGGTGGCGGTGCTCATAGCGATCTCTCCTTCGATCAATGCGGTCAGGAACGGACAAGTCTGGCGATGGCGTCGGAGGCTTCCTTGACCTTTGCGTCGGCCTCCGGGCCGCCCTTCTTCGTGGCCTCGGCCACGCAGTGGGCAAGGTGCTCTTCGAGCAACGACAGGGAGAACGACTTCAGCGCGCTCGTGGCCGCCGACACCTGGGTCAGGATGTCGATGCAGTATTTGTCCTCGTCGACCATGCGCTGCAGGCCACGGATCTGCCCCTCGATGCGACGCAGCCTCATCGCCTGCTCATGCTTGCTATCGCTGTATCCGGCCATGTCAGTCCTCCATCGGGTTCGTTGCCCGTAACAACACCATACCCCCCTACCGTATTTCCGGCAACCCGAGGAGCGCACCTCTGCGACGCTGGGCGCCCTGCTGCCGACACTGCAGGCCCGATTCCCGTTGGGACCGGGACCGCCGGCGACCCTGATCGCCACGGCCTCTCCCGTCGCGTCGTCGCTCACCCAGCCCTTCTTCGGCGCAATGGCGAAAGATCGCAGCCTGCGGCTTGCCAGAGCGCCGGACACACCGGCGAGAAGCCGATCAGACTTGACATATACCCCCTAGTGGTATTGATTAGCCGTCGCCGCCTATACCCCTAGCAGGTATACGAGGCATGACGGATACCCTACCCCGGTATGGACAATCGAGGAGATCACCCATGTCCGCACCATCCCCCCGGCGCTGGACCGCCCTGGCCCTGATCGCCACCGCCCAGTTCATGGTCATCATGGACACGTCGATCATCGGCGTGGCCCTCCCCCGCATCCAGGAAGACCTCGGCTTCTCCCAGGAGAACCTGTCGTGGGTGTTCAACGCCTACGTTGTCGCCTTCGGCGGGCTGCTCCTGCTCGGCGGCCGCCTGTCCGACCTGTTGGGCGCCCGCCGCCTCTTCGGGGCGGGATGGCTCATCCTGCTCGCCGGCTCGCTGGTGGCCGGCATCGCCCCTGAGGTCTGGGTGGAGCTCACCGGCCGCGCCGTACAAGGCGTCGGCGCCGCCCTGATCGCCCCGTCCGCCCTCACCCTCCTGATGATGCTGTTCGGCCACGACCCCAAGGAGCTCACCAAGGCCCTGGCCCTGTACGGCGCGGCCGCACCGGCCGGCGGCACCGCCGGAGTCTTCCTCGGCGGCGTCATCACCGAATACCTCAGCTGGCCCTGGGTCTTCTACATCAACATCCCCATCGCACTCGTCGCGCTGCTGGCCACCGGCCCGCTGATGCCCGCCGCCCGGCCCCAGCGCGGCTCCGTCGACATCACGGGCGCACTGACCGTCACCCTCGGCCTCGGCGCCGCCGTCTACGCCATCGTCCGCGCACCGGAGATCGGCTGGGGCTCCGCGCAGACCTGGCTCGCACTGGCCGGCGCCGTGGTGCTGCTCGGGGCGTTCATCGCCATCCAAGCCCGCCGCCGCCAGCCACTCATGCGCCTGTCCATCTTCCGCACCCCGAACCTCGCCGCCGCCAACCTCACCCAGCTGCTGCTCGGGGGCGCATGGATCCCGATGTGGTTCTTCCTCAACCTCTACCTGCAGCAGGTCCTCGGCTACAGCGCCTTCCCCAGCGGCGCCGCTCTGCTGCCGATGACCGTCCTCATCATGATCGGCATGATCGTCCTGGCGCCCCGGGCCATCAACCGGTTCGGCCCCAAGGCCACGACCGTCACCGGCCTGGCCCTGCTCGCCGCCGGCATGGCCTGGCTCGCACTGATCAGCCCGGACGGCAGCTTCGCCGCCGACGTCCTGCCCGCCAGCCTGGTGGCCGCCCTCGGCATGTCGCTGGCCTTCATCCCCTCCCTCGGCACCGCCATCTCCTCCGCCCGGCCCGAGGAAGGCGGCCTGGCCTCCGGCATCGTCAACACCAGCTACCAGGTCGGCTCCGCGCTCGGCCTGGCCGCCATGACCGCGGTCGCCGCCGCCAACGGCGCCGCACAGCTCGGCAACCTGCCCGCCCTGACCAGCGGATTCTCCGCCGCGTTCGTCGGAGCCGCCGGCATCGCCCTGGTGGGTGCGCTGCTCGCCGCAGCGACCCTGCGCTCCCCCACGTCCGTGCCCGCCGACGAGGTCGCGGCCTCGCGCGGCTGACCCTCCCCTCACGGCGTGCCCCCGGCTCCGGCGCTCTGCGGAACCGGGGGCACGCCGCCGACCATCGCGCCGCCGGTCAGCCGTTATCCGCCTCGCCGTAGGGCAGGACCGGCCGGTGCTATCGCACGTAGTAGGCATCGGACCTGCGAATTGCCGCTGTTGAGGCCAATCACCCCTCGCACTTCTGTAGCATTTCGCCCCATATCAGGAGATTTACGAGGAGGCGTCGTAGTGCTGACCAGGCTTGGGCGAATGGCATTGACCGCAGCGCTGGCCTTGATCGCACTGACCTCGAACGCTCAAGCGGACCCGTCTCCCGCCAAGGCCAGGGCCAAGCTGGTCAAGCTGAACGAGCAGGCCGACCAGCTCGTCGAGCGCTACAACCAGGCCACGGAGACCTACAAGAAGGCCAAGAACAAGTACGACGCCGTCAACGCCGAATTCCGCCGCACGGGCGCGCGGGCCGACGCCCTGCGCAGGGACGTCGTCACGGTGGCGGTCAACGACTACCAGATCGGCCCTTCCACGGGCTGGCAGCGGTTCGTCGCCCAGGGCAGCCCCGAGCAGATCCTCGCCGGGATAGCCACCCTCCAGCAGATCTCCCAGGACAGAGCGGAAAAGGTGCAGGCCTTCGACGCGACGACCAGGGAACTGCGCGAACGGCGCCAAGAGGCCCAGAAGACTTTGGCGGAGGCCGAAACCGCGCGCGCCAAGGCAGGCGACGAGAAGGCCAAGGTCGACAAGATGGTCGCCGAACAGACCAAGCTCCTGCGCAGGCTGGGCGCCTTCCAAGCCGGCGACCCCAACAGCCCGGGCATCGAATACACCGGCCCCGCCTCCGGCAACACCCGCCTGGCGCTCGAGTTCGCCTTCGCCCAGGTCGGCAAGCCCTACCGGTACGGCGGCACGGGTCCCGAATCCTACGACTGCTCCGGCCTCACCCAAGCCGCCTGGCGCAAGGCCGGAGTCGAGCTCCCCCGCACCACCTGGACCCAGTGGAGCTGGGGCGCCGACCGTCGCGTCCCCCTGGACAAGCTGGAGCCCGGGGATCTGCTGTTCAGCAAAGGGTTGGGCCACATGGGCATGTACGCCGGCAACGGCAAAATGGTCCACGCGCCACAAACCGGAGACATCATCAAGGTGGTCGACCTCGACGACTACTGGCGCAACCGCCTACTCGGCGCAGTCCGCCCGTAACAGTGCGGGCGACCATATGACCGACCTACGACGCCGTTCGGCGGCGTAGGTCGGTATCGGGGCTGGTTGGCCCCGCGCGTACATATGACTGCGAGCACCACCGGGGAACCGTTTGGGGGCTTGAGGCGGGTTTCGATACGGTTTGCGGGTTGTAGCCACATGCCATGGTGGCAAGCTCCGGAGAATTGGAGACGCCGGATGGGGGAGTTCGGGCCGCTGGAGCAGGCGGTCATGGAGTGCCTGTGGGCGGCGAGCCGGCCGCTGCTGATCCGCGACGTTCTGGAGCAGGTCAATCATGGACGGGAACGGCCACTCGCCTACACGACGGTTCAGACGGTCGCCGATCGGCTCGCTCGCAAGGCTCTGGTCACGCGCAGCCGGGTCGGCACAGCGATCGCCTACGCGCCCACGCGGTCGCGCGAGGAGCATGTCGTCGCCGTGATGCTGGACGCGCTGTCGGACCTTCCGGATCACGGTCCCGTCCTGGCCAGATTCGCCGAGAGCGTCGACTCGGAGGACGCCCAGAGGCTCCTCGACGCGCTGGCCGACCGGGGCGCGAGCGGCCCGGCGCGGAGTGAGGGGCCATGGCCGGAAACATCGCGGGACTGATCGTCCTCGCTTTTCTGACGACCCACCTCGCCGGCCCGATGGTCACACGCGCGGGGTGGCTGCGCCGCCATGCCGGCCTCGCCGTGGTGGTGTGGGCCGGTGTCGTGGCGAGTGTGGTCGTCGTGCTCCTGGCGCTGATGGCCTCCGTGCTCGCCTGGCCGCCCGGGCCGGTGCATTCCTGGGTCGAGCACCTTCGTTCCTGCCTGCCGGGACACACGCACAGCGGAGAACTGACCACGATGGCGCTCGCCCTCGTGTCCGGCGGGGTGCTGTTGCGGGCGCTGTACGTCGGCGCGGCTCGCGTGCGCCGCACGACCATCGAGAGGCGACGGCACCACGACATGGTACGGCTGGTCGCGAGGTATCCGGACGACCCGGACGACGTCTGCCTGATTGAACATCCCGCACCGGTCGTCTACTGCCTGCCGCGACGTTCCCGGCCGATCGTGATGACCACCGGCGCCTTGGAACGGCTGGACGCCGACCAGCTGAGTGCGGTGCTGGAGCACGAACGCACCCACCTACGGCGTAGGCACCACCTCCTGCTCGCACTGGTCGACGCGGTCCAGGCGGCGCTGCCGTGGTCGGCGACCATCCGGCACGCACGGAGCGAGCTGTCCCGGCTGGTGGAGATGGTGGCCGACGATGCGGCCGCACACCGCTACGGCCGCGCCCCGGTGATCGGCGCGCTCCGCCGGCTCGAACTCGGCTCCGGCCCACCAGGTGGCTTGGCCGCCACCGGCGAGTCCCGGCAGTTGCTTGACCAGAGGATCGCCCGTCTCGAATCGGAAGAATCGCCGGGCAGGCTCAGCGCGGGAGCCGCGATCGCGCTGGCGCTCTCCCCGCCCTTCGCCCTCGTCGTTGTTGCGGTGGGATTACAGCTTTCGTGTTGATAAGTACGCATTTAACACCAAAGCAGGGCAATTCCCACCTGTAGCTGTAAGTCTCCTACGAAATGTAGGAGAACCTCTTCCGGACTGCCGGTATCGGCCCTTATGTTCCCCGTATTGCCATCCTCTGCCACCACTACGGAGGAATTTCCCCTATGAGGCACAAGGCCGGCCGCTTAGCGGTAGCCGCAGCCATCGCTGCAGGCGCAACACTGGCATCACTGGTACCGTCCGCGTTCGCGCACGACGGTGCGACAAGCAGCGACGGCGCGATCGACAACGCGAAGATCACGCACAACCACCACCAGCACGGCGGCGACCACGGCCACCTGCCCGCATCGAGTGCCAACGTCGAGCTCATCAGCAAGCTCGCGCTGAAGAACGTCGAGCCGGAGAAGATCGCCGACGTCGGCGTCTACAAGGGTTACGCGTACCTGGCCGCCTGGGGCGGCGCCACGTGCAAGTACAACGGCGTGCACGTCGTCGACATCAAGAACCCCGCGCAGCCCAAGGAAGTCGCGTTCATCGTCGCGAAGGAGGGCAGCGCGCCCGGTGAAGGCGTGCAGGCACTGAGCATCGACACGCCTGCCTTCAACGGCGACATCCTCGTCACGAACAACGAGAAGTGCAAGGAGAGCGCCGGAGTCGGCGGGCTGAACATCTACGACGTCAGCGACCCTGCCCATCCGACCCCGCTCGCGGTGGGCATCGGCGACGAGACCGTCGCGGGCGCCGGCAAGAAGGACGCGAACGAGATCCACAGCGTCTTCGCCTGGGACGCGGGCAACAAGGCCTACGCCGTCATCGTGGACAACGAGGAAGGCCCAGATGTCGACATTCTCGACATCACCAACCCGAAGAAGCCCAAGGTCATCGCGGAGTACGACCTCGACGAGAAATTCCCCGGCATCACCCAGCGGGGCCTCGATGAGGTCTTCCTGCACGACATGGTGGTGAAGGAGATCGACGGCAAGCAGGTCATGCTGTTGTCGTACTGGGACGGCGGCTACGTCCAGATCGACGTCACCGACCCGCTGAGCATCTCCCTGCTGGCGGACAGCACCTTTGCCGACCCCGACCCCGAGGCGCTCGAGAGCGGGCTGACGGTCAGGCCGGAGGGCAACGGCCACCAGGCCGAGTTCACCCTCGACAACAAGTACGTCCTCGCCGCCGACGAAGACTTCTCGCCGTTCGCGCTGAAAGCCTCAAATGTCACGGACGGCACGGAGATCAACGCCGGCCAGGGCGACGGCACCAAGAAGCTCGAGCCCGGACAGACGCTGACCGGCGTGAGCAAGTTCGTGGGACGCGCCTGTCCCCCGCCCGACGATCCCGCCGTCCCCGCCGGGGACCCGAACGTCGTCGACATCGCCGTGGTGGAGCGGGGCCTCTGCACGTTCACCGAGAAGGTCGACAGCGTCATCAAGGCCGGCGGCTACGACGCCGTCCTCATCTTCAACCGCACCGGCACCGATGGTTGTGACGGCTCCCTCGGCATGAGCGTCGAGGGTGACATCCCGGCCTTCGGAGTGGCGCCGCGCAGCCAGGGCTTCGCGATCTTCAACCAGCCGTACGACAACGCCGCCTGCCTCGCCGGTACCGGCCCGGAGCGGCTGCCGGTGCCCCTGGGGACGGCGGGTGACACGCTGACCTTCTCGTCGTCCTTCGACGGCTGGGGCTACGTGCACTTGTACGACCGCAAGACCATGGCCGAACTCGACACGTACGCGGTGCCCGAGGCGCACGACCCCGCGTACGCGACCGGAAAGGGCGACCTGTCGGTGCACGAGGTGGCGACGTCCGCCAAGCAGCCCGACCTCGCCTACTTCTCCTACTACTCAGCGGGCTTCCGGGTGACACGGATCGTGAACGGCAAGATCCAGGAAGTCGGCCACTTCATCGACGAGGGTGGCAACAACTTCTGGGGTGTGCAGGTATTCGAGCACAACGGCCAGGAGTACGTCGCCGCCAGCGACCGTGACCACGGCCTCTACATTTTCCGCTACACCGGCAACTGACCACCTGACGAGTGAAGCCGATGCCGCTCCGGCAATCAGCCGGGGCGGCATCGCCATCTCGTTCCGACGTGCTCATACCGTAAGGGAGGTCCATGTCACCGCGAGGCGTAGCTGTTCCCGAGATCCGCAGCAGGCTGTTCGACGCGGCCCGGGCCGTACTCCTGAGGGAGGGGCCGGGTGGGCTCAGCGGCCGGGCGATCACCCGCGAGGCCGGGGTCGCGACCGGGCTGCTCTACAACCACTTCGGCGACCTCGACGGTTTCCTGGCCGAGTTCATCGCCGATGGTGCTCGCGAGACTGCAGGCGCCGTCGCGCGGCTGAGCTCGCGCGTCGGTGAGGGCACGGTGGCCGGCAACCTGGCGCAGGCGGCCCTTGCCTTGGGCACTTACCTGCCTGCTGCCGCTGAGCTCGTCCGGGTCCGGCCGGTCGTGGCGGACCGGTTGCACCACGCGCTCTCCTCGAGTCTGCCCACGCTGGCGGAGATCCAGGAGACCTTCGCCACCTACCTGGAATCGGAGCGGAAGCGGGGAAGGCTCGCCCCAGACGCCGACACCAGGGCGCTCGCCCTCGCGCTCGTGGCCACCGCGCATCACCTGTTCACGACACAACCTCCGCCCAGCTCGGACCCCGACGATGATCTGCGGAGGGTTGTCGCCGTGCTCCTTTCCGTCGAGCCCGAGCAGAGGTGACTCTTCAGACGTACACGAGGGCCTGGCGGAAGCCGAAGCTTCGCACTCACAGGTGATTCACCAATACGCTCAGCGCCCATATGAGCACGACGGCGGCGAGGACATACAACAGCGCCACCCCGGCACCCTTCACCCAAGTCTTCACCCGGCCATCGTGCAGCCGCGTGGACGGGGAGAACAAGGGCCATTGGGAGGGGCATCGGGTGCCGGGCCTGGCACGGCAAGACTGAGCAGCATCAGGGCCTGGCCTGAACCGGCACGACGCCGGTCGTGAGCATTCCCCCGCGGTTGAGCAGGCCGACGGCCAGAGCACAAAGCGAGCCGACGAAGGCCAGCACGATCCATACTCCGGCGCTCCCGGTCAGCGCACCCACCAGCAGGTTGCCCACGGCGATACCGATCCCCGCGACGGTGTTGTACAGGCCGTAGTGAGTGGCGATCAGGCGCTCGCCCGAAAGCCTGACGACGGCATCCATCTCGAACGGGTACGTCAGTGCGTTGCCCACCGCGAGCAGCGTGGTACAGGCGATGACCGCCACCGTTCGTACGTCAGCCGGGGCAGGGGTGAGGCCGTACAGAGCCATGGGCACGAAGGCGAGCCCCATGAGCGCAACCCCGCGCACGATGGCCTGCGGTCCGCTCCAGCGGCGCCGTGCCCAGTCGGTGATTCTGAGCTGCCCGGCGATGGCCACCAGCGCGGACACCACGAACAGCAGGCCAACGGTCCCCGTCTGGCCGAGTTCCAGTGGCAGGGCCAGGTACAGCTGGAACGACAGCACGTACGAACCGGCCATGGCGAGCGAGAAGAGCAGGAACGGCCGATTGCCCGCGACGGCGCGCCAGTCGGCCGGCACGCTCGTGCGTGCCGGCGTTCCGGCCCGAGATGGTGGTAGGGCGAGCAATTGGAGAATGGTGAGCAGCGCGAAGACGGCGGCGGCGGCCACACACACGGTCCGGAAGTTCACTGTGATCAGAGCCAGCCCGATCAATGGACCGGCCAGGATGCCCGCCTGGTAGAAGACGTTGAACAGCGCGAACGCCTCCACACGCCGCGCACCCGCGTCCTGTGCCAGGTAGGCGCGTACGGCGGGGTTGAACAGGGCGCCGGCGAAACCGGTCATCATGGAGGCCGCCACCAAGGCCGGCACCGCGTCGACGAATCCGAGCAAGGCGAACCCGGCTGTTCGCAGCAGGCAGCCCGCGATGATGACCGGCCTATGACCGAGCCGGTCGGCCAGTGTGCCGCCGAGCAGAAACAACCCCTGCTGGCTCAGGTTGCGTACCCCCAGCACGAGCCCGACCGTCCAGCCCGCCAGCCCCAGCCCGGCGGACAGGTGGCCGGCGAGGTAGGGCATGAGCATGTAGAAGCCGACGTTGATCGCGAGCTGGTTGACCATCAACAGCCGGACGCTGCGCTCGAACGAAACGAATCGCCGCCACATCAGCGCATCACCATCCGGGTCCAGCGGGTGGCCTCGGCTTCATCTGGGTGTTTGATCTGGTCCGGCTCATCGGCCGGCGGCCGGCCGAGCAGGTCGTTCTGGGCACAGTAAGCGTCGTCGTAGACGGTGGTGTAGTAGCGAGCGGGGCCATCAGGGAAGACCGCTGCGATCCGGCAGCCCGGCGGGTTGGTCCTCGCCAGCCAGGCGGCGACGACGGTGACCGCGCCGACGCTCCAGCCTCCGGTGGTGTAGTGGGTGGCCGCCAGAGTGCGGCAGGCCCAGACCGCTTCGTGGGGTGCCACCCAGTGCACCTCGTCGAAGGCGTCGTGGGCCACATTGCGCGGGTTGATGCTGCTGCCCAGCCCGCGCATCAGCCGCGGCCTGGCAGGCTGGCCGAAGATGGTCGATCCGGTGGCGTCCACGCCGACCAAGCGCAGCGCCGGGTTCTGCTCACGCAGTGCCTTGGCGACTCCGGCCGAGTGGCCGCCGGTTCCTACGCTGCACACCAGGATGTCGATCCGGCCGAGCTGGTCGGTGAGCTCGCGCGCCAGGCCCGCGTAGGCGGCCACGTTGTCGGGGTTGTCGTACTGCTGCGGACAGTAGGCGCCGGGATGCTGGGCGAGCAGCTGGGCCACCCGGTCCAGGCGTGCTTGCTGCCAACCGCCCACCGGGTGCGGGTGCTCGATGGTTTCGACGCGGGCGCCGTAGGACGCCAGCAGCCGGCGCACGATCGTCTCCATGCCCGTGTCGGTGACGACGGTGACGGGGTGGCCGTAGACGATACCGGCCAGTGCGAGCCCCAGCCCGAAGGTGCCGGACGTGGACTCGACGATCATCGCGCCGGGCGCGAGCTCTCCCCGATGGCGGGCTTGCTCGGTGATGTGCAGGGCGGGCCGATCCTTCAGCCCTCCGGGGTTGGCCCCCTCGATTTTGGCCCAGAACCCGCGCCCGGCCGGGGCGAAGGGCTCCCCGATCCAGCACACAGGGGTGTCGCCGACCAGCTGGGCCACGGCGAGCATAGGTACGGAAACCGACGAGATCGATGACATGACGAAGACACGCTCTCTCCCGCGGGCGGGCGCGGGACGCTATCGACTGAGGACAGACCTGGTGAAGGCGTGTCATCAGGGTCGATAGACCTCGAGCGTGTGATTCCGGACGGCTCGCTCGCGGTGGCCGCATTTCGGGACATGCTCGGGGGGTTTCACGTCAGGCTCGGCCGCCGGGGGCGGCTGAGCGGGCAGCAGAGGCCCGAGCAACGGCATCGCCTTGAGGAACACGGACTTGGCGGCGGGCAGCAGGAAAGTGCCCCCATGGGCATGATCGACGTGGTGATCGTGGTCGTGTCCGTGTTCGATGACGACCGACCCCACTGGCGCGAAAGGCTCTTCCTCCGCAGCTCTCGCGTGCGCCCAGAGATGGGCGATCACCAGCAGGCCGAGCAGCACGGAATGCCACGCCAGCCAGCGTGGCCAATTCCCCGCTCTTCCCCCTGCGTACATGGCTGATTACAGATCGTAACAGCGGACGTAAGGGGCACTATGCATCGGGGCATGGCAGCAGCTGGCCTACTACACGCTGTAGCATTACACGCTGTAGTAGCGGTGGCCGACCCCGGCCCCGCCCCTGCCCATGAGAGAAGGGGACGTGATGCGGCGCTCGGCGCAGCTGGTCATCTCGGCCACGGTGTTCGTGGATCTGCTCGGCTTCACGCTGATCTTGCCCGCGCTGCCGTTCTACGCCGCCGATCTCGGCGCCACCGGGCTGTGGTTCGGGGCGCTGATGAGCGCCTACTCGGTGGCGCAGCTCGTCGCCGCACCTGTGCTCGGCAGGTTGTCCGACCGGTACGGCAGGCGGCCCCTGGTGCTGCTGGCCCTCGCCGGGTCGGTCCTGTCCATGGCGCTCACCGGCCTGGCCACGTCGCTCGCCTGGCTGCTCGTGTGCCGGGCGCTGGCCGGGGCGTGCGGCGGGAGCATCTCGGTGGCGCAGGCGTACCTGGCCGATGCGGTGCCCGCCGAGCGGCGTACCGGGGCGATGGCGCAGATGGGGGCCGCCATCGGGATGGCGTTCGTGATCGGGCCGGCACTCGGTGGCGGGCTGGCGCCGCTGGGGTTCGCCGCGTGCGCGTACGCGGCGGCGGGGCTGGCGGCGGTGAACCTCGCCGCCGCCCTTGCCTGGCTGCCCGAGCCGGATGGCCCTCGGACGGCACAGGACGGTGAAGAGGCGTCCAGCCCGGACCGCGGGCTGCGCCGGCCGGTGGTGCTGCTGGCCGGGACCGGTTTCCTGGCGATGGCCGCTTTCGTCGGGATGGAGACCACGCTGGCGTTCCTCGGCCGTGACCGTTACGGCTGGGACGCCACCTCGATCGGGCTGGCGCTCGCGGCGGCCGGGCTGGCGATGGCCGCCGTTCAGGCTGGGCTGGTGAGCCGGCTGGCCCGCCGCTGGGGTGAAGCGCGGGTGGCGGCGATCGGCGCGGTGACGATGGCCGCCTGCATGGTGGCGATCCCGCTGGCCGCGACCTGGTGGCTGTGCCTGGCAGCCGTCTGCTTGCTGGCGGCCGGTCACGGGCTGCTCACGCCGACCGTCTCCAGCCTGCTGGCGGCCGCCGGACCGCAGGAGCAGCGTGGAGCGCGGCTGGGCACGGGGCAGTCCGCGGGCGCCGCCGCGCGGATCGTCGGACCGGCCGCGGCTGGGTTACTGTTCGACGTCGGGGCAGCCATGCCGTACCTGGCCGGGGCGGCATCGGCGGCGCTGGCGGTCGCGGCTGTGCTGGCCGTACCCGCTCTGGAGCCCGCAGGACGTGAGGAGGGGGCGTGAACAGCCTTGGCGAGCTGGAACGCTCGATCATGGAAGTGCTGTGGAGCACTGACGGCTGGCTGACCGTGCGCGAGGTCGTCAACCGGCTCAGCGACAGAAATCTCGCCTACACCACGGTGATGACCGTGATGAACCGGCTCGTCCGCAAGGACTTCATCCGCCGCGAACGCGACGACGACGGGCGCACCTGGCGCTACCGCCCTGCGTCCGGGCGCGAGGCGTACGTCGCCGAGCTGATGCTCTCGGCGCTCAGCGAGACCGGCGACCGGCTGGCGGCACTGAGCCACTTCGCCCGCTCGGTCAGCCCGGAAGAAGCCGAGGCGCTGCGCCAGGCGCTCCCCCTCGGGCAGGAGCCGTCGTGACCTATGCCGCCCACCACATCCTCACCCTCCTGGCATCTCTGCTTGCCATGGCGGCCATGTCACGATCCCGGCTCACGTGGAGGACGCCCCGCACCTCATTGCTGATCTGGCAGGCGATCGGCCTGACCCTCGTCTTGTCGGCGGTGGGCACGGCGCTCGCCATCGGCCTGGCCCCCTACCGGCTCGGCATCGTCCCCGCGGTCGTCGGCTTCTTGCACGACCTGACACGCGGCGACCTGCCGACCGGGATCACCGCCTTCCATCTTTTCCTCACGGCCTGCGGTATCGCGGTGGCCCTCTGGATCGCGGCCGCCTTCGCCCGAAGCGCGGGTTCCGTCGCGGCCCTGCGGCGCCGGCAGCGGTCGTTGCTCGGCTTGATCGCGCACCCCCATCCCGAGCTCCAGGAAGCCCTGGTGGTGGCGCACCCGGCGGTGGCCGCGTACTGCGTGCCGGGACGCAAGGCCGCGATCGTCGTCAGCACCGGCAGCCTGGACCTGCTCACCGATCAGGAGCTACGCGCGGTGCTGGCCCACGAGCGCGCGCATGCCCGTGAGCGCCACGACCTGGTGATCCTCCCGTTCGCCGCCCTGCACCGCGCCTTCCCCGCCAGCCGCCATGTGCACGCCATGCTGGACGCGGTCGCGCTCCTGGTCGAAATGCGCGCCGACGACCGCGCTGCCCGCGACATCGACCGTCTGACCCTGGCCACCGCGCTCCACCGCTTCAGCACCTGCGACCGCATCGCCTCCCCGCCCGGCACGCTCGGCGGAGCCGGCCACGACCTCGACGCCCGCATCGCCCGCCTGACCATGCCCTCCCGCACACCATGGCCGGTAGGTGTCCTGCTCCTGGCCGTCGCCCTGACCGTGGTGAGCACCCCGCTCAGCCTGTTCTTCCTGCCCTTGTGACAGGGCTATCCGGTCGATTCCGGATAGTTCTCTTTGCGTTGAAGCCACCACCAGCCGCGTGCACCATCCATAGTCGTCAAAGGTGGTCGCGGTGAGATCGCAGGGACTCAGCCGAGCCGCGTCGGGCCGGTCATATTTCCAGGGAAGGAGCGCAACCGCGGCGCTCATGATGAGTCCCCGGGCGCCGCCGAGGTGGAGGGACCAGTTTTACAGGAGCACCGTCGCCAGGCCGAGCGCCGCGCAGATCGCGAGAATGCGGAGCATGGGCCAGCGCAGGACGAAGGTCATGGCCAGCGCCGCCACTGTGATCCCGAGGGCGACCGGGCTGACCGTGCCCGGCTCAGGAAGCTGGACGTTGAGCGGCCCCCACGTCCAGGTGAAGGTCTTGGCGAACAGGGTGTGCTCGGCGAAGTAGAGCGCCAGGTTGGCGATGACGCCGACGACCGAGGCGGTGATACCGGTCAGGGCCGCGCTGATGGCCGCGTTGTGCCGCAGCCGCTCGACGTATGGGGCGCCGAGGAAGATGAACAGGAAGCACGGCGCGAAGGTGACCCACGTGGTCACCAGGGCGCCGAGCACGGCGGCCGCCCAGGGGTCGAGCGCGCCGGGATCGCGGTAGGCGCCCAGGAACGCGACGAACTGCACGACCATGATGAGCGGCCCTGGCGTGGACTCGGCCAGGGCGAGCCCGCGGACCATCTCCCCCGGGGACAACCAGGCGTAGGTCTCGACGGCCCGCTGGGCGACGAAGGCGAGCACGGCGTACGCGCCGCCGAAGGTGACCAGAGCGGTGCCGGAGAAGAACAGACCCTGAGTGGTGAGGACACTGTCGGTGCCGAACAGCAGCACCACCGCGGCCACCGGCAGCCACCAAGCGGCCAGCCCCACCGCAAGAATCTTGCCCGCGGAGCGCCGGCTGGGCTGGGCGTGGTGCAGGGCGTCATCGGGAATCAGCGGCGCCGGGCCACCGTCGCCGCCGTTCCCGTTGCCGCTCTTGAGAGCGTGCGGGGCGAGCTTGTGCACCGTCCAGCCGACGAGCGCGGCCACGGCGATCACGAGGGGAAACGGCACCCCGAACAGGGCCAGTGCGAGGAAGGCCGCCACCGCCACGGCGACGAACAGCGGATGGGTCAGCGAGCGCTTGCCGACCCTGATCACGGCCTGGGCGACGATCGCGAGCACCGCCGGGGCGATTCCGGCGAACAGGGCGGTCACCACGGTGGTGTCCTGCCACAGGAGATAGACGACCGACAGCGCCAGCAGGGCGAGCATGCCGGGCAGCACGAACAGGGTGCCGGCGACCAAGCCGCCGCGCGTGCCGTTGAGCAGCCAGCCCACGTAAATGGCCAACTGCTGCGCCTCGGGGCCGGGGAGCAGCATGCAGTAGTTCAGCGCGTGGTTGAAACGCTGCTGACCGATCCAGCGTTTCTCCTCCACGAGCGTGTGCTGCATGACGGCGATCTGGCCGGCCGGGCCCCCGAAGGTCTGCAACGAGATCAGAAACCAGGCGCGTACGGCCTCCCGGAAGGGGATCACATCTGCCGGTGCCCGCATGGTCACGTCGTCCTCCTGGTTCGGTGAAAAGGGTGTCGTCATGCCGGTTCTCGCCCCAGCAGCAGGCCTCGCCGATACAACTCGTACAGCCCGTCGAAGACGGGCGCGGTGATCTCCAGCACGCGTGGGTCGTCGCAGGTCATCGACAGGCCGCGCAGGACAGCGTCCAGCCCGGGCGCCTCGGGGGCGTCGAAGCGCTCGTCGTCGATGTCCGCCTCGTGCACGATCTCGGCCATCTTCCACAGCACCGGATCGGCGAGCCCGTACCGGTGCAGGATCGTCTCGAACGAGCAGTCGCCGCCATGGTGGGACAGCTCCACACCGCGCATGTCGAACGGCGTCGCGTCCTCGGGCACCTCGGCCGGATCGCCGACGAACACGAACTCGGCGTCGGCGTCGAGGTGGCGGCGGATCAGCCAGGCGCACGCCGCCCGGTCGATGTGCACCCCGCGACGGGTGGCCCACTTCACCGCGGCTCCTCCTTCACGGCGGCACTCTCCTCAGCCAGGGCTCTTACGGCGAGGCGTGCCTCGTCCCGCTCGGCCGGCGGGAAATAGTCGCGACGGGCGATCCGCCGCAGCTCGGCCTGCAACCGCTTGGCCGTCCGGGCCCGCTCCCCCGGCCGGGCCTGCGCCGCGCTCCGCGCTTGCAGGATCACCGCCTGGTACTCGGCCGCTCTCGCCCGGCGCATCTCCGCCGCGATCGCCTGCTCCTGCCCCTGACTGCCCGGCGCGGCCAGCCAGAACGTCGACGTGCCGCCCATCTCACCGATCTCCTCGGCGATCCACTCCAACTGCTCACGCGTACGCGCATCAGCGGGCAACGCGACCAGCCCGTCGCCGAGCCGCGCCACGCCGAGCCGGTCGAGCTTGCGCCAGATCGTGATCCGCAGCGTGGACGGCTGCCGAGGCATCCGGTACGCCAGCAGCGCCCACTGCCCGGTTGTCCCCGTCACGGCCAGAACTCTCCGTCTTCCACGTGCTTGCGGTGAAACGCACCATTTATGCAACCATAGTTACTGTAACTATGGTTGCACAACACGTGTGACCGGCGAGTGTCTCGTACCAGGGCAAAGGACGGGAGTGCCTTCGGTCAGACACGGGCTCCCGGCTTGCGCGCAATGACCTGCTGACGGGACAAACGTATGCATGTATGCACGTGACAACAGTTCTGGTGCCAGCCGTCGGCAGGGGCGATCGGCTGCTCTGATGGACGCCGCCCAGAGAGGGTCGTGAGCCATGCTGCGACTCGGCGTACCCAACAAGGGCGGGCTCGCTGACGGCGCCCAGCTGATGCTGGCGGAGGCCGGTTTGTCGGGCGGCGCGGGGACGATGGCGCCACCGCCTATGTGGGGGTGGTCGAGAAGCACTTGGCCGACATCGGGGTCGATGCCCGCGTCATCAAGCTGGACGGTTCAGTGGAGACCGCGATCCGGCTGGACGTCGCCGACGCGGTGGCCGACGTCGTCGAGAGTGCGGCTCGTCTTCGCGAGGTAGGGCTGGAGGTCTTCGGTGACCCGGTCATGAGGTCGGACGTGACGTCGTGACCATGGAGTACGACATCGCACACGAGCGTGTCGAGGAAGCGATCGCGATCACGTACGGCATGGAGGCGCCGCCCACGGTGTCGGCGCTGCACAGGAACGGCTGGGTGGCTGCCGCCTCTGACGCAGACCACCAGCATCCTGGCCTTACATGGGCATTTCCACCGAGAAGCCGTACGGGAGCTCCAGCCGGTGGCGGCCCAGGAGCTCGGAGTCGGCGAGGATCGTGGTTGTCGGGCCGTCCGCGACGATGGTCCCGCCGGACAGGATGAGGGACCGCTCGCACAGTTCGAGCGCGTACGGCAGGTCGTGGGTGACCATGAGGATGGTGACATCGAGCCCGCGCAGGATGTCGGCCAGTTCCCGGCGCGCGGCCGGGTCCAGGTTCGAGGAGGGCTCGTCGAGCACCAGGATCTCGGGTTCCATGGCCAGCACGGTCGCGACGGCGACCCGGCGGCGCTGACCGCCGGACAGATGGTGCGGTGGCCGGTCGATCATGTTGAGCATGCCGACTCGCTCCAGTGCCCCGCGGATCCGCCCTTCCAGCTCGTCGCCCCGGATGCCGAGGTTGGCGGGGCCGAAGGCGACGTCCTCGCGGACCGTCGGCATGAACAGCTGGTCGTCGGGATCCTGGAAGACCAGGCCGACACGGCGCCGGATCTCCTTCAGGTTGTCGCGGGCCACGGGCAGCCCGCCGACGGAGACCGTCCCCAGGCTGGGCGTCAGGATGCCGTTGAGGTGCATGACCAGGGTGGTCTTGCCCGCGCCGTTGGGCCCGAGCAGCGCGACCCGTTCTCCCCGGTCGATCGACAGGTCCACGCCGAACAGGGCCTGGGTGCCGTCGGGGTAGGCGTGCATCAGCCCTTCGACCAGCAGAGAGTTCACCACAGTCCTCCGATGAGTATCGTGACCGCGGCGGCGGGAAGGGTGGCGGCCAGCGCCCACTGCGAGGCGGAGCCGCGCACGTCGTCGATGATGGGCATGGTTCCGGTGTAGCCGCGGCTGAGCATGGCCAGGTGCACGCGTTCGCCACGCTCGTAGGAGCGGATGAACAGGGCTCCCGCCGAGCGGGCCACGACAGGCAGATGCCGCAGGTCGCGTGCCACGAACGCGCGGGACTCCCGCGCTATGCGCATCCGGCGCATCTCGTCGAGGATCACCTCGACGTAGCGCAGCATGAACGAGGCGATCTGCACCAGCAGCTGCGGAAGCCGCAGCCGCTGGGCGCCGAGCAGCAGGGTCCTCGGCTCGGTGGTGGCCGCCAGCAGGATGCTCCCGATCACTCCGAGGGTCGCCTTGGCCACGATGTTCCACGCGGCGAGCAACCCTTCGGCGCTCATCGACACGCCGACAACGGTCATGCGCTCCCCCTGGGACAGGAACGGCAGCGCGACCGCGAAGATCACGAACGGCACCTCGACGACCATCCGCCGCAGCAGGAGCTTCAGGGGGATGCGAGCCGCCACGGCCACCGCGCCGAGCAGCAAGAGGTAGAGGGCGAACGCCCAGAACCGTTCCCGATCGGTGGCCACGACGATCATGATGAACGCGATCAGTGACAGGAGCTTGCACTGCGGGGGGAGCCGGTGGACGGGCGTGCCGGCGTGGACGTACAGGTGGTGGCTGTGTCCGGCGGCCATGGGTTCACGATTCCGGCGTCAGTGGCTTGGCGTCTGACCGGCGGCGGGCTCTGCGGCGCAGCGCCCAGGTCACACCGGCGCCCACCCCCAGCGAGATCGCCACTCCCAGTGCGCCGGCGAGTCCTGTGGACAACCGTTCGTCATCGACGCCTTTGACGCTGTAGTCGGCGAACGCCGAGTTGTCCAGCGGATGATCTTGCGCCTGAGACAGGAACCCCAGGTCGGTTGCCACCCGCTCGAGACCGTCAGGATTCGCCGAGGCGTAGAAGCTCACCAGTCCCGCGAGCACGACGGCGGCGGCGACCCCGCCGAGGAGAAACGGCCGAAGCCGCGGAGCCGCGCGATGGCTTCCCTCCGCCGGCCGAGAAGGAACCATCTCACCGGAGGCGGTGCGCAGCATCGCGGGCCTGACCAGGCTGCGCGCCCCATAGACCAGGTCGGGCCGTACGGCCAGCACGGTACTGACGGTCAACGCGGTAATCGCGCCTTCGCCCAGGCCGATGACCACGTGGACGCCGCCCATGGCCGCGGCGACCGTGACGGGATCGATCGAGGAGGTCCCGCCGATGGCATACAGTCCCGTGAAGAGCAAGGCGGACATCGGGACCGACACCATGGCGCCGGCGAAGGACGCCACGACCACGCCAGTACGGTTGCGCGGCGCCAGCTTGCCGACCGCGCGGAAGACCCCGTATCCCGTGAGGACGGTCACCAGCCCCATGAGGCAGATGTTGACACCCAGGGCCGTCAGTCCTCCGTCGGCGAAGAACAAGGCCTGCACCGTGACCACCACAGCGATGCACAGGACTCCTGTATAAGGTCCGACAAGGATCGCGGCCAGAGCTCCTCCGATCAGGTGGCCGCTTGTCCCGGCGCCGACGGGAAAGTTCAGCATCTGGACGGCGAAGATGAAGGCGGCCACCAGCCCGGCCAGCGGAGCCATCCGGTCGTCCAGCTCGTCTCTCGCCTTACGCAGGCAATAGGCGACGCCGCCGGCGGCCACGGCGCCCGCGGCAAGGGACATCGGGACGGTGAAGAAGCCGTCGGGTACGTGCACGAGATCCTCCGGGATTGCTTCCCAAGCGATTGGCGCGCCATTGCCGGGCTGACCCGTAAAGATGTACGCACTCGCGAATATGTCATCCAGGCGACGGCCGCAGCCCCGCTTCCCCGCGGACCACACGGAATCCGAGTCCCGGCTTGAGAGTGTCTTTGACGATCGGCACGGCGCTCTCCGACCGATGCGTCCGAGCCCGGCCGGATCACTCGTGCCGCGGGATCCTCGACACCTCGTGATCGGCATGATGAACCGCCTCGGCGATCAAGGCTCGAATGTGGGAGTCGCGGGCACGGTAGAGAACCCGCCGCCCCTCCCGGCGGCAGGCCACCAGCCCAGCCAGCCGGAGCTTGGCCAGATGCTGGGACACGGCAGGCCGGGCCGCTCCCACCGCTGTGACGAGGTTGCCCACGTCGTGCTCACCGTGAGCCAGAGCCCACAGCAGGCGCAACCTGGTGGCGTCGGAGAGCATCCGGAAGGCCGCGACCGCCACCTCCACCTGAGCGTCGGTCGGTGGGGCGCCGGTCGGTTGGCCGCCATTGTGCTGCTGCATGGTCGACGCACCTAACATGTGCTTGCGTGCGCATACGAATACATATCGAAGGGGATAACCGTACTGTCACCCGCGCTCCATGAGACAGGACGAGGAGCAGCAGATGAGCGTGCACAGCCGCCCAGGACCCTCCCACGAGCAGGACCACGACCACAGCCACGGACACGGTCACGGACATGGTCACGACGAGCATGACCACGGATCCCCCAGCCGCACCCTAGGGGAACGGCTCCGTCATGTGGTGACGCCACACAGTCACGACGCGGCAGCCCGGACTGATCACGCACTGGAGACCAGCCGCCGCGGCATGCGGACCCTGGCGATCTCCTTCGCCGTGCTCACCGTCACCGCTCTCGCCCAAGTCGTGATCTTCGCGAGGTCGGGATCGGTGGCCCTGCTCGGTGACACCCTGCACAACTTCGCCGACGCCCTGACCGCCGTGCCCCTGGCGATCGCCTTCACGGTGGGCCGGCGCATGGCTTCGCGCCGGTTCACCTACGGGTATGGCAGAGCCGAGGACCTGGCCGGCATCGTCATCGTGCTGATCATCGCCGCCTCGGCGGGCCTGGCCGGATACGAGGCCGTCAAGCGCCTGATCAACCCACAAGACGTGGAGGCGCTCGGCTGGGTCGCCGCCGCAGGAGTGATCGGCTTCCTCGGCAACGAACTGGTGGCCCGCTACCGGATCAAGGTCGGCCGCGAGATCGGCTCCGCGGCGCTGGTCGCCGACGGCCTGCACGCCCGCACCGACGGCTTCACGTCACTGGCCGTGCTGCTCGGAGCAGCCGGAGTATGGGCCGGCTGGCCGTACGCCGACCCGATCATCGGCCTGCTCATCACCATCGCGATTCTCTACGTACTGCGTGACGCCGCCCGCGAGGTCTACCACCGGCTGATGGACGCCGTCGACCCCGCGCTGATCAGCAAGGCCGAGCAGATCGTCGCCGAAACCCCAGGCGTGCGCCGCATCGGCTCCCTGCGCATGCGCTGGATCGGCCACTCCCTCCGCGCCGAGGTCGACATCGTGGTGAGCCATGAACTCTCCCTGGTCGAGGCGCACGCCGTAGCAGTGGAGGCCGAGCACCGGCTCATCCACAACCTCCCGCGGCTGCAGGCCGCCACAGTGCACGCCGACCCCGACGGGCCCGAAGGCACCGACCACCACGCTGTCCTGGTCATCCACCGGTAGATCACCTCACCTCGACCTTCGTCTTCGACTGCGCTGCAGCCGCCGGAGGCCGCCGCGGCGGCTCTACGATGTGCTCATGAGCATGAGCGCGGCCCACGCAGATGCGCTGACCTCCCAGCAGAGGGGTGAGCGGTTCGAAGTCGCCGCGTCCGTTCTGGCCCTGCTCGCCGATCGCACGCGGTTGGCGCTCCTGAGCCGGTTGAGTCTCGGCGAAGCCGATGTCACCACCCTCACCGAGGCCATCGGGGCCTCTCGCCCCTCTGTCAGCCAGCACCTGGCCAAGCTCCGGCTCGCCGGACTGGTGGCCGCCCGCAAGGACGGGCGCCACGTGGTCTACTCCCTGCACCATGGACACCTCCGCCGCCTGGTCGAGGAGTCGCTGAACGTCGCCGATCACCAGATCGGGTCACTGCCGCCGCATGACTGAGCGGCACGCTCTACGCCCGCCGGCGCGGCAGCGTCACACGCTTGGGCCGAACGGCAGGCCCTTCTCGGCCTTGGCCACGCAGTCCGGGCACACCGGCAGGTCCACTGACCGAGCCACGGCCTCCGGGGTGGCCGGACGCATCGTCCCCAGGAAGGTGAGGCCCGGCGGGAGCCCGGTCGCCAGATCCACCAGGAACGTCGTCACCTCCGCGGGGTCGTAGTCGAACTCCCGCTTGCACGCGTAGCAGCGACCGGTCTCCATAGGCCCGCCTTTCCGTCGGCAGCCAGCCTACGTCGGCGGCCTGTCCGAACTCTTGGCCTTCACCGCCGGCGCCCGTGTCCCGAGCCGGCGGGTCGGAAGGTCGGCGGCTGTGACGCGGCATGTGCCGTAATGGCCCGTAATCACCAGGTAAGCCATGCGTAAGATCTTGAAGGCGGATATGGCCATAACGTCCTGTGCGTCACATCCACCCGAAGGAGCACACGTGATGCGCCCTGTCCAACTGTTCGCAGGCCTGACCGCCCTCTGCGCCGGTATGGTCGCCCTGCCTGCCGCCGCACAGGCGAAACCCATGACGACGTGGACGGTGAAGATCCAAAACCTGACGCCGCCGGGATCCCAGCCGCTGTCACCCCCCGTGGTGGTCGTCCACTCGCCCAGCGTCCATGTCTGGCAACTCGGCCGGTTCGCCAGCCGTGGCGTCGCCGCGGTGGCCGAGGACGGCGACGCGCCGACGCTGATCAAGGAGATCTCCAAGCGGCCCGGCGTGCGTGACGCGTTCGCCCCGGCCAGCGCTCCGATCGCACCGGGCCAGAGTGCGACATTCCAGGTCAAGGTACGGCCAGGCGACCGAATCAGTGTCGTCAGCATGCTCGTCAACACCAACGACGGCTTCACCGGTGTGGACGCGTTGCGGCCTCGGCCGGGCTCGATCCGGACCATGGCCTACGACGCGGGCAGCGAAAAGAACCTCGAGACCAAGGCCACCATCCCCGGTCCCTGCTGCGGCAACCCGATGGTGCGTGCGCCCGAGAGGAGGCCGATCAGCAAGCACAAGGGGATCATGGCCTGTGGTGACCTGGACCGCGAGACCTACGGCTGGACCGGCCCGGTCGCCAAGCTGACCTTCGCGAATTGACGATCCAGGCGCTACGGCCGGTTGAGGCCGGTCTCGTAGGCGAAGATCACGGCCTGGATGCGGTCGCGGAGGCCGAGTTTCATCAGGATGCGCTTGACGTGCGTCCTGATCGTCGACTCCTCGACGAGGAGCGCGGCGGCGATCTCCCGATTGGACAGGCCACGCGAAATGAGCCCGAGGACCTCCCTCTCGCGTGGTGTCAGCCCCTCGAGCTTGGCCTGATCGCTGAGGTCGGGAACCGGCTGGCGGGCCATGCGGTCGATCACGCGACGGGTGACCGACGGGGACAGCAGTGAGTCGCCGGCGGCGACGGTGTGCACGGCGGCGATCAGGTCCTCGGGCCGGGTGCGTTTGAGCAGGAAACCGGAGGCGCCGGCCCGCAGGGCTCCGAAGATGTAGTCGTCCTGTTCGAAGGTCGTGAGGATCAGGACCTTCGTGTCAGGGGCGATCCTGGACAGCTCCCGGGTGGCGGCGATGCCGTCCATGTCTGGCATGCGTACGTCCATCAGGACGACGTCGGGCGCAAGTCTGCGGGTCCGGTCGACCGCTTCCCGTCCGGTCGACGCCTGGCCGACGATCTCGATGGCGGGATCGGCGGTGAGAAGCTCGGCGAGCCCGGCACGCATCAGGTCGTCGTCGTCTGCGATCAGCACCCGCGTCACGCGTGGTGACCCCTGTCGGGAAGCGAGGCGTGGAGCCGGAACGTGCCGCCCGCATGCTCGGTGTCGAGGCTGCCGCCGAGCAGGCGGGCGCGCTCGAGCATGCCGATCAGTCCATGTCCTCCGCCGGATCGGGGTGTGCCGCCGGCGCGCACCGGGTTGGTGACGGTGAGCTCGACCGTCGCCTCCCTGAACACGATCTCGACCGTAGCACTGCCGGTTCCATGGCGGGCGGCGTTGGTGAGGGCTTCCTGGAGGATCCGGTAGACGGTTCGATCAGCGGTGGCGGCGAGGGGCCGGGATCGGCCCGCGGATGTGAGCATGACCTCGAGTCCGGTCGCGGTGTGGCGGGCGATCAACGTGTCGAGCGAGGCGAGTCCGGGTGGCACCTCCACGGCGCCGTTCGCAGGGGTGGGCTCGCGGAGCGTGCCGACGACCTGATCGATCTCCGCCGCTGTCTGGCGGGCGAGCTCTTCGATCGTCTCCAGGGCGCGGAGCGAACGATCCGGGTCCCGATGGTGCCGCAGCCGGGCGGCGCCCGCCCGGACGGCGATCAGGCTGATCGCGTGGCCGGCCGCATCGTGCAGGTCGCGGGCGATCCTGGCGCGTTCTTCTGCGACGGCGAGCTGACGGTCGCGTTCGGCCTGCTGGGCGGTGAGCAGGGCGCGCTGTTCGAGGACGGCCATCTGCTCGCGCCGCAGGCGGGTCCGCTCGCCGGCGAACCACGCGACGGCCCAGGCGAGGCCGGTGTGGAGGAGCTCGAGCCAGGGGAAGCCGGCCTGCGCGACGGCGGCCGCGCTCATGTACGCCGCGAAGACGCCCACGACGATGCCGGTGGTGCGCATGGTCCAGGGCGCCGCACGATCGCGGCTCGCGGCGAGCAGGTAGAGCGCCACCGTGGGGCCGAGCGTCACGGCGGCGGGGCCGAGTATCGCGGCCGCGGGACCTCCTATCGGCTGGTCCGGGTAGCCGATGCCGGCCATCGCCACGCTCGCCGCCGCGGTCGCCAGGAAGACGCCGAGGGTGAAGCGCCGCCAGAGGAGAAGCGGCAGCGCCGAGAACGTCGCGAGCACGGCGCCGACCAGGTCGAGGTCATGCGCATCGAGGCGAGCGGCGCCGCCGTGGCTGAGCCTGGCCAGCGAGGCGGCCAGGACGACGGCCGTGATGGCCGCGTCGAGGATCGTTCGCGAGCTCGGCCGGGTCGCGAAAAGGCTGCGGGCGGTGGTTGTCAATGGCATAGGCCCTGCGAGCGTAACGCCTGCGCCGGTGGCCGGTCGTCGCCCTACGGGGGGATCCGTGTGGACGCGATGGGGACGGACGAGTTCCTCTCGCGGGGCGTTTCGCGCGTTCTGGATGATCCGTAGCTTGACGACACGTGACACAGGACAACGTGAGGACGCCCACATGAGCGAGTCCGGTATGCCGCAGTGGGTGAAGGTGCTGGCGCTCGTCGCGGCCATCGTGATCGTGCTGCTCATCGCCGTGATGCTGCTGGGTGGCGGTGGCGGTGGGCACACGCCCATGCGCCACGGCGCGCCCGGCCTCTCGTACGAGGGGGTCTGAGGCCATGGAACGCGTGATTCGCCTCAGCGATGTGCTCAAGACATACCCGTTGAGCGCTGGCGAGGTGGTCGCCGTCGACCATCTCGACCTGGAGATCGAGGCGGGCGAGTTCGTCGCGATCGTGGGGCGGTCGGGCAGCGGCAAGACGACGCTGCTCAACCTGCTGGCCGGCATCGACCGCCCCACCTCGGGGACGGTCCAGGCAGCAGGCGCAGATCTCGGCGCGCTGTCGGAGTCCGGGCTGGCCGCCTGGCGGGGCGCCAATGTGGGGCTGGTCTTCCAGTTCTTCCAGCTGCTGCCGACACTGACCGTCGCGGAGAACGTGATGCTGCCGATGGACTTCGCCGGGAAGATCCCGATCGGTGAGCGGCGGGATCGGGCCGTGCAGTTGCTCAAGCAGGTCGGCATCGGCGACCAGGCCGACAAGTTGCCCGCCACGTTGTCGGGCGGACAGCAGCAGCGTGCGGCGATCGCCCGGGCCCTGGCCAACGATCCGCCGCTGCTGCTGGCCGACGAGCCGACGGGCAACCTCGACTCCGCCGCCGCGGATGCCGTGCTGAAGCTGTTCGCCGACCTGAACGGCGAAGGACGGACCATCGTCGTGGTCACGCACGAACGCGACATCCGCTCGATCGTGGGCCGCGAGATCACGCTCGTGGACGGCCGCGTCGTCAGTGACGAGGGGGTCAGGAAATGAGTGGGCTGATGACGGTCAAGCTGCGCCGGGATCTGCGCGCGGCCTGGCCGCGGTTCGTGCTGATGGTGATCGCGATCGCGGTCAGCCTGACGGTGTTCGGGGGCGTGCTCAATGCGTGGTCGGCCATTGGAAGGGAGACCAGCGGCGCGTACATGAGCACCGAGCCCGCCTCGGCGACGATCGTTCTCGACCGTGATCTCGACCCGCAGCGGATGGCGGCGATCGCGGCCCAGGTACGCGAGCGGCCGGGGGTGCTCGAGGCCACGGCGCGCGCCCAGTTCGACGGCGAGATCGAGGTCAACGGCAGCAAGCTGGACGTCGCGCTGCAGGTCTTCGTGGCCGCGCCCGACGACCCGATGCGGATGGTCAAGTTCGATGTGGGGCAGGCAGGCAGCTGGCCACCGCCGCCCGGCGAGATCCTCATCGGACAGGATTCCCTCGGCCTGCTGGGCGTAGCGGTCGGCGACACGATGACCGTCACGACCCCGAGCGGCGATCCCGTACGGCTGCGCGTGGCGGGAACGGTGTATGACCCCAGCCTCGCCCCGTCCCCCCAGGAACAAAGGGGGCACGCCTACCTGTCCACCGCATCGCTGTCCACGCCCGGACTCAACCAGTTGAAGATCCAAGTCGCCGATCCCGGCACGACGGAGCCGAGCCGGGACCGCGATGCGGCGGTCGCCGTGGCGGGCGCGGTCAGCACGTGGCTGCAGCGCGAACACGGCCTGGCGATCAGCGAGATCCAGGTTCCCGAGCCGTACGCGCACCCGCACCAGTGGCAGGCCGACGTGCTGCTGTTGTCGCTGCTGGCCGGCGGCGCCGCCGCGCTGCTGCTGTCCACGGTCCTGGTGGCGAACATGCTCAACAACCTGTTCACCCAGCAGATCCCGCAGATCGGCATCATGAAGGCGATCGGCGCGGGGGCCGGCCGGATCGCCCGGCTCTACGCGGCGATGACGTTGTCGGTGGCCGCGGCGGCCACGCTGCTGGCGTTCGGGCCCGCCGTTTTCCTTGGCCAGGATCGGCTCAAGGGCCTGCTCGAGATGCTCGGCGTCCAGCCGGTCAGCCTGGCCGCTCCTTGGTGGAGCTATGCGATCATGCTCGCCGTCGGCCTCGGCCTCCCACCGCTGATGGCTCTGGTGCCGCTGGTCAAAGCCAGTCGCATCACCGTACGCGCGGCCATCGACCATCACGGGCTCGCAGCCAAGGCGAGCGCGGCAACCGGCGTCCTGGCCCGGTTGAGCCGCCTGCGCCGTCTCGACCGCGGCCTGCTGATGGCGCTGCGCAACACCGTCAGGCGGCCGGCCCGGTTCTGGCTCTGCGTCGGTCTCCTGGCCGGGGCGGGCTCGGTGTTCGTTGCCGGGATGTCCCTGACTTCCGGCACGCAGGCGGTCGAGGAGGAGAAGCAGGCGCTGCGCTACTGGGATGTCGAGGTGAAACTGGCCGGCCTCACCGAGGCGGACACCGTCGCCGGCGCGGTCGGGCGCGTGCCCGCCGCGGCCAGGGTGGAGACGTGGCAACGGGTCCAGGTCGGCATCGCCGCCCAAGGGCGGCTACCCGTCACCCGTACCTATCCCGACCAGGGTCACGGCAGCATCGCGTTGAACACGCTGATCGCCGGCCGCCCAGCGCCGCGGCTGTTGGAGGGACGCTGGCTGAACCCGGGTGAGACCGGCGCGGTGGTCCTCAACCAGAGCGTCCGCGCCAAGACCGTCCCCGGCCTCGGGGCCGGTGACGACGTCCTGCTGTTCATCGAGGGCAAGCCCACCACCTGGCGCCTGGCCGGCATCGTCGAGGAACGGGAGGGAGCCGGTGGCGGCGTCTACGCCACGGCCGAGGGGCTCGCCGCCGCCACCGGGCAGCCGCAGCGGGTCAACCAGGTCCGCGTCATCACCGGCAGCCACGACGAGCGCACGCGCGACGCGGTCGCCGCCTCCGCCCGTACGGCCTTCGCGGGCGCCGGTGTCACGGTGGAATCCGCGGCGTCGATCAGCAGGACCGAGGCCGCCTCGGCAGGCCACCTGGGCCCTGTGCTCCTGGTGCTGCTGGGGATCGCCGTGCCGCTCGGAGTGCTCGGCGGCATCGGCCTGGCCTCCACGATGAGCACCAACGTCCTCGATCGGATCCGGGAGTTCGGCGTCATGCACGCCATCGGAGCACGGCCCAGAGCCGTCCGCCGCGTCGTGGTCGCCGAAGGCGTCTTCCTCGCGCTCACCAGCTGCGTGCTGGCGATCCTGCCGACGCTCGGGCTCACCGCGGTCCTCGGCGCCGGGCTGGGCAACCTCTTCAACAACGCGCCGCTGCCGTACCGGATCTCCGGTCTCGCGGTCGCCGTCTGGCTCGTGCTGGTGATCCTCGGCGCCGCGCTGGCCACCGACGCGGCGGCGACCCGGGCCTCCCGCATCACGGTCCGAGAAGCCCTCGCCTACCTGGGATGAAGATGCCACCCCGCCTGCGAAAGTTCATGCTTCACTTTGCACGTCGCCTCCTCTGGCTTGGCGCCATCGCGTAGGACATCGCTCTCCACCTCACCGCCCTGACCGGCCCGGCCGCACAGTAGGTGACCATCACGCTCGCGAAGGCGAGCGCGATGGTCACCCCGAGTTTCCTCATCCGGACATGGGCTGGCTACCAGGCCAGGCGGGCCAGATCGTAGCGGGCGATCTGCTCGCCAAGCCGGATGCCGGCCTCGTCGGAGGTCCGGAAATGGAGGCCGGACCAGACGCGTGTGTTGATCACGTCCTGAGCGGTCTGCGCCCACGAGGTGTAGGTGCGGACGAACCCTGGCGCGTCGGGCGAAGTGAGCGTCACCGGCCGGGCCGGAGCAGGCCCGAGCAGATGGGTCATGACCGAGGCCGCCGCACCTGCGTAGCCGTTGTGGCCGCTGGGGTATTCGGGGTTGTCGGGCGCGGGGAAGAGCGACGTCCAGGTCGCGTCGGGCTCGGTGCCGGGGTTGCCGTCGGCGCCGGCCTGCCGGATCGCCGTGACCGGCCGCCAGGCAAGGTAGGCGTACTTGGCGTCGTACACCGCGATGTACGCATCCCCCGTCACCGCGTGGAAGGCCATGAGCAGCCGGGCACTGTCCCTGATCGAGCGGTTTGAGCCGTCGGTCAAGACCTGGCGCAGGATCTGGGTCCAGCTGGACAGGATCGCCGGCCGGTACAGCAGTGCGATGTTGGTCTGCCAGGGGGTGCGGACTGTGCTGTCGGCGCGGCCGTACGCCTTGGTCTCGGCGAAGTCGCGTGCGTACCGGGCGGAGGTGAGGGGCGGGGGAGGCCCGGGCCGGAAACGATCGGAGCGGCCGAGGAGGAAGGTCTTGCCCTTGCCCTGGCCAGCCTGTGTCGCCGGGTTGAACGCGGGCGGCGTCGGCTGCCAGACCCCCGGGGCGGCCGGGGGCGGGGTGAACGGCTCGTTGACCGAGGCCGGGTCCAGACCATCGCCTGCCCGTTCGGCCAGGACCTTGGCGGCGGCGATGCGGCCTGCATCGATGCCCCGGGTCTTGACGCGCCCGTCAGGAAGGCGGGCCAGGGTGGTGTTCAGCGCCGCGTCCAGTTCGGTCTTGCGGTCCGGCGCGATCGAGGCCAGCGAGCCGTGGACGGCCGAGGCAAGGGCGGCCTCGGCGAAGACGCCGTTTGCGTGCGAGCCGATTGCTCGGCTGGCGGCAGTCCAGCTGATGACCCACGTACGAATGTTGGTGATCATGGTGGGGGCGCCCACCGATGCGTTGGTCTGGTCGAACCACTCCAGGACGGTGTCGGTTCCTGGCGCGGCGCCGGCGTCGGGTCGAGCGGGCGCTGCTACGGCCGACACGAACAGTGCCGAGCCCAGCACGATTGATAACAGGCGTAGAGGAGATCGGGTGATTCGGCTGGTCACGTGCCCTCCCTGAGGCTACGAACGACAGTCCATTTCCCACAATCCACAGAGGATCATAGGAAATGCCCGAGACCAATCAACAAACTGCGGCGTTCCGTTGGGTGACGGTGACATCCGTACCGCACCATGTTCACCGCCGCGACGGCCCGCTACGCCCGCGCGGGCGATCCGCGGCTCGATCTGTTCCGCCTTGAGAAGGTTACGGGGTGCTGATCTCCTGGATCTTGACGATCTCGCCGCGGTACACGGTGATCAAGGCGGGTCGGTGCCCCGTCTTCAGGTGGGCGATCAGTGCATTGAGGGAGCAACGCTTGGTGCCGAGACCTCGATGGGCTCGTACTCTGCGGTGCCGCCACTGTATGCGCGTACCCAACCGCGCAGGATGCCGAGGAGGCGCTCGCCGAGGAGAAGGCGGTCGCCGGAGTTCCGCTCAGGGTGACCAGCGAACCTTGATCTCGCGCAGGCTGCCGTGCTCCCCCGCGCCACAGCCCGGCCGGCAGCTCGGGGGCCCATCTACCTGGCGATGCCGTACCCGCCTCAGCTGCCCTTGACCAGGAGCCGGAGCGGTCGATAGATCAACCCGTCGTCGGTCCACCGCACAGTCGACAGGTCGTCCTGCGCGTGCAGGCCGGGCAGGCGCGTCGACAGTGCGCGGAATGCCTCCTGAAGCTCCATCCTGGCCAGATTCGCCCCGAGGCAATAGTGGGGACCGTGGCCGAAGGCCAGGTGGGGGTTGGGCGCGGCGGAACCGGCGAATCTCTGGATATCGAAGCGCAGCGGATCGTCGAACGCTGACCGATCGTGATTGGCGCCGGCGGGGTTGGGCAGCACGACGGTCCCGGCCGGGATGGTGCCATCGGGCAATATGAGGTCCTCGGTGATCAGCCGAAGGAGGCCATTCCCTCCGGGGCCCTCGTACCGGAGGATCTCTTCCACCGCCGGCTCCAGCAACTCAGGATGGGCCGCCAGCTTCGCGTATTGCTCAGGGTGGCGTAGCAGGCGGAACGCGCCCCGGATGATCATCGAGGCTGTGGTCTCGTGCCCCGCCATGATCAAGGTGAACACCATGTGGGTCAGCTCGTCCTCGCTGAGCCTGTCCCCCTCGTCGCGCGCGTCGATGAGCAGGTCGATGAGGTCGTTGCCGGGCCTGACCCGGTGCGCCGCGATCAGCTCGCCGGCGTAAGCCATGAACGCTGCGAAGCCCTCTCCCCTGGCCTCGGCGCTCGCCTGGGAGGTGGACAGGAACATCTCGGTCCAGCCACGGAACTGCTCGAACCGGTCCATCGGCACCCCGAGCATCTCGCAGATCACCCGCGCGGGCAGCGGCAGGGCGAAGTCGGAGACCACGTCGAACTCCGCGCCGGCCCTGTCGATCAGCTCGTTGGCGATGGCCGCGGCGCGCGGCCGCCAGCGCTCGATCTGCCTGGGGGTGAAAGTGCCCTGCAGGATGCGGCGGTAGCGGCTGTGTTCCGGTGGATCCTGGTTGATCAGCGCCGCAGGATCGTCCTCCAGGGCCGTGCCGCTGATCATCCTGGGCAGGCCGGGCGCCCGCAGGTTGCGGCTGCTGGCCGGTGAGGCGAGGACCACGCGGACGTCGTCGTACCGGACGATCATCGGGACCTGATCCCCGCTCGGCATCGTGGCCGGCTCCATCGGAGCCTCCGCGTGCCTGCGGGCCAGGTCGGGCGATGGGGTGCCGAATGGTCCGGGCGGAAGGTCAGGCCATGGCCATCTGGTGCTGGACTGCTCTGTCAAAGTCGCCTCCTGGAGATGTCGTCCAACAAGCTCCCTGAACATACGAAGCAGCCCGTAAGTGGTCAATCTGTCCTGATAGCCACGCTTTCCGAGGCCAGAATCCTCATGAGCTCCGCTTCAGGCCGCCGATCCCGGAGGAACCGTCGGATGCGCTCTGCTAGTCGGACATCGTGCCCACCTGGACCACACCGGTGCCGGTCCCGAGGACATCGGCCGCGGCGGCCGGCTCGGCGGCCTGCGGTGGGAGGTCTTCCAGGAAGTCGGCGGCCGGCACGAAGAACAGCGTCCCGGTCACGGGGGTGGAAAAGTCCAGGATCCGGTCGTGGTTGCCCGGCGGATCGCCGATGAACATGTTCTCCAGCATCGTCTCGGTGACCGCCGGCGTGCGGGCGTACCCGATGAAGTAGGTGCCGAACTCGCCCCGGCCGGCGTTCCCGAACGGCATGTTGTCGCGCAGGATCCGGCGTTCCGTCCCGTCGGGGTCGGTGATGGTGGTCAGCGCGACATGCGAATTGGATGGCTTGACGGCGTCGTCCAATTCGATGTTCTCCAGCTTCGTGCGGCCGATGATGCGCTCCTGGGCCTGCACGGGCAGGGCGTTCCACGCTTCCAGGTCGTGCAGGTACTTCTGTACGATCACGTAGCTTCCGCCGGTGAAGTCGGGGTCCTCGTCACCGATCAGGACCGCCGCGGCCGCCGCCGGGCCCACCGGGTTCTCGGTGCCGTCGACGAAGCCCAGCAGGTCGCGCAGGTCGAAGTACATGAACCCCTGCACCTCGTCCTCGACCGTGACCACTCCCCGCAACCGCCGCATGATCTGGGACGCCAGCTCGAAGCACAGGTCGAGCTTCTCCGCGCGAATGTGGAACAGCAGGTCCCCCGGAGTGGAGACCGCACGGTGTACGGGACCGGAGACCTCGCGGAAGGGATGCAGTTCGGCGGGGCGAGGCCCGTCGAACAGGCGGTCCCAGGCGTCCGGCCCGATGCCGACGACGCAGCTGAGCGTGCTGCCTGGCGCCCGGAAACCGACCGAGCGCGACAGCCCGGCCACATCGCCCAGCAGTTCTCGTACGATCGGTTCACCGCCGTGACGCACCGTCAGCACAAGGAAGATGGCAGCGGTCGTCAATGGGCTCAGCACCGGCTGCGGTATGCCGCTACGCTCCGGCTCTTCCATACAGATCATCCCCCTTTGTCTACTTGGGCGAAGCATGCCATGACGATGCCGACCACCGCCTCGTCGCCGCCCGTCCAAAGGGAGACCTTAAGCGATCCGTAAGCAGGTCCCGCGAGGCTATAAGCACATCAGATCGGCCGGGCCGGACGGCCCAGCCCTTCCTTGGAGGACCAGCATGAGGACGATCGCCGCAAACCTGTTCATCTCACTCGACGGAGTCATCGAGGACCCGCAGGACTGGCATTTCCCCTACTTCAACGACGAGATGGGTGCCGCCGTGACGGAGCAAATGGCCGACACCCTGCTCCTGGGACGCAAGACCTATGACAGCTTCGCCGGAGCATGGCCGGAGCGGGAGGCCGAAGGCGGCGAGGACGCGGGCTTCGCGAAGACGCTCGGCGACGCACGGAAGATCGTCGTCTCGCGCCAGCCGCTGGAGTTCACCTGGCGGAACTCCGAGCTGCTCCAGGGGGACCTGGTCGAGGCCGTGACCGCGTTGAAGAGCGAGCAGGGCGGCCGCATCGCCATGAGCGGCTCGGTCTCGGTGGTCCGCCAGCTGCTGACCGCGGGGCTGCTGGACGAACTGCACCTGCTGGTGCATCCGATCGCCGTCCGCAAGGGCGAGCGCCTGTTCGACGAGGGCGACAACCCCATCCCTCTGGAGCTGATCAAGTCCGAGACGTTCACGACCGGTGTGCTGTACCTGGTCTACCGGCCTGCCAAGGCGGCCGGCGACGTTTCCTACGACGACGCCAAGGCCCACCTGTCCCAGGGCGAGTAGCAGGGCGAGCGCTTGCCACCGGCAGGCATCGGGCCTTTCGACTATTCGGCCTCGCGGGTAGGCGAGCAGCACCCGTCGTGGGCAGTGCTGCTGGAGGCGGCGGCGGCCGGGACGGCGCAGCAGGCGTCCTCCCGCCAGGCCTCTCGGCCTTCCTTGACCGCGACGGCGGCGATGACCAGGGCGGCGATCGGGTCGGCCCAGGACCAGCCGAACAGGCTGTTGAGCGCCAGCCCGACGAGGAGCACGCCGGACAGGTAGGTGCACAGCAGAGTCTGCTTGGAGTCGGCGACGGCGGAGGCGGAGCCGAGTTCGCGGCCGGCGCGGCGCTGCGCCTGCGACAGGAACGGTATGACGACCAGCGACAGGGCGGCCAGGATCAGGCCCGCCGTGGAGTGCTCGGCTTCACCGACGCCGAGCAGCGCTCGGACGGCGTCGAAGGTGACGTACGCGGCCAGCGCAAAGAAGGAGATGGCGATGACGCGCAGCGCCGCCCGTTCCCGCTTCTCGTGGTCGGCGGTGGACCAGGCCACCGCGGCGGCGGCCACCAGCAGCCGGACGCGGCGCAGCAGCAGCGCGCGCCGTGCCGGGGACGGGCCCAGGCCGGGCAGGTTGACCGCGGTCATGCGACCGCCTCCCCCGCCGGCTGCCCGCGGTGGTCGCCGGTGACGCCGATCGGGCGGGCGGCGCCCGGGGCCGGGCAGAGTGTGACCGCGTGGCAGTCGCGCAGGCAGGCCAGGTGCTTGGAGATGGTCGACTGGGCCAGGCCCAGCTCGGCGACGAGGTCCACCACGCGGGCTTCGCCGCGGGCCAGGCGTTGCACGATGCGCAGCCGGTTCTGATCGGACAGGGAGTGGAACAGCGCGGCCGCCGGGGGACCGCGATCAGTTCGGCCTCTGATTCGACAGCTTTCTATATTGACATGTCTCTAATCAGAGCGGGATGCTTGATTCGATAGACATCGATACAAGTCGGCGCCACCGTTCCGGTCAGGCGTCAGCCCGGATCAGTTTCAGACGGGAGCCTGTGATGAGCGAGCAGTCCGTCCAACTACGCGAGCAGGTACGGGAGCGGTCCGCGGCGGCCGCGACGGCGGTCACGGCCGGCGGAGCCGCCTGTTGCGGTCCGCAGGAGATCGAGGAGGGGTTCGGCGCGGCCCTGTACGCCGCCGACGAGCGAGAGGGCCTGCCCGCCGAGGCGGTGGCGGCCTCACTGGGCTGCGGCAACCCCACGGCGGTCGCCGAGTTGCGCGAGGGCGAGCGAGTGCTGGATCTGGGCTCGGGCGGCGGCATCGACGTGCTGCTGTCCGCCCGCCGGGTGGGCCCGGCCGGTAAGGCGTATGGGCTGGACATGACCGAGGAGATGCTCGCCCTGGCGCGCGCGAACGCCGCCAGGGCGGGCGCGGCGAACGTGGAGTTCCTCAAGGGCACGATCGAGTCCATCCCGCTGCCGGCCGCCAGCGTGGATGTGGTCATCTCCAACTGCGTCATCAACCTGTCGGTGGACAAGGACGCGGTGTTCGCCGAGACCTTCCGGGTGCTGGTGCCCGGCGGCCGCCTCGGCGTTTCCGACGTCGTCGCCGACGACGCCCTCACCCCGGCCCAGCGGGCCGAGCGCGGCGACTACGCCGGCTGCATCGCCGGCGCCCTGTCGTTCGCCGAATACCGGGCCGGGCTGCGGGCGGCCGGGTTCACCGGCATCACCATCACCTCCACCCACCAGGTCGCCGACGGCATGCACTCGGCCATCGTCCGCGCCGTCAAGCCCGCCGAGACCCGCCAGGGCGTCCCGGCGACCGACGTCGTGCACACCTCGCAGCCATGAGTCCGCCCGGGCGCCTGTCACGCCAAGCGCCCGGGGCATGGCCTTGATCAGAGCCGGTCGAGGATCTTCCGCAGCTGCTCTCGGCGAACAGCTTGTCGAATCGCTTGCCCTTGGCCGCCTCGAGCTTCTTCATGTCCGGCGCGGACATCATGCCCGGCATGCCGTGCCCCACGTGCCCTTCAGGGTCGGACTCGCGGCCAGGTCGGCCATGTCGACCGCCTGCTCGTGATGCGGCATCATCATCCGCGCGAACGTGACGTCCGCGTCGCTGAAGGCAGCCGACGGCGAAGCGCCTGTGGCGGTGACGGCAGGGGCGCGGCTGCCCACCTTCTGGTGTCCGGCCACCGAGTCGCTCGTGCCGCCGCAGGCGGTGGGCAGGGCGAGCGCCCCTGCGGCAACGATGGAGGACACGGCTTACTAAAGGGCGGTCTTGCGGAGCTGGGCCGCCTCGGCCCGGCAGTCCGCGCACTCCCTCAGATGCGCTCGCACGGCAGCCATCTCAACCGGTCCGAGAAGGTCCAGGACGTACGCGCCGAGCGCGGTCGGGTCGTGCCGCACGGACCATCCCGGCCAGAGCCGGAAGGCCACCGTCCGATCGAGACGGCCGCCCAGGTGCATGGCGCGCCAGACACCCCGGTACCCCGGCAGCAGCCCCGCCGCGACCAGCACGTGTCCGGCGATCAGCAGCGTCGCCAGGTACGTCGCCCAGACATGGATCCTGACCAGCACCGCGAACACCGGCCCTCCGTGCAACAGGCTCATGCCCGCACCGCTGGCGAGCAGGGCCAGCAGGGTTCCGGCCAGCGCGAGGTTGAGGACCCGCTGGCCGGGATCGAAGTGCCCCTCGTGGTGACCGAACCGGCCGGTGAAGAGTGCTGCGGGCCAGCGTACGAACCATCCCAGATCGCCCCTGCGGAAGCGCACCGATTCGGTGACGAACGTCCGGATGGCACGGCGCCCGAACGCGACCGCCACCAGGACGAGCACCGCGAGTGCCCAGCCGAGCCAGGTGTGCAGGACGGTGTCGGGCAGTCGGGTCAACCACGCGAGCGGGCTGGGGTCGCCCTCCCTGCCCGCCAGCAGCCACCAGCCGGTGCCGAGCAGCCCCAGCGTCGCCAGGTAGACGCCCGCATGGAACCATCTGGTCCTGCGGTCATAGCGCTCAGTAGTAGTCATTGCCGGAGCTCTGCGTCGGCGAGGGAGCCTGACCGCCCCCTGTCACGTTCACCGTGAGCTCGGCCGAGGCGCCGGCAGGCGAATGGTCGGCGTTCTGCAGCGTGACCCCCACCTTGTGCTCGCCCGGTGGCAGCCCGGCGATCTGGAACGGCGAGGCCGTGACGACGGTGTAGTCATCGGTGTGCCCATCGGTGAACACGTGAACATGGTGCTTGCCGGATTCCGGTGGGCCGATCTCCACGCTGGTGGTGAACTCCAGGGAGAACGTCCCGGCGACGTCGGCGTTGTTCGCCGGGCCGGTGATGGTCACGGTCGGGGAGCCGTCGGCGCCTGTCGCGCCGGCCGTGCTGCATCCCGCGAGCAACATGCTCGCGGCGAGAGCGAGAAGGATTTTTCTCATGCCGGTTGTACGGGTGGCGGCCCGCCCCGGGATTCACCTCGGTGAAGCCAGAATGATGATCCTTACCGTAGTACCGACTGTGGGCACTTTCGGATGAATCGCTCCTGGCCGGGATGGCGTCGGGCGACACGCAGGCCGCCACCACGCTCGTACGTCGCTATCAGGCCAGGGTGTTCGGTCTTGCCAGAACCATCGTGGGAGAGGCGGCGTTGGCGGAGGAGGTCGCGCAGGAGACCTTCGTGCGAGCATGGCGGCACGCGGCTGCCTACGATGCCAGGCGTGGTGCCGTACCGACCTGGCTGCTCACGATCACGCGCAATCTCGCCATCGACGCGCTGCGGCTCCGGCGCGAGCTGCCGGTCGATCCGCAGGCGCTGCTCACGCGGCTGCTGTCCGCGGAGAGCACCGAAGACGCGCCGCGTGATGAGGAGTTCGTCCGCCGGGCGCTGCGCATGCTGCCGCGGGAGCAGGCCAGGGCCATCGCCCTCACCGTGTTCTACGGACTGACCAGCAAGGAGGTGGCGCAGGTCGAGAGCATACCGCTGGGCACCGCCAAGACTCGCCTGCGCAGGGGGCTGGCCAAGCTCCGTGAACAGTTGGAGGTGAACGATGACTGAGCGGCCGGAATGCGAAGGGATCCGCGAGGCGATCCCGGAACTCGCCGCCGGCGCCCTCGCCGGCGACGAGCGCGCCGACGTGCTGCGCCATCTGTCGGGCTGCGCCGCCTGTCGCAGGGAGCTGGAGCAGGCCACCCAGGTGGTGGACGCGCTCACCACGCTGGCCCCCGCGGAGGAGCCGCCCGCCGCCTTCGAGTCCGCGGTGCTCGCCCGCATCAGCGGGGGACGCCCGCGCCGTCGATGGCGGCCGATCGGGATGCATCTGCTCACGGCAGCGATCGTCGCCGCGCTGGTGGGCGGGGCCGTGTGGGTGGCCACCGGGCCGGACCGCCGGCTCGCGGAGAGCTACCGGGAGACGCTCGCCATCGCCGACGGGCGCTACCTCACCGCCGCGGTCCTCTATGCCGGCCAGCGGCGAGTGGGCCACGCGTTCGCCTATCAAGGATCGCCGAGCTGGATCTTCCTCACCGTCGAGGCGGCCGGAGACTCCGGCTCCTATCAGGCCACTCTGGCCGGCAGGGACGGCGCCTGGAGCGACCTCGGCCAGGTCACCGTCTCCAGGGGGCGGGCTTCGTGGGGCACCACCGTGTCGACGCCCATCGCGGAGATCGACCGGGTCGTGCTGCGGAAAGCCGGCTCCCCCGATGTCATCGCCGTCTTCGCGCGATGAGAGTCACTTGCGAGACGGGATCCACCGGGGTGTGATTCGTTGAAGCCCGATCTCATCCCGCAAGCAAAGGCAACGAGGAGGTTGGCGGTGGGCAGGATCGTAGTCACCGAGTTCATCTCGCTCGACGGCGTGGTGGAGGCCCCCGGCGGTGAGGACTTCAAGCACCGGAACTGGAGCTTCGCCTTCGACCGCGGCGCGGACGGCGACCAGTTCAAGCTGGACGAGGCGCTGGCGGCCGAGGTGCTGCTGATCGGCCGCAGGACCTATGAGAGCTTCGCCGACGCCTGGCCGAAGTACACAGGTCCCTTGGCCGACAAGTACAACAGCATGCCCAAGTACGTGGTCTCGAGCACCCTGACCGACCCCCAGTGGAACAACACCTACGTGATCGCGGGCGACGTGGTCGCGGAGGTGACCAAGCTGAAGGAGCAGGTGGACGGCGAGATCCAGATCCCCGGCAGCATCCGGCTCGTGCAGGAGCTGATCGAGAACGACCTCGTCGACGAGATCCACCTGATGACCTTCCCGGTCATCCTCGGCACCGGCAGGCGCCTGCTCGGGGAGACCACCGACAAGACGACGTGGAAGCTGACCGAGTCGAAGACGGTCGGCGAGGGCATCCCGATCACGATCTTCCAGCGGGCCGGCCGATGAGTCTTGCCGCTTCCGAGGCCACGGACGCGAGGGCGGTTGTCAGAGCCGGGCTCCGACGTCGGCGCCGTTGGCAGGGCGTAGGAAGGTGGAGGTGCGGATCGAGCCGTCGGCGTTGCGCGGCCCCGTGATGATGCTCGGGTCGGTGCCGGCGAACGACCAGCTGCCGCCGAGGTTCCACGAGTTGCCGGTGCCGCTGGAGTTGGCGCCCAGTGACACGTTGACGCCGTTGGCGACGGCGAGGTTCTTGGTCAGCGTCGCGTCGGCGTCGGCGAAGTCAAAGCCGGTGCCGGGGTTGTCCCAGGCGGTGCAGTGGTCGATCATCATCTGGCCGGGGTTGGCGTTGTCGATGAAACCACCGGTGGCGTTGTCCCATGCCATGCTGTTGCGGACCACGTGTGCCGCCGGCAGATCCTCGTCTCCCCCGCCGAGCTTGAACCCGTTGCCGTCACCGGTGTAGTCGGGCAGGTTCCAGCGGTTGAAGCCGTTGCCGTAGGCGATGCTGTTCTCCACCGTCACCGGGGACAGGAACTCCCAGAAGTCCAGGCCGTCGTCGGAGTTGTTCCACAATCTGGCGCCGCGCACCACGTTGCCGGTGCCGGAGCCCTCCTTGATGGCCAGGCCGTCGGCGCTCTCCCCGTTGTTGCGGGGATCGCGGTTGCCGTACGCGTCCAGGTTGATGATCTGGTTGTTGCTGGACGCGCCCTGGAGGTGCAGGCCGCTTTCGTAGTTGTCCCGCGTGATGAGACGTTCGAAGACATTGTTGTTGGTGTCGAGGCCGAACACGGCGTACGGGCCGTTGATGATCTCCAGGCCGATCAGCCGCCAGTAATCGCCCTCGATGTGGATCGCGCCGCGCTCCGGGCGGGGGATGCTGCCATCGACCGGGGCTGGGGTATGCGGCATGTTCTCACCGTCGATGACGACACGCTCCCCGTTGTAGGTGGTCATCGTGATGGGGGCGCTCGCGGTGCCGTTCTTCAGCAGCTGGATGTTGGTGCTCGGCGTGTACGTGCCGCCGCGGAGGAGGATCGTGTGCCCGGGCTGCGCGAGGTCGACCGCGCGCTGGATCGTCCGCAGCGGTTGGGCCAGGGTGCCGGCGTTGCTGTCGTTGCCGTTGGTCGCGACGTAGAGCGTGGTGCCCGGCGGTGTCGTGCCGTCGGTGGTGACGTCGATGAAGTCGATGTTCGGCAGCCCGCCGGAAGCCGTCGGGCTGAACCGGATCGTGTTGCTCCCGGAGCTCACCGAAACGCTCAACGTCTTCGTGACCCACGTCGACCACGCGCCGGTGCCCTCGAACGACACCGACTGCACGGTCGAGCCGTTGACCATCAAGGTAGCGGGCCGGCTCGTCGTGGTCCCGTTGGCGAAGCGGACCGCCACCGTCGCGGCGCCCGCGGCCGGCGCGTTCACCGTGAACTGCGCCGCCGCGCCCACAGCGTTGGCGGCGTTGCAGAAACCGGTCCCCGAGTAGCCAGAGTGATTGGAGTCGATGGTGCCGTCGCACGTCGCGGGAGCGGTCTCCGCCTCATAGCGGGTGGTCGCCGCCGCCGCCGTGGCGGCGGGTAATGCCATGAACGCGCCGGCTGCCAGGGCGGCGCATGCGATGAACGGTCTCAGTCTCATCATCCTTCTCCAAGGGTCACCGACGTACGGTAAGCGCTTTCCGAATGCGTGCGAGGAGTGAAGCACAGGGGGTCGACGGCGAGAAGCCCTCAAGGGCGGCGCGACCCACCGGTTCGTCATCCGGCCAGGTCAAGCCGCCTGCCCAGCACCTGCTCGAGTTGCAGGCGCGCGGTGAAAGTTTCATGGCCGACGGCGAACTCGGCTCGCTGGAGGAAGCCGAGGAGGCGCTGCAGGAGACGCTGCTGCGCGCATGGCGCTCTCTGGGCGGCTACCAGGAGCGGGCGCCGCTGCTGCACTGGCTCCACCGCATCGCCACCGCCACCTGTCTGAAGGCCATCGCCGCGCGCGGGCGCAGACCGGCGACCTTGGCGGAGGTCTCGCACCTGCAGCCCTACCCCGACCGGGCTCGACCGCGTCGACCCCGCCGACACGGTCGAGCTGCGCGAAAGCGTGCGGCTGGCGTTCGTCGCCGCCCTGCAACTGCTGCCCGCCAGCCAGCGCGCGGTGCTCATCCTGCGCGAGGTGTTGTGCTGGAGCTCCGCGGAGGTGGCCGAGTTCCTCGATTCCAGCGTGCCGGCGCACCTAGACCTCGACGCGCTGGCGGCGCTATTACGCGAGGACGCGATCTTGCGCATGCCGCCCGAGCCGGTCGAGATCGTCGGCCGGGACGCCGTCTGCCGGTTCTTCGCCACCACCCCCGCGGAAGGCCGACTGGATCGCATCCGCCTGGTCGCGACCGCCGCGAACGGGCAGCCGGCGCTGGCCGCCTACCTGCCCGACGCCACCGATACGTGCCAGGGCTACGGCATCATGGTCCTCACCACGACCCCGGCGGGCATCGCCGAGATCACCGGGTTCCCCGACCAGGCTCTGTTCGCATGGTTCGGCCTGCCGAAGGAGTCTGCGCTCCTCCGGTGAGCCACCCGGCCCGCCTTACGCGTCATGCGCGGCCGGCGTCTCCTCCAGGGTGGGGTGGCCGGCCGTACCGCGCGAGGACGGCTGCGCCGGACTGCTCTGCGGAGCGGCACTCCAGGTGCGTGGCCGGGCCGGCGGCAGGAAAGAGCCGGTCGCCGGCGCCGAGGATCGTGGGGAAGGTCAGGAGCCGATACTCATCGATCAGGTCCGCGGCCATCAGCGCGCGCACGACGCTCAGACTGCCGGTGATGATCACATCGCGCTGCTCGCGCTTCACGGTGTCGATGAGGTCTCCGTCGATGACCTGGGAGTTCACCCACGCCGACGGGTCGGTCAGCGTACGGGAGGCGACCAGCTTCGGCACGGCGTTCATCCGCGCCGAGAACGGGTCGTCGCGCCCCGGCCAGATCCGGGAGAACACCTGCCAGGTCGTGCGCCCCAGCAGCATGACCCCCTCGTCCAGGGTGCTGCCCAGCCGGAACTTGTCCCCGGCGACGGCCTCGGCACCGTGTCGGAACGCCCAGCCGCCGGTCGGCGTGCCTCCGGACCCGTCAGGGTCGGACACGATCCCGTCCAGGGTGATGAACTGGATGACGATGACGCTCACGATGGGTGTCCCTTTCGCTCGATGTTCACCCGTACGTACCGGCGGCATCGGCCCGGCTCATCGCGCCTTGCGAAACTCCTCGGAAGAAATCCGCTCGGGTAGGTCGAACGCCTGGAACACGCGTGGATCGGCGAACACGACGTTGTGCGCGACCCGGCCACCGGTGACCGTCAAGACCTGGAGCGTGTGCAGCCGATGCCCGCCGCCGGGCTCCGGTGCGTATGCGGCGAGCGTGGGCTGCCCGTTGGCGGTGAGCGGGCGCATGGCCCAGCCCGGCCCCCACATCTCGAACACGCGGTCCATGAACAGGCCGTAGTCGCGGCTGCCCCGATACCACAGCGGCACCGGCGGCATCTCCATGATCGCATCGTCGGTGAGGAGCCGCACGAGCTCGGGGACGTCGGCCGCTTCGAAGGCCCGCATGTACCGCTGGACCACCGCGCGCACCTCGGGATCGTCCGGCTCGGCGACCTCGCCGACGTCGCCGGCGTCCGCGAGGGCGGCGCGGGCTCGCTGCAGAGCGCTGTTGACGGCCGTGACCGTGGTCTCCAGCTGCGTGGCGACCTCTGCGGCGCTGAACTCCAGCACCTCGCGGAGCACGAGCACGGCCCGCTGCCGCGGCGGCAGGACCTGCATCGCCGCCACCAGCGCCAGCCGCAGGTCAGCGCGCGCCCCCACGTCGAACCGCGCGTCGGGGAACGGCTGCAGCCAGGGGATGTCGAGCGCCGGCGTCAGCGGCGCCCCGGGGTCATCGCTCGGCGCTCCCAGCCCGGACGGCAACGGCCGCCGCGCACGCCCCTCCAACGCGGTCAGGCACGCGTTGGTCGCGATCCGGTACAGCCAGGTCCGTACGGAGGCACGCGTGTGGTCGTACCGGTCGCGGGCCTTCCACGCGCGCAGCATCGTCTCCTGCACCAGGTCCTCGGCCTCGTGAAACGAACCCAGCATCCGATAGCAGTAGGCCACCAGTTCGCCCCGGTAAGGCTCGAATTCCATGAGCCCATCATGGTACATCCCTGTTCCGCGCGGCTCCCGACCGCCGGCCGAGCGGCGCCATCTTCTTGGCCCTCGTCACCTGGCCGCCCAGTTCCAGGAGCTGGGCCTCGGAACAGGCCTGCCGCAGCCGCGGGAACAGGTCGTTCTCCTGCTCCCGCACGTGGTGGCGGATCTGATCCATCAGCCGCTCCAGCGTCGGCCAGAATGCCGTGTCGGACGACTCCAGCCCTTCCAGCTGCTTCATCGTCCGCTCGGCGGCGGCGTGCTCGGCGATCTCCTCATCCGCCAGCGCGTCGCCGCCCGGGACGTGTTCGCGCACCGCCGGGTACAGGTACGCCTCCTCCGCCACCGAGTGGCGCACCAGTTCGATGACCACCTGCTCCGCCAGGGTCTCGGCCTTCTCATCGATCCGGCCGACCATATGCTCCAGCCGGCTGAACAGCTCCTCGACCTCGCGGTGGTCGACGACCAGGACCGCGATCACATCCTGTTGTTCGCTCATCGGCGGGCTCCTTCGACCGAGATCAAGTCGCGGATCAGGGACGTCAGGTCGCCGACCGGACGTTCTCGCGGACGTCCTTGGTCGCCACGCCCAGCAGTTTGCCGGTCAGATCGATCAGTGCGCGGCCGACGGCCAGCTCTTCACCGATCTGCGGCGCGGGCGGGTCAGCCGGATTGCGGTGAGCTTCGCCGCACCCGGTCAACCGCACGTCGGCTGGGCTGGTCAAAGTGACGTACGCGGTGGCAAGATCGCCGGTCTCGGCGATGTCGATCTGAATGGACCATTGTCTGTCGGCCATGGGTCTCACCTCACTGGTACCTCACTGTCGCGCTACCCCAGGTCATGTGGGCAAACGCGGCTCGCTGAGGTAGCCGGGCAGCGCGGCGCCCGCCGAACGCCGCCCGGAGGGGGTGCTTGCGACATTCCGATCAATAGGCCCAGAAAAGCCTAATTTGATTCAACTTCGATCACTTTCGATCGCTACTATGGGGGCGTCGCGAGGAGGACCATGACGAACACTGCAACCGGATCCGCGGGCCGGCGGACGGAGAGCGGACCGGCGGAAGACGGGGCGGTCGGTCCCCTGCGTGCCGTCTGGGGGGCCGCGATGTCGCCGGAGGCCCTGGTCCGCAGCCTGCTGCCGGCTGAGGCGGCGCTGCCGGTCCCTCCCGCGGGGGACGCCGCCTGGGATCAGGTCCGCAGCTCAGGCACGCTGGCCGCCGTACGGGAGCGGGCGGAGGCAGAGCTGGGCACACCCTGGCCGCAGCCACTGGCCTCGCAGTACGCGCGTTATTTCCGCGACGGCAACCGCACCCGCTACGAGAGCCAGGTGTTCGAGCGCCAGGACCGGCTGACCCGGGCGGTGCTCATGGCGACGATCGGTGAGGCGGGCGGTGAGGCGGGCCGCGGGCAGAAGTGGCTGGACGAGGCCGCCGACGGGATCGTGCAGTTGTGTGAGCAGAGCTCGTGGTGCTGGCCGGCGCACGAGGACACCTGCCGGCCCCGCGGCACGGTCCTCCCCGATGTGGCGACCCCCTGCCTCGACCTTGGCGCCGCCGACGTCGCCGCCCAGCTGGCGTGGGCCGACCAGGCTCTCGGCGACCGGCTGGCGGAGCGCTATCCCGGGCTGCGCGAACGCGTGCGGGCAGAGGTGCGCGTGCGGGTGCTCGACCCGTTCGTCCAGCGGCGCGACTGGCACTGGCTGGGCCTGGACGGCGATGTGCACAACTGGTGCCCGTGGATCTGCGGCAACGTGCTCGTCGCCGCGCTGCGCCTGGCCGAGCCGGGGCGGGAGCGGGCCGGCCAGGTCGCCTGGGCGGTGGCGGGCCTCGATCGTTACCTCGCGGCGCTGCCGGCCGACGGCTCCGTCGATGAGGGTTATGAATACTGGTGGAACGGGGCATGCCGGGCGCTCGAGGCACTCGACCTCCTGGAGCACGCCACGTCGGGGCGGCTCGACGCGGCGGACGTCCCGGTCGTGCGGAAGACGGTCCGGTTCCCGCACCGCATGCATCTGGGCGGGCCGTGGTATCTGAACCTCGCCGACGCGCGGGCTCGGCCGCCGGCCGACCAGCCGTGGCAGGTGCTGCACCGCTGGGCTCGCCGGCTCGGCGAAGTGGACGCCCGCCGGCACGCGGAGTCGCAGCGTACGCCGGGGATCCCCGCCTCCGCCGAGCTCGGGCGGGCGCTCTGCGAGCTGGCCGATGACGCGTGGCAGCACGCCGAGCGCGGCGAGCCGCCTCTCGTGGCCGGGGTCTGGCTGCCGGGGACGCAGGTCGGCCTCGCGCGTACGGCGGGCGGGACGGCGCGCGGTCTCGCGCTCGCGGTCAAGGGCGGGCACAACGGGGAGCACCACAACCACAACGACGTCGGGTCCGTGGTCGTCGCCGTGGACGGCGTTCCCGTGCTGGTCGACGCGGGGCGGCCGACGTACACGGCGCAGACGTTCGGGCCGGACCGTTATGCGATCTGGACGATGCAGAGCACCTGGCACAACGTTCCCGAGGTGCGGGGCGCGGCGCAGGGGCAAGGGCCTGGGTTCCGGGCCCGGGACGTGCAGGTGGTGGACGAGCCCGGCCGGTTCGAGGTGCGGCTGGACCTGGCCGCCGCCTACCCCCTGCCCGAGCTCGAGCGGTGGTGGCGGACGGCGTCGCTCGATCGGCGCGCGTCACGCGTGACGATCGGGGACTCCTGGAGCTTCACCGGGGACGGCGACCCGAGCGTGCTGCATTTCTTGCTGAACGGGCAGGTGGAGCAGCCGTCCGCCGGGCAGGTCGTCGTCCGGCCGCCGGGCGGCGCGCGGGCGGTGCGCGTCGCGTGGGACCCTGAGGTCGCGGCGGCCGTGCTCACCGTCCGCATGCTGGAGGACCCCATGCTCTCCGAGGTGTGGGGCGAGCGGCTGACCAGGCTGGAGCTGCTCTTGCCCGGCACGGCGCGGGGCGCTTTCGAGGTCCGCGTGGAGGTGGGGGAATGACCGTGTCCGATTCGCCGGGTGCGCTGCCGGACGAGCGCCGCGCCCAGATGGTGGATTTGCTGCGCCGGCGCGGCGTGGTACGCGTCAGCGAGCTGGCGACCGAGCTGGACGTCTCGGCCATCACGATCCGGCGCGACATCGCGCTGCTCTCGTCCCAGGGGCTCATCCGCCGGGTACGCGGCGGCGCCGTACTCCACGACGGGCCGGTGGCCGAGACGCTCGCCGGCGTCGCCGAGACGGAGGAGTCGCCGGCATCCGACGCGGAGGCACCGCAGGTCACGATCGGCATGGTGGTGCCGTCGTTGAACTATTACTGGCCCGACGTGATCCGCGGCGTCCGGGAGGCAGCAGCGGCGGCCGGCGCGCGGGTCGTCCTGCGTGGCGCCAGCTACCGGGCCACCGACGAGCGCCGCCACCTCTCCCGGCTGGTGGAGGCGGTGGGCGTGGACGGCCTCCTGGTCGCGCCCACCACGACCGGCGACGAAGGGGCGGAGCTGGTGCGCTGGCTGCAGGACGCCGACATGCCCATGGTGCTCATCGAGCGCACCGCCGCCTCCGGTCCCTACCAGGAGGCGATGGAGTCGGTGGTCAGCGATCACGCGCTGGGGGCCGGCATGGCCGTGCGGCATCTGGTCGAGCTGGGTCACCGGCGGATCGGACTGATTACCACCATGCATAGCCCGACGAGCCCGCACGTGCGGCGCGGCTGGCAGCAGGCATGCGAGGAGTTCGGCCTTTCACGGGACGACTCGCTGGACGTCAGCACGGTCGACCAGTCGGATCCCGAGTGGCCCAGGGCGCTGGAGAGCCTGATCGACCGATGCGTCGCCTCCGGGACGACGGCGCTGCTCGTCCACTCGGACCCGGAGGCGATCGACCTGGTAGAACGGTGCCAGGAGCGCGGCATCCGCGTGCCCGGCGATCTCGCCATCGTGACCTACGACGACGAGGTGGCCGAGTTGTGCGACCCGCCGTTGACCGCTGTCCGCCCGCCCAAGACGGCCATCGGTCGGGCGGCCTTCGGGCTGCTCGCCGAGCGCCTGACCGACCCGGAGCGCCCCACCCACCGCATGGTCATCGAGCCACGTCTGATCGTGCGCTCGTCCTCGGCGTCATGAGCATGCCACGTCTGATCGTGCGCTCGTCCTCGGCGTCATGAGCATGCCACGTCTGATCGTGCGCTCGTTCTCGGGGTCGTAGCGTTCACTGTCCGCTGGGCGCGACGGACGTGTCCAGGAGGTCGTCCGTCCCGTCCGGCCAGGTCACACGGGCGAGCTCCGGGCCGTCCCAGGACAGGACCGGCGACCGGTCCGGCTCCTGACCGCCGAGGAACACCGCCACGTCGTACCAGGTGTCCGGCCGCGCCGGCGCGGTGGTGGCGCACCAGGGCACGAGCGTCCACGGTGCGAGCGGCGAGGAGTCCTGGGCGGAGAGCACCCCGCGCAGGTCCAGCCCCGGTCCCGCGATGACGCGCGCGTGCATGGTGCCGTTCGAAGCGGCGGGGAGGTCGCCCTGGACGGGGTCGGCGGCGGGGAGCGGCCATCCGCCGACACGCAGCCGGCCGGGCTCCGCCCCGGTGTCCCGCATCCGGACCAGGCGCAGCTCCCAGGGCCCGCGCACGGCGGAGAGCAGCTCCAGCCACGGCCCGAGGCGTACCGTCCCTGGCCGCCCGTAACCGTGGTCCCCGCGAGCGTCGCCCTCCGGGGTGACCCAGTGGGCCTGCCAGCGTGAGGCCCCGACCGTCGTTCCCGAGGGGAGGCGGTCGAGGAGGAGTGTCTCGAATCCCGTGCGGTGGCTCGGCCGCCCGTCCTCGTCCAGGAGCACGACCGCCTGGTCGAAGGGGTCGGCGGCGTGCTCACCTGCGAGCACGGGCGAGGTGACGGTCGAATAGCCCAGCCGCGCGTACAGGGGCGAGTCCGTCAGGTGTGTCCCCGGGTGGGAGTGGTCGGTGCCGTGGTTGATCACCCGTACGACGCCGTCGCCCCGGGTGCCGCTGACCAGCCAGCCCGGCGCGCGGACGACTCGCTGGTAGTCGCCGGACTCGATCGGCAGCGGCTCCTCCACGGCCGTCCACACCGGATGGTCGGCGGGCAGGGACAGGCCGAAGAAGCCCTTGGCCGCCCAGTACGGCGAGCCGGGCCCGGAGTAGGACTGGGCGATCGGGGGCCAGGCTCCGTGCCAGCCCAGGGTCAGGACTCCGTCCTCGTCCGGCGCCCCGCGTTCGGTGAAGTGGCGGGCGATGCCGGAGGCGGCGCGGCGCAGCAACCCGGGGCCCGGCGTGGCGATCCCCGCCCGGGCGCCGGTCCAGAACTGGGTGGCGGCGGCGAACCGGTAGGTCAGGCTGCGTCCCTGGACCAGCGGGGATCCGTCCGCTCCTACGAGGTGGACGGCGTCGTGCAGGTAGCGTTCGAGCCGCTCCAGGTAGAGCGGTCGCCGTGAATCCGCCGCCGGGTCCCCGGCCGCCATCTCGCTCCACATCAGCGGGTAGAACTGCAGCGCCCATCCGGCATAGTGGTCGTAGGCGCGCTCGGCGCCGTCGGCGTACCAGCCATCCTCCCTGGCGAAGCCGTCGGTGAACGCGAGCCCTTCCTCGATGTCCTTGCGCTCGAAGGGGCCGCCGACGGAGGCGAGGAACTGCTCGACCATGATCTGGAACCAGATCCAGTTGATCGGCGGGTAGTCCGAGCCGATCGCGGGCGCGAGGTAGTCGACGACCTGCTCCTGCACGATCGGGTCGAGCCGGTCCCACAACCACGGCCTCGTCAGGTGGAGCACCAGGGCGAGGGACGCGGCCTCGACCTTCGCCTGGCCGTGCTCGTCGAGGCGCACCCAGCGCTCGGGTGAGCGGGGGTCCGTGCCGGTGGCCAGGCCCTGCGCGTACCACTCCATCAGGCCGAGCGGATCATGCCCGCCCTCGCCCGCGACCCGGAACCCGGCCGCCAGGAACGTGCGCGCGAAGCCTTCCAGCGCGTCGACGTCGGGCCCGTACCCACCCGGCGGGCCGGGGAAGGAGATCCGGGCATGGGACGCCGAGGCGTACCGCCGGGCGGACAGGAGGAGATGGTCGGCGAGTGCCGCCCAGTGGTTCCTGGTCCATCCGGTGTGGGGCGAGAGCCGCAGGTCGTCGAACTCCCGCAGCATGAGCATGGATCCTCCTGGTCGTGATCGCGCACGTTAACGTCCCCGTTTCGTACCATGCCGAACGCTCTTTGGTACGAGACCGATCAATATCGATCAGATAACGTGATCGTTCTGATTAACGAGGTATTGACGTGATTGTAATGATCAGACATGATCAGCGGCACTGGTAAGCGCTTGCCCGGAAGGACACTGGTGAGACGACCCCCTGCCCTGCTGGTCATGGACCCTGCGAAGTTCAGCGTGCAGTTCCACGAGCCGCAGCTTCGCCGGTTGCACGACCTGGTCGAGGTGGGCGATCCGATCGTGACCGCGGACCTCGACGCACCCTCCGTGCGCCGCCGGTTGCGCGACGTCGAGGTGCTGGTGACTTCGTGGGGCTGCCCGTCACTGACGACCGAGCGGCTGGCCGACGCGCCGCGGCTGCGGGCGATCTTCCACTGCGCGGGCACGGTCCGCACGTTCGTCACCGACGAGGTGTGGCGGCGCGGGATCCTCGTCACCAACGCCGCCGACGAGAACGCGATCCCGGTGGCCGAGTTCACCCTGGCAGCAGTCATCTTCGCCGGGAAGAAGGCCCCGTTCCTCGCCCAGGACGCGCGCCGGCTGCGCGCGGACTGGTCCTTCTCCGCCGGTCGCGGGGAGCTGACCAACCGCGGGCGCACGATCGGCGTCGTCGGCTTCTCCCGGGTGGGGCGCCGGGTCGTCGACCGGCTCCGCAGTCTGGAGGTGGACGTCCTCGTCGCCGATCCCTATGCCGACCCGGCCGCGGTGAGCGCGCTGGGTGCCCGGCTGCTGCCGCTGCCCGAGTTGCTGCCGCGTTGTGACGTGCTCACGCTGCACGTCCCGGAGCTGCCGTCCACCCATCACCTCATCGGGGCGCCCGAACTCGCCCTGCTGCGTGACGGGACCACCATCATCAACACCGCGCGCGGCGCCGTCCTGGACACCGCGGCCCTGGAGCGGGAGTGCGCCCAAGGCCGGCTCGACGCGATCCTCGACGTCACCGACCCCGAGCCCCTGCCCGCCACCTCACTGCTGTACGACCTGCCCAATGTCATGATCACCCCCCACATCGCCGGATCTCTGGGATCGGAGACCCGGCGGATGAGTGAGAGCGCGCTCGACGAGCTCGAACGCTACCTGTCCGGTCAGCCGCCCCGTGCGGCCGTGACCCCCGACGACTTCATGGTGAGCGCCTGAGCCCTGAGACCGGCTCAATCGAAAGGAGACCGGAGCAAATGACCGCTTCGAACACGCCAGCAAGGGTGCGCCACCCCCTCGTGAAAACGCTGAGCGCCGCGGCCGCGCTCTCGCTGGCGCTCACCGCCTGCGGCGGGTCGTCGGAGCCGGCGAGCGGCGGCGACGGAAACGTCACGCTGAGCGTCACGGTGTGGAACATGGCCAAGACCCCCGAGTTCAAGGCGCTCTTCGACGCCTTCGAGGCGGCGAACCCCGGCATCAAGATCAAGCCGGTGGACATCCTCGCCGACGACTACGCCGAGAAGGTCACCACGATGCTCGCCGGTGGCGACAAGACCGACGTGATCACGATGAAGAACGTCACCGACTACTCGCGTTACTCCAGCCGCGGGCAGCTCCAGGAGCTCACCGACCTGGCCAAGTCGGGTGACGCCGCGAATCTGGCGGGCCTGGACGCGTTCAACGTCGGTGAGAAGTACTTCGCGCTGCCGTACCGGCAGGACTTCTGGCTGCTCTATTACAACAAGACGTACTTCGACAAGGCCGGTGTCAAGGCTCCCGAGACCCTGACCTGGGACGAGTACGCCAAGCTCGCGCAGCAGCTCACCAAGGACGAAGGCGGCAAGAAGGTCTACGGCACCTACCACCACACCTGGCGGTCGGTGGTGCAGGCCATCTCCGCGGCCCAGACGGGCGGCGACCAGCTCAGCGGCGAATACTCCTTCTTCACCGACCAGTACAACGTGGCACTCGGGGTGCAGAAGTCCGGCTCGACCCTCGACTTCGGCACCGCGATGGCGCAGAAGTCGGACTACAAGACGCTGTTCGAGACCGGGGCCACGGCCATGCTGCCCATGGGCACCTGGTACATCTCCGCACTCTTGGACGCCAAGAAGAACGGCAAGACCGACGTCGAGTGGGCGCTGGCCCCGATGCCGCAGCGCCCGGGCGGCTCGGGGGTGACGACCTTCGGCTCGCCGACCGCCTTCGCCGTCAACAAGAAGGCCGAGCACGCTGACGCGGCCAAGAAGTTCGTGCAGTTCGCCGCGGGCAAGGCGGGCGCCGAGGCGATCAGCAAGGTGGGCGTGGTGCCGGCGCTGCAGAGCCCCGAGATCACCAGCGCCTACTTCGCGCTCGATGGCATGCCCACTGACGAGGTGTCCAAGAAGGCGTTCGAGCCGGACAAGGTCAATCTCGAGATGCCGGTCAGCGAGAACACCTCCGACATCGACACCATCCTCAGGGAGGAGCACGAGCTCATCATGGTCGGCGACAAGCCGGTCGCCGACGGCATCAAGTCGATGAACGAGCGCGTCAAGAGCGAAGTGCTCAACTAAGGACCGGCCCCGGCGGGCCTGGAGACCTCCAGGCCCGCCACATGTCGCCGCAGGTCCTGCAGGAGAAGGATGGCCATGGCTCACGTTGCAACACCACCGGCGCCGACCGCCCCGCCTCACCGCCGGCGGGCCTGGCGCGACATCCTCGTCGGGTGGAGCTTCATCCTCCCGAACTTCGTCGGCTTCGCCCTGTTCACGCTGCTGCCGATGCTCGCGGCCTTCGCCCTGGCGTTCCTGGACTGGGACTCCTACAGCACGCCGGAGTGGGTGGGGCTGGAGAACTTCCAGCAACTGTGGGCGGATGAGAACTTCCACGTCGCCCTGCGCAACACGCTCTACTACGCCGCGGGCCACATCCCGTTGACGCTGGTGGCGGCGCTCGGCCTGGCCATCGCGCTCAACCGGAAGCTGCGCGGGGTGGCGTTCTTCCGCACCGCGGCGTTCTTCCCGTACATCACCTCGCTGGTCGCCGTGGCGATCGTGTGGAACACGCTGTTCAACCCGACGGCGGGGCCGGTCAACCAGGTCCTCGAAGCGCTCGGCGTGGCGAGCCCGCCCAAGTGGGTGGCCAGCACCGACTGGGCGATGCCGTCCGTGATCATCACCAGCGTGTGGCGGGACATGGGGTACTACATGGTGCTCTACCTGGCCGGGCTGCAGACGATCCCCAAGGAGTATTACGAGGCGGCGCGCGTGGACGGCGCGAGCGCCTGGCAGCGGTTCTGGAACATCACGCTGCCGTGCCTGCGGCCCACGACGTTCTTCGTCATCGTCATGCTGACGATCCAGAGTTTCAAGGTCCTCGACCTCATCGTGGTCATGACCGACGGCGGCCCGGGCCGCAGCACGCTGGTGCTGGCCCAGCTCGTCTACCGGGAAGGCATCACTGAAGGAAAGTTCGGCTACTCCTCGGCGGTCGCCCTGGTGCTGTTCGTCATCGTGCTCACCGTCACCGTCGTCCAGTTCCGTATCAACGAGCGGAGGAGCGCCCGATGACCGCGCTGCACGATGCTCCCCCGGCCGCCGCCCGGCCGCGCCCGCCGGCAGCGGCCGAGGACGGGGACCGCTCCGGCGGGAGCCCCATCCGCAAGGCGCTGGCCTACCTCTCGCTCACCGTCGTCACGCTGCTCGTGCTCGTGCCGTTCGCCTGGATGGTGTCGTCCTCGCTGAAGCGGGACAACGAGGTCTTCGCGATCCCCATGCAGTGGATCCCGCAGGAGCTGCGCTGGTCGAACTTCGTGGAGATCTGGGACCGCATCCCGCTGCTGACCTACCTGGGCAACTCGGCGTTCCTGTCCGTGACGATCACGCTGCTGCAGCTGCTCACCGGGAGCTTCGCCGCCTATGGGTTCTCCAAGGTGCGCTTCCCCGGCCGGGACGCGTTGTTCCTCGCCTACATCGCCACCATCGCCGTGCCGTGGCAGGCGTACATGGTGCCGCAGTACATCATGATGCAGCAGGCCGAACTGACGAACACCTACTGGGCGATCATCCTGCTGCAGGCGTTCGGCGCGTTCGGCGTGTTCCTCATGCGCCAGTACTACATGTCCATCCCGGACGACCTGTGCGAAGCGGCCCGGATCGACGGGCTGAGCGAATACGGCATCTACTGGCGGATCATTCTGCCGCTGTCCAAGCCGGCGCTCGCCAGCCTGGCCCTGCTCACCTTCGTCAACACCTGGAACGACTACATGGGGCCGTTCATCTACCTGACGGACAACGAGCTGTGGACCGTGCAGCTCGGGCTGCGTTCCTTCGTCGGGCAGTACGACGCCGACTACGCGATGATGATGACCGGCGCGGTGCTGTCGGTGCTGCCGATCCTGGTCATCTTCCTGGTGGGGCAGCGTTACTTCATCCGCGGCATCGCGACGAGCGGGCTGAAGGGATGAGCGGGCACGACGCCGGCTCGGCGGTTCGCCGCCTGCTCCGCCCGGCCGAACAGGCGACGTACGAGAAGGTCTTCTCCACCGTTTACGTCGGTCTCATGACGAACCTCCTGCTCGCCGTCGCCTGCGCGCCGCTCCTCGCGGCACTCGCGATCGTGCGGGACCCGCTGGCGTCGTGGCCGTTCTTCACCGTGTTGTCGTCGCTGTGCGCGCCCGCGCTGGCCGGGGCGTTCAGCTGCTTCGCCGCGCTGAGCGACGGCTCGACCGCCGTCTTCCGCACGTTCTGGAGCGGCTACCGCCGCTGTGCGGCCCGCGCGCTGCTGCTCTGGGCGGCCGGAGCCGCAGCCGTGAGCATGCTGACCGTGGACGCCGTCATCGTGGCGCGCACCACCTGGGGGCCGGCGCTCGCGCCGTTCTTCGCCACGGCGGCGGCCCTGGTCGCGGCCGTGATCTGGGCCTCGCTGGTGCTGCTGGCCGAGCCCAGGAACGAGCCCGTACGACTGCGCGACCTCGTGCGCCCCAGCCTCTACCTGGTGGCGCGGCGCTGGTACCTGGCCGCGGTCAGCATCGCCGTGCTCGTGCTGGCCGCGGCCATCATCCTGGTCAAGCCGGTGATCGGCCTCCTGGTGTTGTGCTCGCCCCTCCTGTACGTGGCGTGGGCCACGACCAGGTTCGTCGTCGCCCCGGTCCTGCCGGATTCCGCCGGGCGCTGACACTCGACCGCCTGCCGGCGGGTCAGTCTCCCTTCGTGACGGTGACCGTATGTCCCCCTATGTGATCCATCTCGGCATGTTAGGTCGACTCGGTGGCATGTTCGCCGATGAGGGGGACGAACTGCGCGGGCGTCACGGTTCGCTGCGGCTCCAGGCGGCCGTGCCGCTTGGTGAACAGCGTGACGAGGTCGGCCACACCCGCTGCGATGGGCATGACCAGACGGCCGCCCTCCACGAGCTGCTCGGCCAGCGGAGCGGGCACCTCGGCGGCCGCGGCGGAGACGACGATCGCGTCGAAGGGAGCGTGCTCGGGCAGGCCAGCGGTGCCGTCGCCGACCACCACCTCGGCGTTGGTCACGCCCACCGCGGCGAGATTGGCCCGTGCGTGTTCGGCCAGGTCGGCGTAGCGCTCCACCGAGTACACGCGATCGGCCAAGTGCGCCAGCAGGGCGGTCTGGTAGCCGTACCCGGTGCCGATCTCCAGCACCGTGTCCTCGTCCGTCAGCATCAGCGCGTCGATCATCTGGGCGACCAGGGACGGCTGCGAGGTGGGCTGCCCGTGGCCGATGGGGATCGGCGCGTCCTGCTCGGCACGCCCGGCCGAGCGCGGCGGCACGAAGTGCTCGCGCGGCGTGGCGGCGACCGCGGCCAGCAGGCGGGGGTCGGTCATCCCCATCTGCCGGATGATCTCCACCAGATTCCTGCCCATGACCTTCCGCTCCCCAGGCACCTGGGAATCACACCTGCTCAGGACCCAAAGCGGTGGCGCGGCGTGTGCCCGTCCCGTTACGACGAAGGAGCATCCCGCCTGCCGTCCTCATGGTCGAAGTCGATCCGCATGACCACCCGCCGGACCGTGGGATGGCTGACCTCCTTGAACCCGGCGTCCTCGAAGACCTGACGTGCCCCCACGTGCAGCTCGCCCCAAGTGATCTCCTTGCCCGGCTGGTGATCATCGGGTAGGCCTCGAGTGCACGGGCGCCGTGCCCATGGGCGAAGTCGGCTCGACCGCGACCCAGCCCGCGGGCTCATCGTCGACATAGGCCACCAGACCGCTGGTCGCCCCCGCGTCCGGGTCGCCGCAGGCGGTCTGCGCGCGGAGCATCGCGGTCCGCCCCTCCTGCGTGGAGTCACGCCAGATCCAGCCGACGACCTTGAACCGCTGGCACTGGCACCGGCCCGCGTCGGTGGTGCCGAAGATCGTGGCGAGGTCGTCCCACGACGCCTCGTTGGCGGGGACGATGGTCACCCGCTCGGCCGGGATCGGCGCGGGCTCTGCCGTCATCGCCGGCTCGTGAAGGGTGTCCTCGGTCATGGCCCGCATGCTAGGTTCCATTCCGGACGTTCTGCTACCGGATTGCGGAGATGGTGTGAAGCCCGACGCGAGCCCCACGGCACGCGCACTGCTGGCACTCGAACTGATCCAGGACAGCCCGGGCATCACCGCGGACCGGATCGCCGACAAGCTCGGCGTCTCGGAACGGGCCGCCCGGCGATACGTCGGCATCCTCCGCGAGGCCGGCATCCCGATCGAGTCCGTCCGCGGACCCTACGGCGGCTACCGCCTCGGCCGCGGTCTGCGGCTGCCGCCCCTGATGTTCACCGCCGAAGAGGCGCTCGGCCTGGTCATGGCCGTACTCGACGGCCACCACGACGCCGGCGATCCCACCGACCCGGTCGGCAACGCGCTCGGCAAGATCATGCGGGCGCTCCCCGGCCCGGTGGCCGCCCAGGCCGAGGCCGTCCGCCGGACCACGGCGCCCGCCCCCGACCGCGCCGCCGCCCGCCCCGACCCGGCGACCACGACCACGCTCGTGCGGGCCTGCTCGAGCCATCGGCGGGTGCGGCTCGGCTACCGTTCCGAGGCCGGGTCGCAGGAGCGGGCCATCGAGGTCGACCCGTGGGCGGTGGTCGTCCGCCACGGCCGGTGGTATCTGCTGTGCTGGTCCCACGTCGCGGATGCCCGGCGGGCGTACCGGATCGACCGGGTGCGCGGCGTGGAGGTGCTCGATGCCGCCTTCAGCCCACCCGCCGACCTCGACCCGGTCGCGACGCTCGAGGAGCATCTCGCCGTCGGATGGGAGTACGACGTCGAGGTCGTCATCGACGCCCCCGTCGACGCGGTGGCGGGGTGCCTCCCCCGGGCCCTCGGACGGCTCGAGCCGCTCGACGCCGAGACCACCCGCCTGGCCGGCAGCACCAGCAACCCTGTGTGGTACGCCGAGCAGCTCGTGGTGATCCCGGCGGCGTACCGGATCGTGCGGTGCCCCGAGGTCCAGGAGGCCGCACGTGTCCTCGGGCGGCGGCTGCTAGGGGCGGGTGAGCACCCCTAGGGTCAGTCGGTGCCGGACTCCATCGCGGCGGAGTCGAGCAGCTCGTCGCCGGGGATCTCGCCGCTGGAGGCGATCGCCTCGGCCCCGCCCTCCGGCATGGCGCCGATCAGCTCGGTCGGGGTCGCCGGCACGGCGCCGATCAGCGTCGGGTGCGCGCTGCCGACGATGCCCAGCCGGGCATATTGCTCCAGCTTGGCGCGGGAGTCGGCGATGTCGAGGTTGCGCATGGTCAGCTGGCCGATGCGGTCGACCGGCCCGAAGGCGGAGTCCTCGGTCCGCTCCATGGAGAGCTTGTCCGGGTGGTAGCTGAACGCGGGGCCGGACGTGTCCAGGATGGAGTAGTCCTCACCGCGCCGCAGCCGCAGGGTCACCTCGCCGGTGACCGCCGTGCCGACCCAGCGCTGCAGCGACTCGCGCAACATCAGCGCCTGCGGGTCCAGCCAGCGGCCCTCGTACAGCAGCCTGCCCAGTCGCCGGCCCTCGACGTGGTAGGCGGCGAGGGTGTCCTCGTTGTGGATCGCGTTGACCAGCCGCTCGTAGGCCGCGTGCAGCAACGCCATGCCCGGCGCCTCGTAGATGCCCCGGCTCTTGGCCTCGATGATCCGGTTTTCGATCTGGTCGGACATGCCCAGACCGTGCCGGCCGCCGATGGCGTTGGCCTCCAGCACGAGCTCGACGGCAGAGGGGAACTCCTTGCCGTTGATGGTCACCGGCCGCCCCTGCTCGAAGCCGATCGTGACGTCCTCCGCGGCGATCTCGACCTCGGGGTCCCAGAACCGCACGCCCATGATCGGTTCGACGATCTCGACGCCCGTGTCGAGGTGCTCGAGCGACTTGGCCTCGTGGGTCGCGCCCCAGAGGTTCGCGTCCGTGGAGTAAGCCTTCTCCGTGCTGTCCCGGTAGGGCAGGTCGCGGGCGAGCAGCCACTCCGACATCTCCTTGCGGCCGCCGAGCTCGCTGACGAAGTCGGCGTCCAGCCACGGCTTGTAGATCCGCAGGGAGGGGTTGGCGAGCAGGCCGTAGCGGTAGAACCGCTCGATGTCGTTGCCCTTGAAGGTGGAGCCGTCGCCCCAGATCTGCACGCCGTCCTCGAGCATCGCGCGCACCAGCAGCGTGCCCGTGACGGCCCGCCCGAGCGGGGTCGTGTTGAAGTAGGTGCGGCCGCCGGAGCGAATGTGGAACGCCCCGCAGGCCAGGGCCGCGAGCCCTTCTTCCACGAGGGCCGCGCGGCAGTCGACCAGCCGGGCGACCTCCGCGCCGTACGCCGTGGCGCGGCCGGGCACCGAGGCGACGTCAGGCTCGTCATATTGGCCGATCTCGGCGGTGTAGGTGCACGGCACTGCACCCTTCTCGCGCATCCACGCGACCGCTACCGAGGTGTCGAGGCCGCCGGAGAAGGCGATCCCGACACGTTCACCGACGGGGAGGGAGGTGAGTACCTTGGACACGAGCAGAAGTATATACACATCACTGCATGACCATGCAAAGGGGTGTGCGGTCGCGGCACGTCGCCTTCCGGCCGGGCGGTCGTCAGGCGGCCAGGCTCGACTCGCGTATGACCAGTTCAGTGGCGAGTTCGATGTGGTGGGATTCGATCTTCTCGCCTGAGGCCAGGCGCAGCGCCGTACGCAGGGCGACCATCCCCATCTCGCGCAGCGGCTGGCGTACGGTCGTCAGCTGGGGCGAGGTCATGGTGGCGATCTCGGTGTCGTCGAAGCCCACGACGCTGAGGTCTTCGGGGATGCGCAGACCGCGGTTCCTGGCGACCTGCATGGCGGCGATGGCGCACTCGTCGCTGACGGCGAAGACAGCGGTGGGCGGGGACGGCAGGTCGAGCAGCGCGATCGCCTCCCCCACTCCGTCGGGGTAGCAGAAGCCCGCAGTGCGCACGTATTCCGGGGGTACGGGCACACCCGCCGTCTCCATCGCAGCCCGGTAACCCTGCATGCGCGCCTGATTGGAGGCCGCGTCCGCGGGGCCGCCGAGGTAGGCGATGCGGCGATGACCGAGGGCCAGCAGATGCTGGGTGGCGGACAGGCCGCCGGCGAAGTTGGTGGAGCCGACGCTGGTCATGGGGGTGACCGGCGGGTTCATCGGGTCGACGACGACCACCGGGAGCTGAGCCAGGGACAGTGCGGCGAGGTGGGCCGCGGTCGGTTCGCAAGCGAGGGTGATCATTGCTCGCCGCCCGGCCGTGACCAGGTCGCGCACCCAGGAAGTGTCGTTGCCGGCCTTCAGGTGCGTGACGACGACCGCCACCTCCGACTCGGCGCCGGCCTCGATCGCACCCTTGATGATCTCAGTGGCGTAGGCGGAGAGTTTCCCGTCCACCCACACTTCGATCGTGGCCGAGCCCGCGGCCTGGTTGCGGTGCGATAAGCGGGGGATGTAGCCGTGCTCCACCAGCAAGGACTGCACCCGCGACCGGGTGGCCGGTGCGACGTCGCTGCGACCGTTGAGCACCTTGGACACGGTGGCGACGGACAGACCGGCCGAGGCGGCGACGGTGGCCAGCGTGGTCCGATGGGATCTGCTCGGCATCGAATCCTCCCTCACGCCCCGCTAACCCCAAGACCACTCCACCGCCGGGGCCCTGTGATCCGGCGATGGCGAGCGCACCCCATGTATCGATCTTCCTGCGCCGCGTGAGTGACATTTTATCAATTTCACCCTGCGGCGGGAGGTTACATATGGCTGGGTTCCTTTCCCGCATGGATTTTCGGTCGGCACTGTCCCCGTCGCCGTCCACGGCTGACCAGCGGGCGGCCCCACGCTGGTCGAGCTCCGGGGACGGTGAGCACGCGCGTCAGCGGCGAATGCCGATGGCCTCCAGATATTCGCCGGCCGCCAGCACGGTCCCGTCGTCGGCCCGGTTGAACTTCTTGGGCACCTCGGCCAGGTCCGCGGCGAAACGTGCCCGCGTGGCCTCGTCCATGGTGCCTGCCAGGCGATGGATCGGCCCATAGTTCGCCAGGAACCATTCCGCGAAGTGCTCGGGCGAGCGATAGCAGAACTCGAACGTCCGCGTCTTGAGCGCGACCCATTCGACCTCGTCGCCGAACAGCTCCCGCAGCCGCCCCTGCATGCCCCACAACATCGGGGACCTGACCTGCGGCGGGGGCGGCGCGTACGTCCCGATCGTCCGGAAGAGCACCCCCACCAGCCCATCAGGCGTCCAGCTGGCCAGCCCGATCGTCCCGCCCGGCCGCGTCACCCTCACCAGCTCGGCCGCGGCCCGCTCCTGGTCGGGCGCGAACATCACGCCGACCGTGCTGAGCGTGACGTCGTAGGACGCCTCGGCGCACGGCAGCTGTTCCGCATCCCCTTCCTTGAAGGTCACCTCCAGGTGCTCGGCCGCCGCCCGCTCGCGGCCCTGGTCGAGCAGGCCGGGCACGTAGTCGACGCCGGTCGCGGCGGCGAAGCGCCGCGCTGCGGCCATGGCCGCGTTGCCCTGGCCGCAGGCCACGTCCAGGATGCTCTGCCCGGCGCGTACGCCGGCCGCCTCCACCAGGCGTTCCGCCATGAGCTGCAAGGTGACGCCGACGCGTGCGTAGTCGCCAGACTCCCACCCCAAACGCTGGCGTTCCTTGAGCGCGACGAGGTCGGGCCGCGCCGGTGCCTGCGGTGTCTCCATGATTCCTCCCCTTTCCCGGCGCCGTCTCGGACGGAGGCGCCTTCACCACCTAGGCCGTTCCATGCCGTGACATCACGTGGAACGGAGGGCGGTACGCCGTCGGCAAGATCGGCGGGAAGAAGGGCGGGCATGATCGCCTGGCGTTGCCCGATCGCGGCGGCGCCTCAGGTCCGGCGGGCGACGCCGGCCACGACGTTGTAGCGGGTCAGGTCCTGGCGGATCAGGTCGTCCGGCTGGGAGCGCCAGTCGGCCAGCGGCACCAGACCAGGCTCGAGGAGCTCCATGTCGCCGAAGTACGACATGATCTCCGCCCGGGACCGCCAGCGTCCGGTGCCCAGGTTCTGGTTGAAGTTGCGCTCCGCCTCCACGGCGATCCTGGACGCTTCCGGGTGCTCGTCGCCGGGGTTGTGGAAGTGCACGATGGCCAGGTGGCTGCCGGGGGCGAGGGCGCTACGGAGGCGGGCCATCACGCCGTCGGGGTCCTCGTCGTCGTTGACATGGTGCAGAACGGAGACGAGCAGCAGCCCGACCGGCTTGCCGAAGTCCAGGAACTCCGCGACCTCGGGGTTGTCCAGAATCTCCCCCGGGCGTCGCAGATCGCCCTCCACCACCGTGGTGACGTCGTTGGTGGCCAGCAGCGCCCTGGCGTGCGCCAGCACGATCGGGTCGTTGTCGACGTAGACCACGCGTGCCTCAGGGGCCACCGCCTGGGCGATCTCGTGCACGTTGCCCTGGGTCGGCAGGCCGGAGCCGATGTCCAGGAACTGGCGGATGCCGGCCTCGCCCACCATGTGCTCCACCGCCCGGCGCAGGAAGGTCCGGTTCGCCCGGCCGGCCTCGCGGGCATCGGGGGCGATCTTCAGTGCTTCCTCGGCGACCTGGCGGTCGACCGCGAAGTTGTCCTTACCACCCAGGAAGTAGTCGTACACGCGGGCGATGCTGGGCACGGTCGGGTCGATCCCCAGGGGCACTCGCTGCCCCGGCCTCAGACCCGGCTCGTCGTCACCCATCGCACACCTCGCACCTCGCCGGCCGATGATCAATAGGCATGGTAGCCCCGCTTGACCCCAAATGTCCCCGCGCCCGCCCTTACTACTACGTGTATTAGTTGCCAGTCGGATGGCCGCCTCGCTCCCGTCGCGGTGACGGCGCGCGACTACGACGGCCGGTAGCATTGACGACATGAAGCGCGGGTTGGGCGAGCTCGAGTCCACCATCATGGATCGCATGTGGGCGCGACGCCGGCCTGCCTCCGTCCGTGAGGTGCTGGAGGAGCTGCGGCAGGAGCGCCAGATCGCCTACACCACCGTGATGACCGTGATGGACAAGCTGCACACCAAGGGCCTGCTCAAGCGCCGGGCGGTGGGCCGGGCCTACGTGTACGAGCCGGTCGCCTCGAAGGAGGCCTATACCGCCGACCTCATGCGCAGCGCGCTGGCCGGCAGCGGCAACCAGGCTGCCACGCTCGTGCACTTCCTCGAACGGCTCACCCCGGAGGAGACGACCGCGCTGGAGGCGGCCCTGCAGGTGTTCCCGCCCAAGGGCAAGCCACCACCGCACTGACGCATCAGCCGAGTGCCCTACGCGCGACCCGCCGCCATGAAGAGCGGCAAGGCCAGGAACATACGGCCGGACCGGGCGCGCTCCACCTGCTCGGCCACCCAGACGCTCTCCTGCTCGGCGGTGATGGCCCCGGCCGCGCGGACGGCCGCGGCGGTCCGCGCGAGCAGCGGCACCATCGTGGCGTCGGTGAAGACGGCCGTGTGCACCTCCACCGTCACGTCCTCGAATCCGGCGTCGAGCAGCAGGTTGCGGTGACGGCGGGCGACACGGGGGTTGGGGATCAGGTCGGCGCGGGCGTGCACGATGGCGCGGGTGAGCGCCGGGTCGTCGGAGTCGATGACCTGGGTGTCCCAGTCCTGGCCGACCAGCACCACCCGCCCGCCCGGTACGAGCACCCGCCTGGCCTCGGCCAGCGCCTTGGTGGCGTGCCCATGGTCGCGCTTGCTGCGGCCTCCGTTGGCTCGTCCCTCGCTCTCTCCGGCCTTTCGCGCCGCTCCGTGCCCATGGTCGCGCTTGCTGCGGCCTCCGTTGGCTCGTCCCTCGCTCTCTCCGGCCTTTCGCGCCGCTCCGTCGGGGAGCAGGTGGAAGACCTTGTCGGCCCGATACCCGGCCACTTCGCCGTCCTTGAGCGGCAGGTCGCAGGCGTCACCGACGCGGAAGTCGGCGTCGGGCCACCGGCCGCGGGCCACCGCGATCACCTCCTCGCTGAGGTCGACGCCGATCGCCCGCGCTCCGCGTTCCGCCAGTTCGCCGACCGCCCGCCCGGCGCCGCAGCCCACGTCCACCACGCCCGCCCCGGCCTGGAGGTCGAGCAGCTCGTACGAGCGGGCACGCAGCGCGGCGGCGGCCGGCATGGCGTCGGCGGCGTCCAGCAGCTGGATGAGTTCTGTCATCGACATGACAGCCAGCATGCGACTTCAAGTCGGCTTGAAGTCAACTGGCCGGACGCCGAACGTCCAGAAGTCTCAGCTGATGAGCTCCGACAAGTGGCGAATCGCGGCGGTCTCCGCCTCGTGAATGGTGCCTAGGCGGGCGCTGAGATCGGCGAACAGCTCGGACGGGTCGGTGGCGGCGAGTGACTCGTTCGCGGCGGCCCGCGCCTGCCACAACTGCCGGCCGGTCTCGGCCGCCTCCTCCCCGCCCGCGCTGCCGTCCGCCATGACGCTCTCCTTGATCGCAGCAGTCAGCTCGCGGACGCGGGCGAACTCCGGCACCTCGGCCGGCAACGCTGCCTCGGCCAGCCCGTGCCAGAGGGCGGAGATCTCCCTGAACCGGCCGGCCAGCCCGGCCAGCTCCGGCTCGTCCAGCAGGAGCGCCGCCTCGTCCAGCGCGTCGGCGAACAACTCGCGCAGGTTCCCGCCGTCCATGCCGACCGGCTCCGCGCCCTCCCACAACGACAGCAGCGCGTCGGCCAGGCCGCGGCCGTCGGCGAAGACCTTGGGCCAGGCCTTGGCGTTGCGGGTGTCGGTCAACAGCCGCGCCCACTTCCGCCAGGCCGGCAGCGAGAACGAGTCCGAGGGCGCCGACAGATGCGTGGCGCAGTCCCGCAGACCCTCGCGAGCCGCGTCCGCCAGCGTCGCCTCGTCCAGCTTGGCGTCGCCGAGCACATGCATGACGTTCTTGTACGACGGCACCCGCGCCCGTGCGGCGTCCAGCCGCTCCCGCGGGATGCGGATCGGCGCCTGGCCGCGGTCGTCGAGGTAAACGCCGCTCTTGTCACGCCGATAGGCCACCACGGGGCCGCCACCGTGCCCGTCGAGCGCGGCGGGCAGCTGCCAGTAGCCGAGGTGGTAGCGGTCGGGCAGGATCACGCACGGCCGCCCGGCGTCGAGCTCGGCGGCGAGCCGATCACTGGCGGCCCGAGCTCCGGCCGTCCGGTGCTCCTCGTACGGGACCCCGAGCCGGCCGAGTGTCTTGGCCATCCACCGGTCGTGGTACTGCCACTGGTTGCGGAAGCCCAGGGTCACGTGGCGGGAATCGTCGTGCTTGAACTCCCACAGGATGTAGCCCGCGCCGATGCCGCCCCCGGCCAGGAACACCAGCGGCTCGCTCACGGAGACGCCCTGGTTGACCAGGACGGAGGTGATCGCCGCGCTGGACGGATCACGCCCGCCGACGAACCGCCAGCCCGCGTCGGAGCGCGTCTCTGCTTGGCCCAGCACATGGTCGCGGGCTGTCGTGTAGCTCTCGCCGGTCTTGGCCATCCGGGCGCGGATGCGGGCCTTGAGCTGCTTCTTGCTGGTCATGACGGCTCTTCCTGCGACCATCGCCAGGGCCCGGCCCACGCCCGCGGCCCGTGGCGGCCGCGAAAGGATCGCCTGCCGGTCAGACCACCGCTCCCGAGGCGCGTCACGTCCCCTTTGCCCCCGCGGCCGGCGCGCCGCGTGGGGGCGCGCTCAGGGGGTTGGGCGGGAGAGCACCGCCGCACCTCGGATCGTAGTACAGCCACCAGCACCAGGCCAGATTTTGCTGGGGTCGTTGGGGCACATGGTTATGGTCTGCACCAGAATGGGGGGATGGCATACCCTCCACAGCCTCCGCAGCCCCAGCAGCCACAAGGGCCGTGGGGCCCGCAGGCACAGGGAGCACCGCAGGGCCCCGGCCAGCCTGGGTACGGCCAGACGCCCCCGCCACCGGGATACGGCCCCAACCAGCCGGGACCGACGGTCCCGCAGCCCGGCTACGGCCAGCAGGGCCCACCTGGACAAGAGAGTCCGTACGGCCAGCAGAACCCATCGGGCCAGCCACACCCGCATGGCCAGCAGAACCCACCGGGCCAGCCAAACCCGTACGGCCAGCAGAACCCACCAGGCCAGCCAAACCCGTACGGCCAGCAGAACCCACCAGGCCAGCCAAACCCGTACGGCCAGCAGAACCCACCCGGGCAGCAAAACCCCTATGGCGAGCAGACCCCGTATGGACAGCAGGGCCCCTACGGGCCGCAGAACCCACACCCGCAGGGCCAGTACCCCCAGCCCGGCCCGCACGGCCCAGGCCAGCAGTTCAGCCCGCCGCCCCGGCGCAACAACGGCCTGATCATCGGGCTCTCGGTCGCCTTAGGGGTGCTCCTCCTGGGCGGCGGCGCGATCGGCGCGGTCCTCTACCTCAACTCTTCCGGCCCGGCGACGACCGTGGCCCTCCCGAGCACCGCGCCTTCCGTCCCCACGACGACGCCCGAGCAGTCGGACCCGCCCTCGGCCACCCCGTCTGACCCGCCCACGTCCGAGCCCAGCACGGCCCCCACCGACCCCACGCCCACGTCGAAGCGGGTCCAGCCGGGTTCGCCGCTCACGCACAACGAGTTCGACGACTGGAGCTTCGGCCTGGGCGGCGTCAAGTTCAACGCCAACAAGGTCGGCGGCTGGACGTACAACTCCTGCGACCCGTTGGACGGCGAGGGCGTGCTGGCCAAGTACGACTGCGAGCGCGCCATCGAGGTCGCGTACTCGGCATACGGCGGGCACCTCAAGGCGGTGCAGCTCATGATGTCGTTCCCGAACGAGAAGGCAGCGAAGAACACCGCCACGCGGCTGTCCAAGCTCACCTCGGACGCGGTGACGTGGCGCAAGGACAAGGCGCACGCCACGTACGCGTACGGGAAGATCCGGTCGAGCGCCTCCAAGAAGTATCTGATCATCACCATCGTGACCGCGGACAAGTCGGCCAAGGCCCGGGCCGAGAAGTTCCACGCCTACCTGCAGACCGACCACGCGAGTTACTTCCTGATGCGCGACCTGACGATCACCAGCTGACGGCCCGGCACCCGGCGGCATCCGCACGAGCTCGCTGCTGTGCACTGATGCGCACCCACCGCACTATGTCAGCAGTCCTCGCCGGCGTGCTGCCGCGGCCGCCTGGGTGCGGGTGGAGACCTCGAGCTTGCCCAGGATGTTGGAGACGTGCACGCTCACCGTCTTCTGGGCGATGAACAGCCGCTCCGCGATCTCCCGGTTGGTGAGGCCCTCGGCGACCAGCCGCAGCACCTCGAGCTCCCGAGCCGTCAACCCGCCGTCGCCCTGCCGTTCACCGCCGCCTGGACCCCCGCCGCCGGCGATGCCGAACCGGGCCCGCCGCCCGAACTCCAGCAGCGCGCTCTCCAACGGCGCCGCCCGCAACTTGCCCGCCGTCTCCCTGGCCAGCTCCCACTCCGCCTGCGCCGCCGCCCGGTCACCGGCCGCGAGCAGCGCCTCGGCCAGGCGCCAGCGGGCCCGCGCCACCTCGTAGACGAAGCCGAAGTCGAACGCCGAGACCACCTTCCGCCACGACTCGACGTCATGGCGGCCGTGGACACGGTGCCACTCCGCCTCGGCCCGCAGCGCCCACGCGATCCCCTCGGGCCCCAGATGCCCGCGTTCGCCGGTGAGGCCGCGCTCGACGGCGAAGCGGACGCGCTCCAGCAGGTCGTCGGCGCCCTCGGTGGTGCCGAGCTCGGCGAGCGCCCACAGCCCGACGGCGGCCACCCGCAACACGCCGTGCTCGCCCGGGAGCAGCATCGCCAGGACCTCGTGCACGTGCTCCAGTGCCGCGGCCGGATCGCCGTGCCACAGAGCATGCTCGGCCGCCAGGCCCCTGGAAATGTAGCCGGCCAACTCGCCGGACCAGAACGGCCGCAGCCAGCCGAGCCGGCTCCCGACCGCGGGCAGATCCCGCCCGACCTCGATGAACAGCGCGAACGACGACAGAGTCGCCTCATGAATCGTGCCGACCCGCACGGGGAAGCCGGCGGCCACGGTCTCCGCCTGGTCCCACTCGCCTGCCACGTAGTGGATGAGGAAGCGCAGGAAGCGCAGGTCGGTGCCGTAGGTGCTCCACTTGAGCCCGGTGTCGAAGGCCATGCGGATGCCGTCGTCGGCCATCTCGGCGGCCGCGGTCAGGAACCCTTGCTCGTGGTGGATCCGGGCATGATGGAAGCGGGCCCGCAGGTCCATGGCGAGGTCGCCTGAGCTCTCTCCGGAGGCGAGCTCGAGCAGGTCGTGCGCCTTGTCCACGTCGCCCTTGTGCTCGAGGTAGGAGGCCAGTGCGATTAGCGCGCCTGCCTCGGCGTCCTTGGCTCCGGCCGAGCGGGCGGTCTCCAGCGCCTTGATGGCGAGGGCCTCCGCCTCCTGGTGACGCGGGCTCCAGAGCAGTGTGCGGGCGTGGGTGGCCAGCGCACGGGCGAGGGCGGCCTGGTCCTCAGCGCTCTCGACCGCCCGCTCGGCCGCCGCGATGGCGGCCGGCTGATCGTCGGTCTCGTAGAGGTAGTAGGCCAGACGCTCGCTGACCTCGGACGTCTGCGGCAACGCACGCAACTGGACGACGGCCCGGTGGTTGTCGCCGCTGTCGGCCGCCATCACCGCACTGCGGAAGGCCAAGGCCGTCCGGCTCTCCCCGGCCAGCTCCTCCGCCCCGTCCACCCGATCCCACAGGCTCAGCGCCTGGTCGTAGTGGCTGTGCGCCTCGGCGGGAGCGCCCAGACGCTCGGCCAGCCGGCCCGCCTCGGCGCAGGCCGCGAGCGCGCCGGCCAGGTCGTGGCCGGCGAGATGGTGGTGCGCCAGCTCGGCCGGGGAGGTCAGCAGGCGGGCGAAGGCGGCGTGCAGCCGGGTGCGCTCGCCGGGCAGCAAGTCGGTGTAGACCGCTTCCTGCAGCAACGCGTGGCGGAAGGCATAGCCGAAGCCGTCGACCCTGAGCAGCCCGCGCGAGACGATCTCCCTGACCGCCTCCTCGAACTCGGCCAGCGGCAGCCCCGACACCTCCCTCAGCAGCTCGTCCTCCACCCGCCGCCCGGCCACGGCAGCGGCCCGAAGCACCTGCTGGCCGGACTCGGGCAGGACCTCGACCCTGGACATCAGCAGACTGGCCAGCCCGTCGGGCAGGTTGTCGCCCTCCGCCACGGCCGCGAACAACTCCTCGGCGTAGAACGGATTGCCGTCGGCCCGCTCGACGATCTCTACCAGCTCGCGGGCGTCGACCTCGCCCAGCGTGGCCACGTAGTCCGACAGGTCGCCCGTCCCGAGCGGCCCCAGCTCGACGCTCGTGACCGTCGGCAGGCGCTTGAGCTCGGCCAGCACGGACCGCAGCGGGTGGCGGCGGTGGATGTCGTCGGTGCGGTAGGTGCCCACGACGCAGACCTGCTCGGCCTGCACCATGCGGCTGAGGAAGACCAGCAGGTCACGGGTGGAGCGGTCGGCCCAGTGCAGGTCCTCGATCACGAACAGCACCGGCTGCACGTCGGCCAGCAGCCCCAGCAGCGAGCCGAACAGCCGCTGCTGGGTGAGCCCGGTCGAGGGCGCGCTCTCGGTGCCGGGCAGCAACTGGCCCAGCATGGGATGCGCGGCGGCGGCCTCACGCACGGGCGGCTGCGCGCCGCGCAGGGCGTCGGCCAGCGGCAGGTAGGGCAGCGCGTCACCCAGCTCGGCGCACTGGCCGACCAGCACGTGAACACCCCGCTCGCGGGCCTGCTCGACCAGCTCGGAGACCAGCCGGGTTTTGCCGATGCCCGCGTCCCCGCCGACGAGCGCGACGCCGGCCGTGCCCTCGACGGCAGACTGGAGCACCCGCACGAGTCTGGCCAGCTCCGCTGAGCGCCCGACGAGAAGACCGTTCACGTCAGCAACTATGCCACGCCGCACCGACAGTCGATTGGTCCGCGAAATTGGCATTCCATTGGCCCTCGTGGGCGTACCAAAGCGAACCTAAGCTGCTCTTCATGATCTCCCCCACCACGTACGTCTTCTTCGTCAGCGCCTCGCTGGTCCTGGTGCTCATCCCCGGCCCGAACCACCTGTACATCACCGCCCGAGGGCTCGCCCAGGGCAGATCGGCAGGCCTGGCCAGCGCCTTCGGCGTGGAGGCCGGCACGCTCGTGCACATCGTCGCCGCCGCGGCGGGGCTGTCGTACGTCATCTCGCAGTCGGCCACGCTGTTCGCCCTCGTCAAGTGGGCCGGCGTCGCGTACCTGATCTATCTGGGGATCCGCGCGTTCACCGGCAAGCAGGAGGAAGGCCGGACGCCGCCCCCGCAGCCGCTGCGCAAGGTCTTCCTCGAAGGCGTGCTGGTCAACGTGCTGAACCCCAAGGTGGCACTGTTCTTCCTGGCGTTCCTGCCGCAGTTCGTGGACCCCGGCGCGGGCTCCCCCGCGCTGCAGGTGGTGGTGTTCGGCCTGACGCTGCTGCTGCTGGGCCTGCTGTCGGACATCGTGTACGCGTGCGCGGCCGGCGCCCTCGGCACCCGCATCAGCAGGCAGACCAGAGCCCTGTGGTACGTCAGCGGCGTGGTCTACCTCGGCCTGGGCGTGGCCACGGCGTTCACCGGGAGAAAATGACCCGTATGGCGCCGAGGAAGCAGCAGGAGATCTTCGATGCGACGTTGCGGCTGGTCGCCGAGAAGGGCTACGACGGGCTGACCGTGGAGGGGGTCGCCGAGCGCTCCGGCGTCAACAAGACAACGATCTACCGGTGGTGGCCGTCGAAGGCGGCGTTGCTGGGGGCGGCGCTGGTGGAGGCGGACGTGCTGGGGTTCGACACCCCGGACACGGGCAGCCTGCGCGGCGACCTGGTGGCGCTGGTCGAGTCCGTCATGCGGCTGCTCACCGAGCCTCCGGCCAGCGACATCGCCGTCGCCGCGCTGGCCGCCGCGGTGCGCCACCCGGAGCTGGACGCGCGCAGGTTCTTCGCCGACCGGTTCGCGCGGGAACGGGAGATCTTCGAACGTGCGGTGAGGCGGGGCGAGCTGAAGGAGTCGGCCGATCCGATGCTGATCGTCGACCTGCTGGCCGGGGCGGTGTGGATGCGTACGGTGTTCCGCGGCCTGCGCGTGCCGGACGACTTCGCCGACGAGGCGGTGGCGGCGCTGCTCGACGGCGTCTGAAGTCAGTAGATGAGCTGGTACGCGTCCGGCCGCACCCGCCTGGTACGCGCCCAGTACTCGAACGTGAACCCGGGCCAGATCGTCCGGTTCACTCCATGCTCGTCCAGATACCAGGAGTGGCAGCCGCCCGCGTTCCACACCAGCGGGTCGAGCCGTGCGCGCAGCCGCCGGTTGAACGCCCGCTGCGCCTCGGGACGGACGTCGAGGGCCCTGGCCTGGGTCCTGGAGAGCAGGCGCAGGCATGCGACGACGTAGCGGACCTGCGATTCGATCATGAAGACGACGGAGGTGTGCCCGAGGCCGGTGTTCGGGCCGAGCAGGAAGAACAGGTTCGGGAAACCGGCCGTGGCGATGCCGTAGTAGGCCTCGACGCCCTCCTTCCACGCCTCCTGGATCGTCAGCCCGTCGCGGCCGGCGATGCGCCGGTCGGCGAGCGCGTCCACCACCTTGAAACCCGTGCCATAGATGATCACGTCCACCTCGTGTTCGACGCCGGCGGCGTCCACGATCGACCGCTCGCGGATCTCGGTGATCCCGTCGGTGACGAGCGAGACGTCGTCCCTCGTCAGGGCCGGGTAGTAGTCGCTGGAGACGAGGACGCGCTTACAGCCGATCAGGTAGCCGGGCGTGAGGGCGCGGCGCAACTCCAGGTCGGGGACCTGGGCGTCCAGGTGCCTGAGCGCCAGCCTCTCGTGAGGCTTTATCAGGCGCGGGTGCACGGCGAAGCCCAGGGCCCTGGTCTCCAGGGCCCAGTAGAGGGCGTTGCGCAAGGTTCTGGTCGCGCCGGGCAGGCGGAGGAGCCTGCGTGCGCCGGGCGAGAAGGCGAGGTCGGGCTTGGGGATGAGCCATGGGGGCGTGCGCTGGAAGACGGTCACGTGAGCGGCCGCCGGGGCGATCTGGGGGACGAACTGGACGGCGGACGCGCCGGTGCCGATGACGGCGACCCGCTTGCCGGTCAGGTCCGCCGAGTGGTCCCATTCGGCGGAGTGGAAGGCGGGACCGGCGAACGTCTCCCGTCCCACAATTGCGGGAAATTTTGGGATGTGGAGGGCACCAATGGCGGAGACCACCGCGTTCGTCCGCAGGGTCTCACCGTCCTCGGTGGTGACCGACCAGGCACGCCGGTCGTCGTCATACTCGAGGGCGGCGACGTTCTTGCCGTACCGGATGTGCGGCGTCACGCCGTACTTGTCCGCACACGAGCGCAGGTAGGCCTGGATCTCCTCCCGTGGCGGGAACATCCGGGACCAGCCGGGGTTGAGCTCGAACGAGAAGGAGTAGAGGTGCGACGGCACGTCGCACGCGCAGCCGGGGTAGGTGTTGTCACGCCAGGTGCCGCCCAGCTCGGCGGCCTTCTCCAGGATGACGAAGTCGTGGTAGCCGGCTTCTTTCAGCTTGATGGCCATGCAGATCCCGGCGAAGCCGGAGCCGACGATCACTAACCCTGGGCCGCCCATGAGGAACCTCCTATTGGACTCATCGTCCAATGTAGGTCATGGGAGGCCACCACGAAAACCCGCCACGGCGTCGTGGCGGGTCGTCCTGGGCTCGGGACCTACTGGAGGAGGAGGAAGGCGGCGACGCCGATGACCACGATCACCGCGACGATCGCAAGGATGGGCAGCAGGGGCGACTTCTTGGGCTTCGCCGCGGCCTCCTGCTCACGCGCGTGCGCGAACGCTCGGAAGGCCTGGGTGTTGCCCGCAGGGTCGATGTGCTGGTCAGACATGGCCAGCAGCTTAGCGTGATCGGCTGCGCCGTTTGTGCTGTTTGGCGGGATCTGTAGACAACCCCTGATGAGGGGACCACCCCATTCGGCGGATAGCTTTGAAGCATGCTCAGGACCCTTCTCTCACCCCGCGTGATGGGGTTGCACCTGCTCACGATCGGGGTCCTGATCGCATTCATCCTGCTGGGACGCTGGCAGCTCGGCGTTTTCCAAGATTCGGGAAAGCCTCAGGCCGCCGCGGACCCAGGGCCCGTCACGGTCGCCACGCTCGCTCCGGTGGGCGCGCAGATGAGCGGAGAGGCCGTCGGCCGCAGGGTCGCGGCGGAGGGCGTTTACGAGCCCGATCGCCAGCTGCTGGTGGCCGACCGGCGGGCCGACGTCGACGCCCCCGGTGGCAAGGCCTCGCAGGACGACGGCTACTGGGTGCTCACCCCGCTCAGGCTCGACGACGGCACGCTGATGCCGGTGGTGCGGGGCTGGGTGGCCACGAGCGACGACCCGGCGGTGTCGGCCGTCCCGCAGGGCAGGGTCGCGGTGGCCGGGCGGCTGCGGCCACAGCAGGGCACCGACAGCGTGCAGCGGCGCTCCGAGGGCCTGCCGGCCGGTCAGGTCCAGACGGTGTCCACGGGCGAGCTGATCAACCTGTGGACCGGGCAGAAGGTGCGCACCGGCTATGTGGTGGCGCAGCCGCCGTCCGGTTCACTGACCCAGATCAAGGTGGCGCCGCCGGAGGTCGGCGGCACACTGACCTGGCGTAATCTGGCATATGCCGCTAATTGGTGGATCTTCGCCGGATTCGCCGTTTTCATGTGGTTCCACTTCGTCCGTGACGCCGTACGGGCGGATCGGGACCGCGCCAAGTCCCCTCAGATGGCTCTGGAAGGTTAAATCGTGGAATCGGCTCTGAAGCCCTTCCGGGTGCTCGCCTACGTGGTCGGCGTCATGCTGCTCGTGCTCTGCCTCGCCATGGTGCTGCGTTACGGTTTCGGCGACGCGGCCATGTCGAAGATCACCGCGCCGATCCATGGCGGGTTCTACATGATCTATCTGCTCACGGTCATGAATCTGGGCATGAAGGCACGCTGGACGTGGCAATACATGCTCGGCGTCATGCTCGGCGGCACGGTGCCGTTCCTGTCGTTCTACATCGAGCGCAGGGTGACCCAGCGCGTGCAGTCGGCGCTGGCCGCGGCGGAGGCCTGAACGGCCTCCGCCCATCGAGGGCTCAGCGGCCGATGCCGCGCTTGCGGACCCTCTTGAGCCGCTCGCGCTGCGACGGGTCGAGCATGAAATAGCCGACCACCGGGGCGGCGACCACACCGAGGACAACCAGTAGGGTGAGCCATCCGGGCAGGAAGATCAGCGAGAGCAGAACCGCGGCGCCGGCGCCTATGGCGTACTTCTGGACTGGCGACATACTCAACTTCCTCCGAGCTTCGTCCGAGCACGGAGCGCATGCCCCGCCTCTTCCACATTCTGCGTCGTGGATCCAACGAGTGAGCCCATTGTCTTGGTTCCCGTTCGCGATGTATCTCAATGACGCGCCACGGTGTGCAGATCCCGGCGCAGGTCGTCCAGGGACGGGCGGTCCGCCGGATTTCCCGACAACAGCCTGGCCAGGATCGGGGCCAGCGGGCCTGCCCTGCCCAGCGAGGCGCCCGGAGCGGGCGGCGTGCCCTCGACGGCGGCGAAGAGCGTGGCCCCGAGCGACCACAGGTCCGCCGCCGGACTCTGCCCGCCCTCGGGAGCCGTGTAGGCGGGCAGGGTGCCCGAACGCAGCGACGGGAGCAGGGTCGCCCGGCCATGCGCGTCCATGAGAACGTTCCCGGGCTGCACCCCGCCGTGGATCCCTCGCTCGAGCCGGTCCAGCGCGGCCAGCCCGATCGCGGCCACCTCGGCGGGTGGCAGCGGCCCCAGTGACTCGATGAGCGAATCCAGTGGCTGGTCCAGGGCCAGCCGTTCGAGCGTGTCGCGGATCACCTCGACCGGTGGCGGTCCCGTGGGGTGCAGCGTCGCCCTGATCAGCGACCTGAGCGGGTCCGGGCCCTCGGCAGGCGCCTGGCCCGGCGGCCTGCCCTCGATCGCGAAGTGCAGCGTGGCGCCCAGCGACCACAGATCCGCCGACGGCCACGTGCTGCGGCTCGGCAGCCCGAACCCGGTCAGCACCGCCCGGCCCGTCCTGGTGAGCAGCACGTTGCCGGGCTCGACGTGCCCATGCACGATCGCCGCCGCGTGCGCGGCCGTGAGCGCGGACAACACGCCGACGCCGACCCTGGCCGCCTGCATGACGGGGAGAGGGCGGCGCGAGCGCACGGTCTGCTCCAGCGACGACCCCGAGACGAACTCCATGATCAGCCACGGCGTATCGTCCTCGACCACCACGTCGAGCACCCGCACGATCGAGCCGTGCCGGAGCGCCATCGCCCGGCGCGCCCGGTGCAGCGCCGCGTCACGCAGCTCGGGCTGGATCCGCAGCTGCCTGACTGCGACGTCACGGTGCCCGTGTTCGTCGAAGGCCAGGCGCACAGAGCCTGCGCCCAGGGGGTTGAGCAACCGGTATCTACCGGCTAGCTTCCTGGTCTCTCCCATTTCGAGGTGCACGATAGCCTCCGTCCGCACCCCGTGGCCATCAGGCCGAGCCGCCGGCCATCCAGGCTTCGTGCGCGTCGTGCAACCTGCGCCAGAGCTTGTCCTTCTCCTCGGCGCTCACGTCGTCCAGCGGCAGTGAGAACACATCCGCCAGCGCCGCGTAGTAATCGCGTGCCGTACTCAGAGTGACCGCGTTGGCGCCGACGCCGATGCGGGACAGGACGAGTCCGCGCAGGCTGTCCACGCCCCAGGCGTCCCGCCGCTGGACCGCGGCCACGCGGACGAAGCCGGACGTCGGGGACGTGGTCAGATGGCGGTGCATCTCCACGAACGCGGACATGTCCGTGGGGGCCGCATCGAAATCCATGCCTTGGAACGAACCACTCGGATCGTGGTCGAACCGCCAGCCGCCGGGCGCGATCTCCGACGGGCGCAGGACGTACTCGAAGGGTCCCTGCCGGTACATGCCCGCGACCAGCGGCAGCGGCTCGTGCAACGCGTCACCGAGACCGAGGTCCACCAGCCACTCGCCCCCAGGATTGCCATCCGACGGCAGGCCGCGCACAGTCAGCACCAGGTGGTTGGCGTCGATGTTGGCCTCGCCGCCGCGGGGCTGCACGCCACCGACGTGCCTGGTCACGTCGTAGCCGAGCGCCATGGCGAGCGCGGAGAAGGCGCCGTTGAGGTGGAAGCAGTAGCCGCCCCGGCCCCGGATGATCCGCTCGGCGGATTCGAGGGGGTCGACGGTGGTGGGGCGGCCCAGCCAGATCTCCAAGGCCTCGTAGGAGACCTTCTCGATGTGCGCGACGTGCAGCGCGCGCAGGTTCTCAGCGCTGACGGGGGCGTTGAGGAGATGAGGCAGACCGATGCGGCGGAGGTACCCGGCAGTGTTCACCCGCCAAGTCTGCACCGTTTATGCACGCTAAGGAGGTAGTCGCCTGCACAGGGCGCTTCTAGGCTTTCGTACGTGGCAGAGCAGCGACGCATCCTCGTGGTCGAGGACGATGAGACGATCGCGCTTGCCGTACGGAATCGGCTGGCCGCCGAGGGCTTCGACGTCAGGGTGGCCGGCGATGGGCAGGACGCCCTCGTCCAGTACGGCAAGGCGGATCCCGACCTGGTGATCCTTGACCGGCTGCTGCCGGGCATCGACGGGCTGGAGGTGTGCCGCCGGATGCAGGCGGCCAGGCCGGTGCCGGTGCTCATGCTGACCGCGCTCGGTGAGGAGACCGACGTGCTGGTCGGCTTGGGGGTGGGCGCGGACGACTACCTGGCCAAGCCGTTCAGCATGCGCGAGTTGGTGGCGCGGATCCACGCGTTGCTGCGCAGGGTGGAGCGGGCGGCCCAGCTCGCCGTCGAGGACACCGTGATCAGGGTGGGCGAGGTGGAGATCGACACCGCGGCCCGCCGGGTGTTCGTGCGCGGGCTCGAGGCGCAGCTCACCAGGACCGAGTTCGACCTGCTGCGCCGTCTGGCCGAGCGGCCCGGGCAGGTCTTCGAGCGCGACCGGCTGCTGTGCGACGTGTGGGGCTTCTCCGAGGCTGCCGCGACCAGGACCGTGGACAGCCACGTCCGGGCGTTACGCCGCAAGCTGGGCTCCGACGTGGTGCGGACCGTGCACGGCGTCGGCTACGCGCTGGTGCGGCAATGAGGCCGCTGGACTTCCTCGGCCGGATCAAGGTCAAGCTCGGCATCGTGATCGTGCTGGCCGTGGGGACGGCCTTCGTCGTCAACGAGGTCGGTCTCAACTCCGGGTTGTCCCGCGAGGTGCGCATCGCGGTCGCCGTCGTCCTGGCGTTGATCATGGTGCAGGTCCTGGCCATGGGGATGACCAAGCCGCTGCGCCAGATGGCCAGCGCCGCGCAGACGATCGCCAAGGGCCGCTACGGGCTGCGGGTCACCGCCACCTCGCGGGACGAGGTGGGCGAGCTCGCCAGGGCGTTCAACGCGATGGCGGCCGACCTCGGCGAGGTGGACAGGCAGCGCCGCGAGCTCGTCGCGAACGTCAGCCACGAGCTGCGCACCCCGATCACGGGGCTGCGGGCCGTGCTGGAGAACGTCGTGGACGGCGTCTCGGCGCCCGATCCCGTCACCATGCGGACCGCGCTCGCCCAGACCGAGCGCCTCGGGCGGCTCGTGGCGCAGCTGCTGGACCTGTCGCGGCTGGACTCGGGGGCACGGCTCATGGAGCCCGAGGCCATCGAGCTGGCGCCGCTGATCGAGCAGGCCGTGCGCGAGGCGGCCCTGGCCCGCGAGGATGTCGTGATCCGGGCCCAGGCGCCGGGCGATCTGGCGCTGAGGGCCGACCCCGACCTGCTCGCGCAGGTCCTCGCGAACCTCCTCGACAACGCGGTACGGCACAGCCCCCTGAACGGGGTGGTGACCGTGAGCGGGGCGGCGGAAGGGGCCGGCGTGCGAGTGGTCGTCGCCGACCTGGGGCCGGGGATCCCGGCCTCGGCCAGAGGGCGGGTCTTCGAGCGCTTCTCCCGGCTGGACGCGGGGCGGGCGGCCGACTCCGGGGGCGCGGGGCTGGGGCTGGCCATTGTGAAGGAGATCGTCGAACTGCACGGGGGTTCGATTCGCATCGACGATGGTGCGGGGTGCCGCATGGTCGTCGATTTACCAGGGAGGACGACGATGGCTGACGCGCCGTTAGGGGCGGAGCAGCAGGCGGCGCTGGACACGCGGCCGGATCCGGCCGCCGTGCCCGCCGAGTGGGGCGTCGTGACAGGGGTCGGTGCTTCGGTGACCGGCCGCGTCGCAACCGCACCCGGCCCGATGACCGCGGGGGCTGATCCGGACGGGCTTGTGGTGGCCGGCGCCGGGCCTGCCGGCGACAGCACCGTCGCGCGTCTGGCCGACAGCGACCCGGCGACCGCCGGCGGCGCTCCGCTCGGCAGGGAGGCCGCGATCGCGGCCGGCGCCGCGAACGACGGGCGTCCTGCGAACGTCACAGGCGCCTCGACCGCCGACGGGAACAATCCGAGCGACGGTCGTGCCGTGGCGGGCACCGGAGCCCTGGTAGGCGGCAGTGCCCTGGCGGGCGACAGTGCCCCGATGGGCGTTGGTGCCCTGGCGGGCAGCGGTGCCATAGCGGGCGGCGGTGCCGTGGCGGTGGGGCCGGGTGCACTCGCTGGAGCGGCGCTGGGCGCACCGAGTCCTGCACTCACTGGAGCGGCGTTGGGCGCACCGAGTCCGCCGTCACCGGGCAGCGCGTTGGCCAGGATGATCGGTGGTGGCGTGGTCGGGGTGCTGATCGGCTTCCTGGTCGGCATGTTCGCCGCCGTGCTGGTCAGCGTGACCGCCGGGGATGCGATGGCGTTGGTCACGCTCGTCATGAGCACCGCGGTCATGGGGGCGATCGGCGCGTCCATAGGCGTCGGCTCGGCCCGCCGGGCGGCGGCCACGGCCTACCAGTCGGCGTACCATGCGGCCACCCACTCCATGGCGCAGGCAGGCCAGACAAGGGCACCACTGGCAGCCGCGGCGGCGGGACAGGCCGCAGGCCAGGCAGGATCGCAGCCCGCAGCCGCAGCGGCGGCGCAGGCCACAGGCCAGGCATGGGCACAGCCCGCAGCCGCAGCGGCGGCCCAGGCCAGAGGCCAGGCATGGGCACAGCCCGCAGGACAGGCAGGAGCGCAGCCCGTAGCCGCGGCAGCGGCGCAGGCCACAGACGAGGCAGAGGCGCAGCCCGCAGCCGCAGCGGCGGCGCAGGCCATAGGCCAGGCGCGATCGCAGCCCGCAGCCTCGGTGGCACCGCAGGCCGCAGGCCAGACAGGGCCGCAGCCCGCAGCCCCGGCACCGGCGCAGGCGCAGGCCGCAGGCCAGACAGGAGTACAGCCCGCAGTCGCAGCGGCGGCGCAGACCACAGGCCAGGCATGGGCACAGCCCGCAGGCCACGCCGGGGCACAGCCCGCAGGCCAGGCAGGATCGCAACCCGCAGCCGCGGCGGCGGTGCAGGCCGCAGGCCAGGCATGGGCGCAGCACGCAGTCCCAGCGGCGGCGCAGGCCACAGGCCAGGCATGGGCACAGGCCGGAGGCCAGGCGGTAGGCCGGGCGGCCGGTCCGCCAGGGGCACCGGTGGGAGGGCGGTTGGTGCCGCAGGCAGGGGGGCAGGCGCCACCGCCGCCGTATGTGCCGCCGCCGTTGTTCCCGAGGCCCGAGTTGCCCGAGACACCCCGATGGCTGTTGCCCGCCGCCGCCGGAGCAGGCGTGTTCGCGGCGGTGGCGTTGCCCGAGGCGCAGGTCGGGCTGGGTATCGTGCTGGTGTCCATGGTGCTGGGCGCGGCGGCGCTGCCGGCGGTGGCGCGGCGGATGACGCCGTGGACGGTGGCGTTCGGACTGACGGCGTACTGGCTGATCGCCATGGCGGCGGTGCGCGACGCCGACTGGCTGGTGGCGATTCTGCTCGTGGCGGGAGCCGGGCTGGGTGCGCTGGCCGTGTCGGGGGCGGGCGCCGGGTGGCTGGGCGTGATCAGGGGCGGCGTGTCCGTTCTGCTGGCGCTGGGCCCGGTGCCGTGGTTCCTGGCCGTCCCGTTGAAGAAGCTGACGGCCAGGCGGCGCGTCATGCCGATGGTCGCCGCACTCGGCATCACGGCGGTGCTGCTGCTGGTGTTCGGGCTGTTGTTCAGCTCGGCGGACGCGGTGTTCGCCTCCTACGTGGAGCGACTGACCACCGCACCCGCCTGGGCGGAATCGGCGCCGATGCGGATCTTCCTGTTCGGCGTCTTCGCTGTGCTGCTGGCGGCCGTGGTGCTGGTCGCGCTCCGGCCGGTGGTCGACCCCGTCGGCCCGGACACCAAGTTCACGGTGAGCAAGAGTGTCTGGGTCATCCCGCTCACGGCGGTGAACCTGCTGTTCTCGTCGTTCGTGGCCGTGCAGATCACGGCGCTGTTCGGCGGCAACACGTGGGTGCTGAAGACGGCGGGGCTGACCTATGCGGAGTATGCCAGGGAGGGGTTCTTCCAGCTCGTGGTGGTCAGCGTGTTCGTGCTCGGCATGGTCGCGGTGGCCGGCGGGCTGCTCAAGACCGAGCGCCGCGAGCGCTGGGTGCTGGCCTGCCTGCTGGGCGTGCTCTGCGGGCTGACGATGGTGGTGCTGGCCTCGGCCCTGCACCGGATGAACCTCTATACCGAGGCCTACGGCCTGTCCAGGCTGCGGATCACGGTGCAGGCCACGGTCTGGTGGCTCGGCACGGTGTTCGCGCTGGTGCTGCTGGCCGGGGCGGTACGGCTCGGGGGCCGCGGCTCCGGCTGGCTGCCGCGGACGATCGTCCTGATCACCGGCATCGGCCTGGGTGCGTTCGCGATCGTGAACCCCGACCTGCGGGTCGCGTACACGCAGGTGGAGGTGCGCGGCGTCGCCAAGATGGACTCCGACTACCTGGGGAACCTCGGCGCGGAGGCGGTGCCGGCCCTGGACCGGCTGCCGGAGCCGCAGCGCAGCTGCGTGCTGGCCGACGTCGTCAGAGCCAACGGGCTGGATCGGCCCGACCCGTGGAACGGCTGGAACGTCGCCCGCGCCGAGGCGCGCGACCTGCTGGCCGTAAAACCGATCGACAAGTCGGCCGTCTGCGCGGAGGTGTCGTCGCGCTCTGATTGAATCCTGAGGTGAGGTTCGACGTAGTCATCAGCGGTGGGCGGGTGCTCGACGGCACGGGCGCCCCGCCGCACCGGGCGGACGTGGCGATCGACGGCGATCGGATCGCGGCGGTCGGCCGGCTGGACGGCGCGCAGGCGGAGACCGTGATCGACGCCGCGGGGCGGTTCGTCGCGCCTGGCTTCGTGGACTGCCACGCCCACGGCGACGCGGCCGTCTTCGACCCGGCGGTGCAGCAGGCGGCGCTGCGACAGGGGGTGACGACGTTCGTGCTGGGGCAGGACGGGCTATCCTTCGCGCCCGGGTCCGCCGAGACCGTCGCCTATGCCTCACGCTACTTCGCCGCCGTCAACGGCCCGCCGGCCAAGAGCGCCCCATCCGGGGAGCATGTGCCGCCGTTCGAGGGATCCCTCTCCGGGGAGCACGTGCCGCCGTTCGAGGGATCCCTCTCCGTCGGCGAGTTGCTCGCCTCCTATGACCGCGCGGTGCCGCTCAACACCGCATACCTGCTCCCCCACGGCACCATCCGCTACGACGTCATGGGCCCGTCCCCCGATCCGGCCACACCGGACGACCTGGCGAAGATGCTGCGGCGCGTCGAGCGCGGCCTGTCGGAGGGCGCGGCCGGGCTGTCGAGCGGACTCGAATACCTGCCGGGCCGATACGCCACCGCCGAGGAGCTGGCCGCGTTGTGCGAGCCGCTCGGCGCACTCCCCTATGTCACCCACATGCGGGCCTACGGCGCCAGGGCGGGCGTGGGCATGGCCGAGGTCGTCGAGATCGCCGGCCGCTCCGGCGCCGCCGCGCACGTCTCCCACCTGCACGGGCCCGCCGACGTGCTGCTGCCGCTGGTCGAGGACGCGCTGGCCAAGGACGTCGACCTGACCTTCGACACCTACCCCTACCTGCGGGGCAACACGATCCTGGCGATGTACGCGCTGCCGCCGTCCGTGCCGGGCGCCGAGCCGGACCGCGCGCTGGAGATGATCGCCTCCGGGGAGTTGGACGGCTGGTGGGCGACGCTGGCCGAGTCGTGGCCCCGGCTGACCATCTCGCATGCCCCCGGCATGGAGTGGAGCGAGGGTCTGACCATGGTGGCGGCGGCCGAGCGGGCCGGAGTCGAGCCGGGCGAGCTCTGCCGCCGCCTCCTGACGGAGACGCGCCTGGAGGCGGGGGTGGTGTTCGCCCGCCCCGACGAGGGACCCGAAGGCGAGGAGTCCGTACGCCGGATGTTGCGCCATTCCTCGCACACCGGCGGCTCCGACGGCATCTACGTGGGCGGGCACCCGCATCCGCGGGGCTACGGGGCGTTCGCCAGGTTCCTCGGGCGGCATGTCAGGGAGCTGGAGGACTGGACGTGGGAGCAGGCCGTCGTGCACCTGGCCTCGCATCCGGCCAGGCGGTTCGGGCTGGCGAAGCGGGGGCTGGTGCGGGCGGGGTTCGCGGCCGACGTGGTGGTGTTCGACCCGGCCGCGGTCGGGGACCGGGCGACGTACGCGGCGCCGCGCATGCTCGCGACCGGCATCGACGACGTGCTCGTGTCGGGCGTGCGCGTGCTGGCCGGGGGCGAGCTCACCAGTGCCACCCCCGGACGCGCGCTCCGCTCCTGACCGCCGGCGCCCTGGCGAAGGCTGACCGCCGGTGCCTGGGCGAGGGCTGACCGTCGGCGCCCGGGCGAAGGCTGCGCTCGTGGACCTTGGGACGTGGGCGTGGGATCCGTTCCTGGTCATTGGGATAGGGTCGGACCCGGATGAAGGGGGTGCTGTGCAGTCCGTCCTCGAACAAGCCATCCTCCAACAGGCCGACCGGAGACTGTCGATCTTCGACGGCGGGCTCGGCTTCCCGCTGATGGTGGTGCATCGGGACGCGCTGGAGCACAACGTCGCGACGATGGCGGCCTTCGCCGGTGACCATGGGCTGGAGCTGGCCCCGCACGCCAAGACGCACATGTCAGCCGAGATCGCCGCCCTGCAGCTCGCGGCGGGAGCCTGGGGGCTGAGCGTGGCGACGCCGCGGCAGGCCCAGGTTGTCCGGGGGTTCGGGGTCGATCGCATCATGGTGGCCAACCAGGTCGTGGATCCGGCCGGGCTCGCCTGGGCGGCTGCCGAGCTGGAGCGGGATCCGGCGTTCGAGTTCCTGAGCTTCGCCGACTCCGTTGCCGGGGTGGACATCCTCGCCGGGCACGCCGGGGCGCAGCCGTTCCGGGTGCTGGTGGAGCTCGGGCACGAGGGAGGGCGGGCAGGCTGCCGCACCCTCGAGGAGCTGCTGCGGGTGGCCGGGCACGTGCAGGAGACGCCCGGGGTGGAGCTGGCCGGGGTGGCCGGGTACGAGGGCGCGCTGAAGAGCGCCGACGAGGTCCGGAAATATCTGGACTCCCTGCAGGAGGCCGTCGAATACGTCCGCGTCAAGAGCCCCATCCTCAGCGTGGGCGGCAGCCAGTGGTTCGACGTGATCGGGCGGGAGCTCGTCGCCGCCCAGGCCAGGATCCTGCTGCGCAGCGGCGCGTACGTCAGCCACGACGACGGCTACTACCGCGAGCGCACCCCGTTCAACCGCATCGACGGCGAGTTGCGCCCGGCGCTGGAGGTGTGGGCGCACGTCCTGTCCACGCCCGAGCCCGGGCTGGCGATCGTGGGCATGGGCAAGCGGGACGCGCCCTTCGACGAGGGGCTGCCGATCCCACGCCGCGACGGCGTCACCGTCGTGCGGATGCAGGACCAGCACACGATCGTGCGGGCCGCCGGCCTCAAGCCCGGTGACCTGCTGGCTTTCGGCATCTCCCATCCCTGCACCGCCTTCGACAAGTGGCGCGTGCTTCCCCTGGTGGACCGGGACTACCGTGTCGTTGGCACGATAAAGACCAACTTCTAGGGAAAGACCAACTTCTCAGGGAGATCGCGTGAAAAAGGAGCTCCGCACGAGCGAGGGCGCCGCCCCCATCGGCGCATACTCGCAGGGCCTCGTGGTGGGCGATTTCGTCTACACCTCCGGCATGGGACCGCTCGACCCGCAGACCGGCGAGATCGTCGGCGACGACGTGGCCGCCCAGACGCACCAGGTCATGCGCAATCTCGGCGCCATCCTCGCCGCGCACGGCCTCGGCTTCGATGACGTGATCAAGTCCACCGTCCACCTGCAGCACCTCAAGCGCGACTTCGCCGCCTACAACGAGGTGTACAAGTCCTATTTCAACGCGCCTTACCCCGTACGCACCACTGTGGGGTCCGAGCTGCTGGACATCCTCGTGGAGATCGACTTCGTCGCGCACAAGAGCGCATAAGGTCGGCTCGTGGACAGTTCGGTTTACGTCTTCGTCGAGGACCTGCGCGGCGAGGGCGTCGAGCGGGTGCTCGACAGGATCAGCGGGTACGGCGTGGCCGGCATCACCGTCGGAGCCGTGCACCACGCCTCCCGCGACGTCACCCCGCACGGGCTGTCCAGGCTGACCGTCCGGCACGACGGGGCGCACTTCGCCCCGCCGGCCGATCTGTTCACCGGGCTGCGGTTGGCCCCGGTGCCCGGCTATCTGGAGGCGTTCGACGGGCTTCGGGAGGCCTGTGCGAAACGGTCCATGAAGCTCCACGGATGGACGGTGTTCCTGCGCAACGCCACGATCGGCATGGAGCATCCGGACGTCACCGTACGCGACTGCTTCGGCGACCGCGGCTCCCCCACCGACCTGTGCCCGGCCCATCCGGACGTGCGCGACTACGCCGTCGCGCTGGCCAGGGCGGTGGCCAGGCTGGGGGTCGACAGCGTGGTGGCCGAGTCGCTGCACTTCCGGCCACTGAAGGCGCAGCGGTCGTTCGTGCCGCTCGGGCCGATGGACGCCTACCTGTTCGGGCTCTGCTTCTGCGACTACTGCATGCGGCGGGCCACCGACCTGGGCGTGCGGGCCGAGATGGCGCGGGAGGAGTGCGCCGGGATCGTGGGGCGGGTGTTCGACGGCGACCCGCCCGCGCAGGGCGAGGTGACCAGGGCGGCGCTGACCGCGTACGCGGGGCCCGACGTCGTGGCCTACGCCAGAGCCCGGTCCGAGACCGTCACGACGCTGGTGTCGGAGGTGGCGTCCGCGGTCGCCGAAGAGGGCTCCAAGCTGGTGTTCGTGGATTCGACGGGCGCGGTCAAGGGGTATGCCGACGGGTTGCCCACGCCCGGCCTCGCGGCGCACGACGCCTGGCAGTTCGGGGTCGATCTGGTGGCTCTGGGGGACCTCGTGCCGGCGTTCGGGGTGCTGGCGTACGCGCGGGACGCGGCGCGGGTGGCCGACGACGTGGGCGCCTATCTGCGGTCCGTGGGCAAGGACCGGGAGGTGCGGGCGGTGTTGCGGCCGGGCCATCCCGACAGCGATTCCGCCGACCGGCTGGTGGCCAAGGCCCGCGGGGCGAAGGCCGCCGGAGCGCAGGCGGTGGACTTCTACGCGTACGGGCTGGTGCCGCACCCGGTGCTCGACCGCATCCCGGCCGCCCTGTCCGAAGCCGTGTGACTCCCCTTAGGCGGTGCTGAACAGGCAGAACTCGTTGCCCTCGGGGTCGGCCAGCGTCACCCAGTCGTCGTGCGTGGCCTGCAGGGTGGCGCCCAGCGCGGTCAACCGGGCCAGCTCGGCGTCGGGGTCGGTGCTCTCCAGGTCCACGTGAACGCGGTTCTTGACGATCTTGCGCTCGGGCACGCGCTGGAACCACAGCCGCGGTGGCCCGCCCTCCACCAGCACCGTCGGATCGTCCTCGGGGTCGTCGACGCCTTCGGCACGCAGCCGCGCCAGCTCGGCCTCGTCGTAGGGGGCGATGGCGTAGCCGTCCAGCGCTGCGGCCCAGAACCTGGCCAGCGAGGCCGGGTGCCGGCAGTCGATCACGATGTCACGCAGGCTGGCCACCGGGCCGCCTCGCCTCGATGAGGAACCGGCTGGAGTGCGCCACGAACGGCCCCTCGGCCTCGATGCGCTCGTGCAACGCCCGCACCTTGTCGCGGTGCCGCTCCACGGAGAACCCCGGCACGATCCAGATCACCTTGCGCAGGAAGTAGATCACCGCGCCGATGTCGCGGAACTCCATCCGCAACCGCTCATGCCTCAGGTCCACGACCTCCAGCCCGGCGGACTCGGCCGCCGCCCTGGCTCGCTCGGGGTCGCGGCCCGAGCCGTCGTGGGGCCCGAGGAAGTGGTCCGTGAGCTCGGCCACACTCCACGGCCCGATCTGCTGGGAGAAGTAGGACCCACCGGGCCGCAGCACCCTGGCGATCTCCGCCCACCACGTCGTCACCGGGTGGCGACTGCTGACCAGGTCGAAGGCCCCGTCGCGGAACGGCAGGCGCGGCTCCTCGTCGTCGGCCACCACCCACGCCCCGCGCGGGCGCAGCCGGGCGGCGGCGAGATGGAGGTTGGGCGGCCACGATTCGGTGGCCACAGTCACCGGCGGCAGGGTGGGCAGGCCCGCGATGATCTCGCCGCCGCCGGTCTGGATGTCGAGTGCCGCTCGCGCCCCCGCCATCCGCTCGCCGAGCAGGCGCGCGTAGCCCCACGAGGGCCGCTCCTCGCTGGCCCGGCCGTCGAGCCAGGAGAAGTCCCAGCCGTCCACGGAGACCGTGCTCGCCTCCCGGACGAGGTCCTCGTACGTGCTATGCATGGTTTGACCTTGTCAGCGGCCCGGCCCGGCGTTCAACCAAATTACGGTCACGCCGCGGACCCCTCCCAGCGAGCGCCTACGGCCGCGCGGTCGATCCGGAGCTGGTCGACGAGCTGGGCGACGGGGTCGGGTCGCCGCTGCGCCAGCAGGGTGAGGGCGAGCTGCCGGGGCGCCTCCTTGGCTCTATTCCTCGCCGTTGTGGCCTTGATGGCCTGGTTGATGGCCGCCCGGGCGCTGGAGGTGAGCGCCGTGGAGGGAACCCGGGGGTGCTTGCGCGGCGCCGCCGGCAGGTCGCCGGCCTCGAGGCCGATCATGCGCAGCGCCGCCTTGTCGAGGTCGTCGAGCGCCGCCCGGGCCGCCTCCAGGTCCACGCCCAGCGCCCGTGCCGCGTCCGGGTGGTGGAGGAGGCCGAGCAGCAGGTGCTCGGTGCCCAGTCGCCGGTCACCCCGCAGCCTGGCCTCCTCGAACGCGGCCGTGACGACCACATGGAACGGGGTCTTCTGTCTGCCGAACATCGCGAATCCTCACTTCCCGTACTTGGCGTGCACGGACTGCCGTGACATGCCGAGCGCGTCGCCTATCTGCTCCCAGGTCCAGCCCTGCTCCCTGGCGAGCGCCACCGATACCGCCTCGACCTGCTCGGCCAGCCGGTGCAGCGCGCCCACCGCCCGCAGACCCATGGCGGGGTCGCCGGACCTGATCCGCTCGGAGAGCTCTGTAACGTCCACGCTGTCAGGCTAGCTTGACAGCCGTAGATTTGTCAATCTAGCCTGACAGGCATGGATGACGTGTTGATCGTAGGGGCGGGACCCGTCGGCCTCATGCTCGCGTGCGAGCTGGGCCTGTCGGGAGTCCGCCCGATCGTGCTGGAGAAAAGGACCGAGCCGAGCGAGCAGCCCAGGGCCAACGGCCTGGGTGGGCAGATCATCGAGCTGCTCGACCATCGTGGCCTGCTGGAGCGTTTCAGCGAGGGCAGCCCGTTCGCGGGCCGGGCGCCGGGGTTCCCGTTCGGCTCGGTGCCGCTGCGCTTCGATGGGCTGGACGACATCCCCCTACGCCTGCTGCTGATCCAGCAGCCGCGCATAGAGCGACTGCTGACCGAACGCGCGATCGAGCTCGGGGCCGAGATCAGGCGAGGGTGCGACGTGGTGTCCCTCGCCCAGGACGCCGAGGGCGTGACCCTCGGCCTGGCGGACGGCCAGGTGCGGCGCGCCCGCTACGTCGTGGGCTGCGACGGCGGTCGCAGCCTCGTGCGCGAGCTGGCCGGGATCGACTTCCCCGGCACCACCGACGACCACGTGCTGCGGCTGGGCCACTTCAGTACGGATGGCGTCGCCGATCCCTTCAAGCCCCTGGAGCTGGCCGGGCTGGAACCGGGCTGGAACCGGACGCCGCGCGGCCGCGTCCTGCTCACCTCGCTCCAGCACGGCGTGCTGATCGCCGGCGTCCGGGAGAAAGGGGAGCCCCAGGACGGGCCCGTGACGATCGAGGACTTCCACGCGGCGGTGCGCCGCGTGCTGGGCCGCGACCTGCCCTTGGGGGAGCCGATCTGGTTGTCGAGCACGGCCGCGCAGGCCAGGCTGGCCGAGCGGTACCAGGCCGGGCGGGTGTTCCTGGCAGGGGACGCCGCGCACCTGTTCCCCGCGGGCGGCTCGGCGCTCAACGTGGGCATGACCGACGCGGCCAACCTGGGCTGGAAGCTGGCCGCCGCGCTCCACGGCCGCGCCCCGGAAGGCCTGCTCGGCACGTACGAGGCCGAGCGCCGCCCGGCCGCCGAGCGAGCCCTCGTCCAGACCCGTGCGCAGGCGGCCCTGGACCGCCTGGACGACGAGGACGGAGCCGCGCTGCGTGAGCTGCTCGCCGAGGTGTTCGCGTACGAGCAGCCGGCCCGCCACCTGGCCACGCTCCTGCACGGCTCCGATATCCGCTACGGCTCCGCGCCGCATCCGCTGGTCGGCCACTTCGTCCCTGACCTGGCCCTGAAGGACGGCCGCCGGGTCGCCGAGCTGATGCGCACGGGCCGGCCGGTGCTACTCGACCTCGGCGGCGGGGCCGAGCTCGACGGCAGCGAGCTCCGCGGCCGCACCGAGGTCGGCGGCGGCTGGATTGACGTGGTCAGCGCGCGTGCCGACGATCCACCCGCCGACGCGCTGCTGATCCGTCCCGACGGCTACGTGGCCTGGGCAGGCGCGGCCGGCATGCCGGAAGCGGTGTCCGCATGGTTCACACCCAGCCCGGCTTGACCAGCCCCGACTCATAGGCGATCACGACCAGCTGGGCCCGATCCCGGGCATGCAGCTTCATCATCGCCCGGGACACGTGGGTCTTCGCGGTGGCCGGCGACATGAAGAGCTTGGCGGCGATCTCGTCGTTGGTCATGCCGGTGCCGACCAAGGAGAGGACCTCGCGCTCGCGCTCGGTGAGCTGATCGAGGCCGTCGGCGGCGACCGGCGCCTTGGCGCGCGAGGCGTACTCGGCGATCAGACGGCGGGTCACGCTCGGCGACAGCAGCGCCTCGCCGGCCGCGACCACCCGGACGGCCTGGATCAGCTCCGCCGGTTCGGTGTCCTTGACCAGGAAGCCGCTGGCGCCGCCGCGCAGCGCCTCGAAGACGTATTCGTCCAGCTCGAACGTCGTCAGGATGATGATGCGCGGTCCCTCGGGCATCTGGCGGGTCGCGGTCAGGCCGTCGGTGCCGGGCATGCGGATGTCCATGAGCACCACGTCGGGCCGGTGCTGGGCAGCCAGCCGCACCGCCTCCGCGCCGTCGGAGGCCTCGGCCACCACGGTCATGTCGGCCTGGGCGTCGAGCAGCGCCTTGAAGCCGGCCCGGACCAGCGCCTGGTCGTCGGCCAGCAGCAGCTTGATCATGAGGTCTCCTCGGGTAGGGGCAGCCGGGCCTCGACCTGGAAGCCCCCGCCTGACGGGCCTGCGACGAGCGTCCCGCCCAGCGCGGCGGCCCGCTCGCGCATGCCGGGGATGCCGTTGCCGCTGCCGGACTCGGACAGGACAGCAGGCGTGGTCGCGCCGGTGTCGGTCACGCGGATGACGAGCTCGCTCGAGCAGTATTCCAGCCGCACGGTCACCGCAGAGCCGGGGGCGTGGCGGGCGGCGTTGGTGAGCGACTCCTGCACGATCCGGTAGGCGGCCCGCTCCACCGAAGGAGGCAGGGGGCGTGAGCCGACCCGTTTGAGCGTCACCTCCAGTCCCGAGCGCTCGATCAGCTCGTCGAGCCGGTCGAGCCCGGCCGTGGGCGAGCGCGGGGCGCCCTCGCGCAACACGTTCAGCACCGAGCGCATCTCGCCCAGGACCTCCTTGGAAGCCGCCTTGATGGTGGCCAGGGCCGTCCTGGCCTGTTCGGGATTGTCGTCGATGAGGTGCAGCGCGGTCGACGCCTGGACGTGGATGAGTGAGATGTTGTGCGCGAGCACGTCGTGCAGCTCCTGCGCCATGGTCAGCCGCTCCTCGCTGGCCTGCCGCCTGCTCTCCTCTTCGGCGGCGCGCTGCTGCTGGGCCCGTCGTTCGCGGGCGATCCTGACCAGTTCCGCCGCGACCATGGTGAGTAGGATGAATGAGGAAACCGCCAGGTCGTGGAAGAGCCCGCGCTGCGGTTGGAGGGTGACCCAGGAGTAGAGGATGAAGGCCGCGAGCGTGATCCCGGCCAGGATCCACGCCACCAGCCGATGGCGCCGCAGGACCAGCAGGAACAACATGACGATCGGCGCGACGAACACTCCGCCGTAGGGGTAACCGCCCCAGACGTAGACGTAGGTCGCCAGGAAGGTGACGACGGCCGTGCTGATCGGGAACTTCCGGTGCAGGACGATCATCAGTGGCCCGACCAGCAGCAGCCCGTAGGCGAACGGGTCGAGCGGCTCCCTGAACGTCTGGCCGCGCTGCGCACCCTGGGACAGCCCCACTTGGAACACGGCGGTGATCAGGGCGAGGTAAGGGGCGAAGCCGGACTTCGAGCGCACGCCTCAACGCTAGGTCACCACTCCGACCGGCGCATCACCCTCATGTCGCAGGGGGCCCTACCACAACAGGCGTACCTGGTAGATGGTGGAGATCATGCGTCGAATGCTCATTCCCGCAGCAGCAGCAGTCCTCATCGCGCTCGTGCCCACGGCTCCCGTGTCGGCCGAGCCCCAGCAGAAGGTCCCGGTCGCCAAGGGGTACGGCGGCGCCGTCTCCACCGTCGACCTGGACGCGAGCAAGGCCGCCATCTCCGTGCTGAGAAAGGGCGGCAACGCCGTGGACGCCGCGGTCGCGGCCGGTGCGGTACTCGGAGTCACCGAGCCGTACTCGGCCGGGCTGGCCGGCGGCGGTTTCATGGTCTACTACGACGCCAGGCAGCGTAAGGTCTTCACGATCGACGGCCGGGAGACCGCGCCGCAGGCCATGACGTCGACCGCGTTGGAGGGCATCCCGTTCGACCAGGCCGTCACCAGCGGGCTGTCGGCCGGCGTGCCCGGCACGGTCGCGAACTGGGACCTGGCCCTGCGCAGGTTCGGCACGATCTCGCTCAAGCAGGCGCTCCAGCCGGCCATCGAGGTGGCGGCCAAGGGCTTCGTCGTGGACCAGACGTTCTACGACCAGACGGCCGCCAACGCCGCCCGCTTCAAGGACTTCACTTCCACGGCCGCTTTGTACCTGCCGAACGGCGCCCCGCCGCCCGTCGGCTCGGTCTTCAGGAACCCGGAGCTCGCGGACACGTACCGGGAGCTGGCCAAGCGCGGCCCCGGCTGGTTGTACGGCGGCCGGCTCGGCGAGGAGATCGTGACCACCGTCAAGCAGCCCCCGGTCACCCCGGGCAGCACCCGCAACGTGCGGCCCGGCCTGATGGAGCTGGCGGACCTGCGTGCGTACCGCGCCCTCATGCGCGAGCCGACCAAGATCTCCTACAAGGGCATGGACGTCTACGGCATGGCTCCCCCGTCCTCCGGCGGATCCACCGTCGGCGAGGCGCTCAACATCCTGGAGTCCCTGCCGGAGGTCGGGCTGCACGAGTACCTGGAGGCGTCCAGGCTGGCCTTCGCCGACCGCGGCAAGTACGTCGGCGACATCCCCGGCGTCCCTCTGGAGGAGCTGCTGTCCGACGGCTTCGCCAAGGAGCGGGCGTGCCTGATCGGCGAGCGGGCGATGACGCACCCGGCCGCGCCGGGCAGCCCGGACGGCTCGTACGAGCCCTGCGCCCAGCCCGTCGGCAGTGCCACCCCGGTCGCGGACGAAGGCCCCGAGACCACGCACCTGGTCGTGGCCGACCGCTGGGGCAACGTGATCGCCTACAACCTGACCATCGAGTCCACCGGCGGCAACGGCATCGTGGTGCCCGGTCGCGGCGTGCTCCTCAACAATGAGCTGACCGACTTCACGCCCGGCCCGGCTCCCGGCGACCCGAACCTGCCGGGCCCGGGCAAGCGGCCGCGCTCGTCGATGGCGCCCACGCTGGTGTTCGACGACGGCAGGCCGATGCTGGCGGTCGGCTCCCCCGGCGGCTCGACCATCATCACGACCGTGCTGCAGATCCTTCTCAACCGGTACGAGTTCGGCATGAAGCTGCCCGAGGCGCTGGCCGCGCCGCGCGCCACGCAGCGCAACACCGCACAGACGCAGGCCGAGCCGGCGTTCCTGGCCCTGCACCAGAAGGATTTGATGGACCGCGGGCACAGCTTCGCCCCCAACCCGGAGATCGGCGCCGCCACGGCGCTGGAGTTCCTCGGCGGGGGCCGCATCCAGGCCGTGGCCGAGCCGGCGAGACGAGGCGGCGGCAGCGCGATGGTGGTGGTGCCGACCAGATAAACCTCACCAAGGGTGCAACTACTGTCACTGGCCGCGTCCAGGAGGTCGCGTTACGTTGCGTATACGGCTTCCGAATGAGTGGGGGACACGCATGCAGTCCATCGCCAGGTTCTGCGGCCAGTGCAGCTGCGGTTGCCCTGAACTGTTCGTCGACCGGGACGCGCCCGAGGAGCGTCAGGTCATCATCACCGACGACTTCGGGCAGCGCGTGGAGATGAGCCTCGACCAGTTCGGCTCCATCGTGGAGGCGGCCAAGAGCGGGTCCCTGGACAGCCTGGCGCTCGTCCACTGAGCGCGCGGGAGCGAACCCGACGCAGTGAGCGGAGTGGAGGCCCGACGAAGGAGGGACTCCGCGAAGCGAATGAGGAGCGGTGAGCGACCAGTGAGCACAGCAGCCAGCTTGCTGGCCGGTGGGATTGCCGCGGGGCTGGTGGCCGGGACCGCGACCTGCACCGCGACGCAGGGCGGGCTGCTCATGGGCCTGGCCGGTCGGCCTCACGGGCGTGATCCGGCGCTCGTGGGGTGGTTCCTGGCCGGGCGGCTGGCCTCGTACACGTTGGCCGGGGCGCTGCTCGGGCTGCTCGGCTCGGCCATCAGCCCGCCGCCCGCGGCCCGTGCGGCGCTGCTGGTCGCCGCCGGTGTCACGGTGATCGTCTTCGCCGTCAGGGTCATGCGGCGCGGGCACTGCGCGGCGCCGCGCGACGGCCAGGTCTCCCGCTACAAGGCCCCGCTGCTGGGCGCGGCCACCATCCTCGTGCCGTGCGGCGTCACGCTGAGCATGGAGATGATCGCCGTCTCCAGCGGCTCGCCGCTGGCGGGCGCGGCGGCCATGGCGGGTTTCGTGGCCGGCACCGCCCCGGCGTTCGCGCTGCTCGGCTACGTGTTGCGGCGGGTCTCCCGCACCAGGCTCGCCAGGCTCACCGGGCTCGTGGCGATCGCCGCCGGGCTCTGGACCGTCGGTGCCGGGCTCAACCTGGGCGGCTGGCTGCCCGCGGCCCCGCCCCCGGCCGCGGCGCGCCCCGTCTCGACGACCGTCACCGTGTGGGCGACCCGGGACGGCTACCGCCCGGCCATGGTGCCGGCGCCCGCCGGCGTCCCGGTCGAGATCGTCTTCAAGCAGGCCGACCGGGGTTGCACCGGCACGGTCGTGATCGGCGGGCGCGACATGGCGCTGCCGGCCACCGTACGGCTGCCACCCCAGCCACCCGGCACGCTGCGGTACGTCTGCGGGATGGGCATGTACGCGGGCTTCATCAACTTCTCCTAGTGTGTCGGCCATTACGGTTCGCGATCGCGTGATCACGTGCCACCCTGTCGCCATGGCCTGGCAAGGAGAAGTGGCGGCGCCTGCCATACCGGCGCCCCGCGTGGGAGACGAGCCCGAGCTGCTGGCCGCCGCGCGCGCAGGCGACCCGCAAGCCGCGCACCGGCTCGGCAAGCTCTATGCGCAGCATGGCGACCGGGTGGCCGCCAGGCACTGGTGGGAGCGGGCCGCCCTGAGCGGCAACGTCGACAGCGCCTTCAACCTGGGCGTCTGGCACGAGAAACACGGCAGCCTGGACGCGGCGATCACGTGGTACGAGACGGCCGCCGCGACCGGCGACGCCGAGGCCGCGACCAACCTGGCGACGCTTCTGCTGGAGCAGCGCGGCGACGTCGCCGGGGCCAGGAGGTGGTTCGAGAGCGCGGCCCTCGCCGGTTCCCGGGCCGCGGCGCGCAGGCTGGCGCTGGTGTGCGAGGACGCGGGCGAGCTCGGCGGGGCCCGCGAGTGGCATCGCCGCGCGGCGATCGACGGCGACCCGGCCTCGGCGCACGACCTCGGCTTCCTGGCCTACGCGGCGGGCGACGACGAGGAGACCGTGCGGTGGTGGGAGTACGCCGCCAGGGCCGGCCACGCCGAGTCCGCGTACTGCATGGGCCTCTACCTGAACGCCGGGCGCGACCCCGAGGGCGCCGAGGCGTACTTCCGGCTGGCCGCCAAGAGCGAGCACCCGGGCGCCGCCTCCTGGCTCGGCGGGATCGCGCTGTCCAGGGGCGACCTGCGTACCGCACGGGCCTGGTTCGAGCAGGCCGCGAACGCGGGCCGGGTCGAGGACCAACGGATGGCCGGGTTCGTGTGCGTGGAGCTGAGCGACTGCGGGGCGGCCAGCCACTGGTTCGGCCGGGCGGCGGCCGGCGGGGACGCCGAGTCGGCCTTCAACTACGGCCTGCTGCTCATCGCCGAGTTCGGTGACCTGGCCGGCGGCCGGCACTGGTTCCGCCAGGCCGCGCTGGCCGGCCACCACGGAGCGGCGCTCGAGCTGGGCGGGCTGTTGTCGGTGGCCGGCGAGCTGGGCGAGGCGCGGGAGTGGCTGTCCGACCCGCCGCCGCCTGCATGGGCCGGCCCCGCGGAGCCCGAGCTGGCCGCGCGGGCCGAGCTGGCCGCGGCCGCCACCGGCCGCAGAGGCGGGGTCCCGCTGGACGTGGCGGCGCTGACCGAGGTCCTGGGCACCTGGGACGTGGTGACCAGGCCGCTGCACGACCATTCGGACGTGGTGGGGTGGCTGGTGCGGCGCAGCGGAGTGCACGTGAGCGCCATCGAGCACCTGGCTTCGGTACGCGGCACGTTGCTGCGCCCGGGCAGCGCACCGTGGCCGAGTCCCGGCGAGATCCAGCACGTCCTGGCCACGGCCAGGGACCTGCGCAAGCGGCTCGGCGTGCGTTAACGCTGGCCGAGGTGGAACAGGTGGCCGTCCTCGTCCTTGAAGACCGCCGACCAGCCCCACGGCTCCTGCTTCGGCGCCTGCGTGAACTCCACGCCGCGGGCGGCGAGCTCCTCGTGCGTCTTGACGATGTCGTCGGCCTCGAACAACACGTAGTTGGGCATGTCCTTGACCATCGCGGGCCACTTGGGGTCGGCCTTGAGGATGGCCAGCCTGGTGCCGCCAGCGGGCGGCTCGACCTCGATCCAGCGGTCCTCGCCGTAGGGCATGTCCCTGGTGACCGTGCAGCCCACCTTGCCGCTCCAGAAGTCGAGGGCACGCTGCTGGTCCTCGACGTAGATGGTGACCTGGCTGATGCCGAGCGCCATTGCTCCTCCTCCGATTGTATCCACGTTGGATATAACCATCGCGGTGTTATCGTGTCAATCATGCTCACCGCGGCCGGGTTCCACGTTCTGCTCGCCCTGGCCAGCGGCGCGGGGCACGGCTACGCGGTGATGCGGTTCGTCGAGGAGGTCAGCGGCGGCGCGATCCGGCTGGGCCCTGGCACCCTTTACCGGACGATCAGCCGCCTGGTGGCGGACGGCCTGGTCGAGGAGTCCGACGTCGCCGACCCCGCGGCGCCGCACGATGCCAGGCGGCGCTATTACAAGCTGACACCGGAGGGCGAGCGGGCCGCGCGAGCCGAGGCCGAGCTGATGACCCGCGTGGTCGGCGCGGCGCGTGAGGCAGGATTGATCGCATGACATCGCTACGGCCGCAGGGGCTGTGCCCGCACCTGTTCGTGCGCGACGCGCAAGCGGCGATCGCTTTCTACCGCGAGGGCCTGGGCGCGGTGGAGGTGTTCCGCAACACACTGCCGGACGGAACGATCCTCTTCGTGGAGCTGCAGCTCGGGGCCGGGCGGCTGCTGGTGAGCGAGGAGACGCCGGGCCTGGGCGCGCTGGCGCCGCCGACGCTGGGCGGCAGCCCGGTGCTGATCCTGCTGGAGGTGGCGGACCCCGACGCGGTGGCCGAGCAGGCTATTGACGCCGGGGCCGAGGTTGAACAGCCGGTGCGGGAGGTCTTCTGGGGTGAGCGCTACGGCGTGCTGCGCGACCCCTTCGGCCACCGGTGGGCGGTGACGACGGCCAGGGAGCAGCTGACGCCCGACGAGATCGTGCGGGGCACGACGTACCGCCCAGAGGACTAGACGACCTCGGCGACCGGGGTGAAGGGCAGGCCGAGCGCCTCGGCGACCGGCTGGTTCGTCAGCAGGCCGGCGTGCGTGTTGAGGCCGCCCGCGAGGGCGGTGTCGGCCTTGACCGCGTCGCGCCAGCCCTGGTTGGCCAGCTTGACCGCGTACGGGAGGGTCGCGTTGGTCAGGGCGTACGTGGAGGTGTTGGCCACCGATCCCGGCATGTTGGCCACGCAGTAGAAGACCGACTCGTGCACCTTGTACGTCGGCTCGGCGTGCGTGGTCGGGCGCGAGTCCTCGAAGCAGCCGCCCTGGTCGATGGCGATGTCGACGAGCACCGAGCCCGGCTTCATCCGCGCGACCAGGTCGTTGGAGACCAGCGTCGGGGCCTTCGCGCCGGGGATCAGCACCGCGCCGATGACCAGGTCGGCCTGCAGGACCTCCTGCTCGATCGCATAGCGCGTGGAGACCAGGGTCTTGAGCCGGCCCTGGTAGATGGCGTCGATGGAACGCAGGCGGTCGATGTTGGTGTCGAGGACGGTGACCTCGGCGCCCATGCCGACGGCGATCTGCGCCGCGTTCAGCCCGGAGACCCCGCCGCCGATCACGACCACCCTCGCCGGGGCCACGCCCGGCACGCCGCCCGGCAGGATGCCGCGACCGCCGTTGAAGCGCATCAGGTTGTACGCCCCCACCTGCGGCGCCAGGCGGCCGGCGACCTCGGACATCGGGGCGAGCAGCGGCAGCGCGTTGCCGACCTGGACGGTCTCGTACGCGATGCCGGTCGTCTTCGCGCTCAGCAGCGCATCCGTGCAGGCGCGGGAGGCGGCCAGGTGCAGATAGGTGAACAGCACCAGCCCCTCACGCAACCGGTGGTACTCCTCGGCGATCGGCTCCTTGACCTTGAGCACCATGTCCGCCTCGCCCCACACGGCGTCGGCGCCGTCGAGGATCTTCGCGCCCGCGGCGAGGTATTCCTCGTCCGTGATGTGCGAGCCCAGGCCCGCGCCCCGCTGAACGAGGACCTCGTGGCCGTTGCGCACCAGTTCGTGAACGCCCGCGGGCGTGGCGGCGACGCGGTACTCATGGTTCTTGACCTCGGCAGGGACGCCGATCTTCATTGGAGTGGTTCCTTTCGGGAACCGGCACAGCGATGTGCCGGATGGAGGGGTATCAGAGCCGGGCCCAGGCCTCGGTCAGCACGCTGCGGAGGACCGAGCCGATCTCCTTGAATTCCTCGGGGCCGGCGACCAGCGGGGGTGCGAGCTGGATGACGGGGTCACCGCGGTCGTCGGCGCGGCAGTAGAGCCCGGCGTCGAAGAGGGCCTTCGACAGGAAGCCGCGCAGGAGCCGCTCCGACTCGTCCGCGGTGAACGTCTCCTTGGTGGCCTTGTCCTTGACCAGCTCGATGCCCCAGAAGTAACCGGCGCCGCGCACGTCGCCGACGATCGGCAGGTCGCTCAGATCGTCGAGGGTCTGCTTGAACAGGGGCTCGTTCCTCGTCACGTGCCCGAGCAGGTCCTCGCGCTCGAAGATGTCGAGGTTGGCCAGGGCCACGGCCGCGGACACGGGGTGCCCGCCGAAGGTGTAGCCGTGCGCGAACATTTCGTCGCCGTTCTTGAACGGCTCGAACAGCCGATCGTGCGCGATCATGGCGCCGATGGGCGAGTAGCCGCTGGTCATGCCCTTGGCGCAGGTGATGATGTCCGGCACGTAGTCGAACTTCTGGCCGCCGAACATGGTGCCCAGCCGGCCGAAGGCGCAGATGACCTCGTCTGAGACCAGCAGCACGTCGTACTCGTCGCAGATCTCGCGCAGGCGCTGCCAGTAGCCGGGGGGCGGCGGGAAGCAGCCGCCGGCGTTCTGCACGGGCTCGGCGAAGACGGCGGCCACCGTGTCGGGGCCCTCCATCTCGATGGCGCGGGCCACGCGGTCGGCGGCCCAGATGCCGTACTCCTCGGGCGTCATGCCCTTGACGCCGGTGATCTCGTCGGCACGGTAGTGGTTGGTGTTGGGCACGCGCACGGACCCGGGCACGAGGGGCTCGAACATCTGCTTGAACGCCGGGATGCCGGTGATCGACAGCGCGCCCTGCGGGGTGCCGTGGTAGGCGATCTGGCGGCTGATGACCTTGTGCTTGAGCGGCTTGCCGATCAGCTTGTAATACTGCTTGGCCAGCTTCCACGCGGTCTCGACGGCCTCGCCGCCGCCGGTGGTGAAGAAGACGCGGTTCAGATCGCCGGGAGCGAGGGCGGCCAGGCGCTGGGCCAGCTCGGCGGCCTTGGGGTGGGCGTAGGACCACAGCGGAAAGAACGCGAGCTCCTGGGCCTGCTTGGCGGCGGCCTCGGCCAGCTCATGGCGTCCGTGGCCGACCTGGACCACGAAGAGCCCGGCCAGGCCGTCGAGGTAGCGCTTGCCGTGGATGTCGTAGACGTACGACCCCTCACCGCGCACGATGGTGGGGATCTCGGACTGCTCATAGGCGCTGTGCCTGGTGAAGTGCAACCACAGGTGGTCTTGCGCGGCCTTCAGGACATCGTGTTCCGGCTGCGTCATGGTTATCTTCCCTCGTCTCTGAACTCCCCACAGTCTGCATGTTCACCTGCGGTTTGCCAAGCGAATCGGTCGCGCCATTGTGGATGAAAGTCGAGATCCGCAGAACCACTATGTAACAGCAACGAAATCCGCATGTAGATTGACCCGGTGGTCACGCGTGTTCCCACACCCAGGGGTCCTGGTGTGATCCAATGAGAGACAAACTGTCCAGATTTGTTTACCGGGGGACCCGTCCGTGACTCCTGATCAGATTGAGAGCGCCGTCGCCGCCTCGATGCCCCAGGCCGTCGAGGAGCTCAAGCGGCTGGCCGCCATCCCCTCCGTGGCCTTCCCCGGGCACCCGCAAGAGCCCGTTCTCGCCGCCGCCGCGGTGACCGAGGAGCTTCTGCGTTCCGTCGGCCTGCCGCACGTCCAGCAGGTGGCCGTCGAGGGCAGCTTCCCCGCGATCTACGGCGAGGCGCCCGCGCCTCCCGGCACGCCGACGGTCCTGCTGTACGCGCACTACGACGTGCAGCCCGCCGGCGACCCGGCCGCCTGGCGCACGCCGCCCTTCGAGCCGACCCTGATCGACGGCCGCCTCTACGGCCGCGGCTGCGCGGACGACAAGTCGGGCATCATTTCCCACGTCACCGCCCTGCGTGTTTTCCAGGGCCGGTTCCCCGTGGGCATCAAGGTCATCATCGAGGGCCAGGAGGAGTACGCGGGCGAGCGTCTGGAGGCGTTCGCCGAGCGCAACCCCGACCTGCTGCGGGCCGACGCCATCGTGGTGGCCGACACCGGCAACCCGCGCGTCGGCGACCCGGCCGTCACCACCTCGCTCCGCGGCATGGCCGCGTTCACCATCGAGGTCCGCACCCTGAGGGAGGCCGTGCACAGCGGCTCCTTCGGCGGCGCCGCTCCTGACGCGCTGGCCGCACTGATGCGCATGCTGACCGCGCTGCACGACGACAACGGCGACATCCGCGTGCCCGGGCTGCCGCGTGGGTCCTTCCTCGGGCAGGGGCCGTCGGAGGAGGAGTTCAGGAAGACGGCGGGCGTTGTGGACGGCGTGTCGCTGGTGGGCTCGGGGTCGCTGGCGGACCGGCTCTGGTCCTCCTACGCGATCACCGTCACCGGCCTGGACGTGCCGACGGTGTCCGGCGCCGTGAACGCCGTGCAGCCGGTCGCGCGCGCCCGCGTCACGGTGCGCGTGCCCCCGGCCGGAGACCCGAAGACGACCGTGAACGCGGTGGTGGAGTTCCTGCGCCAGGTGGCCCCGTGGGGTGTGCAGGTGGCGTTCGGCGACTTCACGGTGGGCTCGGGCTTCCAGGCCGACTCGGGCGGCAAGGCCCGTTCGGCCCTGAACCGGGCGATGGAGCGCGCCTTCGGCCGGCCGCCGCGCGACGTGGGCGCGGGCGGCTCGATCCCGCTGGTCAACACGCTGCTGCGGCAGTTCCCCGCGGCGGAGATCCTGCTGTTCGGGGCCGAGGACGAGGACGCGGCCATCCACGCGCCGAACGAGCGGGTGGACCTGGAGGAGCTCCGCAAGGTGGCCACGACGGAGGCCCTGTTCCTCCAGGAACTCAGCCTGCCCTCGCTGGGCATCTAAGTCGGTCGTCAAAGGTGTGAGCAGAGCTCGAGAAGCTGCCGGTGGGAGCCCTGTGTTCCCTCCGGCAGCTGATCGGGCCGGCACCACTTCGCTTCAAGGATCTCCAGCGGGTCGAGCTTGAGCGTGCCGCCCGTCAGCACGGCCTCGTAGGCCACCTCCACCCGCAGCGCGAAGCCGCTCTTCAGCCGGATGAGCCGGCCTGCCTTCACGGTGAGTCCGGTCTCCTCGAAGACCTCCCGTTCGACGGTGCGCTCGAACGTCTCCGACCGCTTCGCGTACCCGGTGGGGAACCCCCACTGGCGGCCCTCCGGCCAGAGCCGGTGCTTGAGCACCAGCACCTGCCCTTCGTCGTCCCGTACGACCCCCGTGACACCGACCATGAACGTGGCGTGCTTCAGCCACACCAGCCGCCATTGCAGGCGGCCGCCCAGAGACCGCCACACCCGGGTGAGCAGCCGTAGCACTGTGCCCCCTTCGACTTGATCGTTCCCTAGAGTCTGTCTCATGGACTGGCAGGAATGGCATGACGAATACGATCGCCCGGACTCACGCCTATCCCAGCGGCTGCGGGTCGTCCAGGGCCGTCTCCGGCAGGCGCTGGATGCCGCTGCGCCGGGGCCGGTGAAGGTGATCAGCCTGTGCGCGGGGCAGGGCCGCGATCTCCTGCCCGTGCTGGCCGACCATCCACGCCGTGGTGACGTGCGAGCGCGTCTTGTGGAGCTGGATCCGGGTAACACCGCGGCCGCGCGATCCGCAGCCGAGGCCGCCGGGCTGGATCAGGTCGACGTGGTGACGGGCGACGCGACGCTCACCGACCAGTATCACGGCATGGCGCCGGCCGACATCGTGATGTTGTGCGGGATCTTCGGCAACATCGCCGAAGACGACATCAAGCGCGCCGTCGGGTTCTCCCCGCAGCTGTGCGCCGGCGGCGGCGTGGTGATCTGGACCCGCCATCGCCGTGCGCCTGACCTCGTTCCGGTGATCTGTGCCTGGTTCGAAGAGCTCGGTTACGAGCGGGAATGGGTGTCGGATCCCGGCGCGGACTTCGGTGTGGTCGTCCATCGTTTCACCGGCCCGTCCCGGCCTCTGGCGGTCGGTGAGCAGATGTTCCGCTTCGCCAGTCGATAAGCGCAAGGCGGAGCCATGGCCCGGCTGTGTACGAGGCGCCGGGCCCCACGATCGGAACGGAAGCCGCGAGGGCAGGTGCACGCCCGCCACCGGCTCAGTTTGATGCGGCACCAACTTCAGCTGGATCAGTAATGCGCGGCGCGGCGGTGGACCAGGCGGAGGCCCGTTTCCACCAGGGCCCAGCCCAGGCGGGTGCGTAAGGTACGCATCACCGGCTCGGAGGCGGGAGCCGCCAGGCGGTGGTGCGCGGCCTCGGCGCGAAGCTCGCGGGCCCGCGCTCTCTCGATGTACAGGAAAAGGTCGGGATCCATCAGCTCTCCTTACCGCCGGGGCTCCACGATCGGAACGGGAAGCCGTACAGGTGGACGGCGACGTTCTCGCGGCCTTCCGTGTCGCCTGCCTCGCGAGCCGCCACGCCGTGCGCCCGCCACTTCGCGGCCAGTTCGTTGAGCTCTTCGCCGAGGCGGCTCAGCTCGTCGGGCGTGAGCAACATCAGGTATTCGGCGCTGAACGCCGCGTTGCGCCAGGCGTCGTCCCACGTCGGCTGGGTGTCGAGATAGCTCTCGTACAGCTCGTGCTGCTGGCGGGCATGCATACGACTCACGGCGGAATGGGCGGCGGCTCGCTCCGGGGCGTCGCGGAAGTCCTCGTCCCTGGTGGAGAGGCCGGCGGCGGCCGGCCGCCACCACCGCTCCCGGGCGTCCCCGCTGCCCGCCTGCGCCTCCTCGATGAGGCCGTGGGCGGCCAGCTTGCGCAGGTGGTAGCTGATCAGGGAGACAGCCTCGTCCACTTGGTCGGCGAGTTGCGAGGCCGTCGCCGTGCCCGCCACATTGAGGGCGCGGTAAAGCTTCATGCGCAGCGGGTGCGCAACTTTTCTTTTCTATCTCGGGAAGCGCCAGCTGGTCTGGCTGTATTCGCCCTTGCGGAAGCCCAGCACCTTGGCCGGCCGCACTTCGAACACCAGCGCTTCCCCGCCCTGCGGGTGGGTGAACACGCCGTCCCCCACGTCGAAGTGCCACGCGCTGCCGTACTTCGCCTCCCAGGCGGTGGCGAGGACCTTGAGCTTGCCCGGGTCGGTGACGCGCTCGGCGGCGCCCTCGACCACCAGGTCGAGCCCTTCGTGCAGGGCGCTCGCGCCGGTCGTGAGCGCGCAGTTGCGGTTGGACTCCAGGTTTCTGGCCTTCTGCTCCTCGGCGCCGGTGCAGAAGTAGATCGCGTCGTCCTGCCAGACGGCCAGCAGCGTGGTGACGTGCGGGCGGCCGTCGGCGCGCACGGTGGTCAGCCAGTACGTTTCCGCACGTTCCAGCTGGTCGCGGGCCTGAACCCAGGAGGTCGCGGTGGCGTTCGGGTCGCTGAAACGGGCATCCAGTTTCGTGGTCGGTTCCATGGCATCTCCTAAGCCGGGCTCCTACGTTTGGATGGACCTACCGGAGCTCAGGAACTCATCGGCGGAAGGTGAAGCGATGGCGACGTTCGCGCTGATTCACGGTGGCGGCGGGTCCGCCTGGGAATGGCATCTGGTGGCGGAGGAGCTACGCGGCCGGGGACACGAGGTCGTGGCGGTGGACCTGCCGATCGAGGACGAGTCCGCCGGGCTGTGGGACTATGCCGACGCCGTGGTGGACGCTGTCGGGGAGCGGCGAGACCTGGTCGTGGTGGCACATTCGTGGGGCGGGTTCGTCGGCCCGCTCGTCTGCGCCCGCCTGGCCGCCGACCTCCTGGTACTGGTCACGGCCATGATCCCGGTGCCGGGCGAACCGCCGAGCGACTGGTGGGGCAACACCGGATTCGGACACAAGGACATCAGCGACCCGATCGGGTTGTTCCTGCACGACGTGCCCCGGGAGCTGGCGGAGGAAGCGGTCAGGAGAGAGCGCGAACACGTGGGCATGGCGTACGGGGAGCCGTGGCCGCTGGAGGCGTGGCCGGACGTGCCCACCAGGTTCCTGTTGTGCCGCGACGATCGGTTCTTCACGCCTGAATTCATGCGCGGTGTCGTCCGCGACCGGCTCGGCATCACGCCGGACGAGATCGACGGCGGGCACGCCCCCATGCTGGCGCGTCCCAAGGCGCTGGCCGATTACCTGATCGGCAGGTCGTAGACGCGGCGGACGCTGCTGCCGAGCCGGCTCACGTCGGCCCCGTACACGTGGATGGACACTCCCACCTCACCGCTGGTGTTGCGGACCTTGTGGATGTCCCCGGGCGGGGCGAACCCGCTGACCTCCCCAGGCCGGTTGTCGGCGCGGCCGATCTCCAGCAGATGGTCGCCCATGTCCCGGTAGAGGGTCTCGTGCTCGATGCCGCTGATGATGCCGAACGTGCACCACGCCACGTGGTCGTGGATCACCGTCTCCTGGCCGGGGCGCCACACCACCGACACGATGGAGAAGTCCTCCTGGGCGTGGAGCGGGCGGGAGACGTACCCGTCGGGCGAGCCTTCGCGCTCCTGCGGCGTGAGGATGTCGAGGCGGGGCAGGCGGTCGCGGAGCAGGTCGGAGACGGTGTACGCGGTGCGGCGGGGACCGAGCCGCCGGGCCACGATGTCAGAGATGCCGGTCACGAGCGGCTCGAGGCCCGGTCTGGCCAGAGTGATGGTGGGCATATTCATGGTGTCCCCCTAGGGAATGAGGATAATCATCCTTCCCCTTCTACGGTCCTACGCCGCGACCGATAGGTCCAACAGAAGTCTTATGGGCGAGCCATAGATATGATTGATGAATGCTGGATGTCGTCCGTCTCCGTGTCCTCCTCGCGGTCGCCCGCAAGGGCTCGCTGACCGCGGCCGCCAAGGAGCTGCACTACTCGCAGCCGTCCGTCAGCCACCACCTCGCCCGGCTGGAGGCCGAGACCGGCGCCCGGCTCATCCAGCGAGCGGGCCGCGGCATCAGGCTCACGGACGCGGGCAGGCTGCTCGCCGAGCGGGCCGCGGAGATCATCGGCCGGCTCGACGCCACCGCCGAGGAGCTGGCCGCACACGTGGGGATGCGGGCCGGCCGCGTGCGGCTGGCCGCCTTCCCCTCCGCGCTCGGCACCTTCGTCCCGAAGGCGGCGACGGTGCTGGGCGAGGCGCATCCCGGCCTGCGCCTGCACCTCACCGAGACCGAGCCCCCGGAGGCGCTCAGGCTGCTGCGGGCGGGGCGGGTGGACGTGGCGGTGGTGTTCAGGTACGACGACACCGCGCCCGAGGACAGCGGCATCACCATGATCCATCTCCTCGACGACCCCAGCTACCTGGTGTCCCGCGCGCCCACGGACGGAGAGCTGGCCGGGCACGCCGAGGCGTCCTGGATCGCGGGCTGCGACCGGTGCCGCAGCCACCTGCTGGACATCTGCGAGAAGGCGGGGTTCGAGCCGCGGATCTCGTTCACCAGCGACGACATCGTGGCCGTGCAGGCGCTGGTGGCGGCGGGGCTCGGGCTGACGATGCTGCCGGGACTGGCGTTGCGCGCCCACCGGCATCCCGACGTGGAGGTGGCGGAGGTGCCGGGCTCGACCAGGCACGTGTACGCCGCCGTCTACGGCGACCCGCCCCACCCACCGGCCACCGGTGCGCTGCTGGAGGCCCTGCGGGAGGCGCTGAAAGAAAGGCTTTGACGCCGCTCCTACGATGGCTTCATGCCGGATATTTCGACACTCGCCCTCTTCAGTGTGGTCACGCTCGGCCTGCTCGTGGTGCCCGGGCCGGCGGTCCTGTACATCGTCACCCGGAGCGTCTCCCAAGGCCGCGCGGCAGGCATGATCTCCGTGCTGGGCGTGCACGCGGGCTCGGTCGTGCACGTGGCCGCGGCGGCGCTGGGCATCAGCGCGCTGCTGGCCGCCTCCGCCACGGCGTTCACCGTGGTCAAGTACGTCGGCGTCGCCTACCTGGTCTGGCTCGGCGTACGCAAGCTGGTGCGGCGGTCCGAGGGTGAGCAGGCGATCGAGCTGCGGGTGCAGTCGAAGCAGCGGCTGTTCTGGGAGGGGTTCGTGGTGAACGTGCTCAACCCCAAGACGGCGATCTTCTTCCTGGCGTTCCTGCCGCAGTTCGTCAAGCCGGACGCCGGCCCGGTCGGGCCGCAGATGCTGCTGCTCGGGCTGCTGTGGATCGTGCTCGGCATGGCCTCCGACGGCACGTACGCGATGCTCGCCTCGGCGCTCGCCGATAGGGTACGCCGCTCGGCCCGCGCACGCCGGCGGCTCGATGTGGGCAGCGGGCTCGTGTACCTCGGGCTGGCGGCCTGGCTCACCACCGAGAAGGCGTGACAAGCCAGGAAATTTCTGGCCCTTAGTGCGATAGTGAGATCAAACGCTGATCGAGGGGACGGCACGTCCGGACGTACCAAGTAGGCCTATAGGCGGACCCCATGGACACGCCACCGCACCGCCTCGGGCTCGAGCGGGCCGTCGAGGTTTATTCCGGTCACGATGACCTCGTCGGCGTGACCGGTTCGGGCTATGCCATCGGCGCCGATCTCGTGCTCACCTCCGGCGACCTCGTCGATCCCGAGGCGCCGTGCCGGGTGCGCGCGGCGTGGTCGCCGCGGTGGGTCCGCGCCGAGGAGGTCTGGCGGGGGCGCGGCGGCACCGGGGCCGCGCTGCTGCGGGTGACCGGCGCCTCGTCCGACGAAACACCCTGGCGTGGGGTGCCGGGCATCGACCACGTGCGCTGGGCCCGGGTCGGTCAGGGACCGTACAGGCTGCGCTGCGTGGCCAGGGGCTTTCCCAGGGACGGGGAGGGGGCCGCGCAAACATTGTCGGGTCTGGTGGACCCGCCTGCGGGCGCGGTGTCGAAGGCGCTGGCGGCCGGTGTGCTGGATTCCCTGCCGATCGCCCTCTGGGAGGGCATGTCGGGCGCCGCCCTGCTGGCCGAGCCGGCCGGGCAGGTCATCGGCGTGATCGTCACCGGCCGCGACGGGTACGCCCAGCGGCGCCTCGACGTCATCCCGGTGACCGCGTTGCTGAGTGACGAACGCTTCCGCGAGCTGGCGAACGTGCCGCCCGGGCGGCTCGAAACCGTGGCCGAGGGCGACCCGTCGGTGCTCCTGCCCGATCTGCTCTCGCCCGCCCGCGAGGACCTGCCGCCGGACTGCCCGGACTGGAGACTGCTGATGCCGCGGCACGCGGTGGTGCCGTTCCTGGGCAGGGCGGAGGAGCTGGCCCGGTTACGGGAGTGGGCCGACGAGCCTGGGGCGCTGTCGATCGCCGTGCTGAGCGGGCGCCCCGGCACGGGGCGGACCAGGTTGGCGGGCGAGCTGTGCGAGGTGCTCGAGCGCGCGGGGTGGGACGCCGGGTTCCTGCCGCTGGGCTCCGTCTGCGCCGCCCTTTCCGGTGAGGCGGCGGCCCGGGCCGTGACGTTGGACGTGCTGCGCCCGACCCTGCTGGTGGTCGACCACCCCGAGCCGTCCTCGCCGCTGGTCGGAGAGCTGGTGCGGCGGCTGGCCAAGCACGAGCACAACCCACCCGTACGGATCCTGCTGCTGGTCCGTGAGCCGGGCGAGCCCGAATGGTGGCGGCGGCTCGACACGGCCGCGGGAGGCTGGCTGCGGCGGCTCAACACCGCGACCGTCCAGCTCAACGCCCGTCCGCTCACCCTGGACGAACGGACCGAGCACGCGCACGCGGCCATGAAGGCGTTCGCGCCCAGCAGGGCGGCCCTTCCCTGGCCGCCTCCTCTCGACGACCCCGACTTCGGTCTGCCGCTCCATGTCCACCTGGCCGCCCTGACGCGTCTGCGGGACGGAGCTCACGGCAACGTCGAGGCGGGCGGGCTGGTGGACCGGCTCTTGGAGCGCGAATTCGAGCAGTGGGCGCACGTGTGGCCGGGTGAGCGGGTGAACGACCTGCCAGCGCGGCACGCCGTAGCGGTGGTCACGCTGACCGCCCCGGCCCCCGCCGAGCTGCCCGGCCTGCTGACGGCCGTGCCGGGTCTCCACATCGGCGCCGCGATGCAGTGGCTCGGCCGGATCTTCGACGACGGCCGGCCGCTGGGGCCGGATGTGCTGGCCGAGCGGCTTCTGGCCGAGACGCAGGACCTGGACCGGCTCGTGCTCGCCCTGCACGATCACGAGGGCCGTACGGCGCGGCACCTCGTGCGCATGCTCGACGCCCTCCGGCTGTCGGCGGGCTCGGGGCAGGTCAGGTCGGCGCTGCGGGGGCTGGTGGCGGCCAGGATCGACAGCATGGTGGCGGAGGCCGCGGCGGCGTCGGGGACGCGGCTGGGAGACGCGCTCCATGCGGCGCTGGGGTTGTTCACCGGCGATCGGGAGATCGCGCGCGCAGGAGCTCGCGCTGCCGGGCTCCCGGTACGGCGGGACGTGCGGCTGGGGCTGCGGGCCCTCCACGTGACGATCGGTGAGCTGGCCGTGCGGCACCTGCGGGCGGAGAGCAGGCCCATCGCGCTGGCCGGTGCGCTGTCGGTGTTGTCGGAGCGGCTGGCGGCCGCGGGCCGGGTGGGTGAGGCGGTCGTCGCGGCCGCCGAGGCCGTCGACATCTTCGCCGCCGCTCCCCCGTACGAGGCGGCGGGCGCGCAGGCGGAGGCTCTGGACAACCTGGGCGCTTGCCTGTTGCTCGCGGGCGAGCCCGGCAGTGCGCTCAAGCCCGTCCAGGAGGCGGCGGCGAGGTTCCGCATCCTCGCCGAAGAGGAGCACGAGCCCCGGTATGCGGGGCGGGCCGCGCGGGCGCACTACAACCTGGCGTGTGCGCTGCTGGGAGTCGGGCGGACGGACGAGGCCGTCCAGGCGTTCTCGGCGGCAGGCGGCGATCCCGAGGTCGCGGCGAACGTGGCAGGCGTCCTGTCCGCCGCCGAGCCGCTGCCCCCGTTCGAGGAGCTCATCACCGCCGCGCCGCTGGCGCCGTTCGAGGGTCTGGAGGACGGGCCACCCACCGCCGCGCTTGCGGAGCTGGCCGCCTGTCTCACCATCGCCGCCACGACGGCCGTCAGGACCGTCGCTCCCACGGACCGCGACCTGGCCCACCGCCTCCACCTGCTCGCGGCCTGGCTCCACGACCGCGGCAGGACCACCGATGCCCTCGTCCCTGCGGCCGAGGCGGTGGCGCGGCTGCGCGGCCTGGCGGCTGAGGAGCCCGGGCTGCGGTTCCTGCTGGCCACAGCGGCCGGCCTGCTGTCCCAGCTGCACGGCGCTCTGGACGACCTGGACGCCGCCGCGCGGGCCGCCGCCGAGGCCACGCGCAACCTGCGTGCGCTCGTCGTGCTCGATCCCGGCGAACATCGCCCCGCGCTGGCCGGGCAGCTGCTCGACCTGGGCGAGCTCCTGCTGCTGGATGACCGCCCCGAGGAGGCGCTCGACCCGCTGCACGAGGCCATGGGCGTGGCGGACGGGCGGCACCCGCAGGCCAGGGCCAGGCGGCTGCTCGGCCTGTGCCTGGACGAGCTGGGACGCTCCGCGGACGCCCTGGCGCAGCTCGAGATCGCAGCCGAGCTGTACGACGTCCTGAGCGCGGACGACGACGCCTACCGGCGCCATCTCGCCGAGATACGAGCCCGGCTGGGCCGCACGCGAACGGTCCCGGCGCCGGGCGGCGCGCGGCACTGGATGCTGGCGCTGGTCACCTCCCGGCCCGACGAGGCCGTGGCACGCGCTGAGCAGCTGGTGACCGAGCGCCGCGAGTCCATCGAAGGCGCCGGCGAGCCGAAGCTCGAGGAGATCCACGCGTACCTGTCCGCCCAAGCCATGCTGGCCCGCGCCTGGTCGGACGCGGGCCGGGCGGCGGACGGGCTCGCGCTGGCGATGCGGGCGGCCGAGCTGCTCCAGCGGCACGCGGGACAGGATCGGCCGCACGCGATGGCGGTCGGCCAGGTGGCGGCGGCACTCGGGCGCACGCTCGTGGGCCTCGGGCGGCACAAGGAGGCCGTACCCCACCTGCTTACCGCCATCGAGTCCCACGGGCAGGCCGGGGCGAGCCCGGCGTCGGGGAAGGAGCTGGCCGAGCTGCTCATCCTGGAGGCCGTCGCGCTGTCCCACGCCGCCTGCGCGGCGGACGCGGAGGCGGCGGCGGATCGGCTGGTCAGGCTGTACGCCGCGCTCGTGTCCGAAGGCATCGAATCCCCCGTGGCCCTCGCCGGGGCGCTGCTCCTCCAGGGCGGCATCCGCTTCACCCGGCAGGACATGGGCGGCGCGCTCAAGTCGGCGACCCGGGCTCTCGACGTCCTCGCGCAGGAGCCGTCGAGCGGCGATCGGCTGGTGAGCGCCGCCTGCCTGGAGCTGAGCGGCCTGTGCCTGGCCGAGCTGCACGACGAGGACGCCGCCAGGAGCAAGCTGGCCGAGGGCACCGCCTTGATGGCCGAGCACGGTCCCCCGCCCGCCGATCTGGCGGAGGTGCACCTGTCGGCCCTGGTACGCCTGGCCAGGCTGCGGGCCCGCGAGGAAGGCCCGGCCGCCGGGATCGTCATGTACGCCCGGATCCTGCAGACGCGCCCGCTCCCGGAGGCCGGCGTGCTCAGGACCCTGATCGACGAGCTCACCGCGTACCTGAGCGATCTGCCGGACGGCGCGGATCTGGCCGTGCTGCTGCCGCCGCTCACGACCTTCACCGAGGCGCTCGAACGCGAGGTGCCGCTGAGCGCCGACGCCGACCTGCACGACAGGCACGCCCGCTGCTTGTCCCGCCTCAGCACCGCCGCCGCGCAGGCGAACGACACCGAGAGCGCCGTTCAGGCCGCCAGGCTGGCCGTCCGCGTGCACCGGGCCCTGACCGCCTTCTCCAGCGCACACCGCGGCCGGCTGGGACTGGCGCTCGCCGCCCTCGCCAGGCTCGACCGTACCGATCTGGCCGCCGCCGAGCAGGCGATCGCGCTGCTCGACGACGCGGAGCACGGCAGGGAGCTGGCCTCCACCCTCGCCCGGTACGCGGCCGAGCTGCTCGAGCGCGGCCGCCCTGTGGAGGCCCTGGCCCACTGCGAACGGGCCGCGGACCTGTGCGACGAGCTGGACGACCCGGCCGTCGCCGCCGCCGTCTACGCCCAGCTGGGCGACAGCCTGGCCGCCCTGGACCGACCGCACGCCGCGCTGGAGGCGGTCACGTGGTCGCTGGCCGAGCTGGAACGGGCGTCCGAGCGTGGGCAGGAGCTGCCGCACGTGCGCGCCCAGGCCATCGTGGTGCGTGGGAGGGTACTGCGGGCCTCGGGGCGGACGCACGAGGCGCTGGCGCACCTGGTGGAGGCGCTGCAGATCTACACGCGGCTGTCGCACCGATCGGCCACCGCCGAGGTCGCCGCGATGATCGCCGACGATCTGCTGGCCGGCGGCCGCGCGGAGGAAGCCGCCGAGTACGCCAGGACCGCCACGACCGGACACGAGCCGGGCACGGTCAAGCACGCGCTCGCCCTCCAGCGGCTGGCCAGGTGTCACATGATGCTGGGCGAGCTGACCGAGGCCAACGCCCTCGTGGAGCAGCTGATCCCCCTAGCCAGACGGTCGCCGGACGATCTCACGTACCGGGCGATCCTGGCCGACTCCCTGGCCCAGAGCTCGGAGCTGCTGCCGCTGCTGCAGCTGGACGGCGGCACCGAGGCCGAGGCCAGGGCCCGCGAGGCCATCGCGATCTACGACGACCTGATGACCACGGGCATGAACGCCGAGGCCCTCCATACCAGCCGGGCAGGAGCCAGCCTCACACTGGCCGCCGCCCTGCGGATGCGCGACCTCGCCGCGGACGCGGTGCGGCCGCTCCGCGAGGCGGTGGCGGCGCTGGAGAGGTACGCGCCGGGCAACCCTCCGCTGTCCGGGCTGCTGGCCAGGGGGATGCTCATGCTGGGCGACGCACTCATGGAGGCGGGTCGTCCGCTGGAGGCCGGTCTGGTCTTCCACCGGGGCACGCAGGTGACGCGCGACGTGCTCTCCAGGGCCGTCGCGCACGCCCGGCTCGGCCTGTGCCAGCAGGAGCTGGGCAGGGACGACGCGGCCGACGCCGCGCTCCGGGTCGCGGCGGGGCTGCTGTGTGAGCTGCTCGCCGGCGAGCGCGACGAGGGCCTGGCGGACCTGCTGCGCGACGTGCTGCGCAGCAGACTGACGCTCCTGGAGAAGGCCGGCAAGGGCGAGGAGGCGCGGCAGGTCGAGGACGACCTGCGCGCCCTCAGGACGTGATGGCCTGCACCGTCTCCCGCGCCCACCGGTAATCGGCCTTGCCGGCCGGCGAGCGCACCATCGTCTCGACGAACGCGTACGTTCGCGGCACCTTGTACCCGGACAGCAGCTTCCTGCAGTGCGCGTCCAGTTCCTCGGCCGTGACCTCGACACCGGGCCGCGGCTCGATCACGGCCGCCACCTTGTTCCCCCAGCGCTCGTCCGGTACCCCGGTCACCACCGCGTCGAACACCGCGGAATGCCCCTTGAGCACGGCTTCGACCTCTTCGGGGAACACCTTCTCACCGCCGGTGTTGATGCACTGCGAGCCCCGGCCGAAGACGTTCACGGTCCCGTCGGTGTCGACGGTCGCCAGGTCTCCGGTCAGCAACCAGCGCGCGCCCTGCTCGTCGGTGACGAACGTGCGGGCGGTCTTGTCCGGGTCGTTGTAGTAGCCGAACGCGACCCGCCCCGACCGCGCCACCGTCCCGAGCTGCCCGGACCCGGGCTCGACAGGCCGGCCCTTCTCGTCGAGGACGGCCAGGTTGACCACGGAGTTCGGCTGGTAGCGCAGGCCGGTCTCCGGCGACGACCCGGCCGTGCCCGACGCCGTGTAGCCGGACTCGGTCGAGCCGAAGTTGTCCAGGATCATGACGTTCGGGAGCAGCTCCTGCAGCCGGTCGCGGACCGCGCCGGACAGGATGGCGCCGGTCGAGCTGATCACGATCAGCGACGAGACGTCGTAGGAGCCCTGCGCCAGCGCCTCGGCCATGGGCCTGGCCATGGCGTCGCCGGTGATGTTGATGGTGTTCACGCGCTCACGCTCGACCGTCCGCCACACCTCGGCGCCGTCGAACTTGCGGATGTACGCGACGCTCCCGCCCATCCACCACGTGATGAACGTGGCCATCTGCGCGGCGCCGTGCATCAGCGGCGCAACGGGGAACATCAGCAAGGGACCTGACGCGACCGCGGCGTCGATCACCTCCTGCGGGGTAGCGCGCGGCTCGCCGTACGGGTTGCCGCCGCCGAAGCCCATGAACAGGTCCTCGACGTGCCACATCGCGCCCTTCGGCATGCCGGTGGTGCCGCCGGTGTAGATGATGTACACGTCCTGCCCGGAGCGCGGCGGGAAGCCCCGCTCGGGCTTGCCCTGCTCCAGCGCGGTCTCGTACGGCACCGCGGCGCCGATCGCCGACTCGCCGCCCACCGAGATCAGGTGCTGCAGCAGCGGCGCCTCGCCGGCGACGGCGGCCACGCGCGCGTCGAACTCGACGTCGTAGATCAGCGCCCGGATGTCGGAGTCCCGGTACAGGTAGAGCAGCTCGGCCTCGACGTACCGGAAGTTGACGTTGATCGGCACCGCCCGGATCTTCAGCGCGGCCAGCATGCCGGCGATGTACGGGATGCCGTTGTAGAGCTGGATGCCGACGTGCTGGCCCGGCTGGATGCCCAGATCCATGAGGTAGTGGGCGAGCCGGTTGGCCTCGGTGTCCAGCTCTGCGTAGGTGCGGCGATCATCGCCGCAGATGACGGCGGTCCGGTCCCCGATCGCGTCCGCTAACCCCTCGTACAGGTCCGCGTGGTTGAACTCCATCAGAGTTTCTCCCGTCCGACGATCCACATCGCGAAGAACTGGGCTCCCCCGCCATAGGCGTGACCGAGCGCCGTGCGGGCGCCGTCCACCTGGTGTTCGCCGGCCATCCCGCGCACCTGCAGCGCGGCCTCGGCGAACCTGATCAGCCCCGAGGCCCCGATCGGGTTGCTGGACAGCACCCCGCCCGAGGCGTTCCACGGAATGTCACCGTCGAGCGCGGTCGCGCCCGACTCGGTGAGCTTCCATCCCTCCCCTTCCGCCGCGAACCCCAGGTTCTCCAGCCACATCGGCTCGTACCAGGAGAACGGCACGTACGTCTCGGCCACGTCGATCTGCCGCCTCGGGTCGGCGATGCCGGCCTGGCGGTAGACGTCGGCGGCGCAGTCCTTGCCCGCCTGCGGGTTGACCGTGTCACGGCTCGCCCGGAAGATCGGCTCGGAGCGCATGGCGGTGCCGTGCACCCAGGCCGGGGTGCCGGTGACCGCGGACTCCGACGACAGGACCATGGCGCAGGCGCCGTCGCTGGACGGGCAGGTCTCCAGGTAGCGGATCGGCTCCCAGAGCATGGGCGTGGATTCGACCATCTTCTGGTCGATGCCGGGGATCTTGAGGTGCGCGTACGGGTTCTTGAGCGCGTTGATCCGGTCCTTGACCGCCACCAGCGTGCCGATGTGATCGGGGGCGCCGGATCTGCGCATGTACTCGCGGATGTGCGGCGCGAAGTAGCCGCCCGCGCCCACCACCAGCGACGAGCTGAACGGCAGGTGCGTGGACAGGGCCCAGGTGGCGTTGGACTCCGACTGCTTCTCGAACGCCACGACCAGCACCCGGTCGTGCACGCCGCCCTGGACGAGGCTGGCGCCGACCAGCGCGGTGGAGCCGCCGACGCTGCCCGCGGTGTGCACCCGCATCATCGGCTTGCCTGCCGCGCCGAGCGCGTCGGCCAGGTACGCCTCCGGCATCATGACACCCTCGAACAGGTCCGGCGCCTTGCCGATGACCACGGCGTCGATGTCCTTGAACGTCAGCCCGGCATCCTCCAGCGCCCGCAGCGCCGCCTCGCGCACCAGCCCGGCGATCGACACGTCCCTGCGCCTGGTCGTGTAGTGCGTCTGCCCGACGCCGATGACCGCGCAACGGTTACCCATCAGGCCTCCAGTACGGTGACGAGATTGTGCTGCAGGCACGGCCCACCGGCGGCGTGGGCGACGGTGCGGTGGGCATGGCCGTCGAGGATGCGTTGCGCCGCCTCGCCGATCCGGATGAGCCCGGTGGCCATGACGGGGTTCGCGGCCAGCGGCCCGCCCGACGGGTTGATCACCGTGTCGCCGGTCAGCTCCAGCGCCTCGCGCAGGATGATCTCCTCGTGCGGGAACTGGGCGTGCAGCTCGGCCACCTCGACGGGCCCCTTGCCCACCCCCGCAGCACGCGCGGCGTCGGCCGCGGAGGCCGACCGGGCCAGGTCGCGCAGGCCCAGGTAGTGAGGCTCGATCCGATGCGCGATGCCCCTGATGTAGGCCGGACTGGCGGACAGCTCACGGGCCAGGTCGCCGGTCGCGAGCACGATCGCGGCCGCGCCGTCCGTGATCGGCGGCACGTCCGTCTGTTTCAGCGGCTGGACGGCGAAGTCCTCGTCCTCCGGCTCGGGCAGGTCCAGCGCGTACGGGTTGGCGCGGCCGTCGGCCCGGCTGCGGCGCACGATCTCGTCCAGTTCCTTCCGGTCCGCGTCGACCGCGGCGGCCTGGAGTGCGGCGTAGGAGAGCTGGTCGAGGCCCAGCGGAGCCAGGTAGTAGGGGTCGAGCTGGAGCGTCATGATCGTGCGCAGGTCACCGAGCGACGACTTGCCGAACCCGTAGACCAGGGCCGAGTCGACGTCGCCGTGCTGGAGGCGCACCCATGCCTCGTACAGCGCCCAGGCTCCGTCCATCTCCACGTGGCTCTCCGAGATGGGCGGCCAGGCGCCCAGCGCGTCGAGCGCGGACACGAACGAGAACGGCGCGCCCGCGAGATAGTCGCAGCTGCCCGAGCAGGTGAAGCCGAACCGCTCCAGCCCGGTGCGCCGCTTGACCTCCTTGATCACGGGCAGGATCAGCTCGGGCTCGGTCAGGCCGGTGTCGTGGGGGGTGTGCCGCGTCTGGGCGAACGCGACGATCGCGACCTCTCTCATGACAACTCCACGTCGGGCTCGCCGGTGGGGGCGAACCAGCGGATGTTCGCCATGGACGCCGTGCGCTCGCTCTCGGGCACCCACACGGCCTTGACCCGCATGCCCTGGCGCACCTCGTGCGCGGGCACGTCGCCGGTCAGGGCGATGATGGGGATGTCGGCCCCGTCGAGCAGGATGTACGCCGACACGAAGGGCACTTCAGGGGCCCGCGGGTCGGGCAGGTTGTTGATGGCGAACGTGGTGATCGTGCCGGTGTCGGGAAGCTCGAGCGTGTCGGGGATGGCGTTGCCGCATTCCGGGCAGGCCGCGCGGTAGGGGACGTACACCTTGGCGCAGTGGTCGCAGCGACCGCCGAGGAAGACACCCCGCTCGATGCCCTCGAGGAAGACGCGGAGCGCGCCGCCTGCCTGGAGGCGGTACTCGGCACGCACCTGGGAGACGATCTGCGTGACCTCGGGGACGAAGTGCGCGATGTCGGTGATGTGCCCGGTGGGCTGGTCGCGCCACACGGGCCAGACCCGCATCCCGGTCTTCATCGCCTTGATGTGCTCGGGACACACCGCGTGCACCAGCGCCGTGTCGGCGCCGTCGAGCTTGATCAGCGCCCAGGCGAAGGGCCGGTCCAGCGGATGACCGTCGAGGGGCTCGTGCACCCACGACCACGTGGTGACCGTGCCGGCCGGGCCGACCTCGACGTACTCGCCGGTGACCGGCTCGCCGGTGGCGGGGTCGTACTCGAGGGGCGGCACCAGCACCCGGCCCTCCGCCGTCCGCGTCCCTACGATGCGGCGGGCGCGCAACTCGCTCAGGAACCGGCCGACCACCGGCCCGGTCGAACGGGTGTAACCGCCGGGGAACTCCAGGACGTGCTGAGCGACCAGCGGATCAGATGGCACGGTCGTGTCCCTCCCAGTAAGGGGCGCGGAGTTTGCGTTTGAGCAGCTTGCCGTTCGGCTCGCGGGGCATCTCGGCGATGAAGTCGACGCTCTTGGGCCACTTCATCCGGGCCAGCCGGCCCTCCAGCGAGGCCAGGAGCTCCGCGGCCAGCTCCGGGCCCGGCTCGACACCCGCCGCCGGCTCGACCACGGCCTTGATCTGCTCGCCCCACTCCTCGTCGGGGATGCCGAACACGGCCACGTCCGCCACCTTCGAGTGGATCATGAGCTCGTTCTCGATCTCGGCCGGGTAGATGTTCGCGCCGCCAGAGATGATCATGTCGGCCTTGCGGTCGCAGAGGTAGAGGAAACCGTCCTCGTCCAGGTATCCGATGTCGCCGACGGTGAAGAAGTCCTTGAGCCGGTTCGCGGCCGTCTTGGCGGGGTCGCCTTTGTACTCGAACGAGGCGCCCATCATCTTCATGTAGATCGTGCCCGTGGCGCCGGTGGGCACCGGCTCGCCCTGCTCGTCCACGATGAGCAGCTCGCTGATGGGCCAGGCCTTGCCGACCGTGCCCGGATGCGTCTTCCAGTCCCCGGGCGTGGCCAGGGTGCCGCCGCCCTCGGTGGCCGCGTAGTACTCGTAGACGCAGTCTCCCCACCAGTCCAACATCGCCCATTTCACGGGGATCGGACAGGGGGCGGCCGCGTGGATCATCCACGTGAGCGAGGACAGGTCGTACTGCTTGCGGGTCGGCTCGGGCAGCGCGAGCAGCCGCTTGAAATGCGTCGGCACCAGATGGGAGTTGGTGACGCGATGCCGCTCGCAGAGTCGCAGCAGCTCCTCGGCGTCCCACTTGTCCATGTAGACCAGCGTGTGCCCCATGTGCAGGGCCGTGCCGCCGAACTGGGTCACGGCGGTGTGGTAGCAGGGCGAGGTGACCAGGTGGGCGTTGGGCCGGCCCGGCGTGATGCCGAACAAGCCGAGCAAGAACGTCATGAGCTCAGCGGAGTCGTCCGGATCCAGGCCGCTCAGCGGGCGTTTGACGCCCTTGGGCTTGCCGGTGGTGCCCGACGTGTAGTGCATGGTGGCGCCGGCGGTGCGATCGGCAGGCGTGCTGTCGGGCCGTCCGTCGGTCAGCTCACTCGCCGCCCGGAATCCCGGCCCTTCTCCGAGGAGGAAGCGGCGATCCGGCTCGATGGCCCGCGCGCCCTCGGCCCCGGTCGCGGCGAAGCGGGGATGGACGAAGAACGCCTTGGCCTCGCTGTCGGAGACGATGTAGGCGATCTCCGAGCCGGTGAGGTGCCAGTTGACCGGCGTGTAGTACCAGCCGGCCTGCATCGCGGCCAGGTAGAGCACCAGGCCGTCGGCGCCGTTGGGCACCAGGCCGCAGATGCCGTCGCCGGGCTTGAGCCCGAGGTCGCGCAGGCCGTGGACGAGGCGGTTCGATCGGGCCAGGAGCTCGCCCGCGCGGTGCTCCGTGCCGTCGGGATCCACGGCCGCGATCCACTCGGGATCCGCCTGCGCGAGCCTCCAGAAACCGAGCGTGCCCATATGCACTCCCTCGCAGCGCCGGCAAAAACAGGAACCTGTTCTCGTTCGCTGGTGGGAGCGTATCCTGGGGCCGAAGTGCGTAGCAAGCGCTTGATTAGAGACTTCGGAGGCATCCGTGGAGCTTCTGCTGATCAGCACCCCCCACTGCCGAGTGGAGCGCGACGGCCACGTTCTCATCGTCACCATGAACCGGCCGGAGGCCCGCAACGCGCTCTCCTCGGACATGCTGATCGGCTTGGCCTCGGCGTGGGCGTACGCGTCGGCGGAGCCCGGGATCAGGGCGGCGATCCTGACGGGCGCGGAGGGCACGTTCTGCGCGGGCGCCGACCTCAAGGCCATGGGACAGCCGTCGGCGGACCCCGAGGTCCAGGCCAGGGCCGCGCAGATCCCCAACTTCCACTGGAAGGGCCTGCTGCGGGAAGACCTGCCCACCAAGCCGATCATCAGCGCGGTGGAGGGCTACGCGGTGGCCGGCGGGACCGAGCTGCTGGTGGGCACGGATCTGCGGGTGGTGGCGGAGTCGGCCACGCTGGGGTTGTTCGAGGCCAAGCGCGCGCTGTTCCCCATGGGCGGCAGCGCCGTCCGGCTGCCCCGGCAGATCCCGTACTGCCACGCCATGGACCTGCTGCTGACCGGCCGCGCGGTCACGGCGGCCGAGGCCCTGTCGATGGGGCTGGTCAACCGCGTGGTCCCGGACGGCCAGGCGCTGGCGGCGGCCCGCGAGCTGGCCGACGACGTGGCCGCCTCCGGCCCGCTGGCGGTCCAGGCGATCCTGCGCACGTACCGGGACACGCTGGGGCTTTCCGAGCCGGAGGCCCTGAAGGTCTCCGACGACCTCGGCTGGCCGGTCATCGGCTCCGAGGACGCCAAGGAGGGCACGCGCGCTTTCCGCGAGAAGCGCGCGCCGCGCTACGAGGGCCGTTGAGGCCGGCGACGGTCCCCGGCTTCGGCCGGAGACCGTCGCGCTCAGTCCTCAGTGATGCGCGAGAGCCGGTCGAGAGCCTCGCCGTACTCCTCCACCAGCCCGAACACCACGTCCTTCGTGGAGCGGACCTGGTTCATCACCCCGATGATCTGCCCGGCGGGGAAGGTCGCCAGCTCGCTGGCGTCCGAGCGGCCGATGCGCCGCAGCGCGTCCGAGACCAGCATGAACTGCAGCGGCATCGGCAGCGTGCCCGGCGACTCCTCCGACTCCCACGCCTCCGTCCACTCGTTCTTGAGCAGCCGCGCCGGCTTGCCGGTCCAGCTGCGCGAGCGGACGGTGTCCCGGGAGGTGGCCTCCAGGATGCGGCGCTTGGCCATCTCCGGGGTGTCGGCCTCCTCGACGGTGAGCCACAACGAGCCCGTCCAGACGCCCTCCGCGCCCAGCGCCATCCCCGCCGCCATCTGGCGGCCGTTGCCGATGCCACCGGCGGCCAGGACGGGGACGTCCACGGCGTCCACCACCTGAGGGATCAGGACCATCGTGGAGATCTCACCGGTGTGGCCGCCGGCCTCCGTGCCCTGGGCGACCACCACGTCCACCCCGACCTCGACCTGCTTGAGCGCGTGGCGGGGCGTGGAGGCGAGGGCGGCGACCTTCACCCCGTGCGCGTGGGCCAGGTCCACGACGTCGGCGGGAGGCGGGCCAAGCGCGTTGGCCAGGAGCGCGATCGGGTGGCGCAGGGCCACCTCGACCTGCGGGCGGGCGGTGGCGTCCGTCCAGCCCAGCAGGACCTTGCCGGCGTCGGCGTCCGAGGACAGGGGCGGCACGCCGTGCTTGGCCAGGAGGTTCTCGACGAACGAGCGGTGCCCGTCGGGAATCATCGACTGCAGGCGGCCCACCAGCTCCTCGGGCGCGAACTCGGCGCCCTCGTAGGACGCGGGCATGACGACGTCCACGCCGTACGGCTTGCCGTCCACGTGGTCGTCGATCCATTTGAGCTCCATCTCGAGCTCTTCAGGCGTGAAGTAGAGAGCCCCGAGCACCCCCATACCGCCCGCGCGGCTGACGGCGGCCACCACATCCCTGCAGTGACTGAAGGCGAAGATCGGGAGCTCGATTCCGAACATGTCCGTGACACGTGTCCGCATGAGCCGACGATAAGTCGCGCACCCACCAAACTGCAACGCGTTCTACTCTAGAACCTTTGGTCGGTCACTCTGATGGAACGGGTTCTAACGCGGCATCCTGCGCCACAGGGCGCGGGGCAGCAGCCGCAGCACCCCGAAGACCGGCCCGAGCGCGCGCGGCACCCAGACGGAGGACGTGCCCTCGCGCAGCGCCCGCACCGTGGCCGCGGCCACCTGCCGGGGCGTGGAGGACAGCGGGGCAGGGGTGAGCCCTTTCGTCATCCGGCCGATCACGAAGCCCGGCCGCACGATCAGCACTCGGGCGCCCGACCCGTGCAGGGCGTCGCCCAGTCCTTGAGCGAACCCGTCGAGCCCGGCCTTGGCCGAGCCGTACACGAAGTTGGCCTTGCGGACCCGCGCGCCCGCCACGGACGACAACATCACCAGCGTGCCGTGTCCCTGCTCGCGCAGCACCCCGGCCGCGTGCAGCCCCACCGACACGTGGGCGCCATAGTTGACCGCCACGTCCCGGGCTGCGGCCGCCGGGTCGGCGTCGTAGTCCGCCTGGCTCCCCAGCACGCCGAACCCCGAGATCACCACGTCGAGATCGCCGACCAGCTCCACCGCCTTGTCGAAGACGGCGCCGTGCCCGTAGACGTCCAGCGCGTCGAACGGCAGGACGTGGACCTCCGCGCCCAGCGCGGGCGGGACGAACTCGCCGCGCACGGCCAGCACCACCCGGCTCGCGCCCTGGGCCACCAGCAGCCGGACGATCTCCAGGCCGATCTCGCTGCGCCCGCCGAGCAGCAGCACGGTGTCGACGGCGCCGAGAGCGTTCTTCACAGCCGGAGCCTCCTGGCCAGGTCGGAGCGGAACAGCCCGGCGGGATCGGCCTCGTCCCTGATCCGCCGCCACTGCTCCAGCCCGGGATACATCGCCGCCATCATGTCAGCGCGCAGCCGCGAGTCCTTGGCCAGGTAGACCCGTCCGCCGACCTCGGCGACCTGCCGGTCGAAGCCGCGGAGCAGGCCAGCGAGGCCGCGCTGCCCGACGGGGATGTCCAGGGCCAGAGTCCAGCCGGGCATGGGGAACGACAGCAGCCCGCCCGACTCCGGCCCGAACCTCTTGAGCACGGTGAGGAACGACACGGTGCCGTGCGCCGACAACGACCCGACGATGTCGCGCAGGGTGTCCTCAGCGCCGAAGGGCACCACGAACTGGTACTGGACGAAGCCTCGCGAGCCGTAGACGCGGTTCCAGTCCTCGACGAAGTCGAGCGGGTGGAAGAACGGCGCGATGCCCTGCACGATGGTCCGGCGCCGCGGCGCCTTGCGATACCAGACCTCGTTGAACGCGCGCACACTCAGCCTGTTGAGCAGCCCGCCTGGCACCCATGCAGGAGCCCGCAGCAGCGCGCCCGGCGCGAAGGCCGGCGGCTCCTTCCCTTCAGCACGTGGCAGGTGATCGCCCCTGGTGAGCACGCTGCGCCCCATCGCACGGCCGCGGGCGAGCAGGTCGATCCAGGCCACCGTGTAGCGGTAGCGGTCGTCGGTGGCCGCCATGGTCGCCAGCGTCTCGTCCAGGTCGCCGGTCCGCTGCACGTCCACCCGCATGAGGGAGGTCTCGACGGGCACGCAGGCGAACGTGGCCTCGGCGATCACCCCGGTCAGCCCCATGCCGCCGACGGTGGCCCAGAAGAGCGGATCACCGGGGCGCAGCGTGCGGACCGTCCCGCCGGCGGTCACCAGGGTGAGCGAGCGGACGTGCGCGCCGAAGGAGGAGTCGCGGTGGTGGTTCTTGCCGTGCACGTCGGCCGCTATGGCGCCGCCGACGGTGACGTGCCGGGTGCCCGGGCTGACCGGGACGAACCAGCCCCGGGGGACGAGCGCCGTCATCAGGTCGTGCAGGCTGACCCCGCCGGAGGCGGTCACCAGGCCGGCCGCCTCGTCAAAGGTCCACGTGTCCAGGCCGGTGCAGTCGAGGACGAGGCCGCCGGCGTTCTGTGCGGCGTCGCCGTACGACCTGCCCAGGCCGCGCGCCACCGCGCCCCGCCGTGGCGCTGAGGCCACCAGCTCGCTCAGGTGCTCGACGGAGCGGGGCCGCGCGAGCGTGGCCGGCGTGGGCGCCGTGCCCCCCCAGCCGGTCAGGAACGTCGTCATGTGTAGATCCCCAAGGCCACCAGCACGATCAGCCCGGCGGCGAACAGCAGGGTCGGCCGGTCGCGGGCCGCCAGCTCCTCGGGCTCCTCGCCCCTCCCCCGGTCCACCAGCAGATTATGCCGGAGCACGAGCAGGAGGAACGGGATGATGCTGAGCCCGTAGAAGAGGTCCGCGTGCGCGTTGAGCGCCCACAGGCAGTACGTCACGATCATCGCGCCCGAGCACATGATCCGGACCTGGGCCAGGTAGGCGGGAGAGTAGGCGGCCAGCGTCGCGCGGGTCCCCGTCACGCCCTGGGTCCGCAGCTCCGCCTCGCGCTTGCCCACCACCAGTTGCAGGGCCGCCAGCGAGATGACCACCAGGAACCATCCGGTCACCGGCACGTCCACCGCCACGGCCCCGGCGTAGGCCCTGATCACGTGGCACCCGGCGACCGCGATCAGGTCCACGACCTCCTGGTGCTTGAGCCACACCGTGTACGACAGCGTCAGCGCCACGTAGCCGGCGACCACGGCCGGCGACTGCCAGCTCCCGGTGAGCGCGGCCACCGCGGGCGCCAGGATCAGCAGGGCGACGCCGGTCACCCGGGCCGTCCGCACGGACACCTCACCCGCCGCGATCGGCCGGTGCCGCTTACGCGGGTGCAGCCGGTCGGCTTCCACGTCGGCGGCGTCGTTGAGCAGGTAGGCGCCGCTCGCCGCCAGGCAGAACGCGACGAAGACCAATAACGTCGCGAGCAGGCTGCCCGGCTCACCCAGCACCCCGGCGGCCGTGGGCGCGGCCAGGACCAGCACGTTCTTCACCCACTGGCGCGGCCTGGCCGCTCTGAGTAACGCGAGCGCGGGCGCGGCCGTGCGGGGCCGCGACACCACGCCTTGGCTCATGAGGTCCTGCGGCCGCGCACGGTCAGGAAAACGCCTCCCACGAACAGCACGATACCGACCACCGCGAGCACAATCGGCAACGTGGTCCTGATCAGGGTGATCTGGCTCTTGCCCTCGCGTGCGCTGGTGACGAGCTCGTTGACGGTCTCGTCGGTCATCTTGGCCGTGGCCACGAAGGCCTTGGAGCGCTCGACGCCGTCCTGGCTCTTGAGCACCTCGTTGCGCTGCTGCTCCTGACGGACGGGGGCGCCGGTGGTGGGCTCGATCCAGTAGGTGACCGTGCCGGAGTAGACGCGGTTGAGCTGCACGTCACCGGACTCGCCCATGCCGAACAAGGCGGCGGGCACGTTCAGGGTCTCCGTCTGGGTCTCGGGGACGACCTGCTCGAACTTGTAGGTGTTCAGGCCGTTGACCTGCTCCTCGCCGACGAACTTGGCCTCGAACGCCTTGCCCGCGCTGGAGTTGAAGACCAGGTAGGCCTTCTTCTCCACGTCGAACGGGAACTTGTAGATCTGGCCCTGCAACTGCACCGGAGCCTTGTCGATGCTGACGCCGCAGCAGTTGAGCCCGACGCCCGAGCGCTTGTCGAAAGCGCTGCGCCGCTCGGTGAAGTTGATGCCGGGCTTGCCGTTGGTGACGTCGTTCACGGCGGTGAACTCGTCCCACACGACCCGGTCACCGGACGCCTCCTTCACGTCACCACGGGTGGTGACGATGATGTCGAGGTCGGCGGTGAGCACCTTACCGTCGGGGACGCTGAAGTACTGTGCGCCGGTCGCCTGGAGCTTGGTGATCCCGTAGTGGTCGCCCGCGGCGGCCATGAGCGCGGGCGCCACCTGGAGGCGCATCAGCGGAGCCAGAACGATGAGGAATGCCCCGACGGCGATGAGGACGCTGCCTACGACGACCCGGTTCATCGACCCTCCATGTGCAGGTGCACGGACGCCTGTCTGGGTGATTAAGTAACTGAAACTAGTTCCTACTCGCCGGTATGTTATTGCGGTGAGTGACCGACGTCACCAGGGATGCGGAAACGTGACCGAAACAGGTTCTACATCGGCGGGGGTGCCCGCGGTCTCCGGACACCAGGCGTCTCTCGATGGCATACGTGCGGTGGCCGCGTTCGCCGTCCTGGTCTTCCACGTGGCGATGGAGGCGGGCACGGCGCTGGAACCGGGTTTCCTGGGTGGCGTGTTGTCCAGGGGCGAGATCGGCGTGCCGATCTTCTTCACGCTGTCCGGCCTGCTGCTCTATCGTGCTTGGGCCGCGGAGGTCCTGATCGGAGACCCGGCTCCCAGCACGCGCCGCTACCTGTGGAGGCGTTTCCTGCGCATCATCCCCGCCTACTGGCTGGTGGTGGCCGTGGCCCTGCTGCTGTGGGGCGAGGTCCACCGGTCGGATCCGTGGACGTGGGGGAACATGTTGTTCCTGGTGCACATCTACGACACGAACCCGTGGTGGTTCGGCCTCGGGCCCAAGGGGCTCGGGCAGATGTGGAGCCTGGCGGTCGAGCTGACGTTCTACCTCACGCTCCCGCTGGTAGCGGCCGCGCTGCGGGGGTTCGCGCTGCGGGCGGGACCGGACATGGGCGCCAGGGCCAGGCGCCTGCTGATCGGGCTGGTGGCCTTGGCCGCCCTCTCCTACGTGTACACGATCTTCGAGTATTTCCCCGAGTACCGGCCGTGGATGAACGTGTGGCTGCCGCGCTCGTGGACGTTCTTCGTGCCGGGCATGGCGCTGGCGGTGCTGACCGTCTGGGCCCGTGCGGATGACGGCCGCATCCGCCGCCTGTGCGCGGCCCTGGCCTCCTCGTGGGGCACGTTGTGGCTCATAGCGGGGCTGGCGTACCTGATCGCCGCCACCCCGGTGACCGGGCCGCGCTTCGTCGGTCTGGGCGGCATCTGGACCGCGTTCTACGAGCAGGCCCTTTACACGGTCATCGCCTTCTGTCTCGTCGCGCCCGCGGCCCTGGAGCCGGAGCGCGCCACGCCGGTGCGCGCGCTGCTCGGCGGGCGGGTCATGAGCTATCTCGGCCGGATCTCCTACGGCGTCTTCCTGTGGCAGTTCGTGGTCATCTACCTCTGGTACGACTTCACCGGCCAAGAGCCGTGGTCCGGCAACCTGCTACTCAACCTGACCGCCGTCGGCGCCATCACGGTCGCGCTCTCCGGGCTCACCTACCGCTACGTGGAGGAGCCCGCCAGGCGGCTGATCCGCTTCATCCCTCAGAGCGCCGGAGGGGCCGGTCCCGGCTCGCCGAAGGCCACCGCCCTCAGGCAGAACGCCTGACCCTGGCCGCCGCCCGCGCTGATCCGCATGCCCTTGCCCGCCCCGTCGTGCGGAACGTAGAACAGCGCTCCCATGGCGCCGGTCGCGGGCAGCGTGGCCGCCCGCTGGGTGCCGCCGAGGTCCACCACGACCTGCACCGGCTGGGGACTGACGTACGCCATGGCCACCACCATGCCGGGACCGCCCAAGGACTCGACGGGGAAGACCCGGGCAGCCGGGAAACACTTCCGGCCCTTGACCGCGTCGAAGAAGGGCGCCACCCGGCCCACGAGGACGAGCTTGCCCGTGGCGTCGAAGACGTACGGATCGGCCGACGGCTGCGGCTCGCGCATGCGCTCTCTGATCTCGGGGTGGGCCAGCGGCGCGAGCACGTAGGACGTCAGGCGGCGCGGCCCGTTCCAGGGCAGGACGATCTCCGGCGGCACGGGACGCGCGTAGATGTCGGCGTCCGGCGCCGCGGTGGCCAGCGAGGCCCGCGCGTTGTCCAGGTAGCTCCTGACCTTGTCCCCGCTGAGCGTGTCGCCGAAGGCGTTGATCGAGACCAGCGACACGGCCACGAAGGCGACGGTCAGCCCGCCTGCGGCCAGCGACAGCGTGCCCGGAACCGGCCTTCGGCGGGTGTCGTCGGGCTCGCCCTCGACCGGCTGCCAGGCCAGCGCCAGGCACAGGGCGACCAGCACCGCGGCGTCGGCGACGTACCTGGTCTCCGCGCCCACCAGGTCCCACGCGGTGGCCCGCGCGATCACAGTGGGCACCGCGTCGGCCACGACGACGTAGGCGGCCAGAATCGCCCACGCCCGCCACGCCCGCCTGCGGTACACGCACGTGACCACGACGAGTAACACGATCACGGCCCATGAGCCGATCACGGTGGCCTGGGCCGGGTCGGCCAGCCCTCCGGTGGCGGTGAGCCCGCCCCAGCGCAGCGGGCCGCCGACCGCGCCCGTGGGGAAGGTCTCCCCCAGCAGCCTGCGCAGCAGCCCGGGGACGATCTCGGCCTTCGGGCCGGTCAGCCCGTCGGAGCCGGCGCTGTCACCGCGCAGCCAGTACAGCACGCCGTACCCGGCCAGCAGCAGGCCGTGCGCCCACCAGACGGGCCTGCGCAGCTCGGTCAACAGCGCGCGAGCCCACAACCCCTTGCCCAGGTAGGCGCTGGTGATCCCGAGCACCACGAAGGGGATGAACACTCCCTTTGTGGAGAAGGCCATCCCGACGGCGGTCCAGATGAGGGCGTGCCAGCGGCCCTTGCCCTCGCGGACGTATCTGATGTGCGAGGCCAGCGCGGCGATCAGCGCGAGTTGCAGTGGCACCGCGTTGAGCGCGGCCGACCACCAGCTCATCGCGGGCACGGTGAGCGGGGCGAAGACGTAGACGGTCAACGCGGCGAGCACGACCGCGCGGTCCCCGAACAGCCGCCGCAACAACACGAGGAACACGATCGAGGCCGCCGCCTGGAGCGCGAGGGTGACGAACGAGACCAGCGCCCAGTTGTACGGTGCCAGCGACGTGAGCACCCACACCAAGGCCAGCGCGCCGGGCATGAGGTGGCCCTTGTGCACCCGGGTCAGGTACTCCCAGGTCAGCCCGCTGTCACTGGCGCCGGCCACGAAGAGGAAGTCGTCCTCGACGAAGTACGCCTTGCTGAGTACGCCGGCCTTGAAGACCAGCGAGACCAGGATGAGCAGCAGGCCGACACCCATGACGGGCCCGGTGCGGATCGCGGGCAACGTGATCTGCACCGGCTCAGGGCGTCCGGCGTCGTCAGGCGGCGTCGTTTCGGTTTCGGAGCGCTCGACGTCCTCAGCCGGCGGCGCTTCCGTGCCGGAGGGCTCGACCTCCTCAGCCGGCGTCGTGCCCGCTTCAGACCGCTCGACGTCCTCGGTCTGCGTCGTTTCCGTGTCGGAGCGTTTGACGTGCTCGGGCATCGTCATTTCCTTCCGCTGCAGTAAGCTCCGCGCCGTGGACACCCCCGAACCCTTCCGAGCGGATCTCGGCAGATCCGTCCGGTTGCTGCGTGCCTTCCGCCTGGAGCAGAGCGATCCGGATTTCTTCTACGGCACCCTGGCCAGTGACACGGTCGCCCAGCTGGCGACCTACACGGATCTGGCCGGCGCCACGGTGGCCGACGTGGGGGGCGGCCCCGGTTACTTCGCCGACGCGCTGCGTGCCGTCGGCGCCCGGCCTCTGTGCGTGGACTGCGACGCCGGGGAGATGCGCCTGCGCGACGGGGTGCCGCCGCGGGACTCGATCCTGGGCAGCGCCCTGGACTTGCCCCTCGCCACGGGCTCGGTGGATGTGTGCTTCTCGTCGAACGTGCTTGAGCACGTCCCCGACCCGCTCAGGATGGCGGACGAGATGGTCAGGGTCACCCGTCCCGGCGGGATCGTCTATCTGTCGTACACCGTCTGGCTCGGGCCGTGGGGCGGCCACGAGACCTCTCCCTGGCACTACCTGGGCGGCCACTACGCCGCCCGGCGGTACGCGCGCAGGCACGGCAAGACGCCCAAGAACGTCTACGGCGAGAGCATGTACGCCATCGGGGTGGCCAAGCCGCTGGCCTGGGCCCGCCGGTGCCGCGACGCGGAGATCCTTGATGCGATCCCTCGCTACCATCCCCGCTGGGCCCGGCATGTCGTCCACCTACCTGGCATCCGCGAGCTGGTCACCTGGAACCTGCTCCTCGTCCTGCGCCGCAGGTGAGCGCCGCCGCATGAGCCAGATGGCGGTCACCACACAGCCGGCGCCGAGCGCGCCGCCGCCCACCGGCGCGACCGTTCCCAGCAGCAGGATCCAGCGGCGGTAGGCGGCCGCGGTGTTCAGCGCCGCCACGACGTCGGTCTCGGTGGTGCGGAACGCCGCCTCCAGCGCGGTCAGCCGGCCCCGCCCGTCGGCCGTGACCAGCGTCTCCTCCACCTCGTCCAGTGTCTTGATCGGCTGGCCGCTGATCGGCTCCACCCAGTACGTGCGGCGGATCTCGGCGTACCGGCCCAGACCGACGTCGCCCTTGCCCGGCAGCCCCAGAAGGTGACGCGGCAGCGGCGCGGTCTCGCCGGGGACGAGCCGGCGCGGTGTGCGCTGGACGTAGCGGTAGGTCTCGACGCCGCGCACCCGCTCCACCCCGTCGAACGCGGCCGTGACCGGCTGACGCAGCCGCAGGTCGAACAGCGTGTAGTCGCGGCGTTGGGCGTTGAAGGGCCAGCGGAACGCCTGTCCCGACTGCTCGATCGAGGTGTCCTCGTCCAGGTATTCGCCGCAGCAGTTGACAATGGCGCCGGTGCGGCGGTCGAAGGCGAGGCGCCGCTCGTGGTAGTCCAGCCGCTCGCCGTCCCGCGTGGCCATGGAGATCGACTCGCCCCACACCGCGCGGTCGTCGTCACCGGCCAGCACATCGCCGATCAGCCACCGGGTCTGCACCAACTCCCCCGCCGCTGGCCGCATCGTGGCCGGGTCCAGGTAGGTCGCAGACTCCGCCACCGACCGGGTCATGCTCTGCTGCTCCAGCGGCGCCTTGAGCAGCTGGCCGTACACGTACAGGCGGGTCAGGGGGATGAGCGTCAGCAGGAAGGCGCCCACGCCGGCCAGCACCAGCGCGAGGTTCCTGCGGCTCATGACGTTCACGGTCGCGGCACCGCCTGTCCCGGCGTCACGTCGCCGATGCAGACGCCCGGCGGCATGTCGTGCACGACGATGCGGTCGGCGCCCGGCTCGGCGAGCATGAACACCTTGCCCAGGCCGGAGCGCAGTTCCACGTCAACGGCGCGCTCGCCCATCCAGAACGTGATCTTCGTGTCCGCGCGGGCGGCGTACCCGAGCTTGACCAGGGTTCCCTCCAGGCGGCTGACGCGGTTGTCCAGCGGCACCTGCACGGTTCCGTTGGTGACCGGCCAGCACCGGTCCCGCGTCGCCGGGACGAGCGGGATTCCTTGGACGTCCGCGGGCCGGAGGTGGCCCTGGTCGTCGAAGACCATGCCGTCGAGCGCCGCGGGTGGCGCCTGCATTCTGGCCCTGAGCTGAGGTGTGGCCATGGCCCCCAGCACCCTGGAGGTCAGGCTGTAGGTCTTGTAGCTCGCCGGCAGCACGTCGGACGGCACGAGCCGGTCGTAGATCACGGTGCCGGGCGCCGCCTTGACCAGGTCGGCCCGTGCGTTCTCGATGTAGTGGTAGCGCCGGTCCGCGCCCAGGTAGCCGGTGAAGAGCGTGACCGTGACCAGCGACGCGCCCACGAACAGGCCGAGCGCCGCCCCGCAGATCCCGCTCACCCGTTCCCTGCCGGGCAGCATCCTCCGGTACGGCTCCGCCTCACCGGGAAGCGGTAGCAGCACGAGCCCGACGACCAGCGCGATCAGCGGTACGGCGTCGGCGACGTACCGCGTGTCCGTGCCGGCGAACGAGCCGAGCAGGTGAACCCGGCCCCACAACACCGGCAGAGCGTCGGCCACGAGCACGTACCCAAGCAACAGCGCCCAGGCCAGACCCGCCCGCCTGCGGTAGTACGCGGTGACCGCCACCAGGGCCACGAGGGTGACGAGGGAGGCGATCACCACCGGCAGCGGCGGCGAGGCCACTCCCCAGTCGCCGCCGGCGAACCACCGCCATGGGCCGCCGAGCACGGTGGTGGCAAGGGTCTTGCCGAGCAGCTCCCACAGGAATCCCGCGGCCTGGTCGAAGATCGGCAGTCCTCCGGTGTTGGGCGACGAGAGCGCCCGATACACATAGAGAGCCCCGAAACCCACCAGCACGAGCAGGTACATCGACCAGGCGACCACGTACTTGCGTAGCGCGGCGCGCAGACCGCCGTGATAGATCACCGTCAGCGCGAGCAGCACCAGCGGCAGAGCGAACCCCTTGACGAAGCCGAGCAGCCCGAACAGCACCCACAACGCCGCGGCCACAGCGTGCCGAAGCCGCCCGGTACGCAGGTGCAGCCAGTGCGAGGCGATCGCCATGGGCAGGGCGATCTGCAGGAAGACGGTGTTGAGCGCCGCCGCCCACCACACGAGCGCCGGCACGGTGATCGGCGCGACGAGGAAGACCAGGAGCGGCGCGAGGATCGCCGACCGCTCGCCGAACACGACGCGGAGCATCCGCAGGACGGCGAGGGCGGCACAGGCGTGCAGCACCAGGATCCCGCCGGCCGCGTACCCCCAGCCGAAGGGCTCCAGCCTGGACGTGAGCCAGGCCAGCAGGAAACCGCCCGGCATGAACTGGCCGAAGTGGATCCGGGTCAGGTAGTCGAAGGAGAGATCGTTCTCCATCGCCCTGGCCACGAACTCGAAGTCGTCCTCCTTGAAGTAGGAGCTCTGGAGGATGGCTGCCTTCCACGCCATGACCGCGCCGATGAGCACGAGCGCGACCAGCAGGACGCCGTGTCGCCGCGCCCACCGGGACGCCGCCCCGGCGCTGCGGGCCATCGGCCCCGGGATGGTGAGGGCGAACCCGGTGCGCGGCTTGGTGGTCTCGGTCATGACACGCTCGTCATGGTCGGGCCGCCCGCGGCGACGGGTACGGGGATCTCGATCCGCTTGGCCGGCGCCCGCCTGGCGGGGACCTCGGCGAGCAGCTGCGCCAGCAGAGGCAGGCAGAGCAGCTGCGGCCACAGACCGCCCACACCCGCGGCGACCAGCACCGCGGCGGCCAGGTAGAGGGCGACACCGGCCGGCGGGCCCAGCAGGAGGCGCCCGCGGGTCCGCAGGCGCCCGTGCTCGGCCTCGCGCAGCGGGCGCAACCGGGTTCCGAGCGCACAGACCACGCCGACGACGCCCGCGCCAGCCGGTCCGCCGACCCAGAACCCCAGGGCGACGGCGAAGGGCAGGACATGGGCCGGGCGCAGGCGAGCGGGCCGGATCGGCGCCAGGTGCCGCGGGGGCAGGCCCGTTCTCGCCAGGGCGAGGAGCGCCACCAGCAGCGCCAGGGCGCCGCCCGCGGCCAGCCCGGCCCGGTAGGCGCCGTCGGGCTCGTAGGTGAGCGTGACGGTGCCCACGGTGTACTCGGGCAGGAACCACGCCTGCCGCCAGCCGTCGAGCCGGACGGGTTTCAACTCGACCGCCCCCAGCTTGGCCCGCCACCCGGCGTTGAAGTTCTCGTTGACGACCAAGTAGGAGTCGACGGTGACGCCGACCTTGACCACGCGCTCGGCGGCGTCCCACGACTGCACGGCGACGTCGTTCATGTCCACGGGGTTCATGTCCAGGGCGGCGGCGCGGACGCCCGGCTGGGGGCTGACGATGGCGGACTCGATGCGGTAGGACTCTCCAGGGCGTACGGACATGCGGGACTGACCGGCCGCGAGCCGCTGCGGCTCGCAACTCCTGAACGTGATGGGTTTTCCGATGACCACGTCGTTGAGCGTGCCATCGACGACCTCGGTGTGCACGGTGTCGCCGTCAATGGTGAGCGTCGGGCCGAACCCGCAGGGCATCCTGAGCGGGAAGCCGGTCAGCGCGCCGAGCGGGCGCACCCCGGGGAAGGCGAGGTCGCTGATCTCGATGGAGCGGCCGCCGGACGCGCCGAACTCCAGTTTGACCTTCTGTGCGTCCATGGCGGGGAAACGGATGAGGCCGTCCTTGCCCACCCAGCTCTGCCGCACCCCGCCCTCGGCCCGGATCGTCACCCGGATGGGAGGGGCGCCGAGGTAGGAGTCGGGTGTGACGACGCGGATTTGCGACAGCCGCGTCCTGCGGGCCAGCTCGACGCTCAGCGTGGGCCGCGGGTCGAGCGGATCGGCGAACCAGGCGGTCTTCGGGTCCCCGTCGAACGCCCACCGGCCGGCGGCAGCGCCGTGCTCGACCGCGGTCGAGGACGCCTGCACCTTTATGGCGTCGCCGGGCAGCGTGCTGAGCCGCTCGATGGCGGTGCGCTCGGTGAGCACCGCACGGCCGGAGACGGCGTACGAGCCGTCCTTCCTGACGGTGAACGAACGGTCGAAGCCGTTGCCGTCGTCGCCGAGGACCTCGTGGCCCTTGGCGCAGCTCCAGGCGACGGAGCCCTTGACGCATCCGGGGACGTCACCGGTCCTGCTGACCGCGACCGAGACCGGCTCGCCCGAGCCTACGCCCGGGTCGGGCACGGTGATCGACCGTCCGGCCTGGACGCCGGGGATGGTCAGCTCGGTGATCCCGACGCGGCTGCCGAGCCTGCTCTGCGGCTCGTAGCCGGTGGCGGTGACCTTCACGCGCAAGCGGCTGATCGGGCCACTCGGCACCGCCAGCTCCTGCGGGTCCGCGGTGGCGCGTACCCGCTGGCGCAGCGAGCCGGTGTCGGTCTCCACCGCCACTTCACTGGGCGGGGGGCCGATGGGCGCGTTCTCGAAGGTCACCTTGATCGTGGCGACCGTCAGAGGCTGGGTGAAGGTGACCTCCAGCCACTCGCCGACCGCGCCGTTCCAGCCCGTGGACCGCCAGCTGGTCCGCCGGTCGCCGTCGAGGGCGGCGAAGGGCTGACGGCCGGGCTCCCTGGAGCGTGGGGATGCCGTGACATCGGCCTCGGAGCTGGATGCCGTGACCTTCGCGATCCCGGTGAGCGTCGCCGTGGCCAGGTATTTCTCCCATCCGGGATCGAGGATGTCGTTCGACGGCAGGTTGCCGCGGAGCTGCTCGTCGGCGGTGAGCGTGGCGCTGGCGTTGCGGCGCAGGTCGGGGTAGGAGAGCTCGCGGCGGCGCAGGGTGTCGGTCAGCACCGTGTCGCCGGCGGGCACCTGGACCTGGCCCTGGTCGTCGTTGAGCAGGACCGGGCGGTCGTCGTCCAGGAGGCCCTGCTCGGCCAGGTCGAGCAGGGCCTCGGGGGCGCCTCCCACGCGGAGCGGGCGGGTGGCCTCGACGGTGCCGACCAGCGGTGCGGCGTCCGCGACCTTGTAGATCTCGACCGCGTGGTAGGGCTGGTCCACCCAGGCGGCCGCCTTGCCGTACTGGCCGATGCCGACGCCGGGCCCCATCTGGGCGGCGAGCGAGATGCCGGGCGAGTCCTCGAGTGCCTGGTGCACGCGGATCGGCCAGGCCGTGCCGATGGTGGCGCGATCCAGGTCGTTGCGCACCACCAGGTACGTCACTCCCATGCGGCGCAGCGTGGCCGTGAGCCCCGCCGACCCCTCGCCGGCGGACAGGCGCTCGTCGATGGCGGCCATGAGCCGCGAGATGCCGGCCGACCCCCACGGCACGATGGTGTGCGTGGCCCAGCGGCCCTGCGAGAGCGCCTGCAGCGGCTCGTCCAGGGGCCGCCCCCAGAGGTACTCACCACGTTTGGCGCCGGGCACGGCCAGGACCATCCCGTCTCCGGCGTTGCGCCCCAGCCAGGAGACGGTCTGCTTCCAGTAGTCGGGGATCGCGGTGAAGCCGCCGGTCGGCGCGAGCCCCGCGTACAGGATGGGCAGGGTCGACAACCCCATCAGCCCGGCGGCGGCGACGGTCAGCGGCGTGCGCCAGCGCAGCCGGACCAGGGACAGCAGCCCGGCGACGCCGAGCGCCACGGGCAGCCTGACCAGAGCGTCGAACTTGTGCAGGTTGCGGAAGACGGCGAGCGGGCCGTCCAGCAACTCGACCATGAGCTCGTGGTGGGGCGTGCCCGGGTGGCCCGTCGTGATGACGGCGACGCCGCACAGCACACTGATCAGGAGAAATGACCGCTCGGGGAGCCTGCGGAGGGTGAGGCCGGCGAAGCCGAGCGCCGCCACGGCCGCGGTGACCACGATCAGCCACGGGACCGTGGACTGCTGGTTGGCGTCGGGCAGCCAGGTCTGCCCGTCCACCGTCAGGAAGCTGAGCCAGCTCGACGTCCCGCGCAGCGCGTTGACCAGCGACGTGACGCTGGTCGTCGCGCTGGCCGTCTCGATGAAGGGCAGGAAGGAGAAGATGTAGCCGCCCAGCGTCAGCAGCGGGGCGGCCCACCACATCGACGCCAATGTAATGAGCGCCAGCCACCATGCGGTCAGCCGCCACTTCTCCAGCCCGCCGCGCCTGGTGAGCAGGTACAACAGCGGGACGACGAGGACGGCGGCCTCGGCCACGGCGTTGACTCCGCCGCAGAAGAGGAAGGCGAGCGCGGACAACGCGGCCGCCCGGCGCGGTGACAACTCCCGTCTGGCCCCTTTGACCAGGGGGAGAACAATCCACGGCAGGACGGCGCTGGGCAGGAACTCCGAGGAGTTGATGCCGATGAGCGCCTGGGCGTGCGGCGCGAGCGCGTACACGAAGCCGGCGAGCACGCGGGTGAGCGGGCCGCCGATGCCGAACGCGCGGGCCAGCTGGACCACGCCGAGGAACGCGGTGCACAACACCAGCGACATCCACAACCGCTGGACCGTCCAGGCCTCCATGCCGAGTTCGAGGCCCAGCGCGTAGAACGGGCCCATCGGAAAGAGGTAGCCGTAGGCCTGGTTCTGCAGGTGGCCGAAATAGGCGCCGTCCCAGAGGTGCAGGGCCCGGCCGAGGAAGCCCAGCGGGTTGACCGCCATGTCGAGCTTGGTCTCGGGGATGATCTTCTCGGTTGAGGTGTTGAACGCGATGGCGCCGAGCAGGAGGCAGGATGCGAGCAATCGCAGCCTGTGTCTGATCCGTGTCTCGTAGCTCTCGGCGGTGGACTCCGCGAGCTCCCCCCGGAGTCCAGGCGAGGCTTGGGTCACTGATAGGCTCCGCCGCAATCTTGGAGTTTTGCCAGGATAAGTCCGGTTATGCTAGCCCCCGTTCGAGCCCACGTAAATTCCCGCGCCCAGGCGCGGCAGGCGTCGGCCACCTCTGTCCGGCGGGCCGGGTCCGACAACTCCTTGAGCGCGCGTTCGACGACGTCCGGCAGGGTCTCCCCCTCACGCACGAGCCATCCGGTGACGCCGTGGCGTACGGAGTCGCGCAGCCCCGCCACGTCGTAGGCCACCGTCGGCACCCCGAGCGCGGCGGCTTCGATCACGGTCAGCCCCCAGCCCTCGAACTCCGAGGCCGTCACATTGAGCCGCGCGGCGGCGAGCAGCGCGTTCTTGCGCTCCTCTGGCAGGAATCCGTGCAGCACGACCCGCCCGCACAGCCCCTTGCCCGCGACCTGCCTGGTCAGCGGGCCCTGCTCGGGTCCGCGCCCGATGACGTGCACGGTCAGCCGCGGCCAGGCGGCGTGCAAATCGGCGGCCAGGTCGACGACCCGCTCGATGCGCTTGTGCCCGACCAGGCGCCCGGCGTACACGATCGCGGGGTCGCCATGGCCGGGCTCCGGCGGCCCGCCCTCGGGCGCGGCGCAGCCGTTGGGCACGATGGTGACCGGCGCGAGCCAGCGGAGCTTCTCCACCAGTCCCTGCTTGGACGACTCGGAGACGGTGATCGTCAGGCAGCGGCGGTAGAGCATCCGTGCGACCGGCCCTTCGATGAAGCAGCCGATCCTGGCCAGCCACCGCGGGAGGAAGGCGTGGAACTGCCGGTCGTGGACGTGGTGCACGAGGCAGACCACGGGGGTGCGGCGGCGTACCACGAGCGGCGAGAAGAAGGGGATGCCGTTCATCGTGTCGATCACGATGTCGACCGAGCGCCGGTGGAACAGCAGCCAGAGCGGCACCAGCAGGTAGACCAGATAGGGATTGCCCATCCTCCGCACCTGGATGCCTTCCAGTGCCTCGGCGGGGCGCTGCCCCCGCTGGCGGCCGGTCACGAAGACGACCGAGGCTCCCTGGGCCAGCAGGAACCGGCTGACCTGCCAGGCGTACTCCTCTGCGCCGCCGGCGGTCGACTGCCGGGGCTCGCGAAAATTCAGCATGGCGACGCGGACCCCGGCGAGCGGCTGCTCGTCCCCCGAGGAAGAGGTCAGCGCTGCCAGGCCTGCCGCCTCGGCCCGGTGCTCACCGGTAAAGACCACCGTCACTCCTCGTCAGCTGGCATGCGGGCATGACGGAGCCACACTCCGTGCTGCTGAGCTGGTATGGCCCCGTCAAGCGGGGAGGATCACCTGGTGCCGTAGTTGTAGAGCGGCTGGTTCGGCGGGGTCAGCGAAGGTGACGCCACATTGACCACGGCAACGGATGCACCAACCGCCAGCAGAGCTCCGATGGCCAAGGCCACGAGAAGTCGCAACAACAGAGCACTCCTTCCGATCGGTGGCGCAGTGTGCCGAGACTAGAACGTGTTCCGGCTTGAATCCATAAGATTGGTCAAACCGTGATAAAGCAAGTTACTCTCTGGTATATCACGAAACGCCGGGTCAACGCCGCAGCAAGTGGAGTTCTTGGCCGCGGAAAATGGTCTTGAAGCCGTCCACCTCAAGCAGGAACCCGTTCTGACTTGCCGGCGCCAGGACGTACCTGACGGGCAGCCGAGCGTGATCACCGGCGGCCAGGAGCTCGCCTGCGTGCCGGTTGAGCGGGTCCTCGCCGCGCACCCGCAACCGGCTGCCGTCCGGCAGCCCGACGTACAGCGTGTCGTCCCAGACGACCCGGCGCGCGAAGAGCTTCGTGGCCGGGTCCAGCACGATCCGGCCGCCGTTCCAGGCGAAGGCACGGTGCGCGCCCCAGGGCAGCGACAGCAGCGCTCCGGGGACGGGGTCGGCGTTGACGATCCGCTGCACGGCCGTCCAGTCCTGCGGGTACGTGACCGCCGCCAGCCGCCCGAACCCCCCGAACGCGAGCGTGGGCAGCACCAGCACCGGCGCCACGATCCCGACCAGTGCGGGCGCCCCCTCCTTCAAGGCCGCGGCCAGGCCGACCGCGACCAGGAGGGCGAGCGGCGCGAGATAGACCTGGCCGTCGCGCAGCGGCCCGAATCCCGGCCAGAGGGCGATGAGCCACTTGAGCGCCTCGCGGCCGGCCGTGAACGCCCCCAGCGCCGCCAGGCAGAGCCCGGCCGCCGCGGCCACGGCCAGCCCGCCCCACCACGCCGGCCGGTCCTGGGCGGCGCGGAGCCGTACGTAGCCGAAGACGCCCACCGCGACCAGGAGCAGGCGCGCGGTGGCGAGCCACCACGACTCCTGGCCGGGCAGCCCGGCGTCGGCGCTCCAGATGCCACCCAGGGAGAGCAGGCTGCCCACGACGCCGAAGGGCCCGTCGGCGCGCGCCGCGAACGCGTCGACCCCCGCCGGGTCCGTCACCGCGCCCGAGGTCAGCGCCGGAACCGCCCAGGGCAGGCTGAACACGATCAGGATCGCGGCGACCACCGGCACTGCGCGGCGCGTGACGGCGATCGGCATCAGGGTGAGCGCCGAGACCAGCATGGCCTGGAACCCGCCGATCGCCGCGGGGAGCAGCGCCAGGGCGAGCCGGGTCCAGTGCGTGCCCACGGCCCGCACCGCCCACGGCAGGCCGGCCACGCCGAGCAGCAGCGCCCACTGGCCGAGCATGAGCCGCTGCGCGAGATAGATGTTCCACGCGTAGCAGGCGGCCGCGGCCAGCCGCGCCAGCCTGCGCTCCGGCGGCACCAGCGCCGCCGCGCCGGTCGCGGCCAGCACGAAGATCGCGACCAGCATGCCCTTCTGCACGATCTCCACGGGCAGCACCTGGGACAGCAGCGCCACCACCAGATCGCTGGGCACGGCACGGGGGAAGCCGCCGCTGTCGGGCAGGAGCGGCGGGTCGGGCACGAAGAGCAGGTCGTAGCGGAGCACCAGCCCCCAGCCCAAGGCGGGCCCCAGCGCCAGCACCGCCAGCACCACACCCAGGAGCGCGGGTGACGACCGGTCGACAGTCACCGAGCACCGCCTCTCCCCTGCCCCGGACATTCCAGGCACAGGGGAGCGTAGCCGCCGTAGCGTCACATGCGTTACTTGCCGGGCTCAGGGTCCCTCGGCAGGCCGAGCATCCGCTCGCCGATGATGTTGAGCTGCACCTCCGTGGTGCCGCCGTAGATCGTCATGGCCCTGGTGGCCAGCACCGCCCGGGTCCAGTAGCCGGCGTCGCCGAGCCTGGCGTCGGCCGCCGTCGTGGCGGCGGCGCCCAGCAACTCCACGGCCGTCTCGGAGACGTGCTGAGCGTGGGAGGTGGACAACAGCTTGCGTACGGAGGCGTCCGCGCCCGGCTCGTTCCCCGCGAGTTGCTTGAGCGTGACCCGCAGCGAGAGCGCGTTGATCGAGTGGCCCTCGCAGACGACCGCCGCCACCGTCTGCGCCTCGGCCGGCGTCAGCTCGCGGCCGAGCCGCCCGATGAGGCCGAGCAGGTCGGGCACGGACGCGCCGGTGCCACCCGAGCCGGACGACAGCGAGACACGCTCGTTGGACAGCGTGTTGCGGGCGACCTTCCAGCCCTGGCCGACCTCACCCACGACCAGGTCGTCGGAGACGAAGACGTCGTCGAGGAAGACCTCGTTGAACAGGTTCTCGCCGGTCATCTCGGTCAGCGGCCTGACGGTGACGCCGGGGGCCTTCATGTCGACCAGGAAGTAGGTGATGCCCTCGTGCTTGGTGCCCTCGCTGGAGTTGCGGGCGATGCAGATGCCCCACTCGGCCACGTGGGCGACCGAGGTCCAGATCTTCTGCCCGGTGAGCTTCCAGCCGCCCTCGACCTTCTCCGCCTTCATCTGCAGCGAGGCCAGGTCGGACCCCGCACCGGGCTCGGAGAACAGCTGGCACCAGATCATCTCACCGCTGAGCGTCTTGGGCAGGAAACGCTCCTGCTGCTCGGGGGTGCCGTACACGGCGATGGACGGCACCACCCACGCGCCGATGATCAGCGCGGGTGTGCGAACCTTGGCGGCCTTGAGCTCCTGCGCGATCAGCACCTGCTCCAGCGGCTTGGCGTCGCGGCCCCACGGCTTGGGCAGGTGGGGCATGACGAAGCCGCGCGCGGCCAGCGCCCGCTTCTGCTCCTTGCCCTCGAGCCGGGCGATCTCCGCGATCTCGGCGCGGATGCCCTCGCGCAGCTCTTCCGCGTCCTCCGGCAGGTCGATCTCCATGTCGCGGGAGACGCCCTGGAGCGCCAGCGAGGCCACCGTGGCGGCCCACTCGGCCGACGAGCCGAGCAGGGCGCGCAGGGTGAGCGCGCGGCGGTAGTAAAGGTGCACGTCGTGCTCGAAGGTGTAGCCGATGCCGCCGAACGTCTGGATGGCGTCCTTGGCGCACTGGACCGCTGCGTCGGGGGCCATCACGCCGGCGATGGCGGCGGCGTAGTCCAGCTCCTTGGCTGTGCTGATGGTCGCGCTCCCTCGGGCCTCCGTTGGCATCGGGCTGAAAGCCCCCGCTCTCTCCGGCCCGGCTCGCCGCTCCGCGGCGCGGGTGGCGTCCCAGACGGTGGCGCGCGCCTGTTCCAGCGCGACCAGCATGCGGGAGAGCTTGTGCTTGATGCCCTGGAACTGCCCGATCGGGCGGCCGAACTGCACGCGGACCTTCGCGTAGTCCGCCGCGGCGGACAGGCACCAGGAGGCCAGGCCCGTGGCCTCGGCGCCGAGCAGGATCGCGGCGAGGTTGCGTACGTCGGAGGCCTGGACGCCGCCCAGGATGCCCTCGGCGGGCACGGCCACCTCCGACAGCTCGACCTTGGCCACCGGCCTGGTCAGGTCGAGGGACTTGATCTCGGTGACCGTGGCGGAGGAAGCGTCGATGAGGATCCACTCCTCGCCCTCGGCCGTGGCCACCGGCAACACCAGCGCGTCGGCGAGCGAGCCGCCGAGCACGGGCTCGGCCGTGCCGGAGACGACGAGGGAGCCGTCCTCGGCAAGGGTGCCATGCAAGTCGCCGGCCAGCGCGACGGCGCCGGTGCGGGTGCCGTCGGCGAAGGATTCGAGGTGCTCAGGACGCTTCGACACGTTGATCACGGCGCTGGCCAGCACGGTCGGCACATAGGGGCCGGGGGCCACGCGCTCGGCCAGGGCTTCGACGGCCACCGCCGTCTCCAGCAGCCCGTAGCCGGAGCCGCCGTATTCCTCGGGCACGTGCAGGCCGAGCAGCCCCTGCTCGGCGAGGCCGGCCCAGAACGGCGGACGCCCGTCCGAACCGGCGCGCGCGAGCTCCGAGGGGATGTTCCGCTCGGCCCAGCCGCTCACCGACTCGCGGAGCGCCTCATGCTCCTCGCTCAACCCGATCGCCATTGCTCATCCTCCAGCCAGGTCCGAGTCATGCCCAGAACCATATTCTAGAGGATGCTTCTGACTCCCTGGCTAGAGCGGGCGAACCTGCAGGGCGAGGGTGTTCAGATCGCGCCAGCGTGCCTTGTTCGACTCGGGGATCGAGGCCATGAGCATCGCCGGCTTGGTCTTGCCCACCTCGACCACCGTCACCATGGCCTGCGCGACCTCCTGCTCGCCGTCGTTGGTGTAGGTCACCTTGTAGCCGAGCGTCCAGCCCTTGCCGAGCGGGATCTTCTTGGAGGCGGTCCACTCGACCGTGGCGCCCTTGGGGTATTGGGTGCGGATGCTCCAGCGGACGGCCTGGGTGGCGATCTCCCGGTAGTCGGCGTCCGAGCTGGGCTTCTTCTCGGGCGACTCGCCGGGATACATCGCCGAGGCGATCAGCGTGAACGGCATCTCGACCTTGCCGATCCGCTGCGCGATCGAGTACGGCGGGTAGGACCTGGCCTTCCACGGCGAAGCCAGCCGCGGATAGCTGATCCCGGACTTGGTGTCCGTGATGGTGCCGGTGACCACGGACGCCGTGCCCGAAAGGTTCTTGTACGCCTTGCTCTCCGGCACCGGCGGCAACACGATCGGGCTCTCGCTGACGGTCGGGCTGGGCGAGGCCGCCGTGGGCGTGGCCGACGCCGTCGGTATGGGGGCGACGCGGACGACCTGCTCGCCCGGCTGGTTGTTGGTCGGCACGTCCCCGGAGAACACCACGAAGATCAGCCCGACCGCCAGGACGGTGGCGAGGATGGCGCCGAACAGGTAGACGACCTTGATCGGCAGGTCCCCGATGCGGCGGGCCGGGGGCTCGGGCGGCAGCACCGGCGGCATGGGCGGCAAGGGTGGCGGCTGCACCGGCGGCTGGATGGGAGGCCCGGCCGGGGGCGGGGTCGAGGGCTTGATCGGCACAGAATTCCCCGGCGCCGGAGGGCGAGGGATCCTGATCGTCTCCTCCGCAGGCAGGACGACCTTGCGGAACGGGGTGGTGGGTGAATCGAAGGAAGGTTTCTGGTCGCCGACGTCCGCCATGGCCTTGAGGTTACGTCACTACAGAGAGGGATAATTCCCCTACTCCCCCTGCAGAATCTAATTCTGTACGGTCAGCGGATATTCCGTGAAGCGTATCTTTCCAGTTGAGCTGGGCAGGGACCTGCCATGAGGGAGCCCATCAGGCAGATCATCGCGGGACTGCTTGCCGTGCTGCTCACCGGCTGCGGCACGATCACCACGACCGGCACCGCCTCGCCCACGGCCACGTCACCGTCGCCATCACCGACGGCGACGGCCGCCGGCCCGGCGCAGTCGCTGGAGGCGGCGTACGAGCAGGTGATCACGGATGTCCTGCCCTCCATCGTGCAGATCAACACCAAGGCCGGACTCGGCTCCGGCATCGTCTTCGACTCTCAAGGGCACATCGTCACCAACGCCCACGTGGTCGGGCAGGCCACGCAGATGAACGTCACGATCGCCACCGGAGGCGCGCCCCGCCCCGCCCGCCTGGTGAGCTCCTTCGCCGCCGGCGACCTGGCGGTGATCAAGGTGGACAAGCCCGACGGGCTGCGGCCGGCCAAGTTCGGGGACTCCTCCAAGCTGCGGGTCGGGCAGATCGTGCTCGCCATGGGCAACCCGCTCGGTCTGTCCGGCAGCGTGACGAATGGGATCGTCTCGGCGGTCGGACGTACCGTCACCGAGCCGGAGAACCCCGGCTCCCCCGGCGCCACGATCGCGGGCGCGGTCCAGACCTCGGCCGCGATCAACCCGGGGAACAGCGGCGGCGCGCTCGTGGACCTGTCCGGCCAGGTGATCGGCATCCCCACGCTCGCCGCCAGAGACCCGGAGCTGGGCGGCGGCGCCGCACCCGGCATCGGTTTCGCGATCCCGAGCAACACCGCCACCGACATCGCCGGCCAGATCGTCAAGAACGGCAAGGTCACCAACACCCGCCGGGCCGCGCTCGGCATCAGGGGCCGCACCGTCGTCGGTCCCGACGACGAGCCCAGCGGGGTGGGCGTGGTCGGAGTGGAGCCGGGCAGTGGCGCGGAGAAGGCGGGCATCCGGCCCGGTGACATGATCGTGTCGGTCAACGACAAGAAGACGCCCACCATGGCTGAGTTGTCCGAGATCCTCACCACTCTCAAACCGGGCGACCAGGCCCGGGTGGCGGTGATGCGGGCCGGCGCCCAACAGACGCTCAACGTGACGCTGGGGGAGCTCCCGGGCGACTGACCGATCACTGCTTGGCGGTGAAGACGATCTCCACGCGGCGGTTCTTGGCCCGGTTCTTCTCCACCGGCTTGCCCTGCACGATGTTGGGCAGCTTGGGCCGGCTCTCGCCGTACCCGCCGGTCTGGAGTGTCATGCCCTGGCCGGTCAGGAGCCCACGCATGGCCTGCTGCACGGCCTGCGCCCGGCGCCGCGACAACGCGACGTTGTAGGCGTCGCTCCCCTGGTCATCGGTGTGCCCTTCGATCTTGACCACGCCACCCGCGCCTTCGGCGTTGACCTTCTCCGCCACCTGCCGCAGCCGCTGCCGGGCCTTGGCGGTCAGCTGCCACTTGTTCAGCGGGAACAGCACGTCGCTGGTCAACGCGACCGTCACCTGGCGGCCTTGCTTGGTCTCGCTCTCGGTGCCGTCCATCGACTCGACCTCGCCGATGATGTCCTCGACGGGCAGGACCAGGTTCTCGACCGGACCGGTGGCGTCGGATGGGAGCTCCGGCACGCTCGGCGCCGGGGTCGGGGACAGGACGAGGGCGACGGCCAGGCTAAGAGATCGGAACATCGGTGAACACGCCGAACTTGGGCATCTCAACGTTGATCTTGGTGACGTCCGCGGGCGGCGCGGCGAAGACGGCGTACAGCGTGGACGCCTCGCCCTCCTCCAGGAACTGGCCTTGGGTGCCGGAGCACACGCATTCGGCGTCCTCGCCGGTGCCGTTGCGGGCGACCCGGTAGCGCTTGGCGTTGACGGGGTCGATCAGGGAGACGCCGGAGACCGTGAAGTCCAGCGCGGCGGTGCCCAGGCCGTTGTGCACGTTGACCTTGCCGTCGGTCGCGGTGACCGTCCAGTTGAGACTGACGATCCTGCCCTGGCGCTTGAGTGCGGTGATCTCGACACGGGCCTTGCCGAACGTGCCCCCGCCCACCTTGGTCTCGCGGGCTGCGATCACCTGGTCTTGTTGCGCGGGCGCGGTCTGCTGCTCCTGGGCCTCCTTGGGAGTGGGTGTCGCCTGCTCGTCCGAGACGGCCTGCGACTGCCTCTCCTCGCCACCGCCGCCCTGCTGGCCCGGAAGCATTCCGCAGCCCGCCAGCGCGACGGAGCTCGCGGCCGCGACGGCCAGCGCGATCGTCCTTCGCATGATGTGATCACCTTCGTCGTTCGGGGATGTGGCTCTCACCCTAGGGACGCGACCTTCAGGATCCGCATAGTCCGCTATATGCGCTGACCACGTCGCCTGCGAGCCTCCTGTGCGAGCCGTACGGCCTCGGCCTTGCCTTCCTGGTCGCCGAGACCGTCAAACTCTCCCATAGCACGCACAAGAGCATCAACAGCACCATCAGTATCGTCACTGTCCAGAGCGGTGCGGGCTACCAGCATGAGGGCCTGCGCGGCGTTCCTGCGGTCGCCGTACTGCGTGAACGTCTCCAGCGCCTCACGGGCGGCGCTCGCGGCGGCGTCGAGGGCTCCTTCCGCCCGCGCCACCGCGGCCAGGACGAGCAGCGCCTCCGCCGCGCCGCGTGGATCTCTCAGATCCCGGTACGCGGCCAGGCTCTCCCGCAGCAGCGGCTCATCCTGGCGCAGGGCACCGAGCGCTCGCAGCGCATCCGCCCGGCCGCGCCGGTCGCAGGCTTCCTCGAACGCGCTCAGCGCCCGCACGAAGGCCTGCTCGGCCTGCGCCACCTGCGGCGACGGGTGCGTGGACCCGGGGCGGGGCTGGGATTGGAGTGTCTGGACGAGGCCGAGCCTCAGCGTGATCCTGGCCAGTTCGAGCCCTTCAGCCAGTGGCTGGGCCGCTCGCAGGGCCGCCGCGGCCGCCTCCGTGCGGCCTTCGGCCCTATGCAGGTCGGCCAGGCCCCGGAGCAGGAGCGCCTCTCCCTGCCGATGGCCCGCCGCCCTGGCCGCGTCCAAGCCGATCGCCGTGGTCGCGTGCCAGTCGTCGTGGTGGGCGCCCAGCTCGAACAGCGGCGTCAGGTAGAAGGCCAGCCGCCAGGCGGCCTCGTACAGGCCGGCCCGGTAGAAGTCGTCGACGGTCGCGACGAGGAAGCGGCGTTCGGCGCTCAACCACCGCGCCTCCTGGCGCAACCACCCGGTTTCCAGGGCCGGGTCCACCGGCGGTCCTCCCGCCGATCCGGTTTCCGGGGCATGGTTCCCCGGCGGGTCATGGTCGGGACGGTGGACCTCGGTGCGGCCGGTGCCGGGCTCGGCAGGCAGCAGGGCCGCCCGGGCCTGGCGGGTACGCTCCACGATCGCCTCCGCCCGCACCGCCAGCACGCCGCCCGGGCCGCCGTCCTCCTCGGCCAGCCGCTCGGCGGCGTAGAGCCTGGTCAGGTCGTGCCAGCCGTAGCGTTCCTGGCCGGCCTCGTCAAGCCCGCGCGACTGCAGCAACCCGGCCTCCGCCAGCGGCTCCAGCTCCGCGCCGAGCACCCAGGAGGCGAAGTCGGGTGCGGACCACGCGCCGAGCTCGCGCAGCAGCCGGCGTTCGGAATCGGGCAGGCCGCGGTAGCCGAGTGCCAGGCTGCCGCGTACGGCCAGGTCGCCCGCGCTCAGCTCGTCGAGCCTGCGCCGCTCGTCCCCGAGGCGGCCGGCCAGGTGCTCGAGCGTCCAGCCCGGCTTCCTGGCCAGCCGGGACCCGGCGATACGCAGGGCCAGCGGCAAGTGACCGCAGAGGCGGACGATGCGCCGGGCGGCCTCGGGCTCGGCGAGGACCCTCTCGTGCCCGGCCACTCCGCCGAGCATGGCTACGGCCTCGTCCTCCTCCAGCACACCCAGCTCGTACGCCCGCGCCGCCTCCAACCCCGGCAAGGACGACCGGCTGGTCACCAGGGTGAGGCTGCCCGGCCCGGTCGGCAGCAGGGGGCGTACCTGGGCCTCGTCGGCGGCGTCGTCCAACACCACCACCAGCCGTCTGCGGGCCGTCATGGTGCGGTAGAGCCGTACGCGATCGTCCAGCGCCGGAGGCACCGCGCCGTCCGGGCAGCCGAGCGAGCGCAGCAGATCCTCCAGCACGGCGCTGGGCGGCCGGGCGCCGAGCGCGGCGTAGAGTCGGCCGTCCGGGAGATCGATCCCGGTGGCGGCATGCACGGCCAGCGCCGACTTCCCGCAGCCGGGCGGGCCGTGCAGGACCAGGTGCACGGGTGCCGCCTGCGCCTGCTCGCGGGCGGTCCGGTGAATCCAGCCAAGTGCCTCCTGCCGCCCAGCGAAGTCGGAAATGTCCGGCGGCAGCTCATCACTCACCGCACCGGCACGCCGCCCGCCGTCGATCGCCACCCCCAGACCCACACCGTCCGGCGGCTGATGGCCTCCGTGCGCCGGCCACGAGGGGTCGTCATGTGATGGCTGCGGGGCGGCGTCGGACAAGACCCGCTGCTGGGCGGCGATCAGGTCGGCGCCGGGCTCCAGGCCCAGCTCCTCGACCAGCGTCCGGCGCGCGTCCTGGTAGGCGCCGAGCGCTTCCGACCGGCGTCCCGCCTGGTGGAGGGCCTCGATGAGGCGCACCCAGGCGCGTTCCCGCAGCGGGTGCGCGCCGACCAGCGCCCGCAGCTCGCCGATCACCTCAGCGCCCCTGCCCAGCCGCAGGTCCAGCTCCACGCGCTCCTCCAGCGCGGTCAGGCGCAACTCCTCCAGCGGTACGGCGTGCGCCCGGCGCAACGACGACGACTCGATGTCGGCCAGCGCCTGCCCCCGCCACAACCCCAGCGCCGTCTGGAACCCGTCCGCCGCCTCCGCGACCTGACCCGCCGCCCTGGCCTGCCGCGCCGCGGCGACCAGTCGCTCGAACCGGTGGCAGTCGACGTCGTCCGGCACGACCTCGATCAGGTAGCCGCCGGGAACCGTACGGATGCCGTCGACCAGCTTGCGCAGCGCGCTGACGTACACCCTGAGCACCGACTCCGCGGACGCCGGCGGCCGGTCGTCCCAGACCACGGAGATGAGCCGCTCCACGGGCACCCGCTCGGGGGCGGACAGCAGGAGCGCGGCCAGCAACGTACGGTGCTTGGCCGGTCCCGGCGCCCGGCCTCCGTCGACCCGCAGCGGCCCCAGCACGCCGAACCGCACCCTCACTCACCCCTCGACCGGCACGTCACCGGCCCACCGGCCTGAGGGTGAACGAGTCGAAGCGGACGCGTGCGGAGGCGGTGGCGCCGGCGGCGGCGTGCACGCCTGCCTCGTCCGGGGTGTACGGGGCGTCGGCGTCGGACGCCTCGGCGACCAGGCGCTCGTTCAGCCACATGCGCAACGTCACCTTGTTCCCGCTTCTGGCGCACTCGGCCACGATGCGGTTGACGGCGGTGACGGGCTCGTCGGCCGGGCCGTGCAGGGTCGTGCCGCGCGTGCCCGTGCGGCGCTTGACGATCGTGATCTTTCCCGAGCCGGTCACCGCGAACTCGTAGCGGTATCCGGAGCCGGCCGAGCCGTGGCACCACACACCGTACTCCCCGCTTCCCTGAGTCAGGGTGGCCTTCGTGCTGACGATCACGCCGCCGCCGGGCTCCTGCCGGGGCGCCGACTTCCACAGGCGCCAGCCGGGGTTGACGGTCAACTCGTAACCGGTGCCCGCCTGGCGTGCGCTGCCGCCCTCCGACGTGCCGACCGCCCAGGCGTCGGCGAAGTCCGCCTCGTACGGCCAGGTCTCCTGCCGGAGCGCGGGCACGGCCAGCGCCGCTCCGGCCACCAGGGCCGCCACGGCGGCACCGGCGACCCACGGCCACCGCCGCCTCCGCCGTCCGCCGGTCGGTGCCCCACCCGCCCCCAACACCGAGTCCCGCCCCCCGTCCCCTGCGGCCCGCGCCATGGAGTACCGGTCGTCCAACTGCGCACCGCCCGACTGCACACCGCTCGACTGCGCATTGCCCGACCGCGCGAGGCCTGCCCCTGCGCCGACGGAGGGCCATGCGCCGGAGGCGGGCGCGTCGACAGGTCCGACGCCGGAGGGGGGCGCGCTGGTGGGCTGGGCGCCACCCACCTGTGCACCTCCCTCCTGCGTACCGGCCGACCGAGTGCTGCCCAGCCCTGCGCCGGTGGAAGGCCGCGCGCCGAGGGCGGGCGCATCGGACGGCCGCGCGCCGGGAGTCGGCGCAGCGGCGGCCGGGAAGGTCGTGGAGGTGCCGGTCCACGTACGTTCTACTACCTCGGTGGCCGTGGCCAGGCGGGTGCCGCCGACCAGCTCGGAGAGCAGTCCCTGGGCGGTGGGCCGGAGGCGGGGGTCCTTGGCGAGCGCCCGCGACGCCACCTCCCTGATCCCCTCGTCCAGCCCGTCCAGCCGCGGCACTTCCTGCATGATCCGGTACAGCACCTCACCAGGCGCCCCGCCCCCGAACGGCAACCGCCCGGTCCCCGCGAACGCGATCACCCCACCCCAGGCGAAGACGTCGGCAGCCGGCGTCAGCACCTCGCCGCGCACCTGTTCGGGCGCCATGAACGCAGGCGTGCCGAGAATCGCCTGGCTGGCCAGGCTGTCGTGGTCCACCAGCTGGGCGATGCCGAAGTCGATCACACGCGGCCCGAGCGGCGAGAGCAGCACGTTGGAGGGCTTCAGGTCGCGGTGGATCACCCCGGCCCCGTGGATCGCGCTCAGCGCGGTGGCGATCCCGACCGCCAGCGCCTCCAGGTTCCCACCGGACAAAGGCCCCTGATCGCGTACGACCTCCGCCAGCGACGGCCCTTTCACGTATTCCGTGACGAGATAGGCGACGTCCCCATCGATCCCCGCGTCGAGCACGGGCGCGGTGCAGAACCTGGCCACCCGCCGGGCCGCCGCCACCTCGCGCTCGAACCGCCGCCGGAACGCCGGGTCGCGGGCCAGCTCGGGATTGATGACCTTGACGGCGGCCAGGCCGCCGGTGGGCGTGGCCGCGAGGTGCACCTCGCCCATGCCGCCCCGGCCGAGCAGGCGCCGCAGCGCGTACCCGCCTATGAGCCGGTCACCATTCATCCCAGACACATTAGCCAGGTGAGCGCAGAGGTCATCCGGCGGCTGAGGACTGGGTCAGCCGGTAGCGGGAGGGCGGGACGCCGTACCGGTCGATGAAGGCCTGCCGCAGCGTCTCCGCCGTCCCGAACCCGCACCGGACCGCGATAGACGCGATCGGCAGCGACGTGCTGGCCAGCAGATGGGCGGCGGCCTCGGCGCGGGCCTGGCGGACGTACCGGCCCGGCGTCTGCCCCAGATGCTTGAGGAACAGCCGGGTGAGGTGCCGCTCGCTGACACCGGCCGCCTCCGCGAGCGTGAGCGTGGACAGGTCGTCGGCGAGGTGGGCCGTGATGTGCTCGACGGTCCGCCTGACCAGGCTGTTGACGGGCGAGGGAGGGCTGACGAACATGCTCATCTGCGCCTGGTTGCCGGGGCGTTGCAGGTAGGTGACCAGGTTCCTGGCCACGGTCCTGGCCAGTTCGGGGCCGTTGTCCTCTTCGACGAAGGCCAGCATGAGGTCCAGCGCGGCGGTGATGCCGGCGGAGGTGGCGACGTTGCCGTCGCGGACGAAGATCGGATTCGGATCGACGACGACCTCGGGGTATCGGCTGGCCATCAGCCGCGCCTGATCCCAGTGCGTGGTGGCGCGCCGCCCATCGAGCAGGCCGGCGGCGGCGAGGACGAACGCTCCCGTGCACACGGACGCCACGCGGCGGCTCTCCCGGGCCAGCCGGCGGACATGGCTGACGACCAGCGCGTTGCCGGCGGCGTCCTCGTGGCCGATCCCGCCCGCCACCACGAGGGTGTCGAGCGGTCCGGTGACCCGCTCCAGGGTCAGCTGGGGTTGCAGGATGAGCGCAGTGGCGGTGGTGACGGCGTGACCGCCGGGCGTGGCGACGCGATACTCGTAGTACGGTAACGCGCCGTGCCAGTTGGCGCTTTCCAGCGTCGTGGTGATGGAGGCGATCTCCAGCAGCTCCGCCGCCTCGTACGCCACCACCACGACCCGTCGTCGGTCCATGGGACCGACTGTAGGTCCGAAAGACGTACAACCCAAGTTTCCGGACCTCCCCTTCCCCGCGCCTTGGCCCGTGGCCATGCCCTCCGGGACAGTCGGAGACATGACGACGACAGCAGCTACGAAGCCCCGCCGCCGCTGGGGCAGGTTCACCCTCCACTACGTCGAGATGATCATCGCGATGTTCGTCGGGATGTTCGCGCTCGGCGCCCTCCTGGACGTCCTGGGCCTCGGCGTCTCCTCCAGCGAGTACCCGGAGCCGGCCTATCTGATCATGGCCTTCAACATGTCCGTGGGTATGGCCGTGTGGATGCGCATCCGCGGGCACGGCTGGGCCGCGACGCTGGAGATGTGCGCGGCCATGTTCGTCCCGGTCGTGCCGCTCTTCCCCCTGTTGTGGCTCGGCGTCATCGACGGCCACGGGGTGATGATGGTCGCGCACGTGGCGATGTTCCCGCTCATGCTGGCGGCGATGTTCCGCCGCCTCGACGAGTACGCCGGTTGCCATTGACCGCCTTGCGGTAGCCGTCCAGGACGTCCTGCCGCAGCAAATGCCCGAACCCGGCCCCCTTCAGCCGCATCCCCAGTGCCGCCGCGTCGGTCCCGAGCGCGGCGGCGGTCTCGGGCAGGCTCCAACCGTGCTCGGCCAGCTTGCTCAGCAGGTGGCCGCGCCGGCTCTGCGCCTCCGAAAGACGGAACGTCTTCAGGTACGCCAGCCGCCCGTCCCCATCGATGATCGTCTCGCCGATGTGGTTCTCACTCTTCCGCTCGAACGCCGGCAGAAAACGGCTCAGCGTGAACCGGCCGAGCCGGTAGACCTCCTCCACGTGCGCGGGGGCCTGGAGGAGACGGGCGGCCATGACCGAGCCGTGGAAGTCGGCCCACTCGCGCTCCCGCAGCAGGGCCTGGGCCCGCAGATCGGCCAGGGAGGAGACCGTGGTCTCGTCGATGACGGCGGGGAAGTCCCTGGCCGGGTAGAAGAGCGCGTACTCGTAGACCAGCTCGCCGTACAGGTCCCTGATGAGGGTGGGGTGCAGCGCCCGGTAGTCCTCCGGGTGCGGCACCACGAAGGCGCTGGCCAGCGTGTCGCCCGCGTACAGCAGCAGCCCGCACTGCCCCGGGTAGATCTCGAACACCTTGAGCGCGTCGTCGAGCCCGCGTACCTCGGCGCCTGTGTAGGCGTCCTCGGCGCGTGCCGACAGGCCGTGCGCGATCGCGTGGCGCGACCACTCCTCCCAGGCGATCACGGGGCCGCCGAAGTGCAGCGCGAGGAAACCCTCCACCGCCAGGTGCAGCGGCAGGAACCTGAGCCGGTTCGTGTCCACCCGGCGGGCCATCCTGCGCCGGGTCCTGATGCACATGTGGCGCAGCGGCTGGCCGAGCTGGGTGCCGTACGCCGCCGCCGGGGTGCCGTCGCCGGTCCACGACGCGACGAAGGCGTGGGGGACGTACGACGTGTAGACGGTCTTGTCGGGCAGGAACACCACGGACGGCTCGTCACCGTAGACCTTGGCGTGCAGCCGCAGGTCCTCGATGGGCTCGCGGCGCACGAGCGGCACCAGCCGCATCGCACCCCAGGTCTGCGCGGGCCGCGTGTCGAGACCGGTGAGATCGATCATCGTGCCTCCAGCTGCGCCGCCCGGTCCGCCAGGTACGCCCGCAACTCGGCGAGCCCCGTCCTGCCCTCCGCGAACCTGGCCAGCTCCACCAGCGCCGGCAGGTCCTCGGCGTCCCTGATGCCGGCGGTCGGCACCATCGGCGACAACCGCCGCACGTCGAACTGGTCCGCGTCGTAGACCGGGTTCACGTGCACGATGCCCACGTCACCGCCGGGGTCCAGCTTGCGCCGCCAGACCCGCAGCACCTCGCCCGCCAGCCCCGGCGGCGCGTTGTCCCAGCCGTCGGAGACGATGACGAGCATGCCGGGCCGCGCTTCGAGCGCGTCGAGCACCCGATGCCCCAGCGGCGTCGGCCCGGACGGCCGGGTCTGGAGCGGGTCGGTGCGGCCCGACAACCACAGGCCTCGATAGGAGCCGGCCAACGCCTCCAGCAGGTAGTGGCAGGCCAGCGCCACCGCCAGAGGACGCCGCCGCTTCACCGGCGAGCCGAAGGAGGAGAAGCTGTCGTCGAGCACCGCCGCCACGTTTCCCCACGTGCCCGCCCGTGCCCCCGCCACGCGGGCGGCCGCGGCCCGCAGCGCGCCCATCAGCTCGGCGCGGCGCCGTGTGCGTGTGTGGATGGGCAGCGCCAGCACGTACGAGGCCAGCCGGACCAGCGGCATGGCGGCCAGGTCCGCCTCGGTGTCCAGGCCGTCCTTGCTCGCCGACTCGGCGAGGCGCAGTCGTTCGAGCCTGGTCAGCTTGGGGGCGATGCGTTCGAGGAACACCATCCTGCTGATGCCGTGGCGGGCGGCGAAGCCCTCGGCGACGGTGTACGGCAGCTCGTACAGAGCAGCCTTGTCGTAATGTGCGCGCCGCCACGCCTCCAGCACCGGCGTCTCATAACGGGCGCGACTGAACGGAGCGAAGAGGAAGTCGCCCAGCTCGCCCGGCAGCCGCAGGTGCACGTGCCGCACCGCCGACTTCACCCCCGCTCGATACTTGACGGCGTCGAAGGCCAGGTCGGGGCGGCCGGCCAGCCACTCGCGGACGAGGGCGCGGGTGCGCCGGTTGTTGACGCCGTCGTGGCGCAGCCGCTGGAAGAGCCGGTAGACGCGGGGCGGGCTCATCCTGGCCAGCCGCCGCGCGATCAGCCGCCCGTCGCCCTGCCCCGGGTGGGCCAGCAGGGTGGCGATGACGATCGCGGCGTTGTGGTCGTTGATGTCAAGCGCGAGCGTGGCCGCGTACAGGTCCGGGTAGTTGCCGTGGATGTAGCGGTGCAGGAAGCCGAGGGACAGCCGCTGCTGACCGGCCGCGCTGTGGAACTCGCGCTGGCCGGTCGAGGTGATCGCCGCGTTCGCGAAGAGCAGCACGTCCTCGCACTCGATCAGGTCGGCGTAGGTCTCCATGGGCTCCCCGAGGTCGCGGACTGGCCGGGGAATGGGGGCACGAACTGCGAAGCATCGCGGTACAGGCGGGTTCCGGAAGTCGCACCGAAGTCCCGCGGCCAGTCTGGTTCCGGACCTTACCGGGGCTTTCTGGACAACGCGACGGGTTTACGCGGCCGCGCGCTCGCTGTCGTGCGCGCGCAGGAACTGCTGGAGCCCCGCCAGATCGTCGGTGTTGATGTGGTCCACGTCCGCCGCGATCAGCTCACGCCAGAGGGCATCCCGGGCCGGACCGGCCGCGTCCGGGGTGGCCCAGAACCGCACCCGCTGCCCGTCGCGGTGCGCGGTGGCCACGATCTGCCGCAGCTTGTCCCGCTCGGCGGCCGGCATCTCACCCTCGCCGAGCCAGGTGAAGTGCCTCGTCCAGTTGTCGCTGATCAGCGGGATCAGGGCCGGGTTACCCTGGCCGAGGTCGGCCATGCGCCCGTCGTAGAAGGCGTAGCGCCGCTCCTGGGCGGCCATGAGGTCACGCGGCCGGTCCCCGCTGATGACCACGGTGATCGCACCCGGCTTCACCTGGCCCTTGTGGTAAGTGGTGAGCATCTTCCGGTAGGACGCCAGCACCTTGTCGAGCTCGGTGTACGTGGCCGCGCCGTTGTTCTTGATGTCCACCAGGAGCTGGAGCTGCTGGCGGCTGCCCGGGAAGACGTGCCCGTGGCCCTGGCGTACGCGCTGGGCCAGCGGGTCGAGGTAGAGCGACTGGAGCGTGCGGCCCGGCCGCAGGTCCTCCGGGTCGTGACCGACGCGCAGCTCGCCCTCCACCAGGTAGATGTCCGCCTCGACGCTGGTGAACCCGTGGTCGAGGGCGTCCAGGAGCGGCCGTTCGTGCTCGTAGTCGTTATGGGCGTGCGCCCGGTGAAGGGGCTCGGCGCCGCCGGCCGCCGCGGCGGGAAGGGCCGTCAGCAGAACGGCTCCGGCGGCGGCCAGCACACCCAGGACTCGACGCAACATCGCATCTCCTTACGAGGTCAGGGATGCAGGTCACACTATTTGCGTCAGATGTGACAGAAGTGAAGTTCAGCGGAATTCATGGCTCTTCGCGGGCCGCCTCCTGATCTCGCCGAGCGTGGCGCGGCTGGACCGGATGTCGGAGATCAACACGTACGAGACGAGCAGCAGCCCCAGGCAGAGGGCGTCGGCCGCCCACCAGGGGATCTCCGCGAGCAGCAGGTTCCCGTCGCTGTCGCTCAGCGACCTGATCACCATCGTCACCACGGCCACGATCAAGGTGACCAGTAACCAACTACGCAGGCGCGGCAGACTCCCCTCGTTCCACAGCCGGATGCGCCAGCTCATGAACACGGCCAGCACGCCGAGTAGGGCGCAGAACCCGATCAGCCACCAGGGCAGGGTGAAGGCGGTCTGCGCGGCGATCTGCTCCCGCGCCGTACGCAGCTCCACCTCGGCCTTCTGCCTGGCCTGCTCGGCGGCGTCGAGCTCGCGCTGCAGCTGGGCCACGCTCTTCTCTTGGCGCGTCGGCGGCGAGGAGTCCTCCGTCGGCAACATCCGCGCCACGACGGTCAGCATGATCGCGACGAACGACAACGCCAGGACGATGGCCATGAACAGGTCGATGAAGCGCAGGTCGAGCGGCGGCGCGAACGGCCTGGCGGCCCGCTTCCTCACGGCTCCCTCACCAGCGTGTACTTCTGCGGCCGGCTCTCCACGGCGCTCAACCGCTCCACCGCGGTACGCAGCGCGTCCAGCCCTTTGACGAGTTCCTCGGTCCTACCCCTGGACAGGGCGAGCTCCTGGGTGAGCCCGTGCATCGCGGGAGCGGCCTGCTTCGCCGGCAGGCGCGCGATGTAGGTGAGGAACACCTCGTCGGCGGCCGCCACACCGGCCCGCTCCGCCCGCTCCACCAGGGCCATCGCGCCGAACGCCAGCACGCTCAGGAACAACGCGACCAGGGTGACGCCGAACGCGGAGGCCAGCTCGGGTAGCACGTGCTGCTTGAGCGCGGCGATCAGCACGCCCGGGTCCGCCTGGTTGTCCAGGGCGTTCGAGAACGAGTTGACCATCGCGCCCATCGTCAGCGCGGTGCCGATGAACCCGAAGACCGGCAGTGCCCAGATGAGCGCGTGGTCGAGGTGGTGCTTGTTGGCCATCTCGCCCTCGTCCAGCGCGGACCGGGCGCTCAGCACCGCCTCGCAGTCGTTGCCGGCCTCGGCGGCCTCCTTGAACAGCTTGAGCCGCCGCGCCACCAGCGTGTCATCGGTCGGTCGTACCGCCTGGACGCTCACCACGGCCCGCGCCGTCGCCGCGCTCTCCCGCCGGATGTCCGGCACGGCCCTAGCGATCCTGAGCACAGTGGTCAGGAACACCGCGATGATGAGCGTAACCACGAGCTCGGCGGCCGCCGGCGCCGTGGTCGCGCCCACGGACACCAGCAACATTTCCACAACCCCGGCCGCCATGAGCAGCGCGGAGACTATCAACCCCACCACGGGCGCGAACGCCGAGTGACGCCAACCGTACCTTGACACCCTTGAACCCCATCCGACACGTTAATTGTCAAAGACCCACCTAAGCACACGGAAAGCAACCTTTGGGTGACAGTGTGGTGCCATATCGGGGGTTCTCGTCGGATGTGCGATCTGCCGGTAGGCGCGGCAAGCCCAGCCAGATCGAAAGCCGTGATGTCCTGAAGGAGAATCTGTGCGACCCTTACGTCTGACCGCAGTCCTGGCCGCGTTGGTGGCCGCCATGGCGTTGCCCGGCACGGCCGGCGCCGCTGTCCCGCAAGCGCCGGCATCTGGTGTCCTGGTCAAAGCGCACACCGCCGGACGCGTGAAGGTTGCCGGGGACTCCGTTCAGTACAGCTGGCCCGGCGTCTCCTTCGAAGGCCGCTTCCGCGGCACCGGCGTCGGGATCACCCTCAACGACTACGACAACGACTACGACGTCGAGGTCGATGGCGCGACCGTCGCCACCCTGGTGACCCCGGGCCGGACCACGTACTGGGTCAACGGTCTCACGCGCGGCGTACACCGCGTGCGACTCGTCAAACGTACCGAGAGCCCGTGGGCCACGAGCGCCTTCGGCGGCTTCGTCGCCGCCCCCGGTGGCGTGATCCTCGGCAAGCCCGCCGCCCGCCACCGGCAGATCGAGTTCATCGGCGACTCCTACACCGTCGGGTACGGCAACCGCTCCGACAGCCGCGACTGCACCAACGACAAGCTCCACCGAACCACCGATGCCAACCTCAGCTTCGGCGCCCTCACCGCGCGCCGCCTGAACGCCGACTACCAGATCAACGCCTTCTCCGGCCTCGGCATGGTGCGCAACTACAACGGCAGCAACCCCCAGGTCACCTACCGCACGTACTACGACCGGGCGCTGCTGAACGTCGACGGCGATGTCTGGCAGAACCCGGGCACCTGGCGGCCGCAGTTGGTCGTGGTCGGACTGGGCATCAACGACTTCTCCACCGCCATCAACCCAGGCGAGCAGTGGACCCCGGAAACCCTGGCGGCCGCCTACCGCACCGCCTACCACGCATTCCTCGACAAGCTCCGGGCCCAGTACGGCCCCGGCACGATGATCGTGGTCAGCGCCACCTACATGTCCAACACCACCGTCTTCGCCGAGACCGCTCAGCGGATCGTCCAGGAGCGCAACAGCAGCGGCGACGACCGCGTCCGTTACTGGTACTACAGCGAGTCAGGCCTGGACTACATGGGCTGCCACTGGCACCCGTCCGTCCACGACCATCAGATCATCGCCGAACGGCTCGACGCCTTCATCGCCACCCTCCCGCTGCGCTGGTAGCCGGGCCTCGCAGGAGGGCGAATCGGAGCACTGTGGGCAGCGGTGTGCCGAGTTCGACGGACGTGACCAGGATGCCGTCCGGCACGGCGTCGGCCCGTACCGGGAGGTCGTCCAGGCGGACCACCGTGGCCGGATCCAGCAGCCCCGGCCGGGTCTTCAGCACGACCTGGCCGCGGGCCGAGTCCGGGACGTCGGCGAGGAAGGCGAAGGCGTGCTGGTCGTCGTGGGTCCAGCGGATCCACGCAGCGCCGTCGCACGGCTCGGTGGCGCCCGGTTCCAGCGGCCTGGTCGCGTACAGGGCGCTGCCGTGGCCGGCCATCCACGACGCGATGCCCTCCAGGACGGCACGCTGTTCTCCGGGCAGCGTGCCGTCGGCCTTCGGGCCGACGTTGAGCAGCAGGTTGCCGCCTCGTGCGGCGACGTTCACCAGCAGGCGGACGGCGCCTGCCGGGTCCAGGAGGTGCTCCGGGCCTTCGTTGCTGTTGTAGCCGAAGGACAGGCCGATGCCGCGGCACTGCTCCCAGTGCGCGGCCGTCTCGTTCTGGCGGTTCGCCTGGTATTCGCTGGTCAGGTAGTCGGCGTGGGCGCCGTCCCACCGGTCGTTGACCACGCCGTCCGGGACGGTGGCGTAATAGTGGGCGAACAGGCCCGGCAGGTCGGCCAGGCCCGCGTCGGGCCAGCCGATGTCGTTCCACAACACATCCGGCCGGTAACGGTCGATGAGATCGTGGACCTGGCGCAACGCGTAGGCGGCGTAGGCGGCCTCGTGGGGGCGGCACTCGTCGATCAGATCCTCGTGCTGGATGACGGCCCGGCGGCCGGCGTGCCAGTCGAGCCCGCCGGAGTAGTACACGCCGAATCGAAGGCCGCGGGCCCGGGTGGCGGCGGCGAGATCGGCGACCAGGTCACGGTGCGGGCCGCGGTGCACCGTGTTGCGGGTGCCGGTGCCCGGCGCGTCCCACAGGGCGATGCCGTCGTGATGCTTGGTGGTCACGACGACGTAGCGGGCACCCGCACGGGCGAACACATCGATCCACTCCGCCGGGTCGAAGAGTTCGGCCTTCCACGCGTCGAGGAAGGTGTCATAGGGAAGGCCGCCGTGCACGGTGCGGTGGTGCTCATGGGCGGGGCTGCCCTCGATCTGGCTGGTGTTCCAGTACCACTCGGCGTACGGGTTGTGGGCGAACCACACCTCCGGGTCGACGGCCCCCAGCTCACCGGTGGGCTCGGCCCACGCCGGCACCGAGTACGCGCCCCAGTGGATGAACACGCCGAACTTGGCGTTGGCGAACCAGGCGGGCATCGGGCGGCCCTCGTCTCCGGAAGGAAGATCACCCACGGAGCGCCCCCTTCATGGCGTCGCGGATGAAGCCGCGGGCGAACAGCACGAAGACCACCGCGAGAGGGAGAACGGCGACCAGCGCCCCCGTGAGGACCAGGCTGTAATCCAGGTTGTGCACGGTGTTCAGCTGGGAGAGCGCGACCTGCAGGGTGAGGTTCGACGGGTCGACCATGACGATCAGCGGCCAGGTGTAGTCGTTCCAGGCGGCGATGAACGTGGTGATGCCGAGGAAGGCCAGGCCGGGCCGGATGGCGGGCAGCCCCACGTGCCAGTACTGCCGGAAGAACCCGCAGCCGTCGATGCGCGCCGCGGCGAGCACCTCGTCGGGCACCGCCCCCTTGATGTACTGGCGCATCCAGAAGATACCGAAGGCGTTCGCGGCGGCCGGGACGATCAGCGCGTTCAGCGTGCCCACCCAGCCCAGTTCCACCATGATCACGAATTGCGGGATGAGGGCGAGTTGCATCGGCAACATGTACGTGAGCAGCAGCAGGCCGAACAGCACCCGCCGCCCGGGGAACTCGTACTTGGCGAAGGCGAAGGCCGCGATCGAGTCGAAGAACAGGACGAGCGCGGTGGTGCAACACGCGACGATCAGCGTGTTCAGCATCGAGCCGAAGAGGTCGATGGAGCTGATCAGCCGCCCGAGGTTATCGAACAGCGCCGGCCCGAAGGTCACCTTTGGCGGCACCTGGTACATGTCCTTGGTGGTGTTGGTCGCCATGACGGCGGTCCAATAGAACGGGAACAGCGAGACGAGCGCGCCCGCGACCAGGACGAGGTGCAGGGCGGCGGCCCTCAGCCGCGTGACGGTCATCACAGCCCCCGTTCCCGGCGCTGCACGAGGCGCCAGTTGATCGCGGTGAACAGCAGGATGACCACGAACACCGCCCACGCGATGGCGGCGCCGTACCCGTAGTCGTTGTTGCTGAACGCCTCGCGGTAGAAGTACAGGATCGCGGTGAGCCCGGCCCCGCCGGGACCGCCCGAGCTGGCGTTGTTGGCCGAGTTGATGCCGAAGAGCACCTGCGGCTCGGTGAAGGTCTGCATGCCGTTGATCGTCGAGACGACCACCGTGAACAGGATGATCGGGCGCAGCATGGGGATCGTGACGCGGAAGAAGAGCTGCACGGGGCCCGCGCCGTCGATCTTGGCGGCCTCGTACAGCTCGCTCGGGATGGCCTGCAGGCCGGCGAGGTAGATGATCGCGTTGTAGCCGGTCCACTGCCAGCCGATGATCGCGGCGATGACGATTTTGATCGTCCACTCGTTGACCAGCCACGGGACCGGCGAGGCCGACAACCCCTGCAGGATGGCGTTGATCAGCCCGAAGTTGGTGCTGAACACCGAGCCGAAGAAGATCGTGACCGCGACGACCGAGGTGACGTTCGGCACGAAGTAGGCGATCCGGTAGAACCCGGCGAACCGCACGGCCGAGTTGAGCATGTTCGCCACGACGAGAGCCAGGAACAACATCGGGATCGTGGACATGAACCAGATCAGGAAGGTGTTCTGCAGCGCCCGCCAGAACATGCCGTCCTGCATCAGCAGTTCGAAGTTACGCGGGCCGACGAACTCCATCTCGCCCAGGCCGTCCCACTTGTGGAACGCCAGATAGAGCGAGAACAGCACCGGCACCAGCATGAACACGGTGAAGAGCAGGAAGAAGGGCGAGATGGACAGATATTGCGGCCAATAGCGGCGCCATGCCCTCGCCGGCCGGGCGTGCCGGGCGTGGGCGGGCCCGCCACGGCCGGAGGCGGCCGCGGCGGGTCGGGGCATATCCGTGGAGGTGCGGGCGGACATGAGGGGGATGCCGTCCTCTCAGCTCACGCCCTGGCGCCCGGCGATCTGTTTGGCCGCGCTCACCGCGTCGGTCCACGCCGTATCGGCGTTCTTGCCCTTGGTCCAGACATTGATGATCTCGTCCTTGAAGGGCTGGGCCACGGCCGCGTCCGCGGGCGCCTCGTACTGGACCGGGATGTTCTTCGCGGCCGGCCCGAACACCTCGATCGTCTTCTGGTCCCCGAAGAACGGGTCCCCTCCGGTCAGCGCGGGCAGGTCATAGGAGGCGGGCGTGGAGGGGAACAGCGCCGCGTCGGTGAAGCCTCGCGCCTGGTTGTCCGCGCTCAGCAGCCAGGTGACGATCTGGAACGCCAGTTGGGGATCCCGGCACTCCCTGGGCAGCGCCAGGAACGACCCGCCGATGTTCGCCGGCCCGCTTGGCATGGGCGCCACCCGCCATTTGCCCGAGGTGGCCTCCACGCCGCTCTTGAGGTCCAGCGCGAACCAGGCCGCTCCCACGGTCCCGGCGATCTTGCCTTGGGCGGCGGCGGCGTTCCAGTCCGCGCCGTCGTACTTGGGTGCGATGACGCCCAGCCCGTTGGCCTTGATCACCATGTCCCAGGCGCCGCGGATGTGCGGCTGGTCGCCTATGAACTTGTTGCTCTCGTCGATGAAGCGCTTGGGGCCCTGGCCGACCATCTTGTCGAACAGCCCTTCGGCCGAGTCGATGATGAACGCGTCCGGATTGGCCTTCTTCAGCTTCACCCCGGCCTCGAAGAACGTGTCCCACGTGGACATGGACGTGCCGACCTCGGTGGGGTCGCTCGGCAGGCCTGCCTTCTCGAAGATGTCGTCGCGGTAGAACAGCGCGGTGGGTCCGATGTCGATCGGGAATCCGATGAGCTTGCCGTCGGTGGTGGAGCCCTGTTTCCACTTCCACTCGACGTACTGCGAGGCCAGCTTGTCCGCGCCGAGGGTGTTGAGGTCGATGAACCGGTCGGACTCCGCCAGCATGGAGGAGATGTTCTCGCCCTTGATCCCCGTGATGTCGGGCACGAACTTGCGGCCGTTCATCGTGGCGATCAGCTTCTGCTTGAAGTCGCCGCCGATCACCGACGGCTTGAGCGTGGTCTGGGCGAACTGTTTGACGGCGTCGGCCACGACCTTGTCGCTCAGGCCGCCACCCCAGTACCAGAGGGTCAGCTCCGTGGTGCCGCCGCCGCTGCCGGCAGCGGTGCCGCCTGAGCCACCGCAGGCGGCCGTGCCCCCGATGCCTGCCGCCGCTAGGGAGAGAAGTCCGGACTGAATGAGCCTTCTGCGGGAAAGTTCCATTTCTAACCCTCCGGGTTATGGGGGATGACATCGGGGATGAAGCCGTACTCGTGGCGCAGCCGCTGGTCGGTGAGATCCCGCCACCAGCCGGCCACATCGGCCCAGCCAGGCGCCGAGGGCGCGCCGCCCACCCGCCGCACCGACAGGGCCGCGACGAGGTTGGCGAACCGGATCCGCTCGGCGAGCGGCCAGCCGGCCAGGGTTCCCACGACGAGGGCCGCGCCGAACACGTCTCCGGCGCCGGTGGGGTCGTGGACGTCCACCGGCAGTCCGGGGACGTTCGCGTCTTCGCCGCTGATCGCATCAACGGCGAGGACGCCATCACCTCCGCAGGTGACGACCGCGAGCGGCACCAGATCCCCCAACCTGGAAAGCGCCGCCGCGGGTGTGTGCGTTCTGGTGTAGCTCATGGCCTCATGAGCGTTGGGCATGAAGGCGTGGCACCCGGCGAGCTGATCGAGCATCGCCGACGACCACTCCTCAGTGGGATCCCAGCCCACGTCGGCGAAGACCAGGCCGCCGGTCCGCGCCGGCCACTCCACCGGCTGCGTGCCCAGGTGGACGATCGCCGCCCGAGCCGCGGGAGGATCGCCGATCATCTGGTCCGCCCCCAGGGGTGGCGGGGAGCCGTGGGTCACCAGGGCGCGATCGCCCTCGTAGGCCAGGGAGGCGGTGGTCGGGGTGGACCATCCGGAGAACAGACGGGACCGGCTGAGGTCGACGCCTTCTTCCTCGCTGAGCGCCGTCCAGCAGTAGCGGCCGAAGGGATCGTCGCCGAAGGCCGCCCCCAGGCCGGTCCGCATGCCGAGCCGGGCCAGCGTGAACGCGAAGTTGGCGATCCCGCCGGGCCCCGAGGCCATCTCGGTGGTCCAGATCTCCATTCCTGGCTTGGGCCCCTGGTCCAGGCCGGCGAAGACCACGTCGAAGAAGAGCAGGCCGGACACGAAGACATCGAGTTGCGGCTGGACCGCGTTGTCTGGCATCGCTCCGCCCACTTCTGGCGCACTGGCACCTTGCCGAATTTAGGCAGGATCGTGCACCCTGCTGAGCGGCTGTGCAATAGTTTGCTCGAGAATTCCTAAAAATTCCTCTGGCAATGATCGTGTTTGAGCGCTACTGTCCCAGTCATGCTCCGGGACCGACGCCACGAGATGATCGTGCGCATTGTGCGCTCAGAAGGCCCCGCCACCGTCGAGGCGCTGGCCGAGCGCCTCGATGCCAGTCCCGCGACGATCCGCCGCGACCTCGTGCAGTTACACGATGACGGGCTGCTCCGGCGGGTCTACGGCGGCGCCATGCCGATCGACGAGCGCGACGATCCGTTCGTGGATGTAGCCGCAGTCCGCGGAGCCGAGAAGGACAGGATCGCGCAGAGATGCGCAGAGATGGTCAAGGACGAGGAGACGATCCTGCTCGACATCGGCACCACCGCGCACCGCGTCGCCAGTTATCTGCGCGGCCGGCCTCTCACCGTCGTCACCAGCAGCCTCGCCGTTCTCGAGGAGCTGCAGGACGAGGAGGACATCCAGCTCATCATGCTGGGCGGCATGGTCCGTCGCGACTACCGGTCGCTGGTGGGCTTCCTCACCGAGGACAACCTGCGCCAGATCAAGGCCGACCGGCTCTTCCTCGGCACCAGCGGGGTGCGTCCCGGCGGACACGTCATGGACACCACCGTGGTGGAGGTGCCGGTCAAGCGGGCCATGATCGCGGCGAGTGACCAGGTGGTCCTGGTCGCGGACGTCGGAAAGTTCCCCGGCACCGGGATGGCCCGGGTGTGCGGTCCTGAGGATCTCGACGTCATCGTCACCAACGCCCCGGGCGACCAGGCAACGCTCACCGCCATGCGGGAGGCGGGGGTCGAGGTGATCACGGTATGAGGCTGACCGTTCTCGGCGGCGGCGGGTTCCGCGTACCGCTCGTCTACCGTGCCCTGCTCGCCGATCGCGGCAAGGGCCGGGTCACCCACGTCACGCTCCACGACCTCGACGCCTCCCGGATCTCGGCGATCCAGCGGGTGCTGGGCGAGCTGGCCGACGGGGTGCCCGACGCGCCCGAGGTGCATGCCACCACCGACCTCACCGAGGCCGTCTCGGGAGCCGACTTCATCTTCTCCGCCGTCCGCGTCGGCGGTCTCGAAGGACGCGCCACCGACGAGCGGGTGGCCCTCGACGAGGGCGTGCCAGGGCAGGAGACCGTCGGCGCCGGCGGCATCGCGTACGGCCTCCGCACGGTCCCCGTCGCCTGCGAGCTCGCGCGGCGCATCGCCGAGGCGGCGCCCGAGGCGTGGGTCATCAATTTCACCAACCCCGCGGGCATGGTCACCGAGGCGATGTCCCACTACCTCGGCGATCGGGTCATCGGCATCTGCGACTCGCCGATCGCCCTGGGCCGTCGGGTGGCCGGAGCGCTCGGCGTGGACCCCGCGACCGTGTGGCTCGACTACGCCGGGCTCAACCATCTCGGCTGGCTACGCGGCCTCCGTGTCAAGGGCCGCGACCTGCTCCCCGATCTCCTGCGGGACGCCGACGCGCTGGGCTCCTTCGAAGAGGGCAAGCTCTTCGGCGTCGAGTGGCTGCGCGCCCTCGGCTGCATCCCCAACGAATACCTGCACTACTACTACTTCACCCGGGAGGCGGTGGCCGCCGCGCGCGCCGCCAGGCAGACTCGCGGCTCCGTGCTCATCGACCAGCAACGGCGGTTCTACACGCACACCGGCGGCTCGGCGCTGGCCGCGTGGGAGAGCGTCCGGCTGGAGCGGGAGGCCACCTACATGGCGGAGGCCCGCGAGGCCTCGGGCGCCGGCGAGCGTGCGCCCGGAGACCTCGAGTCCGGCGGCTACGAACAGGTCGCCCTGGCCCTCATGCGCGCGATCGCGCTCGACGAGCGGACCACGCTCATCCTCAACGTCCGCGGGCGGGGCGCGATCGGCGGCCTCGATCCGGACGCCGTGGTAGAGGTGCCCTGCTTCGTCGACGCCAACGGCGCCCGCCCCATCTCGGTCGATCCGCTCCCCGGCCATGCGCTCGGCCTGGTGAGCGCCGTGAAGGAGGTGGAGCAGGCGGTCATCGAGGCGGCCGCCACGGGCTCGCGCGCGGCGGCGCTGCGTGCCTTCGCCCTCCACCCGCTGGTCGACTCCGTCACGGTGGCCGACCGGCTCCTCGACCGATACCAGCGCGAGCTGCCTCAGCTCGGCTACCTCCGCGGAAGGAACTGACACCCCGATGCACGACGACAGGAGCCTCGTCGAGGACCGGATCGACCGCGTGCTCCGGGAACGCATCGCTCCCGCCGTGTACGCGGAAACCGTGCCGCTCGAGCTGGCCGCCTGGCACGTCCCCGACGAGCCGGTGCCCGTCGCGGAGGCGTTGGCCGCCGGCTACGAGCCGTTCGAGGTGGGCACGCGCTGGGGACGCCCCTGGTCGACGACGTGGCTGCGCGCCACCGGATCCGTTCCCGAACGGTGGGCGGGACGGCGCGTGGAGGCCGTCTTCGACCTGGGCTTCGTCGGCGACTGGCCGGGCAACCAGGCCGAGGCGCTGGTGTACGACCTGACCGGCCGGCCGATCAAGGGCATCGAACCGCGCAACCAGTACGTCCCGATCGCCGGGGACCGGGTGGGCCTGCTGCTGGAGATGGCCGCCAACCCCGACATCCTGGCGAACGGCTTCCTCCCGACCCCTCTGGGCGACAAGGCCACGGCCGGTGACGAGCCGCTCTACCGCCTCGCCCGTGCCGATGTGGCCGTGCTCGACGAGGAGGTCTGGCACCTGCGGCTGGATGTCGAGGTGCTGCGCGAGCTGATGCCCGAGCTGCCGATCGGCGATCCCCGGCGGCACGAGATCCTGCGCGCCTTGGAGCGCAGCATGGACGCCCTCGACATCCACGACGTGGCCGGCACGGCGGGGGCGGCCCGCGCCTGCCTGACCGGTGTGCTGTCCTCGCCTGCCCACGCCGGCGCCCACACCATCTCGGCGGCCGGCCATGCGCACATCGACAGCGCCTGGCTGTGGCCGATCCGTGAGACCAAGCGCAAGGCCGCCCGCACGTTCGCCAACGTCACGGCCCTGGCGAACGACTATCCGGAGTTCGTCTTCGCCGGGCCGCAGGCGCAGCAGTACGCGTGGGTCAAGGAGCGCCACCCGGAGATCTTCGAGCGTATGCGCAAGGCGGTCGAGGCCGGGCAGTGGGTGCCGATCGGCGGCATGTGGGTGGAGGCCGACGGCAACCTGCCGGGCGGGGAGGCCATGGCCCGGCAGCTCGTGCACGGCAAACGCTTCTTCTTGGAGGAGTTCGGAGTCGAGTGCCGCGGCGTGTGGCTGCCCGATTCCTTTGGCTACACGGCGGCCTATCCGCAGCTCGCCAGGCTTGCCGGGATGGAGTGGTTCCTCACCCAGAAGATCTCCTGGAACCAGACCAACAAGTTCCCGCACCACACCTTCTGGTGGGAGGGCATCGACGGCACCCGCATCTTCACCCATTTCCCGCCGGCCGACACCTACAACGGCACGTTCGAGGGTGCTGAGCTGGCGCACGCCGTACGCAACTATGCGGAGAAGGGAGCGGGCACCCGTTCGCTGCTGCCCTTCGGGCACGGCGACGGCGGCGGCGGCCCCACCCGGGAGATGCTGGAGAAGGCGCGGCGGCTGCGCGACCTGGAGGGCTCCCCCCGCGTGGTGATCGAGAGCCCGGAGGAGTTCTTCGCCGCCGCCCACGCGGAGCTGCCGGACGCGGCCGTGTGGTCCGGCGAGCTCTACCTGGAGCTGCACCGCGCCACCTACACCAGTCAGGCCAGGACGAAGGCCGGCAACCGGCGCAGCGAGCACCTGCTGCGCGAGGCGGAGCTGTGGGCGGCGACCGCCGCGGTGCACGCCGACATCCCCTACCCCTACGCGGAGCTGGACCGGCTGTGGAAGACGGTGCTGCTGCACCAGTTCCACGACATCCTTCCCGGCAGCTCGATCGCCTGGGTCCATCGCGAGGCAGAGGTCACCTACGCCCGCGTGCGTGCGGAGCTGGAGGAGATCATCACCTCGGCCGTCTCCGCCCTGACCGGCGCCGGCGAGGCGACCTGGGTCTGCAACGCGGCGCCGCGGCCGCGCGCCGAGGTGGTGACCGCTCCCGACGGCTCGGCCGTCTTCGTCGAGGTCCCGGCCTCCGGCATGGTACGCCTCGAGGCGCCATCGTCCCCTTCTCCGGTCACCACGACCACCGGCGAGACCGGGACGGTGCTGTACAACGGCCTGATCCGCGTCGAGCTGGACGCGGCCGGCCTGCTCTCGTCGGTCCTCGACGTGGCGGCCCACCGCGAGTTGCTGGCCCCCGGCTCCCGCGGCAACCTGCTGCAACTGCACACCGATCTGCCCAACCAGTGGGACGCCTGGGACCTCGACGCGCACTATCGCCGCCGGCGCACCGACCTCGACGAGGCGGAGGCGATCACCATCGTCGACGCGGGCCCGCTCGTCGGCGCCGTACGCGTCGAGCGCCGCTTCGGGGCGTCCAGGATCACCCAGACGGTCCGGCTCACGGCGGGCAGTCCCCGGGTGGAGATCGAAACCGAGATCGACTGGCACGAGCGGGAGAAGATCCTCAAGGTGGCGTTCCCGCTCGACGTCCATGCCGACCGCTCGGCCGCCGAGATCCAGTTCGGTCACGTGTTCCGGCCCACGCACGTCAACACGAGCTGGGACATGGCCAGGTTCGAGATCTCCTGCCACCGGTGGGTCCATCTCGGGGAGCCGGGATACGGCGTCGCGCTGGCGAACGACGCCACCTACGGCCACGACGTGACCCGTACGACGCGTGCCGACGGCGGCACCACGACCACGGTGCGGCTGAGCCTGGTCCGCGCGCCGCGCTGCCCCGACCCGGAAGCCGACCAGGGGCGCCATCGGATGACCTACGCGCTCGTCCCCGGCGCCGCCATCGGCGACGCCGTGGCGGCAGGCTACGCGCTGAACCTCCCGCTCCGCGTGACGAGCGGCGGTACGGCTCCGACGCCCCCGCCGCTGGTGACACTCGAGGGGACCGCCGCCTGCATCGAGGCGGTCAAGCTCGCCGACGACCAGTCGGGCGATGTCGTCGTCCGGGTCTACGAGGCGCTCGGCGGGCGGGCCACCACCCGGCTGCGCGCTTCTTTCCCGGTCACCGGCGTGACGATCAGCGACCTGCTGGAACGTCCCCTGCCAGGAAACCCCGTCACCGTGGAGGCCGACGGCGGCATCCCGATCTCTTTGCGGCCGTTCCAGGTGCTGACCTTGCGGCTGCGCCGCTGAGTCCCGTCCAGAAGGGGGACAGTTGCTCGGACTGGCACCCGGGACTCCCCGCCGGTGCGGGTCAGAGGTGCCAGTCGCAGACGTAACTGGCTCTGGCCGCCCCACCACCGCTCCACACGTACGAAGCGCATGCTGACGGTTCGCTTTGTGCGTCGGACCAGCCGCCGCCCGATTCCACCGTGTCCGCCAGGAGCCGGACGGCCGGGAACCCCGCGGCCCATGCGAGGGGCACCGCGATCAGCGCGAGCGCCAGCGCCGCCAGCAGCACCCACGGTAGCGAGCAGCTCGACTCCTGTCGCGGCAGCGGCACGCGTGCGGCCACCGTCTCGCCTGCCTCGCAGACGTACTGCGGATCGGCAGCAGCGTCAGCTGACTTTGAGTTGCTCATCTCCGAAGTCGGCTACGAGTTTCAGGGTGCCGCCAAGCGCGGCGACGTAACGATCCAGGACCTCGCGGGTAGACACGTCGCCCTTCTCTATCTGGGAGACACGAGCAACGGACACGCCCATGCGGTCGGCGACCTGCGCCTGGGTGAGCCCGCGACGCTGTCGCATCTCGGCCAGCCGCCAGCCCTGAGCCTCCTCACGCAACTGGCGAACCTCGTCTTCAAACTGTTCGGCCCCACCGGCGGTGTCCACTGCACGCTCCAGATGCCCGCTCTCGCGCCACCTGCGGTAACCGCTCATCCGTCCATCTCCTTGTGCCGCTCTACCAGGTAGAACTCGTACAGCTGCTCGGCTCGCGGTATCGCCTCGCGATACCACCTTTCCCAGTTGCCGGCCTTGTCACCGGCAACCAGCAGGATCGCCGCTCGCCACGGATCGAACACGAACAGAATGCGGATCTCGCTGCGTCCGGTCGACCCAGGACGCAACTCCTTCAGATTCGGGATCTTCGACCCGGCGATCGTGTCCACCAGCGGCCGTCCCTCGCCGGGACTGTTGCGTTCCAATATCAGAATCGCTTGGTTCACCAGCTTGTGTGTCTGCCGATCGCTGTCGTACAACTCCTCCAGGAACTTCCCCACCTCATCGGTAAAGAAGATCTCCCACTCGTCCAGCGACTCCCTTATCCGCGACACTTAAGAATATCCTAAACTCGGCGGACCAGGCGAGGGACGAGATCAGGATTCCGCCGCGAGACCGCCCCCTGTGGCACCGAAACAATTCACGAGCCACGCGCTGGCGGCCGGGGCAAGATGATCCCGTGAACCACGTCCTGTGCGGGCTCGCCGCCAACCCAGTACTGCCATCCGATCTGGGCCAGTTGCAGGGCGAGTAGACCCTCCATGGACATCGGCGTGTATCTGTAAGATCATCTGACTGTTGACCGTGCTACCGATCCTGGCGTGATCGCCGGCTTGCGCACCGGCGCTCAAGGTGACCGGAGGACGCGTGACCAAGGCGAGAGTGGGATCTGTCCGGCCGCTGTGGCCTGAGCTGGTCGGGCGGGCCGGCGAGCGGGCCCGGATCGAGGCGGCCGTCACCGACGCGGGATGCCGCTTGGTCCTCATCGACGGTGAGCCGGGGGTGGGCAAAACCCGGCTGCTGGAGCACCTGGTCGAACGGGCACACGCGGCCGGGCGGACCGTGCTCGCCGGCAGCGCCACCGAGTTCGAGCGCCTCGTCCCGTTCGGCATGTACGTGGATGCCTTCACCCAGCTGTCCGACGGCACTCCGGGCGCCGATGATCTCGCGGAGGCGGCGCTGCGTACCCTGCTGTCGGCGGGCGCGGCCGATCAGGGGCAGTTGGATCGCTACCACACCTATCGCGGCATTCGAGCGCTCCTGACCCACCTGGCCGCCGACCACGGCACCGTTCTGGCACTCGACGACCTGCACTGGGCGGACACGCCGTCACTCGAACTGACCGAGTTCCTACTGCGCCGCCCGCCGGCCGCCGGGTTCCTGCTCGCGATCGCCTGCCGGTCGAGCGTGATCCCGCCGGTGGTGTGCGATGCCGTCGCCCGGCGGGATCCGCGCGTCATCCGGCTGAGCGTGGCTCCGCTCGATGAGGACGCGGCGGCGTCACTGATGCCGTCCGATGTGGACCCGCGCCGGCGGCGGTTGATGTACCGGGTCAGCGGTGGCAATCCCCTGTTTCTGCAGGCGTTGCTGGACGCCGGCGACACGACCCTGGCGGAACTGGCCGACGGCCGGCCCGGGGCGACACTCGCCCTTGAGCAGACACTGCTGGCGGTGCTGCGCCGTGAGCTGGACCAGCTCACCCCGACCGGCCGACGGGCGGCCCACGCGGCGGCGGTCGCCGGCGAGCTGGCATCGCTCGTCGTCATCTCCCATGTCGCCGAACTCGACGCCGCGACCGCCGCTGCCGCCATCGACGAGCTGTGCAGGCAGGGTCTCGGCACGTTGGCGGGCGCGCGGTTCGCGTTCCGCCATCCGCTGGTACGCGCCGCCGCGTACGACACGTGTGGAGCGAGCTGGCGCGTTGCGGCCCATGCCCGGGTCGCCGACTACTTACGCCGCAACGACGGATCGCTGGCGTTGCTCGCCCACCACACCGAGCGGTGCGCCGAGCACGGTGACGAGCAGGCCGCCAGGACGCTGGCCGACGCAGGCATCGCGTACCTGAACTCGGCGCCGGCGACCGCGGCGCGGCTGCTCCGCGAGGCGCTGCGCGTGCTACCCGAACGCGACGACCTCGTGCCGTATCGCGGCCAGCTGCTCACCGGCCTGGCGCGGGGCACCGGCGTGATGGGCTCCTTGGCAGAAAGCCGGCGCATCCTCCACGAGGTCATCCACCTGCCGCACGACGTGGCCTCGGCGGCGGTGGCCTTCTCCTCCGTGATATCCCGCATGCTCGGTCAGTTGGACGAGGCCCGGGCCCTGGTGAGCGCACAGACCCGCCGGGCCGGGCAGGACCGGCGAGTGCGGGCACAACTCCTGGTGGAGTTGGCCGCCGTGGCGATGTTGCGGGCGGATCCTGACAGTGCACGCCAGCATGCGCTCGAAGCCGTCGGGCTCGTCTCGAAAACAACCGATCCGGCGCTCGCCGCTGCGGCGTACGCCCTGCTGGCCCTGGCGTGCCTGCAGGACGGCGACATCACCGCAGCACGGACACACAGCAGGCGAGCTGGGTGTCTGATGGACAGTGCATCGGACACCGCCCTGGTGCCGCACGTCGAACTCGTCGCGCCGCTGTCCTGGAGCGAGATCAGCTTCCAACGGCCCGCCGACGCCGCGCGCCACCTGGCCCGGGGCATCGACCTCTCGACGATGTCCGGCCGCAGCTACGCGATGCCGTATCTGCTGATCGTCCAAGCCCGCCAGGAGGCCAGGGCCGGCCGCCTGACGGAGGCCATCGACATCGCGGAGCACGCCGTCGCGGCATCCGAGTACATCCAAAGCAGCGAGACGCTGGCGATGGCCCGGTGCGTCATGCTGTTGCCGGTGCTGTGGCGGGACGGCGTTCGTCCCGCCATGACACTCGCCGACCAGATCGCCGCCGCCGGTCCCGGGTCGGCGTGGTGGCAGGCGATGGCGTACGTGTCCGTCGCCCGGGTCCACCTCGCCTCAGGCCGTGCCGAGCCGGGTTATCCGCTCCCGTCGGTCCTTTCCCGCGACACCGAGGTGGAACGGCTGGCGGTGCAGTCGATCCGCGCCGGAGCCGAGGGCGACGTCGGTACCGCGCTCGCCCGGTCGGCGGCAGCGATCGAGACCGCCGACGGCCTCGCCTACCACCTCGGCACCGCGTACGACGCCCGCGCCCGCGCATTGTGCGGCCGCGACGACCTGGCTGGAGCTGCGGCCGCCGCCCAGATCGCCGCCGAGCGGTTCGGCGAGAGCGGCGCCGTCGTCGAACGCGGCCTGGCGCATCAGCTTCTCGCCACCATCTACGGCCGCATGGGGGACGCGGCGCCGTGCCGCGCCGAAATCGGCCGGGCCAAGGCCGCCTACAAGGAATCGGGCGCGGACTGGCTCGCCGGTCAGCTGGCCCGGGTGGAGCGGCAACTCGCCGCGCGGGGCCCCCGGCACGCGGCGCGGGAAACAGCGCTGACGACGCGGGAGCGGCAGGTGGCCGAACTCGTCAGCCAAGGGTTGACCAACCGGGAGGTGGCCGAGCGGCTCCAGGTCAGTCAGAAGACGGTGGAAACCCATGTCGCCCGCATTTTCAGCAAGTTCGACGTGCGTTCCCGGGTGGCGCTGGCCAGACGGCTGGCGGGCCAGGGCGACCTCCCGGCGATCGGATGACGGCTGGAGCCGCCGGACGGCATGCGCCCGCCCGGCGGCTCCGGCTGTGGTCTAAGCCCACTCCTCGTTTGTTATCTCGGTGACGTCGTCGTTGACGTTGATGTTGGGCATGCAGGGATCCGGTTTGGGTACGATCTTCGAGAACTGGATCCAGATGAGCTGGATGGGCACTTGCAGGCCGCCCCCGCTCACCACGGACGTCGAGGCCTGCATGGCCGTACCGGTCGGAACCGCTGTTACGGGAGCGCAGGGATCCCCGTTGGGGGTGTTCGTTGCCCCACCAGTGCCACCCGATTCGCCAGTGCCGCCCGTGCCACCAGTGCCGCCCGTGCCACCAGTGCCGCCGCCCGTGCCGCCAGTGCCGCCAGAGCCGTCCGAGCCACCCGAGCCACCCGAGCCACCCGAGCCACCGGAACCACCCGAGCCGCCAGAGCCACCCGAGCCACCCGTGCCACCCGTGCCGCCGCCAGTGCCACCCGAGCCGCTCGTCTCTCCGGTCGGGTAGGTGTACGTGGCGGGAATCCAGCTGTACCCCGGATCACTGCCATAACCGCCGCCGCTGCCGCCGCTCACCACCGGTGCCCCCGGAATCGCCGGCAGCGGGATCGGATCGGTCACCACGGTCACCGGGAAGTTGGTCGTACCGTTCGGGCCGATGTAATGGCAGACGCTGTCCACGTCACTCCCGTCGCACATCAGCTCCGGGTGAGCGCGTGCCCATTCTTCGAACGCCCGCTCGCCGTCCGGGTCCTCCACCCATGCCCGCGGATTGGTGTTGACGTGAGTGAAGTCGGGCCCGTCCGGGAAGAGGTCCGGGAACTCGCGGGCCATGAAGCTCGCCAGCGCCTTGCCGATTGCCACGGCGCCCGGCTCGTTGGGGTGGAAGCTCTCCTGATTAATCTTGAAAAGCTTATTCACCCCCAAGAGCGTGTACCGAGTCTTCAGCCCGTTGAAGTACGAATCCGGCTGGCCAAGTTCATGACCGGCCACCGCGCTGGGGACGTTCGGTCCCGGCGCGTTCGGGTTGAACACGTGGACCTTGATGTGCGGAAACCTGACGCGGAACCGCTCGACCGCGTCTGTGATCGCTTTGTTCACTGCGACCGCGAACGGATACATCTCGTCCAGGGCGGCGCCTGTGATCTGCTTCGTGTCGGCGTTGCCGGACGCCTTGACAGCCAACGGGTAGAGCGCCACGACGATCTCCGCCTTTGTCGCCTTCGCACTCGTGTCCACCAGGGCCTGTTCGACGTTCTGAGAGACCTGCGGCATCCGCTTCGTCAGCTTTTTCACCTCGAGCCTGACGTCGCGCGCCTGGTGCTTGTACGCCTCCGGGTCGTGGATGTCCTCATCGGCACCACCTACGTAGTGGGCCGCGATCGCGGTCGCCAGCAGCGACCCGAAGCCGGCGTCGTTGCCGCCGAGCCCGAAATAGACGATGTCGGAGTCCTGGGGAACGCCATTGATCTGGGGCGGGTTACGCACCACGGTGCAATTCTTGTCTTCGCAATGCGGGCTCATGAGATGTTTGGTCTCAGCCCCCGACGACGCGTTGAAGTGCATCTCGTCGGCGCCCCAGGTGGAGCGGATCTCGACGGGCCGAATCGTGTACGTGCCGACGGGATAGCGGCCCTGCTGCAGAAAGGCCCATGCCAGGTGAGCCGGCGCATAGCCGGACTGATGCCGCCAGTCCTCGGGGCCCGGGTACCCAACGTAGACGCTGTCATGGCTCGCACCTTCACCACTCGTGTAGCTATCGCCGACCACCGCAATTTTGTACTTCCGCTTCGTCGGCGTGGGTGTGGGCGTCGGCGCGATGGTCGGAGGGGGCGTGGGGAACGTCGGGACGGGCTTGAGCGTCGGCTTGGTCGGCGGCGGCGCTACAACAGGCGGCCCGGCAATCGCCGGAGCACTGGCCAGCATGATCGCGACAAGGGCGGCCACAAGCGCTGTCAGGGCCAGCCGCCATCGCCGTAATCGGCGGGGAGGTCGCATGGACAAGCCTTCCTATCGTGGGGTCGAAACGGGCGTGCCTTGCTGCACGATCATCCGCCGCCACGCGACCGCTAACATCAGGTGCTCCCCACCCGACCACCCCGACATCCACCGACGGAAGCCATCGCCCCAGGCGCCGGGCCCGACCTGGCCGTCGGCGCCATAAGGCGAATCGTGGGTCCCGCCGCCGGAATCGGTGCGGATCAGTGCCCGCCGCTTGCGGTGCTTCCGCTTGGATAGCTGAGACGGTGCCAGCGAGGTGGCCACGAGCGTCGCCAGGTACTCGTTGCCGACTTGCGCCAACGTGAGGACCTCGGTCGGCTGAGTAGGACCCGGTCAGGCCGTCGCGGCGGCCGCCCTCGCGCCAGCGGACTCGGTAGGAGACGGAGCCGTCCTTCTTCTTCCTGTAGTCGATGCCTTCGGCCTTTGCCACGGAACCTTCTGTCCCTTCGTCGGGGGCGGTTCCGCGAACGTAGGCACCGACCTGGGCTTACGCCCCCGTCCGATGGCCCGTGCGTCCATGCTGCGTCCACGAACAAAAAAAACCGCCCCTGCCTGTCGATGTTCCGACAGGTCAGAGGCGGTTTAATCTGGTGGAGGTGGCGGGAATCGAACCCGCGTCCTTCAACCCCAAGTCAGGGCTTCTCCGGGCGCAGCCTGCTGTGCTTTTCTCGGCCCCGGCGATCACGCAGGCGAGTCGCCGACGGGCCCAGCCACTGTTTGGTTTCCCGATCTCCCCCGTGGCCGGGTCGATCGGTTGAGCCTTCTAGCGATGCCAGATCCCGGGCCGAAGGCACTCCCGGGCTGACAGTGGTTTCGCTGCTTAGGCAGCGAGGGCCAGGGAGTCCCTGGCCGCCACAGTGCTCTTGGAATTGGCACTTGTTGTTTGCGGTCACAGGATTAACGAGGTTATGTCCGCAGTCCTCGGCCCGCTTCACCTGGCTTGCAAAGTCGAAGTCGAAGCCAGTCACCCCCTGTGCAGTTGTCAACACGCCCTCCGTGGAAGGCGCGCAACATGAATCTACAGGGGACAACGCCCTCAACGCCACCTTAATTCCCCATGGCGAAACCCCCGGGAGAGTGGCACAGCAGCTCGCGCTCCCGGGGGCCGACCGGCAGGGTCGAGCCGGTCCGGACGGCAGGACTTCCCCCGAGATGAAGTCCTGATCTCATCACGGCGACTGGATCCGCAACCCCCCGAGCGGGCCCAGTCACTCAGTAAGACGCCACCGCGGCCCCGGTTGGTTGCTCAGCGTCGCGACATTTTCACGGTGAGCTCACCACGGCTCACGACGGGTCCTGCAGGGCCTGGAAAAAGCCGCCCGCGACCGCCGACGCGTTGTAGTTCTTCGACAACACCGCAACGGCCACGTCCCCCTGCCAGCCGACGAACCACGTCAGCTGGTCCCCGGCCGTCGCCGTCACCCCGTAGACCTTGCCCTTGCCCGCCTGAGCGGGCGTGCCGAAGGCGCCGGCCCGCATCATCGGCCTGAGCGCCGCGAGCACCCGCGGATCAACGGGCACAGGGGCGGGCTGGGTGATGGGCGCGGTCTCGACCGACGGGTCGGGCGACTTGGGGTCGGTGACGAGCACGGGCGAGCGCCAGGTGCCCGAGGACACCGCCGCGGCCACCAGTGCCATGCCCAGCGGGCTCACCTCGACGTTCTGGCCCGCGATCGCCTTGGCCTTGTCGGCGTCGCTGGACAACTTGGGGAACGAGCCGCTGAACGACTTCAGCGGCAGCCGCCACGGCTGGCCCACGCCGAACGCCTCGGCGCTCTTGCGCAGCTCGTCGGCCTCGACGCGGCGGGCGAGCGAGGCCAGGGCGGTGACGCAGCCCTTGGCGAAGTTGTCCTGGAACGTGGCCGACGTCGTGCTGCCGGCCGCCTGACCGGCGGCCACGAACCTGGCACCGCCGACCGTGCGTTCCTGCGGGCAGTCCAGCCGCTGCTTGGGGTCCATCCCGGCCCTGACCAGCGCGTCCGCGGCAACGATCGAGAATGCCGTGCCCGCCGGGTATTTGCCGGCCAGCGCGTCCTTCTCCTGATGCATGCCGCCGTGGGTGGCCACCGCGCGGATCTCGCCGGTCTTCCGGTCCACGGCCACCAGCGCGCTCGTGTCGCTGTCGGCCACCGCCTGCTCGGCCGCCGCCTGGATGCCGCGGTCGATGGTGGTCTGCACCGACACGTTCTGCCGGCCCGGCCACTCCTCCAACAGGGCGGCCTGCTTGCCGGTCTTGAGGTCGAGCGTGATCACCCTCGTCTGCGTGGAGCCGGTCAGGTAGCTCTGGTAGGCCTGCTGCAGCCCGCTCTTGCCCACCGAGTCACCGGCCCGCTGCGGGCCGCCGAGCTTCTGCTCGTATTCAGGGGTGAGCGCGCTGACGGTGCCGACGATCTGCCGGGGAGCGTCGGGGTTGACGGGCTGGTCCTGCTTCTGGGTCTCGATCTCCGAGATGTCGTCGAGCCTGGGCTTCATCTTCTGATAGAGCGAGCCGCCGAACGTGACCAGCGGCACGAACTTGTCGGGCGGCGAGGAGCGGATGCGGCTCAGCAGCCGGTCCTGGGCGTATCCCGTGATCTCCGACAACCTCGCGACGACCTCTTCAGCCTGATCGCCCAGCTTGGCCGGATAGACGCCGACGCTGTAGACCACGGAGTCGGTCTGCAGCGCCTCGCCGGTCCAGTCGACCACCGGCTGGCGCGGTTTGGGATCGATGTCGACCGCGAACCGCTGCCCCTGCTTCAGCTCCGGATGCAGCACCGAGGGCGACCAGCGCACCTTCCACGCGCCGTCGACCAGGTGGAGCGGCAACATCCCGTCGTACTGCCAGAGCGGGTTGTTCTCGCCCAGGTCGACCTCGGCGCGGAAGGCGGCCGTGGACTCGTCGCCGTTCATGCTCAAGTTTTTGATCTTGAAGCGGAACGAGGCCGCGTCCAGCTCCAACTTGGCGTCGGACAGGGCCTTGCGTACGGTCGCCTGATCGCCGTCGGTGCGTCCCGCGGCCAGGTCGTAGTCCTCCGTCTGCCAGCCCACGAGGAAGTCGCGCACCGCGTCGTGCGGCGACGGCTCCTCGAAGCAGCCGGTCAGCATCGTGCACGCGACCGCCAGGGTGGCGGTCGCGGAGAGCGTGCGGCGCAGGCGTCTCATGCCGATCTCATCGGTTGCGGTGGCGCAGGGCGCGGGCCATCTCCCGTTTGGCCTGCTGCTCCGCCAGCGACTGCCGCTTGTCCCAGTCCTTCTTGCCTCGGGCGAGACCGATCTCGACCTTGGCGCGGCCGTCCTTGAAATAGAGCGCCAGCGGCACGATCGTGAGCCCGCCTTCCTTGGTTTTGGCGGCGAGCTTGTCGATCTCCTTGCGGTGCAGCAGCAGCTTGCGCTTGCGGCGGGCGGCGTGGTTGGTCCACGTGCCCTGCGCATATTCGGGAATGTGCACGTTGAGCAGCCACGCTTCGTTGCCGTCGATGCTGGCGTAGCCGTCGACGAGCGAGGCGCGGCCCTCGCGGAGCGACTTCACCTCGGTGCCCTGCAGCACGAGACCCGCCTCGAAGGTGTCTTCGACGTGGTAGTCGTGCCGAGCACGTTTGTTCTGGGCGATGACCTTCCGCCCGGTCTCACGTGGCATGCTTCGACTTTACCGGCGATCCTCCGTACCTCGGGTACGTCGCGGCGGCTACACCCGAAGGTAGCGGCGGAGCGTGACGAACGAAGCCAGGATACAGATGAACACACCGATGATCATGGTGTACGTGATCGTCTGCGCCACGGTGTCCCAGCCCAGCTGAGCGGTCGCATCGCCGAAGAACTTGCCGAGCTCCTCGAACAGCAGGACCTTGGTCACGATCAGGATGACCGCGGCGAACACGCCACCGATCAGGCCCGCGATCACGCCCTCCATGACGAACGGCAGCTGGATGTAGAGGTTGGACGCGCCGACCAGCCGCATGATGCCCGTCTCTCTGCGCCGGTTGAACGCCGAGAGCCGGACCGTGTTGCCGATCAGCAGCGCCGCGGCGAGCACCAGGGTGATCGCGACGCCCAGCGCGTAGAAGGCGAGCTTGTCGAGCATCTGGAAGAACGGCCCGATCAGCTGCTTGTGGTCGGTCACCTGCGAGACGCCCGGCTGGCCCTGGACCGCCTGGATGATGGGCTGGTAGTTGTCCGGGTCGGCGACCTTGATGCGGAACGACTGCGGCATGTCCTCGACCTGGGTGGCCTTGACCAGAGCCGGATTGGAGGCGTAGGCCTCCTGGAAGTTCTGGTAAGCCGTGTCCTGGTTCTCGAAGAAGACGTCCTTGACCCCTTGGGTGCCCCGGATGTGCGCCTCGAGCGCCTTGATCTGGGTCTGCGTGATCGCCTTGCCGTTGCACGCCGGCATGGCGGTCCCCTTGTTGCACAGGAAGACCGAGACCTCGACCTTGTCGCCCCAATAGCCCTTCATCAAGCCGACCTGGGCGTTGATCATCAAGCCGACGCCCAGCATCGCCATTCCGACCGCCACGGTGATGATGACCGCGATCGTCATGGTCAGGTTGCGACGGAGGCCGATCCAGACCTCGGAGAAGATGAAATTCGCCCGCATGTTGTGTCTGCAGCTCCCTGTCAGTACGCCTGGCCGTAAACGCCACGCGACTGGTCACGGACGATCTTGCCGTCCTCCAGCTCCACGACACGCTTGCGCATGGAGTCGACGATGGCCGCGTCGTGCGTGGCCATGACGACCGTGGTGCCAGTCCTGTTGATGCGGTCGAGCACCTTCATGATGCCGATGCTCGTCGCGGGGTCGATGTTGCCCGTGGGCTCGTCGGCCAACAGGATCATCGGCCGGTTGACGAACGCGCGGGCCATGGCGACGCGTTGCTGCTCGCCGCCGGACAGCTCGTCGGGCATGCGGTGGGCCTTGCCTTCGAGGCCCACCAGCTCGATGACCTCGGGCACCACCTTGCGGATGAACCGCCGGGGCTTGCCGATGACCTCGAGGGCGAACGCCACGTTCTCGTAGACGTTCTTGTTCGGCAGGAGCCTGAAGTCCTGGAAGACGCAGCCGATGCGGCGGCGCAGGTGCGGCACCTTGAAGTTGGAGAGGCGGGCCAGATCCTTCCCCGCGACGTGAATCGCGCCGGAGTTGGGCCGCTCCTCCTTCAGGATCAGACGCAGGAACGTGGACTTGCCTGACCCCGAAGGGCCGACGAGGAACACGAACTCGCCCTTGTCCACGTCAACGGAGACGTGGTCGAGAGCGGGCCGGTTCTGGTTCGCGTAGACCTTGGTGACATTATCGAAATGGATCACGAGAGCATCACGGCATGCCAGTCTAGGGGTCAGGACGGAAGCGAGGGTGGCACATGCCCACTTCCCGCCGCTGGCCGATCGGGGACCTCGTCTTTACTGATGATCGACGTTCCGATTGGCCAGAGCACAGTCTAGGGGGAAGACTGGCATGGAACGTCCATAACGGAAACAAAACGATTGTGCGGCTACACTTGGGGCTGTCATGAGTTGTGAACACCTCGTATGCGCGCAGTGCGCCCACCCCGTGATCGAGGGACGCTGCGCCCTCTGCCGCGCCAACAGAGAGCGGATGCACCACCACGGCTTCGCCGGGCTGTCACCCGCCCTCATCATCCTGCTGCTCGTCGTCCTGCTCTTCGCGAGCCTGGCGCTCAAGCACCTCAGCGGGCTCTAGGGCCCTAGGACTCCGCCCCCGACTCCTGCCGCCGCATCCAGCGGATCTCCGACTCGATGAACCCGTCGAGGTCGCCGTCCAGCACGGCCGACGGGTTGCCTGCCTCGGTGCCCGTGCGCAGGTCCTTGACGATCTGGTAGGGGTGCAGCACGTAGTTGCGGATCTGCGTGCCCCACGACGTGGTCGTCGCGCCACGCAGCTCCGACATCTTCTCCGCCTCCTCCTGCCGCTTGCGCTCGAGCAGCTTGGCCTGGAGCACGTTCATCGCGCTGGCGCGGTTTTGCAACTGCGAACGCTCGTTCTGGCAGGAGACGACGATGCCGGACGGCAGGTGCGTGATCCGCACGGCCGAGTCGGTCGTGTTGACGCCCTGGCCGCCGGGGCCGCTCGAGCGGTAGACGTCGATGCGGAGCTCGTCCTCGTTGATGTCGATGTGGTCGGTCTGCTCGACGACCGGCACGATGTCCACACCGGCGAACGACGTCTGCCTGCGCCCCTGGTTGTCGAACGGGCTGATGCGGACCAGACGGTGGGTGCCGTGCTCGCCACGCAGCGTGCCGTAGGCATAGGGCGCCTTGATCGTGAACGTGGCCGACTTGATGCCGGCCTCCTCCGCGTAGGAGGTGTCGTAGACCTCTGTGGCGTAGCCCTTGCGCTCGGCCCACCGCAGATACATCCGGAACAGCATCTCCGCCCAGTCGGCGGCGTCCACGCCGCCGGCCTGTGAGTTGATCGTGACCAGTGCCTCGCGGGCGTCGTATTCGCCCGAGAGCAGGGTGCGTACCTCGAGCGCGCCGATATCGGACTTGAGCGACTCGAGCTCCTTGTCAGCCTCGGCGCGCGTGTCGTCGTCGCTCTCCTCGGCCGCCAGCTCGTAGAGGACGGTCAGGTCGTCGAGGCGGCGCGCGACGCCCTCGACGCGGTTGAGCTCTCCCTGGAGATGGGAGAGCTTGCTCGTGACCTTCTGGGCCTGCTCAGGGTCGTCCCAGAGGTCGGGCGCGGCAACCTGCTGCTCCAGCTCTGCGATCTGCTTGCGCAGCGCGTCGAGGTCGAGCACGTCCTGGATGCTGCGGACCGTGCCCGCGAGCTCGTTGATCTCTTCTGCCGGATCGATGCCTGCCACGTCTCCCTAGGGTACGCGCCTCGCGGGAGAACTCCGTCCTCCAACCCGGGACCCGCCCAAGGCGTCGCCTTCCCGCGCACCCAATACGATGGCGACGTGCGTGTATTCGGGCGGCGGAAGGTGCTGGCGCTCGCCGCCGGCGTGCTGGCCGCGGCGAGCGCCTGCACGGGCAATGCGCCGCCGCCCTCCCCCTCGAAGCAGGCCGTGTCCGCCTCCTCGACGCCCACGCCCTCCGCGAGCGCGGTCGCGATCACCAGGGCCGAGGCGGCCAAGGAGTTCCACGACATCCTGGTCACCGACGACGCGCTGCGGGTGAAAAGCGACGAGGAGGACCTGGAGGGCCGCCTGGACCTGGCGGCCAAGGACCTCACGACCGGCGGGCAGGTGCTGCTGACCGTGGCGGCATACCTGTCGACCGACTACGCGCCGCCCCGCTACAAGTGGGGCCCGCCCACGCTCTACGTGCCCAGGTTCGTCCCAGAGGAGAAGGCGCCCTGGTTCAGCGCGCTGGCGACCCGCGACGGGCGGCCGACGCTGCTGACGTTCGCCAAGTCGGCGGACGACTGGCGGCTGAGCTCCGTGGCGCAGCTCCTGCCGGGACAGCAGCTGCCGGAGATCGAGCTGGACGCCGAGGGCTATGCGACGGCGCTGGCTCCCGACGACAAGACCGTCACGATCAGCCCGCAGTTCATGCAGCCCGTGCACGCCAGCGTGGCCGAGACCGGGACGGCCGGGGTCACGGCCGGGCTCCTCGCGCCGGGGCCCTATACGACCGAGGTGGCCGAGCAGATCGCCGAGCTGCGGCAGAAGGCCAAGGGCGACAGAAAGGTCGGCGGCTACAGCTACGACTCGATCTTCAGCGCCGACAACTTCCCTGTGTACGCGCTGCGCACCAAGGACGGCGGGGCGCTGATCCAGTATTCGCTGTCGCGGACGTCGACCACGACGACGAAGACGGCCGAGGACGACTACATCCCGGTGCCGGAGTCGGCCCGATGGGCGATCAGCGCGCCGGTGCTGCGCCGCACGCTGCGCCTGATCGAAACCCACCAATATGCCACTGCCGTCCCGCCGCTGTCCCGCCCCTCCGCGGCGGCCGTGATCGCCCACGAAGGCGCTCTCACCCGGGCCTCCGGTCAATAACACCCAAGAAGAGGCCATTTTTACGGCAAGCCACCTTGCCCGCACACGCTAAGCAACCGCAGTTGACTAACCTTCCTTTAGTCAACTACGGTTGCTTGCATGCCGGCAGATGATGTTTCCGTACCCAAAGACCCCGCGGACGCGCTCGCGGCCGTGATGGCGTTGCGGCGCCTGGCCGACCAGTTGGAGGACGCCGCCGTCGAGCAGGCCATGCGGGCGGGCTGGAGCTGGCCCGACGTGGCCGAGGCGCTCGGCGTCACCCGGCAGGCGGTCCACAAGAAGCACTCCAAGCGGCTCATCGCGGCCGGCGTCACGTTGAGGAGACGACAATGAGCGCGATCGACCACTACATCCAGGCGATCATCGTGGGAGGCGGGGCGGAGACGCTGGAGGACGGCTCCGCGGTGATCGAAGCGCACCATCTCCTGCTGGCGATCGCCACGCACGAGGGCACCGCCGCGCACCGTGTGCTGCTCGCGGCCGGCCTGGGGCGGCAGGCGATCAGGGAGGCGCTGGACCGGGAGTTCGAGCACAGCCTCAGCACGGTGGGGGTGTCCCTCGCCTCCTACGACCTCCCGAAGCCGAGCCGCGACCCCAAGCTGCCGAAGATCGGCGCGTCGGCCAGGCTCGCCCTCGAACGCGGCTTCGCCGCCGCCACCGGCAAGAAGGACCTGCGACCCGCGCATCTGCTGCTCGGCATCCTGGACACCGAGATCGGCACCGTGCCCCGCGCACTCACCCTGGCCGGCGCCGACCGGGCCGGCCTGATGGCACGCGCCCGGGAGACCCTCGCGCACGAGAGTTGGTAGCTCGGGTCTCCGAGCTACCCGATTCACCACCCCCATCCCCCTGTCGTCCCGGCCCTTGCCGCGGACCGCCCACGCGTAGCGATGCGGTCCGGCCGGTTCGGGTCGCGACCAGTCATGCCCTCGCGACGGGTGCCGCCGGCACGCGTCCCGTCACGGGGACGTCCGATCACGAAGAGAGGTCATTTCATGACCATGAGCGACCAAGCCGCGCTCGGCGTCGACGGGCTGCGCATGCGCTACGGCCCGGTCGACGTGCTGCACGATGTCACGTTCCAGGTCCGCCACGGCGAGGTCGTGGCCCTGTTAGGGCCGAACGGGGCGGGCAAGACCACCACGATCGAGATCCTGGAGGGCTTCCGCACCCGCTCGGCGGGCCGGGTCGAGGTGCTCGGCGCCGATCCCGCGCACGGCGACGAGCGGTGGCGGGCCCGGCTCGGGGTCGTGCTGCAGTCCTGGCGCGACCACGGCAACTGGCGGGTCCGCGAGCTCCTGGACCACCTCGGCGGCTACTACGCCGGCTACACCACCCCCCACATCCGGCGGCCGTGGGACGGCGCCGAGCTGATCGAGGCGGTCGGCCTCACCGGGCAGGCAGGCAAGAAGATCAAGACCTTGTCCGGCGGCCAGCGGCGCAGGCTGGACGTGGCGATCGGCATCGTGGGCCGCCCTGAGCTGCTGTTCCTCGACGAGCCGACCGCATCGTTCGACCCGCAGGCCAGGAGCGAGTTCCACGACCTCGTACGCGGCCTGGTCGACGCCCACGAGACCACCGTGCTGCTCACCACCCACGATCTGGACGAGGCCGAGAAGCTGGCCGACCGCATCGTCGTGCTGAACGGCGGCCGGATCATCGCCGACGGCACGGCCGGCGAACTGGCGCGGCGGATCGCCGGCGAGGACGAGGTGCGCTGGCTCCTCGACGGGCAGCGATTCGTCCAGAAGACAGCGGACTCGACCCGGTTCGCCCAGGACCTGTTCGCCCGGTACGGCGACGACGTCCAGGAGCTCGAGATCCACCGGGCCTCGCTGGAGCAGACCTATCTCACCCTGGTCCGCCAGGCCGAATCGACCCCGGAGGCGAGCCGATGAACCCCACCACGACGGCACTGCGCGCGGGGTGGTCCCGCGGCCTGATCGAGTTGCGCCAGTCCTTCACCAATGGGCCCGAGCTCTTCTCGCATCTCCTCTGGCCCGGCCTGATGGTGGCCACCATGTTCTTCATCAGGGACCTGTCGTTCGGCTCCAGCGGGCTCCTGCTCAGCACCCTGGCCCTGCCGAGCATCCTCGGGATGAACGCCGCGGTCGGCATGATCAGCATGAGCCAGCAGCTGACCGCCGACCGCGAGGACGGCACGCTGCTGCGGGCCAAGGCGACTCCGCACGGCATGCCGGCCTACCTCATCGGCAAGGTCATCTCGGTCTCCGGCGGCCTGCTCGCCGATCTGATGATCTTCCTGGTGCCCGGCGTGCTCATGGTCGACGGCCTGGCGGTCGGCCCGGGCTCCTGGCCCACCCTGGCCTGGGTGCTGGCGCTCGGCCTGGTCGCGACCTTGCCCATCGGCGCGGTGCTCGGCTCGGCGTTCGCCAGCGCCCGGGCCCAGGGGTTGCTCCAGCTGCCGTTCCTCGGCGTGATCGGGATCTCCGGCATCTTCTATCCGATCACCGCACTGCCCGAGTGGCTCCAGTGGATCGCCCAGATCTTCCCGGTCTACTGGATGGGGCTCGGCATGCGCTCGGCCCTGCTGCCCGACGCGGCGGCGGCCATCGAGATCGGCGAGTCCTGGCGGCACCTGGAGACCGCCGGCGTGCTGGGCGCCTGGGCGGTGCTCGGGCTGCTCGTGGCGCCGGTGGTGTTGCGGAGGATGGCACGCGGGGAGTCGGGGTCGAGCGTGGCCGCCCGCCGCGAGCGCGCCCTGCGGCGCGTCGGCTGAGCACACGCCTGGGAGCGGCGCCGTGACGGCCCATGGCGCTGCGGCGGCGGACAGAGCCGTCGCAGCGCCGATGGCGAAGGGCTACGCCTCCGTGTGCGGGAGGTTGCTGGCGGCCACCAGCGTGCGGATGGCACGCAGCGCGACCGAGAGCGTGGCCAGGTCGAAGTTGTCGCTCTCCCAGATCTCCGACAACGTCTGCCTGGCCCGGGAGACGGCCGCGGAGTTGGCCTCGGACCAGCGGGCCAGCCGCTCCTCCGGGGGCAGCCCCGGCTTGCTGTGGGCCAGCACATCCCTGGTCAGCGAGGCGTGCGCGGCGTACAGGTCGTCGCGCAGGGCCGAGCGGGCCATGGAATTCCACCGGTTGTCCCTGGGCAGGGCGATGATCCGCTCCCTGAGGCGGGCCATCTGGAGGCGGTCGGCCAGGTCGAAGTAGACCTCGCCGACCTCGTTGACCGGCCGTCCCGTCAGCGAGGAGACCTCGACCAGATCCAGCGTGGAGTACGCGGGCACCGTGCCGGCCACCCGCTCGGCCAGCTCCAGCGGCACGCCCCGGGCCACGAACGAGTCCCGGCGCTCCTCGTACGCCGCCAGGTCGGGCCCGGTGAGCATCTTCGGGATGTGCGCGACGAGCCCGTTGACGCCCTTCATGAAGAAGCTGACGGACCCGGCCAGGTCGAGCGGCGGGCGCCGGTTGACCAGCAGCCAGCGGGTGCCGCGCTCGACGAGCTTGCGGGCCTCCAGCAACATGGCGATCTGGACATCGGTGTTCACCTTGTTGTCCAGCGACTCCACGGCCCGGTAGAACGACGGCAGGTCGAAGACCTCCCGCGCCACCAGCCAGGCCCGCGCGATGTCGGGCGTCGAGGCGCCGGTCTCCTCGGCGAAGCGGTGCATGAACGTGGTGCCCATGGAGTTGACCAGCTCGTTCACCACACAGGTGGTGATGATCTCCCGCCGCAGCGGGTGCCCGTCCATGTAGGTCCTGAAGCGTTCCCGTAGGTCCGACGGGAAGTACGACACCAGCCACGACTCCAGGTACGGCTCGTCGGGCAGGTCGGAGGCGAGCAGCTCGGCGTCGGCCACCAACTTGGTGTAAGCCAGCAGGACGGAGAACTCGGGCGCGGTCAGCCCGAGTCTGGCCTGGCGGCGCTCGGCCAGCGTCTTGTCCGAGGGCAGGAACTCCAGCTCCCGGTTGACCAGCCCTTCGCGCTCCAGCCGCCGCAGGTAGCGGGCGTGGATGTGGAGCATCTCGACGGACTGGGCACGGGCGGCGGCCAGGACCACGTTCTGCGCGTAGTTGTCCCGCAGCACCAGCGCCGCGACCTCGTCGGTCATCGCGGTGAAGACCTGGTTGCGCTGCTTGTCGGTCAGCTCGCCGTCCCGGACCACCTGGTCGAGCAGGATCTTGATGTTCACCTCGTGGTCGGAGGTGTCCACCCCGGCCGAGTTGTCGATGAAGTCGGTGTTGACCAGCCCGCCGTTCAGCGCGAACTCGATCCTGGCCAGCTGGGTGAAGCCCAGGTTGCCGCCCTCGCCGACGACCTTGCAGCGCAGATCGGTGGCGTTGACCCGGAGCGCGTCGTTGGCCTTGTCGCCCACGTCGGTGTGGGACTCGGAGGCGGCCTTGACGTACGTGCCGATGCCGCCGTTCCACAGCAGGTCCACCGGGGCCCGCAGGATGGCACTGATCAGGTCGTTCGGCGCCAGCGAGCTCACCCCGGCGGGGATGCCGAGCGCCTCGCGCATCTGCGCCGTGATCTGGATGGACTTGGCGGTACGCGGGAAGACGCCGCCGCCCGCCGAGATCATCTTGGTGTCGTAGTCCTCCCACGAGCTGCGCGGCAGGTTGAACAGGCGCTGCCGCTCGGCGTAGGAGCGGTCGGCGTCGGGGGACGGGTCCACGAAGATGTGCCGGTGGTCGAACGCGGCCACCAGCCGGATGTGCTGCGACAGCAGCATGCCGTTGCCGAACACGTCGCCCGACATGTCACCGATGCCGGCCACCGTGAAGTCGGTGGTCTGCGTGTCCACACCCATGGTGCGGAAGTGGTATTTGACCGACTCCCACGCGCCCCGGGCGGTGATGCCCATGGCCTTGTGGTCGTAGCCGACGGACCCGCCGGAGGCGAACGCGTCGCCCAGCCAGAACCCGTAGTCCTTGGCCACGCCGTTGGCGATGTCGGAGAAGGTGGCGGTGCCCTTGTCGGCCGCCACGACCAGGTAGGGGTCGTCGCCGTCGTGCCTGACCACGTCGGGCGGCGGCACGACCTTGCCGTCCACGAGGTTGTCGGTGACGTCCAGCAGCCCAGAGATGAAGGTCCGGTAGCAGGCCACGCCCTCGGCGAGCAGAGCCTCGCGAGTGCCGCCCACTGGCGGACGTTTCACGACAAATCCACCTTTGGACCCAGTCGGGACAATGACGGTGTTTTTCACCATCTGAGCCTTAACCAGGCCCAATATCTCCGTCCGGAAGTCCTCCATCCGATCGGACCACCGCAGCCCGCCGCGTGCCACCTTCCCGAATCGCAGATGCACGCCCTCGACCCGGGGCGAGTAAACGAATATCTCGAACTTCGGCCGCGGCAGCGGAAGCACGCTGATGGCCTGCGGATCGAACTTAAGTGAAATGTACGGTTTGCGCCGTCCATTTACCGTTTGGAAGTAGTTCGTCCTCAATGTCGCCTGAATCATCTCCAGGTACGCCCGCAGGATGCGGTCCTCGTCCAGCGAGGCCACCTCGTCCAGCGCCCCCAGGGCCTCCTCGTGCAGCGCGTCCAGGAGCTCGGCCCGCACGTCGTCGCTCCGCCGCGGATCCAGCCTGGCCTCGAACAGGCTCACCAGCAGCCGCGCCAGCCGCACGTTGCCGTTGAGCACCCGCTCGATGTAGGACTGCGAGAACGTGCTCCCGGCCTGGCGCAGGTAGGTGGCGTAGACCCGCAGGATCTCCACCTCCTCCCAGGTCAGCCCGGCCCGCAGGATGAGCGCGTTGAAGTCGTCGGCCTGCACCCGCCCCTTCCACAGCGCGGTGAGCCCGTCCTGGAAGAACCGCTTGAAGTCGTTCCTGTCCACCTCGTCGGAGGGCGTGTAGCGCAGCCCGAAGTCGTAGATCCAGGCGTTCTTGGTGTTGGGGTCGTTGTCCCGGTCGATCTCGTAGGGCCGCTCATCGACGACCTCGACGCCGAGCCGCTGGATCAGGGGCAGCGCCTGGGACAGCGAGATGGGCGAGCCGACCTTGTAGATCTTGAGCCGCCGCTCCCCCTCGGTCGCGTCGTACGGCTCGTAGAGGTTGATCCCAACCTGCTCGTCGTCGCCGGCGGCGACGAGCTCCTCCAGGCGGCGCAGGTCCACGACGGCCACCTTGGGCGGGAAGTCCGCCTTGTATCCCTCGGGGAACGCGGAGGCGTACCGCCGGGTGAGCGCGGGCGACTCCTCCTCGGCGGTCATCTCCCCCAGCGCGGCGGCCAGGTCGTCCTCCCAGGAACGGGTGAGCGCGGCCAGCCTGGCCTCCAGCTCCTCCACGTCTCCGCTCGGCGGCGGCAGCTGCCTGCCCCGCTCGCCCCGCACCACCACGTGCAGCCGGGCCAGCACCGACTCGCCGATCATCGCGCTGTAGTCCAGCGACTTGCCGCCCAGGGCCTTGAGCAGCACCTCCTGCATCTTCAGCCGCACCTTGGTGGTGTAGCGGTCACGCGGCAGGTAGATCAGGCAGGAGATGTAGCGTCCGTAGTCGTCGCGCCGCAGGAACAGCTTGACCTGCTTGCGCTCACGCAGCCGCAACACGCCCATGGCGATCGGCAGCAGCTGCTCGACGGAGGTCTGGAACAGCTCGTCGCGCGGGAACGTCTCGAGGATCTCGATCAGGTCCTTGCCGTCGTGGCTGTCGGGCTGCAGCCCGGCCGCGTCGAGCACGTCGGCCAGCTTGCGCCGCAGCACCGGGATCCTGGAGATCGACTCGTTGTAGGCGACATGCGTGAACAGGCCGAGGAAGCGCCGCTCCCCGATCACCTCGCCCTCGGGCGAGAACGTCTTGACCCCGATGTAGTCGAGGTAGGTCGCCCGGTGCACGGTGGCACGGGAGTTGGCCTTGGTGATGATCATCAGGTGCTTCTCGCGTGCCTTGGCCCGCACTTCGGGCGGCAACACGGAGAAGCTGGCCGAGCCGGGCCTGTCGTCACGCAGGATGCCCAGCGCCGCCCCTGGCAGCGAGCGCAGCGCCTCGCCTTCGTCGGTGTCCTCGAGCCGGTATTCCCGGTAACCGAGGAAGGTGAAGTGCCCGTCGGCCAGCCAGCGCAGCAGGTCGATGCTGTCCTCGACCTCCGCGGGCTCCAGCGGCGGCGGGTTCATGCTCAGGGCTTCGGCGGTCTGCACGGCCAATCCCCGCATCTTCCTGAAGTCCTCGACCGCGTGGCGCACATCTTCGAGCACCCGCTGGAGGTCGGCCTCGAGTCCCTTGAGCACCGCGGGATCGGACTGCCGGTCGATCTCGATGTGCATCCACGACTCGACCAGCATCTGGCCGGTGACGTCCTCCTGGCCGCGGCCGAGCATGCGGCCCGTCATGTCGCGGCGCACCCGCATCTGCGGGTGGACCACCAGGTGGGTGCCCAGATCGTGCCGGTCGAGCTCCATCGACACCGAGTCGACGAGGAACGGCATGTCGTCGGTGACCACTTCGACCACCGAGTGGCCCGGGTCCCAGCCGTGCTCCTCCAAGGTGGGCGCATAGGCCCGAACCACCGCCCGGCCCTGCGGGCGCACCTCGGCCAGCTGGCGTTGCGACATCGCAGGGCCGTACACGTCGACCGGGTTGCGGTCGAGCAGGTCCTCGGGCGCCACGTGACGGTAGTAGAACCGGAGGAAGGACAGCGCCTCCTCGGTGGTCACGTGTTCGCTGCTCGCCGCACAGCTCTCGGCGGCTCGCTGCAGCAGCTCATCCTTGGCCTCGTCGAGGGGCATCGTAGGTCTCACTCCTTTGTGAGGGTTCGCCGTGGCGTTCATAGCCAGGCCCTTAGTTCCCACAGCAGCGGGAAGTAGTGCAGGCGCGCCCTACTGCGCAGATAGGGTGCGCCGGTCGAGCCGCCGGTGCCGGACTTGGTGCCGATCTGGCGTTCGACCATCTGAACGTGACGCATCCGCCACAGTGCGGTGGTCTCGTCGTGGGTGAGGAGGTCCTCGGCCAGCTGCCACAGGTCGTCGTGGGACCGGCGGTCTCTGGCCACGGCCAGCAGCGAGGCCATGATCTCGTCGTCCGAGACCGGCAGGCCACGCTGGGCGAGGGCGGCCAGGTAAGCATCCCACAATGTGGGCTCGTCCAGCCTGCGGCGCAGCCTGGCGAGATCGGTGTCCGAGGCATGGCGGAAGCTGCCGACGTAGCGCTCGTCCTTCAGCCCCGACAGGAACTCCAGCTCGCGGAACTGCACCGACTGGAACCCGCTGGCCGGCGCCAGCTTCGCGCGGAACTCCAGGAAGTCCTGGGGCGTCATCGTCTCCAGGACCTCGATCTGCTCGATCAGCACCCGCTCGACCGCGTGCACCCGCTGGAACAGGTGCCTGGCCTGCCACAGCTCGCCGCCGAACATGGCGGCGCGAGCGGCCTCCAGCTCGTGGAGCAGCAGCTTGAACCACAGCTCGTAGACCTGGTGGATGGTGATGAAGAGCAGCTCGTCCGGCACCTCGGACTGCGGCTGCTGCTGCGCGAGCAACGCGGGCAGGCAAAGGTAGCCGCCGTACGACAGCCGGCCGCCTTCCTCTCCGAACTGCCGATCCGGGGGACCGGGCGCATCACCCTCGATGCCCACCGAACACCTCCCCCTGAACCACCCGGCTTTTCCGGTTGCCGGGCGTAAAGCCTCGCCGTACCGATACCACCCGAAAAGGGGACAGACGTCAACGTGACATGGACATCGGGGGGTCGTCGTCGGAGGCCGAGGGGGTGTTCTTGAGCGCGTCGAGCTGATCGGGCAGCTCGGCGAGCTGGATGAGCTCCGCCTGGCACTGCTCGCACGTGTCGAGGTGGCGTTCGAACGCCTCGTGCTCCTCTTCATCGAGGACACCAAGGACGTAGGCGGCCACCTCGTCATGCATCAGCCGGCTACCCCCTTGTCCCGCAGCAGCTCGCGGAGAGCCCGGATCCCGTAGTAGAGCCGGGACTTCACCGTGCCCGGCGGGATCCCCAGAATCTCCGCCGCTTCACTTATCGTACGGTCTCGAAGGTAGGTCTGCTCAATGACTTCGCGGTGTTCTTCGGACAGACTGCGGAGCGCGTCGGCGACAACGATCGCCGAGAGGGCTCGCTCCGAGCCGTCGGGCACCGCCATCATGTCGACTTCGGGCGGTTCGACCTCGTGAGGCCGCACGCTCTTCCGCCGACGCCCATCGATAACGATGCGGCGGGCCACTGTCAGTAGCCACGCCCATATGAGGCTTGGTTCCCATTGCAGTCTTGCCGAGTTACGCCAGGCTCTGACGAGCGTCTCCTGCACGACGTCTTCAGCCCATTGAAGGTCGTTACCTGTAGATTTGCGTACGTGGCGCAGCAGAGGGCCGCCGAACTCCTGGTAAAGCACCGCAATGCGATGCTCCGCCTCGGCATCCGCACTCTCGAACCTGCCGTCGAGGTGACCTAGCACGGGGCACATCTTTACACCTTTGTTATTGGTTCGGTAGCCACTCCGATAACTCCAGTCATTTCTAACTATCTCCGGCCATAGGTGAACCTGGCCCGGGGAGCCCGCGTACCTCCGACCATGCACAGGCTTTTGCGTGGCGAGCTCTTCATGCTCGGCGGCTTCGTCCTAGCCGCTGCGGTGACGATCGTGCTGGTCATGCCGCCGTCGATCGACCCCGCGGCCGCTCAGTTCACTGAGACACCCGCGGGACCGCTCACGGCAGCCGACCGCGACCTGCTGGTCAAGGTGCGACAGGCAGGCCTCTGGGAGATGCCCGCCGGCGACTACGCCAGGACTCGCGCCGAGTCCCCGCGCGTGAAGGAAGTCGGCAGGCTGATCATGGAGGAGCACGCGAGGCTGGACCAGTTGACCCGCCAAGCGGCGAAGAAGCTCGGCGTGGCCCTGCCCGACGAGCCCAACGCCGATCAGCAGCGGTGGCTTGCGCAGCTGGCAGCCGAGAGCGGCCCTGCCTTCGACAAGGACTACGTGAACCTGTTGCGTGCCGCGCACGGCAAGGTCTTCACCGTCGTGGCGGGCGTACGGTCCGGGACCCGTAATTCCGAGATACGGAAGTTCGCCCAGGAAGGCATCAACTTCGTCATGCGCCACATGGCGTATCTGGAGTCCACCGGCCTGGTCGACCACACCCAGTTGCCCGAGGCCCCAACGCCCCCGCCTGCACCACCCGTCGCTCTGGCGGTCGAAACAAGGAGACACATATGAGTAGATCCAGACGCATGGCCGCGGCCGTGTCCGTCCTGGCCATGGCGGCCACCGGGCTGGTGTCCGCGGCCGTGATCGGCGTCGGCCCTGCGATCGCCGACCACTGCGTCCCCGGAGAGGCCACCGCGAGCCCGAGTCCCTCGGCGCAGCAGCGGAACGGGAACCAGAACCAGCAGGATCAGGACCAGCAACAGGATCCAGGCCAGCAACAGGACCAGGGCCAGCAGCAGGATCAGGGCCAGCAGGGCGCTGACCAGCAGCAAGGCACCGGCCAGCAGCAGGACGCCGATCAGCAGGCTCCCCAGGGCGGCGGCGCCGCGATCCTGGACCCGGCCGCGTCTCCCGCCCCCGAGGGCGACGGCCAGACGCAGGCCCCCGAGGGCGACGACCAGGCCCAGGCTCCCGAGGAGGAGCAGAGCGCCTCGACGTTCTCCCGCCGCGGCCGGCCCACCAGGACAGCCACACCGACCCCGACCCAGTCCGAGACCCCCGACGAGCAGCCGAGCGGCACCGCGTCGCCCTCGCCCACCGAGACCGGGAACGGCGAGGAGGAGGCGTGCGCCGACCTCGGCCCCTTCCCCGAGGACTTCATCGACATCCGCCAGGTCCCGCCGCGCCAGCTCGGCGCGCGGATCGGCAGGAGCGGCTCGCGCGGCACGTTCGTCTCCCAGTGCGGCCGCAACGAGAACCGCCACAACAACCCCGACAACTTCATCGTCGCCCCCGGCGTGAGCAACGGGGCGCACCACCTGCACGACTACGTGGGCAACGTGTCGACGGACGCGTTCTCCACCGACGAGAGCCTGGCGGCGGCGGGCACCACCTGCCGGCTGAACGACCGGTCAACCTACTTCTGGCCCGTGCTCAGAGACCGCAACTCGGACCAGAACTCCAACGACCCCGACGGCAACGTCGGCCAGGTGCTGACGGCCCGCGCGGTGCAGCTGCAGTTCCGCGGCAACGCGACCTCCAGGGTCGTCGCCATGCCGAGGTTCCTCAGGCTGATCACCGGTGACGCCAAGGCCGCCACCAACGGCGGGGCCAACGCGCGGGCCGCGTGGAGCTGCACGGGATTCCAAAACCGTATAGCGACCGACAAATACCCGCTTTGCCCGCGCGGCAGCCTCGTTCTTCGTATTCTGGACTTCCCCAGTTGCTGGGACGGTCAGAACACCGACAGCGCCAACCACCGCACACACGTGGTCTTCCCCGGCCAGAACGGTGCTTGTCCTCAGGGCACCCGGGCGGTTCCGCAGCTTCGCATGACCCTCGCGTACTCCGTGCCGCAGGGCCAGTCATTCGCGGTGGACGCCTTCCCTGAGCAGAAGCACAACCCGGTCACCGACCACGCCGACTTCGCCAACGTCATGCCCGATCGGCTGATGCGCTTCGTCGTCGATTGCATCAACCGGGGCCGCCGTTGCTGACCCTGAAAACCGCGCCCTGAAGGGCAATTCCGCCTTCCGAGTCGCACCCTCACTCGACCTTGGAGGGAATGAGATGCTCCACAGACGACACCCCCGGCACGCTCCCACGATGCTGGATACCCGAAGCATCCGGCTGGGAGCAAGCGCGACCGTCATGGCCCTCCTGCTGTCGGCGTTCGCGCTGACCAGGACGGAACGTGGCATCACGCTGCTCGGCCGTGGGGTGAGCTTCCTCGAGTACTACGCGGGCGTGTTCGGTCTGGTGCTGCTGACCGCGACGGTCGCACTCGGCATCATCACCACGGAACGCGTCTTCCTGTCGCCGGCCAACCGGGTCAGGGCACAGCTCGCGCACCGGGCCACCGCCCTCATCGGGCTGGCCTATCTGGTCACGCACATCTCACTCATGATCAGTCTGGGGCACGTGCCGCTGGGGGCCGCGGTCGTGCCGGTGGCCGGGATCTACGTGGCACTCGGGACGCTGGCCTTCGATCTGATGATCGTGGCCGTGGTCACGGGAATGCTCAGGGGTCGTTTCGCCGTACGGGCCAAGCCGTGGATGTGGCGGGTGCTGCACTCGTCCGCGTACGTGGCCTGGCCCATCGGCATCATGCACGGACTGACGGCCGGCCGCCCGCCGGCCGGATGGGTGGCCTGGTCCTACGTGGCCAGCCTGGCGGCGGTCGGCGGGGCGCTGATCGTGCGCGTGCTGGCCTCGCTGCGCCGGCCGCCGGTCGTACCCGAGATGGTCGAAGCGCCCGCGGTGACCTCCCCCGCCGCCGTCGGCGTGCCCGTCGAACGGCCGGAGACGGCCGCGACGCGGAACGCGGCCGCCGCCGAGGCCGCCAGGGCGGCCGCCGAGTCGGCCAGAACGAACGCACCGGTGAGCCTCGCCGAGGCTCGACGCAGATACCGGGAGGCCGGATGAACCCGAACGTCATCGCAAAGGAGCGACCGTGATTCCGGCTCGAGTGCCACGGGTGTTACGCATGGGTCCGGCCCGGCTGACCGCCGGGCTCGACCACTGCCGCCGCCTCGACCTGCCCGCCCACCGCACGCTCCACGGCGTCGTGGAGCCGCGCACGCTGGACGAGCTCATCTCGTACGCCAACGAGGTGGACATGCGCGGGCGGGGCGGCGCCGCCTTCCCCTTCGCCCGCAAGCTGCGGGCCGTCGCCGACGCGGTGGGCCCGGGCGGCGAGTGCGTCATCCTCGTCAACGGGGCCGAGGGCGAGCCGGCCAGCTCCAAGGACGCCATGCTGCTCACCCGCAACCCCCACCTGGTCCTCGACGGCGCGGTGCTGGCCGCCGAGGCGCTCGGCGCCCGCGAGGTGGTGCTCGCCACGGCCGGGGGCGAGGTCGCCGAGGCGTCCGTCGCCGCCGCCGTGGCCGAGCGCCGGGCCGCGAACGTGTCCGGCGGGGCCGAGAGCCGGGTGCCGATCCGCGTGGTCGGCATCAAGGAGCGCTTCATCTCCGGCGAGGGCGGCGCGCTCGTCAACGCCGTGAACGGCGAGATGGGCATCCCGCCCGGCCGCAAGAGGCGGGCCGCGACGAGCGGCGTGGACGGGCTGCCGACCCTGCTGTCCAACACCGAGACGTACGCGCAGCTCGCGCTGCTCGCCGAGTACGGGCCGCAGAAGTACGCCGAGGTCGGCACCGGCAAGGAGCCCGGCACGATCCTGCTCACCGTCAGCGGCGGCGCGGCCCACGGGGCGGTCATCGAGACGCCGACCGGCACCATGCTGGCCGACGTGCTCGACCTGTGCGAGGCCGAGATCGGCGACGGCGTGCTCATCGGCGGCTACCACGGCGCGTGGGTGTCGGCCGAGGCCGTCCAGACGGCCGTGATCTCGCGCGAGGGCATGAAGGCCGCCGGCGCCACCTTGGGGGCCGGGATCATCGTCCCGCTCGGCGAGTCCACCTGCTCGCTGGGCGAGGCCGCCAGGGTCGCCTCCTACCTGGCCGCCGAGTCGGCGGGCCAGTGCGGCCCGTGCCGCCTCGGCCTGCCGGACGTGGCCAGGCTCATGTGCGACCTCGTCGACGGCAAGGGCTCCGTGGACGCGATCCGGCGGTCCGTACGCCTGGTCGAGCGGCGCGGCGCGTGCTTCCACCCGGACGGCACGGCGAAGTTCGTGTTGTCGGCGCTGGACGCGTTCGAGACCGAGATCGCGATCCACCTGGAGCACGGCTCGTGCGGGCGGCCGGTGCGCGGTGTGCTGCCGATGCCCGAGCGCGAGGCCGAGATCTCCTACCGCCTGGAGGTGGATTGGTCCCGCTGCCAGGGACACGGACTGTGCGCGCACCTGCTGCCCGAGTTCGTGGACCTGGACGACTACGGGTTCCCGTCGTTCAGGAGCGTCCCCGCGTGGATGGCCAAGGAGGCGCGGCGGGCGGTCGAGATGTGCCCGGCGCTGGCCCTCCGGCTGGCCTCCAGCAGCGGCGACGGGCACGGCGGACCGGGACCGAAGACGAGCGGGTCGCCGTTGCGGCTGGTCAAGGACGGCATGATGAAAGCAGGTTCGAGTGTGCCACGGCTGACACGGGTAGGCGCCGCTCCGAGCGTGAGAGCCCGAGGGACGGCCGGATGACCTCTGGGTGAACGCATGGGCAGTGCCGAACCCGGTGGGCCATCCGGGCGTCTCACCAGTCGATTGACGTCGATGACGAGGAGGCGCCGATGGACCGCCGGGATTCGCCACGCCGGGAGACGCCCGTGGACCGGCGCGGTTTCCTGCGTGCCGCCGCCCTGGCCCCGCTGGCCGCACTGGCCGCGCCGCCGCCCGACTGGGCGCGGTTGCGCCGGCGGCTGGCGGGGACGCTCGTGCTTCCAGGGGACGCGGGGTACGCCACCGCCCGCCGCCTGTACAACCCGGCCTACGACCGGATCAGGCCGGGCGGGGTCGTGTACGCCGAGAACGCGGCCGACGTGGCGGCGTGCCTGGCGTTCGCGAAGGCCGCCCGCGTCCCCGTCACCGCCCGCTCGGGCGGCCACTCGTACGCGGGCTGGTCCACCGGCACCGGGGTGGTGATCGACCTGTCCAGGATGAGCTCGGTCGCCTACGCGAACGGCCGGGCCACGATCGGCGCCGGCGCCAAGCTGATCGACGTCTACGACCGGCTGTCCCGGCACGGCGTGAGCGTGCCCGCGGGCACCTGCCCGACGGTGGGGATCAGCGGGCTCACGCTGGGCGGCGGGATCGGGGTCGTGTCCCGCAAGCATGGCCTGACCTGCGACGCCCTGGAGTCGGTACGGGTCGTCACAGCGGACGGCCGGGTCCTGGACTGCGACGCCACCCGCAATCCCGGGCTGTTCTGGGCCTGCAGGGGCGGTGGCGGCGGCAACGTCGGCGTGGCCGTGTCCTTCACGTTCCGGACCTTCGAGACAGGCGACGCGACCGTGTTCTTCCTGCACTGGCCGTGGTCCAGGGCGCGGGCGGCGGTGCGGGCGTGGCAGTCGTGGGCCCCGTCGGCGCCCGACGAGCTGTGGTCGTCGCTGCACCTGGCGCGGTCAGGGAGCGGCCTGGACGTGGAGCTCGTCGGCACCTATCTCGGCCGCAAGTCCTCGCTCGACCGGCTGCTGGCCCCGCTCGTGCGGCGGATCGGCCGGCCCTCGTCGCGCTCGGCGCGGACGGTCTCCCATCTGGAGGCCATGAAGATCATGGGTGGCTGCTCGTCGAAGCCGGTGGCCGAGTGCCGGCGGATGCCGCGGACGACGTTCTCCGCCAAGTCGCACATGGCGTACCGAAGCCTGCCCGAGGACGGGATCCGGGCGCTGGTGAGGGGGGTGGCTCGCGGCGGGCGGCACATGGTGCTGATGGACGCCATGGGAGGCGCGATCCGCCGGGTGGATCCGACGGCGACGGCGTTCCCGCATCGGGCGGCGCTTTTCAGCGTTCAGTATTACCAGGACGGAATGGAGCGGTCGTGGCTGCGCGCCCTCCACACCGACATGTCCAAATATTTCGGCATTAATGCCTACGTGAATTACATCGACCCTGATCTGGAAAATTGGCGTACCGCGTATTACGGGCCGAACGCGGCGCGACTGGCCGAGGTGAAGGCCACCTACGACCCCGGCCGGCTCTTCCGGCTCCCTCAGGGCTTTTAGATCTTGCCGCGCACGTACACGCGGTCGCCGATCCCGACAAGCTCGTACAGGCGCTTGGAGACGGCCAGCGGCAGGCGTACGCAGCCGTGCGAGGCAGGCCACGGCGGCACGCGCGTCGCACCGTGCATCGCGACGCCGCCGACGAAGTAGAGCGAGTTGTACATCGCGCCCAGCCGCCCGGTCGTCCAGCCGGGCGCCCGCCGCGTGACGCGGAAGTCCCCGGTCGGGGTGACCGCGTTCCCGCAGTGCCCGTTGAGGCAGAACGGCTGCTCGGCGCCGGAGGAGATGTGTGAGATCAGGACCGGCCGGTTGTGGCGGTAGACGGTGAGCAATTGGTCGCGCAGGTCGATCTCGACCCTGTCCGCACCCCCGTTGGGGACCATGGGGCGGTTGCGGCTCGGCCCCTCCAGCGCCTTCCAGACCTCCGGGCCGACCGTGCCGTTCGGCCTCAGCCCGCCGCTCTTCTGCACGGCCCAGACCGCGAACATGGTCTGCTCGTCGTAGACACCGTTGATCTTGCCGTAGTAGTAGCCGCGGTTATGCAGCCGCTGCTGCAGCAGCGTGACGCTCTCGCCGCGGTCGCCCGGCTTCAGGACCGCCACCTCCGTGCCCGTTTCCTCCTCCGCTCCGGTGGGCGTGCTCACCAGGAAAGGCAGGCCACAGGCGAGAATCAGAGCGGCAATTCCCCGTACCTTTGTGCTCATATATCGACGCGTACCCGGATCGCCGAGAATCCACCTCCAATAGAGGTTTTGGCAAGCAAAAGCTCGTCGATCTAACGAGTCTCACTAAATGCGTCATTTCGGAAATAAGTCGTGAGCGGGTCGGCCGCCGGGCGACCGGCCATCGGCGTCGGTGGCGCATGTCGCCGGGCCCGCCGATCCCGCGGAGGTCTTACCCTAGAACGAGATTCGAGCCAGGAGGTATGCGTGGTCACGGGTGTGCTGATCGACTGGGGCGGGGTGCTCACGACCAGCCTCTCCGACGCCATCGCCAAATGGATCGAAGCGGACCGGATCGACGGCGAGCACTATCGCCACGTGATGCGCGAGATGGTCGACCACGCCTACAACGGCGACGGCGAGAGCACCATCCACGCGCTCGAACGGGGCGAGCTCGACGGGCCCTCCTTCGAGCGCGATCTCGCCGCCCGCCTGCTGACCCTGGACGGGGTGCCGCCGGTGGCCGACGGGCTGCTCGCCCGCATGTTCGCGGGGTTCGAGCGGGTCGAGGCGATGTACGACATGCTGCGCGACGTGCGCGAGCACGGCGTCAAGACCTGCTTGGTGTCCAACTCCTGGTCCAATGAATACCCGCGGGACGACTGGGACGGGCTCTTCGACGCGGTGGTGATCTCCGGCGAGATCGGCATGCGCAAGCCCGAGCCGCGCATCTTCCACTACGCGCTCGGCCAGGTCGGCCTGCCGGGCGAGGAGTGCGTGTTCATCGACGACATCGAGGCCAACATCGTGGCCGCCCGCGCGCTCGGCATGACCGGGATCCACCACCGCGACACGAACTCGACCCTTTCGGAACTCGAGTCTCTCCTACGCCTCACGTTGCGGCGGGCATCATAGTGACCTCAACGGCTGAGACGGATTCGCGACGAAGCGAGGACCTCCGTCTCAGCGCGCCGAGCGGAGCTCGGCCAGAAAGCACGAAAGGTTCCTGATGCGCGTCTATCTGCCGTGCACTCTCCCGGCCCTGGCCAAGGCAGTCGAAGCGGGAGAGCTGGGCCCGGCCCCGCTGACCGGCTACGCGGTGACCCCAGCCCTGACCGAGTGGTACGCCTCGGGGGACACCGAGGAGCTCGAGTACGTCGCACTGACCGAGGCGGCCCGCGCCTCGCTGCGGATGCTGGCCGCCGACCGCGCCGACGGCGTGGCGGCCGCGCCCCGCCGCGTGGTGGTGGCCGCCGAGGTGCCGGACGGCGCGGTCTCCGCGGGCGTCGATCTCGAGGAACGCGCGCGGGTCCGCCTGTCCGAGCCGGTCCCGCTGGCCAAGGTGGCTTCGGTGCACATCGACGATTCCGGCGCGACTCCCGACATCGAGGCGGCGATCGGCGCGTTGCCCGCCGCCGACCAGGGCGACGACGACGCCCGGTTCACAGTGGACGGGGCGGAGGCCCACGAGCTCATGTGGTACGCGACGCAAGAGATCCCAGACCTGCTGAGGTCACCCTCGTCGTGAGCTCCCCGCCTGCGCGCGGGGCCGCGACCGGTCAAGGCCCCTCGCCGTTCACAGGAATGTCACGGCCACCCACTAGGCTGGACGCCAAATGACGAAGCACATTGTCTGGGATTGGAACGGCACGCTGTTCCACGACATCGACGCCGTGGTCGGGGCCACCAACGAGGTCTTCAAGCCATACGCGCTGCCCGCGCTGACCGCCGACGGCTTCCGAGCCGTCTACACGCGGCCCATCTGGGTCGCCTACGAGCGCCTGCTGGGCCGTCCGCTCGCCGACGGTGAGTGGGAGCTGCTGGACAACGGGTTCCACGAGCACTACTACCGGCTGAGCGACGCCTGCGGGCTGGCCGCCGACGCCGAGCTCGTGCTCACCGGCTGGACCGGCAGCCAGTCGCTCTGCTCGATGGCGCCGCACGCGCACCTGGTGCCCAAGGTCGACTCGTTCGGCATCAGCAGGCACTTCACCAGGATCGACGGGCTGCTCGGCACCACGGGCGGCGAGAAAGCCGCGCACATGACGGCCCACATCCAGGCCATGGGCGTGGACCCGGGCGAGATCCTGGTGATCGGCGACAGTGTGGACGACGGGCTCGCGGCCAAGTATGTGGGGGCCAAGGCCGTGCTCTACACCGGCGGCATGACGACGCGGGCCGAGCTGCAGAGCACCGGGCTGCCGGTGGTCGACACGCTGGCCGACGCCCTGGATTACGCCTAATACCACCGAAATCGCGCACGGGGCGAACGTCGGCCGGGCGCCGCCCGTACCCTTGCAGTGTCCCCCTCAGGAGGCTGCCATTAATCGCCTTGTGCTGTGGAACGTCGACCTGACGCTGGTCGACGTCGCCATCGTGTCCAGAGACGCCTACGCGGAAGCCTTCCGCGCCGTGACCGGCCGGCCGCTGGTCAAACTCGTAGCGCCGATGGGCCGCCCGGACTCCGAGATCGTCTTCGAGACGCTCGCCGTCAACGGGATCCAGTCCGAGGACGATCATCTGCCCCGGTTCCTGTCGGCGCTCGCCGCAGCCTTCGCCGACCGGCGCGGGCGGCTGGCCAAGGAAGGGCGGATGATGCCGGGGGCCAGGGACGCGTTGAAGTCGGTGTCCAGGCTGGACGGCGTGGTGCAGACCGTGCTGACGGGCACGATCAAGAGCAACGCCGTGCACAAGCTGAAGGCGTTCGGCCTCGACAAATACATCGACTTCGAGCTCGGAGGCTACGGCGAGGAGCCCTATCCCAAGGCGACGTTGCTCCAGGTGGCCCAGGGACGGGCCAAGCAGCGCCTGGGGACCGCATTCACGGCGGCCAACACCGTGATGATCGGGGACTCTACGCGGGACGTGCAGGCCGCCAAGATCGGCGGCGCGGCGATGATCGGCGTTGCTTCGGGGCGCTCGATGGCGAGCGAGCTTCGGGAGGCCGGCGCCGACGTCGTCCTGCCGGACCTCTCCAACGCCTCGGAAGTGGTGGCCGCGGTCGCCGGACTCACCTCCCCGGCCCGGCCACAAAGCCGCCCGGCCCCCGCCCCGCCGCGGTAGAGCCTGCCGACCGGCCCGACCCGACACGGCCAACCGGCCCGACCCGACACGGCCAACCGGCCCGACCCGACACGGCCAACCGGCCCGACCCGACACGGCCAACCGGCCCGACCCGACACGGCCAACCGGCCCGACCCGACACGGCCAACCGGCCCGACGGGGCGCGGCCAGCCGGGCCGGAGTGGACGGGCCGGAGTGGACGGGCCGGAGTGGACGGGACCGGGTGACGGGACCGGGTGACGGGACCGGGTGACGGGACCGGGTGACGGGACCGGGTGACGGGACCGGGTGACAGGACGGGGTCAGGGTAGGGCGGTGAGGAAGCGGGAGGCGATGGGGGCGGCCACGGCGGAGCCGGCGCCGGCGCCTTCGACGATCACGGCGAACGCCAGGTCGCCTTTGTAGCCGATGAACCACGAATGCGCGGGTGGTTCCTTGCCGGAGCCGTACTCGGCCGTGCCGGTCTTGCCGGCCGTGCCCGCCGGGAAGCGTACGGCGTGGGCGGTGCCATCCGTGACGACGGCGGGCATGAGCTTGCGCAGTGCGGACACCACGGCGGGCTCCAGGGGCCGGGGCCCAGAGTCCTGCCCGGTCGGCTCCTCACTGACGAGCCGGGGCGGGACCCAGGCGCCGGAGGCGACGGCGGCGGCCACGGAGGCCATGTTGAGCGGGCTCGCCAGCACCCGGCCCTGACCGATCGACGCGGAGGCCAGGTCCGTGTCGTCCTTGGGGTCGGGGAACTCGGCCCGTACGGCGGGCACGCCGGGCGTGATCGCCGTCCCGAAGCCGAAGCTCCTGGCGACCTCGGCCAGCCGCGCACCGCCCAGCGAGGCCACGCTCAGCTCACCGAACGTCGTGTTGCACGAGTGCGCGAACGCCTCCTGGAACGTCAACGTCCCGTAGTCCTTGAAGCCGGCGTTGTGGAACGGGAAGCCGCCGATGTTCTTCTCGGCCGGGCACGCGACCTGCTCCCTCGGCGAGACCCCGCCCGCGACCAGCGCGGAGGCCGTGACGACCTTGAACGTCGACCCCGGCGGATACTTGCCGAGCAACGCCCGGTTGAACCCGCCCGGCTTGTTGACCACGGCCAGGATCTCCCCGGTCGAGGCCCGCAGCGCCACCAGCGAGGCCGGCTTGCGCACGCCCTCCAGAGATGCCGCCCCGGCGCGGTGGACGGCCAGGTCGAGCGTGGTCTTGAGCGGCCGGTTCCCGCCTGCTTCGACGACCGTCTTGATGGGCTGGTCCCCCTGGTAGAGGTCGATTCTGTAGCGGGCGGGGGCCTTGAAGCGGTCGGGGTAGGTCTGCTTGAGGCCCTCGACGAGTTGCTGCACCGAGCCGGGCGCGTCCGGGGTGTTGAGGGGGGTGCCGTCGGCGGCCAGGACCCGCAGCGGGTCGCCCTGCTCCGCGACCACCCGCAACGAGTGGCCCGCCTTGAGCAGGGGGTGCAGGGCGGCCGGGCTCCAGGCGACCTTCCACGTGCGGTCCCGCTCGACGAACCTGAGCTCTCCGTCGTAGTCCCAGTCGAGTTGCCGCCCGCTCAGCCTGGCCTGGAACGTCACGACGCCACCCATGTCCTCGGCCGTGGCCGCGAAAACCCCCGTCGGCGCGTGTCTGCGGAAGGTCGCCTCCGTGACCTTGAGGTCGGCATGGAACCGTCGGTGCCGGGCCTCGAAGTCGGCGGGCGGGTCGGCGACGAGCGCCCGCATCGCCGCATAGTCCTGCGCGGTCCAGGCGGTGAGATACCGGTCGGCCGTCTCCTCCGGCGTGCCCTGCGTACGCAGTGCCCAGATCACGCCGCCCGCCGCGACGGCGGGAACCAAGAGCCCCGCCGTGATCCACAGCCACCTTCGCGACCGCGGCCGTCGTCGTATTGTCCCCGTTTGTGGTGCCATGACCGAGAGGACACCAGAAGCGCGACAGGAGTGTCCAATATTGATATGGCTGCCTCACCCATATAAATCTAGATATAGTTGCTGGTTATGGACCTGGTCCGCCATCTTCGCTACTTCATCGCGGTGGCGGAAGAGCTTCACTTCGGCAACGCCGCGATCCGGCTCGGCATGGCCCAGCCGCCGCTCAGCCAGCGCATCAAGCGCTTGGAAGAGGAGCTCGGCACCCGCCTGTTCGACCGCTCCGCCCGCCAGGTCCGGCTCACCGAGGCGGGCAGGCTGGTGCTCGGCGAGGCCCGCGAGATCGTGGCCAGGGTGGACCGCCTGCACGAGCTGGCCAGGCACGGCGAGGACACGGTGCTGAAGGTCGGCGTCCCGCCCGACCTGGCCGCCGCCGTGATCGCCGCCCTGGTCGCGGACTTCCGCGAGACCCATCCCGAGGTACGCCTCGCGCCCACCGAGATCTGGACCGCCGACCAGGTGACCGCGCTGGCCGAGGGCATGATCGACGTCGGGCTCGTCCGGCATCCGGTGACCGCGCCGGGACTGCGCTTCGGCGATCCGCTCGTCCAGGTGCAGGGCGTGCTGCTGGCCGCCGGTGACCCGCTGGCCGGCGTGGGCGAGGTGCACCTGGCCGACCTGGCCGGGCGGGAGCTGCTGATGCCGCCCAAGGACGGCGAGCCCGGCATGTACGCCGAGACGCTGGCGGAGTGCCGCCGCCACGGCTATGTCCCCCCGCAGGTGCACCAGGGCGCCGGGCTCGGGCTGGTGCTGGCGGGTGCGGCGGTGGCGTTCGCGCCGAAGGCCGAGGTTCCGGGGCTGGCGTGGCGGCCGCTGCTAGGCTCGCCGATCGCCTACCGGGTCTCCACGGCCTGGCGGGTGGCCACGGGCCCGATCGACGATTTCTCGGCCGTGGCCGTACGGACGTTGAAGGAGAGCGCCGGGATGACGGACGAAGGCGCCGTGCCCGCGCGGCGGGTCAGCCGCAGGCCGGGGATGCTGGCATGAGCGAGCCTGACTTCGAGACGCTGTTCCGGATGGCGGGCGTCGCCGGCTGGCTGTACGCGGCCGACATCGACTCCGGGCGGGAAATCGACCACGGGGCCGACGAGCCGTTGCCCACGGCGTCGATGTTCAAGGTGCCGCTGCTGGTCGAGTTCTGCCGGCAGGCCGACGCCGGGCTGCTCGACCCGACGAGCCGGGTGACGGTGACGGCCGGCGACCGGGTGGCAGGGCCGACGGGCATCTCGGCGATGCTCGACGACGTGACGATCTCGCTACGCGACCTGGCGTACCTGATGATCGCGGTGAGCGACAACAGCTCGGCCGACGTGCTGCTCGGGCGGGTCGGGATGGACGCGGTCAACGCCATGCTGGCGCGCCACGGGCTGACGGCGACCCGCGTGACGCAGAGCGCCAAGGAGCTCAACGAGAGCATGCGAAAGGACACCGGGCACGGGTGGCCGTACCTGGATCCGGACGAGGTGGCCCGGCTCAGCGCGCTGGACCCGGCGCGGGCGAACCGCAGCACGCCGCGGGAGATGGCCCGGCTGTTCGGGCTGATCTGGCGGGACGAGGCGGCCTCGGTTGCCTCCTGCGCCTGGATGCGTACCGTTCTGAACATGCAAGTGTGGCCGCACCGGCTGGCCTCCGGCTTCCCGTACGACGACGTCGCGGTCAGCGGCAAGACGGGCACGCTGCCGACGCTGCGCACCGAATCCGGCGTCGTCGAATATCCCGACGGCAGGCGCTACGCGGTGGCGGTCTTCACCCGTTCCTTCAGCACCGCGCTCAACCAGCCGCGTGCCGACGCCGTCATCGGCACGGCCGCGCGTATGGCGGTGGACCACCTACGGAGATAGTCAGTTGTGTGGGGGGTACAGGTATGTCCTCCCACTGATCGGGCGACAGGATGGGCACATGGTTGCTGAGGGCGAGCTTCTCTGGGAGCCGAGCGAAGAGGTGGTCGAAAGGGCCCGGCTGACCCGCTACCTGGAGTGGCTGGGACGGCGGGAGGAGTCCTACGAGGACGTGTGGCGGTGGTCGGTCGACCAGCCGGCTGCGTTCTGGACGTCGATCTGGGACTACTTCGACGTCATCGGGGAGCGCGGCGGCGGCCCGGTGTTGTCCGGCACCATGCCTGAGGCCCGGTGGTTCGCCGGGAGCTCGCTCAACTACGCCGAGAACGCCTTGCGCGGGACCGAGGGCACCGCGCTGGTCTTCGTCTCCGAGGACGGCGCCCGCCAGGAGCTGAGCCGCGCCGAGCTGCGTGAGGAGGTCGCCCGCGTGCGGGCCGGGCTGCTCAGGCTCGGCGTGCAACGGGGCGACCGGGTCGCCGGCTACCTGCCGAACATCCCGCAGGCTCTGATCGCCTTCCTGGCCACCGCCTCGCTGGGCGCCATCTGGTCGGCCGGCTCGCCCGACTTCGGGGTGCCGAGCATCGTCGACCGGTTCAAGCAGATCGCGCCGAAGGTGCTGATCGCGGTCGACGGCTACCACTACAACGGCAAGAGCTACGACCGCTCGGCCGCGGTCAACGAGATCGCCGCCGAGTTGCCCTCGCTGCGTGCCACCGTGTGGATCCCTTACCTGGCGGCAGCCGACGAGGGCCGCGCGCCGCAGCAGGCCGAGCCCACTCCGGCACACACCCAGGAGATGCCGCACGGCGAGGTGATCGGCTGGGAGGGACTGCGGGCCGAGCTTGGGCCGCTGGAGTTCGAGCGGGTGCCGTTCGATCATCCCCTGTGGATCCTCTACTCCAGCGGCACGACCGGGTTGCCGAAGCCGATCGTGCACGGCCACGGCGGGGTGGTCCTGGAACATCTCAAGTCGCTCGCCTTCCACCAGGACCTGGGCGAGGGCGATGTGTTCTTCTGGTACACCACCACGGGCTGGATGATGTGGAACTACCTCATCGGCGCCCTGCTGGTGGGGGCCACGCCGGTCCTGTACGACGGCTCGGCCACCCATCCGTCGCCGGCCGCGCTGTGGCGGATCGCCGATTCTGAGGACGTGACGTACTTCGGAGTCGGGGCGCCGTACATCATGGCCTCGCTGAAGAGCGGCGTGCGGCCGTCCGGGCTGGAGCGGCTGCGCGGGGTGGGGTCGACCGGGTCCCCGCTGCCGCCGGAGGGGTTCGCGTGGGTGGCGGCCGAGCTGCCCGGGATCCCGATCGGATCGTTCTCCGGCGGCACGGACGTGTGTACGGGCTTCGTCGGGGCGACCATGCTCCACCCGATCAGGGCGGGGATCATCCCGTGCCGGTCGCTGGGCGCGAAGGTGGAGTCGTACGACCCCTCGGGCAAGCCGGTCGTCGGCGAGGTCGGCGAGCTGGTGCTGACGCAGCCGATGCCGTCGATGCCGGTGATGTTCTGGAACGACCCCGGCGGCGAGCGCTACACCGAGAGTTACTTCGACGTCTATCCGGGCGTGTGGCGGCACGGCGATTGGATCAAGATCAACGAGGACGGCAGCTGCGTGATCTACGGGCGCTCCGACTCGACGCTCAACCGGGGCGGCGTCCGGATGGGCACCAGCGAGTTCTACCGCGTCGTCGAGCGGTTCGAGGCGATCGCCGACAGCCTGGTGATCGACACCGGCCAGCTCGGGCAGGAAGGGCGGCTGCTCCTGTACGTGACGCTCGCCGAGGGCGCCGAGCTCACCGAGTCGCTGGAACGCGAGCTCTGCACGGCCCTGCGCGAGGAGCTGTCACCCCGGCACGTGCCGAACGAGATCCGCGTGGTGCCCGGCATCCCCCGCACCCTGTCGGGGAAGAAGCTGGAGGTGCCGGTACGCAAGATCCTGCTCGGCACGCCGGTGGAGGAGGCCGCCAATCCCGACGCCATGGCCAACCCCGAAGTGCTGCAACACTTCAGGCCGCGGCAATGAGCGGCAGGTGATCGGTCGCCCGCACGCCGCCGTCCACGCCATAGCCGACGCGCTTGGCGGCCAGGTCGTATACCCAGCGGGCGACGATCATTTAGCACAAAGCCACGATAATTCAACCTCTTGATCACTTTTGGCTTCTGCGGTCATGGTGGGGTAGACCCATGATCGACAGGAGCTCGCGCATGAACAGGTACAGCCGTCGAGGATTCCTCACAGCGACGCTGGTCGCGGGCTCGGCCGCCGCGATACCGGGCTGGGCGGGGACGGGAACGGCGGCTGCCGCGAGCACCCCGTTCACCCTCGGGGTGGCGTCGGGCGATCCGGCGCCCGACGGGGTCGTGTTATGGACCAGGCTGGCTCCTGAGCCGCTCGCCGTGGACGGCCGCGGCGGTATGCCAGAGCAGGCCGTACAGGTGCAGTGGCAGGTCGCCGCCGATGACCGGTTCCGGCGTGTCGTTCGCGAGGGGATCAGCCTGGCCAGACCGGAGCGTGGGCACACCGTGCACGTTGAGCTGCACGGCCTGCGTCCCGGCAGGGAATACTTCTATCGGTTCCGCGCGGGCGGCGAGATCAGCCCGGTCGGCCGGACCAAGACCGCGCCTGCGCCGGGGGCTGACCTGAGCGCCCTGGCCTTCGCCTTCGTCTCCTGTCAGTGCTGGTACGAGGGCTTCTACACCGCCTACCGGCACCTGGCCCAGGAGGACCTGGACGTGGTCCTCCACCTCGGCGACTACATCTACGAGTACGGCGTGGGCGCCACCGGCGGGGTGCGCGGGGTCAGCCTGCCCGAGCAGTACCTGAAGGAGACCTTCACCCTGACGGAGTACCGCAACCGGCACGCCCTCTACCGGACCGACCCTGACCTGCAGGCCGCGCACGCGGCGTTCCCCTGGATGGTGACGGTCGACGACCACGACGTGGAGAACAACTGGGCCAAGGACATCTCCCAGGTCGACACCGAGCCCGACCAGGACCCGCAGGTCTTCCTGCAACGGCGGGCCGCCGCCTTCCAGGCGTACTACGAGCACCTGCCGCTGCGCCGCGCCTCCATGCCCGGAGGGCCTGACATGCGGCTCTATCGGCGCGCGTCCTTCGGCAGGCTGGCGACCTTCAACGTGCTCGACACCCGCCAGTATCGCGACGACCAGGCATGCGGCGACGGATTGGACGTCGGATGCGCGGACCGGCTGGACCCGAACCGGACGATGCTGGGCGCCAGGCAGGAGGAGTGGCTGCTCGGCGGCCTCGCGCGCTCGCGTACGACGTGGAACGTGCTGGCGCAGCAACTGCTCATGGCGCCGCTCGATCACGACGCCAGTCCTGACGTGCAGGCCTTCGGCATGGATCTGTGGGACGGCTACGCATCCGCCCGCGCCCGGCTGCTGTCGGGGATGGTGGAGCACAACGTGCGCAATCCGGTGGTGCTGTCCGGTGACATCCACCGCAGCCTGGCGGCTGAGCTCAGGCCCGACTTCGACGACCCGAACTCTCCGGTCATGGGCGTGGAGTTCGCCGGGACCTCGATCGCCTCCGGTAAGGACGGCGCCGACCAGGACGGGCTCGGGCAGACGTTCCTCGCCGCCAATCCGCACCTGAAGTTCCACAACGTTCAGCGTGGCTACGTGCGCGCCACGGCGACTCCGGAGACGTTGACCGTCGACTACCGGATCGTGCCCTACGTCACGCGGCCGGGAGCGCCCATCTCGACTCGTGCGACGTTCGCGGTGGAGGCGGGCAACCCCGGCCTGCACCAGACGGCGGACAACCCGCCGATCGGCGTTCGGACCATTCCGGACGTGGCCGGCGAGCTGGACCATCTCGCCGAGCAACCGCAACGCTGACCCCGTCGGGCCGGCAGGTGGGACGGCGTGCTTCCGAGCCTGCGCCTCCCACCGGCTGGCCTCGAGGGAGAAGACCTCCTCTCCGGCGTAGGATTCTGGTTTTACCGGTCAAACCAGAGGAGGATAGATCATGCCCGTACTTGCGGGACGCTCCGCGTTGATCACCGGTGGCGCAGGAGACATCGGTGCCGCGATGGCCGCCGAGCTGACTCGCAGGGGAGCTCGCGTGACGCTCCTCGACGTGAAGTCGCCGGCCGAGGCCCGCCCGTGGATCGCCACCGCATCCGCGCACGGCAAGGTGGGCTATGTGCAGGCCGACGTGCGCGATCGGACGTCCCTGGACGCCGCCGTCGACGAGGTCGGACATCTCGATATCGCCATCGCCAACGCCGGCGTCGTCAAATCCGCCCCGTTCCTGGAGATCTCTGTCGAGGATTGGGAACAACAGCTGGCGATCAATCTCACCGGCTGCTTCCACACGGCCCAGGCGTCCGCACGGCGCATGGTGGCCCAAGGATCTGGCGGGCGCATCGTGCTGACGGGATCCTGGGTCGGCACGGTGCCGTGGCCGGAGATCGCGGCCTACAGCGCGTCGAAGGCCGGCGTGGCGATGCTCGCCCGGTCGATGGCCAAGGAGCTGGCACCGCACGGCATCCTCGTCAACGCCCTCGCGCCGGGAATTGTGGCCGCGGGGCTGGCCAAGTGGCAGTTCGACAACGAGCCCGCCTACGCCGCGCGGGCCGCCCAGGCGATTCCGCTGGGAGTTCCGCAATCCGCCGAGCAGGTGGCCAGGGTGGCCGCGTTCCTGTGCTCACCCGACGCCGACTACATCACCGGCACGACCCTGCTGGCCGACGGCGGCTGCTCGCTGTTCAACCAGGACTGACCAGGTCGGTGGCGGTTGGAGATGACCCTAGCGCTGACGGGAGTTGGGCTCCAGCCGCAGCAGGTCGTCGTCAGGGCCGTCGAGCGCGGTCAGCACCGATTCGATGATGCCGTCCAGTGACACACCCGGCCCCATCAGCCGGGTGAGCTCGCGGCGGGCGAGCGTGTCGAGCCCCTTGTCGAGGTCTTCGCCGTAGTGGTAGTGAGCAACTGACAGGTGCCCCTCCATGGCGCGGCGAGCCCGTTCGGTGTCGCGGTCGGCGATCGCCGCGAGGATGTCGTCGTGGTATGGAGCGCCCTCTCGGACGATCGTGGGGTCGGCGAGGCTGCGCAGCATGTATTCGAAGGTGAGCCCAGCGATCGACAGGAACATCACCTCCAGCACGGAGTTGCGGGCGGCCCGCGCGATGAGGATGTGGAAGGCGATGTCGGCGCGGGCCTTCTCGACGACATTCCCGGCCATCTCGAAGGCGCTCAGCATCTTGCGCAGCGCGGTCAGATCGTCCTCGGTCGCGTTTCGCGCGGCCAGCACGGCGGCGTGGGTCTCCAGCATGATCCGCGCGTCGGTCACCTCACGCGGGGTGGCGTTGCGCCGGCGGTAATAGGCCTCCAGCGGGCGGATGCTGTCGACGCTGCTCGGCTCGCGGACGAACGTGCCGCGCCCGGGAATGACCCGGACCAGCCCACGCTCCTGTAGTTCCTTGATGACTTCGCGGACGGAGGGGCGGCTGAGCCCGAAACGCTGGGCAAGCAGTCGCTCGGAGGGAAGCCGGCTTCCCGGGCTGATCTTCCCGGTGAGCAGGGCGTCCTCGAGATAGGTGGACAGCATGTCACGCGGAACGGCGTCAATCGTCACCGGTGATCCTCCCCGACAGCACCCCGCGCGGTCAGACCGGATGCTATGTCCCGCCCTCGCCGGAGGCAAACGTCCCTGATCATGGTAGCCGACGGTAGGTCATGCGGACGGTGACGTCGTCGGCCGTGGCCAGCTGGATCCACCCGTCGGCGGGCGGCACCGCGCGGCCGTCGACGGTGATCTCGGTGGGCCGCTCCGCGGCCCCCTCGGGAAGGGGCAGGCTCAGGGAGAGCCGGTCCGGTGCCGGGTGGGCGCCGCCGTGGCGGGTGTAGCGGACGGTGACCGTGATCACGTCCATGTGCTCGGTCGTGACGTGCAGGCTGACCGGCCCGAAGCGGGTGGCGCTGCGCTCCAGCTCGATGGTCTGACCGGCCCCGAACCACCCAGCCGGTACGGCGGGCAGCAGTTCGAGTGTGTCGTCCCGCTCGAACAGCAGCAGATGCCTGACCAGCCGCACGAATTCGGCCGAGGCCCAGTTGTGCGGCATATCTCCCCACAGCTGCCCGTTGCCGGTGGCGGTCAGCGACTGCTCCTCCCGCCAGACGCGGGTGGGCGCGGCATGGTTGGCGAAGGCGTAGAGGTAGTCGACCGCCTTGTCGGCACGGCCCGCGTACAGCCACGCGTGCGCGGCGAACGAGGCGGCGTAGGGCCAGACGGCGCGGTAGGGCAGCCAGCCGGTCTCGGCGGGAATCCCCTGCTCGTCATCGAGCGCGTCGAACAGCGCCAGCAGGTCGGTGACCACGGGGTCGCCGGGCTCGAACACCTCGCCCGGCCAGATGGCCTGGCACAGCGCCCACGTGGCGCTGCCGGGCCGGATCCGATGCCATGCGGCCACGTCGGCCTCGACGGGACCCGCGTGGTAGTGATGCGAGCCGCTCTCCGGGTGGATCATGGGCAGGTACGCGAGTCCTTCCTCGCGGTGTCGGCGGGCCGCCTTGTCGAAGTTGACGCGCAGCTGGAGGTACTGCGCGTGAATCGCGTCGCGATCGGATGCGCGGCCGAGCATCGTCGCTCCCCTGACCGCGGCGCGCAGCCCCGCGAGCGTCCACAGCGTGGTGGTGTACTCCGCCCGTACGCCTGCCACTCCTCCGTCGGCGAACGCCGGCGGCATCAGGCCGTGCAGCGGGTGACCGATGGGCAACGCGTCGGCCTGGCGGCGCAGGTCGGCGATGTGGTCGATGGCGCGCAGCACCACCGGCCAGTGCGAGCTGAGCGCGCCGCGCGGGTCGGCGCTGAGCTCTGACTGCCGCACCAGCGTGGCGATCGCGATCGCGGTCTCCTTGATGTGCGGTGCCAGCTCCAACCCGGTGATGGAGCCGTCGGGTCTGACCCGGCGCAGGAGCACCCGCACACCGGCGTCGGCGTCGGCGGCGAAGCCGAGGTAGCGGGCCGCCTCCAGGATGAAATGGCCGTCGACGATCCACAAGCCGCGGTAGACCGTGGCGCCGACCTGCGGCACCGGCAGCCCGTCGCGGATCTCCCGCGCCTGCAGGAGGTTGCGCACGCAGGCCACCAGCAGGTCCTGCACGGCCGGATCGGGCACGGTGATCGGCAGCCGTAGCGCTGGAAGCTCGTCCCAGAAGGCGCGGGCACGGGTCAGGGCGGCCTCGGCCCAGGCCAGGTCCGCGATGGCGGGCGTCTCGGCCACGGCCGGCTGCGGCAGGACCAGTGCCCCGCCGATCCGCCCGCCTGGTCGCAGGATCTCGGGGGTGACGTCGAGACCGGTGGCGGGGTGGAATCCGGTCGGGTGGGAGAGATGGAGCCGTTGCGGCCGGTGGATCAGGGCGACAGGGCCGAGCGGCGTGCCGTCTTGTTCGGCGGTGTCGTCCACCCAGATCGGCTGGGCAGGAGCCTGCTCGGGCGCCACCGAGTAGGCGACGTGGAACGGTGTCGTGCCACCCGTCAGCACCGCGTCGCGGTCGTGGTGGTCGATGTGCAGTCCGGTGAGCACCTCGCCGTCGTCGCCGATGTGCGTCAGCTCCCACATCACGACATCGGCGCGGAAGCCGTCGTGCTCGTGGGCGAAGGCGGTCAGCGTGAGCTCCAGCCGGGGGTAGCGCATGGTGGTGACCACGATGGGGCGTGCGGCGGACTCGGTGCACTGGGTCACCGACACGGGCCGGTCGGCGGTCTGGGCGGAGAACTCCACGACGGTGGCGAAGTGCCAGGCCGCGAGGTGCGTCTGTGTGAAGCCGTAGAGCAGGGCACCGTCCTCGCGGACCAGGGTCTTGTGCGGGTCGTCGGGCAGGCAGATCGCTGTCCAGCGCGACGGGGGCGCGAACCGGAAGTCGATGGCGTGGGACACGTACGGAGCCTTCCTTCTAAGGGTCAGCCCTTGACGGCGCCCTGCAGCATGCCGCGGATCACATGGCGTTGCAGGAAAAGGTAGACGAGGACGACGGGGACGGTGACGATGAGGGCCCCGGCCGACAGGCCGGCGACGTCGGTGGTGCGCTGGCCGACGAACAGGCCGAGGCCGGCGGGTGCGGTACGGACGGCCGGATCCTGCAGCAGCACCAGCGACAGCAGGAACTCGTTCCAGCTCCAGACGAAGAACAGGACCATGAGCGTGGTGACGGCGGGCCGGGCGACAGGCAGCAAGATACGGAACAGGACCGTGAAGGAGTTGGCGCCGTCCATGCGGGCCGCCTCGATCAGGGCGCGGGGCGTGGAAAGGAAGAAGGCCCGCATCCAGAACGTGCCGAACGACACCGACAACCCTATCTCGGGCAGCATCAGGCCCAGGTAGTTGTCGGTGAGACCGAACTGGCGCAGGTCGTAGTAGAGCGGCACGACGGTGGCCTCGTACGGCATGACGATGCCGATCAGCATCACGTAGAACAGCGGGGTGCTGCCGCGGAACCGCATGGTGCCGAAGGCGTACCCGGTCATGATCGACAGCACCGTCGCGACCGGGACCACCACCACCGCGACGATCACGCTCGAGGTGATGAGGTCGCCGAAGGAGCCGGTGGTCCACGCCCGCGCGAAGTTGCCCCACTGCGGATCGTCTGGCCAGCTCAGGCCGGTGACCGGCGCCCCCTGGGGCTGCAGGGCGACCGAGAGGATGCTGAACAGGGGGAGCAATACGGCAAGGGCGAACAGGCACAGGAAGGCGTAGGCGCCGAGCCGTTCGAAACGGGCGTTCACAGCTTCTCCCGCAGCAACCGGGTGATCAACAGGACCACGGTGAAGATGAGCACGGTGAGCATCACGGCGACCGCACACGCTTCGCCCACGGCCCCCTGGCGGAAGGCCAGCTTGTAGATCTCGAAGCCGGGGACGTTGGTGGCGTTGCCCGGGCCGCCACCGGTGGTGACGTAGACCAGGTCGAAGGAGCGCAGCGCGGCGATCGTGGTGAGCGTGAGCCCCACGGCCATCTCCTGCTTGAGTCCTGGCAAGGTCACCGCGAAGAACTCCCTGACCGGTCCGGCTCCGTCGACGCGGGCCGCCTCGTACAGACTGGCGTCAATCTTGCTGATGCCGGCCAGGAACAACACCATGCACAGCCCGGACATCACCCAGGTGCCGACCAGCCCGAGCGCGGGCAGCGCCCAGGTGAAGTCGCCCAGCCAGGCGCGGGCCAGCCCGTCCAGGCCGACCGCGGACAGCAGCTGGTTGATGGTCCCCTCGTCGGCGTACATCCACCGCCACGCGATGCCGACCACCACCGCGGTCACCACCTGGGGCAGGAAGATCACGGTGCGGAAGAAGCCCAGCCCGCGCAGCCGGAACCGCGACAGTACCGAGGCCAGCACCAGTCCCAGGCCGACGGGCAGCGCGGCGAAGAAGAACAGAAACACCATCGAGTGGCTGAAAGCGGTGCGGACGTCGGGATCGGCCAGCTGCTCGGTGTAGTTGTCCAGCCCGGTCCAGGTGCCGAGGGTGATGCCGTCCCAGTCGTACAGCGACAGCCAGGCGGTGTGCCCCAGCGGCACCAGAACGAACAGCGCGAAGACCAGGAAACCGGGCAGGATGTACAGGTAGGCGACTCTGGAGTTGGCCCTCATATCGCCCTAGCCGTTGCCGCGTTCGTCGGCCCAGTTCTCCTGAACCGTGGAGATGAGCTTGTCCGGCGTCGTCTTACCGGCGATCAGCTGCTGGACCGCGGGGAAGAGGGTGTCGCCCATCGACGGGGTCGCCCAGTCGAGGTAGAGCGCCAGCCCGTCGTCGGCGAGAACCTGCTGCCAGGTCTCCACCAAACCCTCCTGCGCACTGCCCGCCTTGGGCTCGCCCGCGTCACGCTCGGCGACGGGCAGGTAACCGCCCTGGAAGAGCGTGGCCGCGTTCTCCGGCCGGGTCATGAAGTCGATGAAGTTGGCGGCGACGTCGGGGTATTTGGTCTTGGCGGAGATGCTGAACGGCGAGGTGGTCGCGCCCGTCGCGCGGACCGGGTCACCGGCCTTGACCGGCGGCATCGCGGTGAATCCTGCCTTGCCGTCCATGTTCTCGTCGATACGCGACCTGTTCCAGCTGCCGGAGACCATGAAGACGCCCTTGCCCTTGATGAACTTGCCGACGCCGTCGCTGTCGGAGGTGCCGTTGGCGGAGGAGTCGATGTAGCCGGCCTTGGCCCATTCCGCGAGGGTCTTGGTGGCCTGCTGCACACCGGGACTGTCGAAGGTGGCGCCCTTGCGGCCGTAGACCCAGTTGAGCCCGTTCTCGTGCGGCTCGTACTGAGCGATCAGGTCGGACAGCACGTGATTGCCCGGCCAGGCCTCCAGGTTGCCGAGCTGGATCGGCGTCTCGCCCGCCGCCTTGGCCTTGGCCAGCGCGTCCTGGAAGGCGGCCAGATCCTTGAAGGGGGTGGTGATGCCGAGCTTGGCGAGCTTGTCCCGGTTGTAGTAGATGCCGACCAGGTTGCCGCCCAAGGCTATGCCGTACAGCTCGCCGGTGCCGAAGGTCTTGCCGTCCTTGGAGAACCGGGCCTGGTCGAGCAGGCCAGGCTTGAACCGCTCGCTCCAGCCGTACAGCTTGGCGTACTCATCCAGCGGCCGGAGCAGGCCCGCCTGGACCAGCGGGCCCTGCATCGTCTGCGCCTGGCCGGCCTGGGCGATGTCGGGCGCCGATTCCGAGGACATCTGCAGCTTGATGTTCTTGCCGTAGTCGGCGAAGGCCGTGTACGTCGGTTTGATCGTGATGTTGGGGTGAAGCTGCTGATACTTGGCGGCCAGCTGCTCGATCGCCTTTCCCTGGCCGCCTTCCTCGAAGTGGCTCAGTGTCAACGTGACCGGCTCGGTCGGTAGCGCACTGGACACGGCCTTGCCCGCGTCGGGGGCTTCGGTGGGTGCGGCACCAGGGGCGCAGGCCGTCACGGTGGCGGCTATGAGGGCCAGGCCGGCGATCGTACGTGTCGTCAACGTCATCGCAGACTCCTTTGCGGGCTTACCGGTCAGACCACCATCTAGGTAAACGGGAGGTTTCGTCAACCATACCGACCATCATCCCGGAGTTGCGGTCAGACCAGTCTGGCCGATAAGAAGACATGCATGAGCATCGAAGGCATCGAGACACTCGTCGTCGAGGAACTGCCCAACCTGCTGCTGGTTCAGGTGCACCTCGAGTCGGGCATCGTCGGGCTGGGCGAGACCTACTACGGGGCCTCAGCGGCCGAGGCGCACCTCCACGAGGCTCTGGCGCCCGCCCTGGTCGGGCGCGCCATGCCGCGGGACGCGGACGAGCTGCGGGCGCTGCTGACGGAGCTGGAGGGCTATGTCGGCTACCTGGGCAGCGGCGCCGAGGTCCGCGCGCTGTCGGCCATTGACCTGGCACTGTGGGACGCGATGGGCCAGGAGGCCGGCCTGCCGCTGGCCGAACTGCTCGGCGGCCGGGTCAGGAGCGACGTGCAGATCTACAACACCTGCGCGGGCCCGCACTACATGCGCCACCCCAGCGGCCAGAAGTCGGCCAACTGGGGGGTGGCCGGCGAAGGACGCTACGAGGACCTCTACGGTTTCCTCCACCACGCCGACCGACTGGCCGAGGATCTCCTGTCCGAGGGGGTGTCGGCCATGAAGATCTGGCCCTTCGACGTCTACGCGGAACGTTCGGCGGGACGCGAGATCAGCCGGGCCGACCTCGATGCCGGACTCGGCCCCTTGCGCAAGGTGCGCGACGCCGTCGGCGATCGCATGCGCCTCCTCGTGGAGCTGCACGGCTTGTGGGAGCCTTCCGTGGCGCGGGTCATTCTGGCGGCGCTCGCGGAGTTCGATCCCCTATGGGTCGAGGACCCGATACGGCCGGATCGCTACGCAGAGCTCGGCGAACTGCGAGCGACCAGCCCGGTTCCGATCGCCGCCGGTGAGACGCTGGGTGGCCGCACGGCCGTGGCCCCTCTGCTCGATCGGCGCGGGGTGGACGTCCTCATCGCCGACCTCGGCTGGTGTGGCGGGATCAGCGAAGTCCTGGCTCTGGCCGAGCACACGCTCGCGGCCGAAGTGCCCCTCGCGCTGCACGACTGCAGCGGGCCCGTGGTGCTGGGCGCCTCCGCGCACCTGGCCGTCCATCTGCCGCACGTGTTCATCCAGGAGACCACCAGGGCCTACTACTCCAGCTGGTATCCGCAGCTTGTCACCGGCCTGCCGGACATCTCCGCCGGTCGGCTGAGCCCGGGCACGGCCCCCGGCCACGGAGTCCGGCTCCGCCCCGATCTCGACCAGAGCGCCACTGTACGCCGCCGCGTAACCGGCGCCACCCATCCCCTCCCGCTGGCCCGATAACCAGCGCTCGCCTGGCCCCTCGGAAGGCTGTTCAGGTGACGACGGGGCGCTCAGGCATGTGGTCACGGCATTTCCGCCGCAGACCACTTAGGGATAGAGCGTGATTTTTCCGTGCGTGTCGCCCGATTCCGCCCTGCGGTGGATCTCGGGCAGCTCGGACAGGGCGTGTGACTCCGCGACCTCCACCGCGAGCCGTCCCTCGTCGATCAGGGCCGCCATCGCAGCCAGTTGCCCGGGGTCGTAACGCGTCACGAAATGTGTGCCGCCCTCGATGGGGGTGGCGATGGTGACGATCATCCGGCCCAGCCCGGCCAGGGCTTTGGCCGCGTCCTCGGGGATCGGGATCAGGTTCAGCAGCACGTCCATGCCGCCGGGCAGCGGAGCCTCGGTGTAGTCGACGACTTCGTCGGCACCGATCCGTCTCACCGCATCGGCGCTGCGCGGTCCGGCCGTGGCGGTCACGTGCGCGCCTGCCAGCTTGGCCAACGGCACGGCGAACCGGCCGACGCCGCCGCCCGCGCCGTTGATCAGCACGCGCTGCCCCGGCGTGATGCGGGCGTGCTCGAAGATCGCCTGCCAGGCGGTGAGCCCGGCCACGGGGATGGCGGCCGCGGCCGCGAGCGGAATGCTCTCCGGCCTTTTGACCAGGACGTCCGCGGGCGCGGCGACGTACTCGGCCGCGGCGCCGCTCACCATGCCGAAGACTCGATCCCCCGGTGCCAGGGTGGTGACGCCCGCGCCGGTCTCGACGACCGTGCCGGAGACGTCCCAGCCGAGCGTGTGCGGCAGGGTCGCCTGGAACACCTCGGGGAGCAGCCCGGAGCGCAGGCCGACCTCCGACGGGTTGAACGAGGTGGCCGCCACCTCGACGAGCACCTCCCCGGGTCCCGGACGGGGCGTGGGAACCTCGTCCTGGCGGATCACCGAGGCGTCACCGAACCGGTGGATACGTGCTGCCCGCATCGTGGGCGCCGCCTTCGGAGGGGTCCGGAACGCGCCGGCGTGCTCCACCACCCATTGCCGGAAGGTGCTCGCGGGGCTCTTCGTGACCTCCTCGACCGTCGAGGTGACCGATGCCTGCACCCGGCTGCCCTCGGCCTGGGCCTGGAGGACGCCTTCCACCGCCTCAGGTGGCCAGCCCCTGGCCAGGAGGTCCGCGCGGGCGCGGTCCAGCGGGATCTCCTCCCAGCGGGCGGGTATCCCGGTGACCTCGGAGATGATCCGCACCTGGTCGGCCTGCGTGATCACTTCGGGGCCCGTCAGCTCGTACGCCGCGCCGTGGTGCCCCTCGTCCAGCAACGCCCGCACGGCCACGGCCGCGATGTCCCGCTCGTGCACCACGGGGCCGGCGGCCTGCCCGTACGCGCCGCGCACCGCTCCCGCCCGCACCTGCCTGGCCCACCGCAAGGCGTTGGCCGCGAAGGCGTGCGGGCGCAGGAACGTCCACTCCGTCCCCGACTCTTCGATCAGCCGCTCGACCTCGCGTTCCTGATCACGCCGCGCCACCGACGAGAGGTAAACGACACGCAGGGCCCGCCCGGCGACGGCCTCGACCACCGCCCGCGCCCCCTCGGCCGTGGCGAACGGCCACAGCAGGAACACCGCCTCCACCCCGTCGAGCGGCATCGTGGCCGGATCGGTCAGATCACCCGTGCTCCTGCTCAGTGCCAGGGGCTCGGCCCCGGCTTCCTTCAACAACGCCATGACGTGCCGGCCGACGGTTCCGGTCGCGCCGGTCACCAGGACTCGCTTCATGGGCACAACCGTAGAGATGTCGGGAGAGATGCCCAATGCGTTGTTATCTGAGATTCATACGTCATCGTCTCAGACGCTAGAGTCGCGCTATGGACGTACTTAGCGACGTGATCGCCGTCATGCGCGCCGGACGGCCCCGCTCGGCCCGCGTCGAATGGCGCGCGCCCTGGGGCCAGCGCTTCCCCGACGTCCCCGGGTCGGCCGGGTTCCAGGTGGTCCTGCAGGGGTCGGGCTGGCTGCTCCCTCCTGGCGAGGAGCCGATCGCGCTGTCCGTCGGGGACGTGGTGTTCTTCCCGCACGGCGGCAGCTACGCCATGGCCGACAGCCCGTCCACGCCGGTGGCCGAGCCGCAATGCGACCCGCTGACGGAGGACCTCGACTTGTTCTCGTCCGCGTCGGCCGGCGGCGGCCCGGGCGCCGTGACGGTCCTCCTTTGCGGCGGATACCGGCTCGACCCCACCCGAACCCATCCGATCTTGCACGACCTGCCGGCGCTGATCCACCTGCCGGCCAGGCTCGGCGGCAACCCGGAGCTGCGGGCAGCCGTGGAGTTGCTGGGCGCGGAGATCCAGCGCCCTCGGCTGGGCGCCGACACGGTGGTCTCGTCGCTGTTGGACATGCTGCTGCTGTTCATGCTGCGGGCCTGGTTCGACGCCGAGCACGGGCACTGCGCGGTCTCGGGCTGGGCGCAGGCGCTGGCCGATCCGGGCATCAGCGCCGCACTCGACGCCATGCACCGCGATCCGGCGCATCCGTGGACGGTGGCGGAGCTGGCCGGGCGTGCGAGGTCGTCGCGGGCGGCGTTCGCGCGCCGGTTCACCGCCCTGGTGGGGCAGCCACCGCTGGCGTACCTGACGTGGTGGCGCCTGTCGAGCGCAGGCCGGCTGCTGCGGGAGTCGGACGCGCCGCTGAGCGAGATCGCGGTCCGTGCGGGCTACGGCTCGGAGTTCGCGTTCGCCAACGCGTTCAAGCGGCAGTACGGCCTGGCGCCCGGTAGATACCGCCGCAACCCCTGCTCGGCGCCGGCGGCTGACACGGTTCCCACCAGAGCTGTTGTTAAAACGTAACAATCAGCCTAACGCCCGGACACATCGCAACTTTCTGGAAAGCTGCCCTTAACAGGGCATTGACGCGCCCCTGGTTACTGGCTTACTTTCCATCCACCGATTAAAACGATTTTGCCAGGGTGTGGCATGCCAGATACTCCCGTGCTGTCCCTCTCACGGGTCAGCAAGGCGTTCGGCGCGGTGCGGGCCGTACGCGAGGTTTCTCTAGAACTGTATGCGGGTGAGGTCCATGCCCTCGCCGGTGAGAACGGCGCGGGCAAATCCACGCTCGTGAAGATCCTTTCGGGCGTGCACCGGCCTGACTCCGGAGAGATCCTGCTGGACGGCGCGCCGGTGGAGTTCGCCGGTCCCGCCGACGCGCAGCAGGCCGGGGTCGCGGTGATCTACCAGGAGCCGACCCTGTTCCCCGACCTGTCGGTCACCGAGAACATCTTCATGGGGCGCCAGCCCCGTGGCCGCCTCGGCATCGACCGGCGGGCCATGCGCGCGAGCGCCGCCGCGTTGTTCACCAGGCTGGGCGTGCAGCTCGACCCCGACCAGCCGGCCCGCGGTCTGTCGATCGCCGACCAGCAGCTCGTGGAGATCGCCAAGGCGCTGTCGCGGCAGGCCAGGGTGCTCATCATGGACGAGCCGACCGCCGCGCTGTCCGGCAAGGAGGTCGCCCGGCTGTTCGGCGTCGCCAAGGCGCTGCGCGAGCAGGGGTGCGCGCTGCTGTTCATCTCGCACCGGCTGGAGGAGATGTTCGAGCTGTGCCAGCGGGTCACGACCCTGCGGGACGGCGGTTTCGTCGCCAGTGACCTGATCGCCGACATCACGCCCGACGACCTGGTGCGCCGCATGGTGGGCAGGGAGCTGGAGGCCCTGTTCCCCAAGCAGGAGACGACCGTCGGCGCGGTGGCGCTGAGCGTGCGCAGGCTCACCCGCGAGGGTGTCTTCACCGACGTGTCGTTCGAGGTGCGGCGCGGCGAGATCGTCGCGCTGGCCGGGCTCGTGGGGGCCGGGCGCAGCGAGGTCGCCAGGGCCGTGTTCGGCATCGACCGGTGGGACGCCGGCAGCGTCGAGGTGGACGGCAAGCGGCTGCGGCCCGCCAGCCCCACGGCGGCGATGGCCGCCGGGCTGGCCCTGGTCCCCGAGGACCGGCGCCAGCAGGGGCTCGTCATGGACCTGTCGATCGAGCGCAACATCGGCCTGGCCGGGCTGGCCGCCCTGCACCGCGGGCCGCTGATCTCGCGCCTCGCCGAGCGGCAGCGGGCCAAGGACTGGGCGGTACGCCTGCAACTGAAGTTCGCTCAGCTGACGGACCCGGTGAACGTGCTGTCCGGCGGCAACCAGCAGAAGGTCGTGCTGGCCAAGTGGCTGGCCCGCAAGCCGTCGGTGATCATCGTGGACGAGCCGACCCGGGGCATCGACGTGGGCACGAAGGCCGAGGTGCACCGGCTGCTGTCGGAGCTGGCCGGGACCGGGGTGGCGGTGCTGATGATCTCGTCCGAGCTGCCCGAGGTGCTGGGCATGGCGGACCGCGTGCTCGTCATGCACGAAGGACGGCTGGTCGCCGAGATCGACCGCGCGCAGGCCACCGAGGAGAACGTGATGGCCGCCGCGACCGGAAGGACCACCACTGAAAGGAGGGATGTCGGATGACCGCCACCGCGACCCGGCCCGCGAGCGCCACGCGCAACGGCGGCCGACGGCTCGTCGACATGGTCGCGCGGGTGCGGGAGCTGGGCATCCTGGTCGCGCTCGCCGCCCTGTTCGGCGTCACGGGGGCGGTGAACCCGAGCTTCCTGACCTACGGCAGCCTGCGCGACATCCTGCTCAATTCCGCCATCGTGGCCATGCTCGCCGTCGGCCAGACACTCGTCGTGATCACCCGGAACGTGGACCTGTCGGTCAGCTCGGTGGTCGGGCTGTCGGCGTTCGGGGGCGCGCTCGTCCTCGCCGACAACCCCGGCGTGCCGATCCCCGTCGTGATCGTCGGCTGCGTGGTGCTCGGCGCGGCCTGCGGGGCGATCAACGGGCTGCTCGTCGGGGTGGCCAAGGTGCCCGCCCTGGTAGCCACGCTCGGCACCCTGTACGCCTTCCGCGGCATCGACTACGCCTGGGCGGGCGGCCGGCAGGTCAACGCGGCCGACATGCCCGACGGCTTCCTGTCCCTGGGCTCGCGCTCGGTGCTCGGAATGCCGCTGCTCGCCCTGGTCGCCCTGGTCGTCCTGCTGGTCGTCGGCTGGATGCTGCGCAACCTGCGCTCCGGCCGCGAGCTGTACGCCATCGGCTCCAACCCCGAGGCCGCGGTGCTGGCCGGGATCCGGGTACAGCGGCGGATCATGGCGGCGTTCGTCGCCAACGGCGCGCTGGCAGGGCTCGCCGGCGTCATGTGGGCGGCCCGCTTCGGCACCGTGGACGCCACCGTGGCCACCGGCAAGGAGCTCGACGTGATCGCCGCCGTCGTGGTGGGCGGCGTGGCGATCTTCGGCGGCAGCGGCACGGTCTACGGGGCCGCCCTGGGGGCGTTGCTGCTGGCGAGCATCACGAGCGCGTTGGCCGTGCTCCGGGTGGACGCACTCGCCCAGACCGCCATCAACGGCGCCCTGCTGATCGCCGCCATCGTCCTCGACCGGCTGCTCGCCCTGCGGGTGGCCGCCGCACTCCGCCGCCGGAGGTTCCACGATGACCACTGACCGGCTCCGCCAGTCGGCGACCACTGACCGGCTCCGCCAGTCGGCGACCACTGACCGGCTCCGCCAGTCGGCGACCACTGATCTGTTCCGCCGGTGGGAGACGCTGATCCTCGCCTTGCTCGTCGGCGTCGTCGTCTGGGCGTCGCTGGGCGTGGACGGGTTCGCCAACGGCTCCAACGTCTCGTTCCTGCTGCTCGACACTACTGAGATCGCCCTCATGGCCCTGACCATGACTCTGGTCATCGTGGCCGCCGAGATCGACCTGTCCGTGGCCTCCACGCTCGGCCTGTCCTGCGCCGTGCTCGGCTGGCTGTGGAACTCCGGGCTGCCGATCGAGGCGATCATGCCGATCTGCCTGCTGGTCGGCGCCCTGTGCGGCGCGTTCAACGGCCTGCTGGTCACCCGCCTCGGTCTCCCCTCCCTGGCGGTGACGATCGGGACATTCGCCCTGTTCCGGGGTCTGGCGTACGTGATGCTGGGCGACCAGGCGGTGGCCGACCTGCCGCCGGCCTACACGAGCCTGGCGACGGCCTCGATCGGCCCGATCCCGCTGATGACGGTGCTGGTGGCGCTGCTGGCGGCGGTGGCCGCCGTGGTGCTGCACGCGACGGGCCTCGGCCGGTCGATCTTCGCGCTCGGCTCGAACGAGGAGGCGGCGTACTTCTCCGGCATTCGGGTCAAGCGCATCAAGTTCTGGTTGTTCGTGGCCTCCGGGGTCATGGCCTCGCTCGCCTCGCTGGTCTACACGTTCCGGTACGCCAGCGCGCGTGCCGACAACGGCGTCGGTCTGGAACTGGCCGTCGTGGCCGCCGTGCTGCTGGGTGGAGTGTCGATCTTCGGCGGCCGCGGCTCACTGCCCGGCGTCCTCATGGCGGTCCTGCTCCTCGGCGTCGTCCGCAACGCGCTGATCCTGGCGGACGTGGCCAACGAGGTGCTCAATTTCGTGACGGGCCTGCTCCTCGTCGCGTCCGTGCTGGCGCCTAACTTGGGGGCGGTCTGGCGACGGCGCACATCACCACAAATGGAAGGGAAGTCCCCATGAAGAAAATGGGAATGCGTCATACAGCACTCCTGGCCGGGCTCGTCCTGATGACGGCCGCGTGCGGCGGCACCACCAGGACCGACGTGCAACAGCAGCAGTCCTCCGCCCCGGCCACCGCTGCGTCGTCAGCCGCGGCCAACCCGAACGCCCCGCTCAAGCAGGGACTGAAGATCGCCTTCCTGCCGAAGCAGGTGAACAACCCGTACTTCACGATCGCCGACAACGGTGGCGTCGAGGCCGCCAAGGAGTTCGGCGGCGAGGGCAAGGAGGTCGGCCCGTCCGAGGCCAGCGCCTCCTCGCAGGTGTCCTACATCAACACGCTGATCCAGCAGAAGCAGGACGCCATCGTCATCTCCGCCAACGACCCCAACGCCGTCGTGCCCGCGCTCAAGCAGGCCAGGGCCGCCGGCATCAAGGTCGTCAGCTACGACTCCGACACCGCCCCCGAGGGCCGGGACGTGTTCGTCAACCAGGCCAGCCCCGAGGACCTCGGCCGTACGGAGGTGCAGCTCCTGGCCGAGCAGATCGGCCACAAGGGCAAGATCGCCATCCTGTCCGCCACGCCGAACGCGACCAACCAGAACACCTGGATCGAGTTCATGAAGGACGAGCTCAAGAAGCCCGAGTACAAGGACATGGAGCTGGTCAAGGTCGCCTACGGCAACGACGACGACCAGAAGTCCTTCACCGAGACCCAGGGTCTGCTGCGCTCGTACCCGGACCTGGCGGGCATCATCTCCCCCACGACCGTGGGCATCGCCGCGGCCGCCCGTTACCTGTCGGACTCGCCGTACAAGGGCAAGGTCAAGCTGACCGGGCTCGGCACGCCCAACCAGCTGCGCAAGTTCGTCAAGGACGGCACGATCGACGGGTTCGAGCTGTGGAACCCGGCCGACCTGGGCTACCTGGCCTCGTACGCGGGCGCCGCCCTGGCCTCCGGGCAGATCACCGGCGCCGAGGGCGAGAAGTTCAAGGCGGGCAAGCTCGGCGAGTACACGATCGGGGCCAAGGGCGAGGTGCTGCTCGGCAAGCCGACCGTGTTCAACAAGGACAACATCGACGACTTCGACTTCTGAGTTCATGACCGGCTGCGCGGCACGACCAGGCCCGTCTCGTACGCGGTGACGACGGCCTGCGTCCTGTCGCGCAGCCCGAGCTTGTTCAGGACCCGGCTGACGTGGGTCTTGACCGTCTCCTCCGTGACCACCAGCCGGACCGCGATCTCCGGATTGGACAGCCCCTCGGCGACCAACCGGAGCACCTGCGTCTCGCGCGGCGTCAGCGTCGACAGCGCGGGCGCCTGCGATCTCGGGCCGAGGCGGGCGAACTCGCTGATCAGCCGCTTGGTGACCGCCGGCGCCAGCAGCGCCTCGCCGGCGGCGATCACGCGTACGGCGTCGAAGAGCCGCTCGGCGGTGACGTCCTTGAGCAGGAAGCCGCTGGCACCGGCGCGCAACGCGTCGTAGACGTACTCGTCCAGGTCGAACGTCGTCAGGATGAGCACCCGCGGCCCGTCCGCGCCGGCTCCGGCGAGCTGCCTGGTGGCCTCGATCCCGCCCATGCCCGGCATGCGCACGTCCATGAGCACGACGTCGGGGGCCAGCTCGCGGCAGATCCGCACCGCCTCTGCCCCGTCGGCGGCGGTGCCGGCGACCTCGAAGTCCGGCTGGGTGTCGAGCAGCTCGGCGAACCCGGTCCGGACGACCAGGTGATCGTCGGCGATGACCACACGGATCATGAGTCGCTGGCGTCCTTTCCTGTCACGGGGCGTTGCCCGTCACGGGGGCGTTGCCGGTCATGGACGCGTCGTCGGCGTCTTTTCCGGGCAGGCGTGCCTCGACGAGGAAGCCGCCGCCGGGCGCGGGCCCGGTCCGCAACTCGCCACCCACGGCCACGGCACGCTCCCTCATACCCGCCAGGCCATGGCCGGCCTGGTTCCCGCCGGACGGTCCTGGCCCGTTGTCGCGGACCGTCACCCGCAGGGCGTCGTCAGCGTAGTGCAACTCCACGTCCACGGCCGCACCGGGCGCGTGCCGCCGCGCGTTGGTCAGCGCCTCCTGGATGATCCGGTACGCCGCCAGCTCCACCCCCGGGTCGAGCTCGACCGGCGCACCGCGGAGTATCAGCCGGGTCCCGGCACCCGACGCCTCGCGTGACTCGTCGAGCAACTCGTTGAGCTCGTGCAGGCGCAGGCCTGGCTGCGGCCGCCAGGTCGCCTCCGCCTGCGCGTCCTCGCGCAGCACACCGAGCAGCCGCCGCATCTCGGTCAGCGCCGCCCTGGCGGTGTCACCGATCGCCAGCAACCGCTCCGCTCCGGCGGCAGGCATCCCGGGAACCGCCAGCCGGGCGGTCTCCGCCTGCACGGCCACCATGGAGATGTGGTGCGCGACGACATCGTGCAGCTCACGGGCAATCCGCGCGCGCTCGCCACGGGCGGTGTGCTCCAGCAGGCTGTCCGCGACAACCTGCCTCACGACGGTGTCAGCCATGGCCTTGCGACCAGCTCGCCGCGCGATCCCGCCCAGCGCCGCGGCGGGGACCAGGCAGGCCACCACCAGCGTGAGAACCGGTACCAGGCCGCCGCCCGTCGCGCCGGTCGCCTCCAGCGCCACAGCCAGCACCGGGAACGGCACGGTGACGAGCACGGCCGGGGCCGGCGACGCGTGAAGGCCACACCGGTAAGCGGCGACCAGCTGTGCGATCACACCGGCCACGGTCAGCGTGTGGAAACCTGCGATCGACAACACACTCGCCGCACAGATCAGGACCGCGGCCAGGAGCGGCTGTCCCCAGAGCAGGAGCAGCGGAAGGGTCGTGGCCAGGGCGAGCAACGGGAAGACCACGATGGCGAGTGGCGCACCCTGCGGCAACCCGTCCCGGGTGCCCGTGGACGGCGGGAAAGCGCCGTTCGCCGGCGCGTCCACGGCCCCCGCGTCGGTGGCGCCGGTAGGGGGTGGGCCACCGGTGCGGGCGGCCGGATCGCCGGCCGGCGCGCTCACCGTATGTCCCATGACCGGCTGCGTGTCGCTGCCTCCTCTGATCGACTCGGCCAGGGCGAGCAGCACCAGCAGCGCAAGCAGCACTCCGACGGCCACCTGATCCCGGTGTCCCCGCCAGGTCCAGCCCCGGTCTCGCGCGCGCTCCACGGAAGCCATTGTCACGGCCTGCGCCGCGTCCTGGCATCCCTCACACGAGGGACCCCCGTAGCTGCCGCCAGTGACAGCCCGGATCGCTCCGCCGCGTGACGACCGCGGCGACGTCGGATGCCTAGTCTGCCTGGCGTGGAAGCAACCATCGAAGTCAGCGGGCTGCGCAAGCGGTTCGGCCAGACCCTGGCGCTGGACGGGATGACGTTCACCGTTCGGCCCGGCCAGGTCACCGGTTTCGTCGGTCCGAACGGCGCCGGCAAATCCACCACGATGCGGGTGATCCTCGGCCTGGACGCGCCCGACGAGGGCCGCGCCCTGATCGGCGGCCAGCCGTACACGAGTCTGCGCACCCCCCTGTGCCACGTCGGCGCGCTGCTGGACGCCGGCGCGCTGCAACCGAGCCGCACCGCGCGCAACCACCTGCTCTGGCTGGCCCACTCCCAAGGGCTGGGCGCCGGGCGGGTGAACGAGGTCGTGGCGCAGGTCGGGCTCGAGTCGGCGGCCAAGCGCAAGGCAGGCGGGTTCTCGCTCGGCATGCGCCAGCGGCTCGGCATCGCCGCGGCGCTGCTCGGCGACCCGCCGGTGCTCATGCTGGACGAACCGTTCAACGGCCTCGACCCCGAGGGCATCGTGTGGATGCGCGGTTTCCTGCGCGCGCTGGCCGCCGAGGGACGTGCCGTGCTGGTGTCCAGTCACCTGATGAGCGAGCTCCAGGACACCGCCGGCCATCTCGTGGTGGTGGGCCGGGGCCGGGTGGTCGCGGACACCAGCGTGGCCGACCTGATCGCGGCCGCGTCCGACGGCCGGGTGACGCTCCGTACGCCGGAACGGCCCGCGGCGATGCAGGCACTGGCTCAGGCCGGCGGCACGGTCACCGTCACCGACCGCGACACGATCAACGTGTCCGGGCTGGCGGCCGAGCACATCGTGCGCCTGCTGGGCGCCCAGTCGATTCCGTTCTCTGAGGTGAGCGCGCACCGCGCGACGCTGGAGGAGGCGTACCTGGACCTGACCAGGGACGCCGTGGAGTTCCGTGGAGCGGCCCGATGAGCAGCGCTGTGACCCCCCATCGCTCGGGCCTCCGTGTCGTGCGCGACGGCTTCGCGCAGCTGCTGCACGCCGAGTGGACCAAATTCCGCACCGTCCGCGGCTGGGTGGCAGGCATGGCGGTCGCGGCGCTGCTCATCGTGGGGCTCGGGCTGCTGTCCGCCACGGGCAGCCACTCCTCGTGCATGAAGGGGCCGGTCGAGGAGCCGTGTCCCGCTCCCATCCTGGGACCTGGCGGCGAGGCAGTGGTGGACAGGTTCTACTTCGTGCACCAGCCGCTGGACGGGGACGGCACCATCACCGTACGCGTGAAGTCCATGACCGGCGAGATCCGCAAGCCCGACGTCACCCCCGGAGTCAGGAACACCATCACCGGCGTCGTGCCCTGGGCGAAAGCCGGCGTCATGATCAAGGAGAGCACCAAGCAGGGCGCTCCTTACGCGGCCATGATGGTCACGGGCAGCCACGGTGTGCGGATGCAGCACAACTTCACCGAGGATGTGGCGGGCCGCCCTGGCGGCGTGTCAGCGGAGTCCCCGCGCTGGCTGCGGCTGACCCGCACGGGCGACACGATCATCGGCGAGGAGTCACCCGACGGCAGACAGTGGACCCGGGTCGGCACCGCCCGCCTGGCCGGGCTGCCCACTCAGGTCCGCATCGGGCTGTTCGCCGCCTCCCCCGGCGACCTGACCGTGACGCCGAACACCATAGGCGGGTCCGTCGCCGCCTCCCGGTTCGCGGAAGCTACCGCCGTCATGGACCAGGTCAGCATGCGGTGGAAGGGAACCGGAGCCACCTGGAAGATCGACGACATCGGAGTCACGACGGGGCTCGACGGTGTGACGCCCCATCACCCGGGCAGGCTGGAGCGCTCCGGCGGCACGTTCACCGTCACCGGGGTCGGGGACATCGCGCCGCTCACGGGCGACGCCACCATCGAACGCACGCTGACTGGCGCCATGGCCGGACTGATCGCGGTGATCGTGGTGGCGGTGCTGTTCGTGACCACCGAGTATCGGAGGCAGCTGGTCCGCACGACACTGCTCGCCAGCCCACGGCGCGGCCGGGTGCTGGCCGCCAAGGCCGTCGTGATCGGCGCGGTGACCTTCGTCGCAGGGCTGGCAGCCGTCGCCCTCACTCTCCCGCTCGGCCGGCGGATCCTGCGGGGCAACAACATCTTCACGCTCCCGGTGCCCACGCTCACCGAGCTGCGCGTGGTCGCCGGCGTCGCGGCGCTGCTCGCCGTGATCGCCGTTTTCTCCCTCGCCCTGGGTGCCTTGTTCCGGCGCAGCGCCATGGCGGTCATCGTGGCCATCGCAGCGATCCTGGTCCCGTACCTTCTCGCGACCGCATCGATCCTGCCCGAGAACGTGTCGGACTGGCTGCTGCGGATCACGCCCGCCGCCGGATTCGCGATCCAGCAGAGTGTCCCCGAGTACCCGCAGGTGATCTCCCACTACGCGCCGGTGGCCGGCTACTACCCGCTGGCGCCGTGGGGCGGTTTCGCCGTGACGTGCGGGTACGCGGCGCTGGCCCTCGTCCTGGCGGTGCGCCGGCTGCGCCGGAGCGACGTATGAGGCGGGAGATCCACGCCGAGTGGACGAAGCTACGCACCATGCCCGGGCCCGGCTGGCTGCTGGCCGGGATGGTCGTGCTGACCGTGGCACTGAGCGCCGTGGCGGCCGGCGCCGTGACCTGTGGGTCGGCCGGCTGCGGCCAGGACGCGGCCCGGCTCGGCCTCATGGGCGTGCAGCTGGGTCAGGCCGTGGTCGCCCTGCTGGCCGTCCTCGCTGTCTGCAGTGAATACAGCACCGGCCTGATCCGCACCAGCCTCACCGCGATGCCGCGCAGGACCACCATGCTGGCCGCCAAGGCGAGCGTGCTCACCGGCCTGACGCTGGTCGCCGGGACGGTCGCGGTGCTCGGGTCCGTGCTGGCCGGGCGGCTGCTCCTGCCGGGGAGCAGCTCCACCGCCGCACCCGGCTACGCGCCGCTGTCCCTGGCCGACGGGCCGACGCTGCGCGCCGCCGTCGGCTCGGTGCTCTATCTCGGGCTGATCGCCCTGCTCAGCGTGGGCGTCGCCATCGCCGTACGCGACTCCGCGACGGCCACCGGCGGCGTGCTCAGCCTGCTCTACCTGTTTCCGCTGGCCATCCGCATGGTCGCGGACGAGGAGACGCAGCGTTTCCTCTGGAGCATCTCGCCGACGAACGCCGGGCTGGCCATCCAGGCCACCACTGACGCGGCCGTCCTGCCCCTCGGCCCATGGGCGGGGCTGGGCGTGCTCGCGGCATGGGCGGCCGCGGCGTTGCTGACCGGCTGGGTGCTGTTGCGACAGCGGGACGCCTAACCGAAAACCACCCAAAGGGTGCTCGCCGGCCTGTTCGTGGCCAGCGGGTTGCGCGGCACACACTAACCCGCGCTCGGAGAAACGCATTCACGTAAGGCGGTCGGCCGCCGTGACACGTCAGGTGGCCGATCGGCCGTCCGAAAAGGTGATAAATGTCTATCACGGCGCTCTCTGCGCATATGCCATCAGTGACCTGCCGCATCACATTAGTCCTCCACAATTGGCCGTGACTCGGCTAGCATCGTGAACCACTCGGATAATTCCGTCGGTGCGGGGTGTTTCCAGGTTGACCTACCAGGGGGACGACCGAGCGCTAGAGTGGCCCGCCACTCTTGACGTGACCAAATTGCTGGACAACGGTTGGCGCCCGTACCCCTTCCGACAATTCCTGCTAAAAGTTCACAGTCGTTGCAATCTCGCCTGCGACTACTGCTATGTCTACAATCTCGCCGATCAGAGCTGGCGGTCCCGGCCCAAAATCATGGCGCCCGAACTCGTCACCGCCGCCGCAGAACGCATCGCCGAGCACGCCACCGCGCACAGGTTGCACTCCGTCAGGCTGATCCTGCACGGCGGCGAACCCTTGCTCGCCGGGCACCCGTACCTTCGCAAGATCGTGGACACCGTCCGCGCGGCCGCGGGCCCGCACATCCGAGTGGACGCCGCCGTCCAGACCAACGCCGTGCTCCTGAACGAGGACACGCTGCGATCCTTCCGGGACCTCGACGTCAGCGTGGGCGTGAGCCTCGACGGCAGCAGGCGGGCCAACGACCGCAATCGCCGCTTCACGGACGGGCGCAGCAGCTACGACTCCGTCGCCACCGCACTCGACCTGCTGCGGACCCCGCCGTTCCGGCACCTCTACAGCGGGCTCCTATGCACGGTTGACCTGGCCAACGACCCCCTGGAGACCTACAAGTCGCTGCTGCGCTTCGACCCCCCAGCCATCGACTTCCTGATCCCGCACGGAACGTGGGAGTCCCCGCCGCCCGGCCGCTTCCCCGACAGCGAGACGCCCTACGGCGACTGGCTCGTCGCCGTGTTCGATCGCTGGTACGCCGACAGCGGGCGCACGGTCGTGCGGCTCTTCCAGGAGATCGTCAATCTACTGATGGGCGGGGCCTCGGCCAGCGAGGCGGTCGGCCTCACGCCGTCCTCCCTGGTGGTCGTGGAGACCGACGGCACCATCGAGCAGACCGACTCACTCAAGGTCGTCCGGCAAGGCGCTCCGACGACCGGCCTGAACGTCGTCGACCATCCCTTCGACACCGCGCTGCGGCACCCCGGCATGGTGGCCAGGCAGCTCGGCTGGGATGCGTTGAGCGACACCTGCAGGGCGTGCCGTTTCGCCCGGGTCTGCGGCGCCGGCCTCTATCCACACCGCTACCGGCCGGGCACGGGCTTTCTCAACCCCTCGGTCTACTGCCCCGACCTCTACCACCTGATCGGGCACATCCGCTCCCGCCTCGTCGGCGATCTTCGCCGGGCCACTCGCTGAAAGGATCCCCATGCGCCCACGGGACCACCGGATACCCGACGACGCTCTCCAGCGACTCGCCGCGGGCGGTGGCGGCGCCGCCGCCGTCCGCCATCTCGTCGCGGCCGAGCAGAGCAAGCATCGGCTGCTGATGATTCTCATGATGCGGCTGAGCGCCGACCTCCGTCACCCGCACGCCGCAGCCGCCGAGCACGCGTACGAGCTCCTCGCCGAGGCCGAGAAGAAACAGCCCGGGGCGGTGCGCGGCGTGATCGGCCATCCGGCGGTCGGTGCCTGGCTCAAGGAGACCGTACAGGCCCTGCAGCGAGGAGAACCCGGCAGGCCCGGTCCCGCCCAGCTCGGCGCGGTCGCCGCCGTGGCCGCCGTCAGGGCCGGACTCCCCTGTCGCGCCGAGGTGCCCGCCCCGGACGGCACGATCATGCTTCCCGCCCTGGGCCAGATCGTGCTCGGCACCGGCGCGGATGGGGCCGGGCTGGTGGACCTGCGGGTGCATGCCGGCGGGCAGGTGACGGCCGGCGGCGTGCACCTGCGCCCGGACGAGCCGGAGCGGCCCGGCTGGCGCCCGCTCCGCCAGGTGACCACGGCACAGGGTGACCTCACCCTGCTGGTGGACGACCTGGATCCCTTCCGGTGGCCCCGCGAGACCGTCATCGAGGGGCGCCTGCCGGACGGCGAGCTGAACGCCTGGCGCGCCGGTCTGGAGTCGGCCTGGGCCATGCTCCGGCAGCACCACTGGACGATCGCGGAGGAGACCCGCGAGATCGTCTCCGTCCTGACGCCCATCCAGGGCCCGGACCAGGGCATGAACAGCGCGTCGCAGGGCGCCAGGTTCGGCGCGGTCGCCATGTCCACCCCGCCCGACGGCCGGTGGCTGGCCTCCACCTTCGCCCACGAGGTCCAGCACGCCAAACTCGGCGCGATCCTGGACGTCGTGCGACTGCTGGAGCCCGGCAAGGGCACCTACTACGCGCCGTGGCGGCCGGATCCCCGGCCGCTGTCCGGCCTGATCCAGGGCGCGTACGCGTACCTGGGCGTCAGCGGCTTCTGGCGGCGGCAGCGGGCGTTCGAGCCGGACCTGCGGCCCCACATCGAGTTCGCCCACTGGCGGGAGTCCGCGCACGCGGTGACCGGCACGCTGCTGGACAGCGGCCAGCTCACCGCCACGGGCGAGCGGTTCGTCACCTCCATGCGGCGCACGCTCTCGGCCTGGCTGGCCGAGCCAGTGCCGGACGAGGCGCTGCGCGCCGCGCGTCAGGAGGCCGAGGCGCACCGCGCGGCCTGGGGGGCGGGCAACGAGCCCGTCACAGGCTGAAGGGGTCGAAGTCCCAGTTGAACCGCTCGCCCTTGGCCGCGACCATCCTCTCGGGGTGGCTGGGCGGGAGCAGCTGCTCGTACTGGGCCATCGTGCTCTCGTACAGGGCATTGCCCTTCTCGGCCTCGCCGACGGCCCGCATGTCGATCGAGAGGTTGACGGAGGCGGCGAGGGACAGCAGATTCTGTGGGCCGTAGAAGTTGCGGATCTGGTCCAGGACCTGCGCGCCCAACTCACATGCCCCATGGACGTCGCCCAGCGCGCCGAGGTCGCTGGCGAGGTTGATGGTGCTGCTGAAGCTATAGATGTGGTCGCGGCCGACCTTGTCCAGCAGGCCGGCGCGGGCCTCCTCGTCCATTTCCTTGGCTCGTTGCGCGTCGCCGCGCAGCCGGTAGAGCAGCGCGATGTTGATCATGCAGCCGTACGTGAACGGGTGATCCTCCCCGAACGTGTGCTTATAACGCGGCAGGGCCTCGCGCGCCCGCACCATGGCCTCCTCCGGCATGCCCGCTTGGCGCAACGTGTTGCTGAGCGCGACCGTGGCGGCCATCGTCTCGGGGTTGTCGGGCCCGTAGAGCTTGGTGAGCCTGGCGTGCGTCTCCTGAATGAGGTCGAGCGCCTCCTCCAGATCGCCGTGGCGGCGCTTGGCGATAGACAGGTCTCGGGCGGTCATCAACGTGAGCGCGTGCTCGATCTGCAGCTCGCGGATGCCGTGCGCGTAGGCCTCCTCGCCCACGTCGCAGGCGCTGGCGTGGTCGCCGGACAGGCGAACCACCCGCGCGAGGCCGTTCCACGCCAACTGCACGTCCCACTTGCTCACTCCCTGGCGCGCGCTGCTCTGCTCCACGAACGCCAGCCGCTGTAGCTCGAGCGCGGTGTCGTACTGCGCGAGCAGGGCGTGGTCCAGCGCAAGGTTGTTGATCGCGCGCAGCGTGGGTGGGGCGAACGGGCCGAACGCCCTCTCATGCGCCTCCAGCGACGCCTTGTCCTGTTCGAACGCCTCGTGGAAGTTGCCCTGGGCACGCAGGTTGGCCGCGTAGGTGCGGGCCATCCACAGAGTCTCCTCGTCCTCGGGGCCGAACTTCTCGCGCATGAGGTCGAGCGTCTTCTCGTTCAGCGTGTACGACTCCGTGTACGCCCCGGTCTGCCACAGGACGTTTCCTAAGTGCCGTCGCAGGCGCAGCACGTTGCCGCTGCTCGGCCCGCCGGCCTCGGTCCAGTGCTGGAGGAACTCCTCGCCGAACGACTTGGCCGAGTTGTAGTTGGCCACCCGGTACAGGTAGCGGACGATGTCGATGCCGAAGCGCTGCACGTCCTCGTCAGGGCACTGGACGACGCCGGAGGGGCGCACGTGCGGGAGGAGGTTGGCGAAGCCCTCCCAGTCGGCGGTGTTCTCGGGATCGGTCGGGGCGCCGCTGGCCAGCAACAGGTGCACCTCGTGCCGGATCTGGTCGCGCTCCTCCTTCTTGAGTGAGTCGCGAAGGAGCGCCTGGACGAGCCGGTGCACCTGCACCGTGCCCGCCTCCTGCTCGACCTTCACCAACGCGAACCTGTTGAGCTCGGCTATGGCCTTGTTGAGCGTGAGCGGATTGGCCAGGATCGGCCCCATACGCTCGGCGCCGCTCTTGTTGCCGCGGCGGAAGACGTCGCGCGGGATCGGGTCGGGGCCGAAGAAGGCCAGGCAGCGGAGCACCTCGGCGGCCTCGCGCATCCGATTCTCGATCTCCAGCACCGACAGCTGCCAAGCCGCCGTCATCGTGTGCGGGTATTCCGTGGACTTGCTCGCGCCGAGCAGCGCCCGAGTCTGCTGGCTCAGCAGCTCGATGTACTCGTCGGTCGTCATGCCGGTCATGGCCTGGAGGGCCGCGGCCTGCTCCAGTGCCAGCGGAAGGTCTCCGAGCTCGCCCGCCAGGCGCTCGGCCTCCTTCTGGGCCACGTCGCGCTGCAGGCGCTTGCGCAGGAAGGCAACGCTCTCCGAGGTGGAGAAGACGTCGACCGGTACGGTGTCGGCCACGCCGCTCCACCGGCTGTTGCGCGAGGTGATGAGCACGTGTCCAGGACCGCCCTGTGGGATGAAGTCCTTGATCTCCTCAGGCTCGTCCGCGTTGTCGAAGATGAGCAGCCACCGGTCGATGGGGTCGCCGCGTTGCAGCGCGTCGCGAACCGCGGCGGCCGCCTCCTCGATGCCGGCGCTGCTGGCCGACGGCAGCTTCAGGTCGTTGGTGAGCGCGGCCAGGGTGCTCGGCACCAGCATCGGCTGGTCGGCGGGAACCCACCAGACGAGGTCGTAGAATCCGCGGTACCGCCAGGCGTACTCGATGGCGAGCTGGGTCTTCCCCACTCCGCCCAGGCCTTGCAACGCCTGCGGCAACGGCACGACGGCGGCCGTCGTGGTGCTCTCCAGGCTCGCCCGCAACTCCTCGAGCAGGTTTTCCCGCCCGGTGAAATGCTTGTTTCGCCCCGGAATCCTCTTGCCCCAGATCGGGGGCATACGAGGCACCGCCTGGGTGCCTGCCCGCTCACTCACGTCTTCCTCGCCCTCCCGTCCACCTGTTACCGATCCTACGATTGATTCTGATTAAAGGTGGCCCGAGAATCTAATTGAAGCCCAATCGGGGCTTGCCACGGCGAGGAAGTTTCGGACAAGCCAAAATTGGCACATGAGGAGGGTTTGTGGGCGACGACAACACCACCGGGCTCATCGACGTCAGCGATATGGATCTGGACGATCTGCGGCAGCTGCAAAACCCCGCTATCTTCCGGGCGTTGCAGCAGGTCACGGACACCAGCGGCACGGTGGCCGGCTTCCAGTCGGTCATTTGAGCTGAGCAGGCAGGCCCGGCCGCGGCGGGCCCCGCCACGGGAACACCGTCTTCTGTGCCATTCAACACGGGCACCGGCGGCGGCACCGAGTAAGGTGGGAGCACTTCCATTTTCCGTCCACCTGTTTTGTACCAACGGCCTTTGTCCAGCATCGCGAAGACGGATGGAATAGAGACCCGACTCGACCGGCGGAGTGTGGCATGACTTCCAGCGGCGCAGGCCAACAACCATTCGTCGGCCCGCAACCGTTCCGCCGGGAGGACGCGGCAAGATTCTTCGGGCGCGAGCAGGATGTCGACGAGCTGACGAGACATTGGCTGGCGAATCGCCTGACCATTCTGCACGGGCCGTCCGGCGTGGGGAAGACGTCGCTGGTGACGGCCGGCGTGCTGCCACGCCTCGACCTGTCCAGGGTCGACGTGCTGCCCGTGGGTGAGGTCGCGCGCCCCTCCTTCGTGCCCGCCGCTGTCATCCCCGAGGACAGCGATCCGCACGTCTTCGCCCTGCTCGCCTCCTGGTCCCCCTACGAGAACCCGATCAGGTTCGCCGGGCTCACCGTCCGCTCCTACCTGCGCCGGCACCACTGGAGCCCTTACGGCCGGAAGATCATGGCCGTGCTGGACCACGCCGAGGACGTCTTCACCGCCTTCTCCCGGCACCCCGACGACCACACGCACATCCTCGACCAGCTCGGCGCCGCGCTCGGCGGCGATCTGCCACTCCACCTGCTGGTGGTGGTCAGCGACGAGTACGTCGAGACCCTGCGGCGACATGAGGGGTTACGGGCGCACATAACCCGGGGGGCGTCGTACAAACTGGAGCCGCTGAGCCACCAGGAGGCGCTGGAGGCGTGCCGGCGGCCGCTCGACGGCATCGGATGGGCGTTCGAGCCGGGCGCGGCGGAGCGGTTCGTCGAGGATCTGGGCAGCACGCGGCGGACCTCCGGCTCCTCGTCCGCTCCGGCCGTGGAGCCCCTCCATCTCCAGCTCGCCTGCTCCGCCCTCTGGGAGGCGGTGCGCGGGGGCCAGGCGCCGATCGACTCCGGCGACCTGGTGGACGTCGACGAGGTCCTGACCCGCTTCTGCCACCGCGTCCTGCGGGAGGTGGCCCACGACCACCTGCAAGGCGACCTGGAGCGCCTGCTGACTCTCGTACGGCCGCTGGTGGACACGGAGGCCGGGGACGGCGTGGAACCGCCGCAGCGGATCGCTGCGGCGCTGGCGGCGCGCCACTTGCTCAGGTTCGGCGAGAAACGGCGCTACGAGATGCCGGTCCGGCTCGTCGGCCCGTTCCTGCGCGCCGCAGCCCACGCGTCCGTCCACACCGAGTCCGCCGCAGGCGACCGGCTCGCGGCCGCCGGGGCCGCCTTACACAGAGGCTGGTTCGACCTCACCGAGAAGCTTGCGCACGAGGAGATCAGGGATCCCTCCGGGCCGCGATCCCGGGCGCGGGCCGAGTCGCTGCTGGGCGACGCGGCGTACCTGCATGGTGACCTCGACGCCGCCCTGGGCCACTACCGGCAGGCGACCCGGCTGTTCGACGCGCTGCGGGGCACGGACCAGATCGTGGCCACCCTGCTGACCGCCGTCGGGCGGATCCTCATGGACCAGAACGCCTACCGGGCCGCGGTCACGGAGCTGCGCTCGGCGGTCCGGCGCAGCCCCGAGCCCGTCATCCAGACCGAGCTCGCCTGGGCCCTATGGTACCTGGGGCAGGAGAGCGGAGCCGTGGACGTCCTCGACGGCGCGCTCCGCTCCGACGGCAACACCCCCGAAGCCCTGCGGGCCCGCGGCGAGATACTCTCGGACCTGGAGGATCCGCGGGCGCTCAACGACCTCGACCGAGTACGCCCGCATGAGCTGGCCTCCACGCAGGCGGCCTACGCGCTGGCGCTGGCACGTCAGGGCGACGTGCGCGGCGCCGTGGAGGCCGTGCCGCCACTCGACGTGGACAGCGATCCCGCCACCCTGCTGCGTGCCGCGCGGGTGATGAAGGCCGCGGGTCGCGACTCGGAGGCGGCGCGGCTGGCGTTGCACGCCCGCCAGAGCCGGGGCCGCCGCCCTCTACCTCCGCAGCTGACCGCCGAAGCCGATCGCCTGATGGCGCCTTAGCAATGTATTCGTCAACGTGACCGGCCATGTGTGTGAATGGCATTGCGAGGGCCGGTGGTGCTCTATTCTCTGAGCGTGCCTCGGCTCCGGTCGGTGCACCGAATACTCGCTAGAGCGCACAACGTCCGAAATTCGCGAGCCGTGGTGACGGGCGTGCGGCAGATTCGGTGCTTCAAAGAACTTCTCACCGATTACCCGCAGTTTCGGTGGTCCTGGGTGGGATCGACCGTTTCCATGCTCGGCAGCCGCACGATCGGCGTCACGTATCCGCTGCTGGCCTACATGCTCACGGAGTCGGCCGCATGGATCGGGTGGGCAATGGTCGCCTCCACCGTGCCAGCCCTGCTCACGTATATCCCGGCTGGAGCGATCATCGATCGGTTCGGCCCCCGGCTGGTCATGAAATACAGCGAGCTCGTCCGCGGCACGCTCGTCGCAGCGCTCTGCGTCCTCCTGGCCTTCGACAGGCTGGAGATCCACCATCTCATGGTCATCGCTTTGATCGAGGGCGCACTGTCGGTCACCTCGTCGGTCGCGGAGACGGCGCTGATCCCAGCCACCGTGAAACCGGACAACGTCGAGACGGCGCTGGCCATCCACGAAGGCTCGGTGCACGGAATGGTGCTTGCGGGCCGGCCGCTCGGCGGGCTGCTCTTCGGCATCGCGCCGGTCTTCTCCTTCGTGGCGAACGCGGCCATGTTCTTTGCCGCCGCCGCCGTGCTGCATCGACTAAATCCCGACATAATTGCCAAAAAGCCGCGAGGAAGGCTCCTGGGTGAAATGCGCGCCGGCCTGGAGGAGTTGTGGAAGCACAAATTCCTCAGATCCGCGACCCTGATCACCGCTTTCATCAACCTCATGGTGCAGGGCTTGATCGTGGTGTTCCTCTCGGAGGCGACCGAGGAGCAACTGCCGACAGTGCTGGCAGGCGTAATCCTGGCGACGTCCGGAGTCGGAGGCGTCATAGGCGCGCTCATCTCCCCCAGACGGCAGCACATCTGGCAGAGGATCGAGGAGAAGGCCTCGCGGCGGCGCTGGATCACCCGCCTGGTCAGCAGGCTGGGCTCATCCCAGCAGGGCCGGTCCATGATGCTCGTGCACCTGTGGACGTGTGTCGCCGCGCTCATGCTGCCGCTGCTGTTCGCCCAGCTGCCGCTGACGTTCGCGATCGCGTTGCTCACCATCGGAGTGACGGGCGGGCTGAGCAACGTCACCATGCGCACCGCGCTCAGCCGCGTGCCGTCCGATCGGGTGGCCCGGGTCGTAGGCGTCTCCCGGCTGGGCAGCTACAGCGCCGTCGCCATCGGGCCGCTCCTTGCGAGCCTGTTCGTCGAATGGGTCGACCCCTTCTTCGCGCTGCTCATCCTGTGCGCCCCCGTGGTCGTGCTCGCCGGGCTCATGACCACCGTGCCCGCCCTAAGGAACAGCCTGACCTCGGCCAACCAGAGAGCCGCCCTCGTGCCCTAGGCAGCCTCATAACCGATCTATTACGAGTAGTGCATTCCACACCACTATGGGTTGCAATTTAGGCATGCCGAGTGGACGGCGCACGCTGTTGCCCTTTTGCCTCGTCGTGGCCGCGCTTCTCGCGCTCCTCTGGCCGTCCCCGCGGGCCGATGCCGCCGCTGGACCCGAGTTCCTGGAGCAGGACCAGCTCTCGATCCCCTTGGAGCGCCTGGCGACGGGGACGTGGCAGATCGTGGTCATCAATCCCGGGTCCGCCGCGGACGTGGAGATACGCGTCGCGGGCTCCGTCTCGGACGCGCTGGCGCTCAAGGACGGCGGCCACATGCACGTCGGCCCCGGAGGGACGGGCACCGTCACCCTGGTCGCGGGCAAGCGCCCGCATGCCGGGACCGGCCAGCTCGTCCTGATCTCCTCGGCGGGCGTCGACCGGCTGCGGGTCGCGGTGACGCCGCCCGCCCCCTTCCTGCAGCGCTATCCCTTCGTGCCTGCCGTCGCGGGTGTCCTGGCGCTCGCGGCGATCGCCGGCACCGTGTTCTGGCGCCGGGGCCGTCGGCGGCGCCAGAACACGGAGAGCGCCGGACCTTCGCCACGCGGACCCGTCCAGCGAGACTCCAGGGGGTTCACCCACAGCGACGAGCCCGCACAGCGGGACGGTCTGCGGCGCGAGGAGTACGCCCGGCACCTGGCCGAGCTGGCCCGCTACGCGTCGCCGCCCATGGTCATCGGCGTCTTCGGCGAGTGGGGCACCGGCAAGACCTCCATGCTCATGCAGGTACGCGACCGGCTGAGCGAAGCCCCCGAGTGCGCCCACGTCTGGTTCGCCCCCTGGCGGCATCAGTACGACGACAACCCAGTGCTGCCGCTGCTGCACGTCATCGTCAAGGACCTCGCGCTGGAGCGCAGGCATAACGTCCAACGGACGCTGCGGACCATCTCCGACGTGCTCGGCTCGCTGGTGTTGTCCACCTCGCTCAAGATCAACCTGTCGGACGTGCGGCAGTCCATCAAGGACTACGACAGCGAGCACTTCCGCATCCGCTCCGAGCGCACCCGTCTGGACGAGTACCTGGGCGAACTCATCGACGAAGCGCTGGCCGCGTGCGGGAAGGAACGCCTGGTCGTGTTTGTGGACGACCTGGACCGGTGCGACGCCGACCGCATCACCTCGCTCCTGGAGTCGCTGAAACTGCACTTCAACCGCGACAACTGCGTCTTTTTGCTCGGCGTGGCGAAGGGCCCGCTGATCGAGGCCGTGCGGGAGAAGTACAAGAACCCGGTCGGCGACTACCTAGACAAGATCATCCAGTTCCCCTTCGAGATGCCGAGGCTGTCCGAGGAGGACTTCGCCCGTTACCTGGACGGTCTGCTCACCGACGAGATCCGCACCGCGGGCGACATGCTCAAATGTGGGCTGCGGCGCAACGCGCGGGCTATCAAGCGCTTCGTCAACGTGCTCATCCTGCAGGACCGCGTGGCCAAGGACCGGCGGCTCGATCCGTACGACGTCTCGATTCTGGCCGCCGTCCTGCTGCTCAGGGACGGCGCTCCGGACGACTATGCCCGGCTCATGGAGGACCCGGCCCTGCTGCGGCGCCTCGCGCAGGAGGCGGACGGCGAGCCGGACGGCTGGAGCGAACTCGCCGTGAGCATCGTCCGCGAGCTGCGCGGGATGCCGGGCGGTGTCCCGAACGACATCCTCGCCTACATCGACCTGGTCAGGGAGTCGCCGGTGCCGCCGTCCAGCGACCTGATCGCCGGCGCGCCGCCGAAGCAGGAGGAGCCCGCGTCGGAGCTCAGCCGCCAGCTCGAGTTGCGTGCGGTGCTCGAAGACCTCGCCGTGGACGTGCGCACACGGGTGGACCGCCTGGTGGAGGACGACGGCAGACTGCTGGAGCCGGTGGTGCGCGTCCAGGGCGAGGAACGGACGGGCATGGCGAGCCTGCACGACCTCCTGTCCCGGGAAACGACGAAGCTGTTCATCTCGGGTGCCCCCGGTGTGGGGAAGAGCGTGGTGGCAGCGCGGCTCGCGCGCTGGCTGGCCGAGCGGCGCGCGCCGCAGACGCCGGTGTTCCTGCCGTTCGGCGTGCTGAAGACGGAGTTCCGCGAATACGAGCGGTGGGTGACGCACGCCCTCGTCGCCGAGTACAGGCTCTCGGCCGCCAACGCCAATGCCGTGGTGGTGCGGGGCTCTCTCGTGCTGATCCTCGACGGGCTGGACGCGCTGGAGCCGAACAAGCGCGCCGGGTTCCTGGAGTGGGCGCGAACCAGCAGGTGTGGCGTCGTCATCACCGGCCGGGACGCGGCGGCCTCCGGCTTCGACGTGGCCGAGGTGCTCGGCGTGTCGGCGGTGGAGGCCCGCCGCCGGTTCGAGGCCGTGCTCGCCGCCAACAAGGTCGAGCCGGACCGGCTGCTGGGGCTGACCTCCGAGCTGATGAGCTCCCCCTTGCTGCTGCGGGTGCTCACTGATGACCAGGCCTGGGTCGAAGCCCTTCCCAAGGATCCGGTCGACTTCCTTGCCTGGTACGGCGCCCGCGGCCAGCAGGCGATGACCGCTGCCGGCTTCACACCGGACGCGGTCACGCGGGGCCTGCACGGGATCGCCCGCGCCACGGGCAACTCACGCAACCCCACCATCTCCGGCGACGACGCCGACATCAGGACGAGGCTGCGGCATGCCGGCATTCGTGCCGTGGACGTGCCGGCCTTCCTGAGAGCCGCGGTCGAGGCGGGGCTGCTCCGCGAGGCCGCTCCGCAGGCCTACCACTTCGTCCATCCCCTCCTCAGGAAGCAGCTGGCAGGTGCCGCCGGGTGACCGCCGCCTCCGCGCGGCTCAGTCGCCGGTGCTCTCCACCCGCGCGGCCAGCTTGCGGTGCTCCGGCGAGCGCAGCACGCCCGCCGCCTCCTCGGCCGACGCCGTGGGCGCCTCGGTCAGCAAGCCCCTGGCCTGCTTGAGCGTGAGCAACCGGGTCACCGACTGGTCGAGGCGCTCCTTGCTGATCCGCCCTGACTTCACCGCCGCCAGCACCGCCTGGTAGGCCTTGGGCAGGTCGTTCGGCATGAGCAGCAGGTCAGCGCCGGCCAGCACGGCGCGGACCGCGATCTCGCCGTCGTTGTATTTCTGCCGCACACCGGCCATGTTGAGCGCGTCCGTGGAGATCACGCCCTTGAAGCCGAGCTTCTCCCGAAGCAGGCCGGTCAGGATGGGTTTGGACAACGTGGCCGGGTCGCCCGACGGGTCGAGCTTGGGGAAGACGATGTGGGCGCTCATCACGGCGTCCACCCCGGCGTCGATCGCGGCCTTGAACGGGGGCGCGTCGATGCGCTCCCACTCGGCCTTCGAGTGCTTGATCACGGGCAGACCGGTGTGGCTGTCGACGGTGGTGTCGCCGTGGCCGGGGAAGTGCTTGGCGGTGGCGGCCACCTTCGCGTCGGCGAACCCCTTGACCGCCGCCTCGACCATCGTGGCCACCTGCTTCGGATCCTTGCCGAACGCCCGCGGGCCGATGACCGGGTTCTTCGGATTGACGTTCACGTCGGCGACCGGAGCGAAGTCCAGGTTGACGCCGAGCGCACGCAACTCCTGGCCGGTGGCCTCGGCCACGGCACGCGACAGCTCCGCGTCCTTGGTGGCGCCGATCTGGGACGCGCCGGGGAAGTCGGTCATGAGCGCGGACATCCGCGACACCAGGCCGTTTTCCTGATCGGTGCCGATCAGCAGCGGGACCTGCTTCGACGCCCGCTGCATGCCGTTCGTGAGGCCGACGACCTGGCCGACGCTCTTGACGTTGTGCGGGAAGAGGATCACGCCCCCAAGGTGGTATTTGGCGATCACCTTGGCGGGGGTCTGGGCGGCGTATCTCGCCTGATTCTCGCCCGAGGCCGTGTCGGCGGACGTGCCGTACAGGACCGGCATGAACAGCTGGCCGACCTTCTCCTCGGCGCTCATCTTCGACAGAACGCGCTCGATCGGGTCCGGCTGGGCCTGCGCTTGGGGCGGGCTCTGCGTGGTGGGCGCGGGCGGTGCGGCCTTGCCCCCGATCGGGGTTGCCCCCGCCGCGCCGCCGCCATCGCCGCAGGCCGCCAGAGCGATCACCAAGAGGCTTGCCGTACCAATCCGTCGAAGCATGCCTCCAAAGGTATCCATCCGACGACCCTGCTGGGCCGGCGCGCAAGCGAAGCGCCCCGCTACGCCCGACCAGCCCGTTTCCGCGCCCAGCGAAACACCGGGCTGGCACCACGCGGACGAACACGCCACAGCCCCCCAACCGCTCACACAAGCAACTTAGGCCACAGCCACAGCTCAGGCCGACCGCTCACACGAGCAAACCAGCCACAGCCCAGCCCAATCGCTCACATGAGCAACTAGCCACAGCCCAGCCCAGCCGCTCACACGAGCAAACCAGCCACAGCCCAACTGCTCACACGAGCAACCAGCCACAGCCCAACTGCTCACACGAGCAACCAGCCACAGCTCAGGCCAGCCGATCCGAGCCGAGCCGCTCGGCGAGCAGCGCGCCACAGCCCGATACGGCCAAGCCAGACCGGCCGGTGAGAGCAGGCCGGTGAGAGCAGGCCGGTGAGAGCAGGCCGGTGAGAGCAGGTCAGCGACCGCGCAGGCCGACGACACCGCGCCCGCGACCACACAGACCGACCACCGCGTCCACGACCCCCAGACCAACGACACCACGTCCGCAGACTGACGACACCACGTCCACGACAACGGGCCAGCGATCACGGCGGCGGACGACCGACACCGGGTCGACGACACCCCGTCCACGACAACGGGCCGACGACAGCAGACCGACGGCAGCGGGCTGGCGACAGCGGGCTGGCGACAGCGCGTCCACGACAGCAGGTCGGCGACAGCGGGTCGGCGGTCACGGCGGACGGCCGACGTGCTGCCATCCCGGGCCGGAGGAAGCGTCGCGGGCCGTTACAGCCCGAGATGGGCGAGCGCGGGGAGGTGGACGCGGGCCGCGGCACGGGCGTCGGCCGGCGTCGTACGCGCCCGCGCCGCGTCGGCCGCCAGCCGGCACTGCGTGAGCGTGTGCGCGGCCAGCGCGGCGCGTACGGCGGCAAGCGCGCCGGCCCCCATCGACAACGTCGAGGCACCAAGCCCGACCAGCACGCAGGCCATGGCCGGATCGGCGGCCGACTCGCCGCAGATCCCGCACGGCTTGCCCGCCGCGGACGCGGCACGCGCGGTCATGGCCACAAGGTCGAGCAGTGCGGGCTGCCACGGATCGTGCAGCGCGCTCACGGCGCCCAGCTGGCGGTCGGCGGCGAAGGCGTACTGGGCGAGGTCGTTGGTGCCGATCGAGACGAAGTCCACAGACGCCAGCAAGTCCCTGGCCCGCAGCGCGGCCGCCGGGATCTCGATCATCACGCCGACACCTGCCAGCCCCCTGGCCCGGCACGACCGCGCGAACCACGCGGCCTCCTCGCCCGTGGCCACCATCGGCGCCATCACCAGGAGATCCTCGGACGCCACGGCGGCGATCGCCGCCAGTTGCGCGTCCAACACCTCGGGAAATCTCCTGAGCCTCCGCAGCCCGCGCTCCCCGAGCACCGGATTCGGCTCAACCGAGGACGAGGCAGAGGACGAGGCAGAGGGCGAGGCAGAGGGCCAGGCTGAGGCAGAGGACGAGGCTGAAGCCGAGGCGGCCGAATCCGAGGCCGCAGTAGGCAGGAAGGCCAGCGGCTTGTCCGCACCCCCGTCCAGCGTCCGCACGACCACCTTCCCTCCGGGGAACGCCTCCACAGCCGCCCGGTAGGCGCGCGTCTGTTCCTCCAGAGAAGGCGGCTCGGCCCGGTCGAGGAAGAGGAACTCGGTCCGGTAGAGCCCGATCCCCTCGGCTCCGGCGGCCACGGCGGCCTCCAGCTCGGCAGGCCCGCCGACGTTCGCGAGCAGCGGAACCGGGTGCCCATCGGCGGTCCTGCCCGGACCCCGCGAGGACGCCAGCGCCGCCTGCCTGGCCGTGGCCGCGCTGAGCGCGTCGGCGACGTCCGACTCGGCCGGTTCCACCCGTACGTCGCCGGAGGTGCCGTCGGCCATCACCCGGACGCCGTTCGGGATGCCGGTCGCGCCCCGGCAGGCCACGACGGCAGGCACGCCCATGGCCCTGGCCAGGATCGCGGTGTGGCTGGTGGGACCGCCTTCCTCGGTGACGAACGCCGCGATCTGCCCCTTGGCCAGCAACGCGGTGTCGGCAGGCGCGAGATCCCTGGCGACCAGCACGTACGGCTCCGCGGGCGCCCCCCGCAACCCCGGCATCGCCTGCCCGTACAGCAGCGCGATCACGCGGTCCCTGATGTCGTTCAGATCGGCGGCCCGTTCCCCCAGGTAGCCCCCGGACCCGGCCAGCACGTCCCGATATTTCGTGAATGCCTCAAAAACCGCCCTAGGTGCGGCCAAGCCCCGGTCGATGAGGGTACGCACCTTCACGACCAGACCGGGGTCCTCGGCCATCAGCGCCTGGGCTTTGAGTATCTCCTCGGCCTCGCCGCCCGCCTGGTTGCCGCGAGCCTCCAGCTCGCCCGCGACCTGCCGGAGCGCGGCCATCGCGCGCTCCTTCTCCTGATCCGCCTCGCCGGTGTACGTGGCGCCCTTGGGGGGTTCGGGCACAGAGACGGTCAACACGTACGCGGGGCCGTGCCCGATGCCCGGGCTGACCCCCACCCCCCGGAGGTTCACGGCGTACCGGCGATCTCGGCCAGCTCGTCGAGAATCTCTTCCGAGCCCTCGCCCTCCGCACTGATCACCACGGTCTCGCCCTGCCGGACGTCCAGCGCCATGATCGCGAGGATGCTCTTGCCGCTGACCGGGGCCTTCGCGCTGTTCATCTTCGCCACCGTGATGTCCATCGGGGCCTTCATCGCCCGTTGCACGAACGTCGCCGCGGGGCGGGCATGAAGTCCCACCTCCGCCGCCACGGTGACCTTGCGCTCACCCATCAACTTCTCCTTCTGTGCCGGTCCAGACCAGCTGGACGCGCGTGGTTGCGACTGCCGTGCATATTGTGTCGAAGAACGCGAGTCCTATTCCCATCGGAAGAGCTCGTCTCCGACGTGCACGGCCCCCTCGGCGACCCCGGTCACGGCCTCCGACAGGGCGTCGAGCGCGACCACCGGGCAGACCGGCGAGCGGCCGCCCGCCTCGATCGTCGCCGGGTCCCACGCCACGACCGGCTGGCCCGCGCTCACCCTGTCGCCCTCCGCCGCCAGCAGCTGGAACCCCTTCCCCTTGAGCTGGACCGTGTCGATGCCCAGATGCACCAGCACACCCTTGCCGTCGTCCCCCACGATGACGTACGCATGCGGATGCAACTTCATGATTTTTCCCGCGATGGGGGCCACGGCCTTGCCCGGCCCCCGCAGCGGATCGATCGCCGTTCCCGGCCCCACCATGCCCGCGGAGAACACCGGATCGGGCACGGCGGCCAACCCCACAGCTGCCCCCTCAACCGGGGCGAGAACAGTCGTCATGGTCTCGCCTCAGCCGATGATGTCCTCGATGTCGCTGGCGATCGTGTCCGCCTCCGGCCCGACGACGACCTGGACCACATTCCCCGCGGCCATCACGCCATGCGCGCCGGCCGCCTTGAGCGCGGCCTGGTCGACCTTGGACGCGTCGTGGACCTCCGTACGCAAGCGGGTGATGCAGGGCTCGATGTCGATGATGTTGTCGGCGCCGCCGAGCCCGGCGATGATCGCGTTCGCATCCGCCGCCATCCGGCCTCCCTAGCTCTTGTGACCAGGTTAAATCAGTCGGTCTGGGTGACCTTGTTCAAACCGCGCGGCGCGTCGGGGTCGATGCCGAGCCGGCGGGCGAGCGCCTCGGTGAGCAGCTGCCCAGGGACGATCAGCCCCATCGGCGCCACCCATTCGGGCAGGTCGGGGCCGTTGAGAGCGGCCGTGCCCGCTCTGGCGAGCGCGTCCCCGCCCCCGATCGTGTACGCCGCTGCCCCCGCGGCCACCACCCGCTCGGCCAGCGCGACCGTGCCGGACAGCGTCGGGCTGTTCTCGGCGGCGACCAGCAGCGCCGGGGTGTCGGCGTCGACCACGGCGATGGGACCGTGCAGCAGGTCGGCGTACGACAGGCCCATGGCGTGCAGGTAGCAGGCCTCCTTGAGCTTGAGCGCGGTTTCCAGCGCCGTCGAGAACGCCAGCCCGCGCCCGGAGACGACCACGCCCGGCTTGTCCAGCAGCCCCTCGACCACCGCTTCGACCTCACCCGGCTCGGCGATCAGCTTCTCCACCGCCTCCGGCACCCGCAGCAGCTCGGCCACGTCCACGTCGGCGCCCAGCCCCAGCGCGAGCACGGCCAGCGCGGCCAGCTGCGTCGTGTACGTCTTGGTCGCGGGGACCGCCTTCTCCTCCCCCGCCTCCGTGCACAGCGCCACGTCGGAGGCCTGCGCGAGCGGGCTGTCCGGGCCCCCGTTGGTGATGCCGACCGTCGCGGCCCCGCAGTCCTTGGCCCAGGCCAGCGTCTCGACGATCTCCTCGGTCCGCCCCGACTGCGAGATCGCCACGGCCAGCACGCCGTCCAGGTCCAGCTTGCGCTTGTACGTGGTCGCGATCGACGGCGCGGCCAGGGCGGCCAGCCGGCCCGTGTGCGATTCGACCAGGTAGCGGCCGTAAACTGCTGCGTTGTCGGAGGTGCCCCGCGCGATGAACAGCAGCTGGCGAGTCTGCTCGCCCACCGCTCTCACCTCGTCGATCCTGGGGAGCAGGGAGTCCAGTGTGGCCCGCAGCGCGGCCGGCTGCTCGGCGATCTCGCTGCGCATCTTCGTGGTCATCGTGGGCTCGTTCCCCTTCGGGCTTGACCGTCTTTCGCGTAATGTGGTCTAGTCCGGACTAGACCAGTACGAACCATAGCCTATGACCAACAAACAAGAAATCTGCCCATGGCCTGCCGCACTCCTGTAGTGCCTGGTGAGGGCCGTAGCGGCAGTCCATTTCGCAGATTTCTCGTTTGACCGACGAGAGGAGGATGCGTGGCGCACATCGATCCGGACAGCCCGGTGCCCAAATACTTCCAGCTTCGCGAGATCCTGCTGGACCTCATCGACAGCGACGAGCTGAGCATCGGCGCCGCCATCCCGTCCGAGCGCGAGCTGTGCCAGCGCTTCGGCCTGTCCCGCATGACCGTGCGGCAGGCCGTCGACCACCTCGTGTCCGAGGGCCGCCTGCACCGCGTGCCGGGCAAGGGCACGTTCGTGGCCCGGCCGAAGATCGAGCTGGCGCTGCAGCTGACGTCGTTCACCGACGACATGAGGGCCCGCGGAATGGTTCCCGGATCGCGCGACCTCGACAGGAGGATCGTGCGCGCCAGCGCCCACCTGGCCAAGGAGCTGGGGATCCAGCCGGGCGAGGAGGTGCACTTCATCGAGCGGCTCCGGATGGCCGACGGGGAGCCGCTGTCCATCGAGCGGGCGCACATCCCGGTCAAACTCGCCCCCGACCTGGCCGAGCACAACCTGTCGGACAAGTCGCTGTACGAGCTGCTGGAGAGCCGCTACGGCCTGGTCATGGACGCCGGCGAGCTCACCATCGACGGCGGCATCGCCGACCCGAGCGACGCCGATCTGTTGAAGCTGCCGCGTGGCGGTGCCGTGCTGCTGCTGCAGCGCAGGTCGTTCTCCGGCGGCGTCTGTGCGGAATTGGGCGTGTCCACCTATCGCGCCGACCGCTACCAGTTGCGCACCATTCTGGAAATGCCCGTAAGACGGGGCTGAGGGCCGTACGCTGCCGGGGTCGCCCCCGGATCCCACCCCCCGGAGGAACGCCGGTGAACGAGACCGCCGCCGCCCGGCCCTCGCCGCTCGCGCGCGTCATGACCGTGCTCCAGCGGCTGGGCCGCTCCCTGATGCTGCCCATCGCGGCCCTGCCCGCGGCCGCCCTGCTGCTGCGCTTCGGGCAGCCCGACATGCTGGGCTCCAACGGCGGCGAGCCCGGCGGGCTGGCCGACGTGGCGGGCTTCGCCTGGATGAACCAGGTCGCCGAGGTGCTGGCCGCGGCCGGCGCGGCGTTGTTCGAGAACCTGCCCCTGTTGTTCGCCGTGGGCGTCGCGATCGGCTTCGCCCGCAAGGCCGACGGCAGCACCGCGCTCGCCGCCGTGGTCGGCTACCTGGTCTTCGACCGCGTCAGCAAGGTCATGTTCTTCGGCTCCCAGATCCGGGACACCGTCTCGATCAAGGAGGTCCAGGGCCAGGGCGTCGTAGAGATCATCAACTACGGCATGCAGAACCCCACCAAGGTGCTCGGCGGCATCGTGATAGGCCTGGTCGCCGCGTTGCTGTGGCAGCGCTTCCACCGGATCAAGCTGCCGTCGTGGCTGGCGTTCTTCGGCGGGCGCCGGTTCGTGCCGATCATCACCTCCATTGTCGCGCTGGTCATCGGCGTGCTCTTCGGCTGGCTCTGGCCGGTGATCGGCGAGTGGATCCGGCACGGGGGCGAGGCCCTGGCCGCGATCGGCCCCGTCGGCACCGGCATCTACGGTCTGATCAACCGCCTGCTCATCCCGCTCGGCCTGCACCACTTCGTCAACTCGGTCGTCTGGTACGTCGTCCCGCAGTGCGACGTGGGCGGCCGCGTGCTCGGCGGCGACTGGAACTGCTATTTCGGCGGCGCGCCGCACTCCGGCCAGTTCATGGCCGGCTTCTTCCCGATCATGATGTTCGCCCTGCCCGCCGCCGCCCTGGCCATGTGGCGAGCGGCGCCCAAACACCGGCGCGCGAGCGTGGGCGGCATCATGTTGTCGGCGGCGCTGGCGTCGTTCGTCACCGGCATCACCGAGCCGATCGAGTTCGCCTTCATCTTCGTGGCGCCGCTGCTGTTCGCCGTGCACGCGGTCCTGACCGGGCTGGCCATGGCGCTGACCACGCTGATCGGCGGGCAACTGGGCTTCGGGTTCTCGGCCGGGCTGCTCGACATGTTGCTGAACGCCAGCAAGTCCAACACCGAGAATCTGCCGGGCATCCTGCTGCTCGGCCTGATCTACGGCGCGGTCTACTACGTGGTGTTCACGTTCCTGATCCGCCGCCTCGACATCATGACCCCCGGCCGGGAGCCCGAGCCCGACGTCGACTCGGGCGAGACCGGCCGGGTCGCCCCGGGCGCGACCTAGCGCGGTTTTCTCCCCGGGTGCCCGTGGTAGGAACCCACCATTCCCCTGCGAACGGATCACCGAGCGGGGGTGAGTGCGGCGATGGGCGGCGGCTCGGCCCAGTCATCAGCCTGGTCATCGATCTTCGGGGTGCTGCAGCGCATCGGGCGCTCGCTCATGTTGCCCATCGCCGTCCTGCCCGCCGCCGGCCTGCTCTTCCGCTTCGGCCAGGACGACCTCCTCGGCGCGAACGGCCTCGGCAGCGTGCTGCCGTGGCTGCTTCCCGTGGCGAAGGTGCTGGCGGCGGCCGGCGGCGCCCTCTTCGAGAATCTGCCGCTGCTGTTCGCGGTGGGTGTGGCGATCGGCTTCGCGCACAAGTCCGACGGCACCACCGCGCTCGCCGCCGTGGTCGGCTATCTGGTCTTCGACCGCGTCACCAAGACCCTGTTCTTCGACGCGGGCGAAGGCGCCGTCTACGACAAGGTCCTCCTCGTCCTGCGGGACGGCACCCGTACGCTCAACGTCGGCGCGCAGAACCCGACGGGCGTCCTCGGCGGCATCGTCATCGGCATCACGGCCGCCCTGCTGTGGCAGCGCTTCTACCGGCTCAAACTGCCGGCGTGGCTGGCCTTCTTCGGGGGACGCCGCTCGGTCCCCATCGTCACCGCCGTCGCCGCCCTGCTCCTGGGCGTGGCCTTCGGCCTGCTGTGGCGTCCGGTCGGCGACTGGCTGACCGCGGCCGGCGACTGGCTCTCGGCCCACGGCACCGCCGGCGCCGGCATCTACGGCGTCGCCAACCGTCTGCTCATCCCCGTGGGCCTGCACCACTTCCTCAACACCATCGTCTGGTTCACGCTCCCGGAGTGCCATGCGGGCGTGAACGGCGCGATCCGCGACGCGGCCGGGGACCTGAACTGCTATTTCGCCGGTGAACAAGGCGCGGGCAGCTTCATGACCGGTTTCTTCCCCGTCATGATGTTCGGCCTGCTGGGCGCGGCCATCGCCATGTGGCGGGCCGCCCCACCCGACCGCCGCCGTCCGGTCGGGGGGATCATGTTGTCGGCCGGTCTGACGGCCTTCGTCACCGGGATCACCGAGCCGCTGGAGTTCGCCTTCATCTTCGTGGCGCCGGTGCTCTTCGCCGTGCACGCCGTCCTGACGGGCCTGTCGATGGCGCTGATGGCCGAACTGGGCGTCCGCCTGGGTTTCACGTTCTCGGGCGGCGCCATCGACCTGCTGCTGAACGCCAGCAAGTCGAACACGCACGGCCTGGGATTGCTCATCGCCTTTGGGATCGCCTATTTCTTCATCTACTACGTGATCTTCTCCGTGCTCATCCGTGCCCTGAACCTGCCCACACCCGGCCGCGAGGTTACGGGCGAGTCATAGCGTCCGGCGACCCCGGCCCATAACAACGGCGAAGGGACCCAACTCGCCTATCACTTTCCTCGCCGGAACGTACAAAAGGGATTGGAAGCCATGGAAGCTGGCGGCCTCCGTATATCCCGGCCGAGCCGAAAACTCTTATAGGCGATTGTTTCCCGCCCAGGAATTTGGAGGACGCGTGTCGGCAGCACCGCAGAACCCGCAGGTCGATGGAGCCCTGGCCCTGGACAGCCAGCCCCTGATATGGGGACCGCCGGGCGCCACGCCGGACGAGCGCAAACTGCGCCACTTCGGGCAGGCCCTGGCCGAGGTGCTCGCGGGCCGGCGGGCCCCGGAGACCCTCGCCGACCGGCTCACCTCCCGGGCCTACCGCGAGCTACTCAAGGCGGGACGAATGATCCGGACGAACCGCCCGCCGTTCGCCGGGAGCATGCACGTGAAGGAACCCCGGGACGGGGCGGTCGAGATGTGCGTGCTCGTCCACTGCGGCGAGCGCAACCACGTCCTCGCCGTGCGGCTGGAACGGCGCGGCGTCCACTGGCTGTGCACCGATTTCGAGACCGCGTAGCACAACGAAGACCCCCGCCTTCTCGGCTGGTGAAGGCGGGGGTCCTGGCGAATGGCCCAGGTGATCAGGCCGCGTGCTTCGGGTCGCCGTGGCAGCGCTTGTACTTCTTGCCGGACCCGCACGGGCACGGCGCGTTGCGCTCCACATTGCCGTACGCGGCCCGCTCCGCCTGAGTGGTGCGCACCTTGGTGTGCTCGACCCCGCCCTGCTCACCGGGCGCGGTGTATTCGAGCTCGGCCGGCCGCTCAGGCCCGCGCAGCCCGCGCGCGATGATCGAACGGGTCTCCGCGATGACCGCGTCCTCTTCCTCCACGATCGGGTTTTCCTGCACCTCGACCTCGAGGTTGAACAGGAAGCCCACGGAGTCCTCCTTGATGCCCTCGAGCATCGCGGTGAACATCTCGTAGCCCTCACGCTGGTATTCGATCTGCGGGTCCTTCTGCGCGTAGGCCCGCATGCCGATGCCCTCGCGCAGGTAGTCCATCTCGTAGAGGTGCTCGCGCCACTTGCGGTCGAGGACGGACAAAATGACCCGGCGCTCGATGTCGCGCATGGCCTCCGCGCCGAACTCCGCCTCGCGCCGGGCGTACGCCTCGAGCGCGTCGTTCTTGATCTTCTCGCTGATGAACTCGGCGCTGAGCTCCTCGCGGCCGCCGGCCTCCTCGACGAGGTCGTCGATCCGGACCGAGACCGGGTAGAGCTCGCCGAAGGCCTTCCACAGCTTGTCGAGGTCCCACTCCTCGGCGAAGCCCTCGGCCGTGGCGCCCTGGACGTAACCGTCGATCACGTTGCCGATGAAGCCCTGCACCTGCTCGTGCAGGTCGGCGCCCTCGAGCACGCGGTGGCGCTCGGCGTAGATGACCTTGCGCTGGCGGTTCATCACCTCGTCGTACTTCAGAACTTCCTTTCGGATCTCGAAGTTCTGCTGCTCGACCTGGTGCTGGGCGGAGGCGATGGCCTTGGAGACGATGCCGGACTCGATCGGCTGGTCGTCGGGGATCTGCAGCCGGGTCATGATGATCTCGACCCTGGCCGAGTTGAACAGGCGCATGAGGTCGTCGCCGAGCGACAGGTAGAAACGCGACTCGCCGGGGTCTCCCTGACGGCCGGAACGACCGCGCAGCTGGTTGTCGATGCGGCGCGACTCGTGGCGCTCGGTGCCGAGGACGTAGAGGCCGCCCAGCTCGACGACCTCGTCGTGCTCGGCCTTGACCGCGGCCCTGGCCTTTTCCAGCGCCTCAGGGTAGGCCTTCTCGTATTCCTCCGGCGTCTCGACCGGGTCGAGCCCGCGCTGGCGCAGCTCGAGGTCGGCGCGGAATTCGGAGTTGCCGCCGAGCATGATGTCGGTGCCTCGACCGGCCATGTTGGTGGCGACGGTGATGGCGCCCTTGCGACCCGCCTCGGCGATGATCGTCGCCTCACGCGCGTGGTTCTTCGCGTTGAGCACCTCGTGCGGCACGCCGCGGCGCTTGAGCGCCTTGGACAGCCGCTCGGACTTCTCCACCGAGGTCGTGCCCACGAGCACCGGCTGCCCGGCCTCGTAGCGCTGCTTGATGTCGTCGACCACCGCGTTGAACTTGGCGTCCTCGGTCTTGTAGACCACGTCCGCCTGGTCCTTGCGGATCATCGGCCGGTTGGTCGGGATGGGGACGACGCCGAGCTTGTAGGTCTGGTGGAACTCGTTGGCCTCGGTGGCGGCCGTGCCGGTCATGCCGGCCAGCTTCTCGTAGAGGCGGAAGTAATTCTGCAGGGTGACCGTGGCGAGCGTCTGGTTCTCGTCCTTGATCTTCACGCCCTCTTTGGCCTCGATGGCCTGGTGCATGCCCTCGTTGTAGCGGCGGCCGTGCAGGATGCGGCCGGTGAACTCGTCGACGATCAGGACCTCGCCGTCGGCGACGATGTAGTCCTTGTCCTTCTTGAACAGCTCCTTGGCCTTGAGCGCGTTGTTCAGGAAGCCGACCAGGTGGGTGTGCTCAGGCTTGTAGAGGTTGTCGATGCCGAGCCAGTCCTCGACCTTCTCGACGCCGGACTCCAGGATGCCGACCGTGCGCTTCTTCTCGTCGACGATGTAGTCGCCGGTGCTCTCTTCGCCCGGGTTCTTCGCCTCGACGCCCTTGCGCAGCCGCGGCACGATCTTGGCGAACTCCTGATACCACTTCCCGGACTGCTCGCCGGGACCCGAGATGATCAGCGGGGTCCTGGCCTCGTCGATCAGGATCGAGTCCACCTCGTCGACGATCGCGAAGTAGTGGCCGCGCTGCGCGCACTCCTCGAGCGACCAGGCCATGTTGTCGCGCAGGTAGTCGAAGCCGAACTCGTTGTTCGTGCCGTAGGTGATGTCGGCTTCGTATTGCTTGCGGCGCTCGTCGGGCTGCTGGCCGGAGATGATGCAGCCGACCTCGAGGCCGAGGAAGCGGTGGATGCGGCCCATGGTCTCCGCGTCACGCTTGGCCAGGTAGTCGTTGACCGTGACGACGTGGACGCCCTTGCCGGTGATCGCGTTGAGATAGGAAGGCAACGTACAGGTCAGGGTCTTGCCCTCACCGGTCTTCATCTCGGAGATGTTGCCCATGTGGAGGTTGGCGCCACCCATGATCTGCACGTCGTAGGGTCGCTGGCCGAGCACGCGGCGGGCCGCCTCGCGCACGGTCGCGAACGCCTCGGGAAGCAGATCGTCGAGCGTTTCGCCATCCGCGTAGCGTTGCTTGAATTCGTCCGTCATCGCGCGCAACTCCGCGTCGGACAGGCTCGTGAAGTCGTCCTCTATGGAGTTGACCTGGTCTGCGATCCGCTTGAGCTTGCGCAGGATCTTGCCTTCGCCGGCACGTAGGATCTTGTCGAGAATGGCTGCCACTTTATGTAAAGCTCCTCGCAGGTCTACCCCGGCGGCGCCGCCAGGAGGAGAGGCCGAGACAAACTTCCCCGCCTGCCATCGTAGGCGGTTCAGCAACCAGACACAGCCACCGTGCCGACAAGGGCGCGGTACGCGTCTGGGAGAATGGGGGCAAGGCAGAGGGTATGCCGGTTGAGCGCCGGCCCGCATCAATAGCGGCAAAACCGGCAAAGGAAGGATTGGTCATGGTTGAGGGGAAGAAGTCGGAGCATACGGAGAATCTGGGCAGCCACGGCGGGCGTGCGTCATCGTGGCTGGCGGTGACCATCATGCTGGTCGGATTCACCGCCGCCGGCTTCGGGCTGGTCGCCACCAGTTGGACGCTCATCTGGGTCGGCGCCGGTCTCTTCGTCGTTGGCGGCATCCTCGCTCTCGTCTTCGACATCTTCACCGATGTCGTGATCGACGCGCCTCGCGTAGGCATGCGCGCCGAAGATCATCGTTGAACCGCGCTTCACAGGCGGGCGCCCGAACCCCATCGGTTGCCCGCCTTTTTGCGTTCCCGCCCAGCAGGGCCGGCACGCCGTGGATGCCGGAGCCCGCTCGGTCACCCACCGGCCGCGCTCGCCCTCAGCGTTTTGTCGGTGCCCGGCGCTAGATTTCGGCGTATGCATCGTCCTACACGAACGCTGACATGACCGGCCCGACGGACCTGACGGCCGACGAAGCACGCCGGATCATCCTGCGCTCGCAAGGCCTGATCGGCGCCGCGCCGCGCCAAGGCGGGGTGCACGCCATGCTGCGCAGGCTGGGCGCCGTGCAGCTCGACACGATCTCGGTCCTGGCCCGCTCCCACGAGCTGGTCGCGTACGCGCGCCTGGGCGCGGTGGGCAGAGCCAAGGTCGAGCGCGCCTACTGGCACAACCCCGCCCAGAGCTTCGAATACTGGTGCCACGCGGCCTGCATCCTGCCCATCGAGCACTGGCCGCTCTACGCGTTCCGCCGCCGCGCCTACCGCGACCGGAAATACCGCTGGCACGAGGTCCCCGACAACGTGGACAAGCTCCTGGAGCAGGTGCGCGAGTCGGGCCCGCTGATGACCTCCGACGTGGGCGGCGCCAAGAACGGCGGCCCCTGGTGGGACTGGTCGGACTCCAAGATCGGCCTGGAGTGGCTGCTGGACATCGGCGAGCTGGTCTGCAGCCGCCGCGTCGGCTGGCGCCGCGTCTACGACCTGGCCGAGCGCGTGGTCCCCGCCGACCTCCTCGCCGAGGACCTGACGGACGAGGAATGCGTCGTCCGCCTGGCCGCCATCGCCGGCCGCTCGCTCGGCGTGGCCAACAGGACCGATCTGATCGACTTCCTGCGGCTCAAGGGCCGCTACGCGGCGATACTCGACGACGTGCTGCTCAGCGGCGCGGCCGGACTGACGCCGGTGACCGTCGCGGGCTGGCCGGGCAAGAAGGGCCAGGCCAACGCGTGGGCGGATGCCGCGGCACTGGAGTCCGAGCCGCGTGGCCGCCACCGCACGACGCTGGTGTCGCCGTTCGACTCGCTCATCTGGCACCGCGGCCGCACCGAGCGCGTCTTCGGCTTCACCTACACGCTGGAGCTCTACGTCCCCAAGCACAAGAGGGTCCACGGCTACTTCACGATGCCGGTGCTGGCCGGCGGCCGGCTGATCGGCCGCGTCGACCCGGCCCGCGAGGGCTCCACCCTAGTGGCCAGGCAGGTCAGCCTGGAGCCTGGCCTGTCCCCGGCCAAGTGGGCCGGCGCGTTAGCCGATGCCCTGTGGTCGGCCGCCGAATGGGTGGGCTGCGACGCGATCCGCGTCGAACGCGCCGACCCGCCAGAGCTCGTGCCGATCCTCAACGCGGCCGGCACGTAACCCGCTGGACGATCCAGCGGGCCACGACCTCGCTACGTGATCTCCAGCATGCGCTCCCGCACCGCGTAGACCACGGCCTCCATCCTCGAGTGCAGTTGCAGCTTGTCGAGAATGTTGCGCACGTGGTTCTTCACGGTGTTCTCGGAGATGAACAGCTGCTTGGCGATCTCACGGTTGTTCATGCCCTTGGCCACCAGTCGCAGGACCTCCATCTCCCGTTCCGTCAGACGGGGCACGGGCAGCTGGGGCGGGCGCTCGGACTCCTTGCGGCTCATGTTTTGAAACTCGCTGATGAGCTTGGCCGCCATCGCCGGGTTGATTAACGACTGGCCCTCGTGCACGCCGCGCACCGCGGCGGGGACGTCGTTGATCTGGACGTCCTTGAGCAGGTAGCCGGTGGCACCTGCCTTGATGGCCTCGAAGAGGTCTTCTTCCTCGTCGCTCACCGTCAGCATGATGATGCGGGTGCTCGGGACGGAGGCCTTGATGCCCTTCGCCGCCTCGATGCCGTCCTGCCGTGGCATGCGCACGTCCATGAGCGCGACGTCAGGCATGAGGCGATCGGCGAGTTCGACCGCCTCCTGCCCGTCGCTCGCCTCACCGACCACCTCGATGTCGGGTTCAGCGGCCAGCGCCAGCGCCAGGCTTCGCCTGATCAGCTCGTGATCGTCGACGATCAGCACGCGGATCGGCTCGCTCGCTGACGTGCGAGCCTCGCCTGTTTCGGTCACGAGGCCTCCCTGATCCGCCTCGCGCCCGCACTTCGCTCGCTCATCCGAACCTGACTGAGCTCGCTCACGTCTCCTCCTCGTCGGGGGGCCAGAGCCGTTGAACCGCCATGATGGCATGTAACCAGCGGTTCTCGGGTGGTCGAGAAGATCTTTTAGCGCGCGATCAGGGCTCTACGAGCCGCAACACGCCGTAGTTGTACCCGCGTCGGTTGTAGACGACGCTCGGCTGGCCGCTCTCCTTGTCGCGGAACAGGTAGAAGTCGTGCCCGACCAGCTCCATCTCGAGCAGAGCCTGGTCGATGGTCATGGGCTCCGCTTTGTGGAACTTCTCCCGGACGACGAGTGGCCCCTCGCCGTCCATCTCGATCGGGACGATGTCGTCGTAGAGCTGGTCGCTGCGCTCCTGCAGTTCGTCCTCGCTCGGCTCCGCCTGCTCGGGGACGAGGGCCTCCTTCCGCGGTGCCAGGCCTGCGGCCTCGGGGAGCGTCGCGGTGATCTCCGCCACAGAGGGCGGGCAGTGGCTGCCGTGATGGACCTTGCGCCGGTCGGCCAGCCGCCTGAGGCGGCCTTCCAGCTTGTCGAGGGCGACGTCGAGGGCTGTGAATCGGTCGTCGGCCGAGGCCTCGGCGCGGATGGCCGGTCCTCGGGAGTGAATGGTGAGCTCCACGCGCTCGCGCTGACTGGCAAGACGCGGGTTGCGTTCTTTCGACACCTCCACATCAACTCGGATGAGTTTGTTGTCCAGACGTTCGATCCTGGCCAGCTTGGTCGTCACGTGGTCACGGAACCGGTCACTCACTCCGGTGTGCCGGCCCTTGACGATGATGTCCATGCAACAGCCCCCCTTTCGGTCTAACGACTGAGCAAGAGCGCCCGACGACGTGCTTGCCGGGCGGGGTCTTCTGTCTGCCTTTCTGTCACCGTTACCCTCTTCCGACTCACGGTCTCCGGGAACTCGGGTGGCACCCGTCCGGCCGACCTGGTCTTCGACCCCACATCCGCCTGCTGAGGATTTCGCAGCTCTGTTGCCACTACTGCCCTTCTCTTCTGGCGAGGGGTATCTGACCCCTCGGGAAGGCAGGACTTATCCCTAAGCCGCACCGTGATCGGTCGACAAAGAGTCGCCTTACGTGGACCGTTTTGCCTGCGGCTGGCATCGGCTAGCAGAGCCGGGAGCCCCGACCCTGCGCAACCACGGACCCGAACGGGTGCCATGTCAGAACGCTATCCGCATCCAGGGCGAATGTCAGCCGGAGGATCGGCCAAAGGATCACTTTCCGTGATTTTCGGATGGTCCGCGAGGCCTGTTTGATACCCCATTTAACCGATCGGCAACCCTTACCAGGACGAGCTTCCCTTCCGCCTAGCTGCCCCACCACGTACCCGGAGGAAGTGATATGTGACCTTCCGGTGAGACTGTTGATTTGGATCTTTCTTTACTCACCGTGACCGTAATGCTTTTCAAGATCTTCGGCGTGTCGCCGCGACAGTCACGGCCATGGGCACGCTCACCCCGGCCGCCCGCAGCGCTCTGGCGGCCTCGACGACGGTGGCGCCGGTCGTGACGATGTCGTCCACGAGCAGCACAGAGGCCGCTGGAGGCCCTTTCGCGGCGAGCGCGACTCTGAGGGACCCGGCGAGGTTGGCGGCCCTCTGCGGCGAGCTCAGGCCTGCCTGGTCCACCACCCGCCGTGCCTGGCTCAGCGCCGCCCACGGCACCGCGGGGACGCCGAACATCCGCAGCCTGCGCACCGCCAGCTCTGCCAACCGGCCCACCGGGTCATGCCCTCTGGCGCCGATGCTCGCCCGCCCGCTGGGCACCGGCACGACGGCGAACCCCCGCGCCGCCCACGGCGCGCCGGTGCGACCGATCGCCGTGAGGGCGGTGAAGGCCAGCGCCTCCGCCAGCACGCCGGCCAGCGCCACCGCGCCCCGCTCCTTGTACGCCACGATCGCCTTGCGCACCGCCCCCTCGTAGGGGCTCGCCGACCAGCAGTCCGGCGTGCCGGGCAGCCGCGGCCTGGGCAGGCGCCGGGCCGGCCGGGCGGTCAGCTCGGCCAGGCAGCGGCCGCAACAACGCGCCCCCTTCGCACCGCAGCCGGCGCAGGTCTGCGGCAGGACGAGATCGAGCACGACGCTCAGCACGCGGCCCAGCATGCCGCCCGCCACCGACAATTCCCGCCCACCATCCCCCACGACCACCGGGCAGAGACGCCGGCCCCCGGCTCTGGCCTCAGCCCAGGGGGAACAGCGGGGTCTCGACGTCAGAGTCGATCTTGGAGGTCCAGCTCTGGTCCTCGTTGAGCTCCAGGAGCTTGGCCCCCTGCCCCTTCTTCTCCGGCTCGGACTCCGCCAGGACGCGCTCGTTCAGCGCCGCCAGGGCCTGGAGCGGATCCTTCAGCGGAATCTCGACGACCGCCCCGTCACCGACGTCGATCTCGTTCAGTTTCTGCCCCGCCTTGGTCTGGACCAGCACGAGCAGATGCTCGTCATCTCGCCACGCGGCATCCCGGATCTCGTCCCCCGCCTCGGTCGTGGTCAGGGACCGAAGGTTGCTCAGCTCGAGCCCTCCCATGACCGTCAGCGCGCCGAGCCAGACGGTGTTCTTGCCGGTCGTCACCACGACCCGCACTCCGTCCCTGGCGACGCGCAGGTTGGTGACGTCCAGCTTCTCCACTCCGGGCGCGGACACCGTTTCCGGCCCACGCTTGGCTGCCGGGTCGTACCGCAGCACGGCCCTGTTCCTGCGGTCGAAGGTCCACAACGACCCGTCCCGGTGCCACGACGGCGGGGTCAGGTCGGTGCCCTGGATGACCTCCTGCCACTGCCCTCCCTGCGCGAGGGGGGCCGCCGAGATGCCGGTGGAGGTCCTGGCCGCGACGTAGGCGCCCTTCTTGGATATGGCGAAGTCGGAGTAGCCCTGGCGCTTCTCGCCGGCCGGTCCCGCCACGGCGCCGCCCGGCCCGTCCTTCGCCAGGTAGTGGACGGCGCCGTCGCTGACGTAGTAGGCGCTGTTGCCGCTGTTGTCCAGCCAGCGCTGGTCGTCGGTGTTGGGGTGGTGGCTCGTGTACGGCTCCCCGTCCAACAGCACCGAAATGCTGCGGCCCTTGGCGACGTCGTTGTTGTTGAGGCTGTACCTGATCTGCGCCATGAGGGCGTCCTCGCCACTCAGGTCCAAAAGGTCCAGCGGGCCAGAAAGGTTGATCACCACGCTCTCGTCCTCGGCCGATCTGACCGACTCGACCTTGGTGCCGGGCGGAAAGGCCGTGGTCGCCGCGCCCACCAGGGCCCCGCTCGGCTGCTTCAGCAGGCGCTCGAGTATGACCTTCGCGTACGTCTCCGCCGGCTTCAGCCGCAGGCGCACGTTGTCCACGACGAGCCTGTCCTGCGTGCTGCCGTTGAGGTAGTAAAGCTTGGTCGGCCGGTACGCGCGTTCCACGTCCGACCTGGTGAGGATGAGCCCATCGGGCAGGCCGCTGACCCGGTAGCCGCCTTCCTTGACCTTGACCAGGTCGAAGGGCCTTCCCCAGTTCCCGGACTGCGGCACGTAGGTGCCGTCCTCTTCGATGCGGGCCACCTGCTTGGCCTTGAGCGTGACCCGCTGCGCGGACGCGGCACCGTCCTCCTCGGGCAGGTCGACCTGCAGATGGTCGTCGAGCACCGTCACCGCCCCCGAAGGGGTCCAGCCCTTGAGTGCGTCGGCGGTCAAGTATTGGGGCAGGACCGTCGGGTCGTCGGCGTAGGCGGCCATGGCGGCCTGCAGGCCCCTGATCGTCGGCTCGATACCCCAGCCGGGCTGCGGCAAGGTGGCGATCATGCGCTGGAACGGCTTGGTCAGCGGGTCGGCGCCGGCGGCGTCGTTCATGGTGTACGGGCCGCTCACCGGGATCACGGTGCAGCCCGAGCCGGCGCAGACCACGGCGGCCGCGAGCACGACGACCGCCCAGAGCCGCCTAATCCTCGTCATGGACGTCCCCCGAAGCAGGCAGCAGCACGGGCGTCATCGCCCCGCGCCACGTACGCCGCATCTCGATCTCCGGCGGAACCAGCGACAGCGGCGAGCCCTTCAGCTCGGCCCCGGCCGCCCTGGGCAGCGTCAGCCTGAACTGCGAGCCCTCGCCCGGCTGCCCCCAGGCCTGCAGCCAGCCGCCGTGCAGCGTGGCGTCCTCGCGGGAGATCGCCAGCCCGAGGCCGGTGCCGCCGATGGTCCGCGCCCGCGACGGGTCGGCCCGCCAGAACCGGTCGAAGACCATGGTGTCCTCGCCCGCCTTCAATCCGATCCCGTGGTCGCGTACGGCGACGGCCACGGCGTCCCGGTCGGCGCCCACGGTCACCACGATCTCCCTGCCCTCGCCGTGCTCGATGGCGTTGAACAGCAGGTTGCGCAAGATCCGCTCGACCCTGCGGTTGTCGATCTCCGCCATGCAGGGCTCGGCGGGCAGTCGCAGGTCGAAGCGGGTGCCGTGCCGCTCGGCCAGCGCCTCGGAGTCCTCGATCGCGCGCAGCACCACCCGGCGCACGTCCACGGAGTCGAGGTCCAGCGTGGCGGCGCCGGCGTCGTAGCGGCTGATCTCCAGCAGGTCGGCCAGCATCGACTCGAACCGCTCCAGCTGCGCCTGCATGAGCTCGGCCGAGCGGGCGGCCATCGGGTCGAAGTCCTCGCGGGCGTCATACAGCAGGTCGGCGGCCATGCGCACGGTCGTCAGCGGGGTGCGCAGCTCGTGCGAGACGTCCGAGACGAACTGCCGCTGGACCTGCGACAGCTCCTCAAGCTGGTGGATCTTGAGCGCCAGGTTCGCGGCCATCTCGTTGAACGAGTTCGCCAGCCGGGCGAGGTCGTCCTCACCGCGCACTTTGAGCCGCTCGTCGAGTTTGCCGGAGGCCAGCCGCTCGGCGGCCTGCCTGGCGAGCCGTACCGGGGTGACGACCTGGCGGGCGACCAGGTAGGCGATGGCGGCCAGCAGCAGCACGAGCCCGAGGCCCACCACGACGAGGGCCAGCCGGACGCTGGACAGCAGCTCCTCTTCCTCATCGAGCGGGAAGAAGTGGTAGACCTCGTAGTTGTCGCCGGTGTAGGAGTGCACGACGCCGCCGACCACGAACGTCAACCGGGGCTGGCTCTGGCCGCTGAACATGATCCGGTCGATGGAGTGGACGGTCTTGCCGTACTCCAGCTTCTCCACGTTGCGCCGCACGCCGGCGCTGACGTTGTGCGGCACGTTGGCGGGCACGACGGTGCCCGAGGCGCGGGACTGGCCCGGGCTGGCCTCGTTGAGTATCAGCACGTCGTAGCGCTTCTTGGAGCCGTCGTCGCCGGAGCCGGTGACGGTGTCCATGACGTCGTCGAGCGGGTTGGCCGACGTCTTGCCGCCGTCGGCGACCTCGGCCGCCTGGTCGTCCACCTCGGGGGCCAGCGCGTCGGCGATCTGCAGGCGGTCGGCCATCGCCTCGCTGGCAGAGGACCGGGTCCTGCTGTCAACGACCGACTTGTTGATCTGGGTGGACAGGAACACCCCCAGCACGACCATCACGACCATGGAGATCACCAGCGTGCTGGTGACCACCTGGAGCTGGAGCGAGCGCCGCCAGACGCGGCGGGCCCGGCCGGCCGCACGGCGCACCCGCCGACGGACTCCGCCGAGAATCTGGCGGAGTGTCCGTCGGCGGGACCTCTTCTGCTTCGTCGGGGGCATGTCAGGGGGAGGCGAAGGTCAGGCGGGGCCGGCTTTATAGCCCACGCCGCGGACCGTGACAACGATCTCGGGGTGCTCGGGGTCCTTCTCGATCTTGGCCCTGAGTCGCTGGACGTGCACGTTGACCAGCCGCGTGTCGGCCGCGTGCCGGTAGCCCCAGACCTGCTCGAGCAGGACCTCGCGGGTGAACACCTGGCGCGGCTTGCGGGCCAGCGCGACGAGCAGGTCGAACTCGAGCGGCGTGAGGTTGATGGTCTCCTCGCCCCGCTTGACCGAGTGACCGGCCACGTCGATGGTGATGTCGCCGATCTGCAGGATCTCCGGGGTCGGCTCGTCGGTGCGGCGAAGCCTCGCCCGCACCCGCGCGACCAGCTCCTTCGGCTTGAACGGCTTGACGATGTAGTCGTCGGCGCCGGACTCCAGGCCCAGCACGACGTCTATCGTGTCGCTCTTCGCCGTGAGCATGACGATCGGAACCCCCGACTCAGCCCTGATCCTGCGCGCGACGTCGATGCCGTCCGCGCCGGGCAGCATCAGGTCGAGCAGCACCAGGTCCGGGCGTGTATCCCGGAACGCGTCGAGGGCCTTGTCGCCGTCTGAGACAAAGGATGGTTCGAAGCCCTCTCCCCGCAGCACGATCCCGAGCATCTCGGCGAGAGCGGCGTCGTCGTCGACGACCAGCACGCGACCTTTCATGGCCCCTCATTCGTTCTACGCATTGTGGGACATACCCGCACGATCGCTGAAGGTTACCCTTGGTCGGCCTATGAGTGTGACCTGAGACCCACAAAAGGCGAATTTTAGGCCCGCCCCGCGACCGCAATCTCAGTCTGCGGTAACAGAGCAACTTTCGGCCATCCCCGGACGTGAACCTTGACCCGATTCGCCCGAGAATGCGGGCAAGATGGGACAGGGAATCGCTTCCGTGACACCAATGCCCCGTTCAGCGTGCCAGGATTGGGATATGTCAGACGGTCACGGTCCCACGCCCGAGACGCCATCAGGCTGGTCGGCCGAACAGCCCCCGCCCTACAGCGCCCCGCCGGCCTCCCCGTGGACCGCCCCGGGCGCACAGCAGCAGGCTCCTTACGGGCAGCCGTACGGAGAGCAGCCCTCTTACGGACCTGGGCCCCAAACACCATATCCGCCCCAGCCACAACCCGGTTACGGCTACATGCCGCCTCCGCCCGCGCCGGCGCTGCGGCCGGGCATCATCCCGCTGCGCCCCCTCGGCCTCGGCGACATCCTCGACGGCACGATCAAGTTCATCCGGTCCAACCCGAGGTCAGTGCTGGGCCTGTCGGCCATCGCCGCCCTGCTCGTCTCCGTGCCCCTGGCCATCGGCCAGGCGTTCGTGCTCAACACCATGGGCGGCGCGCTGGCCGACCCCACGACACCGGCCGACGAGCTCACCGGCGTCTACGGCGTCGCCGCCCAGTACGGCGGCACGCTGATCTCCTACGCCATCCAGTTCGTCGTGGTCACCCTGTTGACCGGCGTGCTGACCCGCATTCTCGGCCGGGCCGTCTTCGGCGGCAACCTCACGGCGGGCCAGGCATGGCAGCTCGTCAAGGGCCGGATCCCGGCGTTGTTCGGCGTCGTGGGGCTGCTGGCCGCCATCATGCTGGTGCCCATGGCGCTCTTCGTGCTGCTCTTCGTGCTGCTCATGACGGCGATCTCGGCGGGCTCCTCCAGCAACGGGACCATCGGCCTGATGATCGGGCTGATCTTCCTGTTCGTCATCGGTTACTTCGCTTTGTATCTCTTCATCAGGACCCGCTTCGCGTTCGCCTCGCCGATCGTGGTCCTGGAGGGCAAGGGCCCGATCGAGGCCATGCGCCGCTCGTGGCGCCTGGTCACCGGCGACTTCTGGCGGGTGCTCGGCATCCTGCTGCTCACCTCCCTGCTCGTCGGCCTGGTGGCGTTCGTCGTGTCGGTGCCCTTCACGCTCGCGGGCACGCTGTTCGGCATGCTCGGCACCGGCTCGGTGGCCAACGCCGTCGTGTCCGCGGTGCTGATCGCGCTCGGCGCCACGCTCAGCGCGATGTTCACCTATCCCTTCGAGGCAGGGGTGGCCGGCCTGCTCTACGCCGACCGGCGCATGCGCAGCGAAGCGTTCGACCTGGTGCTGCAGACGGCGGCCATCGAGCAGCAGCGCCAGGGTTGGGTGCACGCCTCGGCCGACGAGCTCTGGCACCCGTCCAACTCCGCCAGGTCGTGAGCCCGATCGACAGGGAGGAGGCCGCGCGCCGGGCCGCGGCGGAGCTCCTCAAGCCTGACTACGAGAAAGAATCCTTGGTCGACCTGCTCTACCGGCATTTCACGCAGTTCCTGGGCGACCTGGTCGACGCGGCCACGGGCGGCGGGCCGGCGGGCGGGATCATCGCGGCCATGCTGATCGGCCTCATCCTCGTGGGCCTGATCGTGCTGATCTCCTGGCGGCTGCGCAAGACCGCGCGCAAGAACGCGCTCGCCGGCGGCGGACTGTTCGGGGAGCGGGCGATGACCGCGGCCGAGCACCGGCAGGCCGCCGAACGGCTCGCCCTCGAGGGGCGCTGGGGCGAGGCCATCCAGGAACGCCTGCGGGCCATCGCCCGTGACCTGGAAGAACGGGCGCTGGTCGACGGCATGCCGGGACGCACGGCCGACGAGCTGGCCGCGGAGGCGGCGGTGGCCCTGCCGGGGTTCGCCACGCAGCTGGCGGCGGCGGCGCGCTCGTTCGACGACGTCACGTACGGCGGCGTGCCCGGGACGCGCGAGGCCTACGAGTCCATGGCCCTCCTCGACGACCACCTCCGCCAGGCCCGCCCCGCCCCGCTGACCACCGCCGCCGAGGCCCGCGTTCCGGTCGGCATCGGTGCTCCTTCCGGCACCGGGGTTCCGCCGGGCGTCGTCCCTGGCCCCGCGCCGCACGGCCCGCACCGCCCTGCCGGCGGCCCTGCCGGCGGCCCTGCCGGCGGCTCGGCCGGCGGCTCGGCCGGCGGCTCGGCCGGCGGCCCGCTGAGCAGCCTGAGCCGGGGACCCGGCTCAGGACCGCTGGGCATGCCGTCGGCGGGCTCGCCCGCTGGTCCGCCCACGAGCCCCAGCGCGGCACCGCCAGCAAGCCCCGGCGCGACGCCGCCGACGAGCCCCGGCGCGGCGCCGCCGACGAGCCCCGGCGCGGCGCCGCCGACGAGCCCCGGCGCGGCGCCGCCGACGATGCCCGTGGCGGGGCCGCGCGGGGCGCAGGTGGGTGAGCCTGCGGTGAGCCCGGCCGCAGGGTCGGCTGCAGGTCCGGATGGCGATCCGTCCGCGGAGCCATCGGTCGAGCGGCGAGGGGACGCACCCCACTCGACCGGCGAGGGGCCCTCCGACGAAGCCGACGGCAGGCCGGCGGGAGGCGCGGCGGACCAATCCGGCGCAGCGGAGGCGCGGGGTGAGGCTGACGAGACCGGGGAGCGGCGCGCGCCCGAGTCCGGCGGAGGGCAGACGTGAGCGTGATCATGCGTCAGACGGTGGCGCCCGGCGGGCCGCAGGCCGGCACCGCGCCCGGCGGGTCAGAACCCACCTCCCCCACCGCCCGCTCCATCTGGACCGCCGGCCGCATGATCGTGCTGCTCGGCGCCGTTCTCATCCTGGCGGCGGTGGTAGGAGTCCTGATCACCCCATCCCAGGGCCCGTCCCGCCCCTTCGACCCCACGGACACCTCCGTGGCCGGCTCCAAGGCGCTCGCCGAGCTCCTGCGCTCGCGCGGCGTCAAGGTGGACAGGGTCGACTCCGTGCAGGCGGCGGCCGACCTGACCGCACGGGGCGGCAACCGCCTGCTCCTGATCACGGACACGACGTACTTCGACGAACACGCCCTGTCCAGGATCCCGGGCGACCGCCTGATCGCCGGCGACGTCTTCGGCCTCCAGGCCCTCGCCCCCGGCGTACGCACCCGCCCGGAAGCGGCCCGCCCCCGCTCCCGCGAGCCGCAGTGCCAGTTGCCCGCGGCCAGGCTGGCGGGCAGCGCGTACATGGGCGGCGTGGTGTTCGACGCCCCGGCGGGCGGCACCGGCTGCTACCCAGCGTCCGGCGGCGGACACACGCTGGTCAGCTACCCGAACGCGGGTGGCGTCACGACGGTCGTCGGCGACGGCTCGTTCATGACGAACCGTCGGCTGGCCGAGGACGGCAACGCGGCGCTCGCCCTCAACCTGATCGGCACCGGCCGCCCCGTCACCTGGCTGATCCGCCCCGAGCGCCCACCGGCGACGGAGCTGCCCGGCGAGCGCGGCCAGTCGATGTACGACCTGATGCCCGACAACATCCGCTGGACCATCTACATGGCGATCATCGCCGTGGGCGTCACCGCGCTCTGGCGGGGCAGGCGTCTGGGCCCGGTGGTGGCCGAGCGGCTGCCGGTCATCGTACGGGCGGCCGAGACGGTCGAGGGCCGTGGCCGCCTCTACCGGGCCAGACGCGCCAGGCAACGCGCCGCCGAATCGCTGCGCGCGGGCACGATCGACCGCCTGACCCCCAGGCTGGGCCTCACGTCCGGCGCGGGCCCGCAGGAGGTCGTCGCGGCGCTCGCCGCCCGTACCCGGCAGGACTCCCACCAGGTCGGCGCGGCACTGTACGGACCACCCCCGGCCGACGACGCCGCCCTCGTGGCCCTGGCCGGATACTTGGACTTCATCGAAAGGCAGGTCAGTGAACTCTGAGGAGACTTTCCGCGTGACGACCTCGGCCGACGCCGCCAGGGACGCGCTCGGCGCGCTGCGGGCCGAGGTGTCCAAGGCCGTGGTGGGGCAGGACGCGGTGGTGACGGGGCTGGTCATCGCGCTGTTGTGCAGGGGGCATGTGCTGCTCGAAGGCGTGCCCGGCGTGGCCAAGACGTTGATGGTGCGTACGCTGTCGTCGGCTTTGTCCTTGGACTTCAAGCGGGTGCAGTTCACGCCCGACCTGATGCCGGGCGACGTGACGGGGTCGTTGATCTACGACACGAAGACCGCGGAGTTCGAGTTTCGCGAGGGGCCGGTGTTCACGAACCTGCTGCTGGCCGACGAGATCAACCGTACGCCGCCGAAGACGCAGGCCGCGCTGCTGGAGGCGATGGAGGAGCGGCAGGTCAGCGTGGAGGGCTCGGCCAGGCCGCTGCCCGACCCGTTCGTGGTGTGCGCGACCCAGAACCCGGTCGAGTACGAGGGCACCTACCAGCTTCCCGAGGCGCAGCTCGACCGGTTCCTGCTGAAGCTGACCGTGCCGCTGCCGCCGCGGGAGCAGGAGATCATGGTGCTGGAGCGGCACGCCGGCGGATTCGACCCGCGTGACCTGTCCGAGGTCAAGGCGGTCGCGTCGGCCGAGGACCTGGCGGCGGGGCGGGAGGCGGCCGCGAAGGTGCACGTGGCGCCCGCGGTGCTCGGTTACATCGTGGACGTGGCCCGCGCCACCAGAAGCTCCCCTTCGCTGCAACTGGGGGTCTCCCCGCGTGGCGCGACGGCGCTGCTGGCCGCCGCGCGGGCGTGGGCGTGGCTGTCCGGCCGCACGTACGTCACGCCGGACGACGTGAAGGCGCTGGCCAGGCCCGCGCTGCGGCACCGCGTGCAGCTCAGGCCGGAGGCCGAGCTGGAGGGCGCGACCGCGGACGGCCTGCTCGACGGCATCCTGGCCTCGGTCCCGGTCCCGCGCTGATGTCGGCTCTGACGGAAACCGGCATGGCGGTGAACCCATGTCTGACGGAAACCGGCATGGCGGTGAGCCGATGGCTCTGACGGGACGTGCCGGACTGGTCGCGGCGCTCGGGATCGTGGTGGTGTTGCTCGCGCCCCAGCCCGGCCCCGCGCTCGCGGGCGTGTGCCTGCTGCTGGCCGCCGCGATCGTCGTGGACCTGGTGTTCGCGGGGGCTGTGCGGCCGTTGCGGTTCCACCGCTCCGGCGACACGCTCGTACGCCTGGGCCAGCGGGCCACGGTCGAGCTGATCGTGGAGAACCCGGGCGGCAGGCGGGTACGCGGCGTGCTGAGGGACGCCTGGCCGCCTTCCGCGAACGCCACCCCGCGGGTCGCCACGCTGGACGTCCCCAAAGGCGAGCGCCGCAAGATCGTCGTGACGCTGGACCCGACCAGGCGCGGCGACCGGTCGTCGGTGGCGGTCACGGTGCGTTCCCTGGGCCCGCTCGGCCTCGCCGCCCGCCAGGGCAGTCATCGGTCGCCGTGGACGGTGCGGGTGCTGCCGCCGTTCCTGTCGCGCAAGCATCTGCCCTCGCGGCTGGCCAGGCTCCGGGAGCTGGAGGGCCAGCACCCGGCGCTGGTACGCGGGCAGGGCACCGAGTTCGACTCGCTGCGCGAGTACGTGGTCGGCGATGACGTGCGCTCCATCGACTGGCGGGCCACCGCGCGCCGCCACGACGTGGTCGTGCGCACCTGGCGCCCGGAACGCGACCGCCGCGTGCTGATCGTGCTCGACACCGGCCGCACCTCGGCGGGCCGGGTGGGCGACGCACCGATCCCCATGGCCGGCGCGGCGGCGGGCGGCGGCGGGCTGCTGGTCAGGCCGGATCCGCGGCCCGCAGGCGCTCGGCCGGGCTGGCCGCGGCTCGACTGGTCGATGGACGCGGCACTGCTGCTGGCCGCGCTCGCCGCCAGGGCCGGCGACCAGGTGGACTTCCTGGCCTACGACCGGGCCGTACGCGCCTGGGTGGCCGGGGCGTCCCGGACGGAGCTACTGTCGTCGCTGGTCAACGTGATGGCGCCGATCGAGGCCGAGCTGATCGAGGCCGACTCGCAGGGCATGGTGGCGGCCATTCTGTCGCGGGCCAAGCGGCGCTGCCTGGTGGTGCTGCTGACGGACCTGAACTCGGCGGCCCTGGACGAGGGGCTGATGCCGGTGCTGCCGCAGTTGTCGTCGCGCCATCTGGTGCTGGTGGCCGGGGTGTCCGATCCGCGGGTGGCGGCGATGGCGGCCCGCCGGGGATCGGCCGAGGACGTGTACGACGCGGCGGCGGCCGAGCACAGCCAGCTCGAACGCCGGCGCATCACAGCCCGGCTGCGGCGGCACGGGGTGGAGGTCGTGGACGCGCCGCCGGAGGACATCGCGCCAGCCCTCGCGGACGCGTACCTGGCGCTGAAGGCCGCCGGACGGCTGTAGGCCGTCAGGCGGTGGGGGCGACGTCGGGGGCGCGTTCGAGGTCGCCGGTCTCGTTCTCCCGCAGGGCCCGGCGGCCGAAGACGATCACGTACGTCAGGAAAATCGCCTCCGCGAGCACCCCGATGCCGACCCGCGCCCACGTGGGCAGCCCCGACGGGGTCACGAACGCCTCGATCAGCCCCGACACGAACAGCACCACGACCAGCCCGAGCGCCACGCTCATCACCGCCCGGCCCTGCTCGGCCAGCGCGTCCACCCGCCGCCGCGGCCCGGGGTCGATCGCCGTCCAGCCCAGGCGCATGCCCACGGCCGCAGCCAGGAACACGGCGGTCAGCTCCAGCAGGCCGTGCGGCATGATCAGCCCGAAGAAGATGTCCAGCTTGTCCCTGGAGGCCATGAGACCGCCGGCGACGCCGACATTCTCGGCGTTCGCGTAAAGCGCGTACGGGATCGGCAATCCCAGGAGGACCGAGTAGATGATCATCAATGCGGAGACCCACGCGTTGTTGATCCACACCGCGCTGGCGAAGGACGCGGCCGGGTTCTCCGAGTAGTAGTCGGCGAAGTCGTGCTCGACCAGCTGGGTGATCTCGTCCTCGGTGTAGATCGACGCCTGGACGTCGGGATTGCCCGCCACCCACGCGCCCATCACCCAGGAGACCGCCACGAACGCCAGCGCGCTCGCCAGCCACCACCACCGCGCCCGGTAGGCCACCACGGGGAACGACACCGTGAAGAACCTCACCAGCTCCCGCCACGCGGGCGTGTGCGCGCCGGTCACCGCCGACCTGGCCCTGGCCACCAGCGCGGACAGCCGGCCGGTCAGCATCGGGTCGCCGGCGGAGGAGCGGACGATGGACAGGTGCGTCGCCACCCGCTGGTAGAGGTCGACCAACTCGTCCACCTCGGCGCCGGTCAGCGACGAGCGGTGCTTGACCAGGTGGTCGAGCCTGTCCCAGGCCTGGCGGTGTGCTGCGATGAACGCGTCGATGTCCACCTGAACATTCTGGCCGCTCGATCACCCGTACATAGCCGTTAGGCTCCACATATGTCAGAGGTTGTGACCGGCGACGCCGTCGTCGTCGAGGTGCGCATCGCGCAGATGCCCTCCCGCGCGGTGGCGATCATCATCGACATGGCCGTGCAGCTGACCGTGCTGGTGGGCGTGTACGCGCTCTTAGGCGCATTCGCCTTCATCTCGGACACGGCCATGCTCACAGCCGTCATGATCGCGCTGGTGGTGCTGGTGATGGTGGGTTATCCCGTGCTGTTCGAGTCGCTCAGCAGGGGACGCAGCCTCGGCAAGCTGGCGCTCGGACTGCGCGTGGTCAGCGACGACGGCAGCCCTGAGCGGTTCAGGCAGGCGTTGTTCCGCGGGCTGGCCGGGATGGTGGAGTTCTGGCTGCTGTACGGCGCGCCTGCGCTGATCTCCTCGCTGGTGTCGCAGCGGGGCAAGCGGCTCGGCGACATCTTCGCGGGCACGATCGTGATCTCCGAGCGGGCGCCGCGCGACAGGGGCCAGATGATCGTGATGCCACCGCCGCTGGCGAGCTGGGCGGCCAGGCTGGAGTTGTCCCAGCTGCCCGACGAGGTGGTCCAGGCCGCCCGGCAGTACCTGTCGCGGTGGCACGACCTCTCGCCGCAGGTGCAGCATGAGATGGGGGTGCGGATCGCGACCCAGGTGGCGGCGTCCGTCTCGCCGGCGGCGCCGCCGGGGGTGCCGCCGCACGCGTACCTGAGCGCCGTCCTGGCCGAGCGCCGCCGGCGGGAGGAAACGCGCCTCGCACAGCGCGCCGGCGCCGCCTCCGCCAACGGCGTGCCGCAGCCAGGCCCGTACCAGACGCCCCAGCCGGGCCCGTACCAGGGAGCTCGACCGGCCGCATACCCGCAGCCTGACCCTTACGGACAGCCCGGCGGTCCCTACGGACAACCTGGCCCTTCTGGACAGCCTGGCGGTCCCTACGGACAACCTGGCCCTTCCGGACAGCCTGGGCCTTATGCGCAGCCCAGGCCGCCGGCGCCCGCCCCGGAGCCGCCGAAGGCGACTCCGGGTGGGTTCGCGCCACCTCAGTAAAGGATCAGTGCCATCCGCCCCGGTACGACTCCTGCGTCTGCACGTTCAACCGGCCGGTGCGAACGTACTTGGCGCTGTCCGTGAGCGGATCGTTGATCTTGAGGATGTCGAGGCCCTCATGGAAGTCGGCCCCGTAGATGTAGCCGTTGTAGTAGTAGGCCGACCAGATGCCGCCTCCGCCGCCGGCCGCGCGGGGACCGCGCTCGAAGTAGCCGATCTCCTTCGGGTTGGCGGCGTCGGTGAAGTCCCAGATCGACAACCCGCCCATGTACCAGGCCTGGACCATGATGTCGCGGCCCTTGACCGGGATGAGCGAGCCGTTGTGGGCCACGCAGTTCTCGGAGTCGGCCTGGTGACGCGAGATCTTGAAGTAGCTCTTGAAGACGAGCTGCCCGTTCACGATCTCGTAGATCGCGTCCGCGCCCTTGTTCGGGCCCGTCGCCTCATTGCAGGTGGCCGCTCCGCCGCCACCGAGCTCGTCGGTGAAGACGACCTTCTTGGCGTCGTTGCTGAAGGTGGCCGAGTGCCAGAAGGCGAAGTTCGGGTCCGTGGTCCTGGCGGTGACCTTCGGGTTGAGCCGGTCGGAGATGTCGAACAGCACGCCGTCGCCCATGCACGCGCCCGCCGCGATGTTCTTCTCGGCGTAGGCGGTGATGTCGTGGCAGCCGGTGGTCGGCACGAGCAGGCCGGGCTGATCGTGGTTGCCGCCGTCGGGGAAGACGAGCGGGGTTGCCGCGACCGCCGCCGCGGTCGGGTTGTCCAGCGGCACCTTGATGATCGAGATCTTGTCATGCGGCGGCATGCAGTCCGGGAAGTTCTCGGCCGGCAGGTATGACGACACGTAGACGTAGACGTTCTTGTGCTTGTCGCGCCCCTTGCCCGGCACCAACGTCAGGGTGTGGGAGCCGCAGTTGGTCTCGACCGACTTAATGTACTTCGGGTTGGCCTTGTCGGAGATGTCGAAGATCCGTACGCCCTCCCACGACTCCTTGATCGACGCAGATTGCGACGAGCTGCTGCACGAGTCGTTGTTGCGGGAGGAGTCGACGGCGCCGAACAGCAGGTTGCCGTAGACGCTGACATCCATCTGGGAGCCCGGGCAGACGACGGAGCTGACGACCGTCGCCTTCTTGGGGTCCCTGATGTCGTAGATCGAGAAGCCGCCATAGTTGCCGACGTAGGCGTAGCCGTCCTGGAAGGCGATGTCGGTGTTGATGGTGCTTGCGATCGGGGCGGGTTTGGGGATGTTGAGCACGTGGGTCACGTTGGGGCTCATGACCACCGTGTCGGGGGGTGGGATGTCGGCGGCCAGCGCGGGCATTCCGGTCAGCGCTAACGCGAAAGCCGCCGCTGCCGCTACGAGGGTACGGCGCGGAGTGGACACTCGGGAGCCTCCTTGATCACTTATGTCCCGATGGAGCAACGCTGACGAGGACCCCGGGTCAGGGGGCCTCGTCAGCCGATGAGAACGGTCAGTGGTGGCCGGGGTACGAAGCCTGCGTCTGCGCGTTCAGGGAACGCATCTTGACCCAGTTCGCCTGGTTCGTCCGCGGGTCATTGATCTTCAGCACATCCAGGCCCAGGTTGAAGTCGGAGCCGTAGATGTAGCCGTTGTAGTAGTACGCCGACCAGAAGCCGCCGCTGAGGGCCGGCGCGGTGTTGTCCGGTCCCCGCTCGAAGTAGGCGATCTCCTGCGGGTGCGCCGAGTCGGTGAAGTCGACCACCGAGATGCCGCCCTGGTACCACGCCTGCACCATGATGTCGCGGCCCTTGACCGGGATCAGCGAGCCGTTGTGGGCCACGCAGTTCTCCGTGTCGGCCTGGTGCCGTGCGATCTTGAAGTAGCTCCTGAACTGGAGCTGCCCGTTCACGATGTCGTAGTACGCGTTGGCGCCCTTGTTCGGCCCGATGGCCTCGTTGCAGGTGGCCCGGGTGCCGCCGCCGAGCTCGTCGGTGAAGATCACCTTCGTGCCCGTGTTGTTGAAGGTCGCCGAGTGCCAGAACGCGAAGTTCACCTCGTCGCGCACGGTCGCGGTGACCTGGGGCTGCTCGGGGTTGCGGATGTCGAGCAGGATGCCGTCACCCATGCAGGCGCCCGCCGCGATGCCCTTCTCCGGGTAGGCCGTGATGTCGTGGCAGCCGGTCGTGGCCGACTTCCCGTTGGGGTAGGGCAGCGGGACACCGCCGTAGCCGCCCTGCGGGAACAGGTTCGGCGTGGCGATCACGGTCGCGGCCGTCGGGTTGTTCAGCGGCACCTTGATGATCGAGATCAGGTCGTGCGGCGTCTTGCAGTCCGGGTACGTGTCGTTCGGGTTGTAGGACGAGACGTAGATGTAGACGTTCTGACGCGAGCGGTCGGGCACCAGTGTGTGGGTGTGCGAACCGCAGTTGGTCTCGACCGCCTTGATGTACTTCGGATTGGCCTTGTCCGAGACGTCGAAGATCCGTATGCCCTCCCACGACTCCTTGATCGTCGCAGACTGCGACGTGCTGCTGCACGAGTCGTTGTTCCGGGAGGAGTCGACGGAGCCGAACAGCAGGTTGCCGTAGACGGACACGTCCATCTGGCCGCCCGGGCAGACCACGGAGCTGACGAGCGAGGTCCGCTTCGGGTGCTTGACGTCGTAGATGGAGAAGCCGTAGTAGTTGCCGACATAGGCGTAGTCGCCCTGGAAGGCCATGTCCGTGTGGATATCGGCCAGCGCTTCGGGCTTAGGCACGTTGGTGACGTGCTCCATGTTGGGGCTCATGACGATCTGACCTGGAGCAGGGATGTCTGCGGCCTGGACGGGCAGGGTACTGCCCGCCAGCGCCACGACCGCCGCAACGAGGATGAGGGCCCTGCGCGGGGTTAACACTGGTCAACCTCCAATAAAGGGGGCGTAAATCTACGTAATCCTCGCGTCTCCGGCCCTGAAGGACCAGTGTCCAACCTGTCAATTTTTGTTCCTGTTCACCCCCTTTCAATTGGGACGTTTTTCACCTAGAGTGCGCATTCTCCACCACATCAGTCAGGGAGGGCTGGGTGCGCGCCGCGCTCGGGTTCATTGCAAGCACGGTCCTTGCAGGCACGGTCATCGCTCTCTCCGGCTGCACCTCCAGTACGCCGCCGCAAGCCCCGCGGGCCGACTCGACCGCGCCCGTGATCGCCCCCGGCCGCCCCGGTGAGCTGGCCAAGACGCTCTCGCCTGGCGAGGCCGCCACCGCCGTGCCCTCACCCACCGCGAACGCCGCCGACGTCACCTACGTGCAGGACATGATCGTCCATCACCAGCAGGCGCTAGACATGGCGTTGCTCGCGCCCAACCGGTCGGACTCGGCCAAGCTCAAGAGCCTGGCCGACCGGATCAAGGCGGCTCAGGGGCCGGAGATCCAGTTCATGACGGGCTGGCTACGCGAGCTGGACCAGAAGGTGCCCGACCATCACGCCGCGCACGACGGCATGCCGGGAATGGCCGCGCCCGAGCAACTCGAGGCACTGAAGGCCGCCACGGGCAAGAACTTCGACCGGATGTTCCTTGAGCTCATGATCAACCACCACCTCGGCGCGATCAAGATGTCCGAACAGGTGCTGACCAGCGGCTCCCACATCAGGATCGAGGAACTGGCCAGTGACGTCAGCGTCACCCAGGCAGCCGAGATCCGCCGCATGCAGGAAATGCAGTCGGCCCTTTAGCCCTCGCCCTGCCACGCATGCAGGCGGGCCCTCAGCCCTCGCACTGCCACGAGTGCAGTCTCAGGAGCCCGCCCGCCACGAATGCAGGTAGTCCTCCTGCTCGGGGGTGAGCGTGTCGATGCCGATGCCGGTAGCGGCCAGCTTGAGCCTGGCGACCTCATGGTCGATCTCGCCCGGCACGTCGTAGACGCCAGGCGCCAACTCCGCCCGCGCGCCCACCAGCCACTCCACGGCGAGGGCCTGCGCGGAGAACGACATGTCCATGACGGCCGCCGGATGCCCCTCCGCGGCGGTGAGGTTGACCAGCCGCCCCTCGGCCAGCAGCAGCAGCCGCCGGCCGTCGGGCATCACGTACTCGTCGGTGTTGGGGCGCACCCCCCGGTGCACCTCCTGGGCCAGCTCGTCCAGCGCGCGCACGTCGATCTCCACATCGAAGTGCCCCGCGTTGGCCAGGATCGACCCATCCTTCATGACCGACAGGTGCTCGCCTCTGATCACGTCCCGGTTGCCGGTCACGGTCACGAACAGATCGCCGAGCATCGCGGCCTGCGCCATCGGCCGCACCTCGTAGCCCTGCAGGGTGGCGTCGAGCGCCTTGACCGCGTCGATCTCGGTCACGATCACCCGCGCCCCGAACCCCTTGGCCCGCTCGGCCACCCCACGCCCGCAGTAGCCGAACCCCGCCACGACCACGGTCCGCCCAGCGAGCATGGTGTTGGTCGCCCGCATGATCCCGTCAAGCGTCGACTGCCCGGTGCCATACCGGTTGTCGAACATGCGCTTGGTCCGCGTGTCGTTGACCGCCACCACAGGAAACCGCAGCGCCCCCTCGGCCGCCATCTGCCGCAACCGAATGATCCCGGTTGTGGTCTCCTCACACCCGCCGCTCACCCGCTCGAGCAGATCAGTCCGCTCGGTGTGCAGGATGTTGACAAGATCACACCCATCATCGAGTACGAGGTCGGGCTCAAGATCAAGCGCCTGGTGAATATGCCGGTAGTAGGTGGCCCGGTCCACTCCAGCCCGCGCGTGCACGCCGATGCCATAGGTCCGCAGAGCCTCGGCAACATCGTCCTGCGTGGAGAGCGGATTGGAAGCGGCCAGCTCGATCTGCGCACCGCCCGCCTTCAAGGCCCCCATGAGCACCGCCGTCTCAGCGGTGACGTGCAGGCACGCCGCGATCCGCAGCCCGTCAAGCGGCCGTGAGAGCGCGAATCGCTCACCGATCGCGGTCAACACCGGCATCGAACGAGCAGCCCACGAGATCTGCCGCTCACCGCTTTCACTGACGTCCATGGGTGCCTGCTAACCGAAGAAGACGGCCAAGAATACGCTCGTCACGGCGAGCACCCCGTGAGCCTTCACGACCGGCCATGACAGACGGGAACCGGGTGCGGCGCGTGCGGTGACCTTGGGCGACCGTAAAAGAAGGTGGTTGTGGAGCTCCAAAGGAGCTCCGGGAGGAGAGAACCCCTCCCGGTTGTGGAGCTCCAAAGGAGCTCCAGGAGAAGAAAACCCCTCCCGGTTGTGGAGCTCCAAAGGAGCTCCAGGAGGAGAGAACCCCTCCCGGTTGTGGAGCTCCAAAGGAGTTCCGGGAGGAGAGAACCCCTCCCGAAACTCCTGAATCTTCTCCGAGAGAGAGAAGATTCAGTACCGGTAGTGGTCGGACTTGTAGGGGCCCTCGACGTGGACGCCGATGTAGGAGGCCTGCTCCTTCGTGAGCTCGGTGAGCTTGACGCCGAGGGCGTCAAGGTGCAGGCGGGCGACCTTCTCATCCAGGTGCTTCGGCAGCGTGTAGACCCCGATCGGGTATTCGGAGGTCTTCGTGAACAGCTCGATCTGCGCGATCACCTGGTTGGTGAACGAGTTGGACATGACGAAGCTCGGGTGCCCGGTCGCGCAGCCCAGGTTCATGAGCCGCCCCTCGGCGAGCACGATGATCGAGTGCCCGTCGGCGAAGACCCACTCGTCGACCTGGGGCTTGATGTTGTTCCTGACGATGCCCGGCAGCTTGGCGAGGCCCGCCATGTCGATCTCGTTGTCGAAGTGGCCGATGTTGGACACGATCGCCTGGTGCTTCATCTTCGCCATGTGCTCGGCGGTGATGATGTTGAAGTTGCCGGTGGCGGTGACGAAGATGTCGGCGATGCCGACGACCTCGTCCAGCGTCGTCACCTGGAAACCGTCCATGGCCGCCTGGAGCGCGCAGATGGGGTCGATCTCGGTGACGATGACCCGGGCGCCCTGGCCGCGCAGCGCGTCGGCGCAGCCCTTGCCGACGTCGCCGTAGCCGCAGACCACGGCCACCTTGCCGCCGATCAGCACGTCGGTCGCCCGGTTCAGGCCGTCGATGACGGAGTGGCGGCAGCCGTACTTGTTGTCGAACTTGGACTTGGTGACCGAGTCGTTGACGTTGATCGCCGGGAACAGCAGCTGGCCGTTCTTGTGCATCTCGTAGAGCCGGTGCACGCCGGTCGTGGTCTCCTCGGTGACGCCCTTGATGCTCTCGGCGATCCGCGTCCACCTCTTGTCCGAACCGACCGTGCGGGTGAGCAGGTCGATGATGACGTGCCACTCCTCCGGGTCGTCGGCGGTGGCGGGCGGCACGGCGCCGGCCTTCTCGTATTCGGCGCCCTTGTGAACGAGGAGCGTGGCGTCGCCGCCGTCGTCCAGGATCATGTTGGGGGCGTCACCGTTGGGCCAGGTGAGCGCCTGCTCGGTGCACCACCAGTATTCCTCCAGCGTCTCGCCCTTCCAGGCGAACACCGGCACACCCTGCGGGTTGTCCACGGTGCCGTTGGGTCCGACGACCACCGCGGCGGCGGCGTGGTCCTGCGTGGAGAAGATGTTGCAGCTGACCCAGCGGACCTCGGCGCCCAGCGCCACCAGTGTCTCGATGAGGACGGCCGTCTGGATCGTCATGTGCAGGGAGCCCATGATCTTCGCACCGCGAAGGGGCTGGGAGGCCGCGTATTCCTTGCGGACCGACATGAGGCCGGGCATCTCGTGCTCGGCGAGCCGGATCTCCTTGCGGCCGAACTCGGCAAGTGAAAGGTCGGCGACCTTGAAGTCCATCGGGTGTCCCCTCGCGCTGACGGTGATTCTCGGGGACGAGTCTAGGCCCCGCATGACCGGGATCGCATTCCCAGCACGCTGAAACTGACGTAAGAATGTAAGAATGCGCATCACGGAAGCAGCCAAGCGGCTCGGCATGTCCCCACGAATGCTTCGATACCGGGAGTCTCTCGGGCTGCTGCCGCCGGTGCGGGAGCAGGGGGCGCACCGGCGGTTCGGCCCCGATGAGCTGGCCGCCGTGGCTCAGGGGGTAGAGCTGGAGAAGCGGTTCGACGTGTCGCCGGCCGAGCTGGCGTTCGCGCTGCGGGTGCTGAGCGAGCCGACGGTGGCGGCCGCCGTACGCGACCTGGGGGTGCGGATCGGCCGCATCCAGGTGCCCCGCAGGGCCCTCGACTTCGAGAAGGAGAAGGCCCTGCGGCTCCTCAGGCGGTGAACGTCATGAGGTCGTCTCGGCGGCCGTGGCGCGCTCGCGGTCCAGGTCCGGCTCCAGGTAGATGACCCGGGCGATCGGCACCGCCTCGCGGATGCGGCGCTCGGCCTCGTCGATGCCGCGCGCCACCTCCGAGGCCGTCTCGTCGTGCGACACGGCGATCTTGGCGCCCACGAGGAGCTCCTCCGGCCCGAGGTGCAGCGTCCGCATGTGGATGATCCTTTCCACCTCCGGCGCGCTCTCCAGCGCCTGGCGGATCTGATCCTCCATCTCCAGCGAGGCGCCCTCACCGACCAGCAGCGACTTGGTCTCGATGGCCAGCACGACCGCGATGACCGCGAGCAGCACGCCGATCATCAGGGTGCCGACGCCGTCCCAGACGCCGTTACCCGTGACGACCGCCATCGTCACGCCGAACAGCGCGAAGATCAGGCCGAACAGCGCGCCCAGGTCCTCCAGCAGGATGACGGGCAGCTCCGGCGCCTTGGAGCGGCGGATGAACGCCCACCACGACTGCTTGCCGCGCACGGCGTTGGACTCCTGGATCGCCGTACGGAACGAGAACGTCTCCGCGATGATCGCGAAGATCAGCACTCCGAACGCCCAGATCGGCGAATCCACCTTGTGCGGATCCTGGATCTTGTGCACGCCCTCGTAGAGCGAGAACGCGGCGCCGATCGTGAACAGCACGACGGCCACCACGAAGGCGTAGAAGTAGCGCTCGCGCCCGTAGCCGAACGGGTGCTCCCTGGTGCTGGCCCGCTGCGCCCGCTTGCCACCAACCAGCAGCAGCACCTGGTTGCCCGAGTCGGCCACGGAGTGAATGCCCTCGGCCAGCATCGACGAGGAACCGGTGAAGGCCGCGGCCACAAACTTCCCCACGGCGATGGCCAAGTTGGCGGCCAATGCCGCCACGATCGCTTTAGTTCCGCCGCTCGCGCTCACGGGTCTTCTCCACTCATAAAGATCACGTATTAAGGCCTGGAAAAGGATCCTATTGCGAAATTCTGGCCTTCAGCTCAGTGATCGCTGACACAGGGGTCGGATCCACTCCATATCCCAGCGCCAGGTACGTGCTGGCGTAGTCGCCCAGGGCGATCAGCGAGGCGATCCGCTCCAGCGGATGCACCCCCTCGGCCGTGAGCTCGGTGACCCTGACGTCGCGGTCGCGCGCCAGCCGCAGCACCGCCTCGCGCCGCCGCGCCACCTGGGGGTGCTCTTCGACGTCACGCATGACCACGAGCCGGAGCGTGAGTCCGGCGGTGTCGGCGAAGATGTCGTGCTCGGCCATCGGCCCGTCGAGGGCGGCCACCTGGTTGTGGCCGGCCTCGGGCAGTTCTCCGTAAACAGCGGGATATTTCGCGTTCGTGTTGAGCTGGCAGGCCAGCCGGTACGCGGCCACGGCCGCCACCGGCGACGACCCCCAGATCATCGGGACGCTCTCGGCCAGGTCCATGGCGAGCGACTTGCCGGGGTTGATGAACGACTCGCTGGACGGCCGGCACCGGTGCGCCATGTCCTCCAGGGCCTTGGCCACCCGCTCGAACAGGTCCGCCTCCGCCGGCACGAGCCGCAGCTCGGCGGCGGCCACGATCAGGGGAATGGTCAGGAGCCAGACGTTCGCCCTGGACTGCCCGTCGACCGGGACCGCCACGTAGACGGCCGATCCCTGCACGGCGATGGCCTCCAACGGGGAACCCGAGGGTCCGACGCCGAGCAGCGTAGAGCCGCGGCGCACGGCCTGGGTGGCGACGGACAGCGTCTCCTCGGTGTCGCCCGAGCCGGAGACGGCGATGACCAGGTCGGTGGCGCCGACCCAGCCGGGGAGCTGATAGGAACGCAAGGTCACGATGGGCAGCGGCACGCCGTTGCCGGCCACCGCCGCCAGGATGTCGCCCGCGATGCCGGAGCCGCCCATGCCCGCGACCACGATGGCGCGCGGCCGCCCGTGGGCGGCCAACCGGTCGAGGCGGGCCTCGACGGCCGCACGGTGGCCGGTGCGTATGTGAGCCGCGGATGAGGCGACCGCGGGCAACATCCCGCCAGGGTCGCCTTCACTGAGGTGAGCCTGGTCGTCGAGCCGGCCGGGCTCCCAGGTCACGGTTTCCTGGCCTCGTCGACGAGCAGGACGGGGATGTCATCCCGGACCGGATAGATCAGGCCGCAGCCCGTGCAGGCCAGCTCCTCGGCCTCGCTGTCGGCACGCAGGGGCGCCTTGCACGCCGGACAGGCCAGGATCTCCAGCAGCCAGTCGTCGATCTTCACTCTTTCACCAATCTCGCTTTCACTCGTTAGCTCGACCGTAACATCACGGTGTCACCGGTCAGGCGGATCGAGTCCGACGAATGATGGTCTGTATGTGGTGGAACACCGCTTGACTCGCACCACAGTGCGTGAAGTTGCGCTCGGCCTGCGTCACGGCGCTGGAATAGTCGATCGGCGTCCCGTCGAACGCCGTCCAACGGCCCCCGCCTCCTCCACGATGATCTGCGGCGCGACATTGTCCCAGATCTTGGAGGTCTGGTTCAAGAACGCACCGTAGCGCCCTCTCGCCACCATCACGATGCCCGCGCGACCTCGGGGTGCGCCGGATCCGCGTCAATGCCGTAACAGAGCATTCGACCGGCGACGCCACCGTTGCCGGCGACGTGGATGGGCGCCCCGTTGCAGGTCGCTCCCTCGCCCTTCTGAGCGCTGTAGATCTCGCCAAAGGCGGGCAACGCGATGCCACCGGCGATGGGCGTCGCGTCCTCCAGCACCATGATCCCGTAGTGCGGCAGTCCGGCCGCGAAATTGCTCGTGCCGTCGATCGGGTCGATGACCCACGTATAGCGCAGCAGCAGCTTCCCTATCGCGGTGTCCGCTTCGGTGAGGACCTGATGCGGGTCGCTCTCCTTGTATCGCGTGCTCACTTTGCCGAATTTGTCGCGAGCGACGGCTGACGCCACGTCGAGCACCTGCTCGATGAATTGTCTGTACATTTATTCCACGCCCCAGCGTACCGTGACGGACTTTGGGAGATTTCGGGGCTCGTCGATCTCCCGGTTCAAATGAAGGGCGTGATATGGCAGAGGCTGGTAGTCGGAGAAGCTCAGAAGGTCGGCTTCGTCGAGGTCATCGGGTCCGAATCCGATGATTTCCCCTCCGCGGGCGGCGACCTCGCTGACATTCGCCAAGGTCGCCGTGAAGAGATCACGGTTGGCATGTGGCGAAGGTATGAGGGCAACGGTCACGGCCCCGGGCGCTATGAGCGAAATCGTGCCATGCTTAAAGAATCCAGTGGGCCCACGGTGCGATCAATGTAACCTGCCTTCGCTGGTTCATCGAGCCTCGATGCCGAGGAAGCTCTCGACGAATTCCGCCGTCTGCTCCCAGCCCTCTACCGCGACGCACTCCACGCCCATCGCCTTGACGGGATAGTCATTGCCGCCCTCGTCGAGACGATCACCGACAAACAGCACGTCATCAATTCCGAGGCCAGTAGCCTCGAGCAAACGGCCGATGCCATACGCCTTGTCGACACCCTTTCGCGTGATGTCGACCGACGTCGAGCCACCACTGCGAACCTCGAGACCAGGCAGGCGTTCCGCGACATGCGCGCACAATCTGCGCCGCTTGGAGCCGTCGGGATCCCAGGCATATTTCGAGCTGGGCGGGGCCTGCTGGCCCAGGGCAGAGAAGGTGATCTGACTGCCTCGGTCCTCGATGATCTCCCCCCAGGGATCATCAGCCCACAGATCGAGCTCCTTGGCGCTCTGTGTGAGCACCTGGATGATCTCAGCCTTCTCGGCGTCACTGAAGTCTTCGGCATAGACGAGGCGCCACTCGTCCTTCTCCCAACGGTAGTAGCGCGTCCCGCACGTCGGCATGAGATGCAGCCTGGCGCGATGCCGGTCGCCGACCGGCAGATGCCTCAGCACCTGGTTCTGAAACTGGCTGAACTGGCCGCCGGAGATAACGCAGACATCCACCACATCGAGCAGACGGGCCAGGAGCTCCGCCATTCGATCATCAATCTGGGACTTGGACACCGCCAAGGTGTCATCCAGATCGAAAGCGAGTAGGGAGAATTGGCGGTTAATCGGAACTCCTACGAAATCGACCGCGGGCACGTGCCTCGACTCTACCGGCGCAGGCAGGCGACGCGCTTCATCGATCCCGGTTCGGATTGGCCGAGCGCAGGATCCGAAGATGGCCGCGTCGTCCGACCTCGACGGCGTCGCCGACGGGCTCAGCACCAGCCCGTGCCGGCCTGGCGGCCTCCCTGACCGCGTTGGCCAGCGCCTCGAGATCGTCGGAGCTGGGCGAGGCGCCGTCCGTCGGCAGCCGCACCACCTCCCAACCGCGGGGAGCGGTCAGCCGCTCGGCGTGTTCGGCGCACAGGTCGTAACAGTGTGGCTCCGCGTACGTCGCCAGGGGGCCGAGAACCGCGGTCGAGTCGGCGTATACGTACGTGAGCGTGAAGACGGCAGGCTGGCTGCAAGCGGTGCGGGAACAGCGGCGGACGGGGCTCACGGAGGGACCGTATCTGGTAAGCGTGCGAGGCGCCACTACCTGAGCGCTCTTAACGAGCGTGTCGCCACAATTCGGACACCTGTCGCAGCCTTTCCACCTACATGCCCCGATGACACCACCGCCCACCACCTGGCCGTATCCCGAGACCACCGCAATTGTCCCCCACAAAAGGATCACTTAACGGTCACCCTCACACCAGCACCACCACGCGGCCCCACTGCCCGGCGCAACGATCAGATGACGATCACCCACCGAAACGGCGCCGCCACCCTGAGAACGGGAGCGGCCTCCCCTTAGACTTGCCCCTGTGACTCCGAAGCGCGGTCCCAGACGGCGCGATCGCCACGGTCGCGGCCTCCGCGGCCCGCTCGCCCCCTCCCACGTTCCCATGGCCAAGTCCCGCAGCGAACGCTTCGACGACCTCGTCCTCGACGCCGTCGACCGCCTCCGCCCCCGCTGGGAGCGGCAACTGTCGGCCGTGGAGTTCGCCGTGGAGGAAGTGCCGCCGCTGAGCGAGCTGGACGACGGACCGCGCCTGACCTCGGACCCGATCCCGTTCGGCCGCGCCGACGCGGCCACCGGCCAGAGCCCGGCATCGGTGGTGGTCTACAGGCGACCTTTGGAGGCCCGGGCAAGGGACCGCGACATGCTGGGCGCCATGGTCCACGACACGGTGGTGGAACAAGTGGCCGTCCTGCTCGGCCTCTCCCCCGAAACCGTCGACCCCGGATATGACGACCGCCGCTGAACGGGCATCGAAGGGCATCCGCAGACTCGATGACACCACTTCAGTCCCTCGATCAACGGCTTGTACTGCTCACATGCCCAATTCTTGGCCCAGCGCAGCAATATGGACGTGAGACGTTCAGCATGTCCGGCTGCACACGCTTGGCCTGGACGTCTGCCACCACGTCACCTCCTCTTCGCAGTATCCGCAACAAACGCAACAAACGCAGGTCGCTTCACAGACACAGCGATGAGTTCTGCCGGCTCAACAAGTCCAACCCTGCGAGCCGAACGACAGGAGGCCCGACATGGGCGAGCGAGTCAGCACCGCGATCACCGGCATCAGGACTGTAGCCATCCCCGTCACCGACCAGGACCGCGCCGTCGAGTTCTACGTGAGCACCCTGGGTCTGGACAAGCTCCTGGACGCCCCGATCGAGCAGCTTCGCGGGCGGTGGATCGAGGTGGCGCCTTCAGGATCGACGACCTCGATAGCGCTCGTTCCCGCGTCCCCAGAGGCCCCGACCGGCGTCGAGACCGGCATCCGCCTCACGACCGCGGACGCCGCATCCCTGCACCATGAGCTTGTGAAGCGCGGGGTCGACGTGGACGAGTTGCTGCTCTGGGAAGGCGTCCCGCCGATGTTCACCTTCCGCGACCCGGACGGCAACGGTCTCGTGATCGTCGAATAGCGAAAGGGGCTTCGCCAGGGCGAGCAATCTCGACAAGGAGTTCACCGCGACACTGCTGAAGAGCCCGAGCCAGGGGGCTGGACGTACGTCGTGATGCCGGTGGCCCGGATAGCCATGAAAACAACTTGCAGCGCGGGCACGGCAGAGAAAAGATTTCTGCATGATCCGGGTCGATGGGTTAACCAAGGTCTTCCGCCGGCCACGCACCTTCTCCGGACCCTTCGGAGCTTTTCGCACGCTCGTCACCCGCCAATACGAGGAGACCACAGCCGTCGACGATGTCAGCTTCGAGATCGAAGAGGGCGAGGTCGTCGGTTACCTGGGGCCCAACGGCGCCGGCAAGTCCACCACCATCAAGATCCTCACCGGGATCCTCACGCCGACGAAGGGCACCGTGGAGGTCAACGGCCTGGTGCCGTGGCGTGACCGCTCGGCCAACGCGCGCCACGTCGGCGTCGTCTTCGGCCAGCGCAGTCAACTGTGGTGGGACCTGCCGCTGATCGAGTCGTTACGCCTGGTGGGCTCGCTCTATGACGTTCCCGCTCCGCGCTTCGAGACGTCGCTGAAGAAGCTGCGCGACCTGCTGGGGCTGGACGACTTCCTCGACACTCCGGTCCGCCAGCTCAGCCTCGGCCAGCGGATGCGCGGCGACCTGGCGGCGGCCGTGCTGTATGAACCTCCGCTCCTCTATCTCGACGAACCGACCGTCGGGCTGGACGTGCTGGCCAAGGAGGCGGTCCGCGACTTCATCGTCGAGACCAACCGCGTCGGGCGGACCACCGTCATCCTGACCACGCATGATCTGGCCGACGTCGAGGCGCTGTGCAAGCGGATCATCCTCATCGACCACGGCCGGGTGCTCTTCGACGGCACCATCGACGCGCTGGTGAACCAGCCCAGGCGGCTGGTGGTCCTGCTGGAGTCCGAGCCGGAGCAGGTGCGCGGCGTGTCCCGGGACGCCGACGGCCGCTACGTCTTCGACATCCACGACGACCTGCCAGGCCTGATCGCCTCGATCGCCGCCGAGCAGACCATCCGCGACATGTCGATCGAGGAGCCTGACCTGGAGAGCGTGATCAAGGGGATCTACACCCGATGACCCGCATCGGCTTCCGCCTGGCCCTGGCCTACCGCAGCAACATCATCATGACCTGTGTGGCACTCGTCGCCCAGGTGTTCCTGTTGCGCATGATCTGGACGTCGGTGTACGGCTCGCGCCCCGCGGCCGCCGGCCTCACGCTGGAGGCGCTGCTGGCTTACCTGACCTTGGCCAACTTGCAGGCCTTCGCCACCCACACCGTCGTCTCCAGCACCATCCACCACCGCATCCGTACCGGCATGGTCTTCTTCGACCTGGCCCGGCCGATCGGCTACCTGCGGCAGATGGCCGCCTTCCAGATCGGGAACACCCTGGGCGGGCTGCTGATGCTCGCGCCGGTCATCCCGGTGGTCCTGCTGGTCGGCTCGATCACCGTGCCGGTCAACGGTCCCGGCTATGTGATCACGCTCGTGCTCGGGTACGTGATCGCCGTGCAGCTGGCGCTGCTGATCAGTCTGATCGGCTTCTGGACCATGGAGATCGGCGCCATCTCGCTGCTCTACCGGCTCGTCAGCCAGTTCTTCGCCGGGACGATGGTGCCGCTCGCCTTCTTCCCCGGCGTCCTCGGCGAGGTGGCCGAGATCCTGCCTTTCAAGTACATGGGGTACGTGCCCGCGGCGGTCTACGTCGGGCACATTTCCGATATCGCAGGTCCTGTTGTGGTTGAGCTCGCCTGGATCACAGGGCTGGGGGCCGTACTCGTCCTGACCTGGTCCCGCGCCCATCGAAGGGTGGTGATCCAGGGTGGCTGAGGTCCTCCGCGCCCTACGCCTGTACGTGCTCCTCCAGCGCGCCTCGGCCCGCGGCGCCATGCAATATCGCCTCAACACCGTGATCGGCATCATCAGCGGCGCCATCTGGCAGGGCACCGGGTTCGCCTTCATCTGGGTGGTGATGCACACCTTCCCGTCGCTGGCGGGCTGGGGACTTGCGGAGATCGCCTTCCTGTACGGCCTGCGCCTGACCGCCCACGCCCTGGCGATGATCCCCCTGATCAGCGTGAACGACATCCACTCGGTGGTACGCAACGGTGAGTTCGACCGCTTCCTCCTCCGACCGCTCAATCCCCTCGTCCAGCTCATGGGCAACCGAATGGGCATCAGCCAGATCGGCGACCTGCTCGTGGGCGTCACGCTCCTCGCCGTCGCCGCCCAGAACGCACATGTCCAGTGGAACGCCTGGCTGATCGCCTTCTGCTTCGTGGCGATCGTCGGCGGCGCCCTCATCGAGGCCGCTTTCTTCGTCGCCCTCTGCTCGCTGTCGCTGCGCATGATCGACACATTCGCCCTGCGTGTCTTCGTCGACGACATCTTCAGCAAGTTCGGCTCGTACCCGATGAAGATCTTCGGTAGCACGGTCGAGTGGCTGCTCACCTTCGTGTTGCCGGTCGCCTTCGTGGCGTACGTACCCTCGGGCGTCGTGCTGGGCAAGCTCGACAATCCCTGGGCCCTGGCGGCCCCTCTGCTGGGTGTGCTCCTGGTCGCGCTGGCCTACCTCATCTGGCGGCGTCAGCTCGACCACTATCAGAGCGTCGGCCACTGACCTCGGCGAAGAGCGCTGGAGGCAGGGTCATCGGCGCCGAAGAGCTACGGCTGGACCACGTGAGGCGTGTCGGTGAGAGGAGGGAGCAAGGTCCACCTGCGGGCCTGCGCCAGGGGCTGGGCCGTGATCAGCAGGCCGGTCTTGAGGCGCTCCTCCACCACTCTCCCGCCGTACACCTCCCCAGACACGGGTGTGACGACGACCGCGAAGTCGCCCTTGGCCTTCAGCGGGACGTTTCGCGTCCGCGCCGCCGGGACCTCCACGTCGAACGGTGGCTCCGCCTCTCCCTTCCCCGGCACGATTTGTACCCGTACCTTGCCGGGCCGTCCACCCAGTGCTGTGAGGATCAGGCGGGAGCCGGTGCCGTTGCGGGCCACCGCGCTGCCCAGGTCCAGCGAGGGTGTGCCGGCGGTGAAGGCGATGTCCGAGCGGCCGCCGGTGCCGGTCATCACCAGGCCGGCCACGATCGGGGTTTCCGAGGTGAGGACGAGGGCCGCCGAGGAGCCACCCACGCCGGTGGTCACGTCCACTGAGACGACGCTTCCCGCCGGTACGTCCACCGTCTCGCGGCCCCTCATGGCGTACTCGGCGTCCTCGCTCACCGCCCTCACCCGCACGAGCGCGTCGGTGTCGCCGGGGGCGGCGACGAGGAGCTCGCGGCGGCCGCCGCCGCCCGGAATCCCGGGGACGACGACGCGCGTCGCGGGTGGCGCGGCGGCCGGGAGCCAGTCGACGCCTCCGGTCTCGAGCGTGGTGCGGGCGCCGACGGCGACGCGGCCGAAGATGGTGGTGACGCTCACGGCCATGATGTCGGCCGACGGGGCGAGCGTCCTCATGTCGATTTCGCGGTGCTCGCCGGGCGCGACCTCCAGGCCGATCCCCTTGTCGCCGGAGATCAGGCCCTCGGCCGCGTGGACCTGTACGTCGGCCAGCGCCGGCGCCTTGTCCGCGTTCGTGAGGTGCAGGATCACGCCGGCGTTCGCCGGTCCGGGGCCGAGCAGCCAGGTCACGGGGGCGGGCTCGGTGCAGCGTACGCCGGCCAGGCCGCGTGCGGCGCCCCGGGTGACGCGGGTGGTGTAGCCGGCCTCCAGCGCTGCGGGGCCCTTCGTCACGTACGGCTTGCCGTCCGCCATCGTCTCGTGGGACAGGCCGCCGGGCAGGTACACGCCGACCTTCTCCCCCTTCGTGCCGGGACATACGGCGGTGACCGACTCAACCGCCACCTTCCGGGGTGCAACCTGCCCAGGAGCGGCGGGGGCGGCCGGTCGGGTGACGTACGCCACGCCGTACAGGGCCACCAAGGCCACGACCACCAGCGCCGGCAGGCCGAACCTGTTCTCGACGAAGGACTTCATGACGCCCCCACCAGGACCGCACCGGGTGCAGGCTCCACGGCCTCCTGCCGGCTCTCACGCCGCCCCGGCGCGGCCAGCACGGCGAACACCAGCACCATCGCGGCCTGCGTCCACAACCACGGCTTGTGCAGGGCGCTCTCGGGCTGCGCGGGCACGCGGGTGACCGGTTCGACGACGCGCCACAGGCCGCCGGCCTCCGACAGGCTCATGCGCTGCAGCGCAGGCTGGGAGTCGAGCGTCCTGCTCAGCTGCGGCGCGACCGGCGGCGCCACGGCGACCATCGCGATGCCGTGCTGCGCCAGCGTGGCCGCGTCGCCGCCGCGCCCGCCGGCCAGCCCTTGGGCGGCGGTGGAAACGCGGGTGCGGGCCTCGGACGCGACGGGCAGCTCCGCTTCGCCGAGCAGCGGGGTACGCCCGTGCAGCACGGTGAACTCCGACCCCTTGATCACCAATGTGCGTTCCCCCTGGACGGTCTTGGAGGCGGCCAGGGCGGGCAGCACGTCGGGCGCGTCCCCGGCGAGCGGACCGCGGACCCCGGTGGCCACCCAGTAGCCGGCGGCCAGCAGCGGCGTGCTGAAGGCCACGCCCACCATCACCGTCGCCCCCAGCCGCCGCAGGCCGCCCCCGGCGCGCAGCCCGGCCAGGCGGTGTGCGGTCAGGCCCACGAGGACGACCAGCCCCATCCCCGCGAACGCCAGCGGTACCCCAGGCCACACCCGTGTGCCCTCGACAGAGAACCGGGTGACCAGGATCGCGGCGAGCATCCCGTACAGGGCGACGCCCCAGCCGACGGCGACGATCATACGCCGGCGGCGCAAGAGCAGCGCGGACAGAGCCGTCGCCAGCAGCCCCGCCGTCACCCAGAACGGCGGCAGCCCCGGCCCGCCAGGGGCCAACGCCAGCAACGACTCGGGGGCCGGTGCGGCGTCCACCAGCGCGGGATCGTGCAGCCCGGCCTCCAGCAGGAGCCTTCCTGGGTCGCTCACCAGAGTCGCGAGCCACGGGAACAGCAGCGCCACCGGGACGAGCAACGCGATGGCCATGGACACCGCGACACCATCCCGCCGCCCCAGGCCAGGTGCGCGGCCATCCCGGCCCACGCCGCCGGCGCCGGCCCGCCGGCCCGCACGGCTCCGCCGCGTCGCACCACGCCGTCGTCCCGCCGCCAAGGACAGTCCGCCCAGCACCGCCACCATCGGGTACACCAGCGGCACGAACGCCGTCCCCACCCCCAGCAGCAGCCCCAGCGCCCAGGCGGCGCGGCGGGCGGGACGGCGTTCGGCGGACAGGAGGGTCGTGGCGAGCGAGGCGTAGACCGGCAGCAGCACGAACACCACCGCCGTGCCCAGCCGTCCCGCCGCGATCGCGCCGGTCGCGACGGGCAGCAGCGCGTACGTCCCCGCCGCCCACGCCCGCGCGGGCACCGAGGGGATGAAGTGCCGCGTGGCCAGGTACGCGGTGGCGCCCGCCAGCGGCACCGAGCCGAGCAGCAGCACCGACACGGCCAGCCACGTCTTGCCGAACGCGAGCGTGGACACAGCGGCCACGACCGCGACGTACGGCGGCGCCCAGGCGTCCGAGCCGAGCCCGATGTCGTGGAATCCTTCGGTGTAGAACGCCCAGAGGTCGCCGGCGCCGCCGATCACGGGCACCAGCGCGCCCCCGCCGAGCCGGTCGCCGCCGAGCAGCGACCGCTCGGCGACCAGCGAGATCGCGGTCAGCGCGAGCATGAGGACGACGCCTGGGCGGGCCAGGAACCGTTTGACCGCGCCGGTGTCCGGCGGCGGGAGCACCTCGTCCTCCTCCGCGGACACGTGGTGGTGGCGGCCGGCCGAGTCGACAGGGGCCTCGCCGGCGAGGAAGCTCTGCGCCATGTCGATCAGCCGCTGGTAGGCCGCACCCGGAGGAGTCATCAACCGCTTGATGCGGACATATCCCTTCTTGCGGCCGTGGCGGCGGGCGCGCCGCGCCCTGAGCAGCCGGAACGGGTGCACCAGGATCGACCCCATGGCCACCATCTCGTCCAGCGCGTTCGCGGGCTGTTTGCTGACGAGGAACAACAGCGTGCGGAAGGCCGAGCCGAGCACGTTCCGTAGCAATGCCCACACCATGGCGCGAAAGGGCAGGTTCGCCATGACCACGAAGATCGCGTTTCGCCTGTCGAGCCGGCGCGGATGGTCGCCGCTGACCGTGATGCGCCGTCGCCTGCGTGCCGCCGCCTCGGCATGCCAGGCCACGGCCGAGGTCACGACCAGGACCTTGTGCCCAGCGTTGCGCACCCGCCAGCACAGGTCGAGGTCGTCGCGGAACAGCGGGAAGAACGGGTCCAGCCCGCCGATCTCCTCCCACACCTCGCGGCGGATCAGCATCCCGGCCGTCGACACCGACAGCACGTCGCGCGTGCCATCGTGCTGGCCCTGGTCGAACTCGCGCGGCTCCAGCCCCGTGTCCCTGCGCCCGGTACGTCCCACCGTCACGCCGATTTCGAGCAGCCGTCTCTGGTCGAGCCAGTCACGCAGCTTCGGTCCGAGCACGGCCGCCTTGGGATCGTGGCCGGCCGCGGTGAGCAGGGCTTCCAACGCACGCCTGTCGGGGGCGCAGTCGTCGTGAAGCAGCCAGATCCACTCGTCGGGCCCGCGCGAGGGCAGCCTCTCGAGCGCCTCGGCGACGGACTCGGCGAAGGCGGTCGAGCGCGGCAGGGAGATGACGTTGCCGCTGCCGAGCGTCTGGGCGAGCAGGTCGGCCGAGCCGTCCCTGCTGCCGTTGTCGACGCCGGCTACGCGATCGGGTCTGCGGCTCTGGCCGGCCAGCGCACGCAGCGTCTCTCCGAGCCAGCGCGCGCCGTCGTGGGCGACGACGATCACAGTGACGTACGGGCGGGACATGGGCGGGTCACTCCTGGGGGGATGATCAGGCGCGCCCACCCTACAGGCGAAATCGGGTCAAAGGGGTGCGAAGAGGGTCACGCGGCAGTGCCGCGTGACCCTCTCTATGACTAAACGGCCTGGCGTTTGATCCGTCTGCGCTCCCGCTCGGACAGCCCACCCCAGATGCCGAACCGCTCATCGTGCTCGAGTGCGTACTCAAGGCACTCGGCACGGACCTCGCACGATCGGCACACCTTTTTGGCCTCTCTGGTGGAGCCGCCCTTCTCCGGGAAGAACGCCTCCGGATCGGTCTGCGCGCACAACGCGCGCTCCTGCCAGCCGAGTTCTTCAGCGTCAAGCTGATCCTGTGCGATGACCGGATCGGTCACTGCACACCTCCCTGCCGCCCGCCCGCAATGGAGCCCCCCATGGACGCCTTCCTTAGTACCCACCCACCGGAAGGCGTAACAACATGGTTGTAATTACACGCGCGTGTCGTAGCTGACGTCAAGCGGCATGCAGGTATCCGGGGAAAGACTAGACCTCGCCCCGGTGTGCATGGCATGTGATGTTCTCGCCCAGCCCACCCCATCCGCGCAATGGTTTCGGTCAGGCTCGTTCAACCTGCCAGCGGTCCGAACCGTATCAGGGCGGGATAGACGCCCGCCCGCGACGCACCCTCTCTCTAGCTGTTCATTGCCGGTCCGTTACCTGCGTGGCTCGTTGGGGGTATATATGGCGGTCGGGTCAATGGGGTCGTCCCCCGGGCGGCCGCCGAGGGGATCTCCCCGGTACGCCGACGGGTCGAGCCGCATCGTCGACTCCCCCTGGTCCTGCCCGCCGGCCGGCGCCTGGTGGGTCGGCTGGTAGGGACGGGGCTCGTATGCGCCCTGCTGGGGTTCGTACGCGCTCTGCTGCTGGGGCGGCTGCTGCGGCTGGCCGAACGGGTCGTACGGCCCTGCCTGGGCGGCGTAGTCCGGCACGCGCAGGTCGGGCGCGGTGCCGGCGGTGGCCGTGTGCTGGTACGTCTCCGCCTGCTGGTAGGCGTCCATGAGCTGCTGGGAGCGCGGGTCCACGGGCGGGTCGGGCTCCTGGTAGGCGTTCGGGGTGGCGTACTCGGAGCCCGAATAGCCGGTGAACGGGGTGCCGCCGTGCTGCGGCTGGTCGAACGCGCTCTGCCCCTTGTACGGCGGCTGGAACGGGACGTTCGGCGAGGTTTCGCCCGTCGGGTAGGAGGGCTGCTCGGCCGGGGTGTCGAAGACGTCCTGCGGCGCGTACGGGCTCTGCTCGTTCGCGGGGGGCGCGTAGGGGTCGTTCGCCGGGGGCGGCGCGTACGGGTTCGGGCTCGGCTGGGCGTAGAGATTCGGCTGGCTGTCGGCCGGGACGTAGGGTGCCGGCTGGTACTCGGCGGCCGGGGTGTTGTACTCCTGGGCCGGCGGGAAGCCCTGGGGCTGCTGCTGGTCGGACGGCGCCGGCGGGAGCGCGGCCCTGACCGGCTGGTATGCCTCCGGCTGCGGCCGGCCGTAAGCGGGCTCGGCGGTCTGGTGGGGCTGGGCCTCGGCGGGCGGCGCGTAGTGCCCGGGCTGACCACCGCCGAAGCTCGGCGGCTGCTGCCCGTATCCAGGCTGCTGCCCCGACGGCGGCTGCTGCCCATAATCGGGCTGCTGGCCGTAGGCGGGCGGCGCCTGCTCGGGCTGGCCGTAGCCAGGTGCCGCCTGCTCCGGCTGACCATAGGCGGGCTGCTGGCCGAAGGCGGGCTGCGCCTGCTCCGGCTGGCCGGAGACGGGCTGCTGGCCGTAGGCGGGCTGCTGCCCGGACATCGGCTGCTGGCCGTACCCGGCGGGAGGCTGTTCCTGCTGACCGAAACCAGGCTGCTGCCCGGACGGGGGTTGGCCCATCTGCGGCTGCTGACCATAGCCGGGCTGCTGACCGTAGTCCGTCTGCCGGCCGTAGTCCGGCTGGTGACCGGAGGGCGGCTGCTGACCGTACCCGGCGGGAGGCTGCTGTCCATAGCCGGGCTGGGGCTGGCCGTAGGCGGCGGCCGGATCCTGCGGGCCACCGGCGAACGGCGGCTGCTGGCCGAACTGGGGGTGGTGGTAGATCTGCGCGGCCGGACGCTCGGGCAGGACCTGCGGGATCAGGTACACGAGCGCGATGGCGGTCAAGGCCAGCTGCGGCACGCCCAAGAGCACGAACTCCACGACGTCACGGGCCCCGTCACCGGCGAACAGCCCGAGCAGGAGCGCCAGCATGCCGAACACCGACGCCAGGAGCAGCCCGACCGCCGCCCCGTACATGATCGGCTTGGCTTTGGGCGACGGCTGGCCGACTTTGGTGACCAACAGGACCGCACCCAGCAACAACGCCACGGCGACCGGACTCGTCACGCTGAAGAAGTTCGAGGCCGCGCGGCCCGTGAAGGTCGAGCTGGACGACGAGCCGATCAGGATGTGACCGATCGCCAGCAGCACGTTCATCAGCCCGGTGACGAGCATGACCCAGGCGGCCGGCTCCTTCAGCCGGGCGACGTCAAGTTTGCTCACAAATACCCCCAACGGACCCTTTAGCCCGAAGGGAGTTTGCCACATCGTCAAGTCACGCGACGGGAGTCCCAGCAACCCCTTTCATCTCAATTAGGCCTACACCAGCAAGTACAGCTCTGAAAGTGGGGAAAACCACTCCCGCGGCAGGCCTGTCAGAGGCCGGTGAAAGACTGGGCCGCATGCACATCGTGTCACTCGCCGGCGGCATCGGCGGCGCCCGTTTCCTGCGCGGTCTACGCGCGACCGAGCCAGAGGCCACGGTCACCGTCATCGGCAACACGGGTGACGACATCACCCTGTTCGGCCTGCGGGTCTGCCCCGACCTCGACACCGTGATGTACACACTTGGCAACGGCATCGACGAGGAGCAGGGCTGGGGCCGGGCCAAGGAGTCCCACGTGGTCAAGGAGGAGCTGGCCGCGTACGGCATGGAGCCCCAATGGTTCGGGCTCGGCGACCGCGACTTCGCCACCCACATCGTCCGCTCCCAGATGCTGGCGGCCGGCTACCCGCTCTCGCAGATCACCGAAGCTTTGTGCGCGCGCTGGCAGCCGGGCGTGCGGCTGCTGCCGATGAGCGACGAGCGCTGCGAGACGCACGTGGTGATCGAGGACGAGCACGGCAAGCGCGCCGTGCACTTCCAGGAGTGGTGGGTACGCCTGCGCGCCTCCGTCCCCGCCCACTCGTTCGCGCTGGTGGGGGTGGACACGGCCAAGCCGGCGCCCGGCGTGCTCGAGGCCATCGAGCAGGCCGACGTGGTCATCCTGCCGCCGTCCAACCCCGTCGTCAGCATCGGCACGATTCTCCAGGTCCCGGGCATCCGCGACGCCCTGACCGCCAAGACCGTGGTCGGCGTGTCGCCGATCATCGGCAGCGCACCGGTGCGGGGCATGGCCGACGCCTGTCTGACGGCCATCGGGGTCGACACGAGCGCTCAGGCCGTCCTGGAGCTCTACGGCTCGGATCTGATCGACGGCTGGCTGGTGGCCGAGGAGGACGAGGGCGTCGCGCTCGACGGCGTGCGGGTCATCGCCCGCCCGCTCCTCATGCACGACGCCGAAGCCGCGTCCGCCATCGCCCGCGCGGCGCTCGACCTGGCCCTGGAGCTCGCCCGATGACCATCGCACCACGTCCGGATCACGCGGGCGCCCCACCCCAGCGCATCGAAGTGATCGCCGTAGCGGGCATCGACGAGGTGCGGCCGGGGGACGACATCGCGGCCCTGCTCGCGGACGCGGGTCTCCAGGACGGCGACATCCTGGTCGTCACCTCCAAGATCGTGAGCAAGGCCGAGGGCCGGATCCGCCGGGCGCCGGACCGGGTCCAGGCCATCGAAGACGAGACCGAGCGCGTGGTCGCCAGGCGCGGCGACACCGTGATCTCCCAGACCCGCCACGGCTTCGTCATGGCCGCCGCCGGAGTGGACGCCTCCAACACCGAGCCGGGCACGGTGCTGCTCCTCCCCGAGGACCCCGACGCCTCGGCCAGGCGCATCAGGGCGGGACTGGCCGCCAGGGTCGGCGTGATCGTCTCCGACACGTTCGGCCGGCCGTGGCGCAACGGGCTCACCGACGTGGCGATCGGGGTGGCGGGCATGCGGCCGCTGGACGACTTCCGCGGCACGTCCGACGGTTACGGCAACCAGCTCAGCGCCACCGTCACGGCACTGGCCGACGAGATCGCGGGCGCGGCCGAGCTGGTCAAGGGCAAGCTCGATGGCGTGCCCGTGGCGATCGTCCGTGGGCTGTCCCACCTGGTCACCGACGACGACGGGCCCGGGGTGCGCCCGCTGGTGCGGGCCGCCGACGACGACCTGTTCCGGTTCGGGTCGCGGGACGTCGTGTTCGCGCGCCGTACGATCAGGGAGTTCTCCGACCGGCCCGTCGACCCCGAGGCGGTGCGCAGGGCGGTGGCGGCGGGCATCGCCGCGCCGGCGCCGCACCACACGACCCCGTGGCGGTTCGTGCTGGTCGAGTCGCCGGAGACGCGGACGAAGCTGCTCGACGCGATGCGCGAGGCGTGGATCGAGGACCTTCGCGGCGACGGGTTCAGCGAGCAGTCGATCGCCAAGCGGATCAGGCGGGGCGACGTACTGCGTCACGCGCCCTACCTGGTGGTGCCGTGCCTGGTGATGGAGGGCTCGCACACCTACCGCGACGCGCGGCGCAACGCCTCCGAACGGGAGATGTTCGTGGTGGCGACCGGCGCCGGGGTGGAAAACTTCCTGATTCAGCTCGCCGTCGAAGGGCTCGGCTCGGCGTGGGTGTCGTCCACGATGTTCTGCCGCCCGATCGTCCGCGCGGTGCTCGACCTGCCGGAGTCGTGGGATCCGATGGGCTGCGTGGCCGTGGGCCACGCGGCGGCCCCACCCCGCGATCGGGCGCCCCGCGATGCTGCGGACTTCATCGTGACGCGCTGACAAGGGGTCAACAGACCATTTACCGTTAGGAAAGTTTCCTTTACATTTGGAGCATCCCCCCATGTAAAGGAGCCGCTTCCATGCGAAGGATGCTCACGTTAGTCGCCGTGGTGGTGATCGCCCTCGCCACCACGCTCTTCAACACCACCCCGGCGTTCGCGCACGGGTACGTCAACTCGCCACCGAGCCGGCAGGCCAACTGCGCCCAGGGCAAGGTGCCCAACTGCGGCAACATCATCTACGAGCCGCAGAGCGTGGAGGGGCCGAAGGGCCTGCGGAGCTGCCACGCCAACCTGTCGCAGTTCGCCCAGCTGAGCGACGAGAGCAAGCCGTGGCCGGTGGCGTCGGTGGGCAGCACGGTGACCTTCACCTGGACGTTCACCGCCAGGCACGCCACCAGCACCTACGAGTACTACATCGGCAACACCAGGGTGGCCGTGTTCAGCGGCAACAACCAGCAGCCGCCGGCGACGGTCTCGCACACGGTCAACCTGTCCGGCTACTCCGGCCGCCAGAAGGTCCTGGCGATCTGGAACATCTCCGACACCGTCAACGCCTTCTACTCCTGCATCGACCTGCAGATCGGTGGCGGCGGCAACCCCACCCCGACGCCCACCCCGACCGTCACCCCCACGCCCACCCCGACCCCGACGCCGACGGCCACCGCCCCCTCGGGCACGTGGCGGGCCGGGGTCGCGTACGCGGTCGGCACCACGGTGACGTACAACGGCGTGAGCTACCGCTGCATCCAGGCGCACACGTCACTCGCCGGCTGGGAACCGCCGAACGTCCCGGCCCTCTGGCAACGACTCTGACCCACTGACGCGCAAGGGGGCGCACTGGGGCGCCCCCTTGCGCGTCTGCGCCGCGGAACCCTCAGGCGGTCGGTTTGCACGTGGGATGGCACAGGCGGCGGGCCAGGGCGGCGAGGAAGACGTCGATGATCTCCTCCGGCTCCTGCGCCACATGCAGCGACCCGTTGGTGGCCGCCGCGATCTGCCCCAGACTCCCCCGATCCACATCCGCCCCGAAGGCGATGATGACGATCTGCACGGGCCGATCCGGCTTCCAGTCGCGCCGCAGCACCTCGAGGAGCTGCGGCAAGCGGGTGCCCTTGCCGTCGTCCCTACCCGCCGTGATCACCAGGAGCGTGTTGTTCATGTCCTCCCGGTACTCCCCGGCGACCTCCCGGAATCCGCTGAGAATCGAGTCGTACAGCGAGCTGTCCCGTCCCGGATGGGCGGTGATCGTGGTGGTCATCTCGCCGAGGCGGCTCCTGCGGATCACCTGACCGCTCTCCGGCTCGTTGATCGGCCCGAGCCCGACGCGTTCCTGGTATCCCTTGATCCGCCCCAGCCCGTCCGCGAACTCCCACAACCCCATGTGCGTGGAATCAGGGAAGAGCTGCAGCCCGATCTTGGCCGCGTCCAGCGCCACCCTGACCCGGGTGCTGCCCTTCAGCGGCTCGGCCATGTGCTTGGAGGTGTCGGCCAGCACGAGGATGTTGGTCGGCGGGGCCAGCCTGCTCCAGGCCCGCAGCGCCTCGTCGATGTCCTGCGGCGACACCGACGACCTGGTCTTCGGGGCGGCCGGCGGGATCTGTGGCCCCGGCGAGATCGGCCCCTGGCTGCCGTCGCCCGACCTGAACCCCGCCCGCCGCACGATCTCCTGCGCCCGCGCCCCCTTCAGCCATGCGGCGAACGCGGCGGACGCCTCGGCCACCGTGGGGTCGGTGGCGGTGACGACGTACGGGTAGTCGAGGCTGATCGTGCCCTCCCGCGGGTGCAGTGCGACGACCGGGTCGGCGGAGGGACGCAGGTTGTGGTTCCACACCGACTGCTCCGGGACGATGACCACCGGGCGCTGCCAGAACGAGCGATCGTCGACCGCATCCAGCATGCTGCGGTAGTCGGGCGCGGAGCCGGCCTGCGCCCAGCGGACGAACGCGGTGAGCGCCTTGTCGGCCTCCGGCCCGGTGCCGACGACGTCCCTGGCGGCGGCCACGGTCGCGATGCCCGCCCCGGCCAGCGACGGGTCCGGCACGCGTACGACGTCAGGCTCGTCCGAGGTGGGCGTCAGCCGCCCGCGTACGGTCGAGGGGAAGACCATCCGCCAGTTCATCTCGGTCTTGCCCACGGAGAATCGTTGCGCCAGCGACGAGCGGGTGGCGAACACCAGCGGCGAGGTCGCCACCACGCTCTCCCCCGCCGGCAGCGCGCTCGCGCCCTGCTGGCGGGCCAGCCTGATCCAGGCCGAGGAGTCGGCGATCCAGCCGTCGGGCCGCTCGCTCAGCACACCCGCCCGGTCGCCGATCAGCGTGCGCAGAACGGTGGCCGGCGGCTGCTCGGTCACCTGGATCAGCACGCACCGCCGGCCCGCCGACGTCTTCGTCTCGTTGAACCGCCCGGCGGCCTCCATGACGGCGGGGGCCACGTCGACCGCGGCGGCCACGCTGACCAGAACAGGCTCTCGTGTGGAGCACAGCGTGCCGACGCCGCCGAACACCACGACGACGGCTGCGGCGGCCACGGCCACGGCCGCGAGCCCCGCCAGCATGCCGCGCTGCAGCGCCTTCCTGCGTCGCTGCTCAGGGGGCAACGCGGCGCGGTGTCGACCCAACCGCACGGTGAACCTCTCTCCAGGGGAGTGACGATTCTCCCAGCGACTCCCATAGCCTCCGCAAGCCGTTATTAGAACATGTTACAACTGAGCGATCGGCAACACTCTCCTGACGCTCTGGCAGACCCCGTCGCTCGCGGCGGACGCCTGCAGGCGTTCAGGGGCCGGGACGCCGTAGTCGGTGGTGCGCTGCCTGACCGGCCTGCCGCTGACCTCGACCATCGCGCGGAGCTCACTGATGGTCTTGTACGAGCCGTTCTCCGAGCCGGCCATCCTGCTGATCGTCTCCTCCATCAGCGTGCCGCCGAGGTCGTTCACGCCGCCTTGGAGCACCTGGCGGCACAGGTCGTCGCGGAGCTTCACCCAGGAGCACTGGATGTTGTCGATCGCGCCGTGCAGCAGGATCCTGGCCAGCGCGTGCACCGCCCGGTTCTCCTGGTGCGTGGGGCCGGGCCGGGCGACGCCGGCCAGGTAGATGGGGGCGCTGGTGTGCACGAACGGCAGCAGCACGAACTCCGAGAACCCGCCGGTCTGCTCCTGCAGGCGCCTGATCAGCTTGATGTGCCTGACCCAGTGCAGGTGGGTGTCGACGTGGCCGTACATCATGGTGGACGTCGTCGGGATGCCGACCTTGTGCGCGGTCGTGATGACGTCGATCCACTCGTTCGTCGGGAGCTTGCCCTTGGTCAGCACCCAGCGCACGTCGTCGTCGAGGATCTCCGCCGCCGTCCCGGGCAGCGAGTCGACACCCGCCTCCTTCGCCGCCTCCAGCCAGTCCCGGACGGACATGTTCGTCCGGCTCGCCCCGTTGATCACCTCCATCGGCGAGAACGCGTGCACGTGCATGTCCGGCGTCCGCGCCTTCACGGCCCTGGCGATGTCGAAGTACGCGCTGCCGGGCAGGTCGGGGTGGATGCCGCCCTGCATGCACACCTCGGTCGCTCCGGCCTCCCAGGCTTCCTGCGCCCGGTCGGCCACCTGGTCGAGGCTCAGCGTGTACGCGTCGGCGTCGGTGCGGCGCTGTGCGAAGGCGCAGAAGCGGCAGCCGGTGTAGCAGACGTTGGTGAAGTTGATGTTCCTGTTGACGACGTAGGTGACGTCGTCGCCCACGGCCTGCTTCCTGAGGGCGTCGGCGAGGGCCGTCAGCTCGTCGAGCGCCTCGCCGTCCGCGCCGAGCAGCGCCACGGCCTCGTCGTCGGTCAGGCCCGCCGGATCAGCCTCGGCCCTCCTGAGCGCCTGCCACACCTCCCCCGCCACGCCACCCGCCGACACAGGGCCCGCCGGGCCGAGGCGGTCCCGCAGGGCGTCCCAGTCGCCGTAGACGTGGTCGAAGTCGTCCCGCCGGTCCTGGGCGCGCCCGGACGTGTCCACCTCGACGTGCAGATCCACGCGCCCCGACGCGGCGAAGCCGCCGTCGGGCTCCTGCCAGGGGCGGCCCTCCAGCACGGCGTCCTCCCGCGCCAGCCCGGTGGCCGGGTCCGCCAGGGCGGCGACGTGGGCGGTCAGGCGCGGGTCCAGCCACGGCTCCCCGGCCAGCACGTACTCCGGATAGATCGTCAGCCGCTCCCGCAGCCGGAACCCCGCCTCCCCCGTACGGGCGGCCAGCTCGTCGATCTGCGGCCAGGGCCGTTCGGGGTTCACGTGGTCGGGGGTCAGCGGCGACACCCCGCCCCAGTCGTCGATCCCGGCCCGGATCATGAGCTCGTACTCGGAGTCCACCAGGTTCGGCGGCGCCTGGAGCCGGACGCGGGGGCCGAGGACCAGGCGGGCCACGGCGATGGTGGCGGCGAGCTCCTGCAGGTCGGCGTCGGGCAGCCCGCGCATGGCGGTGTCCGGCTTGGCGCGGAAGTTCTGGACGATGACCTCCTGGATCCCGCCGTACTCGCGGGCCACCCGCCGGATCGCGAAGATCGACTCGGCCCGGTCCTGGACGGTCTCCCCGATCCCGATCAGGATCCCGGTCGTGAACGGCACGTTGGTCCGCCCGGCGTCCTCCAGGACGCGCATCCGTACCGCCGGGTCCTTGTCGGGCGAGCCGTGGTGCGGCTGCCCCTTCTCCTCGAACAGCCGCCGCGACGTCGTCTCCAGCATCATCCCCATAGACGGCGCGACGGGCTTGAGACGCTGCAAGTCACGCCAGCTCAGCACGCCGGGGTTGAGGTGCGGCAGCAGCCCGGTCTCCTCCAGCACCCTGATCGCCATCGCCCGCACGTACGACAGCGTGTCGTCGTAGCCGTGCGCGTCCAGCCACTCGCGGGCCTGATGCCAGCGGTCCTCGGGCCGGTCCCCCAGCGTGAACAACGCCTCCTTGCACCCCATCGCCGCCCCCTGCCGGGCGATCTCCAGCACCTCGTCCGGGCTCAGGAACGGCGACTCGAGCTTGTGCGGCGCGGTCGCGAACGTGCAGTATCCGCACCGATCCCGGCACAACCTGGTCAGCGGGATGAACACTTTCCTGCTGTAGGTGATGATCCCGGCCCGGCCGGCCGCCTCCAAGCCGGCATCACGCACGCGGGAGGCGTGTTCCAGGAGTGAGTCGAGGTGGGGCCCACGAGCGTGCAGCAGTACGGTCGCCTCGGCGACATCGAGGCTCTTGCCGTCGCGGGCGCGGGCGAGAGCACGGCGGAACGCGGAATCACTGACCAGATCCATAAAGGCACAGTACGACGGGCTGGGTTCGCGACCCGCACCTAGGGGCCGGTCAGAAGGACCTGTAGTCCCGGACGGACATCCGCGGCCCGCGCGCGGGCGGGCGCAGTCCCGAGAGCGTGATGAGCAGCGTCGCACGGTGCCGATGCCCCTCGTACGGCTCCAGCAGCCGCAACATCCCGGGATCGTCGGTCTTCTCCCCCGTCAGGGCGTATCCCACGATCTTGGCCAGATGGAAGTCGCCCACGCTCACGGCGTCGGGGTCGCCCAGGGCGCGCTGGCGCACCTCGGCGGACGTCCACACCCCGATCCCCGGCAGGGCCCGCAACAGCCGGTCGAGCTCCTGCGTGGTCGTGGCGGCCTCCAGCTTGTCGGCGTGCCAGGCGGCGTTGGCGATGGTCCTGGCACGGACGGCCTCGGCACCCGATCGGTGCCAGTGCCAGATCGGGATCTGCCGCCATACGGCCGCCTCGGGGATCACCCGCATGCCCTGGGGCGCCGGGCCGGGAGCGGGCTCTCCGTAGCGGCCGAGCAGCCACCGCCACGCCCGCCACGCCTCCCGCCCGACGACCTTCTGCTCCAGCACGGCGGGCACGAGGGCCTCCATGACGCGGCCGGACCGCCCGATCCGCAGCCCCGGATGTCTCCGGGCAACGTCCACCAGAAGCTCGTGTTTGATGACAAATCCGGAAACATCGTCGTCGGCCCCCACCAACGCCGGCAGCGTCTCCAGCGCCCACTCCGCCCCCGGGCCCCACGCCTGCCCGTGCACGCATCCGCCCTTGAGGCTCACTCTGAGCGTGCACGGCCCGTCGGACGTCCTGGAGGTGCGCCACACGGCCCCGTCGGGGGTCTGCCGCCAGGTGGGATCGCCGTTGCCGTGCCTGTGCGGCGACAACGCCAGCCCCACGTCCAGCGGCCCCTCGGGCGCCCACCTGCGCTCCATCACCGATCCAGTCTGCCCCACCCGCTCAGACGTTCGGACCAGGTATGCGATCCTCAGACGTCGCTGGAATAACGCATCGCGCGCTCGGGCAGCTCGATTCCCGGCCAGATGCGCACGCCGTGCTGCAGCTCGTTGCCGGCCCCGACAATGGCCCCGTCGCCGATCACCGCGTCCCGCATCACCGTGCCCACGCACACCCGCGCGCCCTTGCCGACCACGGAGTCCGTCACGGACGCGCCTGCTTCGACGACGCAGTCGTCGATCAGCACCGAGCCGACCACCGACGCCCCGGCCTCGACGACCGCCCGCGCGCCGACCACCGTGCCGCCCCGGACCTTGGCCTCCGGCGAGATCCGGGCCCCGGCGAGCGCCAGGTATTCGCCCGTCGGCCCCGGCAGCGCGGGCGAGTGCAGCCGCCCCAGCACCAGGTCGCGCGAGCCCTGCACGAACGCGGCGGGAGTGCCGACGTCGAGCCAGTAGGTGCGGTCGGCATAGCCGAGCACGAGCTGCCCCGACTCGATCAACCCTGGGAACGTCTCCCGCTCCACCGACACGATCTGATCTTTGGGGATCGAGTCGATCACCGACCGGGTGAAGACGTAGCAACCGGCATTGATCCGGTTGGTCACCGGATTGGGAGTCTTCTCCAGGAACGCCGTGACCCGCCCGGTCTCGTCGGTCGGCACGCACCCGAATCGCGTGGGATCGTCCACTTCAGTCAAATGGAGCGTGACAGCGGCCCGCTGTGCGAGGTGCATACGCACTTGGTGCTCGATGTCGTGTCCGGACAGGATGTCCCCGTTCAAAATGAGCACGGGGTCGTCCGGGCCGGAGGTGAGCGCCTCGGCGGCGTTGCGGATCGCCCCGCCGGTGCCGAGCGGGGTCTCCTCCGTGATGTATTCAAGCGAGAGCCCGAATGCCGCCCCGTCACCGAAGACCGGCTGGAACATGGACGCCTTGTAAGAAGTCGCGAACACGATCCGGCGTACGCCGAACGATCGTGCCCGGGCCAGCTGGTGGGCCAGGAAAGGCACTCCGGCAGTGGGCAGCAGTGGCTTCGGCGTGCCCAGTGTCAGCGGACGCAGGCGCGTGCCCTGCCCCCCGACCAGGAGGATCGCCTCGAGGTCTGGCAAAGAGCTCTCCATCACTCCGTGAGATTATCGGACTATTCGATGGCGCGTTGATAAGAGCTGAGATGCGCCTCGGCCGAGGCGTCCCACGTGAATTCACGTGCTCTGGCCAGCCCGGCCTCCTGCAGCTGCTTTCTCCGTTCTGCGGAGGCGAGCAACTCCCCGAGTGCCGCGGCGATGCTGTCCGCGTCCGGCTCAGTGTAGGCCACCGCGTCCCCGCCCACCTCGGGCAGCGAGGTGCGGTGTGTCGTCAGCACGGGCGCGCCGCAGGCCATGGCCTCGAGCACGGGGAGCCCGAACCCCTCGCCGCGCGAGGGGAAGGCCACCACGAGCGCCCCGCCGAGGAACCCGGACAGGTCGGGCGCCCGCAGGTAGCCGGGCCGCACCACCCTGACCGTGGCCTCGACCTCCCGGCAGGCGGCGTCGACGTCGTCCTCGTGCACGCCGCCGCCGAGCACCAGCGCGGGCGGCTTCTCCAGCCGCTTGACCGCGGTCGCGAACCCGCGGATGAGGTTCGGAACGTTCTTACGCGGATCCAGATTGCCGAGGAACGCCACATACGGCTGGCCGTGCAGCCCGCACCGCATCGCGGCCCGGCGGATCTCGTCCTCGCTCGGCGGGTGGAACTGCGCCAGGTCGACGCCGTGGTAGGCGACGTCGATGCGGGTCGGGTCGGCGGCCAGCACGCGTACGAGTTCGTCGCGCGTCGCCTTGGACGGCACGATCACCCGCTGCGCGTGGCGTACGGCGGTGCGGGTGGCCGAGCGGAAGAACGACGCCCGCGGGCTGTGCTGGTCGGGCTCGGTGAACCAGGTGGCGTCGTGCACCGTCACGACGGTCGGCAGACCCGAGCTGAGCGGGATGGAGTAGTAGGGGGCGTGGATGACGTCGGCCCCGGCCTGGCGCGCGAGCAACGGCAGTCCGGTCTGCTCCCAGGCGAGCCTGGCGGCCCTGTTGGTGATCGCGACGGGTCCGGAAAGCACATCGGCGGAGGGCGCCAGCCGCCGATATCGATCCGCTTCGGCCCGCTGGCATACGACGGCGAGGTCGGCGCCGGCCCGGTGGAGGGCCGCCACGAGCCCATCCACATATCTGATCAACGCGCCGCGGTCCGCGGGGACGGCCGCCGCATCGACGAGCACACGAGGCATACGTAGATCTTCTCCCCTCAAGATCAACGTGGGACTGGACGTCCCCCTCTAAAGTTCAGCTTATGACCAGCCTCCCCTAAAAGGTGCGTCAAATCACACCGAGTCCCGACGCGCCGCAATTCCCGCCAGGCCGGCGCAGATCAGGTCCCCTAGGACGATGACGATCCGGGAGGAAAGGGCGACCGCAATGGCGGAGCCGCGGTCGAGGTAAGGGGCCATCACCGCGACCATGGCGACCTCCCGCACGCCCGCGCCCGCCGGGATCACGAAGGTCATGATGCCCAGGCACCACGACAACGCGAACGCGCCGACGGCGAACAGCAGGCCGCCCTGCGGGGCGATCAAGTAAAGGTGCACACCGTAGGCCGTCCAGCCGGCCAGCGCCCAGCCGAGCGCGGTCAGCATGCCGCGCCGGGTGAGCGGGCGCTCGAGCGGCTCCCGCTTGAGCCGCCGCAGCCCGAACGCGATCAAGGCGTTGATGACCTTGGGCTCGAGCAGGACCAGCAGCAGCGGGATGAGCAGCAGCAGCCAGCCGTATCGGTCCCAGCCGAGCGTGCCGAGCGTGACCAGCAGTCCGGTGGCGAGCTGGATGGGCATCATCAGGAAGAACGCCGCCGCGCTGCGTGAGCGCGGCACGCCGAGGTCGCGGCCCATCTCCATCTGGGCGAGCACGGGCCAGACGGCGCCGGGGATGTATTTGCCGAGCTGGCCCACGAAGAACACCTTGGCCGCGGGCCTGAGCGGCAGCGGCGAGCCGAGGTCGGCCAGCAGGGTGCGCCAGGTCAGCATGGCCCCGAGCAGCGCGACGACCACGGCGGCCAGCGACCCGGCCAGCGCGGCCCAGGACAGCCGGGCAAATCCGGCGATCACGGCGTCCCACTGCGACGCCACGGCCCACCCGCCGAACCCGAGCGCGGCGAGCAGGAACCCGAACCGAACGAGCTTCTTCGCCAGCGACCGGCCGGGGCGGGACGGCTTCACTGCGCCCTCGTCGGCGGAACCGCCAACGAGAGCCGCCTCACGGGGATGCTCGCTCACAGCGGGCGCACCCGCTCGGGCGCCTGCGGCAGCGCCGCGCCCACGGGACGCCTCGGGGTCTTGGTGGCCACCCACAGGTATGTCGGCACGACCGGCAGCAGCAGCCTGAGCACCGCGCGCGGCGTCCTGGCCAGCGCGGCCTTCACCACTTTCCCCGGCAGGCCGGGGAACAGCTCGCCGCCGGCGAACCGGGTCGGCGTGGCGAGCACGGGGAAGGTGTAGTCCCACACGTGGAAGGCCCTGAGCATCTTCCGCAGCCCGCGCCGCGTCCTGAACCGCTCGTAGTAGTGATCGGCCCGCCCGAACGCCCGCACGTACCGATCGGCGAGCGCCGGAGGCAGGTAGGACAGGAAGGGCAGCTTGTAGTGCGGCTCCATCACCCCGAGCCGATTGCCCAGCCCCAGGTAGAGCACCCCGTCGTCGGAGAGCACCCGGTGCATCTCGGCCACCACCGCGTCCGGGTCGACGACGTGCTCGTAAATGTGGTTGAACACCAGCACGTCGATCGACCCGTCGGGGAACGGCAGCGCCGTGCCGTCACCGCACACGAACGCCACCCGCTCGCCGAACCGGTCGGCCGCCTTGCGCAGCCCCGGCACGTCGATGTCGATGCCCAGCGTGTGCCCGGCCCCGGCCTGCGCCAGCTCGTCGGCGATGAAGCCGGCCGAGCATCCCACATCGCCCACGGTCAGCCCGCCGAGCGGCCCGCGGAAGTGCTCCAGCACAGCGATGATCTTCGCTGCCTTCCGCCGCCGTTTCTCCTCGTCGAGCATGGCGGACTGGAACTGCGAGTATTCGAGCTGCGCGAGCCGTTGCTTCCCCACGGAGCCCCACAGTACCCATCTCGCCGCCAACCCGCTTTGGTACGGTGGCCGACCTGGCAGGAGAAGGACGTACGGGGGCGAAGTGGCGCTGTTCGACAAGATCCGCGGCGAATTCATCGACATCGTCGAATGGCTGGACGACAGCAGGGACACCCTGGTCTGGCGTTTCCCCCGCTACGAGAACGAGATCAAGATGGGCGCCCGGCTCGTGGTCCGCGAGTCGCAGGTCGCGGTCTTCGTCAACGAGGGCGAGATCGCGGACGCGTTCGCGCCGGGCACGTACACACTGGAGACCCGGAACCTGCCGATCCTGTCCACGCTGAAGGGCTGGAAGTACGGCTTCCAGTCGCCGTTCAAGGCCGAGGTGTACTTCGTCAGCACCCGCCAGTTCGCCGACTTCAAGTGGGGCACGCAGAACCCGGTCATGGTGCGGGACGCCGAGTTCGGGCCGGTGCGGCTGCGGGCGTTCGGCGCGTACTCGGCCCGGGTCACGGACGCGCGTGCGCTGCTGCGGGAGCTGGCGGGAACCGATCAGCAGTTCCGCACCGAGGAGGTGGAGGGCTACCTGCGCCAGATGGTCGTGGGCCGGCTCGCCCACGCGCTCGGCACGGCCGGCGTGCCGGTGCTCGACCTCGCCGCCAACCAGCACGAGATGGGGCGGCGGCTGGCAGAGGTCCTGACGGCCGACCTGGCCGGGGTGGGGATCGCGATCCCGACCTTCACGATCGAGAACATCTCGCTGCCGGAAGAGGTGGAGCGGGCGCTCGACAAGCGCTCGCAGATGGGCATCGTCGGTGACCTCGGGGACTACGCGCGCTTCCAGGCCGCGAACGCGCTGGAGAACGCCGGCGGCGCCGCCGAGGGCATGGGCCTGGGCATGGGCATCGCCGCCGGCCAGCACATGGCCGCCTCCCTCGCCCCGCAACCCCAGCCGGGCCAGCCACCCACCGCCCCGTACTCCCAGCCCGGCCAACCACCCACCGCCCAGCATCCCCAGGGACCCCCGCCACTCCCCCAGTGGTACCTCGGCATCGGCGGGGAGCGGCGCGGGCCGTACGACGAGGCCGCCCTGCCCGCCGCCGGGCTGACCCCGGACGTGCTGGTCTGGAGGTCCGGGATGCCGCAATGGGCGCCCGCCCGTGACGTTCCCGAGCTGGCCGCCCTGCTGCGTGACACGCCGCCACCGTTGCCACCTGCCTGAACACGCCCGAGAGGACCCCCGTGACCACCACCACTCCGGCGCACCCGTGCGCGGGCTGCGGCGCGAGCGTGGCCTTCGCCCCCGGCACGACGACCCTCCAGTGCCCGTACTGCGGCCTGCGGCAGGGCATCGCCCCACCCACCCGCGACGTACGCGAGCACTCCTACGACGCCTTCCTGGCCAAGCCCCGCGTCCACACCCTCGCATCCCGCCAGTTCACCTGCCCGGGCTGCGCCGCCCGCACGGAGAGCGACGCGATCTCCAAGGCGTGCCAGTTCTGCGGCACCGCCCTGGTGGCCGACACGGCGAACGACACCCAGATCGCCCCCGAGGCCGTGCTCCCGTTCGGGCTGGACCGGGGTGGCGCCAGGAACGCCCTGCGCGGCTGGGTGAAGACCCGCTGGTTCGCCCCGAACCGCCTCAAGAAGGTCAGCGAGGCGGAGACCATGAAGAGCACGTACCTGCCGCACTGGACGTTCGACGCGCACACGGTCTCGGACTACGTCGGCCAGCGCGGCGAGCACTACTGGGTCACCAAGCGCCATAACGGCACGACCCGCCGCGAGAGGCGCACCCGCTGGTACCCGGCCGGCGGCAGGGTGGCGCGTGCCTTCGACGACGTCGTGGTCGCCGCCACGACGCAGGCGCCCAGGGAGCGGCTGGACAACCTCCAGCCCTGGCCGCTGCAGCAGGCGGTTCCGTTCGACCCGGGCTACGTGGCCGGGCACCACACCCTGCGCTACGACACCGAGCCGCAGACCGGCCTGGAGCAGGCCAAGACCGTCATGGCCGGGGTCATCCACGACGACTGCCGCCGCGACATCGGCGGCGACGTGCAGCGTGTCACCTCGGTCGACACGAGCTACTCGCACGTCGCGTTCAAGCTGGTGCTGCTGCCGGTGTGGATCGGGAATTACGTGTACGGCGGCAAGACGTACCAAGTGCTGATCAACGGCATGAACGGCGAGGTCCAGGGCGACCGGCCGTACAGCGCGCTCAAGATCGCCCTGGCGGTGCTCGCCGCAGTGGCGCTCGTCGGGCTTGTCGTCTGGCTTTACCTGGCGAACCGCGCGTAGCGTCTGCGATTCTCTGTGTTTGCCTGAGGATTTACGGCAATCCGGGCGGGCGTGGCGCGTGGCGGGCCGCCTCCGTAGGCTCCCAGGGGGAGGACAGGGGTGGCGGTGACACGGTGGAAGCCGGTCCGGTGGTGAGGATCGCGTACAAGCCCTGTACGTCCCGCCGGTGGGCGAGATGCCTGGGGTGCCTGGCCCGCCGGACGCTGTCCCGTCCCGGGCGTGCCGGGGGCGGGGGCGGGCACCGTGCGCCGGTCAGGCACACGGCTGAACGTCTTGTGACATGTCGTGGCAGGGCGGTTGGTCTGCCGCCGTTGGGGGGTGGGGCGGTTCTTGTTGCGGTCCCGGGCTTGAGGGCGAGGGTGCACGTCGGTGCGGGTGCGCCGGGCCCGTCGCGCCGCACGGGTGGGTTTTTCCTGCGGCGCGAACGGGCCACGTTGCCCTCCCGGGTCACTGCGATGCTGCGCACGCCGGTCGTCGAGTCGGTGCGGGTGTGCTGTTGGGCGAGCAGGCCGCGGGCGGCGATCCGCTCGGCCGCGGCGTGGTCGCGGTCGCACGACAGCCCGCACGCCGGGCAGTAGGCCCACTTCCAGCCGCGCTCGCCCAGCCGGTCAGGCGCCGGAACATGCCGCAGCATGCTGCCACCTTCACCGCAGCGCGGGCAGTAGCGGGAGGTGCCCCGGGCGGGCACCGTCACCACCGCGATGCCGTCCTTGGCGGCCAGATGCCGGATCGCCTCGAGCACCGCGCCGCGTACCTGCCCTGACAGCGCGGCGTTACTACGACGCACCCCCCGCGCCTCCAGTGTGGCCAAATCCTCCAAGTAGATCACGCCAGCGCCGAGCGCGGCCGCCTGGTCGACCGCCCACCGAGCCGCCGACCAGGCCAGCGCCTTGTTCAGGTGCCGGATCCGGGCACACACCCGCTCATGCTCGACCTGAAGCACCCGATGCGCGCGCTCCAGCGCCACACGACGAGCATTGTCAGCATCGGCCGGGTCCAGCCCGGCCACCAGCGCCGCGCAGTGGTCGCGTTTAACGGCCAGGTGCTCGCGCTGGCCGCGCAGTCTGTGTAGCTTGGCCGAGATCGCGGTGGCGTCGTAGCGCAGCGTGCGCCCGTCGGAAATCACCCTGCCGTCGCGGAGTCGGGCAATGGCCCCGGTGAGGAGGGTGTCCACACCCCAGTCCAGGCCGAGCGCCATGGTGTGGCCGATGGCCGGGGCGGCCGGGATCTGCGTCTGGAACGGCAGATCGATGCGCACCTTGCCAGCGGCGATGCGCACCGTGGGGGTGCATAGTGTGGCCTGGTCCGAGACAGTGGGCGGCAGCGTGAACGCGATGGCATGCCACGCCCAATCCTTGCGGGAGGCGGGCGAGGCGGTCAGCGGCAACTGCACTCGCAATACGGCACCGGAAACACCGGTGCCCATGTCGCCGGTGCGGGTCAGGATGACCAACTGCTTGTCGGCCGCCGCCAGCACCGCCTGGGCGGCGGCCTGAGGTGGTTCTTCCACGTCGGTGATGTCGACCGGCAACACACCGTCGCGCTGCAGCACGGCGCAGATCTGGCGTGTACGGTTACGGATCTCCGCCGCGCTGACCCCCACCGGCAGCGCCGCGCGCAACGCCTTCCATTCCACTTCGGTACGTCGCCGCGGGTTCTCCGGCCAGGTGGCCAGCATCGCCGCCACGACGTCCCGCCGGTGCAGCGCCGCCCGCAGCATTCGGGCCGCCTGCTCCTCGGAACACCGCCGCACCCGATCCGAGCTATATACCCCGCCGTCGGTCACTCCGGCGGCACACCCCCAGCCCAGCCTCCGGATCGCCATCCACCCTTTGGTCGGCAACGCCCGCCCATCCGGCCCGACACCGGCGGCGAGCAGATCCAGATCCCGCGCATTCCACCGCTCAGCAACGATCCCGACGGTCATGGCCTGCATCAGCGCAATCAGCCAGGCCACCCGCTCAGCCAGCACCCGCTCGGCCGCCACCTGCCCGGTCACCTCGACAACGGCCCGATGCGCGGTACAGGTCGCGGTCGCCACAATCGCCGCCATGCGCACCCACCCTTCCCCGGGACCCGAACCCTTCACAACATCGTGCACACGTGACGTTACAAACAGCCACCGACAGTTCCCGCCCACCCCACCACTTGAAAAACGTCGGCACCTAAGCGACTCAAGGGTGGCCGTAACACACGCCCAGGTTCACTCGGCTGATCAGGACAACGCTCTAATCCCGCTAGGTGCACACGTTCGTCTGCTGCGAGGCCGTGATGGTGCTCTGCTTCACGCTGTCGGGCAGCTCGGTCACCTTGACGGACTCGAAGTCCTCACCGACGACAAGCTGGATCACCGGGCCGCTCTTGGGCGCGGTCCCCGCGGCCGCGGTCGCCGGGACGTACGCCTGCGCGTTGGTCGCCGGCACCTTGCCCGCCGCCGGAGCCGGCTTGGGCAGGACCGCGCCGGCGAGCGTGTCGGCGTAGTCGGGCGCCGTCTCGATCGTCTTGGCGTAGTGGATCTCGCTCTTGGCCATGCTCTGGCCGTCCGCGGCCTCGTAGTTGCCCACGCCCACGACGTTGAAGCCCTGCTCGGCGAGCTGGTCGGCGACTTCCTTGGCCTTGCCCACGGTCTTGGTGCCGTTGAGCACCTGGACCTTCACCTGCTGCGGCTTGACGGTTTCCTTGGGCTTGGCGCTGGCGCTGGCGGACGGCGCCGGGACGGCGACCTCGGTGTCGGTCTTGACCGAGGTGAACAGCTTGGTGGCGTCGGGCTCCTTCCACACCACGCGGGCCTCCGGGTTCTCGGGGTCGGGGACCCACGGGACCGTCGTGAACTGCACGCCCTTGGCCGTCAGCTGCTTGGCGCTCATCGCGATCTCGATGAGCCGCTCGGTGTCGTTGGCCAGGTCGGGGTCCATGGTGACGGACCCGGCCGCGGCGGCGATGAAGTCCCGCAGCTTGCCCACGTCGGTCATCAGATCGCTGCTGGTGGCCTTGGCGACGACCTTGCTCAGGAAGATCTGCTGGCGCTTGATGCGCTGGATGTCGCTGCCGTCTCCGTATTTGCGCAGGCGCACGTAACCGAGCGCCTTCTCGCCGTTGAGCAGGCTCTTGCCCGGCGGCAGGACCAGCTTGGACGCCTTGTCGTTGACGCCGGACTTGAGGCAGATCTCGATGCCGCCGAGCGCGTCGACGATGTTCTTGAAGCCGCTGAAGTCCACCTCGACGAAGTGGTTGATGCGGATGCCGGTGAGGGTCTCGATGGTGGACATCGTGCAGGCGATGCCGCCGGTGTTGTACGCCGCGTTGATCATGTCGCGGTGCGGCGCCATCTCCTGCTTGGTGGTCTCGTTCTTGCACCGGGGGATCTGCACCATCGAGTCGCGCGGGAAGCTGATCAGCCGTGCCTTGTCGCGGTTGGGCGAGATGTGCATCAGGATGATCGTGTCGGTGCGCTTGCCGCCCGCGTCAGCGGTCCTGGCCAGCTGCTGGCCGTATTTCGCGTTGCCCTCGCCCGCCCGGGTGTCGGAGCCGACGAGCAGCACGTTGAGCGCGCCCGTGTCCGGGGGACGCGGGTTGATGATGTCTTCCTTGACGCTCTTCTGGGTGATGTTGCCGAAGGCGTCCCGGTAAACGGTGTAGGCGGTCAGCGAGCCCGCGACCATGACCGACGTGACGCCGATGCTGATCCAGGCCAGCACTCGCATCTTGCCCTGGCCGCCCCCGCCGCCGCGGTGGCTACGCGACGGCCGGTCGTCGGGTGGCGGCGGTGGCGGGGCGGCCGCCGCGGCCCTGCGCGCCATCCTGCTGCCGGGCTGGGTGGGGGCGCCCCTGCGGTCCTGTGCCGGGTCGGCTACCGGCACGCTTCTGTACTCACTCATACGCCCCCTAGCCTCGTTCCTCGCGCTCGCGCGCCGGCTTGGTCGTTCCGCGCCACGAGACTAGGTCAGGTTCGGCGTGTCCGGTGTGACGACCGCCGGAAACGGCCGTGACCCGGGCGTGATGTTTCCGCGGGCAAGCATACTCAGAGCCGGACATGAGGTGGAATATCATTCGCTGAACTCTTTCTGGCTTCCTGACTGATTTCGCAGGTCAGGCCTGATGCACAGGGCCGCGGCAAGACAGGCCAGAGGTACGGCCGGCAACACATAGCGATAGTCGAACTCCGCCGCGGCGGCCGGTGTGATCAGCAACACAATGGCCACCGACCACGGCACCGGCCAGGACGGAGCTCCCGCGAGGCGCCCTGCCTTTCGCCTGCGCCGGAGCTCGGCGATGGCCGCTATGGGAGGCACCAGGAGGACCCCCAGGAGCAGCGGGCCGGGCAGCCGCACCATGCTCTGGTAGGCCCTCAGCCATCCGGCATAGGGCTCGACGATCTCCGTGCCGATCGCACCTTGCTCATAGAGCTTGGCATACTCGGCGCCGACCTGCGCGGGATAGCGCCCAGGTGGTCCCGGTGGCGTCACGGGAAACTGGTAATAAGCGTAGATCTCCTGGTCCGGATAGACCGGGCGGTCCCACCGGAACGTGCGGCCGAGCTCGGTCAGCACGGAGGCGGCGTAGTCGAGCGGCTGCTTGACGATCGCCAGGGTCGCGAACCTGGCCGCCAGGTCGTCGGTCTCCTTCGTGAACGTGATGCCCGGCAGCCGCACCAGAGGCGCGTCCTTGGCCCAGATGTACTCCTGGGACGGCGGACGCTGCTCGGGCGGGCGCGGGTCGCACAGGACCTTCAGGTCCGGAGGCGGGTCCATCCTTGCGCAGTCGGCGAACGACATCGTCCTGGCGTACAGGAAGGCGCCGTTCGCGCCGATGAGGCCGACCCGCTGGTAGGTGGCGTAGAACCAGGCGCCGTAGGCGACGAGCGGCACCAGGGCGGCCGCCAGCAGCACCCCGGCGTGCCCCACCCGTCTGCGCAGCAGCACCCCGGTGTGCCCCACCCGTCTGCGCAGCAGGAACCAGGCGGCGAACACCGCGATGAGCGGCTGGCCGACGGTCCTGGTCAGCGTGGCGGCGGCCAGCAGCAGCCCGATGGCGGCGACCGTGCTCGTCCGGCGCGTCGTGCACAGCGCCACGGCGGACACGACCAGGAACATGAACAAGGTGTCGGACACCAGCAGGTGCTCCAGCTCGACCTGGTAGGCGTCGAGCAGCACGGGCACCGTGGCCAGCGTCGCCGCCCACCGGGGAGCCTTTCTGGCAACCCGGTAGATGAGCACGCCGGTGGCCAGACCGAGCAGATGCTGGACCGCCGCCACCGCGGCGAAGGAATGGAACGGCTCCAGCAGCTTGATGAACATCGAGTAGCCGGCCGGGCGCACCAGGTCGGGGCGCGGCTTGAAGACGGTGACGATGTAGGTGTAGGTGTCGGGGAACCACAGGGCCGGGCGGTAGCCCAGCATGGCCAGGGCGCGCAGCAGCGTGCCGAGGGTGAGCACCACGAGGAACCACCGGTGCCGCCGGGCCACACCGGCCCACCGGCCGCTCAGCGCGGGCTCGGCCGCGCGAACCGCCGACGTCACCCGCCCATCCTCCTGCTTGTCCGGCACGTCGCGTACGCTACCGGCCGTCACACGACACCCGCGCCATGAGCGGCCGCCGTGTGATGGCGCACACGTGCACTGGGTACGCTCGCTCTCCGATGGAACTCGATCGATCCGGCCGGGTGCTCGCCGCGCTCTCGGTGGCGCCCGCGCTCGCCGTGGCGGGCTGGCTGCTGGCCGGGCTGCCGCTGCTACTGCTCGGCCGGTTCGCGCCGCTGCCCACGCTGCTGCTCGGCGTGCCCGCCGCCGCCCTGCTGTGCTGGGCGGGGACGCGACAGGCCGGCAAGGTGGTCGAGGCCACGGTCTGGCAGGTCGCCGGCGTGGTGGCGGTCGCGGCGGCGTCGGCCGTGTTCAACGGGTTCATGCACAGCGAGCAGTTGATCGTCAGGCGCGACCCGGCCACCTATGCGCAGTACGCCGCCTGGATCGCCGGCCACGGCGCGCTGCCCATATCCGTCCAGCCGGAGGCGTTCGGCGGGGCCGATCCTTGGCTGCTCTTCGAAGGCGTCGGGTTCTACGACGTGGACGGAGGGGTGGCGCCGCAGTTCATGCCGGGAGCGCCGATGATGTTCGCGCTCGGCCACTGGCTCGGCGTGCCGTTCGCGGTGCCGGCCGTGCTGGGCGGGCTGGCCGTGCTCACGGTGGCCGGAGTGGTGGCGCGGCTGGCCGGGGCCCGATGGGCGGTGCTCGCGGCACTGACCTTCGTGGTGAGCATGCCCATCCTCTACACCTCGCGGACCACGTTCAGCGAGATCCCGTCGCTGATCCTGCTGTTCGGCGGGCTGGCACTGGCGCACGACGCGCTCGGGCGGCCCGGCTGGGGCCGGGGGCTGCTGGCGGGGCTGGTGTTCGGGCTGGCCGTGCTGGTCAGGGTCGACGGGCTGCGGGACGTGCTACCGGTGCTCGCGTTCGCGGGGTTGCTGATCGCGATGCGGCGCTCGCGCCCCGCGGGCTCCGCCAGGCCGTATGGGGCGCTGGGGCTGCCACTGGCGGCCGGGCTGGTGGCCGGTGCCGGGCTCGGGATGTTGGCGGCGTACCTGCTCGCCAGGCCCTACTTGTCGTACCTGTCCGGCTCGGTCAGGCCGCTGCTGTTCATCTGCGGCGGGGTCCTCCTGCTCACCTTGGCCGGCACCGCCGCCGCGCCGATGCTGTCCAGGATCCGGCTGCCCAGGTGGGCGCCCGCGGTGGGGGCCGGGCTGGTGGTGCTGCTCATGGCCGCCCTGTACGTGCGCCCGTGGCTGCAGACCGTCACCCGCGACCCGGTCACGCCGGAAGATCAGCGCACGTTCGCGATGATCGAGTCGATCCAGCGGGCCAACGGCATGCCCGTGGACGGCCGGCTGCTCTACTTCGAAAACTCCCTGCACTGGGTGATCTGGTACGTCGGCCTCCCTGTGGTGGTGCTGGCCACGATCGCGGCGGCCGTGCTCGTCCGCAGGCTGCTGCGTGACGGCACGCCCTTCGACTGGCTGCTGCCGCTCGCGGTCATCGGCTGGACCACCGTGACCACGCTGCTCCGCCCCGAGATCACCCCCGACCACCCGTGGGCGGCCCGCCGCCTGGTCCCCATCGTGATCCCGGGGTTGATCCTGCTCGCCGCGTACGCGCTGAGCCGCCTGTGCACCAGGCGCTGGTGGGTCACGGCGGCGGCCGTCCTGGTCGTGCTCGTGCCGCCCGCCGTGACCTCGATCGGCACCGCGTTCACTCCGGTCGAGCGGGGGGAGGCGGCGGCCGTCGCGGCGATGTGTGCCAAGCTCCCGCCTGACGCGTCCGTGCTGGTCGTGGAGAGGGTCACCGGCGACCGGTTCACCCAGCTCGTCCGCGGGATGTGCGACCGCCCGGCCGCGGAGGTGAAGCGGGCCGGGGCGGAGACGGCGCCCGAGGCCGAGGTGCGCCGCCTGATCGAGCGGGTTCGCGCGGCCGGCCGCGTCCCGGTCGTGCTGGCCGCCGCGCCCGGTCAGGTCGCGCCGTACGGCCCCGCAACGCACGTCATAGCCCTGGTCACCCGCCAGGACGAGCGCTCGCTCGTCGACGCGCCGAACGGCACGTGGGGGCTGGGGATAGACGTGTGGATGGCCGTGGCCCGGTGAAGAGATCGGCCTGATGTGGACCTGGCCTTAAGGTGGGCACAGTAACCTCGAGCCCCGTGAGCACGCCTGAGACCCCCAAGAGTGGACCCGCCGTGGAAGAAGCGCCCTACGTCACCATCGTCCTTCCCTGCTACAACGAGCAGGATCACGTCATCGACGAAGTCGAGCGCATCACGAAGGCCATGGACTCGAGCGGCTACACCTATGAGCTCCTGGCCATCGACGACTGTTCCACCGACTTGACGCTGGCCAGGCTGCAGGAGGCCGCGCCCAGCTACCCGCATCTGCGCGTGCGCGCCTTCCACCGCAACGGCGGTTCCGGCACCGTGCGGCGCATCGGGTCGCAGGACGCCAAGGGCCAGATCGTGGTCTGGACCGACGCCGACATGACCTACCCCAACGAGCGCATCCCCGAGCTGGTGCAGATCCTGGAGAAGGATCCGACGATCGACCAGGTGGTCGGCGCACGCACCACTGAGGAGGGCTCGCACAAGCTGCTGCGGGTGCCCGCCAAGTTCGTGATCCGCAAGGTCGCGGAGATGCTGGCCGGTCAGAAGATCCCCGACCTCAACTCGGGGTTGCGGGCCTTCCGCAAGTCGGTGGCCAAACCCTATCTGCGGCTGCTGCCTCCCGGGTTCTCGTGCGTGACGACGATCACGCTGTCGTTCCTGTCCAACCAGCACGACATCTACTACCTGCCGATCGACTACGCCAAGCGGGCCGGCACGTCGAAGTTCAGCTTCGTGTCCGACGCCTACCGCTACATCCTGCAGGTGCTGCGGATGATCATGTACTTCAACCCGCTCAAGGTGCTGATGCCGCCCGCTTTGTGGCTGGTCGGCATCGGGTTCGTGAAGGGTGTCTGGGACATGGTCCAGCACCCGTTCTATTTCCCGGCCAACACCGTCATGATCTTCCTGTCCGGGATGCTGATCGGGTCCGTGGCGTTGCTGGCCGACCTGATCGTGCGCTCGCGGGGAGAGTAGGCTCGTGCGGATCGCGATCGTCGGGCCGACCTATCCGTACAAGGGCGGCGGGGCGCAGCACACCACGGAGCTGGCGCACCGGCTGTCGGCGCTCGGGCACGATGTGATGATCGAGTCGTGGCGGGCGCAATATCCGTCGTTCCTCTACCCGGGACAGCAGACGATCTCCACCCCCGAGGGCACGCCCTATCCGGAGACCGTGCGCAGGCTCGACTGGCGGCGGCCGGACGGCTGGGTGGCGGCCGGGCGGCGGCTGCGGTCGGCCGACCTGGTGGTGCTGGCCGTGCTGAGCCCGGTGCAGGTCCCCGCGTACTTGGGGATTTTGTACGGGATTTCGCGAAAAGCCAGGACGATTGCCCTCTGTCATAACGTCCTGCCGCATGAGTCGAAGCCCTGCGACGAGCCGCTCATGAAGGCCCTGCTCAAGCGGGTCGACGGCGTGCTCGCCCACTCCGAGCAGCAGGCCGGGCTGGCCCGAGGGCTCACGGGCAAGCCGGTCAGCGTGGCGGCGCTGCCCCCGCACCTGCCGTCCACCATGGCCGAACGTTCCTCGCAGGTGCACCGCCGGTTGTTGTTCTTCGGCATGGTCCGCCCGTACAAGGGGTTGGACCTGCTGCTCAGGGCGTTGCCCGAGGGCGTCTCGCTGACGGTGGCAGGTGAGTTCTGGGGCGGGCTCGACGAGACGAAGGCGCTGATCGACGAGCTGGGCCTCGGGGAGCGGGTGGAGTTGCGGCCCGGCTACGTGGCCGCCGAGGACGTGCCCAAGCTGTTCGCCGCGGCAGACGCGCTCGTGCTGCCCTACCGGAGCGCGACCGCGAGCCAGAACGTCTGGCTCGCCCACGAGCACGGCGTCCCCGTGATCGCCACCCGGGTGGGGGCGCTGGCCGACCACGTCACCGACGGCGTGGACGGGCTGCTCGTCGAGCCCGGCGACGCCGGCGCGCTGCGGGAGACTCTTGAGCGGTTCTACGCCTCGGGGGAGCCCGAGAGGTTGCGGTCGGGGGTCAAGGCCGTCGATCCCGAGCCGTTCTGGGCCGCGTACGCGGGGACGCTCCTGGGCACCTGACGGCCGAGCAGGAAGGAAACGCCCGCCGCCGTCGCGTCCGCCAGCGTGAACGCCAGCCGCGACACGATCGCCACGGCCAGCGCCGGTGCGGTGCCGATGACCGGCCCGAGCACGAGCACCAGCGCGCCCTCCCTGATCCCGACGCCCGCCGGCACCACGACGGTGAGGATGCCGGTCGCCCAGGCGAACGCGTAGGCCCCGGTCGCGATGATGTAGAGGTCCGCGCGGCCGCTGAGCAGCCAGATGTGGATGCCGTAGGCGAACCAGCCGAGCGTGGTCCACGCCACCGCGACGACCACGGTCCGGCCGGGCAGCACGCTCTCCAGCGGCTCCTTGCGGGCGATGCGCAGCGCCAGGTTGAGGCCCCAGGTGAGCACCTTGGGGTGCAGGCACACGGCGATCACCGGCACGAGCAGCGCCAGGAACCAGGCCTGCCGCACCGCGTCCAGCGTCCACAGGGTGGCCGCCGCGATCGAGATCGCCACCCCGATGTTGATCACCAGGCCGAGCGAGATCGTCGCGAACGTGCGCCGCGGCGGGCTCCCATGGTCCCGGCCCAGGTCCATCATCGCCGCGTACGCCCACACCGCGCCCGGGATGTATTTGCCCAGCTGGCCCACGAACATGATCCGCCCGGCGATCCGCAGCGGCACCCGCGTGCCCAGCCCCGCCAGGATCTCCCGCCAGGCCACCAGCATGCAGAACTGGCCGACCAGCACCGCGAGGAAGGCCCCCAGCACCGCCCACGGAGACATCGCCGCCACGGCGGCGGTGGTCTCCTCCCAGTTGCGCGCCAGGCCGTAGCCGAGGAATCCGACCGCGATCAGGGCGAGGACGATGCGCAGCAGCCGACGGAGCATTGGCTCAGGGTATAGACCGTTGTGCTGATTTGCTATGTGACCTGGGTGAGGGTGTGTCGCGGATCCCCCGTGAGGCGTCTTCGTGTGCCGGGAAGCGCAGACGCTCCAAGTTCCCTGTGTAACCGGACATCCGGGGCGTCATGAAGAGACAGGAGTCGTGGAGCGGGATAGTCTGTTGCGGGTCGGCGACGCAGCGCGACACCGCATCGTAAGGTGGCATTCACGTCGTGTTGTCGTCGTGTTCCCCGGCCCCTAGCGAAGAGCGACGCTCGTGTCTGACACCAGATTCTCTCGACCGGCTGCATCCCCGCCGAGCCCGGCGGGTTCGGAAGAGGGAGGTGGGCCCGCCAATACGGGCGCGCGGTGGCCGCTGCCGGAGGAGGCCTTCTGGAGCGAGCAGACCGACCCGCACGGCGTCCTGCCGGACGACCAGCCGGGCCCTCGCGCCGCCACGTCGCCGGCCGGTCCGCGCGCCGTCACCGCCGCGCCCTCCAGGACGCCCACCACGGCTCCCGAGGTGCCCGTCGGGCCGCCAGGCGCGGATGGGGAGCGCATCGGGCATGGAGAGCGCATCGGGCGTGAAGAGCGCATCGGGCGTGAAGAGCGCGAGACCGCGACGGACGAGCGCTCCCGAGTGCATGGGGTCGCGACGGACGAGCGGCCGCTGACGCAGGCCGAGCCGACGCCGGAGGCCGAGCCGGGCAAGCGCAAGCGCGACCCGTTCCTCGACAACGTCAAGTTCGTCCTGATCGCGCTCGTGGTCGTCGGCCACTCGCTGGTGCCGACGCTGTCGGCCGACTCCTCCAGGGCCCTCTACATCTTCATCTACACCTTCCACATGCCGTTGTTCGTGCTGATCAGCGGCTACCTGTCCAGAAACTTCTGGAACTCCAACGCCAAGACCAACAAGCTGGTCGACACGTTCCTGGTCCCCTACGTCGTCGTCGAGGTCGGCTACGCCGCGCTCCGCTTCTCCCTGGGCCAGAAGTGGAGCCTGACGATCATCGACCCGGCGTGGCTCAACTGGTATCTGCTGGCGCTGCTGTTCTGGCGGTTGTCCACACCGGTGTGGAAGCGGATGAAATACCCCATCCCGGTGGCCATCGCGATCTACCTGTTCGCCGGGTTCTCACAGATCTCCGGCGATTTCAGTATGGACCGCTTCTTCGGCCTCCTGCCGTTCTTCGTGATCGGCCTCGTGCTGCAGCCCGAGCACTTCGAGCTGCTCAACCGGCGGTGGATCAAGATCGTGTCCGGGTTCACGGTCATCGGCGCGGCCGCGGTGGCGATCTACGTCGCGCCCCAGGCGCCGCTCGACCCGTTCTACTTCAAGCACAGCTTCCAGGACATGGACCTTTCCTGGTACATGGGGCTGGGCCTGCGCACCGGGCTTCTGGTGTGCTCGCTGGCCATGTGCTTCGCCGTCCTGGCGCTGGTGCCCAGGGGTGAGACGTGGTTCTCCGACCTCGGCACCCGCACGCTCTACTGCTACCTCCTGCACGGCATCCCGGTGCTGATCGCCAAGGAGATGGGCTGGCTGGAGTTCCCGTGGCTGCACGGGCCGCTCGGCGTGCTGGCGATCAGCTCCAGCTGCTTCGCCCTGGCGATCGTGTTGTGTCTGCCGGAGACCAGGACGGTCTTCAAGTGGGTGCTCGAGCCCCGCCTCGTCTGGCTCTATCGCCGTCCCTCTGGAAGTTAAGCGGCCGTTCCACCCGCATTAACGCCTTTGACCTGGTAGGCGCGGAGCATCGACACATGCGCGCATGTGTCGCCACAACCGTCCATCACCCCGAGGACGCCCGGATCATGCATAGGCAGATCAGGGCGTTGCTCGACGCGGGCCACGAGGTGACCTATGTGGCGCCGTTCACCTACTACAACGTGACCCCGGCCATGGGGGTCACCGCGGTGGACGTGGCCCGCTCGGCCTCGTTCGGCAAGGCACGGGCGGCGCTCAGACGCGGCGTCAGGGGCGCGGACTTGCTGATCGTCCATGACCACCGGCTGCTGAGCGCACTGCCGTACCGGCGTCCTCCGGTCGTGTGGGACATGCGCGAAGACGTCACGCCCAGGCAACTGGCCCGCGCCGAGCGGCGCCACCGGGTGATCACCTCCGCGGTGGTGCCCGAAGCGACCCTGGTGTCGCCCAGTCCTCCCCCTCCTGGCGACACCAGGGTCGTGCACCTCGGCCGCCTGTCGGTCGAGCGCGGCGTCAACGAGCTGATCGGTCTGGCCGAGCAGCTGGTGCCGCACGGCGTCCGGCTGGACCTCATGGGGTCCGCCGAGCGCGACGTGCGCCCGCTGCTGCGGGACGCGCAGCGGGTCGGCCTGCTCGACTGGTTCGGGTACGTGCCCAACCGGCACGCGCTGCGCATGGCCGAGGGCGCGCTGGCCGGCCTGTCGCTGGCCGACGGCACGGTACGCGAGGTGCCGACGAAGATCATGGACTACATGGGCCGCGGGCTGCCGGTGATCACCACGCCGCAGGGGGCCACGCTGGTGGAGGGCGCAGGCTGCGGACTGGTCGTGCCGCTGGACGTGGACGCCGTGCTGAACGCTGTCCTGGACCTGAAGGAGGACGCGGTGCGGCGGATCAGGCTGGGCGCCCAGGGCCACGCCGAGGCGCGTCTGCACCACCACTGGCCGGACCACGCGGCGGCCTTCGTGCGCCAGGCCGAGTCGTGGGCGGGCAAGCCCGCCACGCACGCTCTGGCGGTGTAGTCATGGTAAGCCGGGCCCGAGGTTGATGTACTGGGACCATGGCATCTCATCTGATCCAGGGCCGGACGGTGGACATGCCTGTCCGGGTGAGGGACGCGGAGATCTGCAGTGCCTTCTACCCGGTGCGTGCCGACGCCGCCCGGGCGGTCATCGCGTACTCCGGGCTCGACGTGGCTGAGGCGCTGCCCGGCAAGGCCGTGTGCATGCTGCTGTTCGTCGACTACCGCGACGGGGACCTCGACACCTACCACGAGTTCGGGATGGCCTTCCTGGTCCGCCCTCCGGGCGGCTCGGGGGCCAAGGGACTCGCCGATCTCCGGGAAGCGGGGATCTTCGTGCACTGGTTGCCCGTGGACCAGCGGTTCACGCTGGACGCGGGGCGCACGATCTGGGGGTTCCCGAAAGAGCTCGCGGACATCGAGTTGCGGCTCGGCTCGCCGTACAAACGGTGCATCCTGCGCAAGGACGACAGGCTCGTGCTGGACATGCTGATCAAGCCGGGGGTGCCGGTGCCGGGCGCCGCGGCGATGGCGCCGATGGACGCCTACACGCACCGGGATGGGGTCACGCGGCGCGTCCCCTGGTCCGTACGAGCCCGCGGCGCCAAGATGCGGCCCAGCGGCGCGCTGATCCGCCTGGGCAACCACCCCATCGCCAAGGAGTTGAGCGAGCTGGGTCTGCCCAAGCGGGCCATGTTCACCACGACGGTCTCGCGGGCGACGATGACGTTCGGCGCAGCCGTGGAGATCTGAGCCGGACGATCGGAGGGTGGCCGCGCCAGACGATCGCGAGGCGCCCGAGCCAGACTTTTGGGGACGGCCGAGCTAGACGATCGGGGGGCGGCCGAGCTTGACCATGCGCCAGGCCGTGCGCCAGGCCATCGGCCGCCGCTCGCCTGCCGGGCTGCGCAGACCCTCCATGAACCCGGCGAACCACGCCTTGAGCGCCGTCGACGACCCGCGTTCGCGGACGAGGGTGAGCGCCACCCAGTTGGTCAGGTAGAGCACCGCCAGCGGCCACGGCAGGTTGCGGCGGGCCAGCCAGACACGGTTGCGGGCGTTGAGCCGGTGGAAGTTGGCGTGCCGGGTCGGCGGGACCTGCGGGTGGTACATCACCGTCTCGGCGTCATATTCGATCCGGTAACCCTCGCCGAGCAGCCGCCAGGCCAGGTCGGTCTCCTCGTGGGCGTAGAAGAAACGCTCGGGCAGGCCGCCCACCTGCAGGAACGCCGAGCGCCTGACGGCCGAGGCGCCGCCGAGGAAGGTCGTGACCGGCGAGGAGCGCTGCGGGTCACCCGCACGCAGCCGGGGCACGTGCCGCCGCTGGCCGATGCCGCCGTCGGGGTCCATCACCCGAAAAGAGATCACCGCCAGGTCCGGCTCGGTGGCGAAGCGATCACGCACGTGCGCCACGACCTTCTGGCTGGCATACCAGCCGTCGTCGTCGAGAAACAACACGACGTCTCCCGAGCACTCCTCCACGCCGCGATTACGGCCGGCGGGGATGCCCGTGTTCTGGTCGAGCCGGATCGACTTCACGACCGCGGCGGACCCCTCGGGTGGCGTGGCCGACACCTCGGGCACGTCGGCGCCGTTGCCCACGATCACCACTTCGACGTCGCCGTCGATCTGGTTGAGCGCGGACTCGACCGCCCGGTTCAGCTCCGCGACCCGGTTGCCCATGGTGAGAATGACACACGAGATCTTCAAGAGATCACCAGGCGGTCGTGGCATGCTTTCATGATCACCGAGTCTGTTTCTGGGTACGGGTGAAGCTAAGCGTATCGGAACTGGGGATGAACCCCCACCGAACGGCGGACGTCCGATCAATACGACGGACAGCGCCCCTCTTCGGTTCCGATATGCCATCACGCCAGGCGCCTCGACGAGACGATGCTTACCAAATGCAGAACAACCTGTAGGCAAGCCGCTACGAAACACGCGGCGAGAAGAACCCGGGTGACCGTCAGGCCGCCGGCGAACTGGTCGACGATCGCGGCCGCCAGCGCGAGCAACGACAGCTCGATCGGCTGCATGATCCGGTGGAATTGCGTCGCCGACAGCACCCGCCGGCCCAGTGCCAGCAGCCCGGAGCGAAACTGCACCGCGGACGCCTCGGTGGCGGCCGGCAGGCCCCCCTTGGCCCGGGCCACCTCCACGAGGTCGGTCTCGGCCTTGATGAGGATGGCGCCGAGCGCGGCGGCGACGCCCAGCACCGTATACCAATCGGGCATGACGGCCGACGCCCGCCAGCCCAGCCCGACCAGCAACGCGGCCTCGGTGAAGTAGGCCCCGACGCGGTCCAGATAGACGCCGACCAGCGAGGTCTTCCCCGTCCAGCGGGCCAGCTCACCGTCGGAGCAGTCGAGCAGCAGGTAGACCTGCACGAGCAGTGCGGCGGCCACGACGGCCCACAGCCCCGGCAAGGCCAGCACGACACCGGCCGCGATCCCGGCGAACGTCATCAGCCAGGTGAGCTGGTTGGGCGTGACCGGCGTCTTGGTCATCAGCCAGGTGACGTAGATGGACAACCTGCGCATGTAGAGCACGCCTGCCCAGTGCTCGCCGTTCCTGCGATCGAGGTGGCCGGCGGGCTGGGCGACCCGCCGCAGCTCAGCGACCGAAGGCGTGGACATAGTCCCCCACCCGATCGCGGATCTCGTTGTCCTGCATGCGCAGGTGCTCCAGGATCGTGTAACGGCCGGGGCGGGTCGCCGGCGCCAGCGCGACGGCCTCGGCGAACTGCTCGTCGCTCAGCCCGATGTCGGCGGGGACGACCGGCAGCTCGTGCCGCCGCAGGCAGTCGACCACCTGCGTGACCCGGGCCTTGTCCTCCCTCAGGAAGAAGCAGAAGGCGGCACCGATGCCGGCGAGCTCGCCGTGGTTGGAGGTGCCGGGGAAGAGCTGATCCACGGCATGAAGGATCTCATGGTCTCCACCGCTCGCGGGCCGGGATGACCCCGCGATCACCATGGACATGCCGGACAGGATCAGGGATTCGGCCAGCACGGTCAGGAACGCGTCGGACTCGATGGAGTCGTCGCGGCCGATGAGCGCCTCGGCGGAGGTGCGGGCCATCGAGCAGGCCAGCCCGTCGATGGGCTCGCCCCGCTCGATGTTGCCGAGCTGCCAGTCCTCAATGGCCGACAGGTTGCTCACCACGTCGCCCACGCCCGCCCTGACCAGCGACTTCGGCGCGCTGTGCACGAAGTCGAGGTCCACCAGGATCGCCAGTGGCATCGGCACCCCGAAGGTGCCCTTGCCGCCCTCGTACACCAGGGAGGCGGTGGGCGAGCAGATGCCGTCGTGGGAGAGGTTGGTGGCCACCGCGACCATCGGGATGCCGGCCAGCGACGCGGCGTATTTGGTCGCGTCGATGGTCTTGCCGCCGCCGACGCCGACCACCACCTCGTAGGCGCCCTTGCGCAGGTCCGCGCCGAGCGTGACGGCCGCGTCGACCGACCCGTCGGCCACCCTGAACACCTCGGCCTCATCCAGCTGAGGCGCGATCAGGCTCTCGATGTGGTCGCCCTGGCCGGGGCCGACTGCCACGGCGACCCTGCCGGAGGTCGCCACGCGGCTATCGGCCAGCAGAGCGCCGAGCTCGGCCACGGCGCCACGTCTGACCTGCATGGTCAGCGGCGCCGGCAACATCCTCGCGAGAAGCGGCATGCCCGCCCCCTCAGTAGCGAACGGCTATGGTGCGGGCCTTGGCCAGGTCGTCGTGGTTGTCCACCTCGACCCAGTCGACCTCGCCGATGGGCGCGGCGTGGATCGTCTCACCGCGCTCGACCATCTCCTGGTAACCGTCCTCGTAGTAGAGCTGCGGGTCACGCTCGAACGTGGCCTTCAGCGCGTCGGCCAGCCGCTCTCCGGCACCCGGTCTGATCAGGGTGGCGCCGATGTATTCGCCGTAGGCCTCGGCCGGGTCCATCAGCTTGGTGATGCGCCGCAGCGAGCCGTCAGGCGAGAGCGTGACCTTCATCTCCTCGTCGGCGAGCTTCTTGACGTCGTCGACGGCCAGCAGGATGTCGCTGGTCTCGGGGGCGGACAGGAGCGTCTTCTCGACCGAGACCGGGTGCACGGTGTCGCCGTTGACCAGCAGTGCGCCCTGGGAGAAGTAGTCGCGGGCGCACCACAGGGAGTAGGCGTTGTTCCACTCCTCGGCCTTGTCGTTGTGCACCAGGGTGAGCTTGACGCCGTATTTCTTCTCGAAGGCGTCCTTGCGCTCGTGCACGGCCTGAGCGGCGTACCCGATGATGATCACGATCTCGCGCAGGTCCACCTCGGCCAGGTTGCGCAGCGAGATGTCCATGATCGTGGTTTCACCGTCGACCGGCACGAGCGCCTTGGGCAGCGTGTCGGTGTACGGCCGCAGGCGTCGTCCGGCCCCAGCGGCCAGCACCATTCCCAGCAACGTGCACTCCTCAGTCGAGCATGTCGAGCATGACGTACGTAGGCCCAAAGGTTAGTTCCCTTTGGGCCCTCCGCGGGTAATCCGGCGTTAGTCTTGCGTTCCCATATCGGTCGCTTCCACCCCAGATCGGGGTGCGGCCAGCAAGCAGGTCAAGCTCTCCCAGGCGAACAACGCCCACAGGTAGAGCGCGAGCACAAGGTAACCGAAGGTCAACGACCCCAGGAGAGCGACCAGCGAGACCGCCATCATCCGGCCGTCCCAGCCGAGCCCCAGCGTGGACAGCCACGACGGCGCGTAGATGTGCTGCCGCAGCCGATAGACCAGATCGTAGTGGTGGAACGCCAGCGCGCCGAGCAACAGGAAGATCAGCGCCGGGTTCAGCTGGTGGGCGAACCCGCACGCGGCCACGAACGTGTACTCGATCACCCGCAGCATCGGCGGAACGAGCCAGTCGAGCCTGCCGTCGTGCGGATGAGTGCTGCCGGGCCCGGCCAGCAGCAGCGTCACGGCCGGCGCGAACACCGCGAGCCCGTCGGTACCCGCGACACCGAGCACCAGCAGCACGCCGGTGACGAACGTGCCGGCGAGCACCGGCGGCAGCGGCGGCAGCTGCCCGGCCACGAGCAGGCCCATGGCACGGGAGAGCGGACCGTCGTCGCGGTAGGCCACGACAGTGCTGTTGGGTACGGGGGCCATGTGCACAGGACTCATCGCGCCGACCTCATCATCCGCCCGGCAAGTTGGTAGAGGGCCGCCACGCCGCCCCAGCAGAGCAGGGAGAGGAATGTCACCCTGGGGTTCCAGACGGCGGCGGTGACGGCGATCAGCGCGGTCCGCTCACCGATGGGCAGCACGATGATCTTCTTGATCCATCGGGTGGCTCTCCGGCGGTCCAGACGCTGGGCGAGCCTGAGCACGCCGGTCGCGTGCCGGGCGTCGGCCGACTCCTGCAGCGAGCGGGCCGGCCTGCCCCAGCTCGCGCCGACCCGGGCCGCGTCGGCGACCGCCCCGGCGTAGGCGAAGTCGATGGCGTGCCGGACAACCTGCAGGATCATCGCGGCCACAGCCAGATACCAGATGCCTGGGTCGGTGGAGCCGAAGGCCAGGCCGACGTAGACGATGTACTCCTTGACGCGGTCCGCCATGCCGTCCGCCCACGCGCCGAGCGGCGAGAACGTGCGGGTGTAGCGGGCCAGCTGACCGTCGAGGCAGTCGAGCGTGAACGACAGGTAGAACAGCAGCGCCCCGAGCAGCCGCCCGCCCTGGGTGCCCGCGGAGAACCACACGGCCGCCAGCAGGGCCAGGCCGACCGAGACGCCCGTCACGGTGTTGGGGGTGAGCTTGAGCTTGACGGCCGGCTTGATCAAATAGCGCGACCAGGTGGAGACGAAGTAGGTGGCGAAGAAGCCGTCGTCCTGCTTCACCGAGGTGTCCAGCCTGACCTTGGCCTCGTCCACCTCGGCCAGCGCCGCGACGGCGGTGTCGGCGGCGTGCTGGCCGGTCACCCGGTCGGCGTGCAGCGGCCCGATCCCGGCGGCCCGCACCGGCACGCCCGTCCTGACCAGCCCGACCAGCAGCAGGTCCACTGCCTCGACCGGGGTGACGGGGCCCAGCTTGCCGGCATCGGCCAGCTCGGCCAGCTCCTCGGCGATGTCCGCCAGCGTGCCCAGATCGGACTCGCCGGCCTGCAGCACGCCGCGAAACGTGGCGTTGGCCTCGGGGACGATGTGGAACGAGCTGCCCGCGGCGACGACCTTGCCACCCTCGACGCGTACGGGCGGCCGCATGGGCCCCGCGGTCGCGTCGTGGGAGATCAGTGCCCCGGTGGCGTGCGCGGGGTGCTCCAGCAGCAGCGCTAGCGCCTCGGTGTGGGCCACGAGGTCGGCGGGGAGCACGGCTACGGCGCCTGCCGAGATCCGGGCGATCTTGGCGACGCCCCTGAGGTCGGCTCCGAGTCCGCCGTCCGGGGTGACCACTTGGACCTCGTTCACGGGCAGCGTGGCGAGCTGGCCGGTGATCCGATCGACCAGCGTGCCGTCCGCGCAGGAGAGCCGGGCCGCCGGGGTCGTGGCGAGCAGCACGACCGACGTGGTCGTGCTCTCGCGGGTCGTGAACGAGTCGGGCAAAGCGCGGGTCTCCTCCCGGCCGGGGTGGAGCGCGTGGACTTGGGGGGTGCGTAGCCAGCGTAGCGACAGGTCAGGCCAATATCACGGAACAGCACCGTTACTCTGCCAGTATGGATTCAAGGTCGGTTGGGGTGCTTTTGGCGGGCGGTGTGGGGCAGAGGGTGGGATTGGCCACTCCCAAGCAACTCGCCGAGATCGCCGGAAAGACGATCATCGAGCACTCGATCGCCGTGTTCGAGGACGCGCCGGAGATCGATGAGATCGTGGTGCTGATGACGCCGGGCTACACCGACCGGGTCCGCGAGATCGTGGACAAGGGTGGCTACCGCAAGGTCACCAAGATCGTGGAGGGCGGCGCAAGCCGTACGGAGAGCACGTGGCGGGCCCTGCAGGCGCTGGGCACGCAGGAATGCAACGTGCTGCTGCACGACGCCGTGCGACCGCTCGTAGAGCCCCGGATCATCGCCGAATGCGTCAAGGCCTTGCGCACGCATCGGGCCGTCGACGTGGCCATCCCGAGCTCCGACACGGTTCTCGTGGCCGTGCCCGGGCCGGACGGCGAGGTCATCGGCGAGGTGCTGGACAGGTCGCGGCTGCGGCGCAGCCAGACGCCGCAGTGCTTCAAGCTGTCGGTGATCAGGCAAGCGTACGAGCGGGCGCTCGCCGACCCCGATTTCGGCAGCCGCCCGGCCACCGACGACTGCGGTGTGGTGCTGCGTTACCTGCCTGAGGTCCCGATCCACGTGGTGCCGGGCAGCGAGCACAACATCAAGATCACCCATCCCGCCGATCTGCGGATCGCCGAACTGCTCTTGCGGCTGGCCGCCGAGCGGCCAATGGCATAAGGGTCAAGTGCGCGAAAACCCCCGCGTTGTAGGCGTGTGGGGAGATGCCGCTTGACCTGATCCTTGTTACCGTGCGATCACATGAGGAAACTCATCGTGATCGCGGCGCTGCTCGTCTGCTACCCCGTGCTGCTGGTGTCGGCGCTCTGGCCGGCGCCGGTGCTGTTCGGCGTGGTGGCCGCGCTCTCCTACGCCGCCGAGTACGCCGCGCCGCGCGTCGCCAGGCGGCTGACCGACGTGCTCGGCAAGGTGCACCTGGGGATGACGCTGCGATTCGTGGCCAGGCAGACGGCGGCGCTGCTGCTGGTGGCGCGGACGGCCGGGCCGGATTCGCCGTGGTTCGTGGCGCTGGCGGCGGGGATGTTCGGGATTCACGGGGTGCGGGCCGTGCATACCGGGCTGGCGCTGCGGCTCAGGCTGATCCTCAGCAGGATGCCGGTCACCACCCGCAACCTGGATGTGTCGGCGCTGCGTATACCGAAGATGCCGCCGGGCTGGCTGGGTGACGCCCGCAGTGTGCGTTTCCTCTATCTGGACGTCCTGCCGGTGCTCGGGGCCGCGGCCGGCGCCGTCGCGGCGGCCTGTGGCGCGGCCCTGGCGCTCCTGGCCGGCGCCGTCGGCGCGCTCACGCTGTTCCCGTACGTGCGCCGGGCCCTGCCGCTCACCGACAAGGCCCGGGCCATCCAGGTCGTGAGCGAGCAGATCAGGGCCTACCATCCGGAGGTCATCCTCTACTTCTCCGGCGCCACCGCGGCCGCCTACCAGGCCAGGATGTGGCTGCCGACACTGGAGCGCATGGACCGGCGGGCCATCGTCGTGCTGCGCGAGCGCGGCATGGCCGCCCATCTGGAGCCCACGACGCTCCCGATGGTGTGCATCCCGTCCTCGGCCGACCTGATGAGCTTCCACGCGCTCTTCAGCGCCAAGCTCTGCCTGTACGTCTCCAACGTCGGCAGGAACGTCCACATGTTGCGCATCCCCACCCTGCGCAGCGCGTTCCTCAACCACGGGGACAGCGACAAGGAGGCGTCGTTCAACCCGTTCTCCCGGGTCTACGACGAGGTGTGGGTGGCCGGGCCGGCGGGACGCGACCGCTACCGCCGGGCCAAGGTGGGCGTCAGGGACGAGACCATCCACGAGGTCGGCCGGCCGCAACTGGAGGGCATCTCGACGGAGGGGCCCGGGCTGCCGTACCGGACCGTCCTGTACGCCCCCACCTGGGAAGGCTGGAACGACGACCTGTTCCACACGTCGCTGATCACCATGGGGCCGCGCATCGTCCGGGCGCTGCTCGAGCATGATCCGCCGCTCCGCGTGATCTACAAGCCGCACCCGCTCACCGGATACCGCGACAAGAGCGCCCTGCGCGCGCACCGGAAGATCGTCACCATGATCGAGGCGGTCGAGCTGGCCAAGTCGAAGGCCAGACACCCGTCGCGGGCGGCCGGGTCGACACCGCGGATCGCGCACATGGTCGTCACCGGCCGCGAGCCGCACCTGTACGACTGCTTCAACGAGTGCGATCTGCTGATCAGCGACATCTCCAGCGTCGTGGCCGACTTCCTGGCCAGCGAGAAGCCGTACGCCGTGACGAACGTCGCGGGCCTGCCCGAACGCGCCTTCCACGAGCGTTATCCGAGCACCGAGGCAGGCGTGCTGCTGGGCGAAGACCTGGCCGGGCTCGCGGAATTCCTCGACGGGGAGGACACGCTGGCCCGGGCCAGGATCAAGCTCAGGAGCTATCTGTTCGGGCCGGAATATCCCGACGCGCTGGCCCGCTTCAACGCGGCGGTCGAGCGGGTCATGACTTCGGCGGGCGGGCCAGCTTCTTCGGGCTCGTGAGGAAGCCCCATCCCCAGGAGCAGTGCATCGTGGCGTACACGATCGGCAACCGCAGCCGCGCCGCCGGCGACAGCCCGCCGCCGGTCACCACCGAGCCCGCCACGATGGCGAGCGCGTAGCCGCCGGGGATGACGAGCGCGAGCGGGAAGAACGGCGCGACGACCAGCCCCAGCAGCATGGCCAGCACCGCGGCGGGCGGCGCCAGATAGCGCAGGTTGATCGTGCCGTCATGGGTGCGCGCGACCACGCGCCGCCAGCGGCCGTAGTGGAAGTATTGCTTGGCCAGCGCCTTGACGTTGGGCCGCGGCCGGTAGGAGACCCGCATGCGCGGCTGGAACCAGACCAGGCCGCCGGTCTGGCGGATGCGGTGGTTCATCTCCCAGTCCTGGGCCCGCTGGAAGTGCTCGTCGTAGCCGCCCACCCGGTCGAGCGCCGAGCGGCGGAAGACGCCGAGGTAGACGGTGTCGGCGGGGCCCGGCGTGCCGCCCACATGGAACGCGGCCGCGCCCACGCCGATCTTGGACGTCATGGCACAGGCCACGGCCTGCTCGAAGGGTGTGACGCCCTCGGCCGCCATGATGCCGCCCACGTTGTCGGCGCCGGTCTCCGCCAGCGTCTCGACCGCGACGCGCAGGTAGTCGGGGGGCAACATGGCGTGCCCGTCGACCCTGGCGATGATGCCGTTGCGGGAGGCGGCGATCGCGGCGTTGAGCGCGTTGGGAGTGCGGCCCGTGGGGTTGGGCACCACGGTCACCCGGGGGTCGGCCGCGGCGATGGCCTCGGCGACCTCCTGAGTGCGGTCTTGGGACGGCCCCACGGCGAGCACGACCTCGATGGCGCCGGGGTAGCTCTGGGCGAGGACCTGGTCGACGGCCTCGCGGAGGTGCCGCTCCTCGTTGAGGACCGGCATGACGACGGAAATGGGGGGCCAGGCGCGCGTTTCCGCGGGCGCCTGCGGCGAGTCGGGGAACTGCTTCATGGCGGGGCTCACGCTACTGTACCGGCAGGGGAGGAGGGCAATCGAAAGCTCGATCCTCCGTGCGACATGAGGGGGACGGCATGCGCGGCTCGGGCGAGGAGGACGCCGGAGTTCTCGTGGGCGGCGACGCCTACGGCGGCGTCAGGCTCCCGCCCGGCCGTCCGCGCCGGCCGTTCAAGAGGAGCGCCAAGGCGCGCCGCAGGAATGTGATCGCGGCCGGGCTCCTGTCCACGGGCGTGCTCGTCACCACGGGCGTGGTGTGGGCGACCCCGCGCCAGATCGGCACCGTGGACGCGGGCGTGACCGCCCCCTCCCGCGGCGCCGAGAACATCCTGCTGGTCGGCGTGGACAAGCGCGACGACCTCACCCGTCAGCAGCAAAACCGGCTCAAGCTGGGCCGCGAGGCCGGCCAGCGCACCGACACCATGATGGTGATCCACCTGTCCGAGGATCATCGCCGGGTCACGGTGGTGAGCCTGCCCCGCGACACCTGGACGACGATCCCCGGCAAGGGCGACCACAAGATCAACTCTGCTTACCAGTTCGGCGGGCCCAAGCTCACCAAGCAGACCGTCGAGGCCGCCACCGGGCTGCAGATCAACCGCTACATCGAGGTCAACATCCTCGGCTTCATCGACGTCGTGGACTCGCTCGGCGGCGTCACGGTGTGCACGCCGGTGGCGATCAACGACCCGAAGACCGGGCTCAACCTGGCTGCGGGCACCCACCAGCTCGACGGCGTGCAGTCGCTCGGCTATGCCCGCACGCGGGCCACCGCCCGCTCCGACCTCGACCGCATCGACCGGCAGCAGCAGGTCATCTCGGCTCTGCTCAACCGGGCGCTGAGCGCCGGCACGCTGGCCAATCCGGGCAAGCTGGCCTCGTTCGTCAACTCGACGCTCAGCACGGTGAAGGTGGACCCGGACGACGGGTTGCTGGGCCTGGCCACGCAGCTCAGGGACGTGTCGCTGCAGGATGTGAAGTTCGCCGAGGTGCCGCTGACGAACGTCGACTTCAAGGCGCCCACGGGCGAGTCGGCGGTGTTGTGGGACAAGCAGGCGGCCCGCGACATGTTCGCCAAGATCAACGCCGACCAGGACCCGAGCAAGCCCACGCCTACGGCCTCTCCCTCGGCCTCAGCCAAGCCCTCCCCCATCGCGCCGGGGAGCATCTCGCTCAAGGTCAAGAACGGCACGCTCATCACGGGCCTCGGGGCCCGTACGAAGGCGGGGCTGGTCGCGTACGGCTTCAAGGTCCCGGGCGAGCCGGGCAACACCCCGAAGAAGGACTACAAGAAGACCGTCATCCGGTACGCCGCCGATCAGGAGGCCGCCGCTCGCATGGTGGCCGCCGCCATTCCGGGGGCGGAGTTGAAGAAGGCCGATGTCGAGGGCATCGAGGTCGTCGTCGGGAGCGATCGGCCGACCATTCGGAAACAGAAGGCTACTCCTGCCCCAACTGCTCAGCCGCGCGTTACAACTACGACGGAAACGGCAATGCAGAACATATGTAAGAAGTAATCATAACTTTGTGCATATTGGGCAGGTGAGGCCGGTGGTGGTCAGGCGTTGGCGGGAGGACCCCTGTACGGTTCTGCACGTCGTCGGTGATCTCGATGTGGCAGGTGCTCCTCGGTTGCGGGCCGAGTTAGAGCAGGCGATCGCCGAGGCCGATCCGCCCAACCTGGTCGTCGACCTGACCGAGGTGCCGTTCTGTGACTCCGTGGGCCTGGGCGTGCTGGTGGCCACGCTCAACCGCATCCATCACATTCGGGGCCGTATGATCCTGGTGCTGGGCCCCGGCATGATCCGGCACCTGCTGATGATCACTAACCTCGATCGGCATTTCGAGACCAGCGAATCGATCGGCGAGGCCCGCACGGCGCTCGGCAGCGCCGCCTGACGACCTGCCCCATCGACCTACCCCATCGACCCGCACCATCGACCCGCACCGCCGACCCATGCCGCCGACCCGCGCTGTCGACCCGCGCCGCCGAACACCGCGCGCTCATGCCGGTGGAGGCAGGCGCGCAGCGCGTCACCGCGACCACGGGCGTCGCCGATGTCCGCCCTCCCCAGGCCTTCCCCCTCCCACGTGCTGGATACTCGGAGATCGGCCGGGTGTTCCGTTATTACTGGAGGCAATCATGAGACTTGGCGTGATGTTCGACAGGGACCTGCCGCCCGAGCAACTGATCCCGTTCGCCAGGGCGCTGGACGAGACGACCGTCGACGACCTGTGGGTGGTGGAGGACCTGGGCTGGACCGGCGGCATCTCCTCGGCGGCCACCGCCCTCGCCGTCACCTCCCGCCTGCGCGTCGGCATCGGCATCGCCCCCGCTCCCCTGCGTAACCCGATGTTGCTGGCCATGGAGCTGGCCAACCTGGCCCGCGTACATCCCGGACGGCTGGCGGCGGGGATCGGGCACGGCGTACAGGACTGGATGCGCCAGGTGGGCGCCGCCCCGCCGTCGCCGCTCGCCCTCCTCGAGGAGACGGTCACGGCGGTCCGCGCGTTGCTGCGCGGCGAGACCGTCACCCTGCACGGCAAGTCCGTCCACCTGGACAGGGTGTCGCTGGTGCATCCGCCCGCTGTAGTGCCGCCCGTGCTGACCGGGGTGAAGAGCCCGCGCTCACTGGCGCTGTCGGGGCGCGTGGCTCAGGGGACGATCGTGCCCGAAGGCATCGGTCCCGCCCAGGTGCCGGGGATTCTGGAGCAGATCGGGGCCGCGGATGGCGCGGACCACGAGCTGGTGGTCTTCACGTTCCTGCATACCGAGGCTGACGGTTCGCAGGTCGCCCAACCCATGGTGGAGGGGCAGGCGTCGTTCCTGGGGGTGGCTCCGGAGGATGTGGTGATGGCTGACGGGTCGCCGGAGCGGGCGGCGGCGCAGGTCAAGAGTTTGTGGGCGGCGGGGGCGGACACGGTGGCGGTGCGGCCGCTCGGCTCCGACCCGTTGCGCCACGTCACGGCGCTGCTGTCGGCTTTGTAGCGGCCGGTCGACCAAATGGCCGATGGTGCTCGGTCGGATGGCCGATGAGCGACGAGCGGCGCCCGGCCACGATCGACCCATGAGGCGAATCGCAGCATTAACGGCATGCGCGGCGACGGTGGCACTGGCCACGAGCGGTTGCGGCGGTCTGGATCTGGATGCCGAAGAGGTGCGCTCAGCACAGTCGTTCCCCGTGAACGGGACCTCTCTGAGGATCATCTCCTCTCTGGGCGGCGTCCACGTACTCGCCGGCACCGGCAGCACCGTCGAGGTGGAGCGGTGGGTACGCGGCAAGGCCGCCGACGACGGCGGCGCCGCCTGGTCCCTGCGGGACGGCACCCTGCGGCTCAGCGCGAACTGCACCATGGTCTTCGGCGACTGCGGCGCCCGCTACCACGTCAAGGTCCCGCCGGGCGTACGGCTGTCGATCGACGCGGCGGACGGCGTCATCCTGAAGGACCTCCCTCAGGACGTGGACGTGGCGAGCCGGGATCGCATCCAGGTGTCCGGCACCTCGGGAAAATTGCGGCTGCGCAGCGAGGGCCCGATCACGGGTGACGGGCTGAAGTCCGCGAACGTCCGATGCCGGACCCTGGACGGCGCGATCGACCTCTCCTTCACGAGCGCACCGGCCAACCTGGACCTCCAGTCCAGCGATGGCAAGGTGACGGCGACCGTGCCGAGGGGCTCCTATGCGGTGACGGCGAACAGCACGGACGGCAGCGAGCGCTCCGAGATCAAGAACGACTCCAAGGCCACCAGCAAGATCGTCGCCCACAGCACCTCGGGAAACGTCCGCATCCTGGCCCGCTGACCGACGCCGGGCACCCTGGACATGGCGTGCCCGGCGTCGAGGATTGGGCGGCCGGGTCATGGAGGGCCCATGAAAGCTCAGCACCGCGCGTGACGGGTGCCCCGGCGACTGATCAGCCGACCCGCTCGAAAGGCGTCGGGGTCTGGCCCGTCCAGCGGTACAGCTGGGCGGTGCCGGTCTGCTTGGTGACGCCGCCCTCCGTGACGGTCCCGGCCTTGGAGACGTAGTAGCGGCCGCCACCGAGCGAGATCAGGCCATACTCACCGGTGAACTCCCAGCCCCGCACCCCGGACGCGTCATGCTGCAGGCCACCCGGCGCCAGGGTGAGCAGCTCGCCCTGCTCCGGACGAGGCTGTCCGACGATGTCCCCCTTCCTGGGCTGCGCGCCGCCATCGACCATGAAGAACGAGTAGTTGGGGAACTGCGGCTTCTTGCCCTTGTACACGGCCATCATCCAGTTGCCGGTGTGCTCGTCGTACTCGAGGTTCTGCACGCCGTACGTGGTGTTGCCGGTGTAGGCGAAGTACTTGCCGTCGGTGTGCTCCGGTCCGCTGGTGTGCGGGGCGCTTTCGGTGAGCGGCCGCTCGTACTTCTTCCACTGCTGGATGTCGTACTGAAGCAGGACCTGGTAGTCGTTGTCCTGCCGGTCCACGTTCGAGTAGATGCCGTACGCCACAGTCAGCTTCTGCTTGCCGTGCTTCTTGCCGAACGCGGGGCCGAAGGAGACGCCGTCGATGCCGCTGCAGCCGTAGCGGTGGTCGGGGGTGTTGGCGATGTTGCCGTCGAACTTGCCGTCACCGTTCATGTCGGCCACATAGTCGGCCACGACCTCCTTGAGGTAGACCGTCTTGACGACGTCGGTGGTCTGGGCGTCCATGTTCATGCTGGTGATGCGGTCGACGTCGAAGATCGCGATGTAGAACGACTCCTGCGCCTTGTACTCGAGCGAGCCGTACACCCGGCCGTCCTGGGCGTTGAAGTCCAGGTCGCCGAGGTGTCCGGTGAAGCCTGTCACGGAGCCGACCGGGTTGCCCTTGAGGTCGGTCTTGACCAGGAGGTTGGTGAAGGAGAAGTACATGAACCCCTTGCGCTGGTCGATGGCCATGCCCTGCACGTGCCCGGCGGCCCAGGTGCCCCCGTAGATCTCTTTCGGCAGGTCGGCGGGGGTCGCTGTGGCCGGGGTGGTAGAGAAGAGGCCGAAGGTGGCGGTGGCGGCGAGGGTGAGCGTCAGGACTTTACGCATGGTGCGGTACCCGTCTTCGGTTGTGGATCTTACCGAGACGAGACGTTAGCCCGCTGTCATGACGATGTCTGACAAATCAGTAAATCGGCAGTGAAGTCCAGCCGAACGACATATCCAGGGCTGTGCGCGCCCTGCGACCGACGGATGGTTCGCCTTCCAGGACTACAACCACGCCTCATCACGAGGATCGACGACAGCGAGATCATCGGCAATTCCACCGGCGGTCGCCTGGATCAGACCTCCTACAGAGCTCTCCGCCTGCATGGCAGCTTTGAAGAAGTCCATCGAGCCAGCCCTTCCGGCCTTCTTGTATGCGAGGGCCAGCTCGTATGCCGCATTGACCAGTTGGAGACCGCGCACCCGGAGGGCAGCGGCCTCAGGAACCTTGCCCATGGCCCTGCCCTTCCAAAAAACCGCCATATCCCGCCAGTAGGCCGCCTCTTCCCGACCGTTGTCGCTACTCTCCAGTCCGATGGCCTCGCACGCCAGCAGTACGGCTACTTCGTAGGCAGCCCGAGCGTCCCCATCCTCAGCCTGCTTGAGCCGTCGGCTGCCCAGACGGCCCCAACTGTCCGGCATGCGCCGGACTAGCAGAGTAGTCCTCCGCGAAGGCCCTTCCCCGTGAGCCGGGCCCAGGACGTCACCTTCGATCTCGTTGCTCGTAGGCTCTGGCTCTGCACCGCCGCTATGTGGGGCAGCGTAGGTCTGCGGTGCGGATAAGCCACCTTCCTCGTCCTCCTTTGCGGCCTGCCACAGCTGAGCGAACTCCTTCAGCAGGGACTCTTGGGCAGCAATATCGAGATTCGACTTGGTGGCGATGCGGTGACACACGACCACCAGCGTGCGTACGAGCCACCAGTCAGGAGTCCTCTTGTACTTGCCGCTGATCAGGTCGCAGGCGGTGGCTCGTGGGAGATGCCTGAGCCAGTGACCGTCCTCCTCCTCAGCCTCCGCGATGATGCGCTCGGCCTCCCGAGTGAGCGTCTGATATGACGGCTGGCCCGCTTCGACGCTGTACAACTTTCTGATCCGCGTCGCGAGTAGCGCTAGGCGGGTACCACCTGGGCTGGCTCCAGTCATGATCCAACCTGTTTCGGGATCGAAGGCCCGTTTAGGGACGAAAGGGGGCAGGCCGACGCGGAGGAAAAGTGCACTCTGCCGTTCGGCCTGAGAGGTAACTATGGTCCCACAGGTCAGTCTCAAGGGGGTTCGCCACGCTAGGCATGGCATACCCCACTTGGCCGATTTACTCCGAGACTTCCGGTGGCGTCCGGCGGCATCCGGAGCCGAGACCTTCTCATCCGGCGACGATTCCACCCCATCCGGGGTTTGATCAACGCAAAGTGTGAGGACTCACGCTCTGCTACTCGTACTCCTATGACACTCTGTTCAGGGCTCAGACGCGGTAAGTACGGGGTCGCCACTCAAGAGGAGAACGAGGCGTGAGCAAGGCGAACCTCATCTGGTGGGCCGTCGCAGGTGCCCTGCTCTCCCTCTTGATCGGCGTTGTCGGCGCCCTGCTTGCCCTCGGCAATGGGGACGTGGTCACCGAAGCGGTCATCTTCGGCGCAAAGGCAGCAGGAGGCTGCGCGGGACTATGGATCGCGGCTACCGCAGCCATACATGCAGTACTCAAACGGTAGATCGCCAAGAACGTCGACAATTGTTCGGCTTCCCAGACGTGATACACCCTTGCCTGTTCATTCGGCAGGCGGGGGTGTGTCAGTTTGCTGCCCCGTGCGGTCGTAGCCTCGTCGAAGCTGGCCGAGGCCAGGAAGCGATCTGGTGGAAGCCGATGCCACGTCCGTCCGGCGAGCCGGGCGGACCGTGGCTGAGAACCGCATTATCGGGCCTGACTCCGCATTCCTGGAGGGAGTGCGGCTCTTGGGCCACCGCCCCGCCGGACGCTGTCCCGCTGGTGTGGACACCGATGGGGGCGGGGACCAGGCGCCGGTCAAGCACCCGGCGGTGACTGAACACTGCCGTCCGATTATCTTCAGTTGCAACCGATCGGCTCAGAGAACCAACCACCGTTCCCAGTGTTACACCGGCCGGCGCGGCCGGTCGATCTTGAGGCGATGCGAAGCGCGCAAGACCAGGCCGCTCCCTCACGCGATCGAAGACCCGCTCCGGCTTGACGATCAAACCCCTCCACCTGCCTCGGAATATACAGAGCTACCCTTCCCAGAAGTACACTTCTATATGGCAGCACCGGCGTAGTTTCAGGCCGGGACCCAGATCTCGTCGCACAGCAACATTCCGCTGACGGGTTCGTCGTTCACGCCGTGTCCCTATGACGGGCGCGACTCGGACTCCCCTGGAAGGGCGGGTTCTCAGACACGCGACAGGCCTCTGTACTCGCGGCGTGGATCACCTCGCCACGACCGCATCGGGCACTACTTCTCTATGCACCCGCTGGAGATATTCCACGGCATGCTCCGAGGCGGGATCATGGTTCAGCCGCTCTCGATAGAAGTGAAGCCGATCTTCACAGTCGTCGATGATCTCGCACCACGTTCGAGCCCAGATGCGAACCCCTCCCTCCCACTCGGCGATGCAGCCGGGTGGACGATTCGGCGCACTGGCATCCCGCCTTACGATGTCCGCCATCTCAGTGGAGACCACCCAGAAGTCCCATGAAACGCGTACGTCCCGGAACTGCGGATCGCTGACGATCGCCTCCGCATAGCTCTTGATTTGCGCTACCTCCACCTGGCCGATCTTGACGTTGGGCGCCTTGAGTTCGACCACAAGGTGTTCCCGCCCGGAACTCCCCCGGTGTGCGCGCCCAAGGAGGAGATCGACGATGCCCGCCCGTCCGTCCTCTCGGCGCACCGGATTCAGTTGGCCGTTTTCCGGCTCTCGGCCCAGTTCCTTGAGATGGCGGGCCAGGACGGCGTCCAGGCTCTGATCGCTGATCATCAGGGAGTAAGCATCCCCGAAAATCCACGTCTCACGCTCGAGTATCTTGTGCAGCTCGCTGCGTTCCTTGACGGTCCGGCTGATCTCGGGCTCGAAGACGAGCTTCTTCAAGGCCGCCAAGAAGTCGAGCCGATCACTGACGTGCCCCGTTGCCTTGATCACTTCCGAAAGGCTCGTCCGCTGCAGGATTCGCTTGAGCTCTTCCTGTTCCGATTGGGACAGCCGGAACAACTCATCCAGCACCGGGTACAGTCCGCTTGGATTCCGGGAAATGATCTCCCGGAGGAGCCGCAGGGTGGTCTTCTTGCTCTGCGTCACGCCTGGGAGACGCCGCGAGATCCTCGTAGCCACTTCGTCGAACATCTCACGTTCGACCGCTTGCGCGGGCTCGGCCGGCTCCTCGGAATATGGATAGACGCCCTCGTTCTTCCACTCCTGAATGAGCCTGGCCCGGCGCTCTTGATCGCGTCTCTTGAAGTGCGCACGCAGTGTCTCGCGCGCCAGCGCGAGGAGGGGCCCGATTTCGTCCATCTCCGCCAGCGGCAGGTCGTCCCTTCGCTCGACGAAGCCATCCCAGAGCAGATAGGCGGTGAAGTGATATCCGGGCGCCTGAATGCCCGGCGAAGGTTCATCCAGCACGACACCGTTGGCATCGCAGAGAGCGAGCACCCGCCCGACGTCCTTCGGCCATTCAATGACGCGTAGCACAGGGTCGGCCGCCACGTCCGGGGCAGGCCAGGGCACTTGATACTCGGCCATGTCCGTCCACACAGTCGACGGGTCCAGGGCCGTGCCCTGATAAGCGATCCGCACATCCAGATTGGCTGCCAGGAACGGCGCGAAAATCGAGGCCAACTGCTGAGCGATGTCGTCCTGCGTGAGCCGAGTAACGAAGTCCGCCGGGACCGACGCCTCTACACGCGTGCCGCAAGGCGCCTTCACATATTCCGGCTCCGATATATCGAAATCGGCAGGTCGATCTACCGCCCCGCTGATGACAGTTCGTTCGATCCGGCCATCTGCCGCCTGCGCCACCGTGACCCATCGGACCTGCTCGCCGAGTGCAAAAGCGCGGAGGCGACCTTGCCCACTGCGCCCGTGGAGCCCCCGCTTCAGCACCGGCGAGACCTTCGCGCTGGTCTTCCAGGACCCACCCAAACCGCCGAAGTAATTCGCGCAGGAGGCGTTCGGCATGCCGTGGCCGTCGTCCGTGATACGGACCGACTCCACACCGCCCAGTTCGTTGACCTCGAGATCGACGCTGACGACGCTCGCCTCCGCGTCGAGCGCGTTCCAGATCATCTCCGCCACCGCGCCCACTGGGTCCTTCTGCTTGGCCAGGCGCAGCAGATGGTCCGGCTTGGCCTCGATGTGAACGGTACGCACACGGCCACTATCCCAGATGACGTGCGGAATCGCCCGTAAGATCGCTGGAAGCGAGATGTCTGCCGGCCGCCCTGCAATCAGAGCTTGGACATGTAGGTCGCAGCCGTACGCCTGATCGCGGGCCGACCTTGGTGCCCATCGCGGCGGTTACCGCTGTTCGGGTACGAACGTCGCGGCCCCTCCCACATCGACCACACTGCCGGCAACAAAGAATCGCGCAGTTTCTTCGTAGGGCTGCGAGCCGCCGCCGATGCCTTGCGATCATAATCTTGGTCGCGGCCATCGTCGCACTGGCCGCTTTCTGCATCGGGCGCGAATCGGGCGATAGCCGGGGCGAAGCCCTCAAAACAGCGGGAAGAGCATTTTTCGTAGTCCTCGGAATCGGCGCAACGCTACTGATCGCAGCCGCGGCGTTCAGGTCCTGGGATCGCCCAGCAAGCCCGGCCGCGACCGGCCCGGAGTTCATCAACAGCAGATGACGCAATGACGGGACGCGGGAGCCCGCCGACAGCGGGCTTCCCGTCCATACGTCGGCATCCGCCTCTCCAATCGGGCCTCTCACGGAACAGACACGGAGCAGTGATCGTTCAGGTCACGGTCACAAGACAACGAACCTCGCCTCTGCCGGTCAGCAGGCGAGGTTTCCGCATGTCAGGGCTACTTCAGCAACTGCCTGGCCATCACCATGCGCTGGATCTGGTTGGTGCCCTCGTAGATCTGGGTGATCTTGGCGTCGCGCATCATGCGCTCCACCGGGAAGTCCTTCGTGTAGCCGTACCCGCCCAGCAACTGCACCGCGTCCGTGGTGATCTCCATAGCCGCGTCCGAGGCGGCGCACTTGGCGGCGCTCGACAGGAACGTCAGGTCCTTCTGGGGCTCGCCGTGCATCGCGCGTTCCGACTTCGCGGCCGCGTGGTACGTGAGTTGCCGGGCCGCCTCCAGTTTCATGGCCATGTCGGCCACCATGAACTGCAGGCCCTGGAAGTCGGCGATCGGCCGGCCGAACTGCTTGCGTTCCTTCACGTAGCCGATCGCGTAGTCCAGAGCACCCTGGGCGATGCCCAGGGCCTGGGCGGCGATGGTGATGCGGGTGTGGTCCAAGGTCGCCAGAGCCGTCTTGAAGCCGGTGCCGGGGGCGCCGATCATGCGGGTGGCGGGGATTCTGACGTTGTCCAGGATGACCTGGCGGGTCGGGGAGCCCTTGATGCCGAGCTTGCGTTCCTTGGGGCCGAAGGAGACGCCCTCGTCGGACTTCTCCACGACGAAGGCGGAGATGCCGCGGGCGCCGGCTGACGGGTCCGTGACCGCCATCACCGTGTAGTACTCGGAGACGCCGGCGTTCGTGATCCACATCTTGGTGCCGTTGAGGATGTACGAATCGCCGTCCGCCACCGCCCTCGTCTTCATCGCGGCGGCGTCCGAGCCGGCCTCCGGCTCCGACAGCGCGTACGAGAACATGGCCTCCCCCCTGGCCACCGGCGCCAGGTAGCGGGACTTCACCTCCTCCGAGGCCGACAGGAGGAGCGGGACGGTGCCGAGCTTGTTGACGGCGGGGATCAGGGAGGTGGACGCGCAGGCGCGGGCCACCTCCTCGATGACGATCACCGTCGCCAGCGCATCCGCCCCCGCGCCGCCGTACTGCTCAGGAACGTGCACGGCGTGCATGTCCGCCGCCACCAGCGCCTTGTAGACGTCCCAGGAGAACTCCTCGGTCTCGTCCGCCTCCGCGGCATGCGGGGCGATCTTCTCATCGGCCAGGGCCCGGACGGTCTCCCTGAGCATGTCGTGCTCTTCGGCGAGCGCGTAAAGAGGGAAGCTCATGCGGTAGATACTAGGACGTCCGAGCATCTTGTTACCAGCCGGTACGGTTTGCGGAGGGGCACCCGTGGCACGTAGCTGGTAGCGAAAGGCCGGTAGCATGCCTGCGCGATCGAAAGGAGCTCACTCGTGCCATATCGCCTCACGGTGATCGGGACCGGATACCTGGGCATCACGCATGCGGCATGCATGGCGGATCTTGGATTCGAGGTCCTAGGCCTCGACATCGACGCTGACAAGGTCCACCGCTTGAACAGCGGTGAGCTCCCGATCCATGAACCGGGGCTGGAACCCGTGCTCCGCCGTGGGCTCGAATCCGGCAAGCTTCGCTTCACCACCTCCTACGAGGAGGTCGCCGAGTTCGGCGACGTGCACTTCATCTGCGTCGGCACACCGCAGAAGCGCGGCGAGTACGCGGCCGACGTCTCCTACATGGACGCCGCGATCGAATCCCTTGCCCCGCTGCTCGACCGGGAGTGCCTGGTCGTCGGCAAGTCGACCGTGCCCGTGGGCACCGCGGAGCGCCTCGCGGACAAGATGGCGCGCCTGGCCCCGGCAGGAGTCGAGGCCGAGCTGGCGTGGAACCCCGAGTTCCTGCGGGAGGGGTTCGCCGTGCAGGACACCTTGCACCCGGATCGGATCGTGTTCGGCGTCCGTACGGAACGGGCGGAGAAGGTGCTGCGTGAGGTGTACGAGCCGCTGGGCGACGTTCCGATCGTGGTGACGGATTTCGCCACGTCCGAGCTGGTCAAGACGGCCGCCAACGCCTTCCTGGCCACGAAGATCTCTTTCATCAACGCCATGGCCGAGGTCTGCGAGGCCGCGCATGCCGATGTCCAGCAGCTGTCGGAGGCGCTCTCGTACGACGACCGGATCGGCGGCCGTTACCTCAACGCCGGACTCGGGTTCGGCGGCGGTTGCCTGCCCAAGGACATCCGGGCGTTCATGGCCCGCGCCGGTGAGTTGGGCGCGGACCAGGCGCTGACGTTCCTGCGCGAGGTGGACGCCATCAACATGCGGCGGCGCGCCCGCATGGTGGACCTGGCCAGGGTGCTGGCGGGCGGTTCCTTCCACGGGTGCACCGTGGGCGTCCTGGGAGCGGCGTTCAAGCCGAACTCGGACGACATTCGCGACTCACCCGCTCTCGACGTCGCGGTCACCATTGGCCACCAAGGCGGACAGGTCACCGTCTACGACCCGATCGCGCTCGACAACGCTCGCAAGGCTCATCCCGAGCTGAACTATGGCGCGTCGGCTGTCGAGGCGGTTCGCGGGGCGCATGTGGTGTTGCTGCTCACGGAGTGGCAGGAGTTCGTGGACCTCGATCCGGAGGAACTGGGCGCGGTGGTCGCCACCCGGCGCATCGTCGACGGGCGCAACGCGCTGGACGCTGAGACGTGGCGGTCGGCCGGCTGGCACTACCGGGCCCTAGGCCGGCCGTAAGGCCTCCCGCCCCGGTCAGAGCTCGGCGGCCTCGGCACGCAGGCGCTCACCCTTGGCGTACGCCTGCTCCTTGAGCCGCTCCTGGAACTCCTCCATGCGCCGGCGAAGATCGGCGTCGGAGGCGGCGAGGATGCGTACGGCCAGCAGGCCCGCGTTACGTGCCCCGCCCACCGCCACCGTGGCGACCGGGACCCCGGCCGGCATTTGGACGATCGACAGCAGAGAGTCCATGCCGTCGAGGTATTTCAGCGGCACCGGCACCCCGATCACCGGCAGCGGCGTCACCGACGCCAGCATGCCGGGCAGGTGCGCGGCCCCGCCGGCGCCCGCGATGATCACCTGGAGGCCCCGCGAGGCGGCCTGACGACCGTATTCGATCATCTCGGCCGGCATGCGGTGCGCGGACACGACGTCCGCCTCGAAGGGCACGCCGAACTCCGCCACCGCCTCCGCCGCGGCCTTCATCACCGGCCAGTCGGAGTCGCTGCCCATCACGATGCCGATTTTCATGTGTATTCCCCGGTGGTCAGGTAGACGGCGGCGTGGCGAGCGCGGGCGCGGACCTCGTCCAGGTTGGAGCCGAGGGCGGTCACGTGGCCGATCTTGCGGCCGGGACGCACCTGCTTGCCGTAGAAGTGCATCTTGATGCCGGGGTCGTGGGCCAGCACGTGCTCGTAGCGCTTGAACAGGTCGGGGTCGTCGCCGCCCAGCAGGTTGACCATGACGACGGCCTGGGCGGTCATCGTGGGCGAGCCGAGCGGCAGATCCAGCACGGCCCTCAGATGCTGCTCGAACTGCGACGTCCGCGCGCCCTCGATCGTCCAGTGGCCGCTGTTGTGTGGCCGCATGGCCAGCTCGTTGACCACCAGACCGCGGGCCGTCTGGAACATCTCGACCGCCAGCAGCCCGGTCACTCCCAGCTCGTGGGCGATCTTCAGGCCGATGCGCTGGGCCTGCGCGGCGTCCTCCTGGTCGAGATCGGGGGCGGGCGCGAGCACCTCGACGCAGATGCCGTCCTGCTGCACGGTCTCCACGACCGGGTAACTGACGCCCTGGCCGTGCGGCGAGCGGGCCACCAGCACCGCCAACTCCCGCTCGAACGGCACGAACGCCTCGGCCATCAGCTCGGTGCCGGACGCGAACGCCTCCTCCGCCTCGGCGGCGTCAGCGCACACCCACACGCCGCGGCCGTCGTAGCCGCCGCGCACCGCCTTCAGCACCACGGGCCAGCCGTGCTCGTCCGCGAAGCCCGAGACGTCCTTCGCCGACGACACCCGCGCCCAGGCCGGGCAGGGCACGCCGATCGCGGTCAGCCGCTCGCGCATGGCCGCCTTGTCCTGCGCGTGCACGAGGGCGTCGGCCCCCGGGTGAACGGCGTGGCCGCTCTTCGCCAGAGCCCTGATGTGCTCGGTCGGGACGTGCTCGTGGTCGAACGTGATCGCGTCGCAACCTTGGGCGAACTCGCGAAGAACGTCCAGATCGCGGTAGTCTCCGATGCGCGTGTCGACGATCACCCGTGCGGCGCTCTCATCCGGAGCACCGGCGAGCACCCGCAGCTCGACGCCGAGTGCGATGGCGGGCGGCTGCGACATCCTGGCCAGCTGGCCGGCGCCGACGATGCCGACGACCGGGCCGATGGGGTGGTATGAACTCACGCCAGGTGAGCTTACCGGGACGCAACGATGACTAACCCATCGCTCGCATCCATAGGGTCTAGGCGTGAACGACACGCCCACCACTGGAACCGTGAGCGACATGACCACCACTGGAACCGTGAGTGACACGCCCACCACTGGAACACTGCACCACGTGGAGATCTGGGTCCCGGATCTGCCACGGGCGATCGGCAGCTGGCAGTGGCTGCTGGAAGCGCTCGGCTACACCGTGTCCCAGGACTGGGCGGGCGGCCGGAGCTGGCGGCTGGGGCCGACCTACCTGGTGATGGAGCAGTCGCCCGCCCTCACCGCCGACCGCCACGACCGCCGCCGCCCCGGCCTGAACCACCTGGCCTTCCACGTGGAGAGCCGCACCCGGCTGGATGCCCTGGTGCAGCAGGCCCCGGCGTATGGCTGGACGCTGATGTTCCCCGATCGCCATCCGTACGCCGGCGGCGAGCAGCACTACGCCGCATACCTGGAGGACAAGGACGGGTTCGAGATCGAACTCGTCGCCTTCGACCGGCCAGGCCCTTCCTGAGCCCGCGGATCGGCGGTTCGTCAGCTGCCGAGGGAGGTGACGGGGCTGGGCGGTCGTTCCGGGTCGCCTCACAGGCACGGCCGCCCAGCGACCTGCACCGCAGCGTAATGGCAGCCGATCAGAATTGCCGCCTATAGGACGACATTTCTAAACCGGCTCTTGACGCGGTAAGTTCATCCGTCTGACACCGGCCCTACATCGTGACCGGTACGCTGGGGTGACCAGCAGCAGCCCGATGGAAGGGACCGAGCAGAGACGTGGACTTCGTTAAACGCCTCTACGAGCGGTTCGCGGCCCTTGTGCATGAGCTGGCCAAGTTCGGCAGCATCGGCGCCGTCGCCTTCGTCCTCGACACCGGGGTCTACAACCTCTTCCTGCTGGGGCTGGAGTGGGGGCCGCTGACGTCCAAGGTCCTGGCGACCACGATCTCGGCGACGTTCGCCTACGCGGGCAATCGCTTCTGGACGTTCCGGCACCGCGAGCAGAGCGGGCTGGGGCGCGAATACTTCCTGTTCTTCCTGCTCAACGGCATCGCACTGCTGTTCGGGCTGCTGGTGATCGGCTTCACCAAATACACGCTCAACCTGGACGACGGCCTCAGCCTCAACATCGCCAACTTCTTGGGCGTCGGGCTCGGCACGCTGTTCCGCTACTGGTCTTACAAGAAGTGGGTTTTCTTGGAGGCCACCGAGCCGCTCCCGGTCGAGCTGCCCGAGGCCGTCAGGCAGGACCGCTGACGACTCGGCTCCTGCTGTCTTCGTTCGCCGGGCGCAAGAAGATGGCGAACGTCGCGGGACGGCGGCGCACGAGCTCCAGTCGGCCGCCGTCGGCGGCGGCCAGCGCGCGGGCGAGCGTCAAGCCGAGGCCGGTCCCCCCGCCGCCACTGACGTTGCGGTCGAAGATCTTGGGGGCGATCTCGTCGGCGATGCCGGGGCCCTCGTCCGCGACCTCGATCACCACGTAGTTGTCGCCGCTGCTGGTGGTGATGGTGACGGCGCCACCGCCGTGGCGCAGGGAATTCTCCAGCAGGGACGCGATCACCTGGCCGAACCCGCCGGTCGTGGCCATCGCCATCAGCTCGCGCGCGCCCTCCAGCCGCAGCATGCGTCCCGCGTCCCTGAACACCGGCTCCCACTCGGTGATCTGCTGGCCGAGCACGATGTCGATGGCGACCGGTTCGGCTTGGGCGTGGCGCTGGCGGCGGGCCGCCGACAGCAGCTCGTCGATCACGGCGGTCAGCCGCTCCGCCTGCACGATCGCCGCCTCGCCCTCCTCGCGTACCACCTCGGGGTGGTCGGAAGCGGCGACGATCTCCTCCAGGCGCATGGTGAGGCCGGTCAGCGGGGTGCGGAGCTGGTGCGAGGCGTCGGTGGCGAACTCGCGTTCCCTGGTGAGCAGGTCGGAGATACGGGTGGCGCTGCGATCGAGCACCTGGGCCACCCGGTCGAGCTCGGGTATGCCGTAGCGGTGTTTGCTCGGCCGCGCGTCGCCGGAGCCCAACCGTTCGGCGATCTTCGCGAGGTCCTGCAAGGGCAGTGTCAGCCGCCGGGACTGTACGACGGCCAGACTGACGGCCACCGCCAGGGCGGCCACGGCCAGGGCGACGATGAGGAGCAGGCGGGCCCGGACATCCCGCTCAACCTGATCGCGGTCACGACTTATCCGGACGTAGACGCCCGTGTTGGTCTGCGCGTCCTCTGTCATCAGGTGACCGGACGGCGGCGGCGTGCCGACAACGGTCACCCGAAGGGGGGTTCCGCGCTCCCAGATCTGTATGTACCTGCCTGGGTATTTCTGCTCCAGTTGCTGGGGATCCAGCGGTGTCTCCTGCACGCGGGCATACTCGACCTCTCCCACGAGGCGTTTTGCCTCAGCCCCGAGCTCTTGAGCCGCCTCGTCGACGATCAGGCGGCTCACTACGACGCCCAGGGGGACCCCCAGCAACAGGACCGCGATAACCGCGACGACCAGGGTGGAGGTGAGCAGTCGACGGCGCATCCGCCTACTCGCGTTCGAACCGGAAGCCGACTCCCCGGACGGTCGTGATGTAGCGAGGCTTGGCGGCGTCGTCGCCGAGTTTGCGGCGCAACCACGAGATGTGCATGTCGAGTGTCTTGGTGGAACCCCACCAGTTGGTGTCCCACACCTCGCGCATGATCTGCTCGCGGGTGACCACCTTGCCGGCGTCCCGTACGAGCACGCGCAGCAGGTCGAACTCCTTGGTCGTGAGATGTAGCTCTTTCTCCCCCATCCAGGCGCGCCGCGAGTCGGCGTCGATCCGCACCCCCTGGACGACCGGGGTCTCGGAGGTGCCGCGACGTAGCAGCGCGCGTACTCGGGCCAGCAGCTCGGCCAGCCGGAACGGTTTGGTGACGTAGTCGTCCGCGCCGGCGTCGAGCCCGACGACGGTGTCGACCTCGTCGACGCGGGCGGTGAGTATGAGAACTGGAGTGCCGTGGCCCTCGGCCCGGATCCGGCGGGCCACTTCCAGGCCGTCCATCTCTGGAAGACCAAGATCAAGAACAATGAGGTCGATGCCGCCCGACAGTGCCCTCTCGAGGGCCTGTGGGCCATCCGGGCTCACCTCGACCTGATAGCCCTCACGGCGCAGAGCACGCGCAAGAGGCTCAGAGATCGAGGTGTCGTCCTCGGCTAGAAGTACGCAGGTCATGAAGCGATCGTAGGACCTTAGGCGATCGTTTCCCGGGCACAGCGCGCAGTTTGACTCGTCATTGACCTATCTATTGACCTGGGCAAACACGACTAAAATACGGTTGGTCGTGATTAAATTACCGTGGCTTTCCGGGGGAGATCATTGGCTGATCATGCCCAGAGCCGGAATTCTTAACCGTCCGCCGCGCGGCGGCGCACCCAGGCGGGCGGTCACGTCCTTCCGTGACGGTATCGTCGCGGGCAATTTTGCGCTCTGTGTCGTATGACCTGTTCGCCGCGGGGGAACTGCACCGATCCTCATCCAGGACATTCTGCGGGGGAAAGGGAAGAACGATCATGTCAACGACTACCGACGAGTTCGCCGAGCGCCTGTTCCAGGCGTCGCTCGGCACCATCGAGGTCCTCTCCGTGCACATCGGCGACCGCATGGGCTGGTACCGCGCGCTGGCCGCGCACGGCCCGGCCGGGCCGGACGAGCTGGTCGCGCGGGCCGGCGGCCACGAACGCTACGCCAGGGAATGGCTGGAGCAGCAGGCCGCCTACGGGATCCTGGAGGTCGCCCCGGACGGCCGCTTCGTGCTGCCGAAAGGCGCTGCCGAGGTGCTGACGAACGAGGCCGGCCTGGCCTACCTCGCGCCGCTGGCGCGGATGCTCGCGGGCGCCGCCGTGCAGATGCCCGCCCTCCTGGAGGCGTACCGGAGTGGCGGTGGCGTCGGCTGGGCGGAGTTCGGGCCGGATGTGCGGGAATCGCAGGCCGACATGAACCGGCCGTGGTTCGAGCACGCGCTGCCCGGCGCCCTGGCCGGCGTGCCGGACCTCGACGCCGCGCTGCGCCGCCCCGGCGCCCGCATCGCCGACGTCGGCTGCGGCGGTGGCTGGTCGACCATCGCGCTGGCCAGGGCGTACCCGGAGGCGATGGTGGAGGGCGTCGACATCGACGCGCCGTCGATCGAGCTGGCCGAGCGCAACGCGGCCGTCTCAGGTCTCGGCGAGCGGGTCTCGTTCCGCCGTGTCGACGCAGCGGCCTTGGGCGACGGCCGGTACGACGCCGTCTTCGCCTTCGAGTGCGTGCACGACATGCCGCGACCGGTGGACACGCTGGCGGCGGTGCGGCGCGCGGTCGTGCCCGGCGGGCCTGTCGTCATCATGGACGAGGCCGTGGGCGAGTCCTTCGCGGGCCCGGCTGACGACACCGAGCGGCTCATGTACGGCTTCAGCCTGCTCATCTGCCTGCCGGACGGGATGAGCGAGCAGCCGTCGGCCGGGACCGGAACCGTGCTGCGGCCGGACACGCTGCGGCGCTACGCGCGGGCGGCCGGGTTCGGCGACATCGAGGTCCTGCCGATCGAGGACTTCGGCTTCTGGCGCTTCTACCGGCTGATCCCGTAAGCCGCGAAGCCGTCCCTCCAGGACACGTACGCAGGCGTCCAGCCGAGGCGCTTACGGGCGTAACGATTGTCCGCGCCGCGAGCGAACCCGTTCCGCGGCGCGTCGTCCTGAGGCGGCGCGGGCGCGCCGACGGCCCGGCAGAAGGCGGGCAGCCAGTGATGTGCGGGCGCGGGCTCGTCGTCACAGACGTTCACCGGACCGGACGGCCATTCCAGGGCCTGTACGGCGGCGGCCGCCGCGTCGTCGACGTGCACGAAGCTCGTCACGTCCGCATCGGCCATGAGCGCGCCCGAGCGGGCCTGCTCCGCCCGTTGCCCACGCGGCTCGAACCAGGTGCCGGGGCCGTAAAACATCCCGTAGCGCAGCACCACCCACTCCGGCAGCTCCCGGACCGCCGACTCCAAGCTCGCCACCGCCTCGACCATGGGCCGGCGTGTCTCGGGCGCGTTCACGTCGAGCGGGGTCTCCTCGGCGGCGGGGTCGTCGCCCGGCTCGTACACCCACGCGATGCTCTGCGCCACGATGCGCCGCACTCCAGCCGCCAGGGCCGCGTCGACCAGGTTGCGGGTGCCGATCTCGCGGATCCGGCTGTTGGCGGCGAAGTCACCCCCGCTCAGATCCGTCAGCTGGTGCATCACGACGTCGGCGCCGGACTCACGCACCGCGGTCCGCAGCGCGGCGGCGTCGTACACGTCCACCTGCACGGGAACGGCGCCCAGGTCGCGCAGCAGCGCGGCCTTCGCCTCGTCACGGGTCGTCGCGGTCACCGTGTAGCCGTGGGCGACCAGGAGCGGGACGATCCGGCGGCCCAGCACCCCGGTGCCGCCGGCCAGGAACACCTGCAAGGTCATGCCACCTCACGCTAGGGCGTCGCCGGTTCGGGGAAATAGTCCACTTGACCCGCATTCCTGTGGACCACTTAGTTACCGTTGTCCCTCATGACAGGCTTGACGCTCTGGTACGACCGGCCCGCGATCGACTGGGAGACCGAGGCGCTGCCGATCGGCAACGGGGCGCTCGGCGCGATGATCTTCGGCGGCACGGCACTCGAGCAGATCCAGTTCAACGAGAAGACCCTGTGGACGGGAGGGCCGGGGTCGCGGCAGGGCTACGACTTCGGCAACTGGACCGCCCCGCGCCCCGGCGCGCTTTCCGAGGTCCGCGAGCGGCTGGACCGCGAAGGGCGGATGGACCCGGAGGAGGTCGCGGCCAGGTTGGGTCAGCCGAAGTCGGGCTTCGGGGCGTACCAGACCTTCGGCGACCTGTGGCTGGACCTGCCCGCGGGCCCGCCCGCGACCGGCTACCGCAGGGAGCTGAGCCTGCGCGAGGCCGTGGCCGGGGTGACGTATACGGCCGGCGGGGTGCGGCACACGCGCGAATACTTCGCCAGTCACCCGGGCAACGTGATCGTCGGGCGGATCTCGGCCGACGAGCCGGGGGCGGTGGAGTTCACGTTGCGGGCGTCCTCGCCGCACGACGACAAGCGGATCAGCGTCGCGGACGGGCGGCTGACGATGCGCGGTGCGCTGGCGGACAACGGGATGATGTTCGAGGCCCAGGTGCAGGTGGTCGTGGAGGGCGGCACACGGGCGGACGAGGCCGATCGCATCACGGTCACCGGGGCCGACAGCGCGGTGTTCATCCTCTCGGCCGGCACCGACTACTCCCCCGTCTACCCGGCCTACCGGGGCGAGGACCCGCACGACGCCGTCACCGCGACCGTGGACAAGGCGGCGGCGCAGGGATATGACGCGCTCAAACAGACGCACCAGGACGACTACGTGCGGCTGTTCGACCGGGTGGAGCTGGACCTCGGGCAGGAGACGCCGCAGGTGCCGACGGACCGGCTTCGGGCGGCCTACACCGGCGGCGACTCGGCCGCCGACCGCGCGCTGGAGGCGCTGTACTTCGCCTACGGACGCTACCTGCTGATCGCCTCCTCACGAGCGGGGTCGCTGCCGGCGAACCTGCAGGGCGTGTGGAACGACTCCACCAGCCCGGCCTGGGCAGGCGACTATCACGTCAACATCAACCTGCAGATGAACTACTGGCCCGCGGACGTGGCGAACCTGGCCGAGACCGCGCAGCCGTACGACGACTACGTGCAGGCCCTGATGGCGCCGGGCCGGCGGACGGCGCGGGAGATGTTCGAGGCGGACGGGTGGGTGGTGCACAACGAGACGAACCCGTTCGGGTTCACCGGCGTGCACGACTGGGCCACCGCGTTCTGGTTCCCCGAGGCGGCGGCCTGGGTGGCACAGCACCTGTACGACCGCTACCGGTTCAGCGGGGACGCCGGCTACCTGCGGGAGAGCGCCTATCCGGTGCTGAGGGGGGCGGCCGAGCTCTGGCTGGACACGCTGCACACCGACCCGCGGGACGGGACGCTCGTCGTGTCCCCCAGCTACTCGCCCGAGCACGGGGATTTCTCCGCGGGAGCGTCGATGTCGCAGCAGATCGTCTGGGACCTGTTCACGAACGTCGCGGAGGCGGCGGACATCCTGGACGTGGACGCCGAGTTCCGCGCGCGGGTGCTGGACGCGCTGGAGCGGCTGGATCCCGGCCTGCGGATCGGGTCATGGGGCCAGTTGCAGGAGTGGAAGGCGGACTGGGACGAGCAGGACGACACGCACCGGCATGTCTCGCATCTGTTCGGACTGCATCCCGGACGGCAGATCGTCGCGGAAAGCCCTGAGGGCGAGGCCGCCAAGGTCACGCTGGCGGCCCGGGGCGACGGCGGCACCGGATGGAGCAAGGCCTGGAAGATCAACTTCTGGGCGCGGCTGCTCGACGGCGATCACGCGCACCGGATGCTGGTCGAGCTGCTCACGCACTCGACGCTGGACAACCTGTGGGACACGCATCCGCCGTTCCAGATCGACGGCAACTTCGGGGCCGTCGCGGGGATCGCGGAGATGCTGGTGCAGAGCCACCACGGGGTGATCCACGTGTTGCCGGCGCTGCCGCCGGCCTGGCGTACGGGGTCGGTGCGCGGCCTGCGGGCCCGCGGCGACCTGACCGTGGACGTCTCGTGGCGCGACGGGGTCGCCGAGAAGGTGACGCTGCACACGGGACGTGACGGGGAGATCAGGGTGCGGGCGGCCGTCGAGGGCCCGGTGTGGGACGGCGCGAGCCGTTCCGGGGACATGTGGAGCTGGGAGGCGCAGGCCGGAGAGTCGTACACGATGGGCGGGTGAGCCGGGCCCGCCCGCCCCATCGGCAGGGTCAGTCGTCGGCGGACGGCGGCTCGGCGTAGCGGGCCAGGTAGAGCTGGATGCCCAGGCTGTTGATGAGGCCGAGCTCGGTCTCCAGATAGTCGATGTGCTGTTCCTCGTCGCGGAGGATGTCCTCGAAGATGTTGGCCGAGGTGATGTCGCCCTTCTCGCGCATGAGGGCGATCGCCGGGCGCAGCCGCTGCACCACCGACATCTCCACTTCCAAGTCGGCCCTGAGCTGCTCCTCGACGGTCTGCCCGATGTGCAGGGTGCCTAGTCTCTGGTAGTTGGGAAGGCCCTCCAGAAAGAGAATGCGATCGGTGAGGCGCTCGGCGTGGCGCATCTCGTCGATCGACTCTTCCCGGGTGTGCTCGGCGAGTTTGGTGTAGCCCCAGTTTTCCTGCATCTTCGCGTGCAGGAAATACTGGTTGATCGCGGTGAGCTCGGCGGTCAACTGTTCGTTGAGCAACTCGATGATCTGCTTGTCGCCCTGCATGTGACGGGCCCCTTGCTGCTATCCGGCTATGCGGTCGTCAGTTCTTCCGACCGTTTCAGGATCGCACAGATCTTCCGCACACATCGGGCACAGTCCCCACCAGCCCCGGTGGTGTCGCGAATCTCCTTCGCGCTCGTCGCCCCCGAGGCAATGCAGTCGTGCACTTCGTTCTCGGTCACAGCACGACAAATGCACACGTACATCCAGGGACGGCCTCTCGCCAGGAGTTGGGATGCCAAGGTTAGGCACACCTAATGTATCCCACTTTGGTAAGGCTTGCCTACGTTAGGTGGGACACACTCCTGTATCCCTGTGCGATCGGAAGATTACGGCTTGTCCCAATCAGTGCCCTCGGGCGATCCACTCCTCCAGATGCGGGGCCTCGGCGCCGATCGTCGTGGAGTCGCCGTGACCAGTGTGCACGACCGTCTCGGGTGGCAGCGCCAGCAGGCGCTTCCTGATCGACTCGATGATCGTGTCGAAGGAGGAGTGGGAGCGGCCGGTCGCGCCCGGCCCGCCCTTGAACAGCGTGTCGCCACTGAACAACGCGCCGAGTTCCCCCGCGTGCACACAGACCGCGCCGGGCGCGTGGCCGGGGGTGTGCAGGATCTCCAGCGCGCAGCCGCCGACCTCGATGCGCTCGCCGTCGGTCAGCGGCTCGTACGGCACCGCGTCGGAGTACTCCATCTCCCACAACACCTGGTCGGCGGGATGCAGCCGAATCGGCGCCCCGGTCAGCTCGGCCAGCGGCCGGGCGGCGTTGATGTGGTCGTTGTGCGCGTGCGTGCAGATGATGGCCTTGACCGTGCGCCCGCCGACCCGCTCGGCGATCGCGGCGGCGTCGTGGGCGGCGTCGACGATCACCACCTCGCGCGCGTCACCGACGAGCCAGACGTTGTTGTCGACCTCCCACGTGCCGCCGTCCAGCGAGAACGTGCCTGAGGTGATGATCCGGTCGATCATTTAGAACGTCACCACCGAACGCAGCACCTCGCCCCGGTGCATCTTCGCGAACGCCTCTTCGACCTGGCCGACCCCGATCGTCTCCGACACGAACTTGTCGAGCGGCAGCCGGTTCTGCAGGAACAGGTCGATGAGCATCGGGAAGTCACGGCTGGGCAGGCAGTCGCCGTACCAGGACGACTTCAGCGACCCGCCACGGCCGAAGACGTCCAGCAGCGGCAGCTCCAGCTTCATCTCCGGCGTCGGCACGCCGACCAGGACCACGGTCCCGGCCAGGTCGCGGGCGTAGAACGCCTGGATGTAGGTCTCCGGCCGGCCCACCGCCTCGATGACCACGTCCGCGCCGAAACCGCCGGTCAGGTCGCGAACAGCCTCGACCGGGTCGTTCTCGCGCGAGTTGACCGTGTGTGTGGCGCCGAAACCACGCGCCCACTCCAGTTTGCGGTCGTCCACGTCCACCGCGATGATCGTGGCGGCGCCGGCCAGCGAGGCGCCGAGGATCGCCGCGTCGCCGACCCCGCCGCAGCCGATCACGGCCACGCTGTCGCCCCGCGTCACCCCTCCGGTGTTGATCGCCGCGCCGATCCCGGCCATCACCCCGCACCCGAGCAGCCCCGCGACCTGCGCCGGGGCCTCGGCCGCGACCTTGGTGCACTGCCCGGCCGCGACCAGCGTCTTCTCCAGGAACGCGCCGATGCCCAGGGCAGGGGACAGCTCGGTGCCGTCCTTGAGCGTCATCTTCTGCGCCGCGTTGTGCGTGCTGAAGCAGTACCAAGGGCGGCCACGCAGGCAGGCCCGGCACTGGCCGCACACGGCGCGCCAGTTGAGGATCACGAAGTCGCCCGGCTCCACCTCGGTGACCCCGGGGCCGACCGCCTCGACGACGCCCGCGGCCTCGTGACCGAGCAGGAACGGGAAGTCGTCGCTGATCCCGCCCTCCCGATAGTGCAGGTCGGTGTGGCAGACCCCGCAGGCCTGCACGTTCACGACGGCCTCACCCGGCCCCGGGTCCGGCACGAGGACCGTCTCGAGGGAAACTTCCTGGCCTTTACCTCGGGCGATGACGCCCTGCACTTCGTACGGCATGGCAGCCATCTTGTGTCAGGAGGATGATCTCCGCAAGACATAGGGCTGCACCACGCCGAGGCCTCTAGCCGGGCGGCGTCGCATCTTGTGGACCTCGAAGCCGTCCAGCCCGCCGGCCAGCTCCTGGTCCACTAGAACGGTGCCCGGGCGGGCGATCGCGGTGAGCCTGGCGGCCAGGTTGACGGTGGTGCCGAAGACGTCGCCCATCACCGGCAGCACCGGCCCGTAGGCCATGCCGATGCGCAGCTCCTCCGCCTCGACCAGGTCGAGCGCGATCGCCGCCGCCTGCGCCGGGGTCGGCGCCGTGAACAGCACCTCGTCGCCCAGCGTCTTGACCAGCCTGGCGCCGTGCGTGGCCACCACGTCGGAGGCCCGCGACTCGAACCCTTCCACCAGCTCCGCCAGCTCCCGCTCGTCCAGCTCGCGGGCGCGCCGGGTGAACGACACCAGGTCCGCGAACCCCACCGCCATCGACACGCGGGTCGGCACCAGCTCGTCGTGGCCGTCGGCGAGCGCCAGCAGCCGGGTGCCGGCCGCGGCGAGCTGGGCCCGCCAGACGTGGATCAGCACGTGCTCGAAGTCAGGCAGCAGCTGCTGCGCCGTGTCCAGCACGTCGGCCAGGTCGCCCTCGTCGGGATCTCGCGGCAGCATCGAGCCCGTCATGATCTCCGCCTGCCACTGGGCAAGCCTGGCCGTGGTCTGGCCGAGCGCGCGGGCCATGCGGACGACCGTCTCCTCCTCGAGCAGGCCGCTGTCGAGCATGCTACGCACCCGGCGCAGCGCGTCGACGTCGGCGTCGGTGAACGCCGCGTCGTCATCGGCGCGCTGGGCGAAGCCGAGCGCCCGCCAGATCCGCCCCGCCAGCTCCGGCGACACGCCGGCCAGGGCCGCGACCTGCGCGCGTGTGTAGCGGCGAGGCAGGCCGAGGAGCCGGAGCTCGATCTCCTCGGCGGTCGGCCGCCCCCGCGAGCCCGAGCTCAACGGCCGTCGACTTCGCCGTCCGAGGCGTCCTCGACGAGCCTGAAGATGTCAGTGCGGACGTCCTGGATCTTCGGGATGTCCCGGAGCACGATCTCGCCCCGCTCGCCGGCGGACTCGACGGTCAGCGTGCCGCAGCCGAGCAGGCGCTCGGCGAACGTCTGGTCGGAGCTGACCGTGTTGACCTTGGCGATCGGGATCTCGTCGGTGGACTTGTTGAGCACGCCCGTGCTGATCGTGAAGCGGTGCGTGGTGAGCACGTAGCCGGTGTTCTTCCACTGTAGGTAGGGCACGAACGACCAGATCGTCAGCAGGACGAGCGCGATGACGACGACGGCGATCCTGGCGTAGAGAGCGAACTCCCACTCAGGTATGAACCACAGCGCCGCGCTTGAGGCCGCGACGATGAGAACGAGCGCGAGGAACGGGCCGATGAGCCGCTTCCAGTGCGGGTTGAAGGATCGGACGCGCCGCTCACCCTGCGTCAGATGATGGTCGGGAAGGGTCATGGCGCACATCGTGCCACCATCGCCGCCCGGCGGCTACGCGGACGGCGCAAACCGGCTCATCCCGCGATCCGTACGTGCACGACGTCGCCCGCGCTCAGCGTGTGACGTTCGCCCTCGCTCGCCACCTGCAGGTGGCCGGAGGTGTCGACGCCGGTCGCCTGCCCGATCAGCACCTGCCCGCCGGGCAGCTCCACTCGCACCAGGCGGCCGATCGTGGCGCTGGCCGCCAGGTAGGCCGAGTGCAGCCCGGAGGCCTCGGCGTCGCCGCCGGCCGCCGTCCACTCCCTGTAGTGGGTCTCGACCTCCCTGAGTACGGCTCTGAGCAGCGGATCCCGGTCCACGCACGCCGCCTGCTCGATGGCCAGCGACGTGGCCGTCTCGACGGGCAGCTCCTCGGGCTTGAGCGACACGTTGAGCCCCATGCCGATGACGATGGCGTCGCCGGCCCGCTCGGCCAGCACCCCGGCCAGCTTGCGTTCGCCGATCAGCAGGTCGTTGGGCCACTTCAGGCGGACGTCCACCTCGGCCAGCCGGCGCACGGCCGAGGCGGCGGCGACGCCGTACAGGAGGGACAGCCAGCCCTGCGTGGCCACCGGGACCCGCGGTCGGAGCAAGATCGAGAACGTCAGCCCGGAGCGGGGCGGCGCCGACCAGGTGCGGGCCAGCCTGCCGCGACCGGCGAGCTGCTCCTCCGCCACCAGCACCGCACCCTCGGCGGCTCCCTCCTGTGCGGCCTTGGCCAGGTCGGAGTTGGTGGAGCCGGTGCTCTCCACGACGGTGACGCCCGTCCACAGGCTGCCGGGGCGCACCAGGGCGCGGTTGAGCGCCGCCGCGGAAAGGGGCGGCCGCTCGAGGTCGGAGTAGCGCATTCTCATATCTTCGCAGGAGGGAGGATGGAGACATGAGCAGCAAGCGTCTGGATCGGCGTAACTGGGCGTCCTGGCGGCCGTTCGGCATCGGGTTGCGCAAGCCGAACAATTACCTGGAGCTGTGGAAGGCGTTCAGGTCCGTCAAGGGCAACAGGCGCTACGCGTGGCGGATACTCAACGAGGGCACCTGTGACGGGTGCGCGCTGGGCACGCAGGGCATGCGTGACTGGACGATGGACGAGATCCATCTGTGCAACATCAGGTTGCGGCTGCTGCCGCTCAACACGATGCCGGCCATGGACGTCTCCGTGCTGCGCGAGGTCTCCGGGCTCACCGGCAAGAAGAGCGCCGAGCTGCGGGAGCTCGGCCGGCTGCCCTATCCGATGCTGCGGCGAGCCGGGGAGGCCGGATTCACCCGCATCTCGTGGGACGAGGCGTTGCGGGTGGCGGCGGAAGGGCTGCGGGGAGCACGGTTCGGGACATACCTGACAAGTCGCGGCATGCCCAACGAAAACTACTACGCGGCACAGAAGGCGGTGCGTGCGCTCGGCACCAACAACGTGGACAACGCCGCCCGCATCTGCCACTCACCGTCCACCGTCGCACTCAAGCAGACCATCGGCGCGGCCGCCACGACCTGCTCCTACAGTGACTGGATCGGCTCGGACCTCATCGTCTTCATCGGCTCGAACCCGTCGAACAACCAGCCGGTGGCGATGAAATACCTCTACCACGCCAAGAAGGAGGGCACCCGCATCGCGATGGTCAACGCCTACCGCGAGCCCGGCATGGACAAATACTGGGTGCCCTCGAACGCCGAGTCCGCGGTGTTCGGCACGAAGATCACCGATGAGTTCTTCGGCGTGAACGTGGGCGGCGACATCGGCTTCCTCAACGGCGTGCTCAAGCACCTCATCGAGAACGACTGGGTGGACAAGGCGTTCGTGGACCAGCGGACGAGCGGCTTCGAGGACGTGCGGCGGGCCGTCGCCGGCCAGTCGTGGGAGGAGCTGGAGGCGCTGTCCGGCGCCTCGCGCGACGACATGCTCCGCCTGGCCAGGATGCTGGGCGAGGCCCGGTCGGCGGTGCTCGTGTGGTCCATGGGGATCACCCAGCACGCCTACGGCGAGGACAACGTGCGGGCGATCGTCAATCTGGCGCTCGCCCGGGGCTTCGTCGGGCGGGACAAGTGCGGGCTGATGCCGATCCGCGGGCACAGCGGTGTGCAGGGCGGGGCCGAGATGGGCGCGTACGCGACCGGGCTGCCGGGCGGGCTGCCGATCACACCAGAAAATGCCGCGAAATTTACGGACATGTGGGGATTCGAAGTGCCGGACACGCCCGGCCTGACCGCCACCGACATGATCGACGCCGCCCACCGCGGGGACCTGGACGCGCTCGTCTCCTCGGGCGGCAACTTCCTGGAGGTGCTCCCCGACCCGGCCTACTGCCGCGAGGCCCTGTCGCGGCTGCGGCTGCGGGTGCACATCGACATCGTGTTGTCGTCGCAGATGCTCGTGCCGGGCGAGGGCGACGTGCTGCTGCTGCCCGCCCAGACCCGCTACGAGATGGTCGGCGGCGTGACCGAGACCTCCACCGAGCGGCGGATCATCTTCTCGCCGGAGGTGGAGGGGCCGCGGATCGGCGAGGCGTGGCCGGAGTGGAAGATCTTCACGGAGCTGGCCGCCCAAACGCGCCCTGAAATTTCGGCAAAAATCCACTTCACCGGCACACCGCAGATCCGCGCCGAGATCGAGAAGGCCGTCCCCTTCTACGAGGGCATCGCCGGCCTGTCGAAGTTCGGAGACAACGTCCAGTACGGCGGCCGCCACCTGTTCGCCGACGGCCGTTTCCAGACCCCGGACGGGCTCGGCAGGTTCTCCGCCGTCGAGCCGCCCGCGCTGGAACGCCCCGATGGGACCTTCATGGTGGCCACGAGGCGCGGCAAGCAGTTCAACAGCATGGTCCACGAGCGACGCGACGCCTTCAACAACGCGGTGCGCGAGGCCGTGCTGATGAGCGCGTACGACGCCGACCGCCTGGGCCTGCCCGACGGCGCCAGAGTCGAGCTACGCTCGGGCGGGCGAACATACCAGGGCAGGGTCCTACGGGCCCCGCTCATGCCCGGCAACCTGCAGATTCACTGGCCGGAGGGCAATGTGCTGCTGGATGAGTCCCGCCGCTCGCCCCAGGCGCGCATCCCCGACTACAACGCCCTCGTCACCGTGCGGCCGCAATGAAGAGGCGACCCGGCCCCACCACCCGCGCCAGGATCCGGGAGCTCAACGGCTCCGTCGCCAGGGACCGCCGCGACGACCTGGCCACGGAGGAGCCGCTGGAGATCCGGCTCACCGCGCCGGACGGCGAGCGCAAGACCGTCGCCATCACCATGCGCACGCCGGGCCACGACTTCGAGCTGGCCGCCGGGTTCCTGCACGGCGAAGGGCTCGTGCGGCCCGGCGACGTCGCGGCCATCGTCTACTGCACCGACGAGGACCTCCCGCCGGAGGCCCGCTACAACACGGTCACCGTACGCCTGCGCGGCCCCATCCCCGACCTGCCCGCGCTGGACCGGCACTTCCTCACCTCCAGCGCGTGCGGCGTCTGCGGCTCGGCCAGCCTCGACGCGCTGCGCGACCGCTGTGTGCCCCTCCCGGAGGGCTCGCTGCGGCTCACGCCCGACATCCTGTACGGGCTGCCGGACACGCTCCGCAGCGCGCAGGGCGTGTTCGGCAAGACCGGCGGACTGCACGCCGCGGGGCTGTTCTCGGCCACCGGCACGCTGGTGGCGGTGCGTGAGGACGTGGGGCGGCACAACGCCGTGGACAAGCTGGTCGGCTGGGCCGCGATGGCGGAGCGGCTGCCGCTGGCCGAGCATGTGCTCATGGTCAGCGGCCGGGCCAGCTACGAGATCATGCAGAAGGCCCTCGCCGCCGGGATCCCGGCGGTGTGCGCGGTGTCGGCGCCCTCATCGCTCGCCGTGGAGCTGGCCAGGGAGTTCGGCATGACGCTGGTGGGCTTCCTGCGCGGGGAGCGCTGCAACGTGTACGCGGATCAGGAACGGATCAGGCCATAGTTATGGAATGAAGCATTCCGTTCTGGTACTCTTGGAACAGAACAAACCGTTCCGAGAGGATGCGTCATGAACCCCTTCCGTGTCGAGATTCCTCAGGCCGACCTCGACGACCTCCAGGCCCGCCTCGCCATGACCCGCTTCACCGACGAGATCCCCGGCGCCGACCAGGGCGTGACCGTCGAGCGGGTCAAGCGCCTGGTCGGCTACTGGCGCGACGGCTTCGACTGGCGGGCCCAGGAGGCGAGGCTCAACGCGTACCCGCAGTTCACCACGGAGATCGACGGGCAGAACATCCACTTCATCCACGTGCGCAGCGACAACCCCGACGCCCTGGCGCTGATCCTCACCCACGGCTGGCCCGGCTCGATCGTCGAATACCTCGACGCCATCGAGCCGCTCTCGCGCCACTTCCACCTGGTCGTCCCGTCGCTGCCCGGCTACGGCTTCTCCGGCCCCACCAAGGAGCTGGGCTGGAACAACCCGCGCATCGCCCGCGCGTGGGCCGAGCTGATGGCCCGGCTGGGCTATGAGCGCTACGGCGCGGTGGGCAACGACGCCGGCTCGATGATCTCGCCGGAGGTCGGCCGCGTCGACCCCGGCCACGTCGTGGGCGTGCACGTCACGCAGCTGTTCTCATTCCCCTCGGGCGACCCCGCCGAGTTCGCGGAGCTGAGCGAGGAGGAGAAGGCCGGGCTGGCCGTGCTGGAGTGGTTCTGGAAGGAGAAGGGCGCCTTCAACGTGCTGCACGCACAGCAGCCGCAGACCCTCGCCCACGCCATCGCCGACTCCCCCGCCGGCCTGCTCGGCTGGCTGGCCCAGCTCCTCGACGACGACCTTGACGACGACTTCGTGCTGGCCAACGCGGCGATCTACTGGTTCACCGGGACCGCCGGCTCCGCGATCCGCCTCTACTGGGAGAACGCGCGCGCCGAGCAGCCCAAGGAGCCCACGACCGTGCCGACGGCGCTGGCGATGGGCGAGGGCGACTTCAAGTCGATCCGCCGCTTCGCCGACCGGGACCACGCCAACATCGTCAGCTGGAAGACGCTGCCGGCCCCGGCCCACGGTCACTACACCGCGCACACCGCGACCGAGGCGCTCACCTCCGACGTCATCGCCTTCTTCACGGGCCTCCGCTAGCCCTGTTGTCGCGCGTCAGCCGCTCTGCTCCCCCAGCGCCCGCCCTTCCGCCAAAGGACCTTCGCCGGAGCCGCCGTCAGCCGGTGTTCTGCAGGCCCGCCGCCACCCCGTTGACCGACAGGAGCAGGAGCGTGGACAGCCGATCGCGTTCCTGCTCCGACGGCTGGCCGGTGCGCAGGGCGCGCAGGGCACGCAGCTGGAGGTGCGACAGCGCGTCCACGTACGGGTCGCGCAGCTGGACGGCGCGCGACAGCACCTTGCGGTTCTCCAGCAGCCTCGTGTGCCCGGTGACGCGCAGCACCAGGTCGCGGGTCCGGTCGTACTCCTCCAGCACCTGCCGGGTGAAGTCCTCCCTGCCGCCCAGTGCCAGGTAGCGCTTGGCGATCGAGCGGTCGGTCTTGGCCAGTGACATCTCCGCGTTGTCCAGCATCGCGTTGAACAGCGGCCACTCCGCGTACGCGGCCCGCAGCTCCTCCAGCGAGCCCACCGACGCCAGTCCGGTGCCCAGGCCGTACCAGCCGGGCAGGTTGACCCGGGTCTGCGCCCATGCGAACACCCACGGGATCGCCCGCAGGTCGTCGAGCGAGCGCGGCGCGCCCAGGCCACGGCGGGCCGGGCGGGAGCCCAGGCGCAGCGTGCCGATCTCCTCCAGCGGGCTGACCAGGCCGAACCACTCGGGGAAGCCCGGCGCCTCGGTCAACGCCCGGTACGCCTGCTCCGACGCGACCGCCACCTGCTCGGCGAGACCGCGGAAGCGCTCGGCCGCGGCCGCGGTGCGGGCGCCGATCGTGGGCGAGGAGGCCATCAGGACGGCGTTGGTGACCTGTTCCAGGTGGCGGCGGGCGATCGCGATGTGGCCGTAGCGGGCGAAGATGACCTCGCCCTGCTCGGTGACCTTGAAACGACCCGCGACCGAGCCGGGGGCCTGCGCCAGCACCGCGCGGTTGGCCGGGCCGCCGCCGCGGCCGAGCGCGCCGCCGCGGCCGTGGAACATGCGCAGCTTCACGTCGTGCTTCGCGGCCCAGGCGGTCAGCTCCTCCTGCGCCTCGTACAGGCGCAGCGTGGCGGCGGCCGGGCCGAGTTCCTTGGCGGAGTCGGAGTAGCCGAGCATGATCTCCAGGCGCCGGCCGGTGGCCGCCAGGCGCTCCTGGATCTGCGGGATCTCCAGCATGCCGCTCAGCACGCGCGGCGAGTTGGCCAGGTCCTGGCCGGACTCGAACAGCGGCACCACGTCCAGGACGGGCGCGCGGTCGCCGAGCGCGTGCCGGGCCAGCTCGTAGACGGCCGCGACGTCGTCGGCGGAACGGGTGAAGGACACCACGTAACGGGAGCAGGCGGTGACGCCGAACCGCTCCTGGATCCAGCCGATCACGCGGATCGTGGCCAGGACCTCCTCGGTGCGCTCCGACAGCTCACCGCCGGCCCGCAGCTCCTCCAGCGCCGCCGCGTGCACCTGGGAGTGCTGGCGCACCTCCAGCTCGGCCAGGTGGAAGCCGAACGTCTCCACCTGCCAGATGAGGTGCTGCAACTCCCCGTACGCCTGCCGCGGCGCGGTGGCGGCCAGCGACTCCTGCGCCAACCGCAGGTCGGCCAGCAGGTCGGCGGGCGAGCGGTAGGCCAGGTCGAGGTCGCGCCGCTGGGTGGCGGCGATACGCGCGGCCACGAACAGCAACCACTGCCGGTGCGGCTCCCGCGGCGACCGGGTGGCCAGCTCGGAGACGACCCCGGGGTGGGCGGCCACAGTCGCGGCCAGCGCCGTCTTCAGCTCGGGTGAGCAGGGGGCGAGCGTGGCGGCGGCGGTGAGCGTGCGGGCGATGCGCAAGCAGGCGGCTTCCAGCGCGGCCAGCACGTGCTCGGACTGGATCTGGATGGTCTCGCGGGTGACCCTGGCCGTGACGTTGGGGTTGCCGTCGCGGTCGCCGCCGATCCAGCTGCCGTATCTGACGAACGGCCTCGCCTGCGGCGGGCGGGTGCCGGTGCCCGGGTCGAGTGCCGCGTCCAGCGCGCGGTAGACCTGCGGCACCATGCGGAACAACGTCTCGTCGAAGGCGGCCATGGCGGTGCGCACTTCATCGAGCGGGTCGAGCTTGGTCGAGCGCAGCTGGGCCGTGCGCCACAGCAGGTCGATCTCCTCCAGCAGGCGCCGCTTGCTCTCGGCCCGTTCGGAGGCCCCGCGACCTGGGGTGTTGTATTCGGTGAGCTGGCCGCTGATCCGCTGGATGGCGGTGACGACCGCGCGCCTGCGCGCCTCGGTCGGGTGCGCGGTCAGCACCGGGTGCAGCTCCAGGCCTTCCAGCAACTCGGCGACCCGGTCGTGGCCCAGCTCGTGGACGGCCTGCGCCATCGACTCCCGCTGGACCCTGCCCTCGGCGTCCCGCTCGCGGAGCGTGCGGATCCGATAATGCTCCTCGGCCAGGTTGGCCAGGTGGAAATAACACGTGAACGCGCGGGCGACCTGGACCGCCCGCTCGATGTCCCACGCCGCGACCATGTCGGTGATCACATCGGCCGAGATCTCGCCCCTGCGTGCCGCGATGACGGCCTTGCGCAGCCGTTCGACGTCGGCCAGCAGGTCCTCGCCCCCCTGCTCGGCGAGCACCTGGCCGAGCAGCTTGCCGAGCATCCGCACGTCGTGGCGCAGCTCGTCCGGCATCTCCGTCACTGCGGCGCTGCGATGTTCGAGCCCCTGGTCAATCATGTCTCGAAGGGTATCTAGTCGCCCGAAGTGCCCGTAGACCGGTCTCACCAATTGGACTAGACCACTGCGAGGGAGTGCCGTCGCCTGGAGGAGCGGCGGGAGCGCAGCGACCAGAGCGGGGGAAGACGGCGGCGTCTGGCGACCGAGCCGCCGAACGGAGTGAGGCCATAGACACTGGTCAGGAGGCCTTCGACACGGCCCCGAGCAGCTCGGGGAGCCGGCCGAAGCCGATCTTGGCGGCCAGCCGCCTGCCGAGCACCTCGGCCAGCAGCCCGTAGAACGGCGCGAGCACGCTGACCCACAGGAGCCCGAAGATGAGGGGCACCACGAAGGGCAGCGACAGGAGCGCGATGCCGAGCATCGCGCCCATGGAGGAGGCGAACGCCTGCCCGCCCTGCCCGGGAGCGGCGCCGCTGAAGGCGTTCATCCGCTCGGGCACGGAGTAGGGCAGCACGACGCTGGTCACGGAGCCGACGCCGAGGCCGATCCCGAGCGCGCCCCAGCCGGCCAGCATCGCCGGCAGGATCGCCGCCGGGTGGCCGGCGAACAGGCCCGCGCCGACCGCGATCACGGCGAGCAGCGGCACCGCGACCAGCGCGTTGGCCAGGTGGCGCCCGGCCAGGTCCGTGGCCAGGCTGCGCTCGGAGCCGAACGTCACGGCGTTCATCCAGAGCGAGCGCCCGTCGATGCCGAACGCGTTGCCCGACTGCAGGGCGATCATCAGGGCGCCGCCCGTCGCGATCACGATCGGCAGGCCCGGCCCCGGCGGCCCATCCGACGTGTTGCTCAGCGAGACCGACAACACGAGCGTGACCACGACGGCGCTGAACCAGCCCACGCGGAACCTCGGCTCGCGCCTGATGTACTTCAGCTCCTTGGTGACCACGGCGGCCAGCGGCCCGTCCGGCAGGATCCGGTCCACCAGTCCGCTCTCCCTGCGTACGGAGGCCGCCTGGGTGGAGACGTCCGGCATGACCAGCGCACGGCTCAGTGCTTTGATCCACAGCCAGCCGAGCGCCACGACGAGCAACGCCAAGAACACGAGCTCGGCCAGCCCGGCCAGGCCGCCGTCGGCGATCGCGTGCGCGGCCATGCCCGGCGGGGTCCACCGGAGCACGGCTGCCATCTGGTGCAGCATCGCCTCCGGGTCGCCGAAGCCACGGTTCAACACCAGGTTGGGCAGCTGCGCGAGCACCACCACGAGCAGGGCGGCCACGGCCAGCACGTCACGGCCGCGCCGGGTGCGCAGCGCGCTCGACAGCGACGTGGTGATCAGCCGTGACGTCACCACGCAGAGCGCGAACTGCAGCAGCACGGCCGGCACGCCGAGCAGGACGCCGCCGATGTTGACAGGCAGCGCGATCAGCGCGCCGATCGTGACGATCAGCATCGCGGCCGGCCAGACGCCCGTTACGGACGCGGTGAACATGCCGACCGCCAGCGTGCGCGTCCGCAGCGGGAACAACGACAACTTGGCCGGGTCGAGCGTGTCGTCCAGGCCGAACGCCATCAGCGGCACGATCATCCAGCCGAACAGGAAGAACGCGAACGCCACGATCACGAGCGAGGTCCTGATGTCGCCGGGCGCCAGCCGGAGCAGGCTCATCAGGAGGAAGCCGAACGCGGCCAGACCGGTGGCCATGATCAGGGTGAAGATGAACCCGAGCTTGCGCTGGAGGTCGCCGCGCAGGTTGCCGGCCAGCAGCCGGAGCTTCAGCCGCGCGAACAGCGACACCGTGTTCATGGGGCTGTTCATGGGGCTTCCTTGGTCTTGGCGCCCAGCCAGCTCAGTCCTGCCTCGCGGCCCGGCGCCGAGCCGCCGACCAGGTCAAGGAACGCCTGGTTGAGGCTGCGGCCGCCGCGCACCTGCTCCAGTGACCCCTGCGCCACGATGTGTCCCGCATTCATCACCGACACCCAGTCGCACAGCCGCTCGACCAGGTCCATCACGTGACTGGAGAAGATGACGGTCGAGCCGGACGCGGTGAAGCGCTGGAGCACCTCGGTGAGCGTGTTGGCGCTGACCGGATCGACGCCCTCGAACGGCTCGTCCAGGAACAACACCGACGGGTTGTGCAATAACGCGGCCGCCAGGCCGATCTTCTTGCGCATGCCGGTGGAGTAGTCCACGACCAGCTTGTCGGCGGCGCCGGCCAGGTCCATCAGGTGCAGCAGCTCGCCGGCCCGCTGCTCCACCTCACCTTTGGGGATGCCGCGCAACCGCCCCGCGTAGAGGAGCAGCTCGCGGCCCGACAGGCGCTCGAACAGCCGCAATCCCTCCGGCAGCACCCCGATGCGGGCCTTGACCTCGACGGGATCGCGCCACACGTGGAGCCCGTCCACCTCGGCCGACCCGCCGTCCGGCCGGAGCAACCCGGTGATCATGCTGAGCGTGGTCGTCTTGCCCGCGCCGTTGGGTCCGACCAGGCCCGCGAAGCTGCCGGCGGGGACGACGAGATCGACTCCTGCCACCGCGACCTGCTGTCCGTATCGCTTGAACAGGCCCTGGGTGCGAACGGCATCCGTCATGGAACCAATCTATGAGGAGAGACTAGCCTTGCGCGTATGAGCGCAGCTGCGGAATCCATGCCGGACAAGCCGGATATCCATACGACTGCCGGAAAGATCGCCGACCTCGAGCGCCGCCTCGATGAGGCCGTGCATGCCGGGTCCGCGGCGGCGGTGGAGAAGCAGCACGCCAAGGGCAAGATGACGGCCAGGGAGCGGGTGCTCACGCTGCTGGACGAGGGCTCGTTCGTGGAGTTCGACGAGTTCGCCAGGCACCGGTCCACCATGTTCGGGCTGGACAAGCGACGGCCGTACGGCGACGGGGTGATCACTGGGCACGGCACCGTCGACGGGCGGCAGGTGTGCGTGTTCTCGCAGGACGTGACCGTGTTCGGCGGCTCGCTCGGCGAAGTGTACGGCGAGAAGATCGTCAAGGTCCTGGACATGGCGCTCAAGACCGGCTGCCCGATCATCGGGATCAACGAGGGCGGCGGCGCGCGGATCCAGGAGGGCGTGGTCGCGCTCGGTCTCTACGCGGAGATCTTCAAGCGCAATGTGCACGCCTCCGGCGTGATCCCGCAGATCTCGCTCATCATGGGCGCGGCGGCCGGCGGGCACGTCTACTCCCCCGCGCTGACCGACTTCGTCGTGATGGTGGACCAGACGTCGCAGATGTTCATCACGGGCCCGGACGTGATCAAGACGGTGACGGGCGAGGAGGTCACGTTCGAGGAGCTCGGCGGGGCCCGCACACACAACACGAAGTCGGGCGTGGCGCACTACCAGGCCGCCGACGAGGAGGACGCGCTCGACTACGTCAAGGCGCTGCTGTCGTACCTGCCGTCGAACAACCTCGACGAGGCTCCGGTCTTCGAGGCCGCCGCGGATCTGGAGCCGGATCCCGAGCTGGACGAGGTGATCCCGGACTCGCCGAACCAGCCGTACGACATGCACCAGGTGATCGAGCACGTGCTCGACGACGGAGAGTTCCTGGAAGTGCACGCGTTGTTCGCGCCGAACGTCGTCGTGGGGTACGGCCGGGTGGACGGCCAGCCGGTCGGGGTGGTCGCGAACCAGCCCATGCATTTCGCCGGATGTCTGGATATCAACGCATCCGAGAAGGCCGCGAGATTTATTCGAACATGTGATGCTTTTAATATTCCAATCCTGACTTTCGTTGATGTACCGGGTTTCCTGCCCGGCACGGATCAGGAATGGAACGGAATCATCCGCCGCGGCGCCAAGCTCCTCTACGCCTACGCCGAGGCCACCGTGCCGCTGATCACGGTGATCACCAGGAAGGCGTACGGCGGCGCGTACGACGTCATGGGGTCCAAGCACCTCGGCGCGGACATCAACCTGGCCTGGCCCACCGCGCAGATCGCGGTCATGGGCGCACAGGGCGCGGTCAACATTCTTTACCGGCGCGAGCTGGCCGCCGCCGAGGATTCGGACACCGAGCGGGCCAGGCTCGTCACCGAGTACGAGGACACGCTGGCCAACCCGTACATCGCGGCGGAGCGCGGCTACGTGGACGCGGTGATCCGGCCGTCCGAGACCCGGCCCCAGGTCGTCAGGGCGCTGCGGGCGCTGCGGAACAAGCGAGCCACCCTCCCGCCGAAGAAGCATGGGAACATCCCGCTATGACGCCACATCTGCGTATTGTCCGGGGCGACGCCACGCCCGAGGAGATCGCCGCGTTGGTGACCGCGCTCGCCACACGACACGCCCAACCGTCAACGCCTCCCCAACCCCGTCGGCAAACATGGCGAAACCCCGCCAGAGGCATGCGTAAGCCTGTCCTTCCCGGGAAGTCGGCATGGCGGATGAGCGCTCTACCTTAGATAGATCCTGGGAAACGGGTGTCAAGCTCGCCGGGAGTTGGGACTATCTAGAGAAAGTAGGCGTATATAGTCGGCCGATCAACTAACACCGCGGCCTGGAGGACGACATGGCCATCCCAGACCTCATGCCGCATCCTGTGGCAGCCAAGTACGCCGTCCTAGTGGATGTCGGTTATCTGTACGCGGCGGCAGGTGAAGTGCTGCTCGGCGCCAAGGAGCGCAAGGAATATCGGGTGGCCGCTGATGAGCTCATCCAGAGTCTACAGAAACATGCAGAGGCACGTATTTCTGGCGAACTTCTGCGGATCTATTGGTATGACGCCGCCCGTGACCGCGTGCCCACCGTCGACCAGCGGGTCATCGCCCAGCTCCCTTGGGTCAAGGTGCGACTTGGCAACCTGAACGCCCGTGGCCAGCAGAAAGGCGTGGACGCGCAGATCAGGAGCGATCTGGAGGCCCTGGCGAGGCATCATGCGGTCACCGACACGATCCTGCTGGCGGGTGACGAGGACATGGTCCCGGCGGTGGAGGCCGCTCAGGCGTACGGCGTGCGTATCCACCTGTGGGGCGTCGAGCCGCCGTACGGCACCAACCAGGCCGAGCGCCTGGTGTGGGAGTCCGACACCGTAGAAGTGATCTCTGCTGATTTCCTGAGGCCGTTTTTCAGCCGTGCTCCCCAGCCCGTCCCCGTCACCCCGCCCGCCGCTCCCTCGCCCGCGCAGGTCTTCGCCGGACGCGCGCCCGCCAAGCCGCACGCCAAGCCGGGGCAGGTGGCCAAGCTCGGGCCGAGCCGGCCGCGCGTGGAGGACGTGGGCGAGCACGTGGCGCAGAAGTGGATCCTCACCCGTGGCCGCGACAACATCCGCGACCTGCTGCCGGGGCCGATCCTGCCGACCGTGATCGACACGGAGCTGCTGATCGAGGCGGAGAAGGAGCTCGGCCACTCGCTGCGGCCGTTCCCCGAGGCCCGGGTGTGGCTGCGTGACGGTTTCTGGGCCCGCGTTTACCGCGAGTTCGACCTGGGGGTGGGGGTCTCGTCCAAGTAGGCGGCGGCCCGCCGGCGAGCAGACTCGGGGAGATGTCCGATTCCTGCGGGTCGTGGGCTGTGACCTGCCGACCTGGCATTTCACGGTCGCGTCCGATTTCCGCCAGTCAGCCGCCTGAGAAGCGCATACCGTCGAAGACATGTCACCACTTGAGCTCGACTTCGACTCCTGCTACCGGGCCGTCTCGGCCAGGGACGCCCGGTTCGACGGGCGCTTCTACACGGCGGTGACGACGACGCGCATCTACTGCCGCCCGATCTGCCCCGCCCGTACGCCGGCCTCCCGCAACGTGCGTTTCTACCGGCACGCGGCGTCGGCCGAGGCCGCCGGGTTCCGCCCGTGCAAGCGTTGCCGTCCCGAGCTCTCCCCCGGGGATCCCGGCTGGGACGTCCGCGGCGACCTCGTCGGCCGGGCTTTGCGCCTGATCGACGACGGCGGGGCCGACGAGCAGGGCGTCGTGGGGCTGGCCAGGCGGCTGCACATCACCGAGCGGCACCTGCACCGGCTGTTCGTGGCCGAGCTGGGTGTCGGGCCGCTGGCGGTGGCGCGGACGAAGCGGCTGCTGCTGGCCAAACAGCTCCTGACCGAGACGGGGCTGCCGGTGACGGAGGTGGCGTTCGCGGCAGGGTTCGGGAGCGTGCGGCAGTTCAACGCGACGATGCGGGAGACGTACGGCTTCACGCCCAGCGAGCTGCGGGCCACGGCCGGACCGCGGGTCTCCGACGCGACGCTCAGGCTGCGGCTGCACCGGCGGGAGCCGTACGACGTGGAGGGGGTCTTCGCGTTCCTGGCCTCCCGGGCGATTCCCGGGCTGGAGGTGGCGGACCGGACGTCGTACTCGCGGGCTGTGCCGGGCGGGACGATCACGCTCACCCCGCGGCCGGACCACATCGCCCTGGACGTGGCGGTGGAGGACACGCGGCAGCTCGCCCGCGTCGTGGCCCGCTGCCGCCGCCTCCTCGACCTGGACGCCGACCCGGACGCCATTGCCGAGATCCTCGGCCAGACCTCGCTCGGCCCCCTCGTGTCGGCCCGGCCGGGATTGCGCGTGCCGGGGACGTTCGATGGGTTCGAGCTGGCGGTGCGGGCGGTCGTGGGCCAGCAGATCTCGGTGGCGGGCGCCCGTACCCTGCTCGGCCGCATCGTCGCCAGAGCCGCCGCACCCGGCGGCCTCTTCCCCACGCCGGCCCACCTCCTGGAGACCGACCTCACCGGCCTGGGCCTGACCAACCGCCGGATCGAGACCCTCAAGGACCTGGCCGCGCGCCTGGCCGAGGGCCAGATCGACCTGGACGGCGGCCAGGACCCCGCGGAAGCCGTGACGGGACTGCTCGAAGTCCCCGGCATCGGCCCGTGGACGGCCAGCTACATCGCGTTGCGGGCCCTTCGCGACCCCGACGCCTGGCCCGCGGGCGACCTCGTGCTCAAGAAGCGCATGGCCGCCCTGGGCATCACTGACGACCACATCGAGCGGTGGCGGCCCTGGCGGGCCTACGCCGCGCTGCACCTCTGGAGCTCATCATGATCGCTGCACAGCTCATCCCGACCCCCATGGGGCCTCTGTCCCTGCTGTCCCGCGAGGGAATCCTGGTCGCGGCCGGCTTCACCGCCGACCCGAAGGAGATGTACGCCCGCCTCACGCCCGCACTCCAGGCGGAGGGCCTGGAGGTGGTGGACGACCTGGGGGCGGCGTCGGAGGCCGTCCGCGCGTACCTGTCGGGCGACCTGGCCGCCCTGGACGCCATCCCGGTCTCCCAGCCCGGCTCACCGACCCGCAAGCGGCTCCACGCGGCGTTGCGTGAGGTCAAGGCGGGGACCACCGTCTCGTACGCGGAGCTGGCCGAACGGGCCGGACTACCGAAGACGGCTGCCCGGGCAGCCGGGTCGGCCTGCGCCCAGAACCTGATCGCACCGTTCGTCCCCTGCCACCGGGTGCTGCCCAGCTCTGGGGGATATGGCGGCTATTACTACGGCGTACCGGTCAAAGAGTGGCTGCTTGCCCACGAATCCGGAGGAATCACTAACCTATAGTAATGCCTTGACTGCATTCGGTAATGCGTTCGGCATGCCAACGCGGAGGATGGGCAGCGATGAGAACACATGAGAACGAGAGCGAGTCAGCCCAAGACGCCATAGCGCGCATAGCTACGGCCGTCTATTGGGCCAGACAGGTCGCCGACGCAGCAGTAGGCCATATGGATGCCGACGGGACGAACAAGGAAATACCCCAGGCCGTCCCGTTGATCGTAACGGTTCGCTGTAGTCACATGCCAGACGAAGCGTAGGCGCGGATCGACGCGTGGACTGACAAGACGACGGCCATAGGTCGGCTCGAGAAGGCAGCTCTTGCCAAGGAATTCGAGGAGTCGTTCGTCTGAACAAAGCAGGCGGGGCTGGCGCAACACCCAGTGTGCCGGCCCTGTCTGCTCACATCGAGGGCGCCAAGCGCTGAGGCTGAATGCCGTCACCCCAGCCACCCCCACCACGCTCAGCAGGGCAGCGGTCCACCTGGGAGCCGCAAAGCCGAAGTCGGCGTCGATCGTGAGATCTGCTCCAAAGGAGCCGATCTCACGAAACGGGTAGCAGCCCGTTGATGGCAACCGGATCCCCCGCGTAAATAATGCGGGGGCTTTCAGCCGAGATGGCTGGAGGCACGTGTGTTGCCAGCACCAGCCAACAATCATCGCAAGGAGGTGACCGACGTTGGCTACGTTCCGCGTACGACAGAAGACCGACCGCGCTGTGCTTCACCAGCAGCGCGCTCTCGAATTCGGGTCAGCAGACAACCCCGGGATCAGGGACGAAACGGGGCTCGAAGGCTATAGCGCACCGGGCGCGGGACATGTGCGAGGTGAGACCCCCGGCAGTTCACCTGCCGCCGGGGGCGTTACCCCGGACCATACTCCGGTTCGGGAGAAGGGACGTGAGTCCCCACCCTATGTATTCGTGCTGGACAGGCACGGACATCCGCTCCAGCCCTGCACCCCGGCCAGGGCACGCAAGCTGCTCACAAGGGGACGCGCTGTCGTGCATCGGCGCACGCCATTCGTCATCCGTCTCAAGGACCGCACCATCGACACCTCAGAAGTTGATGGGGCGGAACTAGGCATCGACCCCGGCTCCCAGCACACCGGGATCTCGATATTCACCGCCCAGGGTGGCGAGCGCCGCGCCCGGTTCGCGCTCCGGCTCGACCACCGCGGCGCCGCGATCCGGAAAAGGATGGGGCAGCGGGCCAACTACCGGCGCGGCCGCCGCACCCGGAACCTGCGCTACCGAAAGCCGCGCTTCGCCAACCGCACGCGACCTTCAGGCTGGCTCCCGCCTTCCCTCCTTCATCGCGTGGCCACTACCGTCTCCTGGGTCGACCGGCTCGCTCGCTGGGCGCCGGTGCGGGCGGTGCTACCTGCTGGCCAAGTGGGGGCGACGGTGCGCCTACTGCGGCACCAGCGGGGTGCCGCTGAACATCGACCACATCCAGCCCCGCAGCCGGGGCGGCACCGACCGGGTCTCGAACCTCACCCTGGCCTGCGTGCCGTGCAACCAGGTCAAGGGCAACCGGCCAATCACACAGTTCCTCACCGGTAAGCCAAAACTGCTCGCCACGATTCGAGCACAGGCCATGACGCCGCTTCGGGACACCGCTGCCGTGCAGTCCACCCGCTGGGCCCTATGGCGCAAGCTTGACGCCCTCCTACCCACCCACGTGGCCTCCGGGGGCCGCACAAAGTGGAACCGTACGCGTAATCACCTACCCAAGACCCACACCCTCGACGCCCTGGCCGTCGGAAAGCTCGACACCATCACCGAAACCGTCTCCCCAGTGATGGTCGCCGGATGCACCGGCCGCGGCACCCACGCCCGCACCCGCTCCGACAAGCACGGCTTCCCCCGCCTTCGCATGCCCCGCCAGAAACAGCACTTCGGCTACCAGACTGGGGACCTCGTCCGAGCCGTCGTGCCCACCGGTAAGAAGCAAGGTACCTACACCGGCCGCCTCGCCGTCCGCTCCCGCGGCTATTTCAACATCACCACCGCACACGGCACCGTCCAAGGACTCAATCACCGTCACATCCGCCTGTTGCAACGGGCGGACGGATACGCCTACACCTTTCAGAAGGAGTCATGCGGACCGTACGCCTTCTCCCCCTTGCCTAGATAGCTTGAGCGATGCCCATAGCCGACGACGCTGTCGAAGCGCGCGCCCAGAGCTGACGCGCCCTCGCGGCCCTGCACGCAAAATCGACGACAAGCTGGAAAAAGCACTCCAGAAGGAGCACGACCTGAGCGTGAGCGAATACACGGTGCTGGACATACTGGGCCCGCCAGGACGGCTGGCACATGCGCATGCAGCAGCTGGCTCGCGCGGTCGTGCTCAGCCAGAGCGCCACCACCCGGCTGGTCACGAGGCTGGAGAAGCGCGGGCTGCTCAGGCGCTACCTGTGCGAGGACGACAGGCGCGGCATCTACTCCGAGGTCACGCAGGACGGGCGGGACCTACTCGCGCAGGCCCGCCCGACGCACGACGCCGTGCTCAAGGAGGTGCTGGCCGAGGCGGCGGAGCAGCCGGAGCTCGCCCCGCTCGCCGCGGTCCTCAGCTGACGCGATCTCGGATCCCAGACGGCGGCTGGGTGCCCGGCGGCACGAAGACGAACGGGTCTATGGTGCCGAAGCAAGCTGGCCCTTCAGGGTCGGAGGCGTTGTAGGCGGGGCCGCAGGCATTCCTGCGTCTTGAGCATCTCGCTCGCGTTCATGCCGGGCTTGCCGGAGCGCGTGGAGGCCACACGCGTCTGGTCGTACGGACCAGGGCCGACCGTGAGTTGAGATTCATATCCTGCCGGTATCGATCGTTTCCCAGCTGAGCGCGCCCCTGCGACGCCATGGTCCTCAGTTGGGTGGCTTGACGTTGCTCTGGATCTCGCCGACCGGCACGTCCCGGGTCACACCGAGCTCCACCGGCGCGAACTGGAACGGGACGACGTTGCCCTGCACCTCCACTGGCCATACAGCCGTGACGGTCAGCGGGTACGTCTCGCGCGGCTGGTCGATCGACGAACGCAGGTAACGCACGCCGCAGGCGAATTCACCGCCTCTGACGTACGGCTTCCCGGCCGTGCCGCAACCGCTCTCAGTCACCTCCGCGCGTTCCTTAGTGGTGCCGGGATCGATCTTGATGTCCTGGAGCGTGGCCACCAGTGTCACGCTCATGACGCCAGGGATCTCAGCGGTGACGGAACGGCTGGTCTCGCCTATTCCTTCCAGCCAGACGTGGGTGGGCAGGTTCACGAAGCTCCTGGCATCGGGATTGAGTTTGACGGTCTGCTCGGGCACGGTCATCGAGGCCCTGGCGATCTCGGCCAGCTGCTCGAGTGTGATCCCCGAGGGCGGCGTGACCCCAGGCGGCACGAACAGGAACTGCTGGAGCGTCGCCCAGCAGGCCGCGCCTGCGGGATCACCCCTGTTGTAGGCGGGCGTCCACCACGTCCCTTCCTGACCCCGTCTGTCCACGAACGGCTGCTCAAATTCCCGGCGGCTCTCCTCGTTGATCCGGTGTCGGTTGGCCGAGTCCCGGCCCTTGGTGAAGAAGTCGGCGGCGTCGTCGGCGTTCAGGAAAGGCTCGTACCAGCACGGCCGCTTCATCCGGAAGCCGTCACCCTTGCCGCCCTTGGTACCGCTGCCGTAGACCTTGACGCGTTTTGACTCGATTTCGGCGAATAGGTTTTTCCCAGATTTCCCGGTCTGGGAGCCACGGGCCGACGTGTCACCTTCCCGCCCCGGATCCTGGGCGCTCAAAGAGGGCAGGAGCAGCAGTCCCGCCGTCACGAACGAGATCAACGCTTTCATCGGGTGCATCCTTCTCTGGGAGTGAGGTAGGACCTGATGCGCCACACCCCGTCGTCACCGCGGTGCGCGGCCACGCTCTCGGCGTAGGGGCGGGTCCAATCAGGATGGGGGGAGATGACCTCCCCGGTGCGCGAGGAGATCAGGCGCACTTTCGACTCGTCCACGCATGCGTCGACCTGCGCCCCGCTGCCCATGCGCGCGCTGACCCGCAAGTTGTAGATACGGCCTGTTCCGCGCATCGAGTGTCCCTGGTCGATGAGCTCTTGCACCCACCTGCTCGCCTGGAACACGGCATCGAGCTCGAGGTTTCGCTTGTAGACGCGCTTTCCCTCGACAACGGCCTCGCGGGTGCCGACGTACTGGTCGACCATGACCTTCAGCAGCGGGTCGGGGTTCGCGGGCCATTCCACCCGCACCCGCATGCCTTCGGCGATGTCGATGGTCTGAGTGCCGGAGGGCAGCGGCTGTTCCTGCGCGGGGCTGCTCTCCGTGGGTTCCGCCTGCACCGGATCACTCCCGGCGGGCGTGGGTGCCTCCAGCGGCGCGTACGGGCGTTCTTGCTGGCCGCATCCCGCCATGACCAGCAGGCACAGCACCATCGCCATCGCCGTTCGTCTCATGCCGACGACTCCTTCACGACGTGGATGCGCCACGTGGGCAGCAGTTCCTCGATCAACGCCTCGGTCTCCGGGGCCATCCCGCCGCCGTACGGGTGCGAGGCGGCCCTTCTGGTCAGGCCCTCGACGACGGCGCGCAGGCGGACGACGTCCTCGGTCGCGTGCGTGGCCCGCAGCAGGTCGCGCCACAGACCCTCGTCGTCGGCCGCCAGCAGCAGCGCCGCGCGTACGGCGGCCACCGCGGCGTCCGGCTGGTCCTGCGCGAGCCTGATCTCGCAGAGCTGGTGTGCCGCGTCGGCGACCTCGGCGGCCACGTCGTACTCCAGGTCCTCGGCCGCCAGCCACGCATACCTGCCGGGCGGCCTGCCGGTCAGCAGCGGGCCCCTGACCAGGCCGAGCGCCTTCTCCAGCAGCACGGCCTTGGCCGACGGGTCGCCGTGCGAGCGGCGGACGAGCTCGCGGAACAACGCCCAGTCCGTACGGACCTCGGGCCCCAGCCGCAGCCGGCCGACCTCGTCGGTGAGCAGGTGCCGGGGGCCCAGCCAGTCGGCGACCCTGGCGATCGTGGCGTCCCTGACCATGTCCTGCACGCCGCGCGGCCACAACACCCCGCCGAGCACCACGGGATGCACGCCGCCCGGGTGCGTGGCCAGGTAGATCAGCAGCTCCGTGGCCAGCGCCAGCCGGCCTTCCTCCAGCGGGCTGAGGCCGAGCACCTCGATGGGGCCGAGCATCCTGATCTCGACGGCCGGCGGGTGCAGCCCCGGCAGCGGCTCCGCCTCGGGGATGGCCTCGCCGTCGAGCCGCCCGGCGGTGCGGAACAGGTCGACGAGCGCACGGTAGTGGCGGCGGGGCAGGAGCTGGGCATCCACCTCGAACCCCAGTTCGGCGATCTTGGCCTTGCCGTCGTCGGTGATCTCCAGCGTCCATGTGGCGTGCGGGACGTCGCCCGCGACCACATATCCGGCGGTGTCCCTGCGGGCCAGCAGCGCCAGCCGGCGCGCCTCCTCATGCGTGGGCGCGACCGCGGACAGCAAGTAATGGGCATCGCGCGGGCTGCCGCCGATGCGGCCGGTCAGCACCTCTCTGCGCGGCGCCGCGGCGGCCTCGAGCTCAGGGAGCACCTCGGCCAGACCGCCGACGGCCCTGATGCGGTCGGGTGCGATCGCGGTCAGCTCCTCGCCGAAGCCGACGAGCGTGACGCGCATGCCGTCGGACCAGCGGTTGGTGGCCAGCTCGACGGCGAGGGCGGCCAGCGCGGCCGTGGTCTGCGCGCCGCGTACGTTGATCAGGCCCTGTGCGGCTTCCAGGTCGATGAGCACGCGCCCGTGCACGTTCGTGCCGATCGAGACCAGTCCGGGGTACGGCGCCCCGCCCGGCTGGTGGGGCTCGTGGTGGCCGGCTCGTGCCCCCCATGGGCTCGTCCGGTCCGGCAGCAGCCGGCCCTCGTGTGCCGGCAGCCGCCACACCTGGCCGCCGTCCTCGGCCGTCCAGGGCGCGGGCGGGTCGGGGTCCGGCGGATGCACCCACAGGTCGAGCGTGCGCGGCGACAGGTGGGCCGCGTACACGATGGGCGGGGTGCGGTTCTGCCTCGCCAACTCCGCGCCGAGCACCCGCAGGCCGACGTCCAGGATGCGGGCGCCCGGCGCGTCTCCGCCCAGCCGGAGCGCGACCTCGGCCTCGGCGGCGTCGCCGCGTGGCCGGGCGAGCCTGCGGCCGAACATCCGGCCCCAGAGCTGCTCGCGGCGCCGCCTGGCCAGCACGAGCAGCAGCCCGGCCGCGGCCAGTGAGGCGCCGGCCAGGTATTCGACCAGCTCGTTGCCCTGGCTCTCGCGGACGGCCGGCTGCTGCTGCTCGGGCTCCTGACGCCGCTGGTCCTGCTGCTCCGGCAGGCGGTGCTTGGCCTCGCCCTTCTTCTCCTTCTTGACCTCGCCGTGGGCCCTGCCGTCGTCGGGCACCTGCGCCCGGCCCGGGTGCTCGCGCAGCGTCTCCTCGCGCGGCTGGTCGGCGGGGACGATGTGGGCGTTCCTCGCGTCATCCGGCATGTCGAGCACCCAGCCGGGCCTGATCAGGTCGGCCATCTTCAGCCGGGTGCCGTCCGGCTGGACCTTCGCCTGGTTGAGCCGGTAGATCTCGTGGTAGCGGCGGCCGTCGCCGAGGCACTTCTCGGCGATCTCCCACAGGCTTTCGTGGTGGCGGCCGTGCGGCGGCTGGACGACGTACACCTTCTTGGTCTTGTTCGTCTCCAACGTCTTCTCGACGATCGGCGCGGAGTACGCCACCGCCGTCACGGGCGGGGCGGCGGGCGTGGGCGTCAGCTTGGCGATGGGCGCGAGCATGGCCCCGGTCGTGAACAGCAGCAGCACGGCGCCGACGAGCTTGTTGGCCAAGACCTGAGTGCCGCCGGAGAACGGTACGCGGGCGGGCATGCCCACCCGGCGGACCCCGGCGTACACCTCGACGAGCACACAGGCGAACAGCTGGAACCAGGCCAGCCACACCAGCAGCACCAGCACCGCCACGATCGTGCTGGGGCCGACGCGGCTGGTGAGCGTCTCGAGGTCGAGCAGCTCAGGTCTGAGCGGCGGCCCGACGAACGTGAGCAGCGCGTAAGGCACCCCGCCCACGAGCGCGACCAGCACCACCAGCGCCGCGAGCCCGGCGAGCACGTCGCCGGCCCTGCGCCTGGCGGGCATGCGCGCGGACGTGTGGCGCCCCATGGGACGCGCGGGCTCTCGCGTCGGCATCGCCTCTCCGTCTCCTTTACCTCGGGGGCGCCGTGCCCCTGGGGTCTCTCGTCCAGCGTGTTGCCTCGTGCGTTCCGCAATCCATCGAGTGAAGAGATTCGGTCTATCTCGCTTCGGGCGCGGCCGTGGCCTCGCCGATCGCCTCGTCGCCGGGGAAACCGATCGCGCCGAGGAAGAACGCCTCCCACCGCACCCTCACGCTGACCGTCACCAGCGCCTGCCCCTGCCCCACCGAGCACTCGCCGCTGGTCACGTCGTCGCCGCCCTGGGCCGCGACGATCTCGTCGGCCCGCGCGCACACCTGATCGTCACCGAGCAGCCGGGTCTCCCCCGTGGCGCGGAGGTGGTCGACGTCGATCTGGTCGGCGCCGGCCCGCGCGGCCTGCTCGGCCACGTCCGCGGCACGCAGCCGGGCGTTGATCGCCGCCCCGCCGTCCACCAGCAGCCCAGCCAGCAGGAACACGGCCACGGAGAACAGCACGGTGAACACCGACATCGAGCCGCGTTCACTCATCGATCCTCCTGAACTGCTCCAGAGGCACCACGGCCGTGCCGGTCATCCGCGTGGTGCCGCCGAACCCGAGGAAAGCGAGGTCCAGCTCGCAGGTCACCTCGGCCTGGACCTGGCCGCCCTGCTCCCACTCCGAGCCGTCCAGCGACACCGACGGTGAGCCGCAGGGGCCGGTGAGCGCGCTCTCGGCGATCGCCTCGGCCGCCGCCTCGGCCTCGTCGAACGTACGTTGCACCGACGCGGCCCTGGCGGCGTCCCTGGCCGCCCCGTTGACCCGCCCCTGCGACTCCACCAGCACACCGGCACCGGCGAGGAACATGAGGAACAGCAGGAAGAGCGGCGCCAGCATGACGGTCTCCACGGCCATGGAGCCGCGCTCGCGATCTCTGGTCATCCGCAGTCCTCGCCGCCGTCGTCGGGGCGGAAGCACTCGACGGGCCCGCCCGCGGTCGCGGTGATCGTGAACGTCAGCGGCGGGAGCAGCGGGATGACCTGCACGGCGCTGCCGGTCACCGTGACGAAGCGCTCGTCGGGCTCCTTCTCGGACGTCGTGGCGGTGGCGTTGCCGAGCAGCTGCGGCCCGATGGCCCGGACGATCTCGGTGGCCTTGGCCGTGGCCGCGCCGGGCCAGTCGCCGGAGTCGATGGGCGCCGCCCTGGCGACGCGGGCGCCTTCCCTGGCGGCCGCCTCGGCCACCTGCCGCCCGTGGAACCAGAGCGCCACCTGCACGATGAGCAGCGACACCGCGAGGACGACCGGCATGAGGATGGCCAGCTCGATCGCGGTCACGCCGCGTTCGCCGTCGCGGGGCCTAGCCGCCGCCACCGTCGCCGCCGAAGTTCGACCGGATCTGCTCCTGTTGCTGCTCGACAAGAGTCCTGATCAAGGTGGCCAGGCCGAGCGCCACCCCGGCGATGATGGCAGTGATGATCACCCATTCCACGGCGGAGGCGCCGCGGGTGGGCGCCGTGCGGGCGCGGTGGATGCGCGAGCTCAGCCACGCGGTGAGGTAAATGATCCAGGGATGGTTCACGAGACCCCCAACATCTTCATAGCGGCGGGAAAACTGAGGAAAATCACGAATCCGGCGCAGAGCAGGAGCTGGGCCACGAGCATCGACTGCGAGCGCTCGCCTGCCCGGCCCTCGATCTCCGCCAGCTCGCGGCGGCGCAGGGTGGCGGCCCTGGCCGTGAGCGAGGCGCGTACTTTGGCGCCGTCATCGGCCACCAGGCCGAGCGCGGCGGACAGGTCGCGGAGCTCGTCGACGTTGATCTCCTCGCCGAGCTGGCCGAGCGCCTGCCATGGGGTGATGCCGACGATCCTCGCGCCGCTCAGCGCGTCGCGGATGCGGCCCATCGCCCAGTTGGGGCGCTCGCCGCTGACTGAGACGGCCATCATGAGCGCCTCGGGCACGCCGCGGCCTCCGGCCAGGTTCATGGAGACGAGGTCGAGGAACGCGCCCACGGCGTGGCGGAAGTCGCGTCTCTTGGCCGCCGCCTCCTTCCTGATCTGCAGATCGGGCAGGAAGAAGAACACGATCGCCACGAGCACGGACGACCAGAACGGGATGGCGAGCGAGGTGCCCCACCCCATGAGCACCAGCCAGCCGAGCAGCAGCGGGAACGCCAGCAGGCCGCTGGCGGCCAGCAGCGCCTTGGTCGCGAGGAACGCCTCGAACGACCGCCCCAGCAGCGCCAGGTCCGATTTGACCGATCTCGCCTCCCAGCCGCGGGCACCGTAGAGGCGGGCCAGCCGCACGCCGAGGCCGCGGCGGAACGCGCTGACCTCCTCGTCCGGCAGCACGAGCTGGATGCGGGGGGCGTCCGCGTCCTCGCGTACGGCATCGAGCGCGAGCAGCCGCGCCACCAGGCCGGGGCGGGCCGGGAAAAGGGCCCGCAAGAACACGAACAGGCCAAGTCCCAGTACGGCGCCCGCCAGCGCGCCCTCAACCATGGCCGCCCCCTCCCATCAGCAGCCGTGTCGGCTTGTCGAACCTGGCCAGCCGCCTCATCCAGGCGAACCCGGCGCCGAACAGCCCGGCCACGATCACGAGCACGGCCTGCCCGAGCAAGCCCTCGTATTCGGCGACGTAGGAGGGGTTGAACACCACCAGGATCGCGGCGAAGCCCAGCGCGGTGATCACGACGATCTGGACGCTGCGCCTGGTGGCGCGGCGTTCGGCCTCGACGCGGCGGCGCATGTCGAGCTCCTCGCGGGCCGAGACGGCCAGCGCCCCGAGCACGTCGCGCAGGCCGGGGCCGCGCAGCTTGGAGTTGAGGATGAGCGCGGCCACCACCAGGTCGGCTGAGGGGTCGTCGAGCTCGTCGGCGAAGAGGGCGAGCGCCTCCGGCAGCGCCATCCTGGTGTGCAGCCGGTCGATCATGGCCCGCAGGTGGGGCCTGAGCGTGGGCGCGGCGGCCCTGATGGACGACGGGATGGCCTGTTCGAGCCCGGCCGCGCCGGCGATCGTGTCACGCAGCGACTCGGTCCAGGCGGCCAACCCTTCGAGGCGGCGCATCGCGGTGCGTTCCTCGGCCGCGCCGCCCGACAGCCCGCGCCAGGCGAACACGAGCAGCACCGTGCCCGCCGCCATGACCGGCCAGCGGGTGATCACCAGGACGATGGTGGCGGCCACGGCGGCGATCGCGGCGCGCGTGGTCAGCATCTTGACGAGGTGCCGCTTGGGCTGCGGTGGGCGGGGGCGCAGGCCGTACAGGGACAGGACGAACAGGAACAGGCCGCCGCCGGCCACTGCGCCGGCCAGCAGAGCGAGCGGGTCGAACGTGAGCGCCATCCGTCACCACCCCCCCGGCGTGTAGCCGTGCGCCATGAGCTCGTCCAGGCAGGAGACCGGCGCGTGCGGGACGGCGGCGCCGTCGGGTCCCGGGATGAACACCTCGCTCGACAGGACACGGCCGTCGCAGCCGTTGACCTCGCGGATGCTGGAGACGTAGCGGCGCAGGGTGCCGCCGCGGTGGTAGTCGTTGCGTTTCTCGATGAAGATCACGAAGTCGATGGCGCCCGCGATGAGCATGTGGGTGGCGTCGATGGGCAGGCGCTCGCTGGCCTGCAGGGCGTAGGTGGCGATCCGGTTGAAGACCTCCATGCTGGAGTTGGCGTGGATGGTCGACAGGGAGCCGTCGTTGCCCTGGGTCATGGCGTTGAGCATGGTGACGATCTCGTCGCCGAGGACCTCGCCGACGATGACGCGGCTGGGGTTCATCCGGAGCGAGCGCCTGACCAGCTCGGCCATGGAGATCTCGCCCTGGCCCTCGGAGTTGGGCAGGCGCTGCTCGAAGGCGACGACGTTGGGATGGAGCTCGGGGAACTGGTCGAGGCCGAGCTCGAGGGCGCGTTCGACGGTGATGAGGCGCTCGCTGGGCGGGATCTCGTTGGCCAGGGCCCGCAGCAGGGTGGTCTTGCCGGCGTTGGTCGAGCCGGCGATCATGAGGTTCTTGCGGGCGGCGACGGCTGCGCTCAAGAACCTCCCCACGTCCTGACTTATCGTGCCGTTGCCGACTAGATCGGACATGAAGACCTTGCCCAGGCGGGCGCGGCGGATCGAGACCGCCGGCCGTACCGTGACGTCCATGACCGCGCTCAGCCGGGAGCCGTCGGGAAGGCGCAGGTCGAGCTGCGGGTTCGCGGTATCGAACGGCCTGCTCGACAGGCCCGAGTACGCCGCCAGGATCTGGATCAGCTCGATCAGCTCGTCGTCGGATTCGGCGACCGGGTCCTGCGTGAGCTCCTGGCCGTCGGCGTAGCTGACGAAGACCCTGTCGCAGCCGTTGATGTCGATGTTCTCGACCTCGGGGTCGTCGAGCAGCGGCTGCAGGCGGCCCACGCCGAACAGCGCGGCGTGGATGCCGGCCGCGAGCGCCTCCTCCTCTTCCACTGTGGGAGGCGTGCGGCCGAGGCCGATCTCACTGCGCGCGTGCTCCTCGAGGACCTGGGAGATCAGCGCCCTGGCGAACTGGCGCTCGTCCTCCCCGGTCATCGCGGGCAGGCCGTTGGCCTGGTCGAGCCTGCGCTGGTGGGCCAGGCGGTCGCCGACTTCCTGGCGGAACCGCTTGACCAGCGAGTGATCGATCATCGGTGGCTCACCAGCCTCGTCGCCAGGTCGCGGGCCGTTCGGATGAGGAGCGAGCGGTCCAGGCGGCCGCCCCACTGGCCGCGCAGAAGCTCGGCGCCCTTGGGGTCGTAGGCGAGGCCGTAGACGAACTGCACGCTGGGGCCGACGATTCTGCGGACGTCCTCGATCGAGGCGCGGTAGGCACGCGGGTCGGCGATCACCACCACGCCGTGGGCCTTGCTGACCTGGAGGCGTTCGCGCAGGTGGGCGACATGGTCGAGGCTCGCCCTGGTGAGCAGCACGACCTGCTCGGCCTCGGCCAGCAGGTCGCCGAGCTGCGGGTGCGCGCCGAGGCGGCCGCAGTCGGCGATCACGTCGGCGTTCGGGATCGCGGCGAGCGACCTGCCCAGCGGACCCCACAGCCAGGTGAGGCCGGCGGCCTGCTCGCCGTGGGTGAGCCCGGCCAGCACGTCGAGACCACCGATGATCTTCTGCGTGTGCTGATGGATCTGGGCGGGCTCCAGGCCGCGCCTCGCGGTCGCGCCCAGCGTGAGCAGGCCCTTGCCCGGGTTGAGCACGCCGCCGTCGGCGGCGGGCAGCCGGTAGGCGAGGTCGCCGCCCGCCGGGTCGCACTCGGCCAGCAGCACCGGCCGCGGCCACACCGCGGCCAGGGCCGTCGCGGCCGTCGTCACCCCCGGCGCGCCCTTGTCGGCGGCCAGCACGATCAGTCCCACGTCAGCGTGCCCCCGGCAGCTCGGCCACCGCGATCTCACCGGTGGAGGCGAACGCCGCTATTTCCGGCGCGGCCGCCGAATCCACGACCACCGTGATCTGGCCGGAATTTCCAGATCTGGACTTGTCGCCGGCGGCGAAGACGAGCGCACTGGCGGCCAGGACGCGCGTTTGTCCCTGACTCGAACGGCTCGGTACGAATATCACCTGGACGCGGTCGCCTTGTTGGATGCCGGCGGGCATTTGCCCTGGCTTGAGCGCCAATCCGACCGTGGCCTTTCCCTCGCCGAGCTCGCTGCTGGCCCGGACGCCCATCTGGTTCGTCAGCAGGGTTCCGGGCAGGATCGTGACGGCCGCGAAGCTGTTGACCACCTGCTGGCGCTGCGACCAGCTGACGAAGTCGACGCCCGTGTCGGCGATCTTCACTTCTTCGAGCGCCTCGGGCGGGAACTTCTGACCTGCGCCGATCTGCTGGGTGACCCTGATGGCGGAGACGCGGTTACCACTGTTGAGCACGAGCAGGGTCGTGGCCAGCGCGCCGCCGAGGATGAGCAGGACGGCGAGCGCGGCCAGGGCCGGCTTGCGTTCGCGGGGTGGCACGGGGAGCTTGCGCGAGGCCGGGCCGGACAACCCCGCCGCCGCGTTGACGGCAGGCTTTTCACTGGTCCTCATGGGTGGGGGGCTCCCAAGGTGATTTGCGGAATCCACGCCATTATGTGGGGCTTGTTCGGATGGCGGGGGCCGAATGCGAGGACCAATGCTTGTTTCGCAGGTAGCGGGATGTCAATGGGAAATAATCAATGCTTATTGTTTCTATCGCATTGACGAGTGGGGATTTTTCCGGCTAGTCGCGCCTGTTTGCCACTTGAGTCACATGGGGCACAGGATTACCGGTTCTACGGATTTATACCCACCAATGGCCCCCGCACCGCCCGCGCCCAGTCATGCCATTGATGTCAACCAACCGGCCTGGCCGCGCTTCGGGCGCTACCTTGGCGGCCGAAGTCGAGCGAGGAGACGGCACCATGCGGATCATGCTCACCGTGCTCGGCGGGCAGGGCGACCGTGACGTCGTGATCGACGGCGACGACAGCACCACAGTGGCCGGGGTGAGTGAAGCGCTCAGCGACGCCGGGCCACTGGCGACGGTCGTCCGGCTGCCCAGAGCCCGAGCGCCCTACGGCATGTCCGCCGGTCGTGGGCTTCCTCCCGACGACGGGCTCCACGTGCCCCGCCCGCGCGGGCCCGAACGGGCCGGCACGCCGGGCATGCCGGGCGGGCATGAGCCGGTCATGTGGCGTGACGGCCGCCCCCTCGACCCCCGAGCCCGCGCCACCTCCGTGCTGCGGGACGGCGACAAGGTCACGCTGGATTCCCGCCTGGCCCGGGCGACGGTCATCGAGGAGCCGGGTGGGGTGGCCGAGGTGCGGGTCGTGGGCGGGCCGGCGGCTGGGGCGGTGCATCGGCTGGGGCTGGGCACTTACATCATCGGCTCCGATCCGATGTGCGCGATCGCCGCCGCCGATCCGGCACTCGCGCCGGAGGCGGTGACCGTACGGGTGACGCCGGACGCGATCACTGCGGAACGCACGTGGCAGCAGCCGGGCCAGGCGCCCAAACTCAAGCTCAAGGGCCGCTGGGCCGGCGAGGTCGCCGAGCTGACGGCGCGGGTGGCCGAGCGGGAGGCGGCCGAGTTCGCGGCCGGCTACGAAGAGGTGCCCCAGATCGACGGCCGGCCGCTCACCGAACCCGTCCAATGGACCGATCAGGCGGTGCTGACCTGCGGTTCCTCGGTCTTCGTACTGACGTCGATCGAGCCCAAGGACGCGCACCTGGCGCCCAGGAGCGAGGGCGGCGTGTCCTACAACCGCCCGCCCAGGCTCCGGCGTCCCGAGCCCGAGCGCACGTTCGTCCGGCCGAAGGAGCCGAGCAGGAACGAGGGCCTGCGCCTGCAGCTGCTGGCCGCGTTCCTGCCTGCCGCGCTGGGGGTGACGCTGGCGTTCGCGCTCAAGCAGCCTTACTACCTGCTCATCGCGCTGATGACGCCGATCATGATGGTCGGCCAGTGGTGGAGCGACCGCCGTCACGGCAAGAAGCAGCACAAGAAGGCGATCAAGGAGTGGAAGGAGCGGCTCCAGGCGTACGACGAGGCGGTCGAGCAGGCCAGGGTGGCCGACGAGGCCGCCCGCAGGGCGGACGCTCCGGACCCGGCCCAGGTGCTGCTCACCGCCACGGGGCCGCGCAGGCGGCTGTGGGAGCGCAGGATCCACGACTCCGACGCGCTCAGGCTGCGGGTCGGGCTCGCCGACCTGCCCGCCAACCTGGAGCTGTCGGAGGAGCAGGGCGGGCCCATCGATCCGCCGATCTGCCGTTCCGTGCCCGTGGCGCTGCCGATGCGGCGGCTGGGCGTGGCCGGCGTCACCGGCCCGCGCACCGTCGCGGCCAGCCTGGCGAGCTGGCTGATCGCCCAGGCCGCGACCCTCCACAGCCCGCGCGATCTGGCCATCGTGGTGGTGTCGGCGCATCCCGACGCCGAGCGCCGCTGGGGCTGGATGCGCTGGCTGCCGCATTGCGCGCCACGTGCAGGCGAGGAATGTGTGGCGCTGTTCGGCACCGACCCCGAGTCGGCGGCGCGCCGCGTCTCCGAGCTCGCCGCCCTCATCGACGAGCGCCAGAACACCGCGATCCCCGAGCTCGGCAAGGTCCCCAGCGGGTGGGACGACCTCGGCGGCCCAGAGAAGCCCACGTTCTCCTCCTATGACGTACGCCCCTACGACGTGCTGGTGATCCTCGACGGGGCACAGGTGCTGCGCGGCCTGCCCAACATGCCGCAGGTGCTGCGCCAGGGACCCCGTTCCGGGGTTTACACGCTCGCCATCGACGATGACCAGCGCCTGCTGCCCGAGGAGTGCCAGACGGTGGCCGCGTGCGGCGGCGACGGCCTCGTACACCTGCGGGGCGGCGGGCTCGACGTCATCGGCCCGGTGCTGGGCGACTTCGTGTCGGCCGCCTGGTCCGACCGCCTGTCCAGGTCCCTGGCGCCGATCCGCGACGTCAGCAGGGACGATCCTGCGGGCAACCTGCCCGGAGCGGTCCGGCTGCTCGATCTGATGGGCATGCCCGAACCCTCCGGCAAAGAGCTGGCCGCCCGATGGCGCGACCGTGGCACCACGAGCGCGCTGATCGGTGTCGGGCCCGAGGGACCGTTCTCGGTGGATCTCAAGCTCGACGGCCCGCACGGCCTGATCGCCGGCACCACGGGCGCGGGCAAGTCCGAGCTGTTGCAGACGCTGATCTGCGCGCTGGCGGTGGCCAACCGGCCCGACCAGCTGACGTTCGTGCTGATCGACTACAAGGGCGGGGCCGCGTTCAAGGAGTGTGTACGCCTGCCGCACACGGTCGGCATGGTCAGCGACCTCGACGGCCATCTGACACAACGGGCGCTCGACTCGCTGGCGGCGGAGATCCGCCGCAGGGAGCGCCTGCTGCTGAAGGCCGGGGCCAAGGACATCGACGACTACGCGGGTGCGGTCCCGCTGCCGCGCCTGGTACTGATCATCGACGAGTTCGCCGCTCTGGTCGCCGAGTTGCCCGACTTCGTGACCGGTCTCGTGGACATCGCCCGCAGAGGTCGCTCGCTGGGCATCCACCTGATCCTGGCCACGCAGCGACCGGCGGGCGTGGTGACGGCCGACATCCAGGCCAACACGTCCCTGCGGATCGCGCTTCGCGTGACCGAGCCTGCCGAGTCGGCCGACGTCATCGACCTGCCCGACGCGGCCCACATCTCCAAATCCACACCGGGCCGCTGCTACGTGCGGTCGGGTGTGGGCGCGGCGACCGCCGTGCAGACGGCCAGGGTCGGGGGCCGCAGCCCGGCGAGACCTCCGGGATCACCGCAGGACGTCGTCGGATCATCGCCGGGCGCCCACAGCGCGGCGACCGGCACCATCCGGGTGCTCGAGGTGAACTGGCGCTCCATGGGCAAACCGCTCCCTCCCCCGCCCGAGCCGGAGGAGGAATCGACGGTCACGGACCTCACGCTGGTGGCCGACGCCCTCATCGAGGCCGCCCGGCTGACCGGCGTCCCGGCCCAGCCCAGCCCCTGGCTGGACCCTCTCCCCACCCATTTCGTCCTGGATCTCCCCAGCCCCCTCCACGCCACCTCGGACGGGCCAGGGTCCGCCCCGCCCCTCAACGCGTCAGGCGTGCCCTTCCGCGGCAACCCGATCCAGGCGCGGGTGAAAGGCTTCAGCCAGCCGGCGTTGGGACCGGACGGAGCTTCGGCATCGAGCCCGGCGGACGCGTCCCTGCCGCGGCCGGAATCCGACCCGTTCGTGGAGGTGACGCCGCTGCCCTTCGGCCTGACGGATCGTCCGTGGGCGCAGGACCGGCTGCCTCTCGCGCTGGACCTGGCCCACGGTGGGCACCTGCTCATCGCGGGCTCCGCGCGCAGCGGGAGGTCGACGGCGTTGCGGACGATCGCGGGATCGATAGCGGCCCATGCCTCCCCCGGCGACGTGCACCTTCATGCGGTCGACTGCGGCTCGGGTGCGCTGCTGCCCCTGGTGGCGATGCCGCACTGCGGGGCGGTGGTGACCCGTGACCAGCTCGACCGGGTAGAACGCCTGCTCACCCGGCTCCGGGTCGAGATAGGCCGCCGTCAGCAGCTGCTGGCCGAGGCCGGGCACGCGTCGCTGGCCGAATACCGCCAGGCGGGCCATCGGCTTCCCTGGCTGGTGTTCATGCTCGACCGGTGGGAAGGCTTCGTGGCCGCGTTCGAGAGCTACGACTACGGCCGCCTCATCGAGTCGTTGCTCCAGCTACTGCGCGAAGGGGCGGCTGTGGGGTTCAGGGCAGTGATCACCAGTGACCGGTCGGGGCTGCTCGGCCAGGTGTCCACGGTGTTCGACGACCGCTTGATCCTGCGCCTGTCCGACTCCTCCGACTTCGGTCTGGCCGGGTTTCCGCTCAAGGGCCTGCCTGCCTCCATGCCCCCGGGCCGCGCCCTGTCCATGGGCGATCACGGCATCGTCGAGCATCACATCGCCCTGCTCTCCTCCGATCCCGCCGGCCCCGCGCAGGTGGCGGCCCTTCAGACCGTGGCCCGCGCCGCCGCCGGCCCGGCTCAAGCGCAGCCGCCGGCGGCCGGTCCACATGGCTGGCGTTGGCACGGGGAGCCGCCCTTGCGGGTGGACGCCCTGCCGATGCGCATCACCGCCGGCCAGTCGCTCGCGCTGGACCCGGCCTTCAGTCCTCCCTCGCCGCTCTGGGCGCTGGTGGGTGCGGGCGGCGACGCGCTCGCGCCGCTCGGGCTCGACCTGCTGGCTCACGGGCCGGGCGCCGTGATCGCCGGCCCCGCGCGTTCCGGCCGTTCGTCGACGCTGCTGTCGGCGGCCCATTCGCTGCTCGCCCAGGGCACGCCCGTCATCGTCGTCGCACCGAGACGCAGCCCCTTGAGAGAGCTGGCCGGAGCGCACGCCGTGCTGGACGGCAACGCCACGAACCTGGCCGAGCTCGTCGCGGATCTGCACCACTATGTCGTGCTGGTCGACGACGCCGAGCTGATCAACGCGGACGGTCCGCTGGGAACGGCGCTGGAGGAGGTGCTCAAGACAGGGAGAGACGGCGATCATGCGCTATTGATCGCCGGCACGACGGGGGATCTGGCCGTCGCCTACCGCGGGTTCGTGGCGGAGACCCGCAAGGCCCGTACGGGTGTGCTCCTGGCGATCCAAGGGCAGACCGACGGCGACCTCTTCACGATTCGGCTGCCCCGTGGGGCAACCGGAGGCCCGCCCGGGCGAGGGATCCTCGTGACGACCGGCGTCATCACCCCCATCCAAGCGGCTCTCCCCGACCACGAATGACGGCCACGGCCGCCCTCACGGTCCGGAGAAGGTGACGTCCAGACGGCGGGCCTTTGGTGGGGCGTGGGGTGAACGTACTGTTTATGAATAGTTCGCGAAGATCTAGACGCGTTGATGATCCAAATGGCACCCTTCCCTCCATGCGGATCAAGACCCTTTTAGCCGGCCTATGCGGCGTTGCCGCGCTTTCCCTTGGTGGCGTGAACGCGGCGAGCGCCTCGGCGGTATCGGCCGGACCCATGTTCCAGCTCCCGTTCCCCTGCGGAGAGACCTGGGTCGGCAGTAGCAAGAGCCCAGCGCACACCGCTGGTTACGAGGTCGACTTCAATGGGAGCGCCGGCGACGGCAACGGCGACCTGGGCAGGACTGTCGTGGCGGCGGCCGCGGGCACGGTGGTGATGTCGGAGTTCCGGACCGCGGACGGCTTCGGCAAAGTCATCAAGATCCGGCATTCCGACGGCTCCGTCACGCTGTACGCCCACCTGAACGACCTGCTGGTCAGCAAGGGTGCGACGGTCCGGCAGGGCCAGAAGATCGGCACCGTGGGCAAGACGTCGAAGAAGTACAAAATGCTCGCCCACCTCCACTACGAGCAGCGCACCTCCTCGGGGAGGATCGTCCCGGCCACGTTCAACGGCGCCAGGTTCCGCTACCCGAACCAGACGCTGACCTCGAAGAACTGCGGGGGTGGCCAGGCCACCACGCCGCCGCCGGCCACGGGCGGCACGAAGAACCCGTACTCGGCCACGCAGGTCTGCGGCTCGGGCTTCAAGCAGATCGACTCGGCCGCTCTCGGCACTCTGGGGCGGGTGGTGCTGCTCTACTCCGCCTCCAGCGGCCAGAACTGCGTCGTCACCCTGCGGAACAACGTCTCCGGCAAGGTCGCCATGCGGGCGTATCTGGAGCTCAAAGACCAGCCAAGGAAGACGGGCGCGGGCAGCTTCCAGTACTACGCGGGTCCGATCCGGGCCAAGGCCGCCCACATCTGCATCAAGTGGGGCGGCGCCATCGGCTCCGTCAGGTATGACAGCCCCTTGGAGCACTGCGGCTGACGGTTGTCGCGGCGAGGCGCCTCTGGCCCCGTGATCCGGCGATCGCGGGGCCAGAGGTGGATATGGTGCTTGAGGGACGTTTGGGAAAGCTGGGCGTTTATGCTGATGCGCGGGCTGTGACGCGCGGGAGGGGCTGTGCAGACCAAGAAGGACCTCTATCAGGCCCACCGCTTGATGCAGCAACGGCTCGGGATGGCGCTCCTGCAGGCCGAGCCGGACGTGCCCGAGTCTCCGATGCGGCGGCAGAACGTGGCCACGTTCGGCGGGATCCTGGTCGGAGTCCTGGTGATGGCGGTGTTCGGGATCTGGGGCCTGGTGAAGCCGGGCAACGCCACCAAGCTGACCGACCCGGGGCAACTGCTCGTCGAGGAGGAGAGCGGGGCCAAGTTCGTCTACAGCCAGCAGCGGCAGCGGCTGTTGCCGGTGGCGAACTACGTGTCCGCGCGGCTGGTCCTGGACGGCGGGGAGATCACGACGCGGAGCGTGACCGCCGCGTCCCTGGCGGGGTTCACCCGTGGGCCGCTCATCGGAATCTCCGGCGCGCCAGACTCGCTGCCCGTCAAGGAGAAGCTGGTCAAGGCCCCTTGGTCGGTGTGCGTGGCGGACGGGCCCGACAACGCGGGCGGGCGCAGGCCGTACACGACGCTGGTCGGGGGGACTGACGTCGGCGGGAAGCCGGTGGGCACGAGCGCGATGGTGGTGTCCGACGGGCAGCAGAACTGGGTCATCTGGGGAGACCGGCGCATGCGCGTGGGCGAGCCGGGCGTGCGCGCGCTCAACGCCCAGCCGAGGAAGGTGCCCACCGCCTGGCTGACCGCGCTGCCGGCCGGCCACGACTTCAAGGGCCCCGACGTGGCGAACCGGGGCAAGAAGGTACGCACCGGAGGCCAGGCCACCGCGGCGACGGTCGGGCAGGTCTTCACGGTACCGGCCCTGCCGGGCACCGCCGCGCGCTGGTACGTCCTGCTCGACGACGGCCTGGCCCCCATCACCGCCGTCCAGGCCAGGCTGCTGCTTGAGGATCCGGCCAGCAAGAAGGCATACGGCAACCGCCCGGTGCAGCCCATCCAGATTGACGCCGCGTCGGCCAACGCGGCACCGTCGCGCCAGAACGTCATGGACACCACCCTGCCGACGGCCATGCCGAACGTGATCACCGTGTCGGGCTCGGTGCCGCTCTGCTCGGTGTACGCGAACACGATGGCGGGCTCGGTCGCGGCGAAGGTGACGGTCGGCAGCAGGATCGCCATACCGGCCCCGGCGAACGCGGGCGTCCAGAACCGCTTCGACCAGGTCCTGCTCCCTCCGGGGAGCGCCGTGGTGGCCGGCCTGCTACCCGGCGAGGGCCAGCTCGGCGCGGTGGCCGGCACGCTGTCGCTGATCAGCGACCAGGGTGTGCGCTATCCGGTGCCGTCGGCGGACGTGCTCGCCAAGCTCGGGTATGACGCCGCCGACATCGCTCCCGTGCCGGCGAGCATCATGCACTCCATCCCGCAGGGGCCGGCGCTCGACCCGGCGGCCGCCATGGTGCCGCTGACGGTAGCCGGCAGGTGAGGCCCTGATCAGGCGCCGTCGGCCACGATGAGATCGAAGCTCCCGGGCAGGGGGATGATCTCGGCGAACCGGAAGCCGACCGCCCGCAGCAACGTGGTGTACTCCTGGCGCGTGCGCTCCATCCCGCCGTCGAACAGGGCGAGCATCCTGATGTCCATGTCCTTGCCAGGATGCGGGGCATCGTCGTCCGGCAGCACCATTTCCAGCACGAACAGCGTCCCGCCTGGGCTCATCGCCGACCGGACGTTGCGGAGGATCCGTACGGCGTCCTCGTCCGACCAGTTGTGCAGGACGTTGGCCAGCAGGTAGGCATCGGCGCCCGGCGGGACCCCTTCGAAGAAGTCTCCCGCCACGAGCCGGCATCGGTCCGCCACGCCGCGCTCGCCCAGGGCGTGGGCGGCGCCCGGTACGACATGGTCGAGATCGAGGAGCACACCCTTGAGCCGCGGGTGCCCGGCCAACACCGCGGCCAGCAGATGCCCTCTCCCGCCTCCGACATCAACGAGGGTGTGGAATCTGGAGAAGTCATAACTCTGGGCCATCGTCCCGATGCACGGCCGCGTACGCGCGATCATGTACTCGTCGAAGAGCGTTCTGAGCGCTGGATCGCGGTCGAGGTAGTCATAGAAGCTCCCGTACCGCTCGGCGAACGCGCTCCTGCCGGTCCGCACCGTCCGGGTCAGGGCGCCTATCGCGTACCAGAGCCCCTCTTGAGCGATCACCCGCACGACGGGACGCAGCGACCCGGGTGCTCCGGAGCGGAGAGTCATTCCGTGCTCGGTGAGCTCGTAGCCGTCGGGAGTGGAGTGCACGATTCCCATGCTGGCCACCTCACGCAAGGCGCGGCGCAACGATGGCGCGTCCGCCCCGCACAGGTCAGCCAGTTCGTCTACGCCGCGAGGGCCGTCCACGAGATGATCGGCGCAGCCGAGCTCGGCCACGGCCGCCAGCGCCGCGAAGCGCGAGAGAGCGTAGATCGCCTCCCACACCGGTTCCCCTGAAGCGGACATCGGATCCCCTGCCCATCACCGTCCGATGCAACTCCTCTACCCAGCGTGAGCGCGGGGAAGCGGGAGCGCCGGCGAACCAGGTGACGGCTACCAGCCCATCTCCGGCATGAGCGACGGCTGCTCCATGTCGAACTGGCTCTTCGGGTTGTCGACGATGTCCACCGAGGAGGGATCGTAGATGGCGCTCGCCTCCATCAGGTTCGGCTTGCTCGCCGACACCGCCTGCAGGCCCGGAAGGTCCTGGGCGAACTGGTTGTAGGCGATGCCCGCGACACCCAGGATGCCGGTGGCCTTCAGCACGAGCTTCCAGTGGCTCCTGAACACCGTGGACACCGAATCGTGCAGCCCCATCACCGCGCGCATCGCCGACGCCTCGCCCTGCAGCGCGCCCGCCACCGACGCCCGGCACACCAGGACGAACGCCGCCAGCGCTTCCAGGAAGGCCCCGACGATGATGCAGACGGACATCAGCACGTGATACCCCTGTGCCGTGCATCTGAGGGTGTTCCCGCAACCGGCCCTGTTCTCGTCGAGCGTCGCGAGGTGCCCGTCGAGGACGTCGACCTTGTCCTTGAACGACTGGTAAGCCCGGCCCTCCCAATCCTCGCTCTGACCGATCTCCGTGGTCAGCCGCTGCAGCTCGCCGCGGAGGAAGGCGATGTCACTGCCGGCGGGCGCCGCCATCGGCGGGCGCCACTCCTGCTGCCCGCCGCCCGTGATGAGCGGCGACGCAGAGGCGGATGAGATGTTGACGGAGTGGGGATTGAGCCACTGGTCGGCCCCCTGGTCCTGCGCGAACGGGTCGGCGACCATCAACCCCATGAGCCCGACGATGGGCCAGGCGTACGGCATGACCACGGCTGCCGCGGTCGCGAGGCCCACAGCGGTGACGAAGCCATCGAAATCATTCTCGTAATCCGCCATCCGGCTGCCCTATGCCTCTTCCTTGCCGAGCACCGCCGGCGCGTAGTCCTCGTCCGTTCCCCAGACGCCCTCGTCCTCGGCGAGGTGCGGGCCGCGCTCGCGGTCCTTGTCCCCGTTGTTCGCCCCCATCCCGCCCATGCCGGGAGGGGGGTACATCGGCGGTATCCCGGTGTTGAGCGCGCGGGCGATGCTCCCCGGCGCCGCGCTACCTGGCGGCATCGCCCCTCCCGCCACCGGGCCGCCCTCCGGATAGCCCGTGCGGGGCATGGAGGCACGCGGGTCGAACGCCGGGGCGTCCGGCGTGCGGATCGACGGGGGGGTGGTGGAGGTGGGCAGGTTGGGGTTCGCCGAGGCCAGGTCGGTGTTCGGCTTGCTGACGCCGCTCAGGTCGGGGGTCTTCGCGCCCGGAGTGTTGAGGTCAGGGGTGTTGACGCCGGGGGTGTTGAGGCCCGGAGTGTTGACGCCCGGGGTGTTGAGATCGGGCCGCTGGATATCGCCGGGGTCCGGGGTGGTCAGGTCCGGCTGCTTGATATCTCCCGGATCGGGGGTGGTCAGGTCCGGCTGCTTGATGTCGCCCGGGTCCGGCTGGGGGATGGTCGGCGGGCGGCCGGTCCCCAGGTCGCTCGGATCGATGCCGGGACCGCCCAGGGGGCCGGTCTTCGGCATCTTGCCCAGCCCGGTCGGGGGGCCACCTGGCCCTCCGGGGCCAGTCCCCGGCCCCTTGCCCGCCTCCTCGGCCGCCTCGGTGTTGTCGGCGGCCGTGTTGAGCGCTTTCTTCCAGGAGTCGAGCACGTCCTTGGCCTGCTTCAGCGCATCGGCCGCGCCGTCCCGCACCGAGCGGTGCGCCACGTTCAGGCCGCCGCCGATCGCGCCGAAAGCCATGACATGGATGTCGATGGCCCTGGTGTTGTCGCTCATCTCCGTCAGGTCCTGGCCGTAGCCGCCCACGTTCGTGCCCAGTGTCCTGACGCTGGAGCGGCGCATCTTGAACTTCGGGTCGATGGACCGCGGATCGAGACCGGCGCCGAGATTACCGGCTCCGAGGTTGCCGTAGGCGCCGGCGAAAGGATCGCCGCTGGACGAGGATGAGTTGGACATGCGCCCCCCTTGTCACGTACGCCACATACGCTACGCCAGCTCACATTACGGACGCACCCGAATCAGAGCCCCTGTTCTGGCGATACACCCACGATCTGCCCGAAGGATATGGAAAATTAACTGGATCACGTGCGACGCTAGCGACAGATGTTCACTAATGTGACCAATCAGGACGACACTTCGCTGTCGGCCTGAGTCAGCCGACCAGCAAGGGGAGGGAGACCCTGTGGGGACCCAACCGCAGGCGCAAGTAAGCGAATCCGATCTCAAGTCCGCGATCATGCTCATCGAGGACGCCGCCGAGAGACTGCGTGGCATCCAGAGGAACCTCGACACCGCGGGTGTGACGCTCAAGGCCCACTGGGTGGGCCAGTCGGAGGCCGCGTTCGACGCCGTGCACAAGAAGTGGCACGAGCGGATGGACGTCGTGATGGGCAGCCTGGCGCGCCTGGCGCAGAACATCGGGACGAGCAACACCAACTACGCCGCGTTCAACCAGGAGCGGACCGAGGCGATCAACCAGATCGCCGCGATGATCAACGCCGCGCCGCAGTCCCGGATCTAACGAGCAGCACAGGAGGCCGCGATGCCCGCGGAAGACATCTTCGATATCACTAAGGTCAACTTCGCCGGTCTCGGCGAGGGTGAGGACGCCTTCGCCAGGGCGTTCAACGACATGGTCACCACTCTGGACACCCTGGAGCGGGACCTGCTGGCCAAGAGCGCGATCTGGCAGGGCGAGGCCAAGACCGTCTTCGACGAGGTCCGCGCGCTCTGGAAGAGCGAGGCCAACGACATGTCGCAGTTCATCGACCTGATGAAGCAGAACATCAACATCACGAACATGAACATGCAGCAGGTCGAGAGGATCAACGCGCAGATCTTCGACGGCAGGTAGGACAGACGGGGCGAGACCGCCGGAGCCCTGACAGCGAAGGGGGAGCATGGGCACCGATCGTGGGGTGGACCTCAGCAGGCGAGCCATCCAGACCGCCAGGAACGACCTGGCGGAGGCGCTCGCGCTCCTGAGCCCTGACAGGGAGAACGGCGGCACCGCCACCCCCGTGCTCAGACCGGAGGGCGTGGCGACCGAGCTGTCCAACGACTTCTCGGCCATCGGCTTCACGTGGCCGGCCGCCATGGATTTCCACAGGAGCGCGGGCAACGGCATCAGGGCCGTGACCACGTCGTACAACAGCATCGTCCTGCAGGTGCAGACCCTCCTCGAGCTGTTCGACCAGGCGTTGCGCAACTACGACGGCGTCGAAGTGGGCAGTGAGGACCGCTCCGGGCAGGTGCGGGTCTGATGGCTCAGGAATCACATGAGATCAGGGTGCCGGTCAACACCGAGGAGGTCGAGGACGCGAACCTCGAGATCCTGCGGGAAGATCTGGCCAACAACAAGCCCGAGCTGTTGCGTAACGCGGCCTCTGAGCTCCTCACGGCCAAACGCCGCCTCGATAACCTGGTGGGAGTGATCGACCGGCATCTGAGGGAGCTGGACCAGCACTGGACCGTGGGCGAGGACGCCAGGACGGTAAAGGCCGGGCTCCGCAGGTTGCGGGAGTCCGCCGCGGACGTGTCCATCACGATCAGCGAGCAGACCCTGGACCCCGACGCGAAGCAGTGCCTCGCCAACCCGAGTGGCGTCGCTCCCGCACTCCTCCTGCAGGCCCACACGTTGTCGGCGTTCAGCGGCAAGAACGTGCCGGAGTCCGCGGACTCGGATGTCAACTTCCTCGAGGGCGCCTTCCAGGGCGGCGTGGCCGGCACCATCGGAGGCGGACTCATCGGGGGCCCGCCGGGAATGGTGATCGGCGCCGTCGTCGGCACGCTGGCCGGAGGCGTCACCGCCCTGTTCACCGACGGCCCCTTCGCCAACATCATCGGCGATTCCAAAGAGGAGCAGGACAGGAAGGCAGCCAAGGAGCACATCCGGCTGCTGACCGAGGCGACAGAGCAGAACAACCGGGCGTTCCCTGCCAGTCTCCAGACCGACATCCCGCAGTTCGATCCCCTCGCCCCGAAGATCCCGGAGATCCCGTTCAACGGCGGCGACAGGTTCGACGGCACGGTGCCGACCGGCCTCAACCAGTCCATCGCCTCCCCGAACGCCGACCTGGATGGCCTGGGCCAGCCGAACCAGGACGGCCTGCGGGATCCGAACCTGCACCAGATCCCGGGCCTCGACACCACCGATCCGGGCAGCAGGTTTCCCGACGGCCCCGGCATGGGCGCGATCCCGGACCCGAGCACGGACCTGAGCGGCACAGGCATGCCCGAAGGCCCGAACCTCGACACATCCTCGGCGAACACGCCCGACGCCCCCAACACTGACGTGAACGCCCCGCGGACCTCGCTGGCGGGCCTGCCCGACCCGTCGACGTCCCTGCCCACCCCTGCCACCCCGTCCGCCGCGAACCTGCCGAACCCGCAGAACACCAGCGGCATCGGCAACCCGTACGGCGGTGGCGGCACAGGCCCGGGCAACGCAATGGCGAGCGCCGCGAACGCGGCCGCCATGCGCGGCATGGGCAACAGGTCCCCGATGATTCCGATGATCCCGCCGGCAGGCCGAGGCGGCCAGCAGGAGAGTCAGGAGTCGACCCGGACCACCTGGCTTCTCGAGGACGAGGACTATTTCATGAGCGACGAGGCGACCACGAATCCCTACCTCCGTGGCGATGCGAAGGGCAAGGCATGAGCCGCCCCGCGGATGGCGGCACCCCGCCGCCGGAGCTGGAGCTGCCCAGTGACTTCCCCGGGCTCGGCGAGGACGACGGCAACGGTCCCTTCATCGACCACCATGAGGTCAGGAACGTCATCAAGGCCCTGCGCACGAGCCTCGGAGCGCTGCGCGGCGAAACGGTGCCGAACATGAGCGCCACCTGGACCGGGCCCGGCACCGTCAACCAGGTGTCCTACGAGGGCAACGTGGGGCCGGAGGAGGCCGGGCAGTGGGAGGCCGCCTCGGCCTTCGGCAACAACATCCACTTCGCCTACAACGCGTTCGACCCCAGCTACGCGCTGCTCATCGAGCACGTCGAGAAGTGGGCCAACGCGGTGGAGCAGGCTATCGCCAACTACGAGAGATTCCATCAGGACAGCAGTGCGTAAGAACGGGCAGGGATGAGCGATGGCCGATCACTGGGAACCGATCAGGGTCTATGAGGTCGAAGTCACCGCACCCAACTGCGACACCACCAGGCAGCAGATCGTCACGTGGCTGGAGAGCACCAATCCGGACCGGATCGAGTCCGCCGGTCAGAGCTACGTGGAGGCCGCCAAGCTGATCCGGGACGAGGGCGGCGTCCAGGACGCCATCATGGACGCGGCCAGCGGGCTGGCGCGCGTGTGGCGGGGCGAGAGCGCCACCAAGGCGCTGAAGGCGCTGCGGCTGCTGTACGCCAGCGCGGGCGCGCTCGCCGACGCCATGCACGACACCGGCCAGCCGATGACCGACTACGCCAGAGAGGTCAGGACCACCCGCGAGAAGGTGGCCTCGGCTCCGGCGAACAACGGCTCCCTCCTCTACAACGACACCGGCCGGCTCTACACGAACGGCGGCAACTACGGCGCGTACGGCGGCTCGGGCCTGGGAACGGGTCAGACCGGCTACACCCCGCCGCTGATCACCGGCAACGGCGACCTGTCGAACACTCCGTTGCTCCCGCCGGCGCTCCAGGCGGACGCGCAGGCGAGGAGGGACCTGGAAGCCCTCAACGTCAAGATCGACAGCCTGAACCGCCAGCTGGCCGAGGGTCTCGCCTTCCAGATGCCCGATATCGCCCCTCTGGAGGTGGAGCTCGAGAAGCAGGGCAAGCTCGACCCCGGCAGCGGGACCAGGACGCCCACGGGTACGACCACGTACTGGAACGGCAGCGGCTCGGACGGCGGCGGTCCGGGTTCAGGCGTTACCGGCGGCGGCGACACCGGAAACGGCTCGGACAGCCGGGGAGACACCCCGCAGGACCCCGGCCGGACGGATCCCGAGCAGGGCCGGGACGACCCGTCCACGGACGACCCGTCCACGGACCCGCAGGATCCGTCCACGCCGGAGCAGCCCGGCCGCGGCGAAGACCCACAGCCGACCGGCCAGAATCCGGGCCAGGACGGCGCCGACCGGCAGCAGGACGTGCCTCCGGTCATCGGCGCCGACAACAGGGACCAGACCCAGCTCGCGGACGCCGGCAACCCGACCACCACCACGCCGCCCGGCACGACCACGAACCCGTACCAGACGACGCCGAACGCAACGGTCATCCCGACGACCACCCAGCCTCCGGCGACCACCCCCAACCCGTATGCGGCCGGCCAGCCGGGCGCGGGCACCTGGTACGGCACGAGCGGCACGGCTCCGGCGGCCACCCCGGCCGTGCTCAGGGGCGGGTCCGCCACTCCGGGCTCGGGTTTCATGGCCTACCCGCCGGGAGCGGGCATGGGGGCGGTCGGCAGCGAGGGCGACGAGCGCACCCGCGAGATCTACGACCCGGAGCCCGGCATCTGGTCGGTCTCCCATGAGACGAGCCCAGAGAAGATCGGCTGACCCGGGCGAGGCCGGCCCGTGCGGGATCGGGCTCAGCCCTCCATGCGCTGCCGGATCCGATCGAGCTGCCCCATGAGGTCCTCGAAGGTGCGGTTGTAGGCGGCCTGCGCCTGGCGTACCTGCTCCATGGCGGCGTCGGCGTCGGTGCCGAAGCGCATCGGGTTGTCCTCGCCGAAGGCCTCCTCCATCACCTCGCCCATCTGCCGCCGCAGATCCGCGGCGGCCTCGGCCACGGTGATCTTGATGCGCTCGGCGAGTTCGCCCGAGGTCAGGCGCATGGCCTTCGGGTGGAGGACGAGTTCCTTGATCCCGCCGCCGGAGAACTCGACGGCGACGAGCCCGTCCTCGTCCTCGGCCCGGCCGACCAGCTCGGTCATGGAGGTCCGCAGCTCGGCGACGCGTGACATCTGCTCGTCGGCGTTCTTGAGAATCCTGTCGAAATCCAGTGCGCCGAACTCCCGCTCGATCATCCGCCTACCCCACATGCCACAAAAGACGCTTTACTCACAACCCTATCCTCAGGGTTGGCGGGCCGCCGTTCCCGGCCGACGCCCCGGCTGACGGCTCCGTTAACAGCGGGCGAACGTTACAGATCCATAGAAGCCCGGTAAAAAAAGCGGACGTAAGATGCCAGTTGGTGTTGAACGTACGAAAGGTGCATCTGTGGCGGATGCGTTCGAGGCGGAGATCAGGGAGCTCGCAGGCGAGATCAACCAGCAGATCGCCCGCGTTCGCGAGGCGTACGGAGAACTCTCCGCTCTGGAGCACACAGCACGTTCCGCGGACGGGATGGTGAGCGTGACCGTCGGCCGGCACGGTCAGGTACGCGCCATCGAGTTGAACCCTCGGGTGTATCGCACCCTGTCCCCCTCGCAGCTGGCCGAGGCGATCATGCAACAGGCCGGCAAGGCCACCGCCGCGGTCTCCGAGCAGAGCAAGGAGCTCTTGAAGCCCCTCATGCCGGAGGGCGTGCCGCATGAGGAGGTCTTCGGCGAGCACGCCACGCTCGACGCGTTCTTCCCCAGCCCTGTGGAGCCGGCCCCGTGACCGGCTACTACGTGGAACGGGAGGCGCTGCGCCGTGAGGCCAGGGTCTACGACGAGCTCGAGCGCAACGCGAAAGAGGCGCGTGACGAACTCCGCGCCGCCTTCGACCGGGACAGGAACACGCTCGGCAACGACGAGTACGGCGCCGAACTGGCCAAGAACATGCCCGGAATCGAACGCGGCATCTTCGACGCCCTGAAGGCGCACATCGACGAGCTCGAGCGCCTGGCCTCGGGCCTGAACGTCAGCGCCCGCAACTACGAGGCTGCGGAGCAGCCCCCCGTCGAGCGTCGCTGATCGCCCATGGGCTTCGACGGGTTCCTCGTGCCCGAGTTCGCCAAGCCGTACATCGGCTGGGTGGTCGGCATGGACTGGCCGGAAGGGGACGAGTCCGGCTGCTTCCGGCTGGCCGACGCCTGCGTGACCGCCGCGCACCGGCTCGTCGAGGGCACGGCCGCCGACCAGCCGGGGAGCGCGTCCAAAATCGGCTCCGCCTGGGACGGGGAGGCACACCTCGCCTTCGCCGCCCATGTCGAGGCGGTGGTCGGCGGTCAGCTCGCCGCCGTCGTCAAGCGGCTCGTGGACACCGCCGTCGCGCTCAACGGCGTGGGAGTGCAGATCCAGTACGCCAAGTACATGATCGAGGCCACCGTCTGGCTGCTGATCGCACAGCTGGCGTATCTGCTGGCCATGGCCCTGGCCAGCGGCGGGGCGAGTCTGGCGCTCATCCCACCACGTCTGCAGCTGGCACGGATGACGGTCGCGCAGATCGCCAAGACGTGCCTGCGCAACATAGCGCTGTTCGCCGGGATCGTGGCCGGCATGGACCTGGGTATCCAGATCCTGCAGATGGCGAAGGGCCGCAGAGACGAGATCGACGTCCAGCAGGTCGCGATCTCGGCGGCGGCCGGCGGCGCCATGGGCGGGCTCATGGGACTGCTCTCCGGCGGCCTGAGCCGGCTGGCCACGCCGGCCCTGCGGGCCGGTCTGACCAGGGCGGAGATGTCCACGGCGGAGAAGCTGCTGGCCGCGGCCAGCTCGTCGTTGTACGGGCAGGCCGCGCAGTTCGCCGTGACCGGCGGCATCACGACCGCGGGAACCTTGTTGGCCCAAGGGCACTTCAGCTGGGACATGCTAGCCAAGGGCATCACGTCCAGTGCGCTGGGGGCGGACGGGCAGCACCTGGCCACGCCCATGCCACATGGTGCCGACGGCTCGCCCACGCCCGGCCCGGCCGCTCCGTCCGGGGATCCTCCGCCGTCCGGAAATCCTCCGTCCTCCGGACGCCCTCCATCCGGCCCGGACACTGGCGGCGCGCGCGTACCCGAGACCAACGGTGAAACGACCCTGTCGGCGGCGGCGAACCATAACCAGCGGACCACCATCAACGCCGGGGCTGACGGGCCGTCTGTATGGAAGAGCCTCGACGTTCCGTCCCAGCAGGCCGAAGTCGCCGCGGCCCGGCCCGATGGCCCGCCGGTGTGGAAGAGCGCTGAGGCGCTCACGCGGCCAGATGGTTCGCCGGCGGTGAGGAACTCCGCGCTGCCCGCGCAGTCAGTGGACGGAGCAGCGGCCCGGCCCGATGGCCCGCCGACCTGGAAGCCGCGTGAGGCGCTCATTCAGTCAGCGAAGGGCGCCATGCACAACGCTCAAGTCCTTCTGGCGGCGAGACCTGAGGCTGGCTCGCACTCGGCTGACCGAGGTGTTTCGGAGATGTCGGCGGACCCGAGTCGGACGGCTCGGCCCGAGGGGACTATCGAAAGCAAGGGTGCCGAGCCGACTTCACGGCCGGATACCGCTTCACAGTCGGTCAACAGCAAAAACCCGGACACAGTGGCGAGCGCCGCTACGCCGTCCCGACCGGACGGCCCGGTGGCCTGGAAGGACAAGCCCGACATCCTTCCACCGCCCGAAAGGCATCCACCTCGCACCGTCGAGATCGGCGCCCTGGGCGAAACGGCCGTACACGACGTCAAGGTGCCGGAAAGCGCGACGGCGGCGGCTCGGGCTCTGACCGACGGCATCACGGGTGTCACCCCGCGGGAACGACGCGCGATCCGCGAGTGGCTTGCGGAGACGCTCTCCGACGGCAATCGCGACACCTGGACCAACCATCTCCAAAGGGGCGTGGCACTCAGCGTCGGAGACAAGGTGATCTACCTCAAGCTGACGCCGAGCGAGTTCACCCACATGGAGCACCCGAGCCTGGCGCCGGAGAAGCCGGTCGCGTTCGGCGGGGACGGCGTGGAAGGCAAGTCCTCGCAGGCCTCCTCCCTGGAGCGGACCGCGGGGATGATTCGCGCGCTGAATCACTCGTCGGACGAGGCCGAGGCGAGCGCCCTGCCCCGTGCGGGCATCAGCAACACGTTGCGCACGACCCACACGAACGGCATCGAGGTCATCAGCGGCCACAAGGCCGTTTCCCCGGCGCACGACTATTTCGTCGCCGACATCTCGCTGGAGGTGTACCGCAACGGCGAGAAGGTCACCGAAACCGCCGCAGTCCCCGAGCTGTCCGTGACCCTCCCCTTCCCCAAGCAGTTCACCCGTGAAGGGCCGCTGCTGGCCGCCGACCACCCACCGGCGCTGCCTCGCCACGAGGTCCCGCCCGGAGCCGAGCACAAGTTCCGTGATCACGGGATCGCCATCACCGGGATGGACGTCACGCCTCTGGTGCTGGAGGTGCAGCGCCGGACGTTGTCGGCGGGCGTGCCCGCGGGTGAGGTGGTCAAGATCGTTGAGCACCTCACGTCCACCGTGCTCAGCGAGCAGGGGATGAAGAACCGCAGCCAGTCGTTGCTGTCGAGCGGGGCCGGCTCCGAGGCGGTCCGGTACAAGAGCTCCGCACTGCGGTCAGCGGAGGACTCCATCGAGGTCACCAGCCGGATCACCCGGATCGAGCCCATCGACGGAAGCGGGCGGCCACCGATCGAGACGATGTTCCGGGACGACATGGGGCGGCGCGAGAGCGAGGGGACGACACATCGGCAGGGCGCGAGCCTCAACGTTCACGCGGGCGGCAAGATCGGCCTGACCCTGGGCGACAGGGCGGAGGTCATCGGACGCGCCATCGGCGGGTTCGGCTTCGGCTCTGACCATGTGACGACCACCAACAGAGCACACGGCAACCACACCGTCCTGACCAGGCTCGATGACGTCACCATGTACGACGCCCACATGCGGCTGCAGGTCGAGACCGAGAAGCTGGGCACCTTCGAGGTGGAGGTGAAGGCCGAGCTGACCGTGCCGGCTCGGGACGCGCCCCGGATGGAGCAGGACATCTTCGGCCACGATCTCCGGCCGCGAGGGGAATTCAACGAGATCCGGCAGAAACTCGCCGACCTCCACCGGGAAATCGACAACGTACGTGAGGAGTTCGTGCGCAGCGAACCGGTCGGTGAATACCCGGCCAGGGGCGAGCACCCGAACCGCGGCTACGACCCTCACGCGCTGGAGCCGGAGACACTCGCCGCCGGGCGGGGGACAGGACTGGGCAGCGGCATCCGCGTCCACTCGGAGACGCTCCTCAGCACGGAGATCCGCCAGGCCGTGGATCAGGCACTGCCCGACCTCCCGCCGGGGATCAGGCGCCAGGTCGCACGGGACATCGAGAGCCGCTTCGGGGGCGTGGCCCTGGAAGCCGACCTGACGCATGCCCTGCACGGGATCAGGTACGACAAGACGATCGGCGGCTACACCTTCGAGATCCTGGCCGAGGGCACTCTCGGCCGGCGGCACCAGGTCGGCTCGACCGACATGACGGTGAACGAGCGCAGGATCACCTCGCGGATCGACACCAGCCAGCGGGAGACCTCCGTCGGAGGCCGTGCGGAGGTACGCGCCGTCGCGCGCCTCGAGGTGAACGAAGGGCTCAAGATCGACCCCGCGAACCTGGCTGTCACCAGGAGCGGCACGAAGGCGGAGAGTGTCGGCTTCTCCGCCGGTCACACGAGGTACGACCGCACGGAGACCAGCGGCGGCTTCACCATCACGCGGGATCTCTCCTTCGATGTCAGGATGAGGGTCTCGCGCAACGGCACAGAGGTGACGAACACGTCATGGGAGGTGCACGGCAGCAAGGCGGAGATCCTCCTGCCGAATACCCACCTGCCGGAGACGCCGGTGCTCGCGCAGGACGTCGCACATGTGGGTCGTATCGAGTCGTCGACCAGGCCGCCCGGTTACGTATGGGCTCACGACGACCGGCTGCACGCCACCGTCCGCCTGGGCGCCATGCCTGACCTGGCTCAGACGGTGGCCAGGGCGCACGCCGACTGGGCGGGACTGCCGCTGCCCGCGGAGCGGCTGGACGTGCCGACGGTGTTCGAGACCGCCACCGACGTGATCAAGCTGGAAACCATGATCACATCTCACCCCGACGGCCTGCACTACACCGTGTCCGACCAAGGGGGATGGCGGCACGACGTGCATGTGAAGGCCGACGTGGCCGGGTTGAAGCACGTCAAGTCGGAGACCGGGGTAGAGCACGAAATCTACTCCAACAGCAACTCGAAGATGACGGACAGCGAGCGCAGCAGACAGGCCCTGGGCGGGCACGCCCGGACCGGCCTGCGCGTCACCTTCGGCCGCGACGGCGAGCACGGCGGTGAGACGGCGGGTCACACAAGAGGGGACGAGGAAACCACAGGAAACGAGCGAAAGGTCGTGGCGCGAGCGGGGGTGCACGCCGCCGCGAAGAGCATGACCCAGGAAAGCTCCTACCTGGGCGGCAGCGACGTCGCCCGGGTCACCTACTCGGACGGGAGCCCCTCGCACTGGTATCGCGGAGACCTCGTCCTGGAGGTGACGCCGTCCAGAACCAACGGGGAAACGGTCGAACGGGGCCCGACCACCTACGTCCGGGTGGGCGAGATCATGGACCTCGTCCTTCCTGACGAGGTGGCACGCCGTCACGGTCTGGAAGGTCCGGAGGGCGTGGAGCCCGCCAAGCAGGCGGGGGACACGACCCGCGCCTATTCCGCGCCTGAGGCGGCGATGAGCACCGCCTCCGTTCAGCATCTCGACGCGCAGACCGTACTCCCGAAGATCCTCGAGAAGCTTCGCGACGAGAAACTGTTCTTCCCTGACCAGGAGTTCACGAACCACCCGGTGGCCGAGCACCTGCGCGGCCACTACGGCCAGGACGCGCTCGCCACGAAATTGGGGGAACTCCGCGGAAACGGAGTGTCCTCCTGGTTGTTCGTCACCGACGAACACGGCCGGGTCACCGAACGCGTGGGGATCCGGGTCACGGCCGAGATCGGCGACGGGGTGCACGTCGGTGAGCGTTCCGACACCGGCCTCATGCTCCGCAGCGAGCGCCTCAGCGGCGACCTGAGCGTGCGTGAGCGGGGATCGGACCACGGCGGGGAGCTGCTCGCGCGCTACTCCGAGTCATCGGACGGCCAGCTGAGGGGAGCCGAAGCGGGCTACGCGAACTTCCGCGACTCCCACACCGTGGACGCGCGCGGAACGAATGCGAAAGACATCAACCGTTACCAGACGCGGGAGGCCCCGCAGGAGTTCAAGCACCCGGTCACGTACGAGATCACGCTCGAGCGCGCCCAAGTCCGCCCTGTCCTGGAACCCATGCAGAGCGCGGCCCGCAGCATGCTGCTCAAGGTGGGCGAGGTGACCGGACGTGACGGGGCCGTGCGGCTCTTCGACAGGCATGTCGGGGTCACCTCGACGTCCAGAGCGGTCGCGGACGGCGAACTCGGCGTCTTGGTCCCGGGGCACCTCACCATGGAGGTCCCGCAAGGGACCCCGGTCACGGCGCGTACGCCGGTCGCCGCCGCGGACCCGCGATGGGCGGAGCCGGCCGGGCCCAGCACCATGACCACCACGCTCGGGAGGGGCGTCCCCAAGGGAGACGTCAGCCAGGTCGCGTTCCCGGCCGCCACGATGGTGGAGCAATGGGCGCCGGTGGCCGCGGTGCCGCCGAAGCTCCGCGAGGAGGTGCCCTCGCTGGACAACAGGCCCAACGGATTCGAGCTGTCTCGCCCGGCCGGCATGTCCCTGGCCGAGGCCGCCAAGGAAAGGACCATGCGCGCGCACATCGAGCAGTTGCTCGCGCATGACTACGAGATCCCAGGGGTCGGCAAGGTGGGGATCGATGTCAACGGGGCCCGCGAGATCACCAGCGCGCTGGTCAAACAGCGCGTCTACGCGCAGACCATGAGCACAACCGGGCACGGCCAGGAGCAAGGCCGCGGCCGGGCCGCCCGAGCGGGCGGGTCCGACGGATCGACCGGCGAAGGGAACCTGGGCTTCGGCGGCATCGGCGGCAGCACGAAGACGGCGGACGAGGCCGCGTCGCGGAGCGCCGACATCGTCGAACGCAACTTCCTGGAGAAGCAGCACGAGAACACGTACCTCGAAGTGGACATCTCCGTCGTGCTCTATGGCGAGGGCAGGCCGCTGGTGATAGACGTCGACAAGGGCCTCTACCTGAGGCTCACCCCTGAAGGGCTCGCCGAGTTCGACGCCGCGCATCCCGGGGTCATCAGGCGCTGACCTCCGGGCGGGCTAGCCGGACAGGCCCCTGATCCAGGTGTAGACGTCGAGCACGCCGAGCGCCAGCGGGAAGAGCGCGATGAGCAGGATGACGTCCACGACCTCACCCGCACGCCCCCAGAACGGCGACAGCCGCCCGGACGGCAACCACAGCCCGAGCCCGACGACCAGCATGGCCAGCCAGAGCAGCCCCATCACCACGGCCGCGGCGGCCACCGTCCCTGCGCCCGCGGCCAGTGCGATCGCCACCCCCACCAGTCCGGCCAGCCCCGTGCTCAGCAGCCAGAGCCGCTGGCCGAGCCCGTGGAAGACGCGGGCGCGCAGCAGCAGCACCAGGGAGAGCACGATGGCCATGGAGACCGCCATCCAGGTGGCGGTCGTCATCAGGTAGGCCAGCGCCCCGATGGCGGTCAGCGTGATGCCGACGATCATGCCGGTGGCGTACCGGCCGGCCTGGGCCGTCCGGCCGAGCACGGCGTCGCTGTCCAGCCGCTGGTTGTCCGCACGCAGTTCCTCGGCGTTGGTGGGCAGGGCGGGCAGCGGCACCCGGGCGATCCTGAACGACAAGGACGGGATCAGCGGGCTGAACGAGATCAGGATCGTGACCGTCATGGCGGCGACACCCGCGGCGGGCACGCCGAAGACCATGACCACGGCCGCGGCCAGCGCGCCCGCCACCGTCGCGATGGCCGTGCCCAGGAAGCCCGCCACCCCGTCGGCGACCAGGGTGCCGCCGATCGTGGCGACCAGTGCGGTGCAGGTGAGCGCCGCCAGCAGGTGAGGGGCGCCGATCCCGGCCAGGGTCGAGCCGCTGACCAGGCCGTACAGGCCGGCCAGGAAGGCGTACGGCAGGGCTGCGTAGCCGATGAGGGCGCCGGCCGAGGAGTCGCCGACCGCCCTGGACAGGGCCGCGCTGACGCCGAGCAGCAGCAGCGCGAGCATGCCCGCGACGACGGCCACGCCCAGCGGCGCGCTGCCGGACAGGACCAGCGCGGGCGCGCCGAGCGCGAGCAGGATGGCCGCCGCGCCCGTGCCCATGGCCTTGGTGTGGCGGGATTCCCACTTGCCGGTGCTCTGCTTCACGCCGGTGGCCACGACGTCGGCCACGTCGTCGTACAGTGCGGGCGGCAGCGTGAATTCGCGGGGCCGCAGGTAGAGGAGCTCCCCATCCAGCACCCCGAGGGAGGCGAGCGTCTGCCCCAGGTCGAACGGCTGGCCGCCGAGCCGCTGGAGCACCCAGCCGGGCGCGCTCGCCGCGTCGCCGCCCGCCTCGCCGACCGCGCGCAGCAGCCCTGGAAGCACATGAGGCAGCGGGATGTCGGCAGGCAGCGCCAGATCCACCCGGCGGCGCGGGGCGACGATCGTGACGTGGCACAGCGCCGCCTGCGGCGCCCGCCCCGGCGCACCATGCGGCACCGGCGGACCCGGAGGCATGGGTTGCATGGGCTGCATGGGCGGATGGGCGAGCGAGGTCACGACCACTCCAGATCCGGCTGGCTTAAAACGACACGACCGACATAGCGAACATATAGGGACGGCCACATATAAGGATGGCGCGTCTGGTAAGAAAGTGTTTCAGGTGACAGGAGGGTTGTCCCGTCAGTGAGCATTGTTGTCGTCCGGCGTCCTGAGCGCCGTCCGAGCCCCCAACCTCCGCGCGGGGAGATCCTGCTGGAGTCCCCGCCGGAGATCCCCGAGGTCCAACCCGCGGGGCTCGGTGGCGTCCTCATGTACGTCCCGATGCTGGCCGGCGGGGCGGCGATGGGCTTGATGTTCACCGCGGGCGGCCACGCCAGCCCGATCATGTACGTGGCCAGCGGCCTGTTCGCCATCTCCATGCTGGGCATGACCGCCGGCCAGTTCGGCCGCAACGCCGGCGAGCGCAAGAACCGGCTCAACGGCCTGCGCCGGGACTACTTCCGCTACCTCGCCCAGATCCGCAAGCGGGTCCGCAAGGCCGCAGTCCAGCAACGCGAGGCCCTCGAGTGGAGCGGCCCGGCCCCCGACACCCTGTGGTGGGTGGCCATGGGGCCGCGGCTGTGGGAGCGCAGGCCCCGCGACGACGACTTCGGCACCGTACGCCTGGGCACGGGCGTGCAGAAGCTCGCCGTGCAGCTCATCCCGCCCGACTCCAAGCCGGTCGAGGACCTCGACGCGTTGACGGCGGGCGCGCTGCGCAGGTTCGTCAGGGCTCACTCCACGGTGTCGGGGTTGCCGGTCGCGGTCGCGCTCAACTCCTTCGCGCGGATCCACCTCAGCGGGGATCCCCGGGCCGTCCGCGGCCTGGTCAGGGCGATGATCGCCCAGCTGGCCACCTTCCACTCCCCCGACGACATGCGCATCCTCGTGTGCGCGAGCAGGGAGTGGATGCCGCACTGGGACTGGGTGAAGTGGCTGCCGCACGCCCTGCATCCCGAGGAGGTGGACGCGGCCGGGCAGGTCCGGCTGATGGGCGAGAACCTGGCGCAGCTCGACCAGCTGGTGGGCGACGAGCTGAAGGAACGGGCCAGGTTCCGGCCGGGCACGGACGCGCTGCCGTACCACATAGTGATCGTGGACGGCGGGCACGTGCCGCACGATTCCCAGCTCGGCACGGACGCCATCCAGGGCGTCACGGTGATCGACCTGTCGGACGCGACCGGGCCGGTCGAGGAGTCCGCCACGCTCAGGCTGGAGATCCGGCCCGACGGATTCCACATGGTCAAGATCGACCACGCGGGCAAACGCTCCACGAACCGGCTGGGCGACCCCGACACGCTCGACTACGCCCGGGCCGAGGGTCTGGCCAGGCAGCTCGCGCCGCTTCGGGCCTCGGCGGGCTCAGGCGGCGAGTCGCAGGACCTGCTGAGCACCAACACCACGCTGACCGACCTGCTCGGCGTCGGCGACCCCGGCAGGCTCCAGCCCGCCGTCACCTGGCAGCCCAGGGCCGGCCGCAACAGGTTCCGGGTGCCGATCGGCCTGGGCGGCGACGGCCGGGTGGTCGAGCTGGACATCAAGGAGTCGGCGCAGGGCGGCATGGGCCCGCACGGGCTGGTCATCGGCGCGACCGGCTCGGGCAAGTCGGAGCTGCTGCGCACGCTCGTCCTCGGGCTCGCGATCACCCACTCGTCCGAGATCCTCAACTTCGTCCTGGTCGACTTCAAGGGTGGCGCGACGTTCCTCGGCCTGGACACGCTGTCGCACGTCTCCGCCGTGATCACTAACCTGGAGGACGAGCTCCCCCTGGTCGACCGCATGCACGACGCGCTGCACGGCGAAATGGTACGCAGGCAGGAGCTGCTGCGCGCGGCCGGCAACTACGCCTCGCTGCGTGACTACGAGCGGGCCCGCGAGCAGGGCGCGGACCTGCAGCCGATGCCGACGTTGTTCATCGTGCTCGACGAGTTCAGCGAGCTGCTGGCCGCCAAGCCGGAGTTCATCGATCTGTTCGTCATGATCGGCCGGCTGGGCCGCTCGCTCGGCGTGCACCTGCTGCTGGCCTCGCAGCGGTTGGAGGAGGGGCGGCTGCGCGGTCTGGACACGCATCTGTCGTACCGGATCGGCCTGCGCACGTTCTCCGCCATGGAGAGCCGGGTCGTGCTCGGCGTGGCAGACGCCTACGAGCTGCCGTCCTCGCCGGGCAACGGCTATCTGAAGTACGACACCACCGGCATGACCAGGTTCAAGGCCGCATACGTCTCCGGCGCCCACCACGAGGACCCGGCCCAGGCCGTCGCCGCGGACGGCCAGACGACGTTGCGCGAGGTCGTCGAGTACGGGCCCGCGTACATGCCGCTGCCCGAGATCACCGGCCCTGTCCCTACCACGCCGCAGCCGGAGGGCGAGTCCGCGAGCGGCAACCAGCGCAGCCTGCTCGACGTCGTGGTCGGCCGGCTGGCCGGGCACGGGCCGCCGGCCCACCGCATCTGGCTGCCGCCGCTGTCCGAGTCGGCCACCCTGGCCCACCTCATGCCGCCGCTGTCGGTCACGCAAGAGCACGGCCTGACCACGGCGGGCTGGGCCGGCCGGGGCAAGCTGCACGCGGTCGTCGGGATCGTCGACAAGCCCTTCGAGCAGCGGCGCGACCCCTTCTGGCTGGACGTGTCCGGCAGCGCGGGCCATGTGGGCGTGGCCGGCGGCACGCAGAGCGGCAAGAGCACCGTGGTGCGGACGCTGGTCGCGAGCATGGCGCTCACGCACACGCCGCGCGAGGTCCAGTTCTACTGCCTGGACTTCGGTGGCGGCGCGCTGGCCTCGCTGGAGGGACTGCCGCACGTGGGCGGCGTGGCCAGCCGGCTCGACGCCGAGCGGGTGCGCCGCACGGTGGCCGAGGTCGGCGCGATCCTGGAGCAGCGCGAGCGGGACTTCGGCGAGCACGGCATCGAGTCGATCACCACGTACCGGCGGCTGCGCCAGGAGGGCGCCATCGAGGGCGACGGCTGGGGCGACGTGTTCCTGGTCGTGGACGGGTGGCTGACGCTCAGGCAGGAGTTCGACTCGCTGGAGCCGACCATCACCGACATCGCGGCACGCGGGCTCGGCTACGGCATCCACCTCGTCGCGGCGACCAACAAGTGGTCGGAGTTCCGGCCGAGCATCCGCGACCTGCTCGGCACCAAGATCGAGCTCAAGCTCGGCGACGCGTACGAGTCGGAGGTCAGCAGGAAGAAGGCGCTTGCCGTGCCCGAGGCCGCGCCGGGGCGCGGGTTGACGAAGGACGGCTTCCACTTCCTGTCCGCGCTGCCCAGGATCGACGGCGTGCAGAACGCGGCGGACCTGGCGGCCGGCGCCCGCGGCCTGGTGCAGGCCGTCCGCGACTCCTGGCACGGACCGGCGGCGCCGCCGGTCCGGCTGCTGCCCCCGGTGCTGGCCGTCTCCGCGCTGCCGGACGACCCCGATCGCATTCCGATCGGCATCGACGAGGCCTCGCTGTCGCCCGTGGCGCTGGACTTCGACGCCGACCCGCACTTCGTGGTGTTCGGCGAGAACGAGAGCGGCAAGTCGAACCTGCTGCGCCTCATCGCCGAGGGGCTGGTGGGCAGGAAGCAGCCCAGCCAGGCCATGATGATCGTGATCGACTACCGCAGGTCGCTGCTGGACTCGGCGGCGACCGAGCACCGCATCGGCTACGCGGCCTCCAGCGCGGCCGCCACCGAGCTGATCAACGATGCCAGGGGCGCGCTGCTGAGCCGCCTGCCGCCGGCGAACCTGACATCCGAGCAGCTCCGCGACCGCAGCTGGTGGCAGGGCTCGGACCTGTACATCATCGTCGACGACTACGACCTGGTCGCGACCTCGTCCAACCCGCTGCTGCCGCTCGTCGAGCTGCTGCCGCAGGCCCGCGACATCGGTCTGCATCTGGTGCTGGCCCGCCAGATGGGCGGCGCGGGACGCGCCATGTTCGACCCGGTGATCCAGCGGATGAAGGACATGGCCACGCCGGCGCTGCTCATGTCCGGCAGCAAGGAGGAAGGCTTCCTCTTCGGCAATGTGCGCCCGCAGACCTTGCCGCAGGGGCGCGGTTACCTCGTGGACAGGCGATCCGGCGCACGCCTGATGCAGACCGCGTACCTGGACACCGAACCGACGGGAGGCGAACGTGGCGGATCTTGACATTCACCTCTCGGCGCTGGACCGATGCCGTGAGGCCATCAACAAGGCAGCCGGCCAGTACGAGGACACCCTGCGCGAGCGCAACCCGGGCCGGCAGGCCTACGACGAGCACGGGAACCTGCGCAACAACCGCACCCCGGTCAACGAGGAGATCTTCGGCGACCTGCCCGACTCCGGCCTGCTGGCCACGGCCGCCGACAACGTCTGGACCGCGGTGGCCAGGGAGATGGACCAGGCCTACCGCAAGCTCGACGGGACCGAACGCGGCCTGAGCAGCGTCGAGGAGAACATCCGCGCCGCGCACCGGGGCACCTCGTGAGCATCTCCAGCCTGCCCGAGTACACCCGGCTCACCGAGATGCTCAGGAAGGTGACCGGCGACCCGGACAAGATCACCTCACTGGCCCGCCAGTGGCGCAGCGTGTCCGGCGACCTCAACGAGTTCGCCGGGGCACTGGGAGCGGCGGTCGAGGTGGTGGACGACGCCTGGAAGGGGCGCTCGGCCGACCAATTCGACACTTACATGCGCAAGTACGGCAGGGCCGCCGAGGAACTGCGGCTGGCCCTGTCCAGTTGCGCGTCCTCGATGGACGACGTCGCGACCGCGCTGCGCGAGGCGCAGACCGAGATCGGCGCCATCCGCAGGGACCTGGACACCAACGCCCGCAACTACGAGACCCACTACTTCGCCCACAACTCCGACGCGACCGAGGAGGACGTGAAGCCGGAGCTGCGCAGGATGGCGAACGAGGCGCTCGGCGAGGCCCGGCCGTGGTTGAACAAGGCGAAGAGCGCCGTGCACAAGGCCCAGGGCGACATCAACCGGTTCCTGAACGAACGCGCGCTGCTCTTCCGCCAGATCCCGGACGTGGTGCTCGAGGAGTTCACGCCGGCGCCCGGCCGGACGATCGAATGGCAGCGCGACCCCGGCTACCAGACCCGCGACAGCACGTCCGTCCAGAGCCACGGCGGTTCCTCAGGCGGCTCGACGGGCGGCTCCGCTGGGTATGGACCGAGCGGTCCTCCCCCGCCCGGTGGCGGGCCTGCGCCGACGGGCCGGGTCAAGGAGTGGATCGAGGAGGCCATCGCGATCCTCGCCAGGCAGGGCGTGCCGGTTTCGAAGATGAACGCCAACGACATCTGGATGATCATCCAGCACGAGTCCGGCGGGAACCCCCACGCGATCAACAACTGGGACTCGAACGCGGACCGCGGCACGCCGTCCAAGGGCCTCATGCAGACCATCGACCCCACGTTCAACGCCCACAAGCTACCTGGGCACGGCGACATCTACGATCCCGTCGACAACATCATCGCGGGTGTGCGGTACGCGATCTCACGCTACGGCTCGGTGTCGAACGTGCCCGGCGTGGTCAACAGCAAGAACGGCCTGGACTACGTCGGCTACTGACGGCGCCAGGGCCCGGCGTCCGGGCCCTGGCGGGCGCCTCAGCCGCAGTTGGCCCAGCCGACGCTGGTGCTCTGCGAGCCGACGCTGCCGGAGAACTTCACGCACTTGCCCTTCGCGGACAGCTTGACCGGTCCCGCGTAGTACTCGTAGTTGCCCTGGTCGGTGTCCGAGCCGCCACCCTGGACGTCCAGCGTGGCGCTGACCGGGGTCTTCTTACCCACGTCCGCAGACTTCATGGTGACCACGCAGTTCTGGCCGGTGCTGTTGTTCCACAACTGGAACGTGGTGCCGCCGGTGAACGCCTTGGAACGCTGGATGGAGAAGCCGGACCCGCACACCTGCTGAGGCGTGTAGGGGTTCTTGGCCGGTGGTGGCTGCGTGGTCTTGGTCGGCGTGGGCTTCGCCGTCGTCTTGGTGGGCGTCGGCTTGGCGGTCGTCTTGGTCGGCGTGGGCTTGGCCGCCGTCTTCGTCGGGGTTGGCTTGGCCGTCGTCTTGGTCGGCGTCGGCTCAGGCTCCTCGGTCGGCGTGGGCTCCTTGGTGGGGGTCTTGCTCGGCTCCACTGTCTTGGTGACGGTGGCCGTGGGCGAGTTCTTGCGCTTCTTCGTGGGCGTCGCCTGCGCCGGGGCCGAACTCGTCGCGGTGGGCTGCGTGGTCGGGATCGGCTGTGTGGGGACTGGGGCCGGCGTCGTGGGCATGGTCGTCAGCTCAGGCACCGGGGGCGAGGCCGAGTCGGTCGGCAGGATCATCGGGCCGATGCCTGAATCGTCAGGAGTTCCCGTGGTGCCCCAGGGAACCGGGACGTCGGTCTGCGCCTGCTGCGGGTCGCCGCCGACGGGATAGGAGCCCTGCGGCACTGGAGCCGCCGACGTGCCGGCGGGCACCGGGACCTGGTCCGCGTTGGCCTGGGCCGCGGAGGCCGGGTTGACCGGCTGCAGTTCGACGTACCTGTTGGCGCCCCACAGGCCCAGGACGGACAGGAGCACCACCACTCCGACGCCGGCGACCAGCGCCATGGGGAAACCCCGGCGCGGCGTCTGAGCACCGGGCCTGGCGGGCATCGCCTCCAGCCTGATCTGGTGCGGCGGCTGCGGGTCCGGCTCCGGCGGGCCCCACATGGGCGCCTGCGGCTGCTGCGGCACCGGGGGCGGCACGGCCATGCCCTGCACGGGCACCGGGCCTTGAAGAGGCGGCCCTTCAACGGGCGGACCTTGCACGGGCAGCGGCCCTGGCGCGAGCGGCCCCTGAACGGGCGGCCCTGACACGGGAGGTGGCCCCTGCACGGGCACACCCTGCACTGGCACACCCTGCGGCGGCAGGCCCTCCGGCGACGGGCCATGGGGCGGCACTTGCAGCGGCGGACCCTGGAGCGGCACCTGCGGCGGCGGGCCCTGGACCGGCGGGCCTTGGAGCGGCACCTGGGGCGGCGGGCCCTGGACCGGGCCCTGCGCCAGCGGGATGTGGATCGGCGGAGCACCCTCGCTGAAGGTGGGCGGACCCTGGACGGGAACGCCTTCGATCACCGCCGCCGGCCCGGCCGGCGGCCGCGCCGCGCTCGTGTCGCCGAGCACCTGCATGAGCGCGCTGTACGTGGTCGGCCGCCGCCCGACCTCCTTGGCCAGCGCCGACAGCAGCACCCTGCGCATCGGCTCGGCCTCGATGCCCACCTCGGGCTCGGCGTTCAGCACCGCCTCCCGCCCGTTGAACGGCGGCGTGCCCGAGCCCGCGAACACGATCGTCGCGGCCCACGCGAACACGTCCGCGTACGGGCCGTACTGCAGGCCGGCGAGCTGCTCGGGAGCCTGGAAGGCGACCTCGCCCACGGGCTCGCCGAGTGCGGCGTCGGTCACTCTCGGGCCGTCGGCGCCGAGGATCACGTTGTGCGGCGTGAGCGATCTGTGCGACAGCCCCGCGAGGTGCACGGCCGACAGCGCGGTCAGCACCCCGACCGCGACCCGCTCGAGCGCGTCCCCGCTCAGCGGCCCGTCGTCGGCCACCACCTGGGCCAGGCTCTTGCCCTCGACGTATTCGCGGACGACGTACGGACGTTCCTCCAGCAACCCGGCGTCCAGCACTCTGGCCACGTAGGAACTCGAGATCCGCTTGGCGCCCAGGTAGGTGCCCAGCGCGTCCGGGCCGGGCTGGGGCTCGGCCGGGAGCAGCTTGATGGCGACGATGGGCGCGTCCTCGGACTCCCGTCCGAGGAACACCTCGCCCCGCGGCCCCTCTCCCAGGAGACCGACGATGGCGTACTCGCCGATCCGCTCTGGATCACCAGGGCGCAAAGGGTTCATGACCAGACCTTTCACAGCAAAGCATGATCTCGTCACATTGAACCAGATCTGTCACATAAGCATCAGAGGTTTACTGATCTATCCGACAATTCACAGTCCCGTTTCCTTGCAGACGCTGTGAGGCCGGTCACTCCGCCCGCCCGGGCCGCCATCCCCTGCGGCGCCCCATGGGGATCATGACGCGGGTGACCGCCACGAGCAGCGCCAGCCCCAGCGCCGACCCGGCGATGATCAGGGCGAGGTCGATCGCGTCCCGGTCCACGGGCGGCGCCTTGGCCACGGTGCCCGGCGGGAGTGGGCTGGCCGGTGGCGGGGCGACCACGGGAGCGCCGGCGGGCTCGAAGGGAAGGACCGCGCTGACCGCCTGCATGGGATTGACCATCCCGGCCCCCTTTCCCACGCCGGTGGCGCCGTCGGCCGTCGCGATGATGCGCTGCCGGACCTGGGCCTGGTCCAGGGTGGGGAAGCGGGCACGGACGAGCGCCGCGACCCCGGACACGTACGGGGCCGCGTAGCTGGTCCCCTTGAGGTCCTTGTAATAGGAGCCCCCCGGCCAGGTCGAGGTGACGCCCTGGCCTGGGCCGAGCACGGCGACAGGCGACTTGGGGTTGGAGAATTCGGACAGGAGGCCGTTCGGCCCGGCCGCGCCCACGGCCAGGACGCCCTCGTAGGACGCCGGGTAGTCGGGCAAGGGGGTGCCGTCCTCGTCCTTGACGTTGCCCGCGGCGGCCACGATGACCACGTCCTTGGCGAGCGCGTACTCCACGGCCGCCTTGAGCGCGGGCTGGTCGCTCGTCGCGATCGACACGTTGATGACCTTGGACCCCTGGTCGGCGGCGGACTTGATGGCCCTGACCAGCAGGTCGAGACCGTCGGACCGCTCGGCGTTCGTCTGCTTGTACGACAGCAGCCGCGCGCCCGGCGCCATGCCGTAGAAGAGCACGCCCTGCATGTACTGGGCGCCGATGATGCCCGCCACCGCGGTCCCGTGCCCCAGGCAGTCGCGGTAGCCGGTGCCGGTGAGATCGGCCCTGCCCGCCAGGCGGATCTGTGGATGCTGCAGGTCGACGCCGCTGTCGATGATCGCCACGCGCACGCCCGCGCCCGTGGACAGCGACCAGACCCGTTTGGGGTCCAGCCTTTTCTGCGCCCAGGATTCACCGCTCTGCATGACACCCCGGGGCGGATCGCAGGCCTCACGGGCGGCCGCGGGCGCCAGCGGGACCTGCAGGGCGAGGAGGCTCGCCAGGAAGGCGCGACCAATCATGGCGAAAAAGCGTAGCTTGCCCGATTCGGTCGCCGGCCCGGTTCAACGGAAAGAAGCCCCAGCGGCGCGACGCCAGGGCCCCATTCCGTTGCTCATTTCGTGGCAGACTCGATGTTCTGCCGGTAGGTGCCGATGACGCGAGAGGCCTCCTGTAGCTCCTCTGTCATCCGCTGAAAGGCCGTGCGGTAGTTCTGCCAGGCCTGCTGGAAACGCTGCGCTCCGGGACCCGTCCACGCCGTGCCGACCTTGGCGGCCTCACGGTCGAGTGCGGTCATCGTGGTGCGGACCGCCTCCGACTGCTGCGTGAACTGGGTCGCCATCTGCTGCATTTCTGCGGGATCGCCGCCGAGCATACTCTGGCTCATGCATACCTCCTGACCGTGTGAAAGCGCCATCACACTAAAGGGGGTGCACCAGGCGTCGTCGTGGTTATACCGAGCGGCTATGGTCTTCCAGAGGAAGATTCGGGATTTGACGGGAGCTGTCCGGACATGCGCGAGGTTGTGGTGACCGGCGGCGGCACCGGGATCGGATACGCGATCGCCGCGGCGTTCGCCTCGCTGGGCGACCACGTCACGATCACCGGCCGCCGCGAGCACGTGCTGAAGGAAGCCGCCGAACGCCTGGGGGCGGCCTACGCCGTCTTCGACGCCGCGAGCCCCGTCGCCGTCAAGGACGCACTCGACAGCCTGCCGTCGCGGGTGGACGTGCTGGTCAACAACGCCGGCGGAAACACCAACCTGGACCGCAGGCAGTCGGACGACCTGATGGACGTGGCCGAGGCGTGGTGGGCCAACCTCAACGCCAACCTGATGTCCGCCGTGCTCGTCACGGCCGCGCTGGCACCGCGGATGAACGACGGCGGCAGGATCGTCTCGCTCGGCTCGATCGCCGCCCGCGGCACCGGCTCCGGCTCGTACGGCGCCGCCAAAGCCGCCATCGAATCCTGGACCGCCGACGTGGCCGCCGAGCTGGGCCCCAGGGGCATCACCGCGAACGTCGTCTCCCCCGGCCTGGTGCTGGACACCGAGTTCTTCCGCGGCCGCCTCACGCAGCAGGGCATCAGAGCTCGTGTGGAGAACACGCGCAACGGCCGCCCTGGCACCCCGTCCGACGTCGCGGATACCGTTCTGTACCTGGCCTCCGCGGGAGCAGGGCACGTCACCGGGCAGGTGCTCCATGTCAATGGCGGCGCGTACCTGGGCCGCTGACTCTCACAGGAAGGACGGACATCGGTGCGGAAGGTTCTGATCGCCAACCGCGGCGAGATCGCCGTACGGGTGGCCCGCGCGTGCAAGGACGCCGGTATCGCGAGCGTGGCCGTCTACGCCGACCAGGACCTCGACGCACTGCACGTCAGGGTGGCCAGCGAGGCGTACACACTGGCCGGGCAGTCCCCTGCGGAGACCTACCTCGACATCGCCAAACTGCTGGACGTGGCCGCCCGCTCCGGTGCCGACGCCGTGCATCCCGGATACGGATTCCTGGCCGAGAACGCCGCCTTCGCCCAGGCCGTCATGGACGCGGGCCTGATCTGGATCGGACCGCCCCCGGCGGCGATCGCCGCTCTCGGGGACAAGGTGCAGGCCAGGCACATCGCGCAGAAGGTCGGCGCGCCGCTGGTCGCGGGCACCAAAGACCCGGTGTCCGGGGTTGACGAGGTGGTGGCGTTCGCCGAGGAGCACGGGCTGCCGATCGCGATCAAGGCCGCTTACGGCGGCGGCGGGCGCGGGCTGAAGGTCGCCAGGACGCTGGAGGAGATCCCCGACCTGTACGACAGCGCGGTGCGCGAGGCGGTGTCGGCCTTCGGCCGGGGCGAGTGCTTCGTGGAGCGTTACCTGGACCGGCCCCGCCACGTGGAGACCCAGTGCCTGGCCGACGCGCACGGCGCCGTGGTCGTGGTCTCCACCCGCGACTGCTCGCTGCAGCGCCGCCATCAGAAGCTGGTCGAGGAGGCGCCCGCACCGTTCCTGTCGGCCGAGCAGGAGCGGCTGCTGCGGGACAGCTCCAAGGCCATCCTGCGCGAAGCCGGATATGTCGGGGCAGGGACCTGCGAGTTCCTCGTCGGTCAGGACGGCACGGTCTCCTTCCTGGAGGTCAACACCCGCCTGCAGGTCGAGCACCCGGTGACCGAGGAGGTCTCCGGCATCGACCTCGTACGGGAGATGTTCCGCATCGCCGACGGCGAGCCGCTGGGCTACGACGACCCGGCCCTGCGCGGCCATTCCCTCGAGTTCCGGATCAACGCCGAGGACGCGGGACGGGGCTTCCTGCCCGCCCCCGGCGCCATCACCGGCTGGCGTGCCCCCTCCGGTCCAGGCGTGCGCCTGGACACCGGATACGAGCAGGGCGAGACGGTGCCGGGCGCCTTCGACTCGCTGGTGGCCAAGCTGATCGTGACCGGGCGCACCCGGCAGGAGGCGCTGGAGCGGTCGCGGCGAGCGCTGGCCGAGTTCGAGATCTCCGGAATGCCGACGGTGCTGCCGTTCCACCGGGCCGTCGTCACCGACCCGGCCTTCACCTCGGCGCCGTTCTCCGTCCACACACGGTGGATCGAGACCGAGTGGGACAACACGATCGCCCCGTACGCGGAGGACGTGGCCGCGGCCGAGGCCCCGTCGCGCGAGACGGTGACGGTCGAGGTCGGCGGCAAACGCCTGGAGGTGGTCCTGCCCGCGGGCCTCGGCACCTCCACCGCTACGCCTGCGGCGAACAAGGCGCCGCACCGGCGTGGCGGCGGCACGGCGAAGAAGCCGGCGGCGGGCGGCGACTCGCTGGTGAGCCCGATGCAAGGCACGATCGTCAAGGTCGTGGCCGCCGACGGGGACACGGTGACCGAAGGCGACACGGTCGTGGTGCTGGAAGCCATGAAGATGGAGCAGCCGCTGGCCGCGCACAAGTCCGGCACGATCACCGGTCTCACGGCGGCCGTGGGCCAGACCGTGACGTCCGGCGCGGTGATCTGCGAGATCAAGGACTCGTGACGGATGCCACATGACGTTTACTTGAGGTCAATGGGGCGAGTAAGAGAATTCGCAGCCCCAGGATCTTCGCCGAGGGTGTGCGCCTCCGCGCTTCCCGGCGGGTAACGTGCGCAGTGAGGAACTTTGCCGACCGCCCATTCGTCCTCAAGGGCGAAGGAGGCTTGCTGCCAATGACCCATTCGCTGCGCCGAGCAGGGGCCGCGATCGCGGCTCTGATCACCGGTCTAATCGTCGTTCTTGCGCTGTCCCCTGCCGCCAACGCGGCGGCTCCCCCTGACGCTCAGTCGGTGGTGTCCAACTGGAAGAACAACCCGCTATACGTGGTGTCCGGCTCGCCCTTGACGTCGGACCAGCAGAGTGAGATCAGTGACGCGCTGAAGGGGGCGGACAGCAAGATCTATGCTGTGGCACTCCCCGACGGCACAGTGGACAACTCGACCATTGCACCGTTCATGACCTCGCTCAACACCGCGCTGGCCGACGCGGGCCGGCCCCGCGCCACCATCGCGGTGCTCGACGGCCAGACGTTGTTCGCCGCCTCCAGCGCCATTCGCCAGAGCGGCCTCGCGGGTGAGCTGGCGCAGCGCGCCGTCACCGCCAACTCCGACGTCGTCGATGGCATGAAGGACTTCACCAACCGGGTCGACGCCGCCGTCGCGGGCAAGAGGAGCACGGCGCTCGACAGCGGCAGCCAGGCCAACCCGGGCGCCGGCGGCACCGCCGCGCTGATCGGCCTGGGCGTGCTGGCCCTGGCCGGCGGTGGCGGCTACTTCCTCTACTCCAGCAACAAGAAGAAGAAGCGCGCCATCCAGGAGGCCAAGGACCTGGCCGCGGTCAAGCAGACCGTGGACGAGGACGTCACCAAGCTCGGCGAGGAGATCACCGCCGTCGACGCCGACGTCACCCTCTCCGGCGAGGGCGGCAAGCACATCGACGAGTGGCAGACGGCACTCGACTCCTACGAGAAGGCCAAGACCCAGCTGGCCACCATCGAGCGTGTCGACCAGGTCCGCGAGGTCACCCAGACCCTCGAGGACGGCCGCTACGCGCTGGCCGTGGTCAAGGCCAAGGTCAACGACGAGCCGGTCCCCGAGCGGCGCGCCCCCTGCTTCTTCAACCCGCAGCACGGCCCGTCGGCCCGTGACGTGCGCTGGGCCCCGCCCGGCGGCGCGGTCCGCGACGTGCCCGCCTGCCGCGCGGACGCCGAGGCCGTGGAGCGCGGCTTCGACCCGCAGATGCGCGAGGTCATGGTCGACGGCCAGCGCCGGCCCTACTACGACGCGGGCCCGGCCTACCAGCCGTACGCCTACGGCTACTACGGCGGCTTCGGCGACATCATGACCGGCATGTTCATCGGCACCATGATGGGCAGCATGCTGAGCGGCGGCTGGGGCATGGGCGGCTACGGCGCCGGTTATGCCGAGGGTGCCGCTGACGCCGGAGCCGGAGACTTCGGCGGTGGCGACGGCGGCGGCTGGGGCGACTTCGGCGGCGGCGGAGACTTCGGAGGCGGAGACTTCGGCGGCGACTGGTAAGCAAGCATTTCCAGAAGCGCTCTCCCCGGGACGACCGGTCCCGCGGGGAGCGCTTCTTGCTGCTCAGCCTTCCTGCTCCTGGAGCCGCCCGATGGCGGCGATGAGCTTCTTGGTGTGGGGGCACAACCACACGGCGCTGTCCTGGACGACTGCGGCGCTCAGCGGGTGCGTGTCGGGATGCATCGGACAGTGCGGCCACACCGCCGGCAAACCCTCCTGCCACAGGGCTTCGACCGCCCACTCCTGGACCTGATCAGCGAAGTCCGCTGTTTGAGAGGCGGCGTCGCCATCGCCGTGGAGGCGGATCCCCTGCCCGCTTCCGTCCGGGGCGTGCAGCCAAAGGAACCGCTCCTCCCAGCTCCGCACGTCGGCGAACCGGACGGTGGGGCGTACCCGGCAGGTCGCGTAGAGGTCCCTGAGCACGGGCTGCAGCGTCGCGGGGAGCACCTCATCCATGAGATGAGTATCGCAATCAACGCGAAATCCGACCATCACCCGCGCAACTCGCCAGGCGTAAGATCACGTGAATGACCTACCTGGCCCACGGCAGCCACGTCGGCATCCGCCGCGTCTCCCGGCGGGACCGCTCCGAGTTCCTGGCCCTGAACAGGGAGAGCGCGGAGTTCCTCGCACCGTGGATGCCCGGCCCGCCCATCACCACACCTGAGGCCTTCGACGCGTACATCGAGCGCTTCATCGGACCCGCGCACGACGGGTTCCTGATCTGCCGTCTCGACACCGGTGCGATCGCCGGGCGGGCCAACATCAACAACATCGTCCGGGGCACCCATCAAGCCGGCACCCTCGGTTACAACGCCTACGCGGCCACGGCCGGCCGCGGCTACATGACCGAGGGCCTGCGGCTGCTCGTCCAATACGCCTTCGGCGAGCTCGCGCTGCACCGCCTGGAGGCGAACATCCAGCCGTCCAACACCGCCTCGCTCAACCTGATCAAGCGGGTCGGGTTCCACCGCGAGGGCTACTCCCCCAATTTCCAGTTCATCGACGGCGCGTGGCGCGACCACGAGCGCTGGGCCATCACCGCGGAAATGGCCTGATCAGGTGGAGCGGGTGAATACTACGACGCCGGCCTCCGGCCTGGTCAGGCGCCGCCAGCCCAGCTTTTCGTAGAGTCTGATCGCATCGACCGCCGCCGGGGCGGTGAGCAGCCAGCAGGCGTCGGCGCCATCGCACAGCAGGTCGAGGATGCGTCCCGCCAGTCCGTGGCCGCGTGCGTGCGGGCTCACCGCCAACTCGTCGATCTCGAGTGTCCCGACCAGGCGCGTTTCGACCTCGTCGCCGAGTTCCGCGCGTACCCGATCGTAGGCGCGACCCGTGGGAAAGGGGCTCTGGGTCGGCCATGCCGTGCCCAGTCCCGCGGGCACACCGTCGTGGCCGGCCAGAACCGCCGCGAAGCCGGGGCGGCGTACGTCCGCGGTCAGGCGCTCGGCGAAGGCCGCTGTGCCGTACCCGTCCTCATACCAAGGGGGGCCGCTGAACGCGGCGCGGTAGATGTCGACCAGTTGGGCGGTGTGGGCGAGTGCCTCCGGCCCGGCGAGTCGTTCCAGCTTCATGCGGGTACCCGTACCTTGCCGATGCCCAGGGTGCTCGTCGCGGGCAGCAGGCCCGACTCGAAGACCGCGCCGAGCAGTGGCCGGTTGAGCTCGGCCAGGCGTTCGGCCGCCGCCTCACCGAGGGCTCGCCACGGCTCGGCGGCCAGGTCGTCCGTGAGCCGCTCGACCTGGTCGCGCAGGGCCTGCCCGGCCGCGGTGGCGGACCCTTCGGCATCGATGAGGCCGCGGCCGGCGAGCCGTTCCCGCGCGGCCGCCCATTCCTCGGGGCTCCAGCCCCGTCCGGCGAAGTTGGCGACCGGTGCGGCCCCGACGGAGGCGAAGGAGACGAGAGCCTCGCAGGCGTCCAGGCCGGCGGCCTGCAGCGCGGTCAGGTGTCCGTCGCCGCGATGTTCGCGCAGCACCGTGTACGCCTGCCACAGGGCCAGATGCGGCTCGTCTGGCCAGGGCAGGTCCAGATTGGCCGCGGCCAGCGGCCGATGGGCCACTTGGATGCTCTCCGCGGCCCTGACGGCCAGCTCAGCCGCCTCTCTCAGGTCGGTCAGCTCGCCGGGCAACGCGTGGATCGTCCGGTCCATCGCGCGCAGGCGGGCGTCGAGCACCTGCTGGGGCGTCGCGGTGGCCCAGATGGCGGGCACATGGTCGGCGATCATCGCAGGGCTGAAACTGTAGTAGGTGGCGGCGGCCAGCCTCGAGCCGGCGGCGCCGAGCGGCGCCGTGCGCCAGGCGAAGTAACTCGGCCAGCGCGAGGTGACGTCGTAGCCGAGGGCCGCCGCCTCCTCGAAGGCCTCAGGGCTGAAGTAGAGCGTCGCGTGCACCGGCTCGATCTGATGCCACATCTGCCGGGCGAGCGGTCCGAAACTCATCACACACCTCACTGTCTATATAAACTATGCCAGTGACGATAGATCTATGGCGCATCACTGGTCAACCAGAAATAGACAGTTATGTCGGAGGGCGGGTCGAGCTGGCGGTCCTCCTGGTGAACTGCCTGGCCGTCACCACGGCACATGGCAGGCCCGTCACGCCGCCGCAGTCCGGGGAGCTACGGCGCGCCGCGATCATCGCCGAGTTGGCCGCGACCGGTCGCCCGCCCAGCGCGCTCACGGCCGCCGACGCCGACCGGTTGGCGGAAGTCGCCGGGCAGCTACGCCCGATCTTCGGCGCGGGCGATCGCATCCTCGCCGTCGTGGAGCAGCTCAACGATCTCCTGATCCGCCACAAGGCCGTCGCCAACCTGCACGGCCATCCTGACCGGCCCCCGGTGCTGGCTTTCCACCGGGCGGATGCGGGCCTGGTGGACGCCTGGGCCGCGGACATGGGCACGGCGTTGGCCATGGTCATCGGCGTCGGCCAGTCCGTCCGCCTCGGTGCCTGCCAGGCCGGCAAGTGTGCTCTGGTCTTCTTCGACACCACGCGCAACGCTTCCCGCCGCTTCTGCGACCTGTCCTGCCAGAACCGCGCCAAAGCCAGCGCCTACCGCGCCAGACGGAGAGTATGAGACAACCGCCGCCCGGGCAGGATGGGTGGCGTGACCTTCGTACCTCCGCCGAAGACCGCCGCCTGGCGGCACACCGACGTGCAAACGGGCTTCGAGGTGGTCTACTTCCGCCCGCTGGGCGACTGGCATCGCATCGAGGGTTGTACGACGGGCGTCGAGGCGGGCCGGACCTGGGTCGTCGGCTACGCCATTGACGTCGACTCGCGGTGGATCACGAGACGCGCCGAGGTCACGGGACGGTGGGTCACCGGGTCCCGGCGCACCACGCTGGAGGGTGACGGGGACGGCCATTGGCTGGTCGACGGCGTCCCCGCCCCGCACCTGGACGGCTGCCTCGACGTCGACCTGGAGTCGTCGGCGATGACCAACGCGTTCCCCGTGCACCGCATGCGCCTGGCCGTCGGCACGGGCTCCGGAGCCCCCGCCGCCTACGTCCGTTCCCTGGACCTGGCCGTCGAGCGGCTGGAACAGCAGTACGTCCGGGTCGACGACGACAGCTACGACTACGTCTCGCCGGCCGACGGCTTCTCCTGCCGCCTCGTCTACGACGAGGCCGGTTTCGTCCTGGACTATCCCGGCATCGCCGTACGGGCCCTGTAGGGCCGTCAGGTGCTGCTGCGGATGGCCAGCAGCGGGGCGAGGAGGGTGGACTCGGGCACCGTACGGCCCTCCAGCTTGTCCATGACCAGGCGGACCGCCTCCCTCCCGACCTCTTCGGCCGGGATCAGCACGGAGGTCAGAGGCGGGCTGGCCCGCTCGGCCACGTCGTCGGGGCAGATCGCCACCACGGCCACGTCGTGCGGCACCCGCCGCTCCAGCTGGCGCAGCGCCGCCAGCACGTGCCCGACCGCGGCCTCGTTGTGCACGACCAGGCCGGACAGGCTCGGACGGTCGAGGAGCAGGTCGCGTACGGTCTCGTAGACCTCGTCGAACGTCTCCTCGCAGGGCAGCGCCACCCCCTTGAGCCCATGGTCGGCCATGGCGGCCTCGAAGCCCTCGCGGGTGCGGGTGGCGAAGCCCGTGCCCCGGTCGTACACCACGGAAGGGGCTCCGAGCAGGGCGATCTCCTCGTGACCGCGCTCGGCCAGATGCTCCACGCAGCGGGTCCCGGCGGCCGCGAAGTCGAGGTCGACGCAGGTCAGCCCGGCCGGCTGGGCGGGGAAGCCGATGAGCACGCTCGGCTCGGCCAGCTCGCGCAGCAGTGGCACCCGGCGGTCGTCCAGCTCCACGTCCATGAGGACCAGGGCGTCCACCAGCGCGCTCGCGGCCACCCGGCGGATGCCGGCGGTGCCCTCGTCGGCGGTCAGCAGCAGCACGTCGTGGTCGAAGCGGCGGGCGGCCGTGACGACGGCGCTGGCGAAGCGCATCAGCACGGGCACGTGCATGCCCGCCCGCAGCGGCAGCACCAGCGCGATCACGTTGGAGCGCTTGCTGGCCAGGGCCCGGGCGCCGGCGTTGGGGTGGTAGCCGAGCGCGCTGATGCTGTCGAGCACCCGCCGCCTGGTGTCGGCCGAGATCGTCCGCTTGCCGCTGAGCACATAGGAGACCGTGCTGACGGCCACGCCCGCGTGCTTGGCGACCTCGGAGATCGTGACCGTGCGCCGGCTCAAGCCCCGGCTCCGAAGTCGAGCTGGACCAGCGTCACGCCGTCGTTCTCGAACACCACATAAAGATCGTGCACCCCGTCGGCGGTGGCAAGGGGTGCCGTGATGGCGTGATAGTCGTACCGGTCTGTCCTGGGCACCGGGAAGGTCGCCACGGCCTGGCCGTAGAGGGGGTCGCCGCGGCGGATCGTGATCATGCCTCCTTCGGCGCTGCCGGCCGTGGCAACGCAGGTCGTGGCGCCGGTCAGGTCCACCTGCCTGAACAGGATCCAGGCGCCTTCCGCGTCCGAGCGCACCGCGTCGCCGTCCGTCTTGGTCTCGTCCACGAACGTGATCGCGTCGTACTCGTCGTGGCCGGCCGCGCGCAACACCCCGGACTGGGGCGGGATGATCTCCCCTTCGACCTCGAAGCGGGCGCTCAGGCGCAGGTCGGTGGCGCTGCGGCCGACCATGAGCTGGTTCGGCGCGCTCTCCACCACGAACCTGTCCCTGGTCACGTCCCAGAAGGCCAGCTCTGGAACCGGCAGGGTGAGGGTGACGGTGCGGCTCTCGCCGGGCGCGAGGCGGGCCTTCTCGAAGCCGCGCAGGCGGCGCAGTGGCTGCTTGACGCGGGAGCGCTGCTGGTGGGTGTAGAACTGGACGACCTCGACCCCCGGCCGGTCCCCCGTGTTCGTCACCGTGACCTCGGCGGTGAGCACGCCGTCCGCGATCCGCACGCGCAGGTCTGCGTACTCGAAGGTGGTGTAGCTGAGGCCGTGGCCGAAGGGGTGCAGCGGGGTGCCGCGGAAGTACAAGTATGTGGCGTCCGAGGCAATGATGTCGTAGTCGAGCAGGTCGGGGAGCTCCTGCTCGGAGCGGTACCACGTCTGGGTGAGCCGGCCCTCCGGGTCGGCGTCGCCGAACAGCACCTCGGCCAGGGCGTGACCGTACTCCTGGCCGCCGTGGGCCGACCAGAGCACGGCGGGGACCTCGTCGTCGGTCCACGTGAGCGGGTATCCGCTGGTGATGACCAGGACGGTACGGGGGTTGGCCTTGCGCACGGCGGCGATCACGGCGTCCTGGGCGGAGGCGAGGGCCAGCGTCATGCGGTCCTCGGTCTCGCGGCCGTTCACCAGCGGGTGGTCGCCGACCACCACGACCGCCACGTCGGCGTCCGCGGCGAGCCGGGCGGCCTGCTCGGTGCCGCTCCTGACCACCTCCATGGCCAGCCACGCGGCCTGGTCGGCATCGTCGACCAGGCGCAGCACCCCGTCCTCGCCCGCGCCGACGTAGCAGCCGGTCGAGATGTGGCGCAGCGCGAGTGTGCCGCGGGGCCGCTCCTCCATGCGGAAGGTCTCGCGCACCTCCCACCCGTTCGGTCCCGGCTGGTCGTTCACCAGCGTGCCGCCTTCCACGGACACGAACCGGCCGGTCGTCACGGAGCGCAGCGCGTACGCGCCGCCGCCCCAGTCGAACAGGTCGAACGCGCCGGCCTCGGCCGACTTGATCTGCAGCGGCCCGCCGGCGGGGTCGGCGACGACCGGGCCGGCTTCGGCGGTCAGCGTCACCCGGTCCACGGCCTCGCAGAAGATCGTCTCGCACCGCTCGGACAGCCCGGCGCGGGCGGTCACGGCGTAGGGCAGGGTGCCGCTGTACCAGTCCTCCATGAGCGTGTCGCCGAGCTGCCCGATCACCGCGATCCTGGTCACGTCCGCCAGCGGCAGCAGGCCGTCGTTCTTCAGCAACACGAACGAGCGCCGCGCCGCCTCCCTGGCCAGCGCCTGGTGCTCGGAGCAGTTGACCACGCTGTCGGTGATGTCGTCGTACGGCGTCGCCGGGTCGAACTCGCCGAGCCTGAGCCGGATCGACAACGCGTGCCGCACGGCCGCGTCGACGTCCTCCTCGCCCAGCAGGCCGGCCTCCAATGCCTGCCTGAGATGCCCGAGCGTGGCCTGGCTGCGGTCGTCGTCCTGGGTGAAGCTGTCCAGCCCGGCCTTGACCGCGTGCGCGTACGCCTCCGGCAGCGTGTCGTGGTAGGCCTGCAGCGAGGTGAGGTTGCCCGGCGCGTACGCGTCGCTGACGACCAGCAGCTCATCCGGCGCCCACTCCCGCAGCACGCTGTTGATCAGCGGGCTGAGGTGCGCCGGGCGGCCGTTGACCAGGTTGTAGGAGGGCATGACGGCCACGGCCGCGCCCTGCTCGATGGCCGGCCGGAACGCGGGCAGCTCATACTCGCGCAGCACCCGCGGCGGCATGCTGCTCGAGGTCGTGCAGCGGTCGGTCTCGTTGTTGTAGGCGAGGAAGTGCTTGAGCGTGGGGGCGGTCTTGAGCCTTTCGGGAGCGCTCCCACGCAGTCCGCGTGCATAGGCGGTCGCCATGACTCCGGTCAGCCATGGATCTTCGGAGTAGCCCTCCTCGTTGCGCCCCCAGCGCGGGTCACGCAGCGGGTTGACCACGGGCGCCCACACGTTGAGCCCCGCCCCGGCCGGATCCTTGTGGTGGAAGGCCAGCACCTCGTCACTCGTGGCCTCGCCGACTCGTCTCACGAGATCGAGGTCCCAGGTCGAGGCCAGCCCGACGGCCTGGGGGAACACGGTGGCCGGGCCCAGCCAGGCCAGGCCGTGCAGCGCCTCGGTGCCGGTGCGGAACGCGCCGAGGCCCAGCCGCTCGACCGGCGCCTGGTACTGGTGCAGCAGCCCGACCTTCTCCTCGAGCGTGAGCCTGCGCACCAGGTCGTCGATCCGATCGGCCAGGGGGACCGACGGGTCGCGGAAGGGGGGTTCGTGCATGGTCATCCCTCTGAGAGTGTCGAAGCGCTTCGACGACCGGCCTGGGGAAGTTACGCGGACATTTCGGTGGGTTGACTGAAGGGTGCACTTCCCGGTGACCGAGGTCAAGGGATTCGCGACAATCCCCCAGGCAATCTTCCCGAATCTATGGAATCCAGGACCCTTGCCGCGCCACCGAGCGCGGCCGCGTCGTGGTCCAGCGTCGAGGCCACGACCTGGCATCCCCCGGCTTCGGCGGCGATGACGCGGTCGCTCAGCTCGTCGTGGACCGCGGGCAACAACCAGGGTGCGAGCGGCACGTAGTAACCACCGAGGATCACCACCTCAGGGTTGAGCAGGTTGGCCAGAATGGACACACCTCGGCCCAGGCTCCGGCCGACCGAATCCAGCGCGGCCAGGGTGTCGGGATCACCGGTGCGGGCCAGGCGTACCGACTCCTCGATCTCGATCTGGATCTCGGCGGGTGAGGGAATCTTACGCAGCACGGCGCCGATCCCCGCCATGGCCTCCAGACAGCCGCGCCGGCCGCAGTGGCACTCGGGGCCCTCCGGGTCGAGCTGCACGTGGCCGATCTCGCCGCTATAGCCGAGGCCGCCGCGGCGCAGCCGCCCGTCGAGGATGATGCCCGCGCCCACGCCGATCTCGCCGGTCAGGTAGACCAGGTCGGAGGCACCGGCATGGGCACCCCAACGCTGCTCGGCCAGGGCCGCGAGGTTGGCGTCGTTATCCACCTGGATGGGGAAGCCGGGATCGCGCAGCGCCTTGGCCAGGTCCCCGCCGATGTCGGCGTCCCGCCAGCCGAGGTTGGGCGCCAGGCGCACGGTGCCCTGCACGTCGACCAGCCCCGGCACGGCCACGGCCAGGCCGAGCACTTGGCGCTCCTCCTTGGCCATGCGGTTGACCACCCGCCGGATGATCGCCCCGACGCTGGCCACGCCCTGGTTGACCGAGTCGCCGGCCGAGAACGAGCGCCGCCAGGTCAGCAGCCGCTCCCCGGCGAGGTCGGTGGCCACGGCCGACACGTGGTCGACGTTGATCTCGACCCCGATGGCGGCGTACGGCGAGCCGTCCAGGACGAGCATCGTGGCCGGCCTGCCCACGCGGTTTTCCGTCAGGCCGGTCTCACGGACCAGCCGCCGGTCGATGAGGTCGGCGACCAGGCTCGACACGGTGGCCTTGTTGAGGCCGGTGGAGGCCGCGATGTCGGCACGCGAGCAGGGGGCGTGCTCGCGGACGAACCGCAGCACGACCGCTAGGTTGGTGGCCCGTACGTCGGCGAAGTCGGCCGGCTGCGGGCCGGTCGTAGAAGTGATCAATATCAGCCCCGTTCCCGCCAAGAGACGACCCCAGCATGCCGCATTCCCGGGCCTCCTTCACCAACCTGTGACCGTAGCGATCCCTTGTGGTCAGGACAACACTCTACTAATTTGTTTGGTCGCAATACCAACTAATTTTAGTAGGCCATCCCCCACTCGGAGAAGGGAGAGATCCATGGCGACCAACACGACTCGCCGCGGGTTCCTCGGCCTGGTAGGCGCAAGCGTTCTGGTGGCGGGCTGCGCCGAGAAGAAAGCGACCTCCAAGGGCACCGCCGTGGCGGCCGACAAGCTCAAGAGCCTGGTGCCGACGCGGATCCCCTTCGAGATCCCTGGGCTCAAGCCGGACCTGCCCGGCAGCGAGTTCGTCGCCCCCGGCTTCCTGACGCGCCCGGCCAACATGGTGCAGGCTGTCACCACCAAGCCGCTGACCAGCGGCAAGGAAGTGACCGCGATGACGCCGCTGTGGGGGACCGTGCCGCCTGGGCTGGGCGACAACTCCTACTACGAGTACATGAACGAGCGCCTGGGCGGCACCGTCCGCTTCAACATCTCGGACGGCAACACCTACCACGAGAAGCTCAGCACTACCCTGGCCAGCGGCGACGTGCCCGAGATGGTCATGGTGCCGGGCTGGGAGCTCATCAAGATCGCCCGTTTCACGGAGGCGGCCAACAAGCTCTTCGCCGATCTGGGGCCCTACCTGGCCGGGGACAAGGCCAAGGAGTTCCCTCTGCTGGCCAACTACGACACCGCCGCCTGGCAGTACGGCGTCTTCGGCGGCATCCTGCAGGGCATCCCCTGGCAGAACGAGCCGTTCCCGTTCGCCACCTTCGTCCGCCAGGACATCATGGAGGAGCTCAGCCTGCAGCACCCCAAGAGCGGCGACGACCTGCTGGTGCTCGGCAAGGCCATCACCGACGCAAAGAAGAAGCGCTGGGCCTTCGGCGGCGGCATGGAGCAGGAGATGCAGCGGGCCTTCGGCGCACCGCGCGAATGGCGCAAGAAGAGCGACGGCACGCTCGAGTACAAGTACGAGACCGCCGAATTCGCCGCCTCGATCGAGTTCATGGTCAAGCTCTTCGAGGCCGGCTACATGCATCCGGACCTCGTGGCCAACAAGGACGCCGACATGAAGGGCCCCTTCGGCAGCGGCCAGATGATCATCTACCGGGACGGGCTCGGCGCCTGGCACGAGAACCTCGGCCGCTTCCAGGCCGACAACCCCAAGTTCGACATGCAGGCCGTCGTCCCCTACCCGGCCAAGCCCGGCGGCAAGACGATCATGTGGCGCAACGAGCCCGCCGGCATGTTCGTCTTCATCAAGAAGGGCCTCGGCGACGCCCGCACCCGCGAGCTGCTCGCGCTGTCCAACTGGACGTCGGCACCGTACGGCACCCAGGAGTACGAGCTGGTCAACAACGGCGTCGAGGGCAAGCACTACAACGTCAAGGACGGCAAGGTCGAGCAGACGGCGCTGGGACGCAAGGAGGTCGCGCCCACCTACATGTTCCTGTCGGGCCGGCCGCCGGCCAACGAGAAGAGCCAGTACGAAGGCCTCGTCCAAGCCCTGTACGACTGGCAGACGCAGGCCGCGAAGCTCCTGGAGAACGACCCGTTCGTCGGGATCCGGGTGGAAGTGCCCTCCAAGATGGCGGGGCTTGCGCAGCCCACCGAGGACAAGATGCAGGAGATCTTCCGCGGCAAGCGGCCGGTCTCCGAGTGGGCGAAGATCGTCAAGGAATGGCAGGACCAGGGCGGGAACGAGGCCCGTGAGTTCTACATGAAGGTCGCGCGGGAGAACGGCAGGCTGTGAGGAACACGTCATGGGGGTAGTCACGGCCAAGCGGCCGGTCAAGCCTGGCACGGCCCCCACTGAACAGGTGAAGGCGACCTGGCAGGCCAAGCTACGCAGGGACTGGCCGCTCCTGGTGATGAATCTGCCGATGCTCCTGCTGGTCCTCGCCTTCTGGTGGATCCCGGCGCTCGGCAACGTCATCGCCTTCCAGGACTACAACCCCTACACCGGCGGCATCACCGGCAGCCCGATCATCGGCTTCACCAACTTCGCGCTGCTCTTCCAGGACCCGCAGTTCCTGCGGGCGATGCTGAACACGCTGTCGATCACGGCCTTCCAGCTCGTCTTCTACTTCCCCGTGCCGATCATGCTGGCGCTCCTGCTCAACAGCATCGTCTCGGCCAAGCTGAGGGCGTTCGTGCAGGGCGTGGTCTACATGCCGTTCTTCTTCTCCTGGGTGCTGGTCGTGGCCATCTTCCAGCAGATGTTCGGCGGGGCCGGCCTGCTCGCGCAGCTGCTGCGCGAGCGCGGTTACGAGGGCGTCGACTGGATGACGAACTCCGACACGTTCATCCTGCTCATCACCAGCCAGACCATCTGGAAGGACGCCGGCTGGGGCGCGATCATCTTCCTGGCCGCGCTGAGCACCATCGACCCCAACCTGTACGAGGCCGCCGCCGTGGACGGCGCCCGCAGGTGGCGGCGCATGTGGCACATCACACTGCCCGGGCTGCGCCCGGTGATCGTGCTGCTGCTGATCCTGCGCCTGGGCGACGCGCTGAACGTCGGGTTCGAGCAGTTCATGCTGCAACGCAGCGCCGTCGGCAGCGAGGTGTCCGAAGTGTTCGACACGTTCGTCTACTGGTCCGGCCTGCGTACCGGTGACCTCGGGTACGGGGCGGCGGCCGGGTTGTTCAAGGGCCTGGTCGGGCTGCTGCTGATCGTGGCGGCCAACCGGGTCGCGCACGCGATGGGCGAGCGAGGAGTGTATTCGCGATCATGACAGCTCTGACGTCCAGGAAACCGTCGAAGCTGGCCCCCTGGGAGGAGCGGCGCTCGCCGGTCGGCCAGGCGGGCAAGGGCACGCTGGTGACCGTGATCGTCCTGGCCGTGCTCGGCCCCCTCTACACGATCGTCCTGACCAGCCTCAGCTCGGCCGCCACCGTCAACCGCGCCGGCGGGCTGGTGCTGGTGCCGGAGGAGATCACGTTCGAGGCGTATCGGCAGATCTTCTCCGACACCGTGGTCAGCAGGGCCGTGCTGGTCAGCACCGGGGTGACCCTCGTGGGGACGCTGATCAGCACCGCGGTGAGCATCCTGGGGGCGTACTCGCTGTCGCGTCCCGGCTCGTTCCTGCACCGGCCGCTGCTGTTCAGCGTCCTGCTGATGTTCGTGTTCTTCCCCGGCATCATCCCCGTCTACCTGATGGTCAGCGGCCTCGGGCTGAAGGACAGTTACTGGTCACTGATCCTGCCGACCGCCATCTCCGCGTTCAACGTAGTGGTGCTGCGCTCGTTCTTCATGAACATCCCCGGGGAGGTCCTGGACAGCGCCCGGATCGACGGGGCCGGGGAGTTCCGCATCCTGTGGCGCATCGTGTTGCCCATGTCGAAGGCGGTCACGGCCGTCGTGGCGATGTTCTACGCGGTGGGCTACTGGAACGCTTGGTTCAACGCGATGCTGTACATCGACGACACGCGTAAGTGGCCCCTGGCGCTGATCCTGCGGCAGTACGTGGTGGACTCGAACCCGCTGCCGGCGGCCACGGCGGGGGTGACGGGCGACGCACCCCCGACCTTGGCGATCAAGATGGCGATCGTCGTGATCGCCGTCATACCCGCCTTGATCATCTACCCCTTCGTCCAACGCCACTTCACCAAGGGCGTGATCGTGGGGGCGATCAAGGGCTAACTGCAAGGCCTTCCACCGGGGGGCGCTTCGCGCATGGGATTCCAGACAGCGCCTCCCAGGGGGCTCCGCCCCCTTCGACCCCCGAAAAGCACCCACCCCTTGCCCTATTACCAAGTGGGCTGGCGGGAGCCCACCCTGAGCGGTCCTCGCTGACGCTCGGGCGTATTCATCGGGGCTCGGGGCTTCGCCCCCATCCCCGCGGCGAGAGGGCTTCCCAGCCCTCTCGCGCTCTCCCGGCCTTGACGGCAAAGCCGGGAACCGACCGAACCTTTACCGCAAGAAACCCACGTTTGCACCCTTGCCAACCACCGCAACCGTAACGGCAGTTCGGCAGGGTCCTCAGCAGCCCCCTGAGCCCATGACGTGCCTCGGTGATTGCGAACTTTCGGGCCTGTTCGTAAGCGGCGTTGCTGCGCCAAGGGCTGGGCCGACGATAGTACGCCGCGCCGATCTCCTCTATGGCAACGTCACGGCTCGGCGTGCGAAGCCGGCCGCCCCATGAGTCACGACCGTTGCCGATATGGGCGCTGAATGTCAAAGCTGTCTCGATGTCGGCAGGATCAATGCGGGCTACCTGTACCTGGCGCTCGCGCAAGGCTCTAATAACCATGTTGGCTGTCTCGTCAATCAATGACGTGACAACCAACACGGTTTGTGGCGTTGGCGGCATGTCAGTCGTTGGAATCGTCCGCGACCTGCTGGCCGCTACCGGAGCCGTCCGAGCCGCTGTTTTCATCCGACATGGTTACCGTTCCGCGCTGCATGTCCACGATCGCGCCGCTGGCGTCATAGAACTGCGTGAGCTGCGTCTCGGGGTCGAACTCGATGGTCGCGTACGCTGTCGGGGGCGCTGGGGATGGCTGGGTCATTCGACCCAAACCCCATGGCCGCACGGGCTGATCTTGCGTCAAGGTCATTTGAAGCCTCCACGTAGGGAACTCGTCTCAACCTGACGCTAGATTCACCCGACGGTGAAGGCCATATGTGACCGTTGTTTGTGGCGAAACAAACAGGAACGCAGAAGCAGTAAAGCCCCCGATGTAATGCAACATCGAGGGCTTTGCGACATTCTAGAAGTCGAATTCGCCCTTTTTTGCGCCGTCTACGAAGGCTGCCCACACGGAGCCTCTGACGACGAACGGGGCCTGGTCAGGTGCCTCCGTGTCGCGGATGCCCACACGTCCGTCAGACAGGGAGGCAACCTCCAGGCAGTTGCCGTTGTTCGCGCCCGACGCCTTGGCCTTGCGCCACTCGGCGCGGGCCAGTTCGTCGGACAGGCCCTCACTCATCCTCATACCTCGCTTGCATCTCGCGAATCACGTCCTTGGTCACATGTAGGGGGTGCGCCCATGCGCGGATCGTGTCGTATCTCAGGCTAATGCCCTGAATCTCGTCCAAACGATCGGTTACTCGGCCGTTGCTAGCGGACTCCAGGTAAGCCCAGTCGCGCGCTGCGGGAAGCTGAGCGATGGCGAACCCGCCCAGCAGACCAGTGGTTGCGCCTGCCTCAAGCGGCACCACCTGAAGAGTGATCTTGGGGTGATCCATCAAGGTTACGAGGCGTTCAAGCTGTTCGCGCATGATCTTCTTGCCGCCAATAGGACGATGCAAAACGCCCTCGTCCATCACGGCCGCGAAGATCGGAGACGACGGCCCGTTGAAGATGGTTTGCCTCTGAAGCCGCGCCTCAAGCGCCTGATCTACCTCCTCATCGGTCGCGCCTGGGACACCGCGCAACACGGCGCGAGCGTAGCCGGCAGTCTGGAGCAGACCCGGCACGATGAGCGGTTCCCAGCTACGGATCATGATCGCCGCCGCCTCAATCTTCGGCCACTGGCGGAACCACTTCGGTGCGATCTTCGGGTTGATCTCCTTCCAGAGAGCCACCAACTCGCCGTTGAGCCCTAGAACCTCCTCAGCGCTGGTGACGAACGCTTCTGGCACCGGCCGCTTCGCCCGCTCGAAGTAGCCAACCATCGTCCCCGAATACCCGACCCTGGCCCCGAAAGCGTCCAGCGACCAGCCCTGGGCGTTGCGCAGTCTGCGCAACTCGCGGCCAAAGGCGACCTCTGGGGATAGGGCGGGGGGCAGATCCGACTTGGCTGGCACTTCGGCTCTCCTTTTGGGCGGGTTAGCAGGAGTTGCGAGCAGTAGCAACAGACCTCACAACAGCATTGTTCGGATGAGTTGCTGCTCTCCTGCCCCCGAAGGTAGCCAGTTAAGAGCATTCTTGGAATACCTCTCGGGACACAAACGACGGCAGTCCAGTAGTACAGAACAGGGCAACTCTGACTTTGTTGCGACGCGAGCCGCTGTCCAGAGCGATCAGGGCTGGTGACATGCAAACTTATGAACTGCTGGAGCGGATGGCCGAAACGACAGGTGCCCATGAGCGCATCTCCGACAAGACGGCAGCCGAGCATGACAAGATCCTGGCCAGGCTTCGGGCTCTGCTGGTTAATCGCGGCATGCACGCTCGCGCAGTCGAATGGCTCAAGATCACGCTGCAATCCGGCGGCTATCACCGCCCCTCGGACTGGACGTTGGACCGGTACGCCCCAGAGCTTCTAGTGTTCGGCCCTCAAGACCGGCGAGTCGCCACGATCGGCATATCCGCACGGTCGAAGGCGTACATCGTTGACATCGCACAAGTCGGCGAGGACAACGAAGTGAAGCCAGACAAGCGTTACATAATCCCCTCAGGCCATCCGGCGAGAGCCGCCGCCTTGATTCCCGGCTTCCTTCCGGCTATGCCATGACCACCGTTGACGAGTTGAGCGCCGAGTACGGCCACACGTGGGTGATCGACACGTGGTGTGGTGGCTGCGCTGCCACGCGGCGCGCGAAGTACACCCAGGACCAGTACGACCAAGGCTTGTCCTACGGCCTCCTTGCGTGGACCCTTGACGAGCTGGCGGAAAGGATCGCCGCCGAGGAAGCGTTGCAAGCCTGGCTATCCGAAAGCCGGAAGCCGATCAACCCGGGCTAAACAGGCGTCACCGTTGAGGACGAGCCGGAACCACTCGTTTGGGGGGACTTTCGCGTGTGTTCCATCGCGTACTGGCCAGCCGGCGCTCCGTCAGTGTCAGGAGATCGAAGATGTCCCGTGCGAGGTAGCCCTTGGTGTTTCTCTCCACCTGCTTGGGGTGGAGAATGCCGGCTCCCGCGAGTTCCTCCAATGCCTGGCGCGCGGCTGGATGAGTGACGGAAAGCAGACATTGCACGGTTCGGGCGGTCACGAGCGGTGCGGCAGGGAGGACGTTGAGGAGGCGCGCTACGGCGGAATCCGCTCGCGGAATCGGCCGCAGTCCCTGCGCCTCCCGGTAGTCGCGATGCCGTTGCAGCCATTCATCGTGCAGCTCATGCAACTCGTCAGCGAACTTTTCAGCCTGCTCGGCAGCTGTTGCACTCGCCGAGAGAAAGACGCGCAGCCACTCGTTGACACCCTCGTGTGCCTCCGGCGATCCTCCTTCTCCGACGTGTCGATACGCCGTGAGCCCGGCCACATACTCATCCGAGCGCGTCAGCAGCACCAGGCTGATAGGGAGAATCGCGTTGGGTGTCAGCCCGCGCCGTCCTAGCACCGTGTGGATCAACGCTCGGCCGACTCTGCCGTTGCCATCCGTGAAAGGGTGAATGGTTTCGAACTGTGCATGCACCAGAGCGGCCTGGATGAGCGGTGCGTGCACGGCGCTGTTCGCGTACGACACGAGATCGTCCATCAGCGGGCGGACATGCTCGGGCGGGGGCGGCACGAACTCTGCGTCCAGCGGATGCCAGTCACCGCCTCCCACCCAGTTTTGCACCTCACGCAGCCCGTGGTGCTTCTCCTCGGGAAGCAGCACCCTGTGGAGGCCGACGACGTCCTCCGTGGACAGCACTTCAGCGGCGACGAGTTCTGTGACGGCTCGCCGAAGCGCCGTCACATTGTTGGCGACCAGCGCGGCCGTGGCCGTGAACCCTCTCGTCACCCCGACCTCATGGGCGGCCAGCTCTGCAAGCGCGACTTGCTGAGGGGACGCCTGCAGCCCCTCGATGCGCGATGAGGCGATCGCCTCGGACCTGAGCAGGAATCGAGCCAGTCCGTCGACACCGTCACCCGCCGGATGCCCCGCAAGCCGCCTGACAAGTCCTTCCACCCGGGACGCTTCTGCGGCGACGTCAGGCGCAACGACGTGACTACCGCCGACTAGAGGATCGGGCAGGTAGGTGTGGTATCTGCCGCCGCGCCTGTCCCTCTTGCTAGGAGCATCCCAGGCCGCAGGCCACGTCGCCTCAACGTATCCGGCCACCGGATTATCCTTTCACTCAGGCCCTCTCAATGAAAGGATAGTCCGTATCCTTTCACCGCCTGGGTCTTCGTGAAAGGAAAAAGGTCTGGTGGCGACCCGACCTGCCATCAGCAGTACTCCGTGTCCAAGGCGTCTGTGAAGATCCCGATGGGGTCCTTCCACGGGCCGCCGGCCCAGTCGGCGTTGACGTTGATCGCCACCAGATGCCTGCCGTCACGGCTGCCGTAGGCGTACGACCACGAGCCGAAGATGGCCCCGCCCATCCCCCAGACCGTCCTCCCGCACGACAGCTTCACCGAGGAGACTCCCAGGCCGTAGGCCGCATTGGGGACCCAGTCCTTGGTCGAGACCGTGGTGAACATCTCCCGCTGGACCTTGGGCGGGAGGAGACGGCCGCTCAGGAGGGCGCCGAAGAAGCGGTTGAGGTCTCCGACTGTGGAGATCATGCCGCCGGCGGCCCAGAACGGTGACGGGTTGAGCTCGGTCAGGTCGTAGATCTTGGCGTTGGGGTCGGGCAGGTGGAGCTTGGAGTAGTGCCGTGAGTGCGGTCCCCGGATCTTGGTGTCGGCGCCGCGCGGGAGGTAGGTGCCGGTCAGCCCGAGGGGACGGGTGATCCGCTTGGAGATCTCGTCCGTCAGAGTGCCGCCGGTCGCCCGCTCGATGATCATGCCGATCAGGGCGTAGTTGGTCTGTGAGTACTGCCAGTCCTGGCCAGGCTGGAAGGCGGGCGGGTGGGCCATCGCGACCTCGACCAGTTGCCGCGGAGTGGGTGCGGGGTGACGGTTGACCGCTTCCTGGTCCTGCAGGTAATCGAAGATGCCGCTGGTGTGGTTGAGCAGTTGCCGGATGCTGATCGCGGCTCCGTCGTGGCCGTTGCTGCGGACCAGGCCGGGCAGCCACTTGTCGACGGGGTCGGCGAGGTCCATCTTGCCTTCGGCCACGAGTTGGAGCATCACGGTGGCCACGAATGCCTTGGTGGCGCTGCCGATCCGGAACCGGTGCCCAGCCTGGCGCTTTCGCCCGGTCTCGGTGTCGGCCACGCCGGCGGTGTGGAACCAGCGACGCCCGCCCTGGCGTATCTCGGCGAGGATGCCTGGGATGCCTCCTGCCGTGACGGCCTGGTCCAGCACACGTCGGGTCTGTGGGTCGGTGGCGGTGGCGGCCGCGGGGCTCGCGGTAAGCGTTCCCGCGGCGATGAGCAGGCCGAGGGCTACACGGGTGGTGATGGCCCGCATGAGAACGAATCCTTTCGGGTGGCGTACGGAATTCATGGCGACGGCGCGCGCCCGAGCCGTAAGCAACCATAGTTGACTAATTTCGACTTAGTCAACTCAAGTTGCTACAGGACCTGAGTTCTGTGGGCCCCAGTTCCCCGACGGCTTGCGGACCCGGTCCCGGGCTTGACAGGCGGGATCGGCGGGATCGGCGGGATCGGCGGGCAGAGCGTGACGCTCACACGTGTCACGCAAGGGGTCGCCATGGCCGTACACGAGATCCGCATCAACCCCGCCCTCCCCCTCCGCGACGAGCCCGGCACTGGGCACAACCGCTGGCATCCGGACATCCCGCCGATCGTGCGGTGCGAGCCGGGCGATGAAGTGATCATGCAGACGCGGGACGCGTTCGACGGCCAGATGGGGCCGGACGCGACGCTGAAGACTGTCGAGGCGCCGGACCTCGACGTCGTCCACCCGCTCACTGGCCCCGTCCACGTCGAGGGCGCTCAGCCGGGCGACCTGCTGGAGATCGAGATCCTGGAGATCGTCCCCGATTCCTACGGCTACACCGTGCAGGTGCCGGGCTTCGGGTTCCTGCGGGACGTCTTCCCCGAGCCGTTCATGGTGCGATGGCAGCTCGCTGACGGGTGGGCGGTGTCCGACGACCTGCCCGGCGTGCGCATCCCGGCGGCGCCGTTCATGGGCACGATTGGCCTGTCGCCCGGTCATGCGTCACTGGCCCGGATCATGGCCCGCGAACAGGCGGCGCTGGAGCGGGGCGGGTTCGTGCTACCGCCGTCGCCCGGCGGTGCGGTGCCCGCGGAGGCCGGCGCCACGGGGCTGCGGACGATCCCGCCGCGGGAGCAGGCTGGGAACGTGGACATCAAGCAGCTCGGGGCGGGCACCCGGCTGTACGTGCCGGTGGACACGCCGGGGGCGATGTTCTCGGCGGGGGACGCGCACTTCGCGCAGGGCGACTGCGAGGCCTGTGGGACCGCCATCGAGATGAACGCCACGCTGCGGGTTCGGTTCGCGGTGCACGCCGGGGAGGCGGCCGAGAAGGGGATCAGAGGACCGCGGTTCGCCCGTACCGACTACTGGGTGGGTGCCGAGTACGCGGCGCCCCGCAGGTTCTATGCCACCACCGGAATGTCGGTGAGCCAGGACGGGCAGGTGGCGGCCGAGGACGCGACGCTGGCGGCACGCAACGCGCTGCTCGAGATGATCGACCATCTCGGCGAGCGGGGGTGGAGCGCGCAGCAGGCGTACGCGCTCTGCAGCGTCGCCGTCGACCTCAAGATCAGCCAACTGGTCGACGTGCCGAGTTTCTTGGTGTCGGCGTTCCTGCCCGAGGACATCTTCGCCGACTAGCTGGGCTCGTCGGCCAGGTATGGGGGCGCGGGGTCGTACTGGAGGTGGCGGCGCACCGCGCGGGCGTGTTCGCGCCCGTGCAGCCGTCCGATCAGCCACAACGCGCTGTCGATCCCGGCCGACACGCCCTGGCTGCTGACGAGGTTCCCGTCGATGACGTAGCGGGCGTCGCGGACGACCGTGACCTCCCCCCGCGCCTCCAGCGCGCCCTCGAAGGCCCAGTGCGTGGCCATGCGGCGCCCGCGCCCCGGCCCTGCGGCGTGCACGAGCAGCGCGCCGGTGCACACGCTGCTGACCCACGTGGCATGCGTGGCGGTCTTGGCGAGCCAGCCCTTCACCACCTCGTTGTGCACCTGGACCTCGCGTGCGCCCCGGCCGCCCGGCACCAGCAGCACGTCCAGCGGCGGGTGGTCGTCAAGGGTGTGATCGGGCAGGACCCGCATGCCCTTGGCGCAGCGCACCGGATCGGGCCGTTCGGCAACGAGGACCGCTGTGTCGGCGCCGCCCCGCACCTGCGACGAGCAGGTGAACACCTCCCAGGGACCCACGAAGTCCAGCTCCTCTGCCTCATCGAAGATCAACAGTCCATAGGTGGTCACGGGTAATTCTCACTTTCTGACGGTGGAACGGAAACGGTCGCGATAGTCGGATGGCGCGACCCCCAGGTGCCGGTGGAAGGTCTTGCGCAGCGTCTCGGCGGTGCCGAAACCGCACCGGCGGGCGACGGCCTCGACGGGGTCGTCGCCGGCGACCAGCGCGCGCTGCGCCGCCTCCATCCGTACGCGCTCGACGTAGGCGCCGGGCGGCACGCCCAGTTCGGCGGTGAAGCGGCGCTGCAGGTGACGCGGGCTCAGCCCGGCCTGCGCCGCCAGGTCGGCGATGCCGTGCCGGCCGCCTGGATCGGCGTGGACGGCGGCCACCGCCGCGCGGATGGGGTCGCTGGACGGCTGCGCCGACCACAACGCCACGCTGAACTGGGATTGGTCCCCGGGCCTGCGGAGGAACAACACCATGTAGCGGGCCACCCGCAGCGCGACGTCCTGGCCCAGGTCGTCCTCCACCAGGGCGAGTGCCAGATCCATGCCGGCGGTCACCCCGGCCGACGACCACACGTTCCCGTCCCTGATGAAGATCGGGTCGGTGTCGACCCGCACGCCGGGATGCTCCTCGGCGAGCTGGCGCGCGCGAGCCCAGTGGGTCGTGACCCGCCGCCCGCCGACCAGACCTGCGGCGGCCAGCAGGAACACGCCACTGCACACCGAGGTGACGCGGCGGGCCCCGGCGGCGGCCGCCCTGATCCAGGCGATCAGCATGGGATCGTGCCGGGCCTGATCGACTCCGGTCCCGCCGGCCACCACGAGGGTGTCGACGCCCGTGGGGTCGAGATCCGTGACGCCATGTTCTGCGTGCACCGGGAGGCCGCTCCAGGCCCGCACCGGGCCCGGGCGGGGGGCCACGATCTGGCAGAGGTAGCCGCCCGCGTGCTGGAACACCTCGAGCGGGCCCACTAGGTCGAGGGACTGGAACCCGTCGAAGATCACGAAGACGATGCGGCGCTGTTGCACACCTCCACCCTCCGGCCGCCCGAGCGATGGCGTCAACGACCACTAGCCCACGGATCGTGCCATCGGAAGCGTGGGAGTGCAGGCCGGCGTGGGTCACCCTCTGGGAGGACATGGCGGCGCCGCATCCCGTCCGACGGTGATGGTGAACGTCGTACCCATTGCCCGGGCCAGCCGATCCAGCATGGCAAGCGTCGGCACACCACCACCGCCCTCGATCCGGGACAGAGCGGGCCGGCTGATCTGCGCACGCTGCGCCACCTCAGCCTGAGTCAGGCCCAACTCGATCCGCCGCGCCCGCACCATGTCGCCCAGCCGCAGATCCAGCCCCGCCTGCGCATACTCGGGATGTTGGACCACGTCTTCGCACAGCCGAGCTGCCCTAATCGACTTCCACCTGTTGTGTGCCGACATCAGCCGTTCCTCTCGAACATGTGGGTCGCGCGGTGGAGGTGGGCCTCTTCACAGATGCGCTGCTGATCCGCCCCGCCAACAGGACGATCGAGCGTGACGCCGAGCCTGCCCGGACAACGCGCCTGCGCTACAAAAAGGGCCGGTGATGACGTTCGCGCCCGGTTGACTTGGAGCGCGCTCTAACCCCTAGCGTCTGGGCGGACGGTTCCGAGACCAGGAGGCAGCAGCATGACCGACGTCCCCATCCGGCACCTAGGCGAACTGGCGGTCTCCGCGCAGGGCCTGGGGTGTATGGGCATGAGCCACGCCTACGGCGCCGCCGACGACGCGCAGTCGATCGCCACGCTGCGCCACGCCCTCGACCTCGGCGTGAACTTTCTGGACACCTCCGACTTCTACGGCGCCGGGCACAACGAGCAACTGATCGGACGGGCCATCGCTGGGCGCCGCGACGAGGTGGTGCTGGCCACGAAGTTCGGGTTCGCCAACCGCCTGGGTGAGCCCACCCGGATCCGCGGCGACGCCGCCTACGTGCGGCAGGCGTGCGAGGCGTCGCTGCGCCGGCTCGGGGTCGACCACATCGACCTCTACTACCAGCACCGGGTCGATCCGCAGGTCCCGATCGAGGAGACCGTCGGCGCCATGGCCGAGCTGGTGCGGGCCGGGAAGGTGCGCCACCTCGGGCTGTCCGAGGCCGGGGCGCGAACCATCCGGCGGGCGCACGCGGTGCACCCGATCGCCGCGCTGCAGAGCGAGTGGTCGCTGTGGACCCGCGACCTGGAGGCGGAGATCGCCCCGGTCTGTCGCGATCTTGGCATCGGCCTGGTCCCATTCTCCCCGCTCGGGCGCGGCTTCCTGACCGGCCGGTACAGCTCGGTCGAGGGGCTGGCGGAGACCGACGTGCGGCGCAGCCAGCCGCGTTTCGCCGACGGCAACCTCGAACGGAACCTGGCGATCGTCGCGAAGTTGAACGAGCTGGCCGCGGCGAAGGGCGTCACCGCGGGCCAGCTCGCCCTGGCCTGGGTCCAGCACCGGGGCGAGGACGTGGTGCCGATCCCCGGCACCCGGCGGCAGCGGTACCTGGAGGAGAACCTCGCGGCCCTGGACGTTGAGCTGTCCACCGAAGACCTCGCCGCCATCGAGGCCGCCGCCCCGCCCGAGCAGGTCGCGGGCACCCGCTACGACGCGACCAGCCTCACCTTCGTCAACGGCTGAGCCGGCCGCGGCGCTCGGCGCCCTGAGAGGAGCCCATCATGGTGAGCGAGCATGTTCTGCCGCAGCGCGAGCCGATCATCGCGCCCGTCGCCGCGCCGATCACCGCGACCAAACCTCGTCCCGTGCCGGCCTGGAGCATGACGGTGATGCTGCTCGGCGTCATGCTCATCTCTTATCTGGACAAGGCGATCCTCGGGCTCGTCGCCCAGCCGGCCATGGCCGATCTCGGGCTCTCGGCAGCCGAGTTCGGCGCCATCAGCAGCGCCGCGGGCCTGCTCGCTCCGCTCTCAGCACTCCTGTACGCCCTGGTAGCCGACCGGCTGCCCGTCAAAGTCACCCTCTTCACGGTCGTCGTCATCTGGTCGCTGCTCCAGTTGCCGATCGTCTTCGCCGCCTCCGGCACGCTGCTCCTGGCGACGAGGTTCATGCTCGGCGCGGCCGAGGGCCCTGCGGCACCGGCGGCGTACGCCACCGCCTACACCTGGTGGCCTAACGAGCGGCGCGGCTTGCCCACGGCAGTGCTCACGACTGGAGCTTCCTTCGGCAAACTACTCTTCGCCCCGCCTCTGGCCTTCGTCATCGCCGCATTCAGCTGGGAGGCCGGATTCCTCGCCGTCGCCCTCCTGGGCTTCGCCTGGGGCGTGGGCTGGCTGTTGATCGGGCGAGAGGGGCCACATGGCCAGGCGGAGGCCGCCGAGACCGTCGCGGAAACCGGATCGCGTGCGCCGCTTCGCTCCATCCTGCTGACTGGCACGTTCGCCGGTTTCGTGGCCGCGTACACCTCGGTGGCGATGCTCGCGATCGTCGTCCTCACCTGGCTGCCGTCCTACTTCCAGGTCAGCCTGGGCTTCTCTGCGCTGGCCGCGGGCTCGCTGTTCGGCGTGCCGAGTATCACCGCCATGGTGTTCCTGTACGCGTACGGCGCATGGAGCGACCGGATGCTCAGGAGGGGGATGTCGGCCCGCCGCGCCCGCGGGCTGTGGGGCGGTGTGCTGCTCGCGCTGGGCGGCGCCTTTCTCGCCGCCCTGCCGCTCGTCTCCGGGCCGGTGGTGCCGTTCGCCCTGCTGATGCTGGGCTATGGACTGGCCATCAGCGTCAGCGCCGTGCTCAACCCGGCTCTCGTGCTGATAGCGCCACCGGGACAGCAAAGGAGCGTGCTGTCGGCCGGACTGGCCGTGGCCGGTCTCCTCGCTGCCACCGGGCCATTGATCACGGGTCACGTCCTCGACACGGCGCGAGCGGCGGGCACGCTTGCCGAGGGCTACGCCACCGTGTTCATGCTGGCCGGTGGTGTCGCCATCGTGGGAGGAGCGCTGTTCGCCTTGCTGGTCGACCCCGAACGCGACGCGGCGAAGGTTGAGGCGGCAGCCAGGCTTGCCCAGTCGACTCGGCAAAGCGCGTAGGCGGCAGAACGGCCGTGCCGGGCGATCGCCGAGGCTGCTGAGGCGCCCCCGCACGCGTGCGGGGGCGCCTCTCCCGGTCGTTACACCGGTGCGCAGGCGACGGTGGGCGAGGTGGCGGCGCCGCTGGCGGTGAAGCCGAACGACGTGGACGCGTTCGCCGCCAGGTTGCCGTTGTAGCTCGCGTTGGTCACGCTCACGTTGGCGCCCGTCTGGGTCGGGGTGCCGTTCCACAGTTGGGTGATCTTCTGGTCACCCGGCCAGGTCCAGGTGACCTTCCAGCCGGTGATCGCCGAGGAGCCGGTGTTCTGGACCGACACCTCCGCCTGGAAACCGCCCTGCCACTGGTTGCCGGGCTTGTAGGTGGCGGTGCAGCCTGTGCCCGTCGTCGGGGTCACGGTCGGAGTGACGGTGGGGGTGACCGTGGGCGACACCGTGACGGTGGGGGTGACGGTCGGGGTGACCGTGACCGGCGGGCCGGTGCGGTCGCCGTAGATGATGCCGCGGCCGTTGGTGCCCAGGTAGACGCGGCCGTACACGCGCGGGTCGCCGGTGAGCGCCTCGCCCATGTTGCCCCACTGGTGCTTGTCGTCGTTGATGCGCACCCAGCTCCCGCCGGCGTCGTCCGAGCGGTACAGGCCGGTGACGCCGTCGATCGTGGCCACCGTGAAGATCGCCATGTAGTTCCCGCCGGGCGCGGCCTTGCCGAAGCCGACGTTCACGGACTTGGTGATCCCGGACACCTTCGTGAAGGAGGCGCCGCTGTTGGTGGAGTGCCACAGGCCGCCGTCGCCGGCCAGCCAGAGGTCGCCCTCGATGCCGGGCACGGCCTTGAACTTGCCGCTGGTGGGCAGGCCGGTGGCGGCGGTGGCGGTGAAGGTGGCGCCGCCGTTGGTGCTGACGTACAGGCGTCCGCCGCTGAGGCCGTAGAACTTCATCGGGTTGACCCGGTCCGACTCCACGACGGCGTCGGTGGGCAGGCCCGACGCCTGCTGCCATGAGTTGCCGTAGCCGACCGAGTAGACGGGGGTCACCCCGCGAGGCGCCCACACGAAGCGGGAGCCGTCGGCGGCGGAGGCCACCGTGCCACCCTCGTTGACGCCACCCGGCTCCGAGCCCTGGAACCAGTTCGCGCCGCCGTCGGTGGAGAAGGCCACGTGGCTGTCGTTCGGGCGGTCGGCGTCGGTGAAGTTGCCGGCCCGCACCATGATGGACGGCGACTTCTCGGCGTAGTCGAGGCTGGTGGTGGAGGTGAAGTTCGGCTGGGTGAACAGCATCGGCGGTACGGCGTCCAGGTTCGTGTGGCGGAAGCCGCCGATGTCACCGAGGCCGCTGACCAGGGGTGCGCCGCTGGGCGGGCTGATCAGGTCGAGGACGGCCGTCTCCTCCAGGCCCTTCGCCATGGGCTTGATGGTGAACTGGCCGCCTGACACGTCCCATTGCGTGAGGTTCTCGGTGCCGTAGATCGTGGCGCCGGTGCCGTACATCATCCTGTTGGAGTCGAACGGGTCGATCTCCAGCGACTCGGTCATCCAGCCGAGCTTCGGCGTGACCTCGGGCGGCTGCGGGTTCGTGCCGAACGTCAGCCACGGGTTCTCCGTGATGTCCATCTTGTAGCGGAAGCTGCGGTTCGGGTACGAGGTCCAGTCCCACACGCGGGTCCACGTGGCGCCGGAGTCGGTGGAGCGGAAGAAGATCACGTCAGGCCACCACGAGATCTGCGTGGCCACCATGATCGTGCCCGGGTTCTGCCTGTCGATGGTCAGGCCGCTGTAGCCGAAGTAGTCGTCGCTGCTGGAGGACGGGACGGGGCTGATCTGGGTCCAGGTGCCGGTCGCGGTGGCGTAGCGCCAGACGTCGCCCTTGGCGCCGTCGTACGGGCCGCCGGTGTCGCTCGTGGCGATGTAGAGGTAGCCGTTCTCGGTGTCGAGCACCCCCTTGTGCGCCAGGTAGCCGGTGGGCTGCCCGGCCAGCCGCGACCAGGTGGCACCCCCGTCCGTGGTGCGGTAGACGGTGTTCTCCTTGTCGGCGACGCCGACATAGATGGTCTTGGTGGGTGAGCCCTGAGTGGACGAGCGCGGGTCGTAGGTCACCCAGACCACGCCCGGCTTGTGGCTCAGGTAGCCGTTGGGGTCGTTCGGGTCCTGGGCGTAGTTGCCGGGGTTGGGGAAGCTCGCCACCTTGGCCCAGGTCGCGCCGTAGTCGGTGCTGCGCCACAGGCCGTTGCCGTTGGGGGCGCCGAAGTAGAGCACCCGGTTGTCGTTCGGGTCGACGGACAGCGCCTCGCCCATGCCGCGGCCGGGCATGTTGCCGCCAAGCTTGAAGGGCAGCGCCGTGGCCTGCCAGGTGTCGCCCTTGTCGGTGGAGCGCAGGATCGCGCCGTTGTTCGGGTCCCAGCTGTTGGTGTACATGCCGACGGCGGCGTACACGCGGTTGGTCTGCACGGGGTCGGTGGCGAGGCTGATCACGCCGTTGTAGCCCCACTTGTCCCAGCCAACCCAGTCGAGCAAGGGGGTCCAGGACTTGGTGGACTGGTTCCAGCGGTAGGCCCCGCCGATGTCGGTGCGGGCGTAGATGAGGTTTCGCTCCGTCGGGTTGAAGATGATCCCCGGTACGAAGCCGCCACCGTCGATCCTGACGTTCTTGTACGCGTACGGATCCGAGGTGACGGCCGAGACCGGCGACATCCTCACGACAGCCGCCACCAGCAGGACGGCGGCGGTCGTCAGCATGACGAATAATCTTCTTCGCATGCGCGGCTCTCCCTTTCCAGGCACGCCGACAGGCGCCCCAAAGGCGTCAGATGACCGCCATGCACGATCAGATTGCAGGACCCTGACCGTCACCGCGCCTTCGCGCATGAGCTCATCAAAAAGGCTCACACATGGGTGAGGCGAAGGTCAATAGTTTGGATAGACAACGAATTAAGGGGTGAAGGCAAGTGTTTCCCGAGTTTCGGGTCGACGGAAAGGTCGCGCTGGTCACAGGTGCGGCACGGGGCCTCGGGCGGGCCATCTCGCTGGCGCTGGCCCATGCCGGGGCAGACGTCGCCATCGGTCTGCGGGACGCCGGCGACGACGGCGGGCTGGCCGGCGAGATCACCGGCATGGGGCGCGCAACGCTGCCTCTCCAGATGGACATGACCGCCCCGGAGCAGATCGCCCAGGCGGTGCAGGACGTCGTGGACCGGTTCGGCAGGGTCGACATCCTGGTCAACAACGCCGGCATCGCCCCGGGCAACCCGGCGGAGGACGTCACCGAGGAGGACTTCGACCGCACGCTCGCGGTCAACCTCAAGGGCACCTTCCTGGCCACCCAGGCGGCGGGCCGGGTCATGATCCGGCAGCGGCACGGCAGGATCGTCAACGTCGGCTCTCAGGCCGGAGAGGTCGCCCTGCCCGGCGAATCCATCTATTGCATGACGAAGGCGGCGATCGCCCACCTCACCCGCTGCCTCGCGGTCGAGTGGGGGCCGCACGGGATCACGGTCAACAACGTCGCGCCGACGTTCATCCGTACGCCGGGCACCGCCGAGGCGCTGTCCGACCCGGCGTTCGAGGCGGACGTGATCGAGCGGATCGCGGCGCTGCACCGCATCGGCGAACCCATGGACGTGGCCGGGGCCGTGCTCTACCTGGTCTCCCCCGCCGCGTCCCTCGTGACCGGGCACACGTTGGTCGTGGACGGAGGGTGGACGGTTCGGTGAGCGACTTCGAGGACACCTTCGAGGGCGACCGCCTCGACGAGACGAAGTGGATCCCCTACTACCTGCCGCAGTGGACCACCCGCGCCGCCGCGGCGGCCCGCTACCGGCTCGGGGACGGCCATCTGACCCTGCTGATCGAGGAGGACCAGCCGCCGTGGTCCCCCGAACGGGAGGGCGACCTACGGGTGTCCTCTCTCCAGACAGGTCTCTTCTCAGGTCCCGTCGGCAGCCGGGTCGGACAGCACGGCCGCGGCGCGGTGGTCCGCGAGGAACACCCCGAGGTCAGGCTCTACACCGCCCAGTACGGCCGGATCGAGATGCGCGCGAAGGCGATCGACGACCCGAACTGCATGGTGGCGCTGTGGTTGATCGGCTTCGAGGACGTGCCCGAGCGCTCCGCCGAGATCTGCGTCGCGGAGATCTTCGGCCGCGACGTCACGCCGAACGGGGCGCGGATCGGCATGGGCGTGCACCCCTTCGGCGATCCGGCGATCACCGACGACTTCACGGTCGAGACGCTGCCCATCGACGCCCGCGAGTTCCACGTGTACGCCGCCGACTGGACGCTCGGCCACGTCTCCTTCTCCGTGGACGGGCGACACATCAGGACGGTGAACCAGTCGCCGGCGTACCCGATGCAGCTCATGCTCAACATCTACGAGTTCCAGCCGGGCGGCTCCTACCCGAAGGAGTTCACGGTCGACCGGGTACGCGTCCGGGCGGCCCACAACGCGATCCCGATGTAGAGCACCTGCTCCGGGACGCGCTGCCACAGCGGGGTCACGTCCAGCCCGGCGAGCGCGGCGTACACGTTCGCCGGGAGCAGGACCACGAAGAGCAGCGCCAGGCAAATCCCGGCGGCCCTGCGGGTCCCTTCGAGCACGAGCCCCACGGCGCCGGCCAACTCCAGCACGCCCGTCAGGTACACCATCAAGGCGGGGAACGGCACGAACGGCGGCACCATGGCTGCCAGGTCGGCGTGGTTGGGCATGAAGGTCACGCCCGCCGGGACGAAATGCGCGCTGGCCGTCATGACGAGCATGACGGCCAGCCCGTGGGCGGCGCTGACCCGCCAGGTGGCGAAGCGGGCCACGCCCAGCGCGCCGAGAAGCCGGAACACCAGCGTGGCGACCAACAGAACGATCAGGATCATCGACATCTCCTTGGATAGTGGAACTATCTAGATATTAGATAACTCCACTATCCAAAGGCAAGAGGGTTTCGTGGCGGCCACGACCATGCTCATGGCCGCCACGAAACGTCATCGGGCGAGAGCGAAGTCCTTGATCCGCAGGTCGCCCTTGAACACCAGGTAGAGGCTCCCGGTGCCTGCCTTCCCGGTCGCGCTCGCCGTGCCGTACTGGTAGATCCCGCCGGTGGCGGGCGCCTGGAGGGTGCCCAGCAGCGTGCCCGTCGGCGAGCCGCTGCGCACCTCGACCGAGCCGCCGCTCACCGAGGCCACCGAGGCCGTGAGACGGGAGCCCCAGGAAGCGCCGGTGAAGGAGATCCAGTCACCCGCCGAGCCCTCGACGACCTCGCCGCTCACCTTGGTCTCGTCGGCGAAGAAGATCCCCGAGTAGTCGTCGAAGTCCATCGCCCTGGTCGTCTTGGCCAGGTCGCGGACCGGGACGCTCTCGCCGGACACGCGCAGGGTGGTCGTCTGGCGGATCCGGTCGGAGGCGGAGCCGACGAGGACGTCGTGAGTGGCGTTCTCGACGACCCACTTGTTCCGGGTGTGGTCCCAGACGGCCAGGTCCGGCTTCTTCAGGGTGAAGGAGACGGTACGGGTCTCGCCCGGGTTCAGCGTGATCCGCTCGAAGCCGCGCAGCTGCTTGACCGGCTGCTTGAAGCGGGACTCGCGCTGGTGGGTGTAGAGCTGGACGACCTCGTCGCCCTTGACCTTGCCGGTGTTGGTGACCTTCACGCTCACCTTGTCACCCCGGACCTCCAGGCCCTGGTAGCCGAACGTGGTGTAGCTCAGCCCGTGGCCGAAGGAATAGAGCGGCTTGCCCTTCCCGTACAGGTAGGTCATGCCGGTCTTGGTCAGGTCGTAGTCCAGCTTGTCCGGCAGGTTGTCCGACGCGGGCCAGGTCTGGGTGAGCCGGCCGGCCGGGTTGACGTCGCCGAACAGCACGTCGGCGACCGCGCGGCCGGTCTCGGCGCCCGCGTGCGTGGTCCACAGCAGGTTCGGCGCATCCACGATCACCGGGTAGCTGGTCTCCAGGACCACGACGGTCTTCGGGTTGGCCTTGCGCACGGCCTCGATGAGCCGCTTCTGCCCGTCGCCGAGCTGCAGGTTGTCGCGGTCGTGGTTCTCGCGCCCGGCCACGAACGGGTGGCTGCCCACCACCACGACCGCGACCTCGGCCTTGGCGGCCTGCGCGGCGGCCGCGGCGATGCCGTCGGCGACGACCTCCTTGCCGAACTTCGCCGCCTCGGCCTTCGGGGCCAGGGCGAGCGCGCCGTCGGCGGTCACCGTGACGTACGGGTCGGGCAGGCCGTACCAGCCCTCGGCGTTCTCGTAGCCGGCGTACCTGATCAGGTAGCTGCCGTCGGACTGGCGCTCCAGCGCGAACTGCTGCTGCACGAACCAGCCGTCAGGCTCGGCGTCGTCGGTGTCGAGCGAGCGCCAGTCGCCGCCGAGCAGCTTGCCGTTGCCCGCGTTGCGCAGCGTGGACACGCCGCTGGTCCAGTCGGTCAGGTCCCACTGGGAGGCGGCCGTAGGCGCGGTGTCGGTGAGCGCCGCGTTGTCGTCGGCGCCCGTGCCGGTGGCGGTGATGTACTTGCCGGTGGCCAGGTGCTTGAGCGCGATCCGCTCCAGGCCGTCACCGGTGCTGACGTCGCTCACCCGCTCCTTGATCCCGTCGAGCGGGGTCACCTGGTAGGGCATCTGACCGGAGTACCAGTCGCGGTAGAGCCTGGCCGACAGCGGGCCGACCACGGCCGCGGACTTGGGCTTGGCCAGCGGCAGCACGCCGGAGTTCTTGAGCAGCACCGCGGCCTTGGCCGCGGTCTCGCGGTTGAGCTTCTGGTGCTCCTGGCTGTTGATCACATCCTTGGTGATCTTCTTGTACGGCCCGCCGTCCGGGTCGAAGTGCCCCAGCCGGGTCCGGATCGACAGGGCGTGGCGCACCGCGTTGTCCACGTCGGCCTCGGTGATCCGGCCCTGGTCGAGGGCGGCCTTGAGGTTCGTGACCAGCGGCCCGCTGTTGCTGTCGTCGATGGTGAAGCTGTCCTGCCCGCTCTTCAGCACGCCTGCGAACGCCTCGGGCTTGTTGTCGAAGTACTTCTGCAGGTCGGTGAGCGCGTGCGGGCCCCACGCGTCGCTGACGTTGTAGAGCGTCTTGTCCGTCCACGACCTGACCACGGTGTTCAGGTCGGGGTTGACGTGCGCGGGCCGCCCGTTGACCAGGTTGTACGAGGCCATGACGCCGGTGGCGGCGTCCGCCGAGATCGGCGCCTTGAACCCCTGCTCGTAGTACTCGCGCTTGAGCTTCGGCGTCAGGTTGGAGGAGGTGAGGCTGCGGTTGGCCTCGTTGTTGTAGCCCATGTAGTGCTTCAGCACGGGCGCGGCCTTCAGATAGAAGGGATCGTCGCCCTGCAGGCCCTTGCCGTAGGCAGTCGCCATGGCTCCGGTGAGGAGCGGGTCCTCCGAATATCCTTCCTCGTTGCGGCCCGCCCGCGGGTCACGCAGCGGGTCCACCACAGGCGCCCATACCTGGAGACCCCACAGGATCGGGTCGACGTCGTTGAAGCCGCGCACCTCGTCGCCGACCGCGGAGCCGACCTGTTTCATCAGCTTCGGGTCCCAGGTGCTGGCCAGGCCCACGGCCTGCGGGAACACCGTGCCGTTGGCGAACTTCTGCCTCCAGCCGTCGTTGAGGTGGTTCGACCAGGCGACACCGTGCAGCGCCTCGGTGCCGTTCTTGTGGTAGGCGATGCCCAGCCGGGGGATCGCCGCCTGCGACTGGTGCAGCAGGCTCAGCTTCTCATCCAGCGTGAGCCGGCCGAGCAGGTCGTTCACCCGCTGCTCCAGCGGCAGGCTCGGGTTCTGGAAGGGGTAGTCCACCGCCTGGGCGGGCGGCACGGCGAGCAACGAGGCCGCCAGGGTGAGGGTCGCTAACAACGGGATTCTTGAACGCATAAAGGGTCTCCATCATTTGATGGCGCCGACCGTCACACCTCGGGTCAGCGTGCGCTGGAAGATCAGGAAGAAGGCGATCGCCGGCACGACGCCGAGCAGGGCCGAAGCGCTGGACATGGTGGCGTCCATGAACTTCTCGCCCTGCAGGACGGCGAGCGCGACGGGCACTGTCTGGGTGTCGTTCGAGATCAGGAAGATCAGCGGGAGGAAGAACTCGTTCCAGGTCCAGATGAAGAAGAAGATCAGCAGGACGTTGATGGTGGGCCTGCTGATCGGCACCACGATCCGCAGCAGCGACCGCAGCCGCCCCGCGCCGTCGATCGCCGCGGCCTCGAGGATCTCCTTCGGGAACTGCCCCAGGACCGCGCTCAGCAGGTACGTGCCGAACGCCGCCTGGATCACGGTCATGACGATGATCACGGCCAGTTGGGTGTCGTAGAGCCCGACCGCCTTGGACAGGTAGTAGAGCGGGTAGGCCAGCGCCTCCTGCGGCAGCGTGTTGGCCACCAGGAACAGCACGAGGATGGACAACCGGCCCTTCACCCTGCCGATGCCCAGCGCGTACGCGTTGAGCACCGACAGCACGACGGCCAGCACCGCCACGGAGGCGCTGATGATGAAGCTGTTCCAGAGCTTCGTGCCGAAGTCGACCCGGTTCCAGAAGTCGATGATGCCCTGGAGATAGAGCCCGTCAGGCAGGCTCAGCGGCCCTTGCGTGCTGTACTCGGCCGGCGACTTGACCGCGTTCATCGCCACGATCGCGAACGGGAACACCATCACGACCGCCAGCACGACCAGCGCGAACAGCACCGCCCACCGTCCTGGGCCCCTCATTGCTCCCGCTCCTGGACTCGCAGGAACAGGAACGTCACCACGATGATGATCAACGCCAGCACCGTGGCGATCGCGGAGCCGTACCCGACGTTGCTCTTCTGGAAGAAATTCAGGTACGAGAAGTACGAAGGGACCATGGTGGCGTTCCCCGGCCCGCCCCGCGTCAGCACGAAGATCGGCCCGAACACCTTCAGCGCGGCGATCGTGCACGTCAGCAGCACCACGAAGATCTCCGGCCGGATCTGCGGGATCGTGATGTGCCAGAACTTGCGCCACCACGAGGCCCCGTCGATCTCGGCCGCCTCGTAGTAGGCCGGGTCCACCCGCTGCAGCCCGGCCATGAAGATCACGACCGGGTAGCCGAGCTGGAACCAGACCATGACCGCCATGACCGTGGCGAGGGCCAGGTCAGGATCGCCGAGCCAGTCGAGCTCCAGCCCGAAGATCTGGTTGACCGCGCCGTACGACGGGTGCAGCATCCAGCCCCACACCACGCCGGCCACCGCCACCGGCAGGACCTGCGGCAGGTAGTACATCGCGCGCAGCGCCGAGGCCGTTCGGGTCCCGAAGCGTTTGCCGATGTAGTCGAACAACGCGGCCGCCAGCACGAGGCCGATCGCGGTCGGCACGATGGCCATGGCCACGATCAGCGCCACGTTGTGCTGGAACGACTGCCAGAACCGCTCGTCCTGCAGCAGCCTGGTGTAGTTGTCGAACCCGATCCACCTGGGCGTCCCCACCCCGGACCAGCGGGTGAAGCTCGCGCCCACGTTCATGAGGAACGGGACGACGATCACGCCCAGGAAGAGCAGCAGGCTGGGGGCGAGGTAGAGCCAGTACCCCCTCGTACGCACTCTCATCTAGTTACCAATGTCGGCGAGGTTGTCCTCGTACGGCTTGGCGATCTCGTCCAGCACCGCGGAGGGGGCCTTGCTGCCGTTGATGAGCTCCTGGACCCCGGCCACCAGCACGTCGTAGTAGCCGGGCGCCGGCCAGTCGGGGTAGAAGGCCAGGCCGTCGGCGGTCGTCAGCTTGTTGAAGGACTCGATGAGCTCCTTGCTCTTGGCGTCGGTGATCGCGGCCGGGTCGGCGGCCACGGGAACACCGCCGGAGTTGCCCAGCAGGTTCTGGATCTCCTTGCTCATCGTGATGTCGATGAAGTCGTAGGCCAGGTCCTTGTTCTTCGACTTCTCGGGGACGACCCACAGGTTCCCGCTCGAACCCGGCGACATGGTGGCGCCGGGGAACAGGAAGTGACCCCACTCGAAGTCCTTGATCGTGGAGGCCACGCGGCCGTACCACCAACTGCCGCTGATCATGATGGGGAACTTGCCGTTCATGAACGCCACGCCCATGTCCTCGGCCTTGAGCCCGGCCGAGTTCTTGGCGATGTAGCCCTTCTTCACCCAGTCGGTGAACGTGTCCGCGCCGTAGGTGAACTCGGGACCGTGGAAGTCGACCTTGCCCTTGTAGGACTGGAACGCATCGAGCCACGGCTTCTGCGCCTTGGTGAGCGCGAGCTGGTAGAGGATCTGCTGCGCCGGATATTCGGCGCCGGCGTTCGAGATGGGCGTCACGCCGGCCTTGACGAACGTGTCCAGCCCGGCGGTGAACTCCTCGAACGTGGTAGGGACCTTGACCTTGTGCTTGTCGAACAGGTCCTTGTTGTAATAGACCATCACGAACTCGCCGTAGTTCGGCACGCCGAACCAGTTGCCGGCGCCCATGACGCCGCGGTCGTCGTATTTGGCGGTGGTCTGCAGGCCGCCGGGCAGCAGCTTGTCCCAGCCGCGCTTGGTGGCCTCCTCGGTCAGGTTGGTGAGCAGGCCCTGCTTGGACAGCAGGCCGGCGGTGGCGTTGCCCTTGTTGTACTCCATGATGTCGGGCGCCTCATCGGAGTTGAGCACCATGCTCGCCGTCTTCTGGATCTGCTCGAAGCCCTTCTCCTCGAACTTGACGGTCACGTTCGGGTGCGACGCCTCGAACTTCTTGATGGCCTCCGCCCACGCCTTGGCCATGGCGCTGTCTTTCGACTCGTAGTGCCAGAGCTTCAGCACGCGGGGCTCGGTGCCCTGCGCCGTCGGGGGACTCTCGGTGCCGCCGGAGCCGCAGGCCGTCAGGACCAGGACCGCAGCGGCCAGCGCCGCCGCGCCTCTGAGTTTGCGCATGATCCCTCCAGGGGGTGTTACGAAAGGACGGCCCGCGCGGGAGCTCCGGCCACCGGGGCGATCTCCACCGCGGTGACACGCTTCGGGCCGGTGACGGCGACACGCAGTTCATCGCCGTCCCTGGTGGCGACGGCGACCGTCACGCCGTCTTCGTCGTGGATCTCGGTGGTGCTGTCGCCGCCCCCGAAGGCGACGAGGGTGATCTCTTGCGGCACGTCGATCGTGTCTCCTTGCTCGGAGACCGGTATCAACGCGCCATGGCGGACGTACAGGGGGATCTGGTCGAGCGGCTTGCTGACCTGGACGTAACGGGTGCCTTCCAGCACCTCGCCTGTCCAGTAGTCGACCCACAGGCCGTGCGGCAGGTACACCTGCCTGACGCCTTCGGGCGCGACCATAGGCGCGACCAGCAGGTCGCGACCGAACAGGTACTCCAGGTCGGCCTGCCAGGCCACGGGGTCGTCCGGGTAGTCCACGCAGAGCGCCCGCATCATGGGCGCGCCGGTGCGCGCGGCCTCGACGGCCGCCGAGTAGAGGTACGGCATCAGCCGGTAGCGCAGCTTCAGCGCCTGCACGGCCAGGTCCTCGACAGCCGGGAACTCCCACGGCTCGCGAGTGGTCGTGCCGTGCAGCCGCACCAGCGGCGACAGGGCGCCGAACTGGGTCCAGCGGACATACAGATCGTCCGACGGCCGGCCGGTGAACCCGCCCGCGTCGTGGCTCCAGAACGGCACCCCGGACAGGCCGTGCGCGAGCCCGCCTCTGATCGTGCTGCCCATGGCGGCGTAGCTGGTGTAGGTGTCGCCGTTCCACTGGGCGCTGTGCCGCTGCCCGCCCAGGTACGACGAGCGCGCCCACACCAGCCCGTGCCCGTTGACCTCACGTGTGACGTCGGCGACCACGTCGTTGAACAGCAGCGTGTAGACGTTGTGCAGGTCGGTCCCGCTCATCCCGTTGTAGGCGACGGCGTCCGCGGGCACGCCCTCGGCGAAGTCCGTCTTGAACGCGTCCACGCCCTGCCGCAGCAGATCTCTCAGCAGCCCCTTGAACCAGCCGGCCGCCGCCGGATTGGTGAAGTCGACGATCCCGCAGGCGGGAAACGACCCATGCCAGCAGTCAGCGACGTACGCCTCCCCATCGTCCTTCTTCAGGAAATATCCGGCGCGGGCCGCCTCCTCGAAGGCCGGGCTGAGATGGGAAATATAGGGATTCATCCACAGACAGACCTTGAACCCCATCCCATGAAGCTCGTCCAGCATCTGCTCCGGCTGCGGGAAGTTGACGGGATCCCACTGCAGGTCCGACCAGTGCCCGTCGGTCTGCCAGTAGGTGTCCAGGTGCAGCACGTCGCACGGGATGCCGCGCTCCCTGATCGTGCGCGCCCTGGCCAGCACCCGCTCCTGGCTGTCCACGCAGAACCCGGAGGAGATCCACGTCCCGAACGCCCACTTCGGAGGCAACGACGGGCGGCACGTCAGCCGGTCGTAACGGTCCAGAACGTCGGGCGGGGTCGGCCCCGCGATCACGTAGTAGTCCATGACGTCGTCGGGCACCAGGATCTGCACGACGCTGTGCGTGGACTGGCACACGTCGAACTCGGTAGGCGCGCCGCTGTCGACCAGCACGCCGTAGCCGCGGCTCGACACGTACAGGGGGACGTTCTTGTAGGCCCGCTGCGACTCGGCGCCGAAGGCGTCGAAGTTCCACATGAGCGGCCGCTGGCCGCGCTTGTCCAGCCGCGTGAACGACTCCCCGAACCCGGCGAACGCCTCGTCGGGCGCGGCGGCGAAGCTCTCGTGGAACGCCACGGACGCCCCGCCGGCGCTCGATCGGCCGAACGGGAGCGTACGCAGCCGTCCGCTGATGTCGGTGTGCCCGCGGTCCTGCTCCAGCAACGTGGCCCCGGAGGCGTCGGTGAAGCGCAGATGCCACGGCGCGAGGCTGATCTCGGCCTTCAGGGATCCCGCATCGATCACGATCGGCTCACCTGGAGTGATCCCGGCACGGGCCCCTGAGTACGTGCCGGGGGTCACCAGCGAGATGGCCCCTTCCGACCGCGGCCTGGCGGCCGCGTCCTCCGACAACCGCACCCGGATCACACCCTCGCCGGCCACACCAACCTGCACGACCAGCGTCTCCTCCGCCGTCGTGACCGCCTTCAGCATCACCTCGGCGCCATCGGCAGCGACCAGCTCGGCCGCGGCCACCGCCGACAGGCCACCCTCGCCGCGTGCGCGAACCGGCAGTTCGGGCGGGTCCGCGACGAAGTACTCGTGCGCGACCAATGGGGGGCGATAGGGCATGGAAGCTCCTTATGGACGGCTGCGCCAACTCAGTGAATTAGTTTGCTGTCCATACCAACAAACGTCAACGGCTATCGCCTGCCCGTTTGGGTTCTGCCCCAGCCCGACCAGCCCAGCCACGCCCCGGCGAACCCCGTGCCGCCCCTGCCTCAAAGGGCGGTTAGGGTGATCGCCATGCAGGACGACGTCTACCGCTACAACAAGGACCGCTGGGAAGCCCTTGTGGAGGCGGACGCCTTATTCACCCGTCCCATGCTCGACCTCGACACGGAGAAGGCCCGGGCTTATCTGGGCCTGGAGAGGCTGGGCCTTCCTGGCGACCTGGCCGGCCGGAAGGTGCTCTGCCTGGCAGGAGGGGGCGGGCAGCAGTCTGCGGCCTTCGCTCTGCTCGGAGCCGACGTGACGGTTCTCGACATCTCGTCCGGGCAGTTGGAGCGTGACCGCTCGGCCGCCGAGCACTACGGCGTCGGCATCCGCACCATCCAAGGAGACATGCGGGATCTGTCGGCCCTCGACGAGTCCTCGTTCGACCTGGTCTGGCATCCGTACTCGTTGACGTTCGTCCCGGACTCCCGGATCGTTTTCCGCGAGGTCGCGAGAGTCGTCGCACGAGGCGGCCACTACTACCTGATGTGCGCCAACCCGTTCTTCGCCGGACTCACACACGACTCGTGGAACGGCGAGGGCTACACGCTCAAGCTGCCCTACACGGACGAAGCCGAGGCCAGTTATCCCGACCAGGACTGGGTCTACGACCGGAAGGCGCCCGGCCGCGTGATCAGCGAACCGAGGGAGTACACGCAGACGCTGAGCCGGATTGTCAACAGCCTGACCGGGGAGGGCTTCGTGCTGACGCTTCTGTCTGAAGTCCGAGGCGACTACCCCGGTGCGGAACCGGGCAGTTGGTCACACTTCACGGGGGTGGCCCCGCCGTGGCTGGAATTCGTCTGGCAGTATCGCCCCGGCATTGTCGGAGGGTGAGGGAATCCGGCTAGATGCCGCTCGCCGTCTGAGGCTGCATGAGACGGCGGGCGGCCTCGGTGATCGAGCCGGACAGTGACGGGTAGACCGCGAACGTGTGCGCCAGCTGATCGACCGTCAGCCGCTGCTGGACGGCCACCGACACCGCCAGGATCAGCTCCGACGCCCGCGGAGCCACCACGACCCCGCCCAGCACGATCCCCGTGTGCGGCCGGCAGAACAGCTTGACGAAGCCGTCGTTGAAGCCCTGCATCTTGGCCCGCGCGTTCGTGGCGAGCGGCAGCTTGACGACGTTCGCCTCGATCTCGCCCGCCTCGATGGCCCGCTGCGCGACCCCCACCGCCGCGATCTCCGGGTCGGTGAAGATGTTGGAGGCGACCGTGGCCAGCCGCAGCGGCTGCACGGCCTCCCCGAGCGCGTGCCAGACGGCGATCCGCCCCTGCATGGCCGCCACGGAGGCCAGCATGAGCACACCGGTGCAGTCCCCAGCCGCGTAGACGCCCGGCGCGGACGTGCGCGAGACCTTGTCGACCTTGATGAACCCGCCCCGGTCCAGCTGGACCCCGGCCTCCTCCAGCCCGATCCCGGCCGTGTTGGGGACCATGCCGACCGTCATCAGCGCGTGGGATCCCTCGGCCGTGCGCCCGTCCTCCAGGGTCACCACCACTCCGTCGGCGGTGCGCTTGACGGAGGACGCGCGCGAGCGCCCCATGACGTTCATGCCACGCCGCCGGTAGACCTCTTCGAGCACCTCGGCGCCGTCGGCGTCCTCGTTGGGCATCATCCGGTCCCGGCTGGAGACCAGCGTGACCTCGGCGCCGAGGGAACGATAGGCGCCGGCGAACTCCGCTCCGGTCACACCCGACCCCACCACGATCAGGTGCTCGGGCAGCTCCTCCAGGTCGTAAAGCTGACGCCAGTTGAGGATGCGTTCGCCGTCGGGCTCTGCCCCGCGCAACACGCGCGGCGTCGCGCCCGTGGCCACGAGCACGACGTCGGCCCGGATCGTGCGATCCCCCGCCCGCACGACCTGCGGATCCACCAACCGCCCACGAGCCTTGATGATCTCGACACCCTCGGCCTCGACCCGGGTCGCGATGTCCGCGGACTGGGCCTGCGCCAGCTCTTTCACCCGCTTGTTGACCAGCGGCAGGTCGACCCCGACCGTGCCCGGCTCGCCGTCGGGCCCGCCGTCGAACGAGATGCCCAGCCCCGGCGCGTCGAGCAGCGCCTGCTTGCGCACGGAGGTCGCGATCAGCGTCTTGGACGGCACGCAGTCGGTCAGCACGCACGCACCGCCCGGCCCGTCCTGCTCGACCATGGTGACCTGCGCGCCTAGCTGGGCGGCCACCAGCGCCGCCTCGTAGCCGCCGGGTCCGCCACCAATGATCACGATCCTCGTCACGTGTCCCATTCTCCCGTACGAGCTCGGCCGAGCTGCAACCGGGCTGCGTCCCATCCAGCTCGGCGACGAAGGATGACGGATCCTTCTGCCGCACCTGGTCTCCTGATGGATCGCCTCGGCTCTTCGGCATGGCAGGATGTCGCGGTAGCTGGACGACGAGCAACACCCAGCGAGAGGGGTGGATCGTGGCGTGGCCCTCAGATTCGGAGAAGCCGAATGAGCTCAGGCTTTATGCCGCGTATGGCTCCAACATGGATCCTGAGCAGATGGCCATGCGCGCCCCGCACTCCCCCATCCGGGGCGTCGGCTGGCTGACCGGCTGGCGCCTGACGTTCGGCGGGCACGACCCGGCCTGGGGCGGCGCGCTCGCCACGATCGTCGAGGATCCGGACGAGCACGTGTTCGTCGTGCTCTACGACGTGCCCGACTGGGAGGAGACCTCGCTCGACCAGTGGGAGGGCGCGGTCCGCGGCGCCTACCACAAGGTGCGGCTGCGGGTGCAGACCCTCGAGGGCGAGGTCGTGGCCTGGTTCTACGTGCTCGACGGCTACGAGGGCGGCCTGCCGTCGGCCCGCTATCTGGGCAGCCTGGCCGAGGCGGCCGAGCGGGCGGGCGCCCCCGACGACTACGTCAAGGAGCTGCGGGAGCGCCCCTGCACCTCGTTCGGCTAGCTGAGCGGCTGATCCTTGGTCTCGCGCAGCACGAAGATGTAGACCAGGGTGGAGATCAGCGCGAGCGCCGACATGTACCACGGGAACAACCCCGGGTTCTTGGCCTCCTGCAGCGCGGTGCCGATCAGCGGGGCGGTGCCGCCGAAGAGCGCCACGGTCAGCGAATACGGGAATCCGGCCCCCGCCGCCCGCACCCGCGTGGGGAAGAGCTCGGAGTTCACCGCGGCCGAGATCGAGGTGAAGCAGCCGAGGAAGACCATGCCGACGAGCTGCACGAACAGCAGGCTGCCGTACGCGTCGGTGAGGGTGCCGAGCAGCGGCACAGGCAGGATCAGGAACCCGAGGCCGAAGGTGATCAGCATCGGCCTGCGCCCGATCCGGTCCGACAACATGCCCAGCAGCGGCTGCAGGATCATGAAGAAGACCAGCGAGATCGTGCCGATCTGCAGCGAGTCCGCCTTGTCGAACCCCACGGTGATCTGCGCGTAGGTGGGCAGGAAGCTGGTCCAGGTGTAGTACGCGACGGTGCCGGCGATGGTGATGCCGACGATCGTGAGGGCGGACCTCGGGTGGTGCTTGAGGAAGTCGAACAGCTTCGGCCGCGCGGCCTCGCCCCGCTGGATCTCCTCCGCCACGGCCGAGGTCTCGTCGGCGCCCTTCCGGATCCACAGCCCCACGAGGCTGAGCACGGCGCCCACGATGAACGGGATACGCCAGCCGTAGGAGCTCATGTCGGCCTCGACCAGCACCGTGGCCAGCAGCGCGGCCAGGCCGGAGGCCAGCAGCTGGCCGATGGTGGTGCTGACGTACTGGAAGCTCGAGAACAGGCCGCGGCGGCCGGGCGGGGCCGACTCCACCAGGAACGTGGTGGCGGCGGCGAACTCACCGCCCACCGACAGGCCCTGGATCAGGCGGGCGAGAGTCAAGATGACCGGTGCCAGGACACCCACGGCCGCGTAGGTGGGGGTCAGGCCGACGAGCAGCGATCCCGCGCCCATCAGCACGATCGTGAACGTCATCGCGGCCTTGCGCCCATAACGGTCGGCGAACGCGCCGACCAGCAGGCCGCCCAGCGGGCGCATGAAGAAACCCACCGCGAAGACCGCGAATGAGCTCAGCAGCGGCACCAGGCTGTTGCCCGCGCTCTCCGGGAAGACCTGCTTGGAGAAGTAGATGGCCAGGAACGTGTAGGCGTACCAGTCGTACCACTCGACGACATTGCCGATGCTGGCCGCCATGAGCTGGCGGGATCGGCTTTTGGGGATGCCGAGGGGGGATTGGGTCACGGGGGAGGTCGCCACGGAGGCTCCTTTGCTGACATGTGCGGTATGCCTTACTCTGCAATTGAAAGACCGAAACAGTCAAATTCGCGGGTCCGGATTTACATTCCCGACACAGAAATGGTTGCAGGTGGACGTTCTCGACCGGCGCCTGGTCGCCGCGCTGCAAGTCAGCCCCCGCGCCTCGTGGGGCGAGATCGGCCGGGCCGTGGGCGAGCACGAACGCACCGTGGCCCGCCGCCTCCAGCGGCTGATCGCGGAGGGAATCGTCCGGGTCACGGCGATCTACGACGACCTGCGCACCGGGCACGGCCGCCCCGTCCACCTGGACGTCCGGGTGCAGCCCGGCGCCACGGCCCAGGTGGCCAAGGCTCTGGCCGACCGGCCGGACACGCGCTCGGTCTACGCGCTGACCGGCGCCGCCGACCTGGGCTGCGAGCTGGTGTCGCCGTCCCGCGAGGCGCTGCACCGCATCCTGTCCGCCGAGATCAGCGCGATCGACGGGGTGTTGCGGACGCAGACCCAGGTCGTGCTCCACACGTTCAGGACCGTCGCCGAGTGGCACGCTCCGTTCCTCACCGAGCAGGAGGTCGCCGAGTTGCGCCCCGCGCCGCCTCCTGAGGGCCTGCCCGACGAGGAGGGCCTGTCACCGCTGGAGCAGGAGATCGCCGAACTGCTGGCCGCCGACGGCAGGATCGCCTTCACCGCGGTCGCCGAGCGCCTCAGCATCTCCCTGCCGACCGCGCGCCGCCGGGTGACCTCGCTGATCGAGCGGCGGCTGCTGCTGCCGCGTGCGGAGGTGGAGCCCGCGCTGCTGGGCCTGGAGGTGGAGGCCATGTTGTGGTTGAAGGTCCGCCCGTACGGGCTGGACCAGGTCGGACAGCGGCTGGCCGGGCATCCGAACGTGCGTTACTGCGCGGCCACCTCGGGCACCCATTCCCTCATCGTCCAGGTGGTGGCCGCTCACGAGGCGGACCTCTACCGTTTCATGACCGGCGTCGTCGGCTCCCTCGACGAGGTCACCGACAGCGACCTCACCCTCATCACCCGCGCTTACAAGCGCGGGCACCTACACAAGTCCGGACTGCTCACACTGGAGAAAACGCCATGACACCAGCCGAGAAGGAAGTCGCCGACCTCTGCGTGGAGCTGATCCGCGTCGACAGCAGCAACTACGGGGACGGCAGCGGCCCGGGCGAGCGGGCGGCTGCCGAGGTCGTCCTGGCCCGGCTGGCCGAGGTCGGGATCGAGGCCACGTACGTCGAGAGCGAGCCGGGCCGCGGCAATGTGATCACCCGCGTCGAGGGCACGGACCCGTCCCTGCCCGCGCTGCTCGTCCACGGGCACCTGGACGTGGTGCCGGCCAACGCCGCCGACTGGTCGGTGGACCCCTTCGGCGGCGAGGTGCGCGACGGCTACATCTGGGGCCGCGGCGCCGTGGACATGAAGGACATGGACGCGATGATGCTGGCGGTGCTGCGCCAGATGAAGCGCGAGGGCCGCCGGCCACGCCGCGACATCGTGTTCGCGTGGGTGGCCGACGAGGAGGCCGGCGGCGTGTACGGCGCCAAATACCTCACCGCCCATCACCCCGAGTTGTTCGAGGGCGTCACCGAGTCGATCAGCGAGGTCGGCGGCTACTCGCTGGAGGTGGACCCGTCGCTGCGGCTCTACCTGATCGAGACCGCCCAGAAGGGCCTGGCCTGGATGAAGCTGATCGCCGACGGCACGGCGGGGCACGGCTCGATGCTCAACTCCGACAACGCCGTCACCGAGATCGCCAAGGCGGTGGCCAGGATCGGCGAGCACGACTGGCCGCTGACGTACACGCCGACCGTGCGGCAGTTCCTCACCGAGGTCGCCGACGCGTTCGGCATCCCCTTCGACGAGTCGGACCCGCAGCCGATCCTCGACAAGATCGGGCCGCTGGTGCGCTTCGTGGGCGCGACCCTGCGTCACACCACCAACCCGACCCAGCTCGGCGCCGGCTACAAGTCCAACGTGATCCCCGGCCAGGCCACGGCCGTGGTGGACGGGCGGTTCCTGCCAGGGTTCGAGGAGGAGTTCTTCAAGACCGTCGACTCGCTGATCGGGCCGCGCGTGCGGCGGGAGTTCGTGCACCACGACATCGCGCTGGAGACGACCTTCGACGGTGCGCTGGTGGAATCGATGATCGGGGCGCTGAAGGCGGAGGACCCGACGGCGCGGGCGATCCCCTACTGCATGTCCGGCGGCACCGACAACAAGACGTTCTTCGCCGACCTTGGGGTGCGCGGGTTCGGGTTCGTGCCGCTGCGGCTGCCTGCGGACATGGACTTCGCGTCGATGTTCCACGGCGTGGACGAGCGGGTGCCGGTGGAGGCGTTGCAGTTCGGCGTGCGGGTGCTGGACCGGCTCCTCCTAAACTACTGAGATGTGACCAACGACGCATACACCCTGGCCAGTGAGGCCGCCGCGGCACTGCACCGCGCCGCCGGCCTCGACACCTTCGACGTGGCGCTCGTCATGGGGTCGGGGTGGGTGCCCGCCGCCGACGCGATAGGCGAGACGGTGTGCGAGATCCCGTTCATCGAGCTGCCCGGCTTCCAGGCCCCCGCCGTTGCCGGGCACGGCGGCAAGATCCGCGTCATCCGCACCTCGAGCGGGCGGCAGGCGCTGGTGTTCCTCGGACGCACGCACCTCTACGAAGGGCTCGGGGTGGACGCGGTCGTGCACGGCGTGCGCACGGCGGCCGCGGCCGGCGTCCGTACGCTCGTGCTCACCAACGCGGCCGGCGGCCTGCGGCCCGAGACCCAGAGCGTCGGCGACCCGGTCCTGATCAACGACCACATCAACCTGACCGGCGCCAACCCGATCACCGGGACCACCTTCATCGACCTCACCGAGGTCTACTCGCGCCGCCTGCGCGCGCTGGTGAGGGAGATCGACCCGACCCTCGCCGAGGGGGTCTACGTGGCCTTCCGCGGGCCGACGTACGAGACGCCGGCCGAGATCCGCATGCTCCGCACGCTGGGCGGGGACATGGTCGGCATGTCCACTGTCCTGGAGGCCATCGCCGCCCGCGAGGCGAACCTGGAGGTGCTCGGGGTCTCCCTGGTCACCAACCCCGGCGCGGGCCTGTCGGGCGAGCCGCTCAATCACGAGGAGGTCCTGGAGGTCGGCCGCGCCACGGCGGCCCGCATGGGCGTGCTGCTCGCCAAGGTGGTGGACCGCCTGTGAGCGCGGCAAACGAGCCTCACGCGCCGGCCCGCGACGAGACACCACCAACCGGCCTGATGGCGGCTGCCCGCCTATGGCTCGCCCAGGACCCCGACCCGGACACCCGCGCTGAGCTGACCGCTTTGATAGAGCGCGAGGACTTGGCCGCGCTGCGGGACCGGTTCGGCACGAAACTCGAGTTCGGCACCGCGGGCCTGCGCGGCGAGCTCGGAGCCGGCCCCAACCGGATGAACCGCGTCACCGTCATGCGCGCCGCCGCCGGCCTGGCCAAGGTCCTCGGCCCCGGCAAGCACGTGGTCATCGGGTACGACGCCAGGCACAAGTCCGACGTCTTCGCCCGCGACACCGCGGCCGTCCTGACCGGCGCCGGCCTGCACGCCTCGCTCCTGCCGTGCCCCCTGCCCACCCCGATCCTCGCCTTCGCGGTCCGCCACCTGGGCGCGGACGCCGGGGTGACCGTCACCGCCAGCCACAACCCTCCCCGCGACAACGGCTACAAGGTCTACTGGGGCGACGGCTCCCAAATCGTGCCCCCCATCGACCGCGAGATCTCGGCCGCCATCGACACGGTCGGCCGCGTGGACGAGCTACCCCTCCGCAGCCCCGGCACGCTGACGGAGCTGGGCGAGGGCATCATCGACGATTACCTCGAGGCCGTCACGTCCCTGCCGCTGGGCGACGCCCGCGACCTCAAAGTCGCGTACACGCCCCTCCACGGGGTCGGCGCGGCCACGTTGACCGGCGCCTTCCTGGCCGCCGGCTTCGAAAGCCCCATGGCGGTCGAGGAACAGCGCGACCCCGACCCGGACTTCCCCACGGTGTCCTTCCCCAACCCGGAGGAGCCGGGAGCGATGGACCTGGCCATCGCCCTGGCCGCCAAGGAGGGCGCCGGCCTGGTCCTCGCCAACGACCCGGACGCCGACCGCTGCGCGGTGGGCGTGCCGCTGCCCGACGGCACGTGCCGCATGCTGACCGGCGACGAGGTCGGCGGTCTGCTGGCCGAGCACGTGATCACGCACACCACGGGCGACCGCATGGTGGCCACCACCATCGTCTCCTCCACCCTCCTCAGCAAGATCGCTCAACGGCATGGCGTCCGCTACGGCGAGACCTTGACCGGCTTCAAATGGATCATCAAGGCGGGCCCGGGCCTGGTCTTCGGCTACGAGGAGGCCATCGGCTACAGCGTCGGCTCGGACGCCGGCCTCCCGGTCAGGGACAAGGACGGAATCGGCGCCGCCCTGACGGTGGCGGCCATCGCCGCCGCTGCCAAACGCGCCGGCCGCACCCTGCTGGACCTCCTGGACGACCAGGCCCGCCGCTACGGCCTGCACGCCACGTCCCAGCTGTCGTTCCGCGTGGCCGACCTGTCTCTGATCGCGGACGCCATGTCCCGCCTCCGCGCGTGCCCTCCGACAGTCCTCGGTGGCCGCGCTGTGGAACACATCGACGACCTGAACAAGGGCGAGGGCGACCTCCCGCCGACCGACGGCCTGCGCTACCGCCTGTCGGGAAACGCCCGCGTGGTGGTCCGCCCTTCGGGCACGGAACCCAAGCTGAAGTGCTACCTGGAAGTGGTAGTACCGGTGACCGGCGAGGTGTCGGACGCCCACACCCTCGCCGCCCACGACCTCGCCGCCCTGAAAGCCGACCTCTCGACTTCCCTCAGCCTGTAACCGGGTCCCGGGCGCAAAAGCATGGTCCTCCGGATGGGGCGCCGGCGTCGGTCGATCCCGCCCCGAACACCGAGTTCTGGACCAGGTTCCAGCCGGTGTGGATGCCGGTGGGCAGCCACAACGAACCGGTCAGCAGAAAGCCGCCGCCGAGCACGAGCCCGCCCGCCACGGTGATGCCGAGCAGCGTCATGGACGAACAGGGCGAGCACCGTCATGGTGACAAGCGAACCGACGTCCAGCGTGACCGCCGAGACGGTGTACCAGCCCGCCATGGCCATGATCCCGAACACCGACGCCTGAACGCCCGCGCCGACCGCCACACCACTCACCAGGTGGCGGACCGCGTTCGTGGCCGGGAAGCCGAGGCCGGCGAGCGACTCGCCCTCCATCCGCCGGGCCAGCGGAACGGTCACGAGCGCTGCCACCACTCCCGGCAGGCCCAGCAGCAGACCCAAAGCCGGGGTGAGGTTCTCAGAGCCGATCTGTAAGGCCACGGCCAGGACGGCTTGCAGCACGAAGAAGACGGCCAGCACCACGAACAGCAGGGCGAACCCCTGAAACAGCGGATGGCCGAAGAGCTTGCGCATGAGGGAACTCCGGTTGGTAGGGGGCGGCTCGATACTCCGGCACGCTCCGCCAACCGTTCAAGATCCGTATTTTCCTCGAGGGATAACCCTGGGGACGGGTTCCGCGCCCTTCTCAGCCCACTGCCCGCGCCGAACCGTCCGCCCGTGGCGCGTGCCGGCAACGCCGGCCAGCCGCCGGAAATGCGGACGCAGTGTGGCGGCCGCCTGGTCAGGAATGGACCTGACGGCGGACGATCTCAAGTCTCATCCATGAGACCAACTCGGAGATCAGGGCCATGAAACCCATCTCATGAGACCAACTCGTAAGTTAGTCTCATCTCTGAGACTTCCGGAGGAGTTGAATGGAACCGTTCATCGGCAGGCGTCGAGAGCTCGCCGTTCTCAAGGGAGCCCTTGAGAAGACGGATCGTCATCGGCTCGACCGACCGGGGCGCGCGCTCCTCATCCGGGGACGTCGCCGCATCGGAAAGTCACGGTTGGCAGAGGAGTTCATCCGGCAAGCACAGGTGCCCCACGTCTACTACGCGGCCACGGGCCAGGCACTCGGCGACGAACTCCGCATCTTTACCGAGGAGGTGCGCACGTCGAACCTCCCCGCCGCGTCCGTCTTTGACGACGAGCAACCCGCGTCATGGCACGACGCGCTCTCCCTCCTGGCCCAGGCCCTGCCAGAGCACTCTCCCAGCATCGTGGTCATCGACGAGCTTCCGTATCTGATCAAAGAGGACTCCACGTTGGAGCGTGTGCTCCAGAAACTCTTCGATAGGGAGTTCTCCAGAAGGCCCGTCCTGTTGCTCCTCATCGGCTCAGATCTGTCCATGATGGAGGCGATCAACACCTACAACCGCCCCTTCTACCGGCGTGCCGCCGATTTCGTGGTCAAGCCGCTCACGCCACATGACGTGGGGCACGCGCTCGACCTCCCCCCAGCGGAGGCGTTCGACGCGCACCTGGTTTCCGGCGGACTGCCGATGATCTGCGAAGAGTGGCCCAGAGGTAGTTCAATGTGGACATACCTGGAGCAGGCACTCGAGGACCCGCTCTCGGCCCTGATAGTCAGCGGAGACCACGCCTTGACCGCCGAGTTCCCGCCCGAAGCGCACGCTCGTAGAGTCCTCAACGCCATCGGATCGGGACAGCGCACCCACTCCAAGATCGCGGCCGCCACCCAGGCCGTCCCGCGCGCGACGATGAATCGCGCACTCCAACTGCTCCTGGAAAAGGGCATCATCGCCTTGGACAGACCGCTGTCGACGCGCCCATCCCGGGACTCACGCTACCGCGTGATCGACTCGCACCTGCGGTTCTGGATTCCCTTCATTGGACCCCGCATGACCGACATCGAACGTGACCGGGGAGACAAGGTCCTGGAGCGCATCCGCCGTTCATGGACATCATGGCGAGGCACAGCCATCGAGCCTCTGATTCAGGAGTCTCTCCGCCGCATGGACGGCCTACCCGAGCAGACTGGGGCGATCGGCGGATACTGGACCAGGACCAACGATCCCGAGATCGACATCGTCGGAGCAGATCGAGAGCCTATCGCGAAGGCGATCACAATGGTGGGCTCCGTGAAGTGGCTTGAGGACCGGCCATTCGACCATCACGATCTGAGCGAGCTCATCGTGCACCGCTCCAAAATGCCCGGGGCGGACACGTCCACGCCCCTTTACGCGATCTCCCGCAGCGGGTGCAGCGTGGAAGGCATCACTCACATCACTCCAGAGGAACTGATCGACGTCTGGAGATAGGCGCACTGTTGGTCTCATCAATGAGACCGACGTAAAGACTAGGTCCGCGAGAGGCAGCGATTGAGACCAACTCCCACAATTAGTCTCAACGATGAGACCTATTGCGGGGTCCCCCGGCAGGTGGGAGGAGAACCGCAGCAGGCCAATCAGGCGACGGTCATGTGAACCAGTGTGCCCAGCTCATAGCAGGTGGCGGATCGGCCGCAGGTCTTATGTACATGGGCGTGCCGCAAACGGATCAGATCCAGGGCGTGCCGGGTCCCCGGCGCCTGTCTCGCGACCTCAGTCGGCCGGGCGGAACTGCACGTCGGTATGGCCGGCGGGGAGGGTGGCGGCGCGAACAACCTCAAGTCTGTACTGATCTCAGTCCAGCGCTGCCACGACCTCGGCGGTCGTGCAGACAGTAGCGATACGCGGGAAGATGTAGTCGAAGGCGAACTCATGGGCGCGCGCGTCGAGTGCGGTGACCGCGTCCTCAGGCAAGATCACCTTGAAGCCGAACTCGTCGGCGAAACGCGCGGTCTGCTCGACGCCGAAGTTCGTGGCGATCCCGGTGATGATCAGGGTGTCGATGGCGTGCTTACGCAACGCCTCCTCCAGCCCGGTGTTGTGGAATGCACCCCAGGTGCGCTTCACGATCTCCAGGTCGCCGAGTACCCCTTCCACCAGCTCGCTGCCCGGTGGCTGCTCCGCAACGCCTGGCCGCTCGACCCGCACGGAGACGACGAGACCGCCCGCCTTTCGCACTGCGTCGGCCAGAGCGAGGGAGCGGGCGACCACGGCACGTCCGGAATGTGGTGCCGTGGGCTGCTCGACAATGCGCGTCATCAGGTCGATAAGGAGCAATGCGGTGCGGCGGGGATCCAGTTTGTCCATGATCGGCATGGTAGCGATCCAAATCGGCCTCCGTGGACCTGGACCGCGATCGCCATCGCCCGATGGAGTGCATGACGATCAGCCGGACCGGGCGCACGCGGCCGTTGTGGTGGTAGCGGGCCTGGATCTTCTGCAGCATCGCTCCCCGTGGGCGGGTCGGTGGTCGATCGCCGGGGAGGATGCCGGGTTATGGCCTTAACGTCGCGCCGGGCCGGTGGCCGCCTGCGCCGGGGTGACGCCCGCGGCGAAGAACATACCGGCGACATACCAGCAGTAAACCGGCTCAACGTAGCGTAGTCCGCGCCCGTCTTGCGGCACCGGCGGCCGGTGTACATGCATCGCGCGTTCCTGGCCACTTACACGTCGGCCAGGTACGGCTGCGCCGTCCCTTACGTGCTCGAAACGCTTGGAGGCGAATGGATGTTCTCGTTGCTGGGGCCGTTGCGGGTGGTGGACTCCGCGAGAGAGATCCCTGTTCAGGCTGCCAAGCAGCGGGCCATCTTGGCCATGCTTCTGCTGAGATCGAACCGGGTGGTCACCTTCGACCTTCTCACGTCGGAATTGTGGGCAGCCGGTCCACCGGCCACGGCGAAGACGAGCCTGCAGACATATGTCTATCGCCTACGGCGGACGATCGCCCCGCTCGCCACGTGTGGCGTGGAGCTCCGAACCCAAGGTTCCGGATACCTGTTGGCCGTGCCGGACGGCGTCGTTGACCTTGGGATATTCGAGAAACTGACCACCGCCGGCGCCGAAGCCTTGAACACGGGAGACCCCGGCCTGGCAGCCGAGTGCCTGCGAGATGCGCTCGGGATGTGGCGCGGGCCGTTGCTGGCCGATGTGGATGTCGAGGTCGTCCGCCAGGAACGCCGCCGAATGGAAGAGATCCGCCTGAACGCCCATGAGATGCGCCTTGAGGCGGAGCTGCAGCTCGGCCTCAACATCCACGTCGTCCCCGAACTGGAGCAGTTCATCGCCGCCCAGCCGTTCAGGGAGACCTTGTGGGCCACGCTGATGCGTGCCCTGAACGCCGGAGGCCGTCGCATGGAAGCCCTCGACGCGTATCGGAGGCTTTACCGGGTCCTCGATCAGGAACTCGGCATTCAGCCGAACGCCGAAATGCAGCGGCTTTACCAGGACATCCTTCACGGGCACCCTGGCAGCCTGATCCTCTCGGGCGGCCGGCGTCAGAGCTGATCAGCTCTTTGAGAAGATGCACGTGCCGCAGTTGCGCAGGCTGGGCGGCCGTTCCGGCAGCTGCCGTCTCAGATCTGGCCGGCGCAGGGGTCGGGCATTTCCCGCGCTGCGGCAATTGCCCGACCCCTGGATGGTCGCTACGCGGCTAGCAACACCGGCGGCCGAGAATGCTCCGCACGCCATAGGTGCTTCCTGGCCCCCAGTTGCACGCGTACTTCGTCTGCTCTGACCTGCTGCTGCAGCCGGGGTTGTAATAACACCGCCCCCACCAATAGCCTCCGATGGGCTTGTTGTAGCACTTGACGACGGCATCGGCAGAGTCCTCTGGAAGGACCCATGCCACGGCGCGGTCCGCGAGTCTGGTTATGATCTTCACGCTGTCAATCCATTTCTTCGTTGCGGTCTCAGCCTGAATCCACGGCTTGACTTATTGTGATCATTTCTGATTAGTGTGAAGTGCCCCTTGGAGCGGGCGGATGGAAGCGTCAAGAACTCCCATCCTCCCAGCTCAAAGGGCACCTCGCTTGCCTATCAGACCCTGGCTCCCATGTTCATGCCGTGGATCCAGGCTGAGGGCCAGGCGCCCTGCAGACATGCCTGCGCGCACGTCTCCAGGTGCTCCAAGAGCCCTGCCGGCAATCAGATGTAGCAGCAATAATTTGTGTTCCGCCACGGCTGTGTACCGGACACCCGGCAGACAGTTCTGACCTGCTTCCTGACCATGTGATCCATGTTCGAGGTACAGGCGTACGGGCCGCAGCGAGTCTGGTTGTAGCACTCGTCCGCCGCGGCGCGGTGTTCTGGCACGACCAGCGCGAGAAGACGATCGCCGATATTTTCGATGAACCGCATCACTTCGTTTGTTCCCTTTCTTTGTTTCCGATTAGATTTCTGGCACAAATTCTCTTACTGGCTCGCTCTCCGTTCTGCTGGGGCCTCTGGCAGGGGTTAGCTTTCGAATGGTGATGGCGTGGATATCGGCGATGGGGAAGTAACCGTGGTCGCGAGAGTCGAAGCTCACGTCGGTGTTGTCGCCGATCAGAATGAGTTGTCCGTCGGGTACACGGGCATCGGGGACGAGCGGCCGCACCGGTTCGGGGATGGAATCGCCGGGTAGCGCGGCGATACGCTTGATGAGGAACGGGCCGCCCATCGTCAGCGGGCTGAGCACCACGGCGATATGGCCGCTCCGCAGAGCCGCCGGGGCCACTCGCCGGGCCAGGAGCCGGTCGCCGTCGATCAGTGTGGGGGCCATGCTGTTGCCGTCGACACGGATCACGGAATACGTCGTGCGCAGCCGCAAGATCAACAAGACTGAAGTCGCGATCGCGCAGATCACGATGAGGAGCACCCACGTCACAGGGCCACCGCCTCCTCCGGCTCGCGGTACCCGCTCGCCTGGAGGTTGAAGAGCCGTGCGTAGGGGCCGCGGGCGGACATGAGGGCGTCGTGCGTTCCGGCTTCCCGGATGGCGCCGTGCTCCAGAACGATGATGATGTCGGCATCGCGCACGGTGTTGAGCCGGTGAGAGATGAGCAGGCTGGTAGCGCCGTGGCGCCGGCGTCGGGTCCGGGCGTGCACGTCGGCCTCGGCCTCCGGGTCCAGCCCGGCGGAGGGCTCGTCGAGGATCACGAGGTCGCGGTGGCCGCGGAACATGGCGCGGGCCAAGGCCGTGCGCTGCCACTGCCCACCGCTGAGCACGACACCCGTGTCGGGGTCGTCCTTGTCCTCCTCACTGAAGAACGTCCGCGTGAGCAGGGTGTCGTATCCGCGAGGAAGGGAGGAGAGCTTGTCGTCGATCCCAGCCTCGTGCGCAGCGCCACGGATTCGGGTTTCGTCCTCACGGGCGGGGACGAAGCCGATGGAGACGTTGTCGGCTGCGGACATGTCGTAGGCCATGTGGTCCTGGAACACCCCGGTGATGCGGTGCCGCAGATCATCGGGGTGCACGTCACGGATGTCGACGCCATCCCACGTGATGCTCCCGTGCTGCGGGTCGTAGAACCGGCACAGGAGCTTGACGAGCGTGGACTTGCCGGCACCGTTCAGACCGACGACGGCGACTGACGAGGCAGCCGGGATGAACAGGTTCAGGCCACGCAAGATCCACGGGTGATCCTCGCTGTAGCGGAACCACACGTTGGTCAACTGGATGCCGTGCTTCAGCCGGGGCAGTGGCGCAGGCTCGGCGGGAATGGGGAGGTCGGGCTCGGCCGAGGTCACAGCCACGTAATGGCCGAACATGAGCAGATCCTGGTGGAGAGCGGCGATGCCGACGATCAGACCGCTGAGGGCGGCCTGGACCGCGCCGATGGCGGCGATCAGCAGGGTCACGTCGCCGACGCTCAACGCACCGGAGCCGGCGGAGATGACGGCCCAGATCAGCCCACCGCCCGCGACCACCGCGCCCAGCAGCGTCAGCAGGCTCTCGACGGACAGTTCCTTGACGTCCATCCGGCGGCGTGCGGCGTTGGACGTGCGTAACTCGGTCATCATGCGGCCTTGCAGGAAACGGCCGCTGTTGAACAGGCGGATCTCCTTTGCCGCCGCAACCGTGGTGAGCAGATCGCCGTAGAACATCTGACGTCGTTCGGCCGGGCCGATGTCCCACATCATCGAGGCGCGACGATGCGACAGTCGCAACTGCGCCACCAGCGCAGGAACCCCGGTTGCCAGGACGATCCCGGTGAGAACCGGACTGATCACCAGAAGGGAGCCGATCATCCCGGTCAGCGTGATCACCGCGCTCACCACCCCAAGGGATCCGGTGACGACTTCCTGCCCCGTCGACAGGCTGTTCCTTGCCAACCGCAGCCGGTCGTGGAAGTTGGGGTCCTCGAACCGTCGTAACCCGGCGAACCGCAGCGTCGCGGAGAACAGTTGTGCAGTGGTCCGAGCGGTGAACAACCTGCCCATCTCGCTGTTGAGGTACTGCACGAGCTGGGGCAGTACCGTCATCAGGACGCCCGCGGCGGCCAGCCCCACCGCGAGGGTGCTCAGCTCGGCCGCCGATTCCTGTCCCGCCAGGGAGTCGACCACGAGTTTGGTCAGCCACGCCACCGCGATCGGCGCGATCGCCTCAGCCAGCATCACCAGGACGTAGACCGCCATCAATCCCGGGGCCGCGCGAAGGGCGACCCCCACGGCCACCTTTGCCGTTCCGATCATGCGCTGACCGTGGTGGGCAACGTGGGATCGTTGTCGGTGACCTTGCCGTCCGCACCGATCATGAAGAGGGTCGGATAGCCGGCGACCTTGAAGGCGCTCTGAATGGCGGCCTGAGGTTCCTCGACCACTACACGTGCCACCTCGGCGAGGCGTTCGACGTCGGCGGTGGCCTCCTCGTCGCTGCCGGCGACGACGACGGCGAGCACCGCGTCCGAGGTTTGGCGGGCATGGTCGATAAAGCGCGGCATCAGTTCCCTGCAGGGCTGGCAGGACGGAGAGAAGAAGCCGATGAGGGCGGGCCCATCGAGCAGCTCATCGGAGATCGGCTCGCCATCGGTGGTGGTGGCGGCGAACTCCGGCATCTTCTCCCCGATGGCGAGCCCTTCCGCCATGGGCGACAGGAATGCCGCTGACGCGGCCTGCTTCCGCAGTCGGCGGATCACTCCCACCGTCAGCAAGAGATTCAGCATGCACAGCACGCCGACCAGGACGACGGCCACGATCAGATACGGCATCACGAACTCCCCGAGACTTCCATGAACAGATCGGCGATATCGTCAAAGACGATCAAGAGGATGGCGCCGACCAGCCCGACCGGCACTGCCAGGGCGAGACCGGCCACGGTGACCGGGCCGCCGGGGAGCGTCAGCGTCACCCAACCCAGCACGACGACGACCAGCAGAAGCACGTTGCGGATCAGATGCACCCGGCCGAGCGGGGTCGCGGACACGCCGAAGCACTGGCATGGCTCGCGCTGCCCCCAGCGCAGGGAAACGGCGATCCACAGGGAGAACGCGATCAACAGCAGCCCGCTGGCGGCCAGCCCCGTGCGTGGAAGCACGATCAAGGTGGCCGCAGCAACAACTTCCATGGCCACCGTTGCCATGGCAGCCGGGAACCGGGTCGGGCCGGGCAGCAATCGCAAGGTGGCGGCGAAAGACCGTAGTGCGGCACGGCTCCGCAGCTTCGAGTACGCGGAGACAACGAAGACCGTGGTGAGCAGGACTTGACTCGCCACCAGCACGTGCGACATGGCCTACATGCTCTTCCGGCCCGCTAGCCCAGTGCTAGCGCGCCGGTAGCGCGGTGGCGGCGTGGACGGCGTCCCGCATCTCACTCCAAAGAAACTGCTTGCCTTCTGGCGATGAGACGCGCACCGGGCGCAGATCCTAGGTCCACGGGCGTGCCGGGAACCGGTGCGGTCCCCGGCACGTCCCAAGGTCAGTCAGCGAGGCGGAACTGCAGGTCGGTGTCCCAGTTGTTCATGTCGGGCTCTTCGGCGGGATTGGTGTTGTAGAGCTCCAGGCGGGAGCTCCAGTGCTCCGTCCCGTCGTCGTCGGCCGTCTTGTCCCAGGTCAGTCCCTGTCCGGCGGCCCATTTCAGCAGTTTGTCGGTGACGTCGATGAGCTGGTCAGGGTGGCCGTGGTGGGAGACGGTGGCGTAGCGGCCGGCGGGAAGGGTGGCGGCGAAGATGTCGCCCTCGCCCTCGACCGGCGTGGCCACCGGCACCCCCGCCGCCACCACCAGCCGGTCGGCGGCCATGTTGATGCTGTCGTATTTGAAGAACGGCGCCCCGGCTGGATAAGCGCCGCGCTCGATCAGCCAGCCGATGATCTCGCCGATGCGGTCTCCGACCAGGTTGAAACTGGTCATGGTGATGGTCTTGCGCACCCCGACGTACGGGCGCTCCGGAAGTTCGATGATCTCTGGCATGGTTCTGTGTTCCTCCTTCACTTCTCAGTACGGAGTGCGGGCTCGAAACTCATCGGCAGGCCGAAGTACGGGAACAGGCCGGGGTCCAAATACGTGGTGTCGCCGATGATCCTGCCGCCGGCGACGTCCAGGATGACCAGGGCGAAGGGCTCGCCGTTCAGGTATTGGCCGAAGGCCGGGGATCCGTTGGCCCGGGTCGGCAGGAGCCGGGAGCCGGCGCACGGGGCGTCGGCGGCGAGCAGGACGGTGCGGATGTGCTCGCGCCCGCGCAGCCACCAGGTGAACGGCGGCATGGACGACGTCGCGTCCTCGTGGAGCAGGGACACCAGCGTCTCCACGTCGTAGCGCTCGAACGCCGACACGTAGCGGGAGAGAAGCTCCTCGTCCACGTCCTCGCCGGCCGCCTCGGCCGGCGGGAGTTTGGCGCGGGCGCGCTGCAGGGCGCTGTTGACAGACGTGACCGTGGTGCCCAGCAACTGCGCCGTCTCGGCGGCGGACCATTTCAGCACGTCGCGGAGGATGAGCACGCCGCGCTGGCGGGGTGGCAGGTGCTGCAGGGCCGCCACGAACGCCAGCCGGATCGTCTCCCGCGTCACCGACAGGTCTGCCGGGTCGAGGGCGCGGCTGTCCGGGATGGGCTGGATCCAGCGGTCCGGAGGGAGCGGTGCTCCCAAGTCGGCGCCGGGGATCGCGTCAGGGACCAGGTCCATGGCGCGGGCGCGGCGCTGCGGGCCGCGGAGCATGTCCAGGCAGATGTTCGTGGCCAGGTGGAACAGCCACGGCCGCAGCGGGCCCCTGACCGGATCGTACGTGCGCCACGCCCGCACGAACGTCTCCTGCACCGCGTCCTCGGCCTCGAATCCGGAGCCCAGCATGCGGTAGCAGTAGCCGGTCAACTCGATCCGGTGCCGCTCGAAATCCGCCGCGCCCACTAGGTCGCGGTCACCTCGATCTGCAGCTCCGTCACCCATTCGCTCTCGTCCTCCGGGCAGTGCAGGGAGATCTCTCTGGCCAGGCCGAGCGAGCGGTAGCCGTTCTCCTCGATCCAGTGAGCCAGCATCTGGAACGTCGACCCCACCGCCTCCATCGACCCCTGGTGGATGATCGTGGCCGCCAGCTCGATGGGAGGCAGGTCGACGACTTCGAAATCATAGGAGCTGGGCGGCACAGAGACCGGCAGGCAGGTGTGCACCATGACCGAGCCGTCCTCCTCCTGGACGTAATAGGCCAGCCCGGGACCCACGACGGACACGCCGGCCGCCTCCACCCGCCGGCAGATCTCCGCGAACAGCGGCTGGATCACCGGCCCGATGTCCTCGCCGTCGTAGCTCGCCGCCCTGGCGCTGAGCTCGGCCACCCGCGCGGAAGGCACCCTCTTCAACAGGACCTCAGCAGTACGCATGTATCCCTCCGTCTCGATCGTGCGGAGCCTCGCCTCGACACTGCGCAACCTGGCCAGGTCGGCGCTGATCTGGGCCTCGAGCTGGGCGCGGCGCATCCGTACCATGCCGTGCAGCTCCTCGGTGCTCACCTTCTCGTCGAGGATCGCCCTGACCTGCTCCAGCGTGAAGCCGAGGTCCTTGATCGCGACGATGCGGTTGAGCCTGGACAACTGCGCGGCCTGGTACGACCGATAGCCGGTAACCGGGTCCACGTGGGCCGGGCGCAGCAGGCCGATGGCGTCGTAGTGGCGCAGCATGCGGACCGACACGAGCCCCAGCCTGGCGAAGTCTCCAATGCTGAACATGGCCTCTCCAGGTCTAGGGGCTGACACGGTGTCAGGGTCAACCTATGGCGATTTCCGGGGAATCAGGTTAATTTGAGTGCTACCGAACGTTCGGTAGGAGGATCATGGACCTCAAGGACCGGGACGCGGACGCGAGCCGGCGGATCAGGACAGCGGCGGTGCTGCTGTTCGCCCAGCGGGGCTACGCGGCGACGAGCATTCGCGATCTGGCCAAAGAGGTCAACATGACCAATGCCGGTATCTATCACCACGTGTCGAGCAAGGAAGCCCTGCTGGCCGACCTCATGCGGGTCGCCCAGCGAGGACTGATCGACGCCGCCGAGCGCATGCTGCGCGACGTCCAGAGCCCCGCCGACCGCCTCGCCCTGCTGATCAGCTCGCTCACCGCGAGCCATGCGAGCGCCCCCATGACGACCCGGGTCATGGACGCCGAGCTCCGTTCCCTGACCCCCGGCTCCGCCGCCCTCGACGAGATCATCGCACTCCGCGACGCCTACGAGGACCACTGGAAGCGCGCCATCGCCGACGGCGTCTCAGCAGGCGCCTTCCGCATCGCCGACCAGAAGCTGACCCGCCTCGCCCTCATGTCCATGTGCACCGGCACCAGCGAGTGGTACCGCCCCGACGGGGACTCCACGCTGGAGCAGGTGTGCGCGGAGTTCGTGGCGATCGGCCTGGCCGCCGTACGCGCTCCCGTCCAGGTCGTCGCGGCCCTCGACCCCTCCCTGCTGCCCGACTTCCCTTGGGAGCCGCCGGATGCCAGAAACGATCCCCGACCTGTTGAGGCACGCCGCTAGACAGTACGGCCGCCGTGAGTTCCTCCGTTTCCCCGACACCTCGCTGACCTTCGAAGACGCCGACGCCCAGTCGGATCGGCTGGCCGGCGCCCTGATCGACAAGGGCGTACGACCCGGCGATCGGGTCGCGGTCATGATGGACAACGTGCCCAGCTGGCCGCTCAGCTGGCTGGCGATACTCAAGGCAGGCGCGATCACGGTGCCGGTCAACGTCCGCTACCGGGCCGCCGACCTGGAGCACGTCCTGCGTGACTCGGGCGCCGTCGCCACGCTGACCACCGCCGAGCACGCCCCGCACATCCCGGGCACGGTCTACGCCCTCGACTCCATGCCCGGGTCACCACCCACCCGGCCCGTTCCCAGCACTCCCCACGATGTCGCGAATTTTCAGTACACGTCGGGAACGACCGGCTTTCCCAAGGCCTGCATGCTCACCCACGACTACTGGCTCAGAACCGCCCAGATCGCTGCCGACCAGGCGCGGCTCCGCGACGACGACGTCATGCTGATCGCCCAGGCGTACTCGTACATGGATCCCCAGTGGGCCACCCTCCTCTGCCTCATCGGCGGTATCCCGCTGGTGGTGCTCCCCCGCTTCTCCGCGTCCGGCTTCTGGCCCGCGGTCAGGGAGCACGGCGCGACGCTCACGTACGTGCTCGGCACGATGCCGCTCCTGCTGCACAAGCAGCCGCCCCACCCCCTTGACCGCGAGAACCGGATGCGGCTCGTGCTCTGCTCCGGCATCCGCCCCGACCTGCACCGGGAGTTCGAGGAGCGCTGGGGCGCGCCGTGGCGCGAGCTGTACGGCTCCACCGAGAGCGGCCCCGACCTGGTGGTGCCCATCGACGCCGAGGAGACGGTGGGCACCGGCGCGATGGGCCTCGCGCCGCCCGGCAAGGAGGTTGTGCTCGACGAGGAGACCGGGGAGATCCTCGTCAGAGGCGTGCCCATGATGAACGGCTACTGGAACCATCCGGAGGCGACCGCCAGGGCGTTCAGAGACGGCTGGTACCACACCGGCGACCTGGGCTTCCGCGACGCCCACGGCTACATCCACCACGCCGGGCGGATCAAGGACATGGTCCGCAGGGGCGGCGAGAACATCTCGTGCGCCGAGGTCGAGAGCGTGCTCACCCAGCACCCCGCGGTGCTGCAGGCAGCTCTGGTGCCCATCCCCGACGACCTGTGGGGCGAGCTGCCGAAGGCGTTCATCCAGCTCCACCCCGGTCACCCGGCCGGCGTAGAGACCGCCATGAGCGTGATCGAGCATGCCAGGCAGCGCCTGGCCCGCTTCAAGATTCCGGCGTACGTGGAGTTCGTCGAAGGTTTCTCACTGACCCCGTCGGCCCGCATCGAGAAACGCCACCTGCTGCAACCCGAACGCGACCAACGCGCCGCACCCGCCATCCCCGTGGAGAAGGAGAGAGCATGATCGAGATAACGGAACGCGACGAGGTCGCGCTGATCACGCTGGCCCGTCCCGAGAAGCTCAACGCCCTCACCGCGCAGATGCGCAGGGACCTGGCGGCGGCCGTGCGCGGGCACGGGGACGGCAAGAGCGTCAAAGGCATCGTGGTCACCGGCACGGGCCGGGCGTTCTCCGCCGGGGAGGACCTGCGGGAGGCCGCGGGCAAATCCCTCCTGGAGGAGGTGGAGCTCTTCCACGACATGACCAGGGCCGTGCTGGAGACCCGTGTCCCGGTGGTGGCCGCGGTCAACGGCATGGCCGTGGGCGGGGCCGCTGAGTGGACGCTGTGCTTCGACAGCCGCATCGGCACCCCGGCAGCCGAATACTTCTTCCCCGAGAACCACATCGGCCTGTCGATCTCGAACGCCTCCAGCTACCTGCTGCCCCGCCTGACCGGCGCCAGGGCACTGCGGCTGGTGCTCGACTCGGCCCGCCTGAGCGCCGAGGAGGCCCTGGCCGCGGGCCTCCTGGACGAGATCGCCGAGCAGGAGGCGTTGGTGGAGACGGCGATCGCCCGGGTGCGCCACTGGTCACGGCCGGGCACCGCCACAGACGTGCACCTCTCGCTGCTGCGCCCCGCGCTGACCGAGGTGGAGCGGGCCTTCGCCGTCGAGACGGAGGCCGCCAAACATGTGGAGGAAACCGGAATCGCCGAGGCGGGCATGCGGCGCTTCGTCGAAGCAAGGCCATGACGCCCCGACACGAGCCGAGCGATGACGACGCGACCACCAGCCGAGCGACGGCGACGACCATCAGCTGAGCGACAGCGACGCGATCACCGGCTGAGCGACGGCGATCGCCGGCTCGCTAGGGGATGACGATCGCCACGATCATCAGGACGACCGCGGCCGCCAGCACCGCGATCGCGTCGTAGGCCCAGACGACCCGGACCGGCGCCGCCTCCTCGTGACGGTGCCGGGCCGACTCGGCGCGCTCGCGGATCTGCTCGCCCACCCAGTCGGCGTGCGTCTTGCCCGCGAACGCCTCCGCCGCCGCCTGCTCGCCCTTGCTCAGCGTCGGCTCGGTGCGGAAGCGTCCTCGCTGCTGCCCGGACATGCCGCGGCGCTGCGCCTTGGCCCGCTCCCGCGCGCTGGCCATCGGCGTCCACAACCGCAGCACCTGCTCATCGCCGTGGTGCACGCTGATGGCGTGCGACACGCTCACGTCATCGATGGCCGCCCACGGCACGTGCGTCGTGCGCATCGGGTTGCGGCCCACCAGCTCGGACTCCGTGAACACGGTCGCGGGCCGCAGCGCGACGAGGTAGACCAGCGCGGTCAGCACGCCGAGCACGGCCAGTGCCACCAGCGACGGCTTGCCGTTGTACTTGCTGATCAGGTCCCAGACGTTGAACGCGACGAACGCCAACCAAACCCACGCCAGTACGAACGCGGCCCTGGAGCGGTAAGTCTGTTTCACGGCCGCCACTTCAGCTGCGCGAACCCGGGCTTGATCACTCCGTTGATGAGCGCCAGCCGCTCGTCGAACGGGATGAACGCCGACTTCATCGCGTTGACCGTGAACCACTGCAGGTCATCCCAGCCGTAGCCGAACGCCTCGACCAGCTTGGCGAACTCCAGCGACAGGCTCGTCCTGCTCATCAGCCGGTTGTCGGTGTTGACCGTGACCCGGAAATACAGCCGCCGCAGCAGCCCGATGGGATGATCGGCGATCGACGCGGCGGCCCCGGTCTGCAGGTTGGACGTGGGGCACATCTCCAGCGGGATGCGCTTGTCGCGGACATAGGCGGCCAGGCGGCCCAGCTTGGCCGTGCCGTCACCGGCCACCGTGATGTCATCGATGATCCGCACGCCGTGCCCGAGCCGGTCGGCGCCGCACCATTGGATGGCCTGCCAGATCGACGGCAGCCCGAACGCCTCGCCCGCGTGGATGGTGAAGTGGGAGTTTTCCCGCTGCAGGTATTCGAACGCGTCGAGATGCCTGGTGGGCGGGTATCCCGCCTCCGCCCCCGCGATGTCGAACCCCACCACGCCCACGTCGCGGTAGCGGACGGCGAGCTCGGCGATCTCCATGGAGCGCGCCTGGTGCCGCATGGCCGTGAGCAGCGTGCCGACGCGGACGCCGCGGCCCTGCGAGCCCTGCTTGAAGCCCTCGAGCACCGCCTCGACGACCTGGTCCAGGGTCAGCCCTGTGGTGGTGTGCTGTTCGGGGGCGAAGCGCACCTCGGCGTAGACCACGCCGTCCGCGGCCAGGTCCTCGGCGCACTCGGCCGCCACGCGGACGAGCGACTCGCGCGTCTGCATGACGCCGACGGTGTGGTCGAACGTCTCCAGGTAACGCTCGAGCGATCCGGAATCCGACGCCTCCTCGAACCACTGGCGGAGATTGTCGGGATCGTTGGTGGGCAGCCGATCGTAACCGCTCTCCCGGGCGAGCTCGACGATCGTCTCGGCGCGCAGCCCGCCGTCGAGGTGATCGTGCAACAACACCTTGGGAGCCCGGCGGATCTCGTCAAACGTGGGGCTCATCCGCCCATGATATGACCAGCGGTCTCAGTCGCGGCCCGCGCTCTCCGGGGAGAAGGCAGGCAGGCACACGGCCACGTATTCAGCCCCCTCGGGACCCACGCTGTAGCGGACCTTCTCGCCCGGCGACGTCACCACCGACTGCCCGGCCGCGACCTCCGTCCGCCCGCCGTCGTGCTCAACGATCATCGTGCCGCGCAGGACCACGGTGTATTCGGCGAACGACGGCGTCTGCGCGGGCTCCTCCCAGCCCGGCGGTGCGGTCATGTGCGCGATGGAGATCTCCTCGTCGCCACTGTTGACGCGGCCGATGTGCTCGTCGATGAGCTTGCCGCCGGGTACGGGGATGCGGGCCGGGCCCTCGATCTTTCTCACCACGGGATCAGTGTGCCACGTCGAGTACGAGCCGGTTGGGCGAGGACGCCTCGGTGAGCTGGAACGCCGCCTGCCTGGCCAGCACCAGGCCGATGCCGACGCGGCTCTCGAAGTCACCGGTGCGCACGACCTCGGTGAGGTTGCGCAGGTCGGCCTGGTAGACCGGGCCGCCCTTCCAGGTGAGCTCGCCGTCCTCCTCGTGTGCGTTCGCGGGGAAGAGCGTGAGCTGCAGGTAAGCGCCGCCGCGCACCTCGAGGGGCTTTCCGGAGCCGGCCTCCACGAACTCGTCCACCCATCTCACGCTGTATCCGGGGATATCGCCTTCGAGGTCGATGACCAGGCGGTCGTACGTTTCGTGGGACGCATACCGTACAGCCCTCACGACCGCGGGCCCCACGCCCGGCCGTGCGACGTCCACTTCCGCCGTGCTGGTCGGCGCGCCCGACTCGGGAACCAGCGCCGCCGATTCGGTCGCGGACGGGCTTTCGGGCAGGGCGGTCTGGGTGGCCGGGCCGCACGCCGTACCGCCGGCCGTGAGCAGGGCCAGGCAGGCGAGCGGGGCGGCGAGGCGGCTGCGCGCCCACCGGCCACCGGCCCGGGATGACGGTCGCATGCCTCGGTAGATGCCCAGCACGCGAGTCGGCAAGCCGCGTTTCGAGCGACCGGCGCGATCTTTCCTGGCCCTTTCGTGGAACGGGACCGACCCTCTACCCTGATCAGCTCACAAGGAGTCACACATGTGACTACGAGGTCATTCAGGAATGAGAAAGGGCCCCGCCAGGACGGCGGGGCCCTTCGATCGTGATCAGACGGTCTCGTAGACCTTGTCGCCGTCCGGCTCCACGGCCACGGCCTTGCGGCCGCGCAGCCCGGTCAGCGAGATCGCCAGCCCGACGAGGGCCAGCACCAGCGACACCACGATGGCCGCGCGCAGCGTGCCGATCGAGAGCGTCTCGCCACCCCCCGAGGTCAGCACGGCGGTGACCGCGGCCAGCACGATGGCGCCGCCCACCTGCCCGGAGGTGTTGAGCAGCCCGGAGGCCAGCCCCTGCTCGTCGTCGTGCACGCCGCTGACGGCCTGGATGTTGAGCGCGGGGAAGGACAGCGCGAACGCGACGCCCAGCAGCAGCATCCCGGGGATGACCATGCCGGCCAGGCTCGGCGTGCTGTCGATGCCCAGGAAGATCGCGTAACCACCGGCCAACGCGGCCGCGCCGATGACGATCAGCTTGCCGGTGCCGAACCTGTCGGCGAAGTCGCCCATCTTGGTCGAGGTGAGCGCGACGAGCAGGCCCGCGGGCAGGAAGGCGAGCGCCGTGCCGAGTGCCGACCAGCCCAGCAGGATCTGGAAGTACTGCATGGCGACGAACTGGAAGGCGACGTACGAGCCGAAGAGGATCATCAGGCCCAGGTTGGCCCGCACGATGTGGCCGGAACGCAGGATGCCGAGCCGCACCAGCGGGTGCTTCATCCGCAGCTCGGTGAAGACGAACAGCCCGAGCAGCGCCGCCACGGCCACCAGCGAGCCGATGGTCCGGACGGAGGTCCAGCCGACCTCGGGCGCCTGGACGACGGTGAAGACCAGCAGCAGCATCGAGGCGGTGATCAGCACGGCGCCGAGCAGGTCGTGGCCGCCCTCGGCCCGCTCCTCGGCGCCCCGCGGCAGCACCCTGAGCGCGGCGACCAGCGCGATGATCGCTACGGGCACCGGCATCAGCAGCGTCGCCCGCCAGTCGAGCTCCGTCAGCAGGCCGGAGAGCACGAGGCCCAGCGAGTAGCCGCTGGCGCCGCAGGCGGTGAAGATGCTCAATGCCCTGTTGCGCTCCGGGCCCTCAGGAAAGGTCGTCGTAATGATCGACAATGCCGCGGGCGCGGTGAAGGCGGCCGACACACCCTTGATGAACCTGGCCGCGATCAGCAGCGCTCCGTCATCCACGATGCCACCGAGCAGCGACGCGACGGCGAAGACACCCAGAGCGACCAGGAACACCCTGCGCCGCCCGAGCAGGTCGGCGGTCCTGCCCCCGAGCAACAGAAGACCGCCGTAGCCGAGCACGTAACCGCTGACCACCCACTGCAAAGACGACGTGCTCAACCCCAGGTCGTGCTGGATTGCGGGGAGAGCCACACCGACCATCGAGACGTCCAGAGCGTCAAGGAAGATCACCGCGCACAGCACGGCGAGCAAGCCCCAGAGAGAAGAAAGAGATGCCGAAGTTGAAGAAGAGGAAGACGACATGGATCAGAACAATACATGCATCAGCATCTAATGCAAGCGCATTTAATTCCGTTGCATAAGGTTTAGCGGAGTGGTAACCTCCGCGACATGGACGAGGAGTTCGTGGTCGAGACCTGGCATTACGTCCTGGCCAAGCACGCCAAAGCCATGTGCGCGCTGGAGCGGGAGCTCGGCGATCGGCACGGGCTGGGGCCCAGTGAGTTCGAGGTGCTGGACCGGATCGTCCACCACGACAGGAAGTTGCGCCTGCAGGAGCTCTGCGACGAGGTTCACCTGAGCCAGAGCGCGCTGTCCAGGGTGGTGGCGCGGTTGGAGAAGGCCTCGCTCGTGTCACGGGGCGCGTGCGATTCGGACCGGCGTGGTGTCTTCGTGTGCATCACCGATGAGGGCCGCGCCCGCCACGCCGAAGCCCTCCCCACCCAGCGGGCCGTCCTGTCCGGCATCTTCACCGACACCCCGGCGGCTCTGATCTCCTGACCCCGCCGCGCGCTACTCGGCGGTGATGCGGTCGATGACCAGAGGGAGTTGCTCCTCGCTGGCATCCCCCACCGCGTAGCCGCCTTCCAACGCCTCCAGCGCCCGCGCGAACCGCTCCGTCTCATCGGCGTGCAACGTCATCAACGGCTGCCCGGCCCGCACCAGATCCCCGGGCTTGGCGTGCAGCGTCACGCCGGCCCCGAACGACACCGGGTCCTCCTTGCGCGCCCGCCCGGCCCCCAGCCGCCAGGCCGCCAGCCCCACCGCGTACGCGTCCAGCCGGGTCAACACCCCCGACGCGGGCGCCTCGACGACCATCGTCTCGGCCGCGCGCGGCAACACGGCGTCCGGATCGCCGCCCTGAGCGACGATCATCCGCCGCCAGGCGTCCATGGCCGACCCGTCCTGCAGCGCCTTGGCCGGGTCCTTGCCGGAGGCGACCCCGGCCGCCTCCAGCATCTCCCTCGCCAGCCGTACGGTCAGCTCCACCACGTCGGAGGGCCCGCCGCCGGCCAGGACCTCGACGGACTCCTCGACCTCCAGAGCGTTGCCCACGGCCCGCCCCAGGGGCCGGTCCATCGCGGTGAGCAGCGCGACCGTGCGCACTCCCGCGTCCGTGCCGAGCGCCACCATCGTCTCGGCCAGCTCACGCGCCGTCTCGACGGACTTCATGAACGCCCCTGAGCCCACCTTGACGTCGAGCACCAGGGAGCCGGTGCCCTCGGCGATCTTCTTCGACATGATCGACGAGGCGATCAGCGGGATGGACTCGACGGTGCCGGTGACGTCGCGCAAGGCGTAGAGCTTCTTGTCGGCGGGGGCGAGACCGGAGCCCGCCGCGCAGACGACGGCGCCGGCCGAGCGCAGGACGTGCAGCATCTCGTCGTTGGACAGCGAGGCACGCCAGCCGGGAATGGACTCCAGCTTGTCCAAGGTGCCACCGGTGTGGCCGAGGCCGCGTCCGGACAGCTGCGGCACGTACGCGCCGCACGCCGCCACCAGCGGGGCCAACGGGAGCGTGATCTTGTCACCGACGCCGCCGGTCGAGTGTTTGTCGGCAGTCGGCCGATCCAGCATCGACCAGTCCATACGCTCACCGGAGCGGATCATGGCCTGGGTCCAGTCGGCGATCTCGCGCCGGTTCATGCCGTTCAGCAGAATGGCCATGGCCAGGGCTGACATCTGCTCGTCGGCCACGTCGCCGCGGGTGTAGGCGGCGATCACCCAGTCGATCTGGGCGGTGGTCAGCTCGCCGCCGTCCCGCTTGGCGCGGATGACCTCGATGGCATCCACTACGCGCTCCTGCTCAGGTCTTCCGGGCCGAACGCGTACGGCAGGATCTCGGACATCGGCTTCGGCCCGTCGACGGTCTCGACCAGCAGGTCGCCACCACCGAACTCATACAGCAGCTGCCGACAGCGCCCGCACGGCATCAGCAGCTCGCCGTGGCCGTCCACGCAGGTGAAGGCCACCAGCCGGCCGCCGCCGGACAGTTGCAGCGCCGACACCAGCCCGCACTCGGCACACAGGCCGAGCCCGTAGGAGGCGTTCTCGACGTTGCAGCCGGTGACGATCCTGCCGTCATCGACGAGCGCCGCCGCCCCCACAGGAAATTTCGAGTACGGCGCGTACGCGTGCCGCATGGCCTCAGCGGCCTCGTCCCGCAGGCCGTCCCAGTCGATGCTCAATGCTGTTCCCCCCGGCGATAGCGTACGCCGTCGGCCTTGGGCATCCGCAGACGCTGCGAAGCCACCAAGAGCACGAGCAGCGTGAGCACGTGTGGTGTGATGAAGACGAACTCGTTCGGCAGTTGATCGACGGTCATCCAGAGCCAGAACAACACGACCATGCCCGCCGCCGCGGCGGCCATCAGCGTGTAGTCCCTGGGGCTCCTGGCCGCCAGCTCGGCCGGCTGGTCGGGCGCCAGCATCCGGCGGACCCTGATCACCAAATAGGCCAGCAGCAGCACCGCGCCGAACAGGAAGAACGACGTGACCGCCCCCGAGCTGCGCAGTTGCAAGCCGTCGGCGTAGCCGAACAACGACGCGCCGGCCGCGAGCCCGCCGGGACGCCAGTTGCCGAAGATCATGGCGGCCAGGCCGATGAAGCCGCGCCCGGCCGTCTGGCCCTCGACGTACTTGGTGGAGACGAAGACCAGGAACACGCCGCCGAGCCCGGCGAACGCGCCGGAGATGACGACCGCGAGGTACTTGATCAGGTAGACGTTCACGCCCAGCGACTCGGCCGCCCACGGGTTCTCGCCGGCCGAGCGTAGCCGCAGGCCGAAGGCCGTGCGCCAGAGCACGAAGAACGTCAGCGGCAGCAGCAGGACCGCGAGGACCACCAGAACGTTCACGTTGTGCGTCAGGCCGCGCAGGATGCCGGCGAGGTCGGAGAGCAGGAACCAGTGGGTGCTCTCGAGCTTTCCGAGCAGGTCAGGACCGTCAGAAAGCAGCGGCAGGCTGATCTGCCACGAATCCCCAGTGATCGCGGGCGAGGTGGTGATGCCCGCGCCGGCGTCGGCTGCCGGGGTGCCCTCCTTGAAGAGCACCTCGGACAGGAAGCGGGTAACACCGGGGCCGAGCAGGTTGATGGCGACGCCGCTGATGATGTGGTCCACGCCGAACGTCACGGTGGCGATGGCGTGGATGAGGCCGCCGAGCGCGCCGCCGAGCAACCCGGCGATCAACGCGGCCACGGCGCCCCACTGGTAGCCGGCCCAGCCGGCGAACCAGGTGCCGAGCACCATCATGCCTTCGAGCCCGATGTTGACCACACCCGCCCGCTCGGCCCACAACCCGCCGAGCCCGGCCAGGCCGATCGGCACCGCCAGCAGCAACGCGGCGGCGAACGTGCCGGAGGAGGTGATGTCGTTCTGGCCCGACACGACGCGTACCAGCGACATCAGCAGCAGGAGCGCGGCGACGCCGATGAGCACGAGGTGGTATTTGGTGAACCTGGTCATGCTGCCACCTCAACCTTGTTCGTGCCGAGCTCGTGGGCGGCCCGCCGTTCCTCGAGTCTGAGGGCCAGCCGGTTCGTCACCTCGTTGGCCACGACGACCAGCAGGACGGTCACACCCTGGATGATCGTGATGACGGATGGCGGCACGTTCGCGATCTGCAGGGCGCCCTGCGCCCGGTCGAGGAAGGCGAACAACAACGCGGCGACCGCGATGCCGACCGGCTTGTTCCTGCCGAGCAGCGCCACGGCGATGCCCAGGAAGCCCAGTCCCGCGGTGAAGTTGGAGTTGAACGCGCCCTTGTCGCCGAGGATCTCGGGCAGGCCGATGAGCCCGGCGATCCCGCCGGACAACACCATGGCCGCGATGACCATCGTCTTCGGGTTCACGCCCGAGGCGAGCGCGGCCGGGCCGTTGAGTCCGCTGGCCTTGACGTTGAAGCCGAAGCGGGTGCGTTCGAGCACGACCCAGATCACGATGCCGAGCGCGATCGCCACGAGCAGGAAGCCCCACACGCCCCCGCCGCGGGTGGGCGGCAGCAGCCCGAACCACTCGAAGGCGAAGTTGAGGTTCGGGAACATGGCCGACTCCGGCAGCTCCGGCGTCGTGGTGGTGAGCTGCCCGGCGGCACGCTCGCCCGCGAATGGTCCTCGCACGAGGAACGAGCTCAGGTTGATCGCGATGTAGTTCAGCATGATCGTCGCGATGACCTCGTTCACGCCCCTGGTCACCTTCATGACCGCGGGGATGAGCGCGTAGAGGCCGCCGACGGCCGCCGCCACCAGAATGATCACCGTGATCTGGATGGGCGCGGGCGCCGTGAACGTCGAGCCGACGTAGGCCGCGCAGATGGCGGCGAGCCGGTACTGTCCCTCCACGCCGATGTTGAAGAGGTTCATCCGGAAGCCGACGGCCACCGCCAGGCCGGCGATGAACAGCGGCACCGCCCGGTTGAGGAAGGCCGCGATCGCGTTGGACTGGGCCCGCTCGGTGGCGCCGAAGTCGAAGAAGGCGGCGAACGCGTCCAGCGGGCTCGCGCCCGCCGCAGTGATCGCCACGCTGGAGATCGCGATGGCCAGGACGATCGCGATGACGGCGCCGGCCACAGTGAGCAGCGCCCGGTTGAGCCCGGCGGGCATCACGTCTCCTCAGTGCCGGCGATGGCGCCGGTCATGTAGCCGCCCAGCCGCTCGGGCGTGATGTCGGAAGGGTCGAGCGCGGCCACGAGGCGTCCCCGGTAGATCACCTGAATCGTGTCGGACAGGCCGATCAGCTCGTCGAGGTCGGCGGAGATGAGCAGCACGGCCAGGCCCGCCGCCCGGGCGTTACGCAGGTGGTCCCAGATGGCGGCCTGGGCGCCGACGTCCACACCGCGGGTCGGATGCGCGGCAATGAGGAACTTGGGCGCGCCGCTCATCTCGCGGCCCACGATCAGCTTCTGCTGGTTGCCGCCGGACAGGGCCAGCGCCAGGGTGTCCACGCTGGGCGTGCGGACGTCGTAGTCCTTGACGATGCGCTCGGTGTCACGTTTGGCGGCGCTCCGGTCGACCCAGATGCCGTTGCGTGCGGGCTTCCTGGTCTGGTGGCCGAGCACGCGGTTCTCCCACAGGGACGCCTCCAGCAGCAGGCCCTGGCGGTGCCGGTCCTCGGGGATGTAACCGACGCCGGACTCCCTGCGCTTGAGCGTGGACCAGGTGCTGATGTCCTGCTCGCCGAGGGTGATGACACCGTGCGCGGCGCGGATGCCCATGATGGCCTCGATCAGCTCGGACTGGCCGTTGCCCTCGACGCCGGCGATGCCGAGGATCTCGCCCTCGTGGATCTCGAACGACACGTCGTCGAGGAGCAGCCGCTTGCCGTCCGCGCGCAGCTTCTCCACGTACGTCTCCACCGGGGTGCCCTTCGGCACCGGGCGGTAGCCGTCGGCCTCCATGGTGAGGTGCGCGACCTGGAGCGCCACGCGGTCGGTCACCGTGGACTCGCGGGTCTCGGGGGTGGGCAGCTCGCTGCCGACCATGAGCTCGGCGAGCTGGCGGGCGCTGGTGACCTCGTCCCTGGCCAGGCTCGCGACGGTGGTGCCGCGCCGGATCACGGTGATCGCGTCGGCGATGTCGAGCACCTCGTCGAGCTTGTGCGAGATGAAGATGACGGTCAGGCCCTCGGCCTTGAGCTCGCGCAGGTTCTGGAAGAGCTCCTCGACCTCCTGGGGGACCAGCACGGCGGTCGGCTCGTCGAGGATCAGGATGCGGGCGCCGCGGTAGAGGACCTTGAGGATCTCCACACGCTGGCGGTCGCCGACGCCGAGGTCCTCCACGAGCTTGTCCGGATCGACCCTCAGGCCGTGGCTGTCGGCCAGCTGGGTGATGCGCGAGCGGGCGGCGGCCGTGTCGAGCATGCCGGCCTTCTTCGGCTCGGCGCCGAGAACGATGTTCTCCAGCACGGTGAGGTTGTCGGCCAGCATGAAGTGCTGGTGAACCATGCCGATGCCGACCGCGATGGCGTCACTGGGCGTGCGGAAGCCGACCTCGGTGCCGTTGACCTTGATGGTGCCCTCGTCCGGCTTCTGCATGCCGTACAGGATCTTCATCAGGGTGGATTTGCCTGCGCCGTTCTCGCCGACGATGGCATGCACCGTGCCGGGGTCGACGGTGATGCGGATGTCGTGGTTCGCGACGACGCCGGGGAAACGCTTGGTGATGCCCTCCAGCTCTACGGCGGGTTTCGCCGTGGCCAGGGTGTCAGCACTCATTTCGCCTCTCCTAGAGGGGGGCGGCATAGGCAGAAGGCCCGAAGTATCCGGACTCCGGGCCCTCTGTCAATGGTCCTACCCCGGTTACGGCTTAGCCGGAACCGTGATTTTGCCGTCGACGATGTCCTGCTTGGCAGCGTCGAGCTTGTCCTTGATGTCGTCGATCTCGCCACCGGTGGTGGCCAGGCCCACGCCGTCGACCTTGAGGTCGTAGATGACGTTCGTGCCGCCCTTGGCGCCGCCCTGGAAGGCCTTGATGAACTCGAACACGCCGACGTCGACGCGCTTGAGCATCGAGGTCATGATGACCGGCTGCAGGTCGGCCTCCTTGACCGTCTGGCGCTGGTCGGAGTCGACGCCGATGGCCTTCTTCTTGGCCGCGGCCGCCGCCTGGAACACGCCGAGGCCGGAGTCGCCAGAGGCGTGGTAGACGATGTCCGCGCCGTCCTGGTACATCTTGTCGGCCGCGACCTTGCCCTTGTCGGGGGCCTTGAAGCCGGAGAAGTCACCGTCGGGGGTGAGGTACTTGATGTCGATCTTGATGTCCGACTTGACCGACTTGGCCCCGGCCACGAAACCGGCCTCGAACTTCTTGATCAGGTCGTTCTCGACGCCGCCGACGAAGCCGAGGTGGCCGCTCTCCGACTTGGTCGCCGCGGCGACGCCCGCCAGGTAGGAGCCCTGCTCCTCGGCGAACAGCAGGCCGGTCACGTTGGCCGCGTTCGAGGCGGAGTCCACGACCGCGAACTGAATGTCCGGGTACTCCTGGGCCGCCTTCTTGATGTCCTCGCCGTAGGCGAAGCCGACACCGATGATCGGGTTGTAGCCGGCGTCGGCGAGCTGGCGCAGCAGGTCACCACGGTTGGAACCGTCGGCGGCCGGGCTCAGCTCCTTGATCTCCGCCTGGAGGTCCGTCTTGGCCTTCTCCAGGCCGGCGTACGCCGCGTCGTTGAAGGACTTGTCACCACGTCCGCCGATGTCGAACGCCAGTCCCACCTTGAGCGCACTCTTCGGCGCCTCGCTGCTGGCCGCGCCGGTCGGCGCCTCGCTGGCCGTCGTGGAGCCCCCACCACCGCCGCCACATGCGGCCGCTGCCATGAGCATGACGCCGGCTACCGAACCGAGCGCCATCCTGTTGAATCGCTTGCCGAGCAAGGCGACTCCCTTCCATCTCCCCGCCGTCGAACTTCATCGCAGGCGCGAAGAAACGTACGGCACCTGCACGGAAGATAGTTGCTTGACCAGGGCAGACCAAACCAGCACACAGGGTCGCAACTACTCCGTTATCGACCTCAGTCGCGTCTGTGACCTGAAACCCCCAAGAGAGGCGTACAGAAGATTTGCCCGACTTTGGGGATGAATCACCTCTTGCCCTGGGCCCGATCATGACAGAGATTCCCACAGACGGTGGAATTTTCCGATCGGAGCCCGCATGCACCCTAGGAAGGCACTGGCCGTGCCACTGGCCGCGATTCTCATCGCGGCCTTGACCGGCACCACGCCTGCCGCAGCCGACACCCCCGCCTTAAAGATCGAGAACAACGCCACCCAGCCCATCTTCTCCCGAGCGGACGCCATCAAGCAGACGGTGTTCGTCGAGGTCGCCGGGACCGACAGCGACAACGACGGCGCACCGGACCGCGTCGCGGTGGACATCCTGCGCCCCAAGGAGACCGACCAGGGACTCAAGGTCCCGGTGATCATGGAGGCCAGCCCGTACTACGCCGGCGGCAACGACGTCGCCAACCACCCCGTGGACGTGGACGAGAACGGCAACCCCCTCCCCACGCTCAAAGCACTCGCCAACAAGCTGGCCGCCGAGCCGTTCGACGGCTATTACGACAATTATTTCCTGCCCCGCGGCTACGCCATCGCGCTGGTGGAGAACCTCGGCAGCGGCCGTGCCACCGGCTGCCCGACCTCCGGCGACCGCAACGAGACGGCCGGCCCGAAGGCCGCGATCGACTGGCTGAACGGCCGCGCCAAAGGCTTCGACGCCGCCGGCAACCCGGTCGAGGCCACCTGGTCGACCGGCAAGGTCGGCATGATCGGCGTCTCCTACAACGGCACGCTCCCGAACGCCGTCGCCGCGACCGGCGTCGAGGGCCTGGAGACGATCGTGCCGATCGCCGCGATCTCCAGCTGGTACGACTACTACCGCGCCAACGGCGGCGTCCTGGCCCCCGGCGGCTTCCAGGGCGAGGACCTGGACGTGCTCGCGAAATACGTGCTGACCAGGGAGAACGGCCAGGAGGCCTGCGGCGCGCTGATGGACCAGATCACCGCCACCCAGGACCGGATCACCGGCGACTACAGCCCCGTCTGGGACGCCCGCAACTACATGAACGACGTCGGCAAGGTCAAGGCCAGCGTCTTCGTCGTGCACGGGCTCAACGACTGGAACGTCAAGACCAAGCAGTTCGCGCAGTGGTGGTACGCCCTGGCCAAGCGGCACGTGCCGCGCAAGATCTGGCTGCACCAGGGCACTCACATGAACCCCTTCAGCCTGCGCACGGCCGAGTGGCTGCGCCAGCTGCACGGCTGGTTCGACCACTGGTTGTACGGCATCGACTCGGGCATCATGCGCGAGCCGCAGGCCGACGTCGAGCACGCGGCCGGCCAGTGGGCCCAGCACAGGTCGTGGCCGCTGCCCGGCGCCACCCCCGTCCCCCTCCACCTTGGCTCCGGCCAGCGGCTGAGCCTGACCCCGCAGCCGTTGCCGGCCAAGGAGTCCTTCGTCGACCAGAAGGCCAGGACCGCCGAGCAGCTCGTCGAGGCCACCGGTTCCGACCCGAACCGGCTGGCGTACACGACCGGCGGGCTCCCCGCCGACGTGCGGATCTCCGGCACGCCGACGGTGTCGGTGCGGGCCTCGTTCAAGAATGGGGCGTCACCGTATCTGACGGCGTTACTGGTGGACTACGGCACGGACGTCCGCCCGAACGGCTCGTTGCTCTCGACCGGCCAGACCTACTGCTACGGGCAGGGCGTCCCGGGTGACACGGGCTGCACCACGCTCAGGGTGCTCGGCACGGCCACCACGCCGTACAAGATCGTCACCCGGGGCTGGCTGGACGTGCGCAACCGGCACCGCCAGGACCGGACCGAGCCGCTGCGGCCGGGCAAGGAATACACCTTCACCTGGGACTTCCAGCCGACGGACTACGTGTTCAAGAAGGGCCACCGGCTGGGCCTGGTGATCATCTCGACCGACTACGACTACACCCTGCGCTACCCGCCGGGCACCGAGATCACGGTGTCGCCGGGACACTCGTCCCTGCGGCTGCCGCTGGTCACGCCAGCGCGCTGGTGATCGAGTCGAGCGGCCCGACCTCCCAGAGGGCGGTCAGCGCGGTGGCGGCCATGATCCGCACCCCCATCGCGATCGCCCTCTCGTCCACGTCGAACGTGCCCTGGTGGATGTCGTAGGTCACGCCGCCCGGTGAGCGGGTGCCCAGACGGGCGAACGCGCCGGGAATCGACTCGAGGTACCAAGCGAAGTCCTCGCCGCCGAGCGACTGCTGGGTCGGGATCACCGCACCCGCGCCCAGCACGCGCTCGGCGGCCTCGGCCAGCATCTCGACGCTGACCTCGTCGTTGACCACCGGCGGCACGCCGCGCTTGTAGTCCATCTCGGCCTCGATGCCGTAGGCGCCGGCCACCGACTCCAGCAGGGACTTGATCAGGTCGGGTGCGGCGTGCCAGGCGTTCTCGTCGAGGCAGCGCACGGTGCCCTCGGCGATGCCGTCGTCGGGGATCGCGTTGGCCGCCGTGCCGGCCTCGACCCGGCCCCAGACGAGGCTGAGCGAGGAACGCGGGTCGACGCGGCGCGACAGGGCGGCGGGCAGCTCGGTGAGGATCTTGGCGAGGGCGAAGACCAGGTCGGCGGTCAGGTGCGGGCGCGCGGTGTGGCCGCCGGGTCCCGAGACCCGGATGCTCAGCTTGTCGCAGGCCGAGGTGATCGGGCCCGGCCTGAGCCCGACCTGGCCGACGTCCACGCGCGGGTCGCAGTGCAGGCCGAAGATGCGGTCGACGCCGCTGATGCCGCCGTGCGCCATGACCTCGAGCGCGCCGCCCGGCAGCTCCTCAGCGGGCTGGAAGATCAGCCTGACCCGGCCGGGCAGGAGGCCGGCGGCGGCCTGCTGGGCGAGGAAGAGCGAGGTGCCGAGCAGCACAGCGGTGTGCACGTCATGGCCGCAGGCGTGGCAGGCGCCGCCCACGTTCGAGCGGTAGGACACGTCCTTCTCGTCGTGCAGCGGCAACGCGTCGATGTCCGCGCGCAGCGCGACGGTCGGGCCGTCGTCGCTGCCCACGTCGCAGATGAGGCCGGTGCCCCGGGGAAGCACCGAAGGCGTCAGCCCGGCGGCGGTGAGCCGCTCGGCGATCCGCTGTGTCGTGCGATATTCGGCGAAGGCCAGCTCAGGATGCATGTGGAGGTCGCGGCGGAATGCCACGAGATCCTGCTCGGTCTCCGCCAGGAACGCGTCGAGTTCGCCCCGAAGCTCACGTCCCCGCATATGTCACCATCCCGTCCATGCCGCGCGCCCCAATATGTCTGACCACCGCGGCTCATGCGCTGTGAAAGCTCGTCCTTCCGCCGTGGCCACCCGGTCGAGCGGCCGCTCGGCGAATCAAAAAACACACCCGCTGGTTCGGGTGCGCGAGATCGTCAGCATGGGCTTTGCGCTCATCAGTCGCGAGTGCCGCTGCAGCCCGGGTGCACAGCGGTCGGCCGTGTGCCCGATGGCGATGCTTCGACTCTATCGCCCGCGCGCGAGTTCCTGCCGACAGATACACCAAAAGTTAGCCGACGGCACGCCCGTAACCTCGGGTGGTGACGCTAGGTGAACGTCAGCCTGATCCGGAAATAGTCACAAGGGATCATTAGATGGTGACCCGATGCCGCCTGTTCCAAACGTGGTCGGCGATTCCGAATCCTGTCACCTTCTGTCATGGTCATCACACTTCGGCGGTGGCTGCATTTGAGAAGAATGCGTGTTTCACTCGCAATATGATCACTAATATCCCGTTCGGGGAGAAGTATGCCAGGTTGAGCATCTTCGAGCCGAGTGAGGGGACCCTGGTGGTCGTACCCTCGCTCTCCCTTCCGCAGGACGAGCTCCGCCGCATCACGGCGGCCAGGTCCTACGAGGAGCGCCTGCTGTTCCTTCTGCTGACGCTGCGCGAACCCGGGGTAAAGGTGGTCTACCTCTCCTCCGCGCCCATTGATCCCGACATCATCGACTACTACTTCGCGTTCCTGCCCGATCCGGATGACGCCGCCAAGCGGCTCACGTTGATCACGCTCGACGATCCCTGGTCTCAGCCGTTGACCAGGAGCGTGCTCGAGCGCCCGGATGTGATCGAGCAGCTGCGGTCGGAGATCAACGGTGACGCGTGGATCGTGCCGTTCGTCCTCAGCGAGCTCGAGGAGGAGCTCGCGTCGTTACTCAACGTGCCCCTCTACGGTCCGGCCACCTCTTTCGCCTATTACGGCTCCAAGAGCGGCGGACGCGAGTTGGGCCAGGAGGCGGGCGTGCCGATGGCACGCGGCTTCGGCGACCTGCGGACCTCGCTGGAGATCGAGGAGGCGATCGAGGCGCTGCCGGGCGAACGGGTGATCGTCAAGCTGAACGACGCCTACTCCGGGCTGGGCAACGCGATCGTCACCAAGACCGACAGGTCGCTGACCAGTTTCGCGATGGCGGGCGAGAGCTGGGACACGTTCTCCGTGAAGATCAGGGACCGCGGGGCGGTCGTCGAGGAGTACATCGAGCACCGGCCGCTCTACTACCCCAGCGCGCTGGCCTGCATCACGCCGGGCGGCCACGCGCAGGTGCTGGCCACGCACGACCAGGTGCTCGGCGGCGCCAACGGCCACGTCTACCAGGGCTGCACGTTCCCTGCCGCGCCCGAGTATCGCGCCGAAGTGGGCGCCTCGGCCGAGCGGATCGCCGGCGTGCTGGCCGAGCGGGGCGTGGTGGGGGTGTTCGGGATGGACTTCTTCGCCTTGAAGGCCGACGCCGGATACGCGGCGCTGCTGTGCGAGATCAACTTGCGCATCGGCGGCACGACGCATCCGTTCGGCGCGGCCGTGCTGACGACCGGGGCCGCGTACGATCCCGCGACCGGCCTGCTCATGGCCGGCGACCAGCCGAAGTATTACACCGCCACCGACAACTGCGCCTCCTCCTGCCTGCGCGGGCGCACCCCGGGCGAGGTCGTGCGCACGGCCGACCGGCTCGGCATCGGGTTCGACGCCGAACGGCGCACCGGCAACGTCTTCCATCTGCTCGGGGCCGTTCCCGAGCATGGGAAGCTGGGCTTCACGTCGATAGGCGACTCGCGAGAGGAGGCCGACGAGCTGCACGCGCTTACCCGGCGTCTCCTCTGCGGTTCCTGAGTCCCCGCCAGCCGATGGCGGCCAGCACGATGGCGAGGATGATGTTCACCGCGATCAAGATGCCGTGGACGACATAAAAGCTGGTTGGATGCCCATCCTGCAGGTTAAACCCGAGATTCACCCACTCGAAGACCATGAATGCGCCGAGCGCGATCAGGAATCCGGCGATCTTTCGTGACATTAGTGCCTCTCTGGTATCGAAGGTGGATCTTCGGGGGATGTGTCGCCACATGGGCATTCACACGAAGCTACGCTGAGACCGCCATGTGGACAAAAATCGTGCCGGTGACGGCACTCATCGCCTCGGTCTCGCTCACTGGCGGGACCGCATATGCCGCTCCGACGACACCCGTCGGTGGCGAGGCGCTGGGCAGCCGCGGACTGGTGGCGCCCCAAGGCGTCAAGAAGCCGCCGAAGACCAAGGCTACTTCGTACGTCATCGCGGACGTGGGCACGGGCCAGGTGCTCGCGGCCAAGGACGCCCATGGGCGTTACCTGCCGGCCAGCACGCTGAAGACGCTGACCGCGCTCACGCTCATCCCCAAGCTCGACAAGCACCGCAAGATCCGGCCCAGCCAGAACGCCTGCAACCAGGAGGGCAGCGCGGTCGGTCTGACGCCGAAGACGACGTACAAGGTCGAGGACCTGTTCAGGGCATTGATGATGTCCTCGGGCAACGACGCGGCCATGGCCTTGGCGGAGACGAACGGCGGCCTCGAGAAGACGATGGCGGACATGAACGCCGAGGCCAAGCGGCTGCAGGCGTACGACACCGTGGCCAAGACGCCGAGCGGCCTGGACAAGCCCGGGCAGAGCAGCTCGGCCTACGACCTGGCGCTCATCGCCCGCGCCGGCCTGGCCAACCCCGATTTCACCCGCTACATCAGCACGAAGGTCGCGAACTTCCCGGCGCCCAAGGGCAAGCACTACCAGATCAGCAACCACAACAAGCTGCTCTGGCGCTACAACGGCATGGTCGGCGTCAAGAACGGCTGGACCACCAAGGCGCACGCCAGCTTCGTCGGCGCCGCCACCCGCGGCGGCCACACGATCGTGGTGAGCATCATGCGGCACGAGGGCGGCTTCTGGGACGAAGTGGCCTCGCTGCTCGACTGGGGTTTCTCGGTCAGGGGCAAGGCCGCGCCGGTCGGGCAGCTGGTCGACCCGCTCCCCGCGGGCCTGACCGCCCCGCAGCAGCAGGTGTCCGCGCCACCGGCCACGCAGGTCACCCCGGCGCCGCAGCCGCCGCTGCTGGACACGGCCGCACGGAACCAGGACGCCTCCACCAAGACGGTCGGGTCGGTGGTGATCGGCGGCGGGCTGTTGTTCGGGCTGATCTACCTCTGGTACGGCATCCGCCGCAAGCGCTCCAGATCACGCTTCTGACGCCGGCGGCGGCGTCGGGGACGGCGGCGGGCAGAGTCCCGCCGTCGCCGTCCACGCGGCGACATAGAGCACGAGCCTGGCGGAGAAGTTGATCCAGACCAGCAGGCCCACGATGACGGCGAACGTGCCGTAAACCGGGTTGCCCAGCGTCTGCCCCAGCAGCAGCGTGGCGAGTTGCTTGAGCACGCCGAAGCCCATCGCGCCGAGCAACGCACCCCTGGCGATCACTCGGAACGGCTGGGTCAGCCTGGCCACCCAGCCGAGCAGGATCAGGAACAACAACCAGTCGGCGCCCACGCTCGCCGCCACCCCGGCCAGCCGCAACCCGGTGGTGGCCAGGGCGGACTCGCTGCCGAACAGGAATTCCAGCACGTTGTCCGTGGCCGTGGTGGCGAACCCGGCCACCAGCACCGAGGAGATCATCGTCACGCCGATCATGGCGATCGAGGCCAGATCGCGGAGCTTGCCCAGGAAGAAGCTGAGCGGCGGCTCGGTGGTCATGGACATCTCGCGCAACGCCCCGCGCAGCGCGTCCATCGCGCCGAGCCCGGCGTAAAGGAGGCCGAGCAGGCCGATGATCCCGGCGGTCGCCTTGGCCTTGGAGATGGCGTCGAGGTCCAGCTGGCCGGCGATCCCCGGCAGCCGCTCGACGATCGCCGCCTCCAGCGCCTCCCTGGTCGTCTCGCTGGTCGCCACCACGAGCCCGAGCACCGCGTACGACAGCGCCATCAGCGGGAAGAACGACAGGAACGCGAAGTAGGTGACCGCGCCCGCCAGCCGGTCGCCGAACTGCACCTGGTAGCGCTGCACGGCCCTGATGAGATGATCGACCGACAGCCTGCGGACCCGCCAGTCATCCACCTTGCCGCGGCCCCAGGCCTTGGCCTCCTCGATCCGCTCCGCCAGGCCTGCCATCACGCCCTACCTGTTCATGGCCTCACTACGGCGTCGGCGGACTCCCGCAGGGAGGCGAGGACCGCCGATAGGTCGTGGTGGAGCAACTGCCCATCTCGCTTGACGACACGCCCCGCGACCAGGACTGTGTCGACGGAATTGGTGTCGGCGTTCAACACTACGGCCCCGATCGGGTCGTGGGCGGCGGCCATGCCCAGCCGGTCCGTACGCAACAGCACCAGATCCGCCTGCTTGCCAGGCCGCAGCGAACCGATCGACTCTTCCATGCCGAGCACCTGGGCGCCCTCGATGGTGGCCATGCGCAGCGCGTCACGGGTGGTGAAGCCGAGGCCGGCGCCGTCCGGGCGGCCGCGTTCGAGCAGGTGGATCGTCCGCATCAGGGAGAACATGTCGCCGGGCGAGCAAATCACGGTGTCCGCGCCGAGTCCGGTCGGGATCCCGGCTGCCCTGGCCCGGCCGGTGGGCGGGTAGCCGAGGGCGAGGTTCATCTCGTCCACGGGCGCGAGCGAGACGGTGCCCCCGGCGGCGGCGATGCGCTTGAACTCCTCGTCGGTGTACTCGAGCGCGTGCACGAACGTGGTGGGAGTGTCGAGCAGCCCGTTCGACTCCAGGAACGCCAGCCCGGATGCGGTGCTCATGTGCACGGTGACCGGGAGGCCCAGTTCCCTGGCCAGCCGCCACTCCTCCAGCGCGCGGTCCTCACCCCCGATCTCCGGCCCCAGGGCGGCGAGGGCGATCGTGACCAGGCCGGGCCCGTCGAACAGCTGCTCGCGTACCCGCCGCGTCTCGCTCGCCTGCCCCTCCGGCCCGCCTGCGTAGTTGTAGCCGAACACGGCCCTGATGCCGGAGTCACGCAGCGCCTTCACGGAGGCGTCGGTGTGAGCGGGGCTGAACTGGGCGTGCGTCCAATCGAGCAGCGTCGTAACGCCCGCGTCGAGGCACTCCAGGGCGCCGGCGAGGTTGCCCGCGTACATGTCCTGTGGGCGGTAGTTGGGGGCGATCTCGCCGAGGACGCGCGCCATGTAGCCCTGGATGGTGGTGTCGGGCAGGAGTGCCCTGATGGCGGCCTGCCAGGTGTGCCGGTGGGTGTCGACGAAGCCAGGGAGCACGATCCGCCCGGTCGCGTCGATCACCTCCGCGCCCGGGACGTCCGGCAGGCCGGGGCCCACCTCGGTGATCGCGCCACCCTCGATCCGCACGTCGGCGCGGCCGAGGACGACGGGCTCCGGCTCGGTGTCGATGACGACGCCATTCTTGATCAACACGGTAGTTGTTGTCATGATAGAAAGCTTAATAAGAAGCTTTTCTGAAAGCAATCTAGATCTGAGTATCCTCGATGACGTGAAACCCGATGAGATCGACGCGCTGGCCACCCTCTGGAAAGAGACGGGCATGTCGTCGTCGCTCATCGCCACGCTCGAACTCGGCAAGCGCATCAACCGGCTGCACCTGCTATTGGAGCAGGCGGTCAAGGCGGAGCTCGCGGAACTGGGGTTGACCTACGCCGAGTTCGACGTGCTGATGACGCTGAAGCGGGCGCCGGAGTGCCGGATGAAGCCGAGCGAGTTGTCGAAGGCGCTGCTTCTCACCTCGGGGGGCATCAGCAATGTCCTGCAGCGGCTGACGAGCGCCGGATACGTGGAGCGCGAGGCCAACGAGGGGGACGCGCGCAGCCGCTGGGTGCAGCTGACGGACAAGGGACAGCGCGTGGCCGAGGCGGGCCTGGAGGCCTCGTCGCGGGCGTACACGGAGGTGACGGCCGGGATCCCGGAGGAGACGGTGCGGCGGGCGGCGGACGTGCTCCGTGAGGTCCTGGCCCCGATGAGCCGCCGCCGCTACCGCTAGCCCAGCTCGTGCCGGGCGGCCCAGGCCGAGATCGCCGCCGCGATGGCCTCCGGCCGGTCCTCCGTCGCATGGTGCCCGGCCGGACCGGCGTGCTCGATCTCCAGGCCGGCGATGTTCTCCGCGCACCAGGCGGCCATCCGCTCCGTGATCAGCAGCGTCGGCGAGGAGTCGAAGGTGAGCAGCAGCTTGGGCACGTCGGCGCTGGCCCCCAGCCACTTGACGTAGCCCTCGATCCGCTCGGCCACGTCGGCCGGCTCGCCGTCGAGCGGCAGCGAACGTGCCCACTCCAGCAACGGCCGTCGGCTCTCGCGCGTCGGATACGGCGCCAGGTAGGGCGCCCTTTCCTCATCGCTCAAAGGTGTCAGCACGCCTCCCGTGAATGCGGTGCTCACGAGGAAGTTCTGATCGAGCACGAGCGACTCCCCCTCGGGGCCGCGGATGGTCTCGGCGCGGGCACGCGGCGCCTCACCGAGCTCGCCCCAGCTCATCCCCCGCAGGATGGTTTCGAAGAACGCCACGCCCCGCACGCGATCCGGGTGGCGGGAGGCCCAGTCGAAGGCGAGCGAGCCACCCCAGTCGTGACCGACCAGCACCACGTCGCGCAGCTCGAGCGCGTCGAACCAGGCGTCGAGGTAGCGGGCGTGGTCGGCGAACCGGTAGGGGATGTCGGGCTTGCCCGAGCGGCCCATGCCGATGAGGTCCGGGGCGAGCAGGCGGCGACCGGGGCCGGCCACTCCCGGCAGCACGTTCCGCCACGCGTGGGAGGAGGCCGGGTTGCCATGCAGGAAGACGAAGGGGATGCCGTCGCCCGCGTCCTCGTAGGCGATGGTCGAGTCGAGCACGTCGATCGTCTTGAACATGACGCCTCTTTCGTTTGTCCAACTAACGTTTATTACACTAACGAACGTATATCGTTAGTGCCACTAACGCAAGAGATATGATCGGCGGCATGACCTGGGACGCCATGGATGACCACCAACCCTCCGCCCGGCTGCGGCGCCTGCCCAGCCGTATGTTGGCGATGATCGCGATGCAGGCCGACCGGCTCGTGAGCGAAGGGCTGGCCCAAATGGACGCCCGCAAGTGGCACTACGCGGCGCTCGTGGCGCTGAACGAGTCTGGGCCGGTAAGCCAGGCGGAGCTGAGCAGGCGCACCGGCATCTACCGCAGCGACCTGGTCTCCGTGATCAATGAGCTGGCCGAACGCGGCTTCGTCGAGCGCGCGCCCGACCCCGCCGACCGCCGCCGCAACGTCATCACCGTCACCGAGCGGGGCCGCGGGCACCTGGAGCGCCTCGACAAGCTCATCACCGAGCTACAGGACGACGTGCTCGCGCCCTTGACCCGACCGGAACGCGAGCAGCTGACCGACCTCCTGGCCCGCGTTCTGGAGCATCATTCGCGTTCTCGCGCCTCCTGAGCTGCGCGGAAACCAGGGCAGGGCGCGGTCTGGAGCCCTAACCTGTGGGGTGCTGAACCGAGCCAGGAGGCGCCCACACCCATGACCGAAATAAGCACCGGGCAGATGGTCAGACTCCAGCGCGAGCGGCGGGGCATGAGCACCACCGCGCTGGCGACCCAGGCCGGATGCACTCCCCGGCACATCGAGCTGATCGAGCACGGCAAGCGCACACCCTCACTGCCCCTCCTGCGGGAGATCGCCAAGGTGCTGGGCGTACGCAGCGCGGTGCTGTTAGGAGAAACCCCGCGCGACTCCCACGAGCCGAGCCGGCCGCAGATCAGCGACATCGAGCGCGCGTTGTTCACCTGCCGCTCGTCGGCGCCCGACCTCGAGCCGCCCGACGCCGAGCAGCTGTCGGAGCGGGTCGCGGACGCGCGCACCTCCTGGTTCACCTCGACGCGCCGCTACTCGATCCTGATGGCGGCGCTGCCGTCCCTGGTGACCGACGCCGAGAGCCTGGCGGCCGAGCGCACGCCGCGGTCCTGCGGAGTCGCGGCGGACGCGTACCTTCTGGCCAGGGGTGTGCTCAAGCACCTGCAGCGGGTGGACCTCTCGCATCTCGCGGCGGACCGGGCCATGCGCTTCGCGGAGGAGTCCGAGGACCCGCTGATGATCGCGTGGGCGTACTGGAGCCTCGGGCAGTCGATGTTGTCCGACGACATGCACCAGATCGCGTACGAGCTCGGGCGGCGCGGCATCGAGCTCATCGAGCCGCACGTCGCCGACGGCGATCAGCGCCACGTCAAGGCGCTCGGCGCGCTGCACCTGCTCGCCGCCGTCGGCGAGGCCCGCTCCGGCGACGACGACCGGGCCAGGGAACGGCTACGCGGGCCCGCGACGCAACTCGCCGAACGCGTGCAGGACTCGGCGGACGTCTACGATCTGGCCTTCTTCGGACCCGCCAACGTCGCCATCCACATGGCCGGCATCGAGAGCGACGTCGGCCGGCCCGAAGACGTGCTGCGCATCGCCGACGACATCGACCTGCGCCACACCCCGTCCATCGAGCGGCGAGCCACCCATCTCGGCCATGTCGCCCGCGCCTGCGAGGATGTGGGCGACGACGCGGCGAGCCTGCTGCACCTGCTGCGCATCGAGCGCGAAAGCCCTGAGGAGCTCGACCACAAGCTGCTGCTGAGGGAGATGGTCCGGTCGCTGGCGCGGCGGGCCCGGCCCTCGTGGGCGCCGGAGGTTCGCCATCTCGCCGAACGCCACGGCATCCTCAACTGAATCGCGAACTGAGAGTTCGGACTTTGCGAACGAGGAGATCTGTCGCTCGAGTTCGTCACGGAACGACACGTCAATGACACGCTGCGTTCATGACCACAGCGCCGAGTGCCGATTTCGTCATGGCACGACTACAGCAGGAAGCCGTGCGTGAGTTTCCCGGGTGGGCCTTCGAACGGGATCGTTCCGGCTGGACCGCCGTTCACGGCGACATCCGGTTCACCAGGCCCACCCTGGCCGCCCTCCGCGCGATTCTGCGCATCCACCGGGCGACGCGGCGACGCTGAGGGCGGGCCGATCGCCTTGAGGGCCGAGGTGTCAGAGCTTGGGGAGGAAGCCGACCCGGTCGCGGACCGCGGCCATGGTCTGCCTGGCCACCGCCGACGCACGCTCCGCCCCCAGGGCCAGCAGCCGGTCCAGCTCCTTCTCGTCCGACAGCAGCTTCTCCGTGCGCTCCCTGATCGGCGTGAACGTCTCCACGACCGCCTCGGCGACGTCCTTCTTGAACGTGCCGTATCCCTGCCCCGCATAGCGGGCGACGAGCTCAGGGATCGGCGTGCCGGTCAGCGCGGACTGGATCCGGAGCAGGTTGGAGATGCCGGGCTTGTCGTCCTCGTCGAACAGGACCTCCGTGCCCGTGTCCGTGACCGCTCGCATGATCTTCTTCTTCAGCGGGCCCGGCTGCTCAAGGACGTCCAGGATCCCGGCCGGGCTCGACGACGACTTCGACATCTTCGACGTCGGGTCCTGCAGGTCGGTGATCTTCTCGACTTCCTTGAGGATGTAGGGCTCTGGCAGCGTGAACGTGTCACCGAAGCGGTGGTTGAAACGCTGCCCCAGGTCGCGGGTCAGCTCCAGGTGCTGCTTCTGGTCGGCGCCCACCGGCACGGCGTTGGCCTGGTAGAGCAGGATGTCGGCGGCCTGCAGGATCGGGTAGGTGAACAGGCCGACGCTGGCCGCGCTCTCCCCGAACTTGGCGGACTTGTCCTTGAACTGCGTCATCCTGCCCGCCTCGCCCATGCCGGTGAGGCAGATCAGGACCCAGGCGAGCTCGGTGTGCTCGCGTACGTGCGACTGCACGAAGACCGTGGAACGCTCCGGGTCCAGGCCCGCGGCGAAGAGCTGTGCGGCGGCCACGCGGCTGCGGCGGCGCAGGGTGGCGGGCTCGGTCGGCACGGTGATCGCGTGGAGATCGACCACGCAGTAGAAGGCGTCGTGGGTCTCCTGCAGGGTGACCCACTGGCGAACGGCACCCAGGTAGTTGCCCAGGTGGAAAGAGTCCGCAGTGGGCTGGATGCCGGAGAGTACACGAGGTCTGGCCATAGCACGCAATTGTGTCAGGAATCCTGGTCGGGCGGCGACTCGACGACCGCTCGGCGCTTCACCCTCACCCGGGCGACACGGCGGCCGTCGAGCTCGGTGACGGTCAGCTCGAATCCCGAGACCTCCACGCGTTCACCGAGGACGGGCACGTGGCCCAGCATGGCCATCACGAACCCGCCCAGCGTCTCGTAGGGGCCGTCGGGAAGCCTGATGCCGGTCTCGGTGGCGAAGTCGTTGAGGTTCGTCAGGCCGTCGATCTCGATCTCGCCGGCGGGCAGGACGACGACGTCCTCTTCGATGTCGTACTCGTCCCTGATGTCGCCGATCAGCTCCTCGACCAGGTCCTCCATGGTGACGATGCCGGCGGTGCCGCCGTATTCGTCCACCACGATCGCCAGGTGCTGGCCCTCGTCGCGCATCTCGTTCAGCGTGGTCAGCAGGCGTTTGGAGGCGGGCACGAACTTGGCGGGGCGGATGGGCACGACCGCGCTGATGGGCTCGGTGCGGCCGGCGAGCTCGGGGTCGAGGATGTCACGTACGTGGACGAAGCCGATGACCTCGTCGTACGACTCGCGGTAGACCGGGAATCGGGAGTGCGGCAGCCTGGCGGCCTCGCGCGCCGCGTCGACCAGCGGCGTGTCGGCCTCCATGAACTCCACCTCCGTGCGCGGCAGCATCACCTCCCTGAGCTGCCGTTTCCCGGCGGCGAACACCTCGCCGATCAGCTTGCGCTCATCGGCGGTCAGGTCGGTGTGCCCGACCACCATGTCGCGCAGCTCCTCGGTGGTGACCTCCTCCCTGTCGGCCTTCGGATTGCCGCCTAGCAGCCTGACCACGCCGTCGGTGGACTTCGACAACATCCAGATGATCGGGCGCGACAGGGTGGCGATCCAGTCCAGGAACGGCGCCACGTACAACGACAGGCCCTCGGCCCGCTGCAGGGCCAGGCGCTTGGGGGCGAGCTCGCCGAGCACGAGCGACACGTACGAGATCGCCAGCGTGACCAGCACGAGCGCGAGCACGGGCGACACGGCCGCGGGCACCCGCCACGTCTCGAGGACGGGCACGAGCTGCGCCGCCAGGCGGTCGGCGCCGAACGCGGCCGACAACATAGTGGCCACGGTGACGCCGATCTGCACGGCGGACAGGAACCGGTTGGGGTCCTGAGTGAGCTTGGCCACGCGTTCGCCCCGGCGGCCGTGGGTGGCGAGCTTGCGGACCTGGCTCTCCCTGAGAGAGACCATCGCCATTTCGGCCGCGGCGAAGAAGCCCCCGATCAAAATGAAGAGCAGAACCAGGGCGATGTTGGCCGCGACGGTGTCAAACATGGTGGTTGGCAGCGTACTCGTGTGGTTTCCAGCGTATGCTGAACGGCAAGCCATACAAAATCAAACATATTTGAACAGGAGCCAACATGAGACTGCTGGTCACCGGAGGAGCCGGATATGTCGGCAGCGTCGTCGCGGCGCAGCTCGTCGAGGCGGGACACGAGGTGACCGTGCTCGACGACCTGTCAACCGGACATGAGGACGCGGTGCCGGAGGGCGCCCGTTTCGTCCGGGCGGAGATCGCCGACGCAGGCGATGTGCTCGACGGCATGGACGCGGTGCTGCACTTCGCGGCCAAGTCGCTGGTGGGCGAGTCGGTGCAGAAGCCGGGGCTCTACTGGGACAACAACCTCGGCGGCACGCTGGCGCTGCTCGAGGCCATGCGGGACAAGGGCGTGGACAGGATCGTCTTCTCCTCGACCGCGGCCACGTACGGCGAGCCCGAGCGCTCCCCGATCGAGGAGGACGACCCGACGCGCCCGACCAACCCGTACGGCGCCTCCAAGCTGGCCGTGGACACCGCGTTGAGCGCGTACGCGCGCGTCCGCGGACTGGGCGCGGTGAGCCTGCGCTACTTCAACGTGGCCGGTGCCTACGGCCGCTACCGCGAGCGGCACACCATCGAGACCCACCTCATCCCGAACGTGCTGAAGGTCGCCACCGGCGAGCGCGCCTCGGTGAGCGTGTTCGGCACCGACTACCCGACGCCGGACGGGACCTGCGTGCGCGACTACATCCACGTGACCGACCTGTCGCGGGCGCACCTGCTGGCGCTGGAGTCGATCACGCCGGGCGAGCACAAGATCTACAACCTGGGCAGCGGCACCGGGTTCAGCGTGCAGGAGGTGATCTCGGTCTGCCGCGAGGTCACCGGCCACGAGATCCCTGCCGAGGTGGGCGAGCGCCGGGCCGGCGACCCCGCCGTGCTGGTGGCCTCGTCCGCGAAGATCCAGCGCGAGCTGGGCTGGAAGGCGGAGCGGCCGGCGCTGCGCGACATCGTCTCCGACGCATGGGACGCGCTTTCCGGCAAATGAGCCGTTCCGGCAAAAAGGGTCATTCACCGAAAAGAGTCATGTTGCAGCCAAATATGTGCTGTGATATCGAAACGTGAGGAGCTTTTCACCAAGGGTCACGAAGCTGATCTTCGGTGCCCTCGTGGCGATGGGCAGCCTCCTTGCCGCCGCGGGTGTCATCTTCACGACGCCGCAGCCCGCTCCTGCCGTGCAACCCACGTCCTGCCCCATGCAGAGCGGCGTGAGTCCATGAGAAAGCCCCCCGCACCGGGCGAGGGGCTTTCGCGCAGGGCCGTCAGATGAGGCCGAGCTCCTTCACGGCGGTGCGCTCCTCCTCCAGCTCACTGACGCTGGCGTCGATCCGCTCGCGGGAGAAGGCGTCGATCTCGAGGCCCTGGATGATCTCGAACGTGCCGTTCGCCGCGCGGACGGGGAACGACGAGATGAGGCCCTCGGGCACCCCGTAGGAGCCGTCGGAGACGACGGCGGCCGAGGTCCAGTCGGTGCCGTTGACCCAGTCGTAGACGTGGTCGACGGCGGCGTTGGCGGCCGAGGCGGCCGAGGAGGCGCCGCGTGCCTCGATGATGGCGGCGCCGCGCTTGGCCACCGTCGGGATGAACGTCTCCTTCAGCCACTCGGCGTCGACCTGCTCGGCCGCGACCTTGCCGCCGACCTCGGCGTGGAACAGGTCAGGGTATTGCGTCGCGGAGTGGTTGCCCCAGATCGTCATCTTCTTGATCTCGGTGACCGGGACCTGGAGCTTGGCGGCGAGCTGCGACAGCGCGCGGTTGTGGTCGAGCCTCGTCATCGCGGTGAAGCGGTCGGCCGGCACGTCGGGCGCGTGCTGCTGGGCGATGAGCGCGTTGGTGTTGGCGGGGTTGCCCACGACCAGGACCCTGATGTCGTCGGCGGCGTGGTCGTTGATCGCCTTGCCCTGAGGCCCGAAGATGCCGCCGTTGGCGCCGAGCAGGTCGCCGCGCTCCATGCCGGCCTTGCGCGGCATGGCGCCGACGAGCAGGGCGACGTTGGCCCCGTTGAAGGCGACGTTGGGATCGTCGGTGATCTCGATGCCGGACAGCAGCGGGAACGCGCAGTCGTCCAGCTCCATCGCGGTGCCCTCGGCCGCCTTCAGGGCAGGGGTGATCTCCAGCAGGCTCAGCTTGACCGGCACGTCGGCGCCGAGCAGCTGCCCCGACGCGATGCGGAACAGCAGTGCGTAGCCGATCTGGCCGGCGGCTCCGGTGACGGTCACCTTGACGGGCGCAGTGGCTGACGACGCCATGGCCTTTCCCCTAACTCGCAGCAGGATTGTTGACGTTCGGGATGTTACTCCCTCGTCATCGGCAGGTTTCCATCGCGGGTTGCTCCAGCTCCGGTTTGAAGTCAACCTTGCCGAAATACTTGGCGATGAGCTGCTTGAGCTGGCCGCTGCTGTAGAGGTCGGCGATGATGCCGTTCACCGCCTTGCAGGTCTTCGCGTCGCCGTTCCTGACGCCCACGGCGTAGCGCTCGTTGCTCAGCTTGGCGCCGAGGATTTTGTAGCGGTGATTCTCCCGGTTGGCGAAGCCGGCCAGGATGAGGTCCTCGCCGGGGATCGCGTCCACCTCGCCGCTCCTGAGCTTGTCCATGCAGATGGCCATGTCGGCGGCGGGCACGGGCTTGACCTTCACCCGGTCCTGGACGTCGCCGACGGTCGGGCTGTTGGGGGCGCAGATCCTCTTGTTCTCGAGGTCCTCGAGCGCGTCGATGCCGCTGCCGGCCAGAACCATGACGTCGCGGTGCGCCACGTAGTAGGGGCCCGCGAACTCGGTCGGGCCCTTGTCGACCGCGAAGGTCGCGACGACGAGATCCATCCTGCCTTCGGCCAGCCCCAACGACCGGTCGTCCCGGCTGACCCTGACGAACTGCGTTTCCGTGGCGCCTAACCCCGCGGCGATGCGTTTGGCGATCTCGATGTCGAAGCCCTGGAAGTCGTCGCCGTCCTGCAGTCCGATGCCGGGCAGGTCGCCCTTCACGCCGATCACGATCTTCCCGGTCTGCGCGACCTTGTCCGCCACCGAGGCGAACGAGCGCGTGGGCTCCTGGGTCGGTTCGGGCTCGGGCTCCTCCTGGAACGCGAGCGGCGACCAGCCGTTGAGCGCCAGCGCGAGCGCCGCGGCGGCGACCAGCACAAGCGCGGTGCCGAAGGCGATCCACACCTTGGCGCGGCGGCGCCGCGGCGGCCCTGACGGCTCGGTCGCCGGGTTCGGCGCCCGCCTGGCGTCCGGTGGCGCGGACCCGCCTCCGTGCCCGCCGGGCATCATCGACACGGCCCTCTGCCCCGTGACGGCCCCCTGTCCCGTCACGGCCCCCGGGCCTGAAACGGGTGCTTCTTCCTGAGCCGCAGGGCCGGTCTGGGACGGCACCAGCGAAGCGGAGCCCCTGTCGGTGATCGATCCGGCCGACACCCTCATGAACGGCGTGGTGTCGTCGCTGGCGACCTGCACGCCCCGGGTCAGCACGGCCGTGGACGCCCCCACCCCGGTCGACTGCCCGAGCAGCCGCAGCAGGATCTGGTCGGCCGACGGCCGCTCCACGGCCGCCTTGGCCAGCGCGGAGCCGACCACGCTGCGCAGCGGCTCCGGCATCATGCCGACGTCGACCTCATGGTTGAGAATGCGGTTGAGCACGGTGGCGATGGACTTGCCCTCGAACACGGCCTTCCCGGTCGCCGCGAACGCGATGGTCGCGCCCCAGGAGAACACGTCGGTGTAAGGACCGATGTCGTCCCCGGCGATCTGCTCGGGCGCCATGTAGGCGGGCGTACCGATGGCCCGGCTGGTGATCGTGCCCGTGGAGTCGATGATCCGGGCGATGCCGAAGTCCACCACCCGCGGCCCGTCGGCGGCGATCAGCACATTGTCGGGCTTGAAGTCCCTGTGCACGATGTGCGCGTGGTGGATGGCGGTGAGCGCGGTCGCGGTGCCGATCGCAAGCCGGTCGAGCGCCGTGCCGGTGAGCGGCCCGTCGGTATCGACGATGTCCCTGAGCGACCGGCCGTCGATATATTCACTGGCGATGTACGGCGTGTCGCCGTCGAGATCGGCCTCGATCACCCTGGCCGTGCAGAACGACGCCACCCGCTGCGCCGCCTTCAACTCCCTGGCGAAACGCGACCTCGCGATCGTGTCACCGGTGAACTTCACGTGCAGCAACTTGATGGCGGCGCGCTCGCCCTCGTCGTTGACGCCCAGGTAGACGATGCCCTGACCACCCTCCCCGACCCGTCCGGACAGCCGGAATGACCCCAGGTGAGTGGGATCACCGGCCATCAACGGCGAGATCTGCGGCATTCGTCATCCCCACGTTTACATCAACCCCAACGACGCAAACTTTACGACGCTCAGCAACCTCTCAGGGTTTCGTTAACCGTTCGTGAGGTCACAAATTGCCTCCCCTGTCAGAGCCGGAAGTCAAGTGGCGCCCCCTTGCGCGCGCGGCCGATCACGGGGAGGCTCGAGATCATGGACCGTCCCTACGACATCGTGCTCTTCGGCGCGAGCGGGTTCACCGGCGCGCTCACGGCCGCCTATCTCGCCGGGGCCGCGCCTCCCGGCACGCGGTGGGCGCTGGCCGGACGCGACCGCGCCAAGCTGGAGCGGCTCGGGCTCGACGTGCCGGTCCTCATCGCCGACGCCGCCGACCCCGCCGCGCTGGCCGAGCTCGCCCGCCAGACGCGGGTCCTGGTCACCACCGTCGGCCCGTACGTCACCCACGGCGAGGCGCTGGTCGCCGCCTGCGCCGAGGCCGGCACCCACTACCTGGATCTGACGGGCGAACCCGAGTTCGTGGACCGGACCTACCTGCGCCACCACGATCAGGCCGCCAGGACTGGCGCCAAGATCGTGCACGCTTGCGGTTTCGACTCGATCCCGTGGGATCTCGGCGTCCTCCACACCGTCAGCCTGCTCCCTGAAGGTGTCCCGCTGGCCGTCAGCGGCTTCCTGCGGGCGAGCATGCGCCCGTCGGGCGGCACCCTGGCCACCGCCATGACCATGTTCGGCCGCGCCCGTCAGATGGCCGAGGCCGCCGCGCAGCGCCGGGCCGCCGAACCCCGCCCGAAGGGACGCAAGGTGAGCTCGGCCCCCGGCGGGCTGCGGTACGTGGGCGGATGGGCGTTGCCCATGCCCACCATCGATCCGTTCATCGTCGGCTACTCGGCCCGGCTGCTCGACCGCTACGGCCCGGACTTCACCTACCGCCAGCACTACGCCGTCAGAACGCTCCCGCAGGCAGCGGCGACGGCGGCGGGCGCCGGCGCGTTCGCGGCGCTCGCGATCATCCCGCCGGCCCGCCGCCTGATCCAGAGCCGGCTGCGGCCGGGCGAGGGCCCCTCGCCCGAGCGGCGCGCGAAGAGCTGGTTCAAGGTCACGTTCCTGGGCCAGGGCGGGGGCGAGCGCGTCGTCACGGAGGTCGCCGGCGGCGACCCCGGGTACGGCGAGACCGCCAAGATGCTCGGCGAGTCGGCCCTGTGCCTGGCCTTCGACGAGGTGCCCGACCGCGCGGGACAGCTGACGACGGCCTCGGCCATGGGCCGGCCGCTCATCGACCGCCTACGGCGCGCGGGCATCACCTTCGACAGGCGGGCCGGCTAGTACGGCAGGCTCCACTTGGCGAACGACTTACGCAGGTACGCCCCCTTGAACTTCGGGTACGCCACCGTGCTGGGATCCCCGTCGGACGTATACCGCATGTCCGGGTTGTTCTTCAGCCAGTCCAGCCAGGCCTGCGAGCAGAACTGGGCACAGTCGCCCTTCTTCTCCATGACCTTGATGCGCGGGATGCCGGCCGGGTCGTACGCCTTGCTGAACGGCGCGGGAGCCGGCGTGTAGCCCGCCAGAAAAGCGCCCTGGTGATCGTAGTGCTTGCCGCGCATGGCCCAGTCCTTCTTGCGCGGCTGGTTGCCGTACGGCAGGGCGATCGTGGCCGGCTTGACGTAGGACAGCGAGGTGATCTGCTGGCCGATCGTGCCGATCTGCTCCTCGACCTCCTCGTGCGAACGCGTGCGCAGGTCGAAGTGATCGCGCGTGTGGTTGCCGATGTCGAACCCGTTCTCCTTCAGCCAGAGCAGCATCTGGGCCTGCTCCTCCCGGCCGGTCTTGCCGAACATGTCGCGCGTCACATAGAACGTGGCGACCGGGCGGAAGCCCGGATTCTTGGCGGCCACGTCCTTCAGGATCGCCACAGCCGTGTCCTTCTGCGGGACGCCCATCTGGTTCAGCGTGAGCTGCGAAGGTGAGGAGTCGTCGAAGGTCAGGACCACAGGGTGCTTGCCGGCCGGGATGTCTATCTTGCCGGTCACCATCTCGGCCGCCGTGATCGGCACATAGCCCTCCTTGGCCAGCCGCTCGAGGTCCGCGCGGAACTGCTGAGGCGTGCGGTCGTCGGTCGTGGCCGGCTTCTCCACGACCCGGTGGAACATCAGCACCGGGATCTGGCCCAGTTCGTTCGCCTTCGCCTTGGCGGCGGCCTTGGCCTTGGCGGCCTTGTCCACCTTGGCCTTGGCGGCGGTGGTCGCCTTGGTGTCCGCCATCTTTGTGGTGTCGGGCTGCGAGTCGCACCCGGTCAGGAGCACAGCGGCGGCGAGCACCCCCAGCCCACTGGAAATACGCAGTCGCATTTGAACCCCCCGAGACGCGTACGACTGATTACGAGGGGGCTCATACCCAGGTGATCAACTACGGCACGCCGCCCCAGTGTCAAGACATGGGAAAGGGCCGCACGTCGGCGGCCCTTTCGGCGAGAACGATCCGGTGCGAGTGGAGACGTCGGTGACATCCAGGCATGCGCCGCGGGAGCCCTGCTGCGATTCGGGGGATGAGATCAGCGGAGGCGGAAGGTCGCCACGCCGCCGGAGGGAAGCTCGTAGGAAAAGTTCGTGCGACCCATGGAGACGTTGAAGCGCTGGCTGCCGGCACCCCAGTCGTCGTTGACGGCCAGGAGGTAGACGGAGCCGTCGGGGTTACGGAAGGTCACGCCGATGACGGATCCGGCATAGGAGGAGGTGCCCAGGCGGACGGCTCCGCGCTTGATGAACTTGCCGGCGTGGCCGAGGACGTAGTACTCGGCGGTCGGGGTCGCCTTGCCGGTGGCGGGGTCGATGGTCACGACGCCGAAGCAGGTGGCGCAGCCGCCGTTGTGGGGGCCGCCGGCGGGGTCGAGCGCGAGGTTCCAGGAGATCACGGTGGACGCCCAGTGCCGCGTTCCCCATACGGTGAGCTGCCGGGTCTGCCAGTGCAGGGTGTCGGCGAAGGTCGTCGCGGGGTTGGCAGACCGGCTGCCGGAGCATTCGGTGAGGAGGATGTCCTTGCCGGGGTAGGCGTCATGCGCGGCCGACATGCGGTCGGGGTCGCCCGCGTAGCAGTGGAAGGCCAGCCCGTCGATCTCCTTGGCGGCCTGCGGGTCGGACATCAGGGTCTTGACGTACTCGGGGTCGGCCGGGTCGTCGGCCGGTCCGGAGTCGTTGGGGTGCAGGCTCCAGTTGTGGTCGTAGCCGAGGATCTGCGTGTCGAGGCCGGCCGCGCGCAGCTTGGGCCCGAGTGCTTTGATGACCGCGGCCGACTCATCGGGCCGCAAGTCCATGCCCGGATAGCCATCGGGGTTGCGGTTCTGCGGCTCGTTCTGCACGGTGAGCGCGTCGACCTTCACTCCTTCGGCCTTGTACGCCTTGACGTACTTGACCAGGTAGTCCGCGTAGACGTCGACGGCTTCGGGCTTGAGCCTGCCGCCGATGAGTGAGTCGTTGGTCTTCATCCAGGCGGGCGGCGACCATGGCGTGCCGATGATCCGCAGCCCTGGGTTGATCGCCTTGGCGAGCCTCAGCAGGGGCAGGATCTCCTTACGGTCGTGGGCGATGGAGAAGTGCTTGAGGCCCGGGTCGGTCTGCCCTGCGGGCATGTCGTCATAGGTGTAGTGCGGTCCGTTGACGAAGTCGGAGGAGCCGATCGGCTGGCGCAGGTAAGACAGGCCGAGGCCGCGGCTCCCTGGGCTGAACAGCGAGCGCATGATCTCGTGCTTGTAGGGCGAGGTGAAGATCAGATGAGCCGAGGAGTCGGTGAGAGACGCACCGAAGCCGTTGATCTTCTGGTAAGTCTCGCCCGGGTTCACGGTGATGGTCGGCGCGGCGGGGTCGGCGGACCGGAGGAGATCAGTACGGTCGGCCAGCAGGTTCCGCTCATCACCAGTGGTCAGCCAGACCTGGGCAACGGGCTTGGCGTTGGCGTCGGCCGGGGGCACGACGATCGTGGTGCTCGCCAGAAGGGCGGCGCACCCTAGCGCTGTCTTCTTCACGTTGCGTTCTCCTCCATGAGGGTGGACCCGCCGATCAGGCACAGATCGGTGGACGCAGGCGCGGCGATGTGCTCGCCGTCGAAGCGGATCGAGGCGGAGACGGCCGACCCGAGATGGCTGTTGGTGGCCTTGACGAGGTGGTCGTCGAGTCGGCCCGCGACGACACGCAGGACGGCCGCGCCACCCCTGGCCGCGACGATCTCGATCTGATGGGTGCGGCCCCGGTGGCGGAGTTCCAGTTCGATCAACGGATCGGAGTCGTTTTGGACCAGGACGGTCACATAGCAGACGTCATGGTCCGGGTGGATCCGGAGGTAGGCGTCAGCCACGCCGGACAAGACGGTGACCCCGTCCTCCGCGGAGAGGTCGGCGGGCGCGGTGCGGCGCAGCGCGTCGGCGAGGATGGTGCAGGGTCCGCCGTGCTCGTCGTATAGGGGTTCCGTGCCCTCGAGGTGGACGTGTCCACCGGCGGCCAGATGGGCGGCGAGCTTCTCTTGGACTGCGCGGTGCATGAACTGCCCGCCGTGGAGAGCGATCCGGTCGTGCCCGGCCAGGTCGGCGTGCTCCAGATCGACGATGCGATAGTCGTGGCCGGCGGCGCGCATCCGGTGGTGGAAGTCCAGCAGCGGGCGTCCGCACTGCTCGGCAGCGCCGGGCGACCAGGCGCCGATCGCGGCGTAGGGGGTGTAAAGGCCCCAGGTGGCGTAGGTGACGGGAACGCCTTCGAGGTACTCCGTGCCGTGGAGTGTGAAGTAGTCGGCGAGCATCTTCACGGCCGCGGCCTTGGCGGTGGGCCTGCCGTCGCCGTCGATCGGCGGGCAGTCCGGGTAGGGGGCCGACAGGACGGCGTCGAGCGCGGGTGTCCAGTCGGTGGTGGCGATCGCGGTGTAGATGTTGAATCCGGTTGCACCGGCCGCCAGGGCGAGGAGGGTCTGGTGGAAGCTGGTGGCACCTGAGGCGTAGGCGGTGTCGTACAGCTTGGAGAAGCCCCAGTTCTCCTCCATGTTCGGTCCGGCGGCGCGTTTGGCGGCGATCACGTAGCGGGCGTGGGCGGACCGGTCGGCGGAGACCACGCCCATCCAGTTGGTGAAGCCGTACTGCAGGCCGTTCCAGGTCTCCGGCCGGACGCGGGCGAGCCAGGAGTCCAGGTCGCCGTCGTCGCCCGCGGGCGGGTTGAGGTTGAGCACGACCGGGACAGGCGGGGCGAACGCGTCGGTCCAGCGGCGCAGCACCTCCTGCAAGTAGGCGGTGTGGAAGCGACCCCAGTCGACGTGCTGGAGCGGGGTCGCCGGGCCGCGTGGTGGCTCGATCTCCGCGAGGGTGGTGTACGCGGTGCCGTGCCGTGCGTTGTACCCGGCGACGTCTCCGTACTCGCGGGCCAGGACGGTGCGGAAGAACTCCAGCCCGGACGTGCTGTAGTCGTAAGCCGACAGTGGGCGGGCACCGTTGGTGAACAGTCCTTCGTTCCCGATCTGGCTCCCGATGATCGGCCCTGCGGGCGTCACCAGGTCGGGGGTGAACAGGGCTTGGCCCGCGTCGCGCAGCCACCGCTCGGCGAGCGCCGCGAAGCGCGAACCGAGGGGGGCGGGAAGCGGCCACGGGACGGCGCTGCCGTCGGCGTCGAGTTCGGATCCCGACCATGTGGCAGGAGCTCCATCGGCGTCCAGCTGCGGCTCGATCGCGGGATCGGCGAGGGGGCATACCCAGTCGGGCAGGCCGCCGTAGTTGAGCTCGGCGTGGACGAACGGGCCGGGTTTGACGATGACCTTCAGCCCGAGCTCACCGCAGAGCCGGACGAAGTCGACCGCGTCGGTCAGGTCGGGCGGTGCGGCGGCGTCGGGCTGGTGGTGCCGCCACGGGATGTAGGTGGTGACCACTTTGACGCCGGTTGCGGCGACGAGGGTGGTCAGCCGGTCGCGCCATACCTCGGGGCGGTCACGGAAATACGGATACTCGGCGGTGATGAGCAAAGGGAGGCTCCGATTACTTGAGTCCGGTGAACTGGATGCCGTCGAGAATGCGGCGCTGGAAGATGAGGAAGATGAGGATCACGGGCATGACCGCGACGACCGCTCCCGCCATGACGAGGTGCGGCTGGGCGACCCGGCCCGAGGCGAGCGCTTGGAGGGCCAGCGGCAGGGTGTACTTCTCCTGGTCGCTGAGGATGACCAGGGGCCAGAGCAGGTCGTTCCAGTGGAAGATGAACGCTGTGATCGTCACGACCGCGAGCGCCGGCCGGGCCATGGGCAGCGCGATGCTCCAGAAGATCCGCAGCCGGCTCGCGCCGTCCATCATGGCGGCCTCCTCCACCTCCTTGGGGTGGGTCAGGAAGAACTGGCGGAGCAGGAAGATGTCGAACGCCGAGACCAGGCTCGGGACGATCAGGCCGGTGAGGCTGTCGGCCATGCCGAGCCACTGGGTGACGTAGACCTTCGGCACGAGCAGGGTGACGCTTGGCAACATGATCGTTGTCAGCAGCGCGGCGAACAGCCGGTCCCGCCCGGGAAAGGGGATGCGGGCGAAGGCGTAGGCGGCCAGTGCCGCGCAGAGCACCTTGAGCGGGATCAGCACGGCGACGACCAGGACGCTGTTGAGGAATGCACCGCCGAAACCGCCCAGCTCGAAGACCTCGGTGTAGCTGGCCAGGGTGCCTGCCCACTGGCCGTCCTCGGTGGTCGGCAGCAGGTGCGGGGTGGAGGTGAACACGTCCTGCGGCTGCTTGAACGAGGTGGCGACCATCCAGGCGAACGGGGCGAGCGCGACGAGCGAGCCGGCTACCAGGAGCAGGAAGGCCAGGACGCGCAGCGCGGCCGGGGCGCGCCGTCCCGACCGGCTCTCCGGGCGTCTGTGACCCACCGGAGGACGGGTCCGTTCGGCTAACAGGGTCATGAGGCGGCGTCCCTTCGGCTGAGGCGGAACTGCAGCGCCGTGATGAGCAGGGTCGCTATGAACAGCAGGAACGACATGGCACTTGCCGCTCCCATCTCGCCGTCCCTGAACCCTGACACGTACAGCTGCAGCACGTAGGTAAGGCCCGCCGACTCCGGTCCGCCGATGTCCCTCCCGAAGAGCACGTAGACGACACCGAACATCTGGAGGGCGAAGATGATCCCGGTGACCGTCAGGTAGAAGGTGGTGGGGCGCAGCAGCGGGAGCGTCAGGTGGAACAGTTGCGCGCGCCGGTTCGCGCCGTCGATCTCGGCGGCCTCGTACAGGTTCCGTGAGATGCCTTTCAGTCCGGCCAGGAAGATCAGCATCGCGGTGCCCGATTGCCAGGCGGCGATGAGCACGAGCGCTGGGACGACCATTTCCGGGATGCCGAGCCAGTCGGGCCCGTCGATCCCGATCAGGCCGAGGGCCTCGTTGATGAGGCCGAACTGCGGGTCGTACAGCCACCGCCAGATCGCGGCGACGGCGGCTTCGGCCGTCACGACGGGCAGGTAGAACGCGAGCCGGAAGAAGCCCTGCCCGCGCCGGACCGCGTCGATCAGGTAGGCCTGGACGAACCCGGTGAACAGCGCGGCCGGGACGGCCAGAACCGCGTAGAGAAGAGTCACCCGGACCGAGACCCAGAAGTCGGGGTAGAGATCGCGGTCGAAGAGGATCTCCTGGTAATTCCGCAGGCCGGTCCAGCGGGGTGCGGAGGTCATGTCCCATTCGGTGAAGCTGAGGAACAGCGCACCTGCGGCGGGAACCGCCATGAAGACGATCGTGTGCAGGACTGCCGGGGTGACGAACAGCCAACCGACGAACGCGTCGGAGCGGGCGCCCTTTCGGGCGCCCGCCTGCCGTATCAGCTCCATCCGAGGACCTTGGTGGCCCGGGTGGCGGCAGCGTTCAACGCGTCGGCGGGCGATTTGTCACCGTCCACGCCCTCCTCGATGGCCTTGGCCAAGACGTCGTCATTTACCTTGATCCACTCAGTGAGCGCGGGGCGGGGGCGTGCCGACTCCAACTGCTGGATGACGATCTTCATGTCGGGGTCGCCGGCCAGCGCCGAGGTGGCAGCGGCCTTCTTGTTGACGGGGAAGTTGCCAGTGATGTCGGCGTACTGCGCGTTGTGCTCCGCGCTGGACAGGAACTTCAGCCACTTCCAGGCGGCGTCGGGGTTGTCGGCCTTGCTGAACACGACGCCGTTGTCGCCGCCTATCGTGGAGGCCTCCTCCAGCTTCTTCGGCAGCAGGGAGACGCCGAACTTCAGCTGGGGGAACTGCTCGCGGATGCCCAGGACGTCCCAAGGGCCGGAGAAGGTCATGGCGGCCAGGCCCTTCTGGAACGCCTGATCGGTATTGGTGATCTTCCTCGGGGAGCTGGCCAGCAGCGTGCGCCACAGGCCCAGCGCCTCCTGGCCTTGAGGGCTGTTGAAGGTGATCTTCTTGGCGGTCTCGTCGGCCATCGTTCCGCCGGCCGACGCGACGAAGGCGGGGAAGATCCAGGCGCCGAAGCCGTCGCCCTTGGGCAGGGAGACCCCGGCGACGTCCGGGTGCTCGCGGTGGACCTTCTCGGACGCGGCGATCAGCTCGTCCCACGTGGTCGGCGGGGTCTGGATGTACTGCTTGTTGTAGAAGAGCACCACCGTGGTCTGCTGGAGGGGGATGCCCATCAGCTTGCCCGCGACCTTGTTGGTGCCGAGGGCACCGGGGTAGTAGTCGGCCTCGTCGATCGTCCCGGCGGGGACCTCGGCGAGCTGTCCACCGCCGGCGAACCTGGCCATCTGGGGCTGGTCGAGGTAGCCGGCGTCGGGGACGCCGCTGCCGTTGAGCGCGGTGGCGAGCTTGGTGTTGTAGTCGTCCTTGGGGATCTCGGTCAACTTGATCTTGATGCCGGGGTTGGCGGACTCGAAGTCCTTGGCCAGTTGCTTGACCTTGACGGCCTGGTCGGGCGTCGGCTGGTAGTACCAGAAGTCGACCGTCTGCGTCGCGGCCTCCTGGCCGCCTTCGCCTCCACAGGCCGTCGCCGCCAGGGAGACCGCGAACAGGGCTGCGGCCATTCTCATCGGTGTTCTCATCTGGGATTCCTGTGGTTCGGGGCGGATCAGGAGTACAGGTTGAGCTCGTGGATGGACCACCAGTTGCCGGCCCAGCCGGTCTGGACGATCCGCAGGTAGCGCTTGGTCTGCGCGGGGAAGGACACCGTGGTCGTGGCGGCACCGGTGCCGGAGGCGATCGCCGCGCCCCACGACTGGGGGTCGTCGGAGGCGTAGACCTGGAAGCCGCGAGGCTCATCGCCGCCTGCGGAGGTGAAGCGCAGGGTGGAGAAAGTGCGGGCTTGGCCGAGGTCGACCTGGAACCACTGGCCGTTGGTCTGGGCCTGCCCCGTCGACCAGCGGGTCGACTCGTCGCCGTCCAGCGCACGAGCGGGCGCATCCTCGGCGGCCGACACCGAAGCGGTGGCCGTCCAGCCGGTCCGGCTGAGCATGCCGCCGGGGGTACCGGACGGGGCGGGCCAGGTGTAGGTGGCCATAGAGCGTGCCGGGAGGCTGGAGGCGAAGGTACGGTCGTTCTCCGTGACGGAGAAGGGCTGCGCCGAAGTGGTGGTGTTGAGGGCGACGAGGACACGGGAACCGTCGGGGTTGACGAAGGCGACGTTCTGGACCTCGGCGGAGCTGGTGGAGCCGACCCTGACCGCGCCCGGCTTCACGAACCTGGCGGCGTGGGAGAGGACGTAGTACTCGGCGTTGCGGGTGTACGTTGCGCCGTTGATCTCGACGACGCCGTTGCAGCGGTTGGAGCAATGGCCCTGGTGCGGACCGCCTGACGGGTTCAGGGCCAGGTTCCAGGTGATGGTGGACTCCCCGCCGTTGCGGGCGTTCTGGATGAACAGGTTCTCCGCGTGCCACATCAGCGTGTCGGCGAACGTGGCGGCGCTGTCGGCGCTGTCGGTGCCGCTGCACTCGGTGAACATGACCCGCTTGCCGGCGTTGACGACCTGCTGCTGGGCGGAGACCTGTCCGCCGTAGCAGTGGAAGGCGGCACCGACCAGGCGGGGGAGGTTTCCGACTCTCGAGAACACGTCGAGGGGGTAGTCGGGACGATCCCAGTTGTGGTCGTAGGCCCAGATCCGGGTGTTGAGCCCCGCGGCGGTGAGCTTGGCATCGAGCAGCTTGATCAGCTCGGCCTGCTGCTCGGACGACATGGCCATCGACGGGTAGCTGGTGGGGAACAGCGGCTCGTTCTGGACCGTCAGGTCGTCGACCGGGACGCCCGCGGCGCCGTACGCCTGCACGAACTTCACCAGGTAGTCGGCGTAGGTGGCGACATACTCGCTCTTGAGCGAGCCGCCGTTGAGGTTGTTCGAGTCCTTCATCCAGGCCGGCGCGCTCCATGGGGAGCCCATCACCTTGAGCACCGGGTTGAGCTGCCTGGCCTGGCGGACGAGCGGCAAGATGTTCTCGATCTCGTCCCGCTGGACGCTGAACCGCGACAGGGTCGGGTCGGCGGCGCCGTCATCGTAGGTGTAGAAATCGGCGGTCCGGTTGAAGTCGGTCGCGCCGATCGGCTGGCGCAGATAGTTGAGGCCCGCCGTCTGAAACAGATCGGCCATCAACGCGTTACGCCGGGCCGTCGGCATGGCCGCGATCAGTGAGGCGGAGGCGCCGGTGATGGAGGCGCCGAATCCGGCCATGGTCTGGTGGGTCTCGGCGGGGGACACCACCACGTTCCGTGCCAGAGCGGGGGCACCGAAGGCGGTATCAGGCTGTCGGGCCAGCTTGGCGGCCCCGTCCGCCGTGGTCAGCCAGACCTGGACGGCTGGCGCCGCCTGAGCCGACGTGGTGTGGAGAGCGAGGGTGCCTGCTAGCACACAGCCGAGTGCCGTGGCCGTGGCGAGGCTTCGGCGGAGATGCATGATGCTCCTCCTTCGATGGGGGGTGAGGGAGAACCTGGATGAAACAAAATGAAACATTTCTGTAAAATGTTTCGTGTCACATGAGTACTCGCCCGGTTCCGCCCTGTCAAGAGTCCCCTGTGTACAGCCCTTGAGATCGGAGAACGGTATGCTGCGTCTGTGAAACGAAGTGATGTAACTGATGGCTAGGCGGCGCAGTGGCAAGGTCACCGTCCGAGCCGTCGCCACCGAGGCGGGCGTATCGATCGCGACCGTTTCGCGGGTCATGAACGGCCATGAGTACGTCGCGCCAGAAACCCGTGCTCTGGTACAGGAGGCTCTGAACAGGCTCGGAAGCACCGCCGTGATCCCCGGCTCCGCTTCGGAGGACCGCTCCGCAGACGCCGTCTACGTACGCTGCCCCTATCTGCTGACCGACTACTTCGGGATGATCGTCTCCTCGGTAGCCGAGACCCTCGACCTGCACGGCCGCCGCGTCATCCTCAGCGCAGGCGACGCGGCCCGTGAAGCGAGCGTCATCTCCGGGCTCCCCGACGACCCGGACATTGCCGGAGCGATCTTCATCGTCCCCTCGGAGACCAACGAGGAACTCGAGGAGCTACGTGCCCAGGGATTCCCGTTCGTCGTGATCGATCCGCGTCTCCAGCCACCACGCGACATCGCCTCGGTGTCGGCCTCCCATTTCGCCGGCGCCCGGAACCTCACTGCCCACCTCGTCGAACTCGGGCACCGCCGCATCGGCGTCATCGGCGGCCCTCAGGAGTGGCTGGCCAGCGAATACCGCCTCGCCGGTCATACCTCAGCCCTAGCCGACGCCGGGCTCCTCACCTCCCCCGAGCTCATCGTCCGCAACCGGGAACCGGTCACCGACTGGGGCTACGACTCCGCCCGCCACCTCCTCGACCTTTCTGAACGCCCTACCGCCATCGTCGCCTTCAACGACAAGTCCGCCGTCGGCGCCCTACGTGCCGCCTTCGAACACGGTCTCCGCGTCCCTGAAGACCTCTCCGTCACCGGGTTCGACGACCTCTACCTCAGCCTCAGCACCCTTCCGAGGCTCACCACCGTCCGCCAACCCCTCGAAGAGATGGGCCGCATGGCCGTCACTCTCCTCATGCGTCTCATCGCAGGTCACGCCGTTGAGGCCCTCCACATCGAACTCGCCACCCACCTCGTCATCCGCGACTCCACCGGCCCCGCCCCGGGCACACGGTAGGAGAGAAGGGCCACTGGTCACCCTCACGAATCAGAACGACCTCAGCGCGGCCAACCAGCAACTGTCCGGCGTCCACTGCGACACCCTCCACATCCAGCTGGAGATGTCGGCCTCCGCCGCGAGCCGCTACGGAATAAAGGTCAGGCGCAGCCCCGCGGGAGAGGAGGAGACACTCCTGTCCTACAACAAGAACGACAAGACCTTCTGCGTCGACCGGACCCGCTCGGGCGCCATCTCCAGCCTGTTCGCCGACCTGGGCGTGCAGTGCGGTCCTGTCGCTCTCGCGGACGACGTCCTCACTCTGGATCTGTTCCTCGACAAATCCATGGTCGAGGCCTATGCCGGGGACCACAAGTCGATCACTACCCGCGTGTACCCCGCCCGCGCCGACTCGATCGGCCTGGCCCTGTTCGCCGACGGCACCGTCACGGTCAAGTCGCTCAAGGTCTGGGCGATGAAGTCCGCTTTCACCGACTGAATGATTGAGTCCGAGGCTGTACGTGTCGCGCAACCCCGGGGCGGATGGTCAAACCGGGGTCGCCGACACTGAGGAAAGCAGGCCGTCGATCTCCTGCGGGCTGGGTGGCACCGCGCCCTCCCGAGTGCACACCACGGCCGCCGCCGCGCATCCGTAGCGCAACGCGTCGCCAACCCGCTCCCCAGTGAGCTCACCGTCGCCGAGAACCGTGAGATAGGCGGCGGTGAAGGTGTCCCCCGCGCCGACGGTGTCGACGAGTTCCACGAGGGGAGCGGGGCAGGTGATCACCGAGTCGCCCAGGATCGCCGACGCGCCGTCGCCGCCCCGGGTCACCACGACCAGGCGCTCACCCGGCCACGCCGCCCAGCGTTTCGCCGCATCCAGGTCCGGCTCGCCGGGATACAGCCAGGCCAGGTCCTCCGCGCTGACCTTGACCAGCCGCGAGATCCGTACGCATTCCTCGACCAGCGTGAGCGCAGACGCCCGGTCCGCGATGAGCGAGGGGCGGATATTGGGGTCGTAGGAGACGATGACCCCGGCGTCGGCCGCGGCCCGCATCACCTCCCGGACATGCGCCGCACCGGACCCGACGAGCGTGGCCAGCGATCCGGTGTGCAGGCAGGTGACGCCGTCGAGTGAGACCGGACCGGAAAATCGCCAGTCGAACCGGAAGTCGTAGGACGCCGACCCGTCGTCACCGATCCTGGCGAAAGCCAGGCTGGTTGCGGCACCGGGGACGAGCTCTCCTTGTCCGACCCCGTGCCTGCCGAGATGGCCCCGCAGCAGGTCGCCGAAGAAGTCGCCGCCGATCTCGCTGGCGAGTCTGACCTGTTGCCCGAGCGTGGCCAGGGCGACCGCGACGTTGAGCGGGCTGCCTCCCGCGACGGCGCTGAACCGCGATGCGTCGGGCGTGCCGATCAGGTCGACGATGCTCTCGCCGATCACCAGGAACGTCATGTGCCCTCCCCTCGTGACGGCGACATGGTGACACGTGCTGAATCGATTCTGCAAGCACAGGGACTCGTTCCAGGGGCATTACGACGAAGTTTCCGGCGCCCTCTTGACCTCCCTCGATATGGAGGCTTACGTTTGCGCAAACGTTTTTGCTCAGCAGCGGTTCGGGGTGCGCCGCATGAGCCCCAGGCTGATGGGAGAGGGCACATGCCTCACAACTCAGGGCTGTCCCGGCGCGACCTGTTGAAGTGGACGGGCGTGTCGGGCCTGGCGGTACTGGCGACCGCGTGCGGCGCCGGCGGGACGACGAGCGGATCGGGCACGGGCGGCGCCAAGGCGCTCAGCGTCCTGGTCGAGGCGGGCGGCAAGGCGGAGCTGACGAAGATCGCCGAGGCGTTCACCGCGAAGACCGGCGCGAAGGTGACGTTCATCGAGCTGCCGTACGACGGCCTGTTCAACCGGCTGTCCGGCGAACTGTCCTCCGGCACCCTCAGCTTCGACGTGGCCGCGCTGGACGCGATCTGGCTGACCGCGTTCGCCGGAGCCGTTCGCCCCCTCACCGAGCTGTTCACCGCGGACGTCAAGGCCGACCTGTTCCCGGCCCTGGTGACCGAGGCGCAGGTCGGCGGCACGTTCGTCGGCATGCCGGTGTGGACGAACGCCGAGATCCTCTTCTATCGCAAGGACCTGTTCGAGGACACCGACGAGCAGGCCGCCTTCAAGAAGAAGTACGGCTACGAGCTCGCCCCACCCACGACGTGGGAGCAGTTCAACGACGCGGCGGCGTTCTTCACCCGCGACGGCAAGCTGTACGGCACCGACGTCAAGGGCGCGGTCGAGACCGAATTTCTCGCGCACGTGCTGCAAGCCGGGTCGCCGGGCGTGGTTCTGGACGCCGCCGGCCAGGTCATCATCGACAACGACCAGCACCTGAAGGCGCTGACGTTCTACAGCGACCTCAACAACAAGCTCAAGGTGAGCCCTCCCGGCGCCGCGCAGCTCGACTGGGCGGGCGCGCAGAACCTGTTCAATCAGGGCAAGACGGCGATGATGCGGTTCTGGGCGCATGCGTTTCCGCTCATCCCGAAGGACTCCCTGGTGCACGGCAAGGTCGGCGCCGCCCCCATGATCGGCGGAGCCGCCGGAGTGGCGGGCATCCCCGGACCCTGGTATCTCTCGGTGCCCAAGGCCACCAAGCAGGCCGACCTGGCCACCGAGTTCGTCAAGTTCGCCTACGACAACAACGCGATGGCGATCGAGTCCTCGCTCGGGCTGGCCGCGCGGAAGTCGGCATTCGAGCAGTACGCCGACAAGCCCGGCTACGAGCACTTCAAGCCGCTGCTGGAGACCCTCAACGCGACGGCCACCAAGCCACGCCCTGCGACGGCCAAGTGGCAGCAGATCGTGGACACCGTGCTGATCCCGACGCTGCAGCAGTCGCTCAACCCGAACGCCGACTACGCGGGCCTGCTGGCCGCCGCCAAAGACAAGGTGCAGAGCCTTGCCCAGTAGTCCGAACCCCACGGTGGGCCGGGTCGATCCCCGGCCCTCCGGCGGCGCTATCCGGGCCGGCGATGATCACGTCCGGCACCGGCGGCGCCGACGGGGTCGTGGGCTCACTGACAACCGGTTCGCGCTGGCGTTGATGGCCCCGGCGGCGGTGTTCCTGGCAGTGTTCGTCGGCTGGCCGCTGGTCAAGCTGGTCGTGGACAGCCTGTACGACATCGCCCCGCTGGCCGGGACGCGCGAGTTCACCGGACTGGCCAACTACGGTCAGGCACTGACCTCTCCGGAGTTCCTTGGCGCCGCCGGCCGGACGGCCCTCTACACGATGCTCGTGGTCACGCTGGAGTTCACCCTCGGGCTGGCGGCGGCCCTGCTGTTCAACGCGCTGGGCAGGCGGGCGAGGTGGGTTCGGACCCTGTTCCTGTATCCGCTGATGATCGCCCCGGTCGTCGCGGGCCTGCTGTGGCGGTTCCTGCTCATCGACAACTTCGGCATCGTCAACGAGCTGCTCACCCGGCTCGGCATCATCGACGGACCCGACGCGATCGGCTGGCTGAGCGACCCGGACATCGTGCTGTTCTCGGTAGCGTTGCCGGACATCTGGCTGACCACGTCGTTCATGGCCCTGGTGCTGTTCGCCGGACTGCAGAACATCCCGGGCGACGTGCTGGAGGCCGCCCACCTCGACGGCAGCGGACCCTGGCACACCCTCACCCGGGTGACGCTGCCGCTGCTGCGGCCGGTCATCGCCGTCGCGCTCGTCGTACGCGGCATCGACGCGGCGCGGGCCTTCGACGTGATCCTCATCCAGACCAACGGCGGCCCGCAGTCGGCCTCCGAGACGCTCAGCCTGCTCATCTACCGGACGATGGTGCGCTTCGGCGAGCCCGGGCTCGCCAGCGCCATGGGCACCCTCTACCTGATCGCGATGCTGGGCGTGGCACTGATCGCGGTCGCCACCATCTGGCGACCGGGGAAGGGGGTGCAGCGATGACCCCGCGCACGAGCACCCGGACGCTGCTGTGGGCGCTGCTGGCCAGCATCGTGGTGCTGTACGCGTTCCCTTTCGCGTACCTCATCCTGACCTCACTCAAGCTGCCCACCGACGCCATCGCCGTGCCACCGACGGTGCTGCCCAAGGCCTGGAGCCTGGAGAACTACGGCACCGCCCTGGCCACGCCCGGCGTGATCCCCTCGTTCATCAACAGCACCTCCACCGCCGTGATCAGCACGGTGCTGTCGGTCCTGCTCGCGGTCCCGGCCGCATACGGGATCACCCGCTACGGAACCGTGAGCGGGCGGATCTTCATCATGCTCGCCCTGGTCACCCGGATGGTGCCACCGGTCGCCATCGGGGTCCCGCTGGTCAACCTGATGAGCACAGCGGGCATCACCGACACGCCGACCGCGCTCGCGCTGGCCCACACGACGATCTCGCTGCCGCTGTCGATCTGGCTGATGGCCAGCTTCTTCGAGGCCGTACCGCCCAGTCTGGAGGAGGCGGCCGTGGTCGACGGCTGCACGCGGCTGCAGGCGCTGGTGCGGATCGTGGTGCCGGTCGTCGGCGGCGGCATCGCGGTGACCGCGATCTTCGCGTTCCTCGCGTCCTGGAACGAATTCCTGTTCGCGCTGCTGCTCACGGCGGTGCGGGCACAGACGACACCGATCGTCATCGCCAACTTCCAGACCCAGTACGGCCTGCAATGGGGGCCCATGACCGCACTGGCCACCCTGTACTCGGTCCCCGTCGTCCTGTTCACCCTGCTGCTCCAGCGGCGGATCGTCGCGGGCATGACCCTCGGCGCCGTCAAGGGCTGACCCACAACCTCGCGAAAGGTCATATATCAATGCAGTTCTGGCAGCCGACCAGCCCGCTGGGCGGACTTCCGCGCGTCAAGGCCGGGCGATCACGGCGATCGTCCAGCTGGGACCGCACCGGCGGTAACCGCGACTTCGCCGTCGTCGCCCCCGGCGAGACCCACGTGCTCGCCGACATCGACGGCAGCGGGATCATCGAGCACATCTGGCTGACCACCCGGTGCTACTCGGAGAAATACCTGCGCAAGCTCGTCATCGAGATGTACTGGGACGGCGAGGACAACCCCAGCGTACGCAGCCCGCTCGGCGACTTCTTCGGCGTCGGCCACGCCACCTGCACGCACTACGTGTCGCTGCCGCTGAGCATGGTCTTCGGCCCGCGCCGCGGCCCCAAGGGCCCGTTCGCCGCCGCGATGAACTGCTACTTCCCCATGCCGTTCGGCTCGCACGCGAAGATCGTGCTGCGCAACGAGAGCGACATGCCGGTGGAGAACTTCTTCTACTACGTCGACTACGAGCTCACCGAGGAGCCGATCCCCGACGACATGGGCCGCTTCCACGCCTACTACCGGCAGGAGAAGCCCTGTCAGAAGGTCGTGCACCCCGCGGGCGCGGAGAACCCTCCGCCGTGGGAGCTGCCGGGCGTCAATCTCACCGGGGACGACAACTACGTCATCCTGGACGCCACCGGCACCGGGCACTATGTCGGCTGCGTGCTGAGCATCGACAACTTCGACGCCTCCAACCAGCAGTTCACCTGGCCGGGCGAGGGCGACGACATGATCTTCATCGACGGTGAGCAGTGGCCGCCGTCCCTGCACGGCACCGGCACCGAGGACTACTTCAACGCCGCGTGGGGATTCCCCAGTGGGGCTTACGCCGGGCCCTACCACGGGATCTCGCTGGCCAGCAGCCCACAGGAGCACTTCGGGTTGTGGAGTTTGTACCGCTTCCACATCGAGGACCCGGTTCGCTTTGCCGAGTCCATCCGCGTCACCATTGAACATGGTCACGCCAACGACCAGGGCAACGACTTCTCCAGCGTCGCGTACTGGTATCAGCTCCACCCGCACGCCCCTCATGCCGATCTCCCCCCGGTCGAGGAGCGGCTGCCGCGCCGCTGGCCCGAGCACGGCCTCTGGGACGAGTGATGCGGCCGACCACGCCATCAAAGGATCCCCCAGAAGAGGAGTGACGCGGTGACCAGGCGGCCGAGCATCCGTGACGTCGCGCGCGAGGCAGGCGTGTCCATCACGACCGTCTCCCGTGCGCTCAACGACGTCGTGGGCTCCCGGCTGCCCGACGACACGCGTCGCCGGGTACGCGAGACGGCCGAGCGGCTGGGGTATGCCCCCAACAAAATGGCCCGCGGCCTGCGCACCCAGCGCAGCCACATGCTCGGGATGATCAGCGATCACATAGCGACCACCCCGCACGCCGGCCGGCTGATCCTCGGTGCCCAGGAGGTCGCGATGACCCGTGGGTGGGCGTTGATGCTCATCAACACCGGAGGCGACCCGGCCGCCGAGGCGCGCGGCATCCAGGCGCTGCACCAGCAACAGGTCGACGGGGTGCTGTACGCCACGATGTACCACCGGATCGTCACGGTCCCGTCCGAGCTGCGCGGTCTCCCGCTGGTCATGGCCGACGCCAGGACCGAAGGCGACGGGCCACCCGCCGTGGTCCCGGACGAGGTCCGGGGAGGGTACGACGCCACCCGGGAGCTGCTCGACCACGGCCACCGGCGCGTGGGACTCGCCCTCAACAGCGACGACGTCCCCGCCACCCACGGCCGCCTGCGCGGTTATCGCCAGGCGCTGGAGGAGGCGGGCATCGCCTACGATCCCGAACTCGTCGTACAAAAGGAGTCCGAGACCACCGGCGGCTACCTGGCCTGCCGCCGGCTGCTGGAGCGCACGCCCCGGCCCACCGCGATCTTCTGCTACAACGACCGCATGGCCATGGGGGCCTACCGCGCGGCCGCCGAACTCGGGCTGCGCATCCCCGAAGACGTGTCCGTCGTCGGTTTCGACAACCAGGAGTACATCGCCGACGGCCTGTACCCCGGCCTCACCACGCTGCAACTGCCCCACTACGAAATGGGCGCCTGGGCCGTCGATCGCCTCATGGAGCTGATCGACGACCCCGCCAGGAACGCGGGCGATGTCCCTGACCGGACCCTGCCCTGCCCCCTCATCCGCCGGTCCTCGGTCGCGGCACCGTCCGCCTGAGGCGTACCGGCGTCATCACCGGAAAGGCCTTTTCGTGCTGCGTCTCGACGACCACTGGGTCTGGGACTTCTGGCTCGCCGACGACGGCGAGGCCTACCATCTCTACTTCCTCAAGGCGCCCAAGGCGATCGGCGACCCCGACCAACGCCACTGGAACGTCTCGATCGGCCACGCCGTATCCGCCGACCTCACCGACTGGACCGTACTCCCGGACGCCCTGGCCCCCAGCTCCAGTCCCGCCTTCGACGACTACACCACCTGGACCGGCTCGATCGTCCGGGCCGACGACGGCACCTGGCACATGTTCTACACCGGCACCAGCCACGCCGAACGCGGCCTCAAGCAGCGCATCGGCCTGGCCACCTCGGACGACCTGCACACCTGGCGCAAGCACGGCACGGCAGCGATCCTGGAAAGCGATCCGCGCTGGTACGAGCAGCTCCAGACCGCTCAGTGGCCCGACGAGGCATGGCGCGACCCCTGGGTCTTCCGCGACCCCGGCGGCGATGGCTGGCACATGCTCATCACCGCCCGCTCCCAGGTCGGCGACCCCGACCAGCGCGGCGTGATCGGCCATGCCCGCTCCCACGACCTGCTCACGTGGGAGACACAACCCCCGCTCAGCGCACCCGGCACCGGCTTCGGCCACCTGGAGGTCCCCCAGGTGGAGATCGTCGACGGCAGTCCAGTGCTGCTGTTCTCGTGTCTGCGCACCGAGCTGTCGCAGGAACGGCGCCTGGCTGGGGAACGCGGCGGCGTCTGGGTCCTCGAACCCGGCGACCCGCTCGGACCGTACGACCCGAGTAAGGCGCGGCGCCTCACCGAGGAGTCCCTCTACAGCGGCCGCATCATCCAGGATCGCGAGGGCGCCTGGATCCTGCTCGCCTTCCGCCACACCGACGACGACGGCTTCATCGGGGAGATCACCGACCCGATCCCCGTGCGCCTCGATCCGGCTCACGGCCTGCAGAGCACCCAGCCACTCCCGATGTGACACCCGCCAACTCAAAAGACCATCGGACGGCCTTCGACTCAGCCGTCTGACTGGTCACCGGTGCCTGCGCAACCGCGGCACCGCCGACAGGTATGCCCGCAGGTACCGCCGCGCTCCCGGGCTGGAGCACGGCGCGCACCTCAGCCCAGCGAACTCCACCTGTCCCTCAACCCGGATATCGCACCCCCCAACCCTCAGGAGGAACCGCATGACCGAGAAAGACTCCGGCATCGCCCGCCGCATGCTGCTCAGAGTGCCGGCCGTCGGCGCTGCCGCGGCCGGCTTAGCCGTACTCTCGGGCCAGACCGCCGCATCCGCCAAGGCCGGCAAGCCGCCCACTGTGTACGACGTCACGGCCTGGACCCACTCCACCAACCCGGCCATCACCTGCTACACCGACATCGGCGCGCTGATCAACGACATCATCGCCGACATCAAGAAGCGCCAGCCCAACCAGTCGTCGAAGCCCGGCGCGGTGATCTACATCCCTCCCGGCGACTACCCCCTCAAGACGAGGGTCACGGTCGACGTCAGCTACCTCACCATCAGGGGTGACGGCCACGGCTTCGCCTCCTCCAGCATCCGCTACAACGCAGGAGACACCTCGGCGTGGCACGAGATCTGGCCTGGCGGCAGCCGGATCCGGGTCGAGAACACCGACGGCCACAGCGAGGCCTTCCTCGTCTCCCGCAGCGGAGATCCGCGGCTGAGCTCGGTCGTCTTCGACAACTTCTGCCTCGACGGGCTCTCCTTCACGCCGAACCAGAACTCCTACGCCAACGGCAAGGTCGGGATCCGGGTCGACACGGCCAACGACGCCTTCCGCATCGAGCGGATGGGCTTCGTCTACCTCGAGCGCGCGCTGGTCATACGCGACGCGGACGCGCTGAGCGTGCACGGCAACTTCATCGCCGAATGTGGCAGCTGCGTGGAACTGATCGGCTCCGGGCAGGCGTCAAAGGTCACCGACAACCACATCGGCGCAGGCTACATCGGTTACTCGATCTTCACCGAACAGCACCAGGGGCTGCTGATCGCCGGGAACAACATCTTCCCGCGCGGCAAGAGCTTGATCCACCTCCGCAACACCAACCGGTCGTCGATCACTGGGAACCGGCTGCACGGCTTTTACCCCGGAATGCTCGATTCGGACGGGGCCAACAAGGAGAACCTCATCAGCGGCAACCACTTCCGGAGGGAACCCGAACCCTGGGCCCGATGCAGCCGTACAACAACGGCAAGGACGACCTGTACGGGGTGATCCACCTGCGCGGTGACGGCAACATGGTCACCGGCAACCTCTTCGCCTACGACGTCGACCCAGCCAAGATCACCCCCTCCGGCGCCAAACCCACGATCATCCTGGTCGCCTCAGGGCACAACAACCACCTGTCCAACAACAGCCTGGTCAGCAACGTCGCTGCGAACGCCGTTGTGCTCGACGGGAGCACGCACGGCACGAAGGTGATCGACAGCGCGACCGCCTCGCAGTTCGTCACCCACACCTCGGACCACACCTTCCGCGCCACCCCTTGAGCCGGAGCAGGCAGGGGTGGCGCTGCCGCTGGACGCGCCAGGGCGGCCCCGAGGTCCCGGGCCGGTTCCACGGCATGTAACGCGTCGGAAACGAACTCTTGCCAAATATCCGCATCAGGGCAAGGATGAAGAATCGATTTGATGAATCGATTCTTCAAGGAGAATCATGGGCAAACCGCGGATCAAGGACGTCGCAGCCCGAGCGGGCGTAGGCGTCTCCACGGTGTCCGTGGTCCTGAACAACGTCGAGGGCGCGCGCGTCGGCCCCGAGACCCGGGAGCGAATCCTGTCCGCCGCCCGCGACCTCGGCTACACCTCCAACCCGATCGCCCGCAGCCTTCGCACACGGAGGACTCAAACGATCGGCTTCGTCGGCGATGACATAGCGACCACCCCGTTCGCCGGGCGGATGATCCAGGGAGCTCAGGACGCGGCCTGGCAGGCCGGCTACCTGCTGTTCCTGGTGAACACCGGGGGAGAGCACGCGCTCGAGCGCCACGCCGTTCGGGCGCTGCTCGACCGGAGGGTCGACGGTGTCATCTACGCCACCATGTACCACCGGCACGTCGAGATCCCCGAGATGCTGGACGACGTGAGCACCGTCGTCCTCGATGCCTGCCCCACCGGCGGCTCCATGCCGTACGTCGTGCCCGACGAACGCGGAGGCGCGGCTGCGGCGGTCGGCGAACTCCTCCGCGCGGGTCACCGGCGGATCGGGTTCGCCACCGAGGCGCTGGAGGTTCCGGCGGCATCCGGGCGCCTGACCGGCTACCACGAAACGTTGGCCGCGGCGGGGATCCCCGCCGACCCGGAGCTTGTAGCAGCCGAGCACGGCACCACAACCGGAGGCTACCAAGCGGCGAGCCGCCTTCTCGATCTCGACGAACGGCCGACCGCGATCTTCTGCTACAACGACCGGATGGCGATGGGGTGCTACCGCGCCGCGGCCGAACGCGGCCTGCGCATCCCCCACGACCTGTCCGTCGTCGGGTACGACGATCAGGACCTGATCGCACCCGAGCTGTCCCCGGCACTGACGACCGTCGCCCTCCCCCACTACGAGATGGGGATGTGGGCGTTCCACCGGCTGCTGGGGCTCATCCAGGACGACCCTGAGCAAAGGGAGCAGGGACATCTCATGCCGTGCCCGCTGGTCAGGCGGGACTCGGTGGGGCCGCCGCCGCGGTGAGACGCGACGGCGACCCGCGACACGGCCGCAAGCCTCACCCCGGCCGGCCAGCCGGGCCACAACGCCTCGCAGAAGGAGTATCAGATCGTCCACGAGGCGTTCCCCCAGGGCGCCTACAACAACGCCGTCACGGGAGCCGCCACAGCGGGCAAGTTGCCCTGCCTGCTCGACGCGGACGGACCCGTCGTGCCCAACTGGGCCTGGGCCAAGTATCTGGCGCCGCTAAACCTTCCGCAGGCCACCACGCATCCCCACCATCGACACGCCGTGGACCCTGCAGGAGTTCGACGCGGCGCTGGTCAAGCTCGAGAACGAGGGAAAGTTCGACTACGCCCTTGATCTGGGTACCGGCGGCAGCGGCGGCGAAGTGGTGGCCGTACGTCTTCTCACCCCTGCTGCAGGGCTTCGGCGGGGATCTCGTCGACCGCTCCTCGATGACCACGGCCGAGGGCGCGCTCAACGGCCCCGCAGCCGTCAAGTGGGGGGAATGGTGGCAGAGCTTGTTCCAGCGCAAGCTTGCCAACCCGCGCGAGGCCACCGACCGCGTCGCGTTCTTGAACGGCAAGGCCGCGCTGGCTTGGAAGGGCAACTGGGGGGCGCCGGACGCCGTCAAGAAGTACGGCGACGACGTGCTGTTCCTTCCCCCGGCCCGACCTCGGCGCCGGGCCGAAGATCGGTGGTGCTTCCTGGCAGTGGGCCATCACCTCCTCTTGCAAGGAGCAGGACGGGGCCCGCAAGTACCTGGAATTCTCCCTGAACCCCAAGTACATCGCGCAGTTCTCCAACAAGATCGGCTTGATCCCGGCCACGGAGGAGGCCGCCGCCCTGACCGACAAGTACAAGCAGGGTGGCCAGTTGAGAATGTTCGCTGACTACTCGCGCAAATTCGCCATGGTTCGCCCACCCACGCCCGCCTACCCGGTGATCTCCAGCGTCTTCGAGAAGGCCGCGCAGGACATCATGAACGGCTCCGCGGTCAAGGCCCGCCTGGACGCGGCAGTCGACGAGATCGATGCCAACGTCGCTAGCCGATGATCGCCCTCCTGCACAAGCTTCCCGAGCGGGACAGGCAAGCCCTCGTCGAGCTGATCAACCAGTGCGCGCAGGAGGAAACCGACCCTGAGCGGCAGCTGCCGTCTGCGAAACGCCCGAAACCCTGGGACTCCCGACCTGATCAGTTCACGTCACCGGAGGTTCGTGGCATTGGCGGACCTCCACCGGTTCGCCGGCTCCCGCGACGATCTGACGGGCGAGCTCTAGCGCTCTCGTCTCATCCGCGACGTCCACCAACCACCAGCCGGCCAGTGATTGGCTGGGCTCAGCGAACGTGCCGTCCCGTACGGCCACCGCGCCGTCTTCGAGACTGACAACCTTCGCATGCGGCGCGAGTGCCAGCCCTTCATCGGCAAGCAGTTCACCCGACCTCTTCAGCCCTTCGGTGAACTCGATCATGAATTTGATCATTTGCTGGACCCATTCCTGAGACTTGCCGCTCAGGACGGTTTCGTCGCCGAACTGCATCAACATGTATTTCATTGCTTCCTTCCGGGGTGAGTACCTGGTCGACTTCGTGCGATGGCGACGGGACCTCCGGCCCGTCCCCTCGCCAACGCGTCGATCGCGCACCGCCGGAATCGACATGGCTCCCGAGGAAGCTTTCAGGCGTCATGGAGCGAAGCGGCATTCGTGCAGCTCAGGTCCATGGCACGCGCGCATTCTTGGCTCGAACAACGCCGCCATTCGGGTCCAGGCCGGCTTCTGCTGTTGTCCGTGCTGGCTGAGCAGGCTGTACCGAATCGCGCCGTCGGCGCGGGCCCGGAGTCCGGCCGGGATGGGCAGCAATGAAGGACGGCACCGTCTGAGCGCACTACTTCTTCCACGGTGTGCACACCCACCGGCCGACGTTGAAGACGCAGGCGCGGAAGCTGCGGCCGCCCCACTGGTCGACGCCCCCGGCGGTGCCGATTTTGCCGCGGCGCTTGGCGTAGCAGCCGTGCCAGGAGCGGCCGCCGGTGTCCGACCAGTCGAGCGTGACCCTGTCCCCGCGCTGGAGCCCGCCGGCCAACGCGTAGTAGACGTGCCGTCCCTTGTAGATCCGGTTCCTGGACTTGACGAGATAGACATACGCGAAGGAGGTCTGGGCGGTTCCCAGGTCTGTAATCCCGTTCGTGCGCTCGTAACTGATCCGCGGCCCGCAGCTGTAGTCGATGAACCCGGGCCCCGCCGCATTCGCCGCACTCGGCACCGCCAGCACCGCGAGTCCTGTCGCGAGCGCCGCACTAATCGCTAACTTGCGCATGTTTCCTCCTGAGGTGATCCGTCCCAGGGATCATGCGCCGCCCCGTGTTGAGAATCTGTTGAGCTTCCGTTCAGGCACTCCCGGGCCGTACAGCAGGCTGCGATCCAGAGCCCGGCGAGCGTGGGCGCCGAAGCTCACGCCCGCGCTTCCCGTTCGGAGTCCAGAGGTTTCCCGCTGCTCACCGTACGTACGTGATGCTGGACCGTGCAGTTGCACGGCGCTACCGATCTACGAGTAATCAGGATGACGCGTGAGAGGCCTCCCGGCCAGACCATCAGCAGGAGGCCACCCGGCAAATCTTGGCCAGCATCTTCTTGGCGTCCCGCCGGTCTTTGGCGAAGGGCTTCTTCTGCCGCGGTCCACCGTAGTAGATGATCGCGTTGGCCCGACGAACGATCACGTAGGCGTCCCACTGCTCGTCGTCGTCGGTGTTGTAGCCCGTCACCGCCCAGGCCTGGTCGCCCAGGGAGCTGGGGTAGAGCTTGCGGCGGAAGACGCCCATCGGCTGGGCCTTACTGCCCTTACGCGCGCAGCGGGCGGCTGCGGCCTTCCAGTCACCCATGACTTTCTTGGCGATCTTCGTGGAGCGATAGACGATCACCTGCTCCTGCGTTCCGTGGTACTCCTGGGAGCTGAAGGTCACCGACCGCACGGCTTTGCGGCCGGTAAGCCCGATCTTGGTACTCTGGCCTGTGCCGACCGCGACGGTGTAGCAGGGGTTGGCCAGGAGCGGCTGGTCGGCTCTGTCGTCGTAGAGCCAGGTCTCCTCATAGTCGTGAAGGTCATCAGGGTCGTCACGTGCCATGTCCTCGCGGGCCGTGCGCTCGTAGAGCAGGAAGTTCTTCGGCAGCTTCGTGGCCGTGGCCGCCTGCACGGGCACGGCAGGCGCGAGGCAAATACTGACAAGTCCAACTAACGCGATCTTCTGCAGCATGACCGCGCAGGCTAGCGGGACGAACACCGGGTCGTGTACTGATCCCACCCGCAGTGCCCATCTCGACTCGGTTGGGTCGCCGGCCATGGACTGCCCGAACAGCACGCCCGCGGCATGCTCCGCGAGGCGCTGGCGTTCCTGTCCGCGGACTGACCTGAGCCGGGTCAACACGCACTCAACACGGGCTCAACATCGGCCTGCCTATCTTCCTGTTCACCACACGAAGAGGGAGACGAAATGAGTTTCATGAGAGTGGCCGCCATCGTCATCGGCGCCGGTGTCATCGCCGGCGGCGCGGTCCCGGCCCAAGCAGCCTCAAGCAGCGCCCGCGTCGACGCCTACATGGCCGCGTTCCCCGGCGGCACGAAGGTCGGCAACAACGAGATCTCCTGGCAGGGCGGCGACGTCCGCGTGGTGCTGGAGGCCACCGCCAAGTCCTGCCCGGCCGGCTACTACTGCGTCTATGAGCACCAGTACTGGCGCGGCGCGATGGGCGCGTGGCGGGCCTCCGCCGCGAATTGCAAGAAGTTCAACTTCACCGCCTACTGGCGGGACAAGGTCTCCTCGTTCTGGGCGCGCGGCGGCTGCGAGACCGCCACCTACTTCCTGAAGAACAAGAAGAAGTGGCAGCCAGATCAGTTCGAGCCCTTCGAGGGCAAGAAGGCCTGGGTCCGGTTCAACGACAGCTACGACTATGCCGCCCGCGGCTACCTCTAAGCGGTCGGAGCTGGACGCTGAACAGCACGACGGCCCACAGCAGCAGCCACGGCAGGCTGTGAGGTTGACCGGTAGATGGGCCATCTCGGTTCACCTGATGGCAGGGTACGCCGCGATCGCCAATCGCCTACGCTCCTGTTCCTGATCCGACCCTGCCACGCGTGATCGCCGAACCGGCGGGCAAGCCGGTCCCCGAGGGCGGCGTCGAGCTGCGTCGGCTGGCCCGCCAGATCGCTACCGAACCGGCAGCGTGGACCCCGGCGCTGGCCACGCTGGTCGCGGGCCTGTTCGAGGAGATGGCGCCCGCCTGGGACGCCGAACACGCCACCGGCCGGCTGGACTTCCTGTCCGACTCCCTGGCCCGCGGCGGACCCCTGCCAGAGGGCGTATGCCTGGAGCTCGGCTCGGGCACCGGCCAGCACACCGCGCTCTTGGCGGGCGCCTTCGACCACGCCGTCGCCGTCGACCTGGCCCGGCAGATGCTCACCCGCGCTCCCGCTCATCTGGCGCCGCGGTTGCAGGCCGACGCCGCCCGCCTGCCCCTGGCCGCCAGATCGATCGCCGCCATCGTCTGCATCGACGTGCTGTTGTTTCCGTCTGAGATTGCCCGTGTGCTGCGCGAGGACGGCGTGCTGCTATGGGCCAACCAGCTCGGCGCAGAGGGACCGCTGTTCCTCGATACCCCCACGGTCCTAGCCGCTCTGGGCGGCAGCTGGCAGGCGGTCCAGGCCGAGGCCGGCTGGGGCAACTGGGCCGTCATCCGCCGGCGCGGCGACCACACAACGCCCACCAGTCCGTCCACCAGCTGCCGAACCACCACAACATAAGCTCGGCGGTAACAGCGACATCACCCGTGGCATGTCACACGGGAGACCGCCAGGATCGTCGCTGTGGTGGTGATGCTGCAGCGCCTGAAGGGTTGTCGGACCGGGAGGCGGTGGATCGGTTCGCTTTCGATGTGCGGCGGAAGTACGCCGCCGGCGGGCTGGACTTCGACCATCCCGGGGCTCGCAGTCCGGCTGGGGTCAGTTCACCGGCTCGCACACCTCCGACCCGGCCCACCCGCACACTGGCGTGCGCATCCAGGGCAACACCGTGCGCAACACCCGGGTGTGACGGCACCCAACTCCAGTGCCCCTCCGATGCACGGGATAACGGCCCCTTATCCCGCACATCGCGCGGAACCTCCAGTGCGCCATTTACCGAGTACTGCGCGCCGTTTAGACTCCGCCGACGTGTTCGATATCGCTTGCGCGGCTGGTGGCTCTCGCTCAGCGTCCACTACGGCGTTCGCTTCCGGACGTGGACTCGCGGGCTGCCGATTCTTCGGATCGGCACAGCGTGAAAGGCTCGACGCCGGGCAGGTGGCGTGACCATTCAGCGGCGGTGAGTGTACGGCCCGCGCGTGCGCACACGGTCGCGGCCACGTGCCGCTCATCCACGTCATGCACGCGTACGGTGCCGTCGAGGGCGGCGGTGTGGAGTTTCGTGCCGTCCGCCGAGAATGCCACCCACCCGTCGCCGACCTCGTCCAGCCGCTGCTTACCGTCGAAGACGATGCCCAGCGGTTGCCGGCTCGGCACGTCCCACAATTGCACGCGCATGCCCTTCTCGTACGAGGCGATCGTGCGCCCGTCGGGTGACCAGGCGAGCACGGCGGCCTCGCTGCCCGGAACCGCGGAGAACTGGGCGATCCGGGTCCTGACGTCGCCGTCCCACAAGGTGAGCCGGTCCGGGCCGGCGAAGACCACCTGACGGCCGTCCGGGCTGACGGCGAAGGGGCCGTCGAGCTGGCCGGTCCCCGGCGCGAGAGGGCGGGTGGCACCCGTCGCGGGATCGATGAGCTGGAACGGGTCCCCGGTCATCAGCAGCCGTCCATCGGGGCGGAAGGCCAGGTAGCCCGCGCCGTGCCCGGTCGTCGCCCGTACAGATCTCTGTTCAAGGTCCCACAGCTCGACGCGGCCGGACTCTCCATCGCGTGACACGGCCAGCGTGCGGCCGTCCGGGCTGAACGCCAGGGCCTGCGCGCCCTGCCCGCCGTTACCCGTCAGCTTGAGCCTGGCCGACACCTCGCGCCTGGCCAGATCCACGATGGTGATCTTGTCGCCGCCCGCCAGGGCGAGGCGGCGGCCGTCGGCGCTGAAGGCCGTCGCGGCCCCCGTGCCCGACCAGCCGACCGGCGCGATCAGCGGCCGTCCCGTCGCCGTGTCCCTGACGTAGATTCTTTCCCCGCCGACCTTGGCCAGCACGCGCGCGGAAGGGTCCAGCCGCAGGCTCAGGCCGTCGCCGTCGGCGTCGCCGGCGGCGATCGGCCGGTCGAACACCATCGCAACGTCCTCGGTGTAGACGACGCCGCGGTCGTTCAGATAGCGGACGGCCCGGCCGGCGAGGTCGAAGCGGAGCTGGGCGACGAAATCGGGCATGGCCCGCTCGTACACCGTGGTGAGGTCGGAGCGCCGCACCAGCCTCAGCGTGCTCTGCCCGGCCCAGGCGGCGATGAACTGGTCGCCGAAGGCGAAGGCCACGTCCGTGGCGAGCTCGTCTTTATGCCCTATCATCTCCTCTCCTGACGGCACTTTGAACAGGCCCATCATGCTCTGCTCGCCCGAGGGCAGGATCGCGACGGTCGTTACCGACCTGCCGTCGTCACTGAGGGCAACGTCGTTGATGACGCCGTCGTCGGGGCGGTGTCGCAGGC